>NC_015663.1:1320087-2640175 GCF_000215745.1 Klebsiella aerogenes KCTC 2190 | reverse complement strand
CAGGATTCACCGGCGACAAAACGGCGGCCAAACTCCAGCGGCAGGCGTTCCTGCACCCGCCCCGGCCCCGGAGACAGCAGCACCAGCTCGCTGGCCATAAATACCGCTTCTTCGATATCGTGGGTAATCAACAGCACCTGCTTGCCGGTTTCATGCCACAGGCGCAGCAGCAGGGTTTGCATTTGCTCGCGAGTAAAGGCATCCAGCGCGCCGAAGGGCTCATCCAGCAGCAGAAGCTGCGGATCCGCCGCCAGCGCGCGCGCAATACCGACACGCTGGCGCTGGCCGCCGGACAGCTGCCAGATAAAGCGCTTTTCCGCCCCCTGCAGGCCGACTTTTTTCAACATTTGCGCGGCGATTTCCCGGCGTCGGATCTTTTCAACCCCCGCCAGCTGTAATCCCAGCGCGACGTTATCCAGCACGTTGCGCCACGGCAGCAGGCCTTCATTTTGAAACACCACGCCGCGATCGGCGCCCGGCCCGTCGATGCGACGGCCTTCGAGAGTGATGCTGCCGTGCTGGTAAGGCACGAATCCGGCAATCAGGTTCAGCAGTGTGGTTTTGCCGCAGCCGGAAGGGCCCAGCACCACCAGCAGTTCGCCGCTGTCCAACGTCAGGTTGATATCCGCCAGCGCTGGTTTACCGCCATAATCAGCGGAAAGATGCGAGATTTGCAGCATCAGAGCCTCCTTTTATTTCACGAAACGGTCGGTAACGAACTGGCTATAATCGGTTCCTGCGGCCGGCACTTTGCCCTGCTCTTTGAGGAATTTCGCGGTATCGATAATCGCCTGGTTCACCGGGCCGTTAAGCTCCTGCGCCTGCTGGGCGGCGGTAAGATAGGTATTGCCTTTGACTAACACCGGCACATCCGCCTCCGGCACGCCGCTCAGTCGCGACAGCTTGCTGAGATTTTCCGGCTGCTTCAGCCACGCCTCCGGGTTGGCGATATAGGGCTGCTGCGCGTCGATGGCGCTTTTAGCGAAAGCTTTCACGATTTCCGGATGCTGCTCGGCAAAGTCTTTACGTACGACCCAGACATCCAGCGTCGGCGCGCCCCATTGCCCCACCTGCGCGGAGTCGGTCAGCACCTTGCCCTCTTTTTCCAGTTCGTTAACGGCTGGCGCCCACACGTAAGCGCCATCGATATCGCCGCGCTGCCAGGCGGCAATAATCGCCGGCGGCTGCAGGTTGATAATCTGCACCTGACCCGGTTTGATTCCCCAATGTTTCAGCGCGGAAAGCAGGCTGTAGTGGGTGGTCGAAATAAACGGTACCGCAATGCGTTTGCCAATCAGATCTTCCGGCTTAGTGATATCTTTTTTCACCACCAGCGCTTCGGAATTCCCAAGCTTTGAGGCCAGCAGGAACACTTCAATCGGTACCTGCTGAGTGGCGGCCACCGCCAGCGGGCTGGAACCGAGGTTGCCGATTTGCACATCGCCTGAGGCCAGCGCGCGTACGATGCTGGAGCCGCTGTCGAATTTACGCCAGTCAACGGTGGCGCCGCTGGCTTTGGCGAAGGTGTTATCCGCCTGGGCGACTTTCGCCGGTTCAGCGGAGGTTTGATAGGCGACGGTGACGTTAACCGCCTGCGCCTGGAAGGCAGCGAAAGCCAGCGCCGCCAGAAGAGTAATTCGCGATGTGAATGCCATAGTGTCTGCTTCCCCTTAGTTGTTATGGGTGCAGTATTTCCGGCATCAGCGTGGAGATGAAGTAATTAAAAATTCTGCCTAATAGCGAATCGTTTTTAGAAGAAAAGCGGGATTAGATAGTTAAAAACAGGGATTAAAGAAATGGGTTCCCCCGGCTCGCGGTACTGGTAGCCCGGATCAGGCGCGGAGCGCCGCCATCCGGGGGGAAAGAAATACAGGTGTTAGCGGCCCGCCGCCAGCGCGGCGATATCCTGCGGCGTGGTGCGACAACAGCCGCCAATCAGCCTGGCGCCAGCCGCCAGCCACTGCGGCAAATAGGCCGCAAGCGTCGCGCAGGCTTCACCGTGATGATGCCAGGTCTTGGTCAGCGCATCATAGTGCTCGCCGGAGTTAGGATAGACCACCAGCGGCAGCGACGTCAGGCTGTGCAGATGCTGCAGCGCGGCGGTGGTATTTTCCAGCGCGATACAGTTAATCCCCAGCGCCAGCACCTGGGGATTATCGGCCAATACCGCAACAACCTCGCGCAGCGGCGTGCCGTCACTGAGATGTTCGGCGTCGCGCAGGGTCAACGAGAACCAGGCGCGGGCGCGCGGGTAGTCACGCAGCAGCGCCGCCAGGGCCGTGATTTCGGCAAACGACGGTAGCGTTTCACAGGCCAGCAGGTCCGCCCCGGCATCCAGCAGCGCTTCGACGCGCGGGCGGTGGAACGCCTGAAACACCTCCGCGCTGCGCTGATAATCGCCGCGATACTCAGAGCCATCCGCCAGATACGCGCCATACGGCCCGACCGACCCGGCCACCAGCAACGTTCCCGCCTGCGGGTTTTCCGCCAGATACGCCTCGCGGGCTTTACGCGCCAGCTCGACGCTTTTACCTATCAGCGCCTTCGACTGCGCCTCATCCAGCCCGCGGGCGGCAAAGCCTGCCGGCGTTGCCTGATAGCTGGCGGTGATCGCCACCTGTGCGCCAGCGCGGAAATAGTCGAGATGCACATCGCGGATCAGCTGCGGATTCTCCAGCAGTACCTTCGCCGACCATAAACTATCGGCCAGATTGCAGCCGCGCGCTTCCAGCTCCGTCGCCATCGCGCCATCCAGCAGCACGAACGGTTGCGTTTCAAGGATTGCGGTTAGCGGATTATTCTGCGGCATGTTGCGGCTCCTGAGTTAATTTCCGTGTACGAGTCAGATAGTAAGCACCATAACACAGCGCGACGAACGGGATCCCGCACCACAGCGCAATACTCTGGCTTGGGTCAAAGGCCAGCCCCACGCAGGCCACCAGGCAGAGGACAAACCCCAGCACCGGCACCAGCGGATACCACGGCGCGCGATAGTGCAGCTCGCTTAACGCTTTGCCCTGTTGCAGATGGCGGCGGCGGAAGACAAAATGCGATGCGCAGATGCTCAGCCATACCGCGACCACCGCAAAACCGGAAATCGCCGACAGCGCAACAAACACCGTATCCGGCGCGACTACGCTGGAAAACAACGCCAGCACGCCGCCCAGCATGCTTACCGACAGCGCGGTTAGCGGCACGCCGCGTTTATTCACTTTGGCAAAGCAGGCTGGCAACGTCTTCTCATTTGATAGCGACCACAGCATCCGTCCGGAGGCATACAGGCCGGAGTTGGCCGCCGACAAAATCGCGGTCAGGATCACGAAGTTAAAAATATCCGCCGCATAAGGAATGCCGACCTTTTCAAACACCAGTACGAACGGGCTTTTTTCCACCCCCGCCTGCTGCATCGGGATCAGCGCGGCGAGCACGAAAACGGTGCCAATAAAGAAAATAATCAGCCGGGCAATAGTGGTGCGGATCGCGACCGGAATCACCTGATGCGGGTTTTGCGTCTCGCCGGCGGCGATGCCGATAAGTTCGGTGCCCGAGAAAGCGAAGTTCACCGCCACCATAGTCATCAGGATCGGCAGGCCGCCATGAGGGAACCAGCCTTCGGCGGTGATGTTATGCAGCCCCGGGGCCGGTGAACCGTCGGTCAGAGGAATAAAGCCGAAGATGGCCGCGCCGCCGAGAATAATAAAAGCAAGGATGGTGATCACTTTGACCAGCGAGAACCAAAATTCGCCTTCGGCAAAGAAGCGGGTAGAGATAACATTCAGGGCGAAAATCACCGCGCAGAAAATCACGCACCAGACCCACACCGGCACCTGCGGGAACCAGTACTGCATACAGAATCCGGCGGCGGTAAAGCTCGAGCCGAGCGCCACGGTCCAGGTCAGCCAGTAGAGCCACGCCACGGTATAGCCGGTCGCCGGGCCGAGATAACGTGCGGCATACACGTGAAAGGCGCCGGTTTCCGGCATCGCCACCGACAGTTCGCCAAGACACTGCATCACCAGCCAGACCACCAGCGCGCCGATCAGATACGCCAGTAGCGTGCCCGCCGCGCCGGTGGTCGAGATAATATAGCCGGTATTGAAGAATAACCCTGTGCCAATGACGCCGCCCAGCGAGAGCATAATCAGGTGGCGCGTTTTCATGGTGCGCTTAAGTTGCCCACCTTGTTGTTGTGATGTTGTTTGCATATTGCCTTCTTTATGTATGGACGTCTAAACATCCAAATGAAGGTCATTTATACCGTGACGGCGGGGAAATTGCAAAACGGGGATGGGAAAAAAACAGGGCGAACAGGTGTTGGGGCCTGGGTTTAAAGCTGCTTGGGCTGCGGAGCCTCTCCTTTTTACCGCAACCGCAAGCAGCCTTCGGCTACACAGAGCACACCTCGTTCCAGTAGGCTTCGCGCGTCCAGCGCCGCTCAGTATGTTTTGTCATGGCGAAACCACCGGGTTTCCACGTTGCCGAGATCCACGCCATACAGGCTGGCGACCGGCAAGATCGCCTCCATCATCCGTTGACCATCTTGCTGCCCGGCTTCTCCGTTAGATAAAAAAGCCAGCCAGCCGGTAATCCGTTGCCACAGCGCTACTTTCATTTCTCCTCCATCGGTCGGGTTTGCGTTGTTGTTATTTCAACCACAATCGCCGACGGGCGGGAAATATCAATTCCGAATTTGTAATCCTGGAAGATGCATATTCGCCGCTGCGCTTCGGTGACTAACCCCTTCCTGTAAAAGCGATTTGATTAACGGCAATATCCCCATTTTTATTAAGAGATTTTGGTTATAGATAAGAATTTTTTCTTCTTTGCCGGACGAGGCGCTTTTGTGGGAGCGTGATAAACACAAAACAAAACAGGGATTCAGGGGAATGATGATGCATAAAACTTATACCAAAATCGCTTTTGCGCTGGGCGCGCTGCTGCTGACCGCCCAAGTTCAGGCCGACCAGTTAGCCGATATCAAAGCCGCCGGGGTGGTGAAGGTCGCCACCTTCGACGCTAACCCGCCGTTTGGTTCCGTGGATGCGAAAACCCATCAACTGGTGGGTTACGACGTCGATTTCGCGCAGGCGCTGGCGAAATCTCTTGGCGTCAAGCTTGAGCTGGTGGCCACTAACCCGGCTAACCGTATTCCGCTGCTGCAGTCCGGTAAGGCCGACCTGATCGTCGCCGATATCACCATTACCCCGGAGCGCACGCAGGTAATTGATTTCTCAACGCCCTACTTTGTAACCGGCCAGCAGTTCCTGGTTCCGTCTAAGTCGCCGGATAAACTGGATGACTACAGCAAAGCGCGCATCGGCGCGGTAAAAGGCACCACCGGCGAACAGGTGCTGCACCAGCGCTTCCCGCAGTCGCGGGTGCTCTCCTATGACGATATTCCATTGGCGCTGACCGCCCTGCGAAACGGCAACGTGCAGGCGATAACCCAGGACAGCACCATTCTCGCCGGGCTGCTGGCGGGCGCGCCGGATAAAGCCAACTTTAAAATTCTGCCGGATTTGCTGAGCAAAGAAGAGATTGGCGTCGGCGTGAAAAAAGGCGAACCGGCGCTGCTGAAAGCGGTAAACGACGAGCTGGTTAAGCTGGAAAAATCCGGCCAGGCGGCGAAAATCTACGACACCTGGTTTGGCCCTGGCACCGCCTCTCCGCAGCCGCGCGCCTTTACCATAGAAGCGAAATAACCCAGATGTTTTCCGCCTTATTTTCACGCTCCGCGGCTTCGGCTGCGGATTTCTCGCATCTGCAGCAGGCCAGTATTACTTTTCGCGACGTGGTTAAACGCTACGGCGATCATCAGGTACTAAACGGCGTTAATTTAACGGTCAATCCCGGCGAAGTGGTGGCGATCCTCGGGCCATCAGGATCGGGTAAATCAACGCTGATCCGCCTGATCAACCAGCTTGAATCCTTAAGCGGCGGCGAGATCCTCATCGATGGCAAACCGACCCGCCGCCTGACCGGCAGCGCGCTGCGCCAATTGCGCAGCCGGGTCGGTTTCGTTTTTCAACAGTTCAATCTCTACGCTCACCTGACGGTGCAGGAGAATATTACCCTCGCGCTGGAGCGCGTGCACGGCTGGCAACACGATGCCGCCCAAAAGCGGGCGCTGGAATTACTCACCCAGGTCGGTCTCACGGATAAAGCGCGGCAGATGCCCGCTCAGCTCTCCGGCGGCCAACAGCAGCGCGTCGCCATCGCCCGCGCCCTTGCCTCCTCGCCGCAAATCATCCTGTTTGATGAACCAACCTCGGCGCTGGATCCGGAGATGATCGGCGAAGTGCTGCAGGTGATGAAAGCCCTGGCCCACAGCGGTATCACCATGGTGGTGGTCACTCACGAGATGCAGTTTGCCCGCGAAATTGCCGATCGGGTGGTGTTTATCGACGGTGGCGAAATCCTCGAAACCGCGCCGCCGGCGGAATTTTTCGCCCGCCCGCAGCATGCCCGTACCCGCCGTTTTCTGCAGAAGGTGCTCGACCCGCTGCATCAGGAGAGCATTGAGTGATGGCGATTCTCGACTGGCATGGCGTACTTAGCGGCCAGCCGCTACAGTGGATAATCTCCGGCTTCCTGACCACCGTCTGGGTTAGCGTCGCTGGGATGCTGCTGGCCACCGCGCTGGCGGTGCTGCTGCTGGCCCTGCGTCTCGGCGGCGGACGCCCAGGCCGCTGGCTGGTGGCGGCGTGGGTATCGCTGTTTCGCAATACGCCGCTATTGGTCCAACTGCTGTTCTGGTACTTCGCCGCCTGGAACCTGCTGCCGCTGGCGGCGCGCGATTTTATCAACGACTCCCATAGCTGGTCGATTCTACCGGGCGACGTCTGGTGGCTGACGCCGGAATTTCTCTGCTCAATGTGGGGGCTCGGCGTATTTACCTCGGCATTTCTGGTGGAAGAGATTGCCGCCGGGTTGCGCGCCGTCAGCCACGGCCAGCGCGAAGCGGCGCTGTCGCAGGGATTTAGCCCGTGGGGGGAATTACGTTTTATTCTGCTGCCGCAGGGGCTGGCCAACGCCTGGCAGCCGATTGTCGGCCAGTACCTGAACCTGATGAAACTCTCTTCGCTGGCCAGCGGTATTGGTTTTGCCGAGCTCACCTACCAGGTACGGCAAATCGAGAGCTATAACGCCCATGCGCTGGAGGCCTTCGCTGTCGGCACCGCGCTGTATCTGGCGCTGGGTATCGTTATGGGACTGGCGCTGACGCGCTTCGGTCCAGGATATCGTCAGCCACGGAGCGCACAACATGAACGCTAACCTCGCGGTGATCGCCGACAACCTTGATTATCTACTGTGGGGACGGCTGGCGGAAGGCCAACCCGGCGGCGTGGCGCTCACCTTACTGATGGCCATCGGCGCGACCGCGCTGGCGCTACCGGGCGGTATTCTGCTGGCCTGCGCCGCCTGGCGCTACGGCGGAGCGGTCCGTCGTCTGCTGTTCCTGTGGGCGGAAATCATTCGCGGTATCCCGCTGATCTTCGTTATTTTCTGGCTGTGGTATCTGCTGCCGATGCTGACCGGCGGCGATCTACCGGGCGCAGTAACGGTCACCCTGGCGCTGGCGTGGTTCACCGCCGCCTCGGTGATGCACTCGGTGCTGGCGGGGCTGCGCGCCCTGCCCGGCGGCCAGCATGAAGCGGCGCTGACGCAGGGCTTCACTCCTGGCCAGACGCTACGCTTAATCCTGCTGCCGCAGGCGCTGCGCAACGTCCAGCCGTCGCTGGTCGGCATTTTTATCGGCCTGCTGAAGGACACCTCGCTGGCGTTTATCGTCAACGTGCCTGAACTCACTACCGTCGCCGGGCAGGTCAATAACCGGGTGCAAATCTACCCGCTGGCGATATTCGTCTTTACCGGTGCGGTTTACTATTTACTGTGCTGCGCCCTCAGCCAGCTGGCGAACCGCCGTTTTACCAGGCGTAGCGCTGACAGGCGCTTCGCAGCCGATTGAGAAACAGCCGGGCATTGGCGGTGAGCGCCGATTTTTGCGACCACACCGCGCAATACTGCGCCGCCGGGAGCGTGGATACCGGCAGCGTGACCAGCTTTTCGCCAAGCTGCAGCGGCTGGTTCATGGCGCGCGCGACGATGGTCAAATAATCGGATTCCAGTACCATCTGCAAACCGACAATGACCGAGTCGGTGCGCAGCGGGGTAATCGACACCTGGCGATAAAAGTGAATCAGCTCGTTTTGTAACTGCTGGTAGTAGCCCATCGGCGACTCCGGCAACAGCCAGCGGGCTTTACGCAGCGCCAGCAGATCGCTCTCTTGCGCCAGCGGATGCCCCTTGCGCGCGATGACACAGAACGGCGCGGTAAACAGCGGTTCCAGCATCACCCCTTCCGGCGGATGCATCGGGTCGACCGATCCGATCGCCAGGTCTATCTCTCCGCTGCGGACGCCCGGCAGCAGCGACGAAAGCTGCCCCTCTTTCACCGTCATCTGTACCTGCGGCAGCGCCTGCTTAAACCCTTCGGCCACTTGCGGAAATACCGTCAGGGCAATCAACGACGAAAAGCCGACCGTCAGCCGACCGTGGGTGACATGGTTAATCTGTTCCACCTCATCCGCCGCGCGCCGCAGCTCCTCCAGCACCCACTCCGCGCGCTGTAAGAAAGCGATTCCCGCTTCCGTCAGGGCGACGCCTTCTTTACTGCGCAGAAAAAGTTGCGTACCGAGGATTTGCTCCAGCTCACGTAATGTCCGGCTCAGCGCCGGCTGCGATTGCCCCAGTTCACGCGCCGCCGAGCGGATGCTGCCGCTACGCGCCACCTGCCGTAGCGCCTGCAGCTGGTTTAATTTGGGAAGATATTTCACCGTTCACCCCTATCAGAAAAAAGCATCACCTATAGAAAAATTATATCTTCCCGCCGCGCGGGTAAAGCCTGAGGATGCAGTAGGGGATTCCCCCACGACAACACATGCAACCATGAGACACCGGGCGGAAAAAAATGAAAAGTCAGTCTCAGATGATCTTCTTACTGTTTATCGGCTACGTGGTCGTTTATATCGACAAAACCGTCACCGGCTTCGCGCTGCTGCCTATCGAAAAGGAGTTCGGGCTCAACGCCGAACAACTGGGCTACATTACCGGCATCTTTTTTCTCGCCTATTCGCTGTTTCAGGTGCCGGCGGGCTGGCTTAACGATCGCATTGGCTACAAAACGATGCTGGTGCTGTCGCTGGCGGCGCTGGGGATATTCGCGCTGTGCTTTGGCCTGCTGGGAGCGAGCTTCGGCCTGCTGCTGCTGTTCCGCTTTCTGTCAGGCGTCGGCCATTCAGGCTATCCCTGCTCCTGCGCCAAGGCGGTGGTAAGCAACTTCACTCTGGAACAACGTACCTTCGCCCAATCGATATTGCTGTCGTCAGCGGGACTGGCGATGACCATTGGGCCGATTATCGCCGTTAACGCGCTGGCGCTGCTCGGCTGGCATCTGTCGTTCACCGTACTGGGGATCGTGGCCTGCGCCATCGCCCTGCTGATCGCCCTGCGCGTGCCGCGCCGGCAACCGACGGCGGTGGTCGCGAAACAGAGCGCCGCCGGCGCCGCCCTGTGGCGTAACCCCACGGTAATCCTGCTCTTTCTGGCTATCTTTTGCGTCAATATTCCCAGCTATGGCCTGATGGCCTGGCTACCGAAGTTTTTTGTTCAGAGTATGGGGATGTCGCTGTCTGCATCCGGCTACGTGGTGGCCGCGGGTGGTCTGGGGATCTGGATCTCATCGCTCGGTACCGGCTGGCTGGTGGGTAAATATTTTCTCAATCGCGAACCGCTGGTCATCGCGATTAGCGCGCTAATCAGCGCCGTGGCGATCTTCGCTATCTTCCATGCCCGGACGCCGCTGACCGCCAGCCTGCTGCTGTTTATCGGCGAAATTTTCCTGATGTCGACCTTCGTCACCGCCTTTACCCTGCCGATGAAGCGCCTGCCGGAAAATATGATGGGCTCGGCCATCGGTCTGATTAATACCGGCGGTACTCTCGGCGGCTTTGTCTCGCCGATCGTCATTGGCTATCTGGTGGAGAAAACCCACGGTTACGCCAGCGCTTTCCTGTTTCTTTCACTGGCGATGGTTTGCTCCGCGCTGGCGGTGCTGCCGCTCATGAAACGTAAAACCGTCGTCAGTCAGCCCGTTATTGATTGAAGGAGTCACTGATGCATCACGCCACTGAACAATTAATTTCCGCCGCGGCCGAGGAAGCGCTGCGCTGGCGTCGCCATATCCACGCCCATCCGGATCTGTCGTTTAACGAGAAGCCGACCGCCGATTACATCGCCCACGAGCTGGCGCTATTTTCCGGTCTCGAGATAAGCCGCCCGCTGGAAAATAGCGTGATTGCCGTACTGCGCGGCGCGCATCCGGGCCCGATGTGGGCGCTGCGGGCCGATATCGATGCCCTACCGCTCCAGGAAGAGAGCGGAGAAGCATTCTGCTCAACGAAGCCCGGCGTAATGCACGCCTGCGGTCACGACGCGCATACCGCGATGCTGATGGGGGCGGCGAAAGTCTTGTGCCAGCTTCGCGAACAGCTGCACGGCAGCATTAAATTCATCTTCCAGCCCGCGGAAGAGGTGCCGCCGGGCGGGGCGCGTGAGCTGGTTGAGCTTGGCGTGGTTGACGATGTCGAACATATTTTCGGCCTGCATGTTTTCCCCACCAGCCCGGTTGGCGTGATTACCCTGAAAGAGGGAGTGTACGTCGCTTCCAGCGATAACTTTGATATCACCATTCGCGGCAAAGGCGGCCACGGCTCGATGCCGCAGCACTGTATCGATCCGGTGACCATCGGCGCGGAAGTGGTCGGCGCGCTGCAGCAGATCGTCGCCCGCCATATCGATCCGGGCAACGCGCCGGTGCTGACTATCGCCACTTTTCAGGCCGGCGATAGCTATAACGTGATCCCCGACAGCGCGCGTCTGGCCGGGACGCTGCGTACCCATAACCAGCAGGTACGCGAGGCGGTGCCGCCGCTGATGGCGCGGATTATCGACGGCATCACCGCCGCCCACGGCGCCAGCTACGAAATCAAATGGCAGCAGGGCTATGCGGTGGGAAACAACCACGACGCCACCAATCATATCGCCCGCGAAGCTATAGCCCGCCACTTCCCGGCAGGCACGCTACAGCTGCAGGATAAGGCGCTATTCGGCAGCGAGGATTTCTCCTCCTATCAGGAGAAAATCCCCGGAACCTTCCTGTTTATCGGCTGCGGCAATGCGCAAAAAGGGGCGACGTGGAACGTGCACAACCCGCATTTTCGCATCGACGAAGATGCGCTGGCGGTCGGCATTAAGACCCATATCGCGCTGGTGAGTGAGTTGCTGAACGAGGAATAATTCAGACGATTGCCCGGCTATTTCACCGGGCAGTCATTGCTGATTTTAATAAATTTCTCGTTATAGATAATGTAGTGGTTGCCGGGCTTACGCAGCGACGGCTGGCGAACGACATCGCCGGGGCGCAGATACCAGGCGTCACCTTCCTCTTCCGTGGTGTCGCATCCCGGTTTTATCAGCAGCTTAAACCAGGTATTGCCGGTATTACTGACGCTCCCCGCCGCTTTATCGAACGCCCATTTAAACTGAACCTGCCGCGGGCGCACCACCAGAATGGTATCCATCACCACCACCGGCTCCATGCTGATCTGCCCGCCCGCCGGGGCGCGCATCACCAGGTTGCGGGTGGGAATTTCGCGAAACGAGACCCGATAGTAGCGTTCGCGGTTATCCTTCGGCCCGTGATAATAGAACTTAAAATATTCGCTTTCACCCGCCTGCAGCGTCAGCTGGCGCGGGGCGAACAGCAGTTCGCCGTCCGCCGGGCGGGCACGAACCTCATGACCGCCGGGCCGGTCGATACCCACCACCGACACCCGATATAGCCGCGCGCTTTTATTGTTGTTAATCACCCTTTTCGCCGCAAACTCAGCGTCAGAGGCCAGCGAAAAGGTCAGATTACCGACAGAAATCGCCTGCGCCAGCGGCGCGGCCAGCAGCCACAGGCTCGCCAGCGTCAGCTTAATTAATGTTACGCCACGTCGCCTGGACATGAATCTCTCCTGAAGCGCTGACCTCGCCAAACCAGCCGTTGTCGGTGATGGTGCGCAGCGAGATAGGATCGTCCATAGCAATCGAGAAGCGCACCGTTGTTTTATCCATCTGCCCCACCTCGCCGGAAATATCAGTCCACGGCGTGGTCAGCCATAGCGCATCGGTCATGTCGTGCCAGCTATCGTCGCAGCCGGCGTCGTAACTTTTCGTCGCCCCGCTTTGGGTAATGAAAGAGAGCGACGCCGGGAAAGGCACCTGCGCGGTACCGTCCGCCGAGCTGAACAGGCAATACGAGCGGCCGCTAATCGCCTGTGACGGACCGGTCACTTTAATCAACACCTCATCGGCGGCGGTTTTGCCGCTGGTGGTGACGATGTAGCCGAAATCCAGCGCCGGTTCGCCGCTGCCGACGTAGCCCTCACGTGACGGCGCCGAAGTGTACTCATCGGAGATAATGCTGATGCTGAAATCACGCGGTTTGATAATTAACGTATTCGAAGTAGAAAACTCATACCAACCTGACTCTGGTGAAGTCGTATTCTGAAAGCGGAAGTTAAACAAATCTTTAGTGTTAATGTCGCTTATACCCAACGCCACCATCTGCTTAAAGAAGTTGCTCGAGAAAAAGACGTAGATCGCCTCCGAACTCTTCATTTCGTTGAACGTGTAGTAATAAGCCGTATTGCTCACCGGTTTCCACGAGCTGCCGTTGAGACTGAACTGCATATCGTACGCCCCGACGGCCGATGCCAGCGATGAGTTAGCGATTGCCGGGAAGATATGTATCGAGGTATTGCTCAAGCCATTGGTTTGCAAATTATAGTTGACCATTTTGCAGCTTAAACCCGCACGGCTACCAATAGTCTGCGTCTGGCAATCGGCATTGCCTTCGCCCAGCGTCGGTACGCCATCGCTGTTAATAAATACTTCTGCCAGAGAGTGGGTGTTGATGAGCCTGAGATTCGCCGCTTTGGTGTGAGTAACGTTACGGACGTACCAGTTACCTGATGCCTGATCTTTACAGCGCTGGCCGAGGCTTGCATCGTAAGCCACGGATGTCTGACAGGCATTAATGGTCATCGTAAAGCTACCGCCAACCGGCATCTGTTGTAGATACTGATAGAAAGCATCAGACATCATGCCGTGCATCCACTTAGCGCCGCCGCTGGTTACCGTCGCGCCATAAAAACCGCTAGCGTCGGTAGTCTGCGGCTGAATCAGGCTGGTCGCCATATCGCAGCCGCCATACCAGTTAATACAGCGTAGCCCCAGCAGCGGATGGGATACCGGGGAATTTTCCAGCCACATGTCGAACTTCCAGTTTGCATTGAGCCCGGTGTTATAGCCATTATCGATATAACCCAGGCTCTGCTGATAAATCGTGCCTGATCCGTTGTATTTTAAACCCGTCCAGCGGTTTGCACCGGTCATACGCGGATCCAACGCGCCGCCAGGGGTGACGAAGAAGTTATCATCAGAGTTGTTTTCAACGAAGACGAATTCGCGCGCTGGCGCATCGCTCCAGGTGGTTTTCGAGATCGCGGCATAAGTTTGCGATATCGACAGTTCCGCGAGCATCGCTACCATCAGAGCTAGCCACTTAGCTTTCATTACCTTCTCCTGTCTGCTGCACCGCCGCCCATGAAGAGAGACCGCTGCATACTACGTCCCCTACCCACACCGCACCGCGCGCCTGGCTGAGCTCCAGCGCCACTTCACAGGTTTTATTTCCGCCGTAGCTAAAATCAATGGTGGGATATTTTTTATCGACATCCATGACAAATTCACCGTTCTCATCGGTGCGGGTGCGCCCGATATGGTTATTAATGCGCGCGTTCGCCAGCAGCGTGCCGTCTTCGGCGCGGATGCGCCCGGAGACGGTGACCATTTGCTTCACTTCCGGCTCGATCACCGCCACGTTACCGGGATAAAGCGTCAGGTGACTCTTACGACCGCTGACAATGTCGTAGCTGTCGATCGAGTTTTTACTGTTCTGCAGTTCGACTTCATAGCGGCTGTACGGCGACAACGGCAGGTAGTTGCGTTTACCGCTGAGCTGCACGATGCGCCCGTTAACCTTAGCGCTGAGCTTGCCGTCGTCTTCCAGCCCGGTATTGAAGATCACTCCGGCGTTGCCGTCGGTTCGCCCGCTGGCGGCGATATTTTTCCCCTGCCAGCCGACGCTGCCGCTGGCGGTCAGGTTGGTGTTCACGTAGCCGTCGGCGCCGCTGTTGACGTTCAGCGTACCGTTGGTATAACGCGTTTCGAACTGCGTATAAGCGCCGCCGCTTAAGGTTTTGTCGTCGCCGGTATCGCCGGAAATCGCCCGCGAAATATTGGCGCCGACGGTTCGAATCGCCCCTTCATTAAACTGCTTACGCGCCGAAATGTTGGCCATGGTATAGCCATTCTGATGGGTCATCCCGGCGCTGAACCAGTTGCCCAGCGGCAGCGATAAATCGAGGGCGATATATTTCCCGGTGTTGGCGTTGCTATCGCCGTTGTTATAGCGCTGTAAGCCCGCGCGCAGGCCTAGCGAGCCAAAAGAGCCGCTATAAATCGTCTGGTAATAATCCGCCGTGTAGTAATGGCTGTTGTAACGGCGGTCATCGTTGTAGCTGATGCTGAAAGTGCCTAGTTTTGACCACAGGGCGTTCAGGTTCAGCGTGCCGCCGATCGCCCGGTTGTCGGCATCGCTGCGGCGCAGCTTATCGCCGATAACGGTCTTTTCCTGGTTAATCCACAGCGAGCTAAAGCCGCCGGGTAAGGTGGCGCTGACGCTGCCAATGCTGCTCCAGGAGCTGTCGCTGGCCAGCATGTTTTGCAGGTTGATATTCACCGCCTCGGTCAGCGGCAGCGTGATGCGCGTTTCGCCGACGGCATTGTTATCGTAACCGTAGCCGGTGGCCGCCCAACTGAGCGTACTCAGCGATCCGGAAGCCGACGCCCCCGCCAGCCAGCTCTCTTTCGCCGGCTGCGTCTTTTTACCGCTTTCCGACCAGCGGTCCATATGGAAACTGCCGCCCCAGATTTGCCAGGCCAGCGGCGCGCCCGCGCCGCGTCCGCGAGTAAACAGCTTGTTGACGCGTTGGGTGCGTTTGCTGACCACTCTTCCGTTGACGATAACTTCGACGTTAACGTCGTAAATACCGTAAGGCAGGCCTCGGGTATCAACTTCATGATTCCCCATAACGAAGTTCTGCACGCTTAACAGGCGTCCGTCACGCATCAGGTGGACCTCGCCTGCCGCCGGTAAGAATGCCACCACCGGCGTCGCCGACTGGCTGTTATCAAATACCGTCGAACTGGCCTGGTTGCCCCACGACGCGCCGTAGATTTTACCGGCCGAAATCGCGGTCATCGGCCCCAGCGATTGTAAGTTCCAGGTATCCAGCATTCCGCCGGCAAAACGGTGCCCGGCGAAGTCGCGCTCGTACATCGCTTTATACAGTTCGTTGTCCTGGTGGCTGGTGCCGATGCCGTACAGCGAGCCGTCGAGCACCACGTGATGCTCGCGCAGCGCGCTAACGCTATTGAGTGACAGATAGCTGGAGGTATTACTGCCACCGCTACGCATCTGGTTGTTGTAGACCCCGAGGTTGTAGGTAAGGTTATTACTGAAAGTTTTAACGCTCGACTGGCCAATATCCTCGCTGCGCGACCGCAGCACGGTTCCCAGCGCCTCACGTTTCACCACCAGTTGTAGCAGCAACTGGCGCAGACTAAGTTGCAGCTGCGCGGCATCGGTTAAGGGGATCTTCAGCGCGTCGTTGAAAGCCTCATTGGATAAATGTCTGAGCTGTTGACGTGTCTCGTCGCTGACGCGAGCGTTGTCATCGCCCTCTTCAAGGGTGATTTGCCGAACCCGCAGCACGTCGCCATCAAGCCAGATATACGCGGCGCCGATACGCTGATCGTTCTGATTATCGCGGCTGCCTTCAAGATGAATAAACAGAGGAATGCTCATGCCGTCCTGCAAAGCCTGGTTGAAAGCCTGCGGGATAATCACGCCGCCGATTTGCTGCACGCGCTCGGCGGCCAGGCTGTCGCTATATGGCGCCAGCAAAAGAACCATGCCGGAGGCAAGCAGCGCGTTCAGTCCAGGGGTGATCCGTCGTAAAGGCATAGTCTTAATCCATCAGCACACATGTCTATTTCACGGGAACAAACTGCTCGCCCTGCCAGAGCGCGACCCGTCCTTTTTTGTCAGCAATATTGACGCGCGTGAAGCGACGCGATTTCCCCGGCATCAGGTAGTAATTTTCTTTGCACTCTTTGCCATCGGCGATTTTCAGACACGGGCCGTAGGCGATGATGCGCAGGGTGGCGTTACCGGTATTGGTCAGCGTGTCGCCGGCAAACTGGTAGCGAAAATTAGCCTGACGCGGCGCCACCACCAGAATGGTGCCGATGCGGGCAGAAGCGGTGGCCACCGCGCTGCGCTGGGAGCCATTGCGCTGGGCATCGCTTAAGGCCTGATCGAACCAGACAATGCGGTAGTAGCGCTCTTTATCATCCGCCGGGCCTTTGTAGAAAAAGCGCACCACTTCACTGGCCTTTGCGGGCAATAACAAACTGGCGGGGGTCAACAGGACTTCATCCTGTTTATCCATCGGGATCACTTTGCCGCCATCCAGCGGTGAAGAGAGACGTTCCAGATGAATGTTGATTAAGCGGCCGCTGTCGGTGGTATTTTTAATCTCTTTACTCAGCGTGCTGCTGCCGCTGTTCATAAAGGAAGAGATATCGCCGACATCCAGCGCCAGCGCGGGATTCGCCAATCCCAGCAGCAGGCCAATGGCCAGAAGATGTTTTTTCATAAGCGTTCAGTCCATGAAGAGGCAGGGGGATCTCCCCTGCCCGGTGCTACGAGAAAATCAGCTGGTCCAGGTTGCGTCGAACTGCACGCTCACGTCACCGCTCCAGATCCCTTCCGGCAGCGTGCTGTAATCGGTTACCGCGGTGGTGCCGTCGGTGGTACCGCTGATGATGGAGAAGTTAAAGCCGTCCTGCGCGGTGGTGCGGCCTGCGGTGTTGTAGCCGTTAGACAGCGCGCTGAGGTTGCCGCCCAGTACGCCGTTAGCGGTGTCGATCATGATGGTGTCAGCACTCTTTTCTACCGCGGCGCCGTTATAATCCACGCCCACGCTCAGCGTTGAGCCGGAGGTATCCAGCTGAGTCAGAGTGTTA
This sequence comes from Klebsiella aerogenes KCTC 2190, assembly GCF_000215745.1. Lineage (GTDB taxonomy): Bacteria > Pseudomonadota > Gammaproteobacteria > Enterobacterales > Enterobacteriaceae > Klebsiella > Klebsiella aerogenes. The sequence goes on along the minus strand of NC_015663.1, from coordinate 2,622,913 downwards.
GTGATAAGACGTGAAGTCAGTTTGAAGGCAGTCGCCGTGGTATCGCCTTCAACCGCAACATCAAACAGACCTTTTTGTGAGTTAAAGCCTTTAATCCCTTCGGCATACTGGAAAGCCAGGCTGCCAAGCGGGGTAACAACCAGTTTGCTGGAAGTGTCTTTTTTCGCGGTTGCAGACCAGGTAGCAACGGCCTGAGCAGTGACATCAGCAGCCTGAGCAACACCCATTCCAGCAAACGCCGTTACCAGAGCAATAGCAATAACCTTTTTTTTCATAGCTTTTTCATCCTGAGTTTAATTAAGGACAAGTCGTCCCGGTGTACCACTAAATAAACGTTACATAACTAATTTATAAATTTTTGAATACAGCTTGGCCTCAGCATTTCGCCGATGGGTATAAATAGTTTTCACACTGCAATTTTCAATTCTGGCGATAGATTTCGGATGCATTCCCTGGGCCGTCATTCTGATCACCGTCATTTCCCGGTCAGTAATTTTTTCTTTCTTAATATCTTTACGCAGAAACCGACCATTAATTACATAGGCCAGATCTTTTCTTATATCGCGCGCGAGGTCGACATACACCACGCCGCGAATATCACCGTTGTAATACCAATAATTGGCTAACGCTTCTGACTTTCTCGCGGCAATCAGAATGATTTGTTTGCCCTTGGCCTTGGCTAACCAGTCGTTGTCATAGCGAATAAAGTAATTTAATGCATTGGTACTCAGATTGATAAACAAAAAGTCCTTACATATTTTATCCAGTGACAAATAAATAAGTTCTTCGATATCTAAGATGAGTTCCGACAAGCCTTTTAAAAAATAAGTATCATGTGCTGGCCAAATACACTTATCAAGGGAGCATTGATCGTCCATATACTGTTTATCCTCTTCATCCTGGAATACTACCTTTCACCCCATCGCCGATAGCCAGGCCTGCAGAGATTAAACCTGCAAATTACCCCTGTTTAAATTGGTTATAATAAAACACCAGCGGCATTATTTAATCATTAATAATGTCGAAATTATTTATCGATTTATATTTTTTGTTGGATTCAAATTTAGGTTTTTTCTGATTAAGTGTCAACAAGCAGGATGTGAAGCTAATTCTCATTTATGTCAATTTTTTGCTTTTTGCAGAAATCCTATTTTTTGCTCAAAAACAAAAAACATTTAATTTCATGTGGTTATTGATCGAAAATTCCTACAATCCGAATCGATTATTATATCACCCAGGATCATAACCCTAATTCATTAGGAATATTCTTAATGGATGAGATAAATGACGTTGCGAAAAATCTTAATAACACATAAAAGTAAGAAGTTAATACCGCAAAACAGCCATTTACAAGACGATCCGCCCAATAATAAGCTGCGTGAATGGTTTTAAGCACCGCACAAAATGCCTAAACATAAACATAAAAACCGCTTGCAGAGGACTATTAATCCCATGAAAGAATGATATCTAAGAGAATGAGATTAGTTCTCATATTTCTTTCTTATTTGCTCTCATTTTCATTAGTGTAGACCATCACGCTATGATTGCCGCTGGCATGTTTCTTTTACCTTGCAGGTAAGCGTTTCATCACGCTTTCATTATTTTTTCGCCTTACCGTCATCGAAAGTTCACACAAAACGCGATTAATAGTGACCAGTTTATGACGAACCAGGACACTCTTATGAACAGCTCTCTTGCCGCGGTGGCGGAAACCGAATTTTCGCTAACTACGCCCATCGCCCCAACCCGGCAGCGGAAAGTCTTAAGCGTGCGCAACCTGAGTAAATCTTACAATGCGCAGCAAACCGTTCTCGATAACATCAGCTTTGACCTCCATGCCGGCGAGCTGGTGGGCGTGATTGGCCGCTCGGGAGCCGGGAAATCCACCCTGCTGCATGTCCTGAACGGTACTCACAGCGCCACCGGCGGTGAAATACTCAGCTTTCCGGAAGTCGGTATGCCCCATGATGTTTCACGCCTGAAAGGACGCGCGCTCAATGCCTGGCGCAGCGAATGCGGCATGATTTTCCAGGACTTCTGCCTTGTGCCGCGCCTTGATGTGCTGACTAACGTACTGCTCGGCCGCCTGAGTCAAACCTCAACCCTGAAGTCGCTGTTTAAGGTTTTCCCCGACGCCGACCGGGCACGCGCGATTTCCCTTCTCGAGTGGATGAATATGTTGCCGCACGCCTTGCAGCGGGCGGAAAACCTCTCCGGCGGCCAGATGCAGCGCGTAGCGATTTGCCGCGCGCTGATGCAAAACCCCGGGATCCTGCTGGCGGATGAACCCGTCGCCTCGCTCGATCCCAAAAACACCCAGCGCATCATGAATGTACTGCGGGAAATCAGCGACCAGGGGATTAGCGTGATGGTCAACCTGCATTCGGTCGAACTGGTCAAAGAGTACTGCACCCGGGTCATTGGCGTCGCCAAAGGCCGCATCATTTTCGACGATCATCCGGCACAGCTAACTCAGGATGTCCTGCATCGGTTGTACGGCGATGAAATTAGCCAATTGCATTAATTTCCTTTAGTTAAAAACACACAGGCAAAATAATGAACAAACACATTAATGGCGCAGTTCGTTTATCCGCAGCAATCGCAGCTCTGTTACTGACGTGGCAAGCGAGCGCCGCTGAACAGCCGAAGGAATTAAATCTGGGGATCCTCGGCGGTCAAAACGCCACGCAGCAAATTGGCGATAACCAGTGCGTGAAACAGTTTCTTGATAAAGAGCTGAAGGTCGATACCAAATTACGTAACTCATCCGATTATTCTGGCGTCATTCAGGGACTGCTGGGCGGGAAAGTCGATGTCGTATTAAGTATGTCGCCTTCTTCTTATGCCTCGGTCTATATCAATAACCCGAAAGCCGTCGATATTGTCGGTATCGCCGTTGACGATAAAGATCAATCCCGCGGCTACCACTCGGTGGTCATCGTCAAAGCTGACAGCCCGTATAAAACGCTGGACGATTTAAAAGGCAAAGCTTTTGGCTTCGCCGACCCGGATTCCACTTCCGGTTATTTAATTCCAAACCACGCCTTTAAACAGAAATTCGGCGGCGACGCGGATAACAAATACAATAACTTCTTCTCCAGCGTGACCTTCTCCGGCGGCCACGAACAGGACATTCTCGGCGTGCTGAACGGCCAGTTTGCCGGCGCGGTCACCTGGACCTCGATGGTCGGCGACTACAACAGCGGCTACAGCGTGGGCGCTTTCAATCGCCTGATTCGCATGGATCATCCGGATCTGATGAAGCAAATCCGGATTATCTGGCAATCGCCGCTGATCCCGAACGGCCCGATCCTCGTGAGCAATGCGCTGCCAGCGGACTTCAAAGCCAAAGTCGTCACCGCGCTTAAAAAACTGGATACCGACGATCACGCCTGTTTCGTGAAAGCGATGGGCGGTACTCAGCACATCGGCCCGGGCAGCGTGGCCGATTTCCAGCAGATCATCGATATGAAACGCGAGCTGGTTAGCGCGCGTTAATCCCGCACCGATGCCGCCGTCCGCGACGCAATGCGGACGGCGGCGCTACGTTAAAGACCTTTTCGCCGCATGAATAATACCCATACCGAATTTGAACGTTATTACCAGCAGGTCAGGACACGGCAAAAGCGCGATACCTTCGGCTGGTCGTTGGTGCTGCTGGCGCTCTACTTTGCCGCCGGGCACGCCGCCGAGTTCAATCTGCCCACTATCTGGCGCTCGTTGCCAAACTTTCTCGACTATATGTTCGAGACGCTGCCGACGCTGCATCCGGGCGTTCTGTTAGCCGATTCACATACCAAAGGCTCGCTGGCGTACTGGGGCTATCGCCTGCCGATTCAGCTACCGCTGATTTGGGAGACGCTGCAGCTGGCGCTGGCCTCCACGCTGGTGGCGGTCGCGGTAGCGACAATACTGGCTTTCCTCGCCGCCAATAATGCCTGGTCACCCGCGCCGCTACGCTTCGCCGTTCGCGTGCTGGTGGTCTTTTTACGCACCATGCCTGAGCTGGCCTGGGCGGTCATTTTCGTCATGGCGTTCGGTATCGGCGCGATCCCCGGCTTTCTGGCGCTGATGCTGCATACGGTCGGCAGCCTGACCAAACTGTTCTACGAAGCGGTGGAAAGCGCGCAGGATAAACCGGTGCGCGGGCTGGCGGCCTGCGGGGCATCGGCGCTGCAGAAGGTGCGCTTTGCCCTGTGGCCGCAGGTGAAACCGATTTTTCTCTCCTACGGTTTTATGCGCCTTGAGATCAACTTCCGCTCATCCACCATTCTTGGCCTGGTAGGGGCCGGCGGGATCGGCCAGGAGCTGATGACCAACATTAAGCTCGATCGTTACGATCAGGTCAGCATGACGCTGCTGCTGATCATTATTGTGGTGTCGCTGCTGGATATGCTTTCCGGCCGCCTGCGCCAGTGGGTTCTGGAGGGGAAAAAATGAGCCAATGGCAACATCAACCGGATATCGCCGCCAGCCGCCGCCAGCATCAGGCGCTGTATAAGACCCAGGGGCGATACCTGCGCTATGTCGGCCTGCTGGCGCTGGCGAGCGTACTTTATTACGTCTGGTTCTTTATGCAGTTCGGTATCAGTAGCGAACAACTGGCTACCGGACTACAGCAGATGGGGCGCTATCTGCTGCGGATGTTTGTCTGGCACGACTTCTGGAACTGGCCGTTTGCCTATTACTTCACGCAAATCGCCATTACGCTTGCCATCGTCTTCGCCGGGACGATTACCGCGACGGTCATCGCGCTGTTGCTGTCATTCCTGGCGGCGCGCAATATTATGCGCGGCGTGATTCCCGGCATTATCGCCGTGTTGATGCGCCGCTTGTTTGACATGCTGCGCGGTATCGATATGGCTATCTGGGGTCTGATTTTCGTGCGCGCCGTAGGGCTCGGGCCGCTGGCGGGGGTACTGGCGATTATTATGCAGGATACCGGCCTGCTGGGCCGCCTGTATGCTGAAGGCCACGAGGCGGTAGACCGTTCGCCGGGCCGCGGCCTCACCGCCGTCGGCGCTAATGGTCTGCAGAAACACCGCTTCGGCATTTTCACCCAGTCGTTCCCGACTTTCCTGGCGCTGAGTTTATATCAGATTGAATCCAACACCCGTTCCGCCGCGGTGTTAGGTTTTGTCGGCGCGGGGGGGATTGGCCTCATTTACGCGGAAAATATGCGTTTGTGGAACTGGGATGTGGTGATGTTTATTACCCTGTTGCTGGTCGCGGTGGTCATGGTGATGGACACCCTCTCCGCCTGGCTGCGCCGCCGTTACATCGGCGGCAGCGTAGTGCCGTTGTATCAAAGTCCGCAATAACCCCCTCTCCCCGGTGGCGCTACGCTTACCGGGGCTACCAATCAGGGAAAACGTCTCGTTATTCGATCCGCCACGCCAGCACTGACCAGCCGTACCGGGCGTTGGCTGCCTGCAGCTGCGGACACGGGTTGACCAACCGCACGCGATCCGCATGCAGGCACAGGGGCAGGTCGTTTATCGAATCGGTATAAAAAGTGACTTCGCCAGTATAGTCAGGATGCGCCTCCCGCCACTGTGCCAGGCGCGTCACTTTGCCCTGCTGATAGCTCGGAGTACCGGCAATCACACCGCTGTAGCCGCCATCCGCCATTTCAACATCAATACCCAACGCCTGTTCAATCCCCAGCTCGGCGGCTATCGCCTGCACCAGCAGCGTTACCGAGGCGGAGATCACCAACATTTTCTCCCCTCGCGCCTGTAAGGTACGAATAACGTCCCATGCCTGCGGGTAGACCCGCGGCAACACCTTTTCGCGCACAAACCGCGCCACCAGCGTATCCACCTGCGCCTGCGGGATGCCGATCAGCGGCGCCTGAATCAGCGCAACATAATCGGCGATATTCATTTCCCCGCGGTCGTAATCCGCCATCAGCTGCGCCTCGCGCGCCAGATATTCCGGATCGCTCACCCAGCCTTCGCGCACCATAAACTGGCTCCACAGCGTACTACTGTCCCCTTTAATCAGGGTGTTATCCAGATCGAAAATCGTCACAGCATTAGACATCGGTCATTTTCCATAATCAGTAATATAAGCCTGCGAGAGCATGTATAAAGAAGATGACAGGAGCATGATCCGCCAGCGCTTTCAGCCCACCCCGCCAAAGCACATCGCCAGCAGCACCAGTAGCAATAGTAGCGGGTAGATCCGCACGTGCCAGCGATCGGGGAGTTTTGCCAGCCAGCGCGATGCGCCCCGCAATCCCAACCAGCTCCCGGCCACCAGCAGCCCGGCCGCCAGCCACCAGATATTACCGATGAAACCGGAGGGCAGCGCCGCCATCGGCGCCATCAGCAGCCACGTCAGGCTGGCGGTCGCCGCCAGCGGCAGCGTCAGTAGGTTGGCCATTGCCGCGGCCTGCGCCATCGTCGCGCCACGCCGGCGCATCAGCGGTACGGTCATCACGCTGCCGCCAACGCCAAGGAAGGCGGCAATCAGGCCAATCCCGCCGCCAAGGATAGTCTCGCACCCTGCACTCGACGGTGCGCAAGCCGTCGACGGCGCCATAAAGCCGGGGCGAGCGTAGCAATCCACAATGGTCACCGCCAGGTACAAAATGAACAGCCAGCGGATCCACTCGCCGTTGACCTTCAGCGCCAGCGCCGCGCCGGCAATACCGCCGATGGCGATGCCGCCAAGTATCGGCAGCAGGGAGCGCCAGTGAACCGTTCCGGCGCGCAGGTGGCGGCCGCTTGCCAACAGCGACGTGCACAGCATCACCAGCGCCGACGTCGCTACCGCTATTTGCATCGCCTGACCGCCTACTGCGCCCTGATGGCTCAGCAACAGGTAAAGCAGCGGCACGGTAACAAAGCCGCCGCCGAAGCCAAACAGCCAGGTGGTTACCCCGGACAACAGTCCGCAAACAAAAAGCCCAAATATCATCTACCGTTCCTCCATTCAGGGAGGTAACGATATAGAATAGCGGAATGGCTGACTTACGATTAAAAGCCAATATATTACGATTTTCAGCCAGGAGAGTACGCATGCGCAATATCGCGATTAATGATGTCGATCATCTGCCGCGCCGGGTATTAGGCCTGGGTAGCGATTATCCGCCTGACACCCTTTTACCGCGCCATCATCACCGGCGAGCGCAGTTTCTCTATGCCGTGAATGGCTTGATGAAAGTCGAAACCGATGACGGTCAGTGGCTGGTGCCGCCGTTCAGCGGCGTATGGATACCCGCTAACAAACCGCATCGCGTCTGGATGCCGGGCGTGAGCACCCATAGCCTGTATATCGAACCGCAGGACGCGCCGCGCGCCGGGGTACGCTGCGAAGTATTGCAGGTTTCGCCGCTGCTACATCAACTGCTATTGGCCGCCTGCCAGTTGCCGCTGTTGTATGAAGAGAGTGGACATGATGCGGCGCTTATCGCCCTATTACTGTTTGAACTGCAGGCCGCCCCGCCGCTGCCGATGTTTACGCCGCTACCGCAACATCCGCGGCTGGCTGAACTATGCAGCACGTTTCTCCGCCAGCCGGAGATTCACAGCACGCCGGAGCTGTGGGCTCAAAAGATGAGTCAAAGCCTGCGTACCTTCAACCGCCGCTTTTTGCAGGAGACCGGGATGGCGTTTCGCGACTGGCGTCATAAAGCCTGCCTGATGTACGCTCTCACCGCCCTGCGCGAAGGACGAAGCATTACCGACGTGGCGTTAAGCCTTGGCTATGAGCATCCGGCGGCGTTTACCGCCATGTTCCGCAAAGCGATGGGCTATGCGCCAGCCTCTTTTATCCGCCATCTTAAAGGAGGTACGCCTGTCTCTCACGTCAGATAAATAAGAACATCCTGATTCTGGCCTGTTATATTTTGATTTAGATAGTAAACATTTATTAATAAATAAAATCACCGCGTTTACTATCTGAAAAATGTGCTTATTACGGTACCGGCGAATTTATGCCTGCGGTACGTAAGTTTTCGTAAATTTTGCGTTTCATCATTCTGACGTTTCCCTGAATACGCTATAAATGGCGACGGTCGATCCCTAACATGAAAATAACGACATGAAGCCCAAACTCACCCACGCTTTATTACTTGTTCCTTTATTGATTTTGGCAGGATGTTCATCTTCCCCAAAAAAACCGCCCAAGGCGGTGGCGCAGCATCATTATGAGCCGATCGACAGCGGCTCCGACGATCTGATACCGGTGCTGGCCGCCCTGCACGATCAGATGCACACCTGGGACGGCACCCCTTATGAATGGGGCGGCACCGACCAGAGCGGCGTCGACTGTTCCGGCTTTGTCTGGCGTACGCTGAAGGACCGCTTCAATCTGCCAATGGACCGCGTGACCACCGGCGATCTTCTGCATATGGGCGTGCGGGTTAGCAAGCAGCAGCTGCGACCTGGCGATTTAGTCTTCTTCCGCATTCACGGCGGTATGCACGTCGGTTTCTACGATACTGACCACAACTTCCTGCACGCCTCCGCCAGCCAGGGCGTCATGCGTTCGTCTCTGGATAATCCGTACTGGAACCGCGTCTTTTATCAGGCGCGGCGCTTGCCGAAGGAATATAACGCGCAGATCACCATGAATAACGACGATCTGCATCTGGCGAAAAACCGCTAATCCTGACAAATAAAAACCGCGGCGTTCAGGGCCGCGGTTATATTTTTATTACGCTCAGTTTTATCAGAACTGATAGGTCATCCCCAGCGCGACGATGTCGTCATCGTTAATACCGAGCTTATTATCGCTCTTCAGCTGGTTAATTTTGTAATCCACAAAGGCGTTCATGTTTTTGTTGAAGTAGTAGGTCAGGCCGACGTCAATATAATTGACCAGATCTTCGCTGCCGACACCTTCAATATCTTTGCCTTTCGACAGTACATAGCCCAGAGACGGACGCAGACCGAAATCGAACTGATACTGGGCGACCGCTTCAAAGTTCTGCGCTTTATTAGCAAAACCACCGCTGATCGGGGTCATTTTGCGGGTCTCAGAGTACATTGTCGCCAGGTAGATATTGTTGGCGTCGTACTTCAGGCCGGTAGCCCAGGCTTCCGCTTTGGAGCCCTGGCCGCGCGCCAGCAGGTTCTGATCGTTGGTACGGTCAGAACTGGTATAAGCCGCGCTGACGGCGAAATCACTGCCGCCGAAATCATAGCTTAATGAGGTGCCGAAGCCGTCGCCATTCTGTTTTTTCGCTTCACGGCCTTCGTTTTTGCCCTGATATTGCAGGGTCATATTCAGACCATCCACCAGGCCGAAGAAATCAGTGTTGCGGTAGGTCGCCAGGCCGCTGGCGCGTTTGGTCATGAAGTTATCGGTCTGCGCGGAGGAGTCGCCGCCGAACTCCGGGAACATATCGGTCCAGGCTTCAACGTCGTACAGCGCGCCGAGGTTACGACCATAGTCAAATGATCCAAACTCTTTTAACTTCACGCCGGCAAACGCCAGACGGGTTTTCTGCGAGGAATCGCTTTCGGTTTTATTGCCGGAGAATTCGGATTCCCAGCGGCCATAACCGGTCAGTTGATCGTTGATCTGCGTTTCGCCTTTGATACCGAAGCGAACGTAGGTCTGGTCGCCATCCTTGCTGTCATAATCGCTGAAGTAGTGCATGGCTTTCACTTTGCCGTACACGTCCAGTTTATTGCCGTCTTTATTGTATACTTCCGCTGCCTGTGAAGCCGAAGAAGCAACAAAACCCATCATCATTAATGCCAGTGAACGCTTTTTCATTATGTGGTCCTGGTGATTTATTTACACGCGCTTATCAATTCCGGGCGAAGGCCCCGTCAAAAACTGGAGGTTTTTTAACGCTGTAGTGTTAAATATTTATGACGAAATGGAACTTTTTATAAAAAAGAATGTTTAAATATTTCCGTCATAAATATGTCACCTTGCCTGCGCAGAATGCCCGATCCGCGCAATAAAATGGCTTGACCAATACGCCAGCAGTTGGCAAGCGGCCTGACTCCTGTTACAACATCAGCTCGATCTCGATATTCCTTTTGAACGGCAGAAAATCATGAGTGATAGCCAGACGCTGGTGGTAAAACTGGGCACCAGTGTTTTAACGGGCGGATCCCGACGCCTGAACCGCGCCCATATCGTTGAGTTAGTGCGCCAGTGCGCGCAGCTGCATGCCATGGGGCACCGCATTGTGATTGTGACTTCCGGGGCCATCGCCGCCGGACGTGAACACCTCGGCTACCCTGAACTGCCCGCCACCATTGCCTCAAAACAGCTGTTGGCGGCAGTCGGCCAAAGCCGTCTTATCCAACTGTGGGAACAGCTTTTCTCTATTTACGGCATTCATGTCGGCCAGATGCTGCTGACCCGTGCCGATATGGAAGATCGCGAGCGGTTCCTCAACGCCCGCGATACCCTGCGCGCGCTGCTGGATAACAATATTGTGCCGGTCATTAATGAAAATGACGCCGTCGCCACCGCTGAAATCAAAGTCGGCGACAACGATAATCTTTCCGCCCTGGCGGCCATTCTCGCCGGCGCCGATAAACTGCTGCTGTTGACCGATCAGCCGGGACTCTTTACCGCCGACCCGCGCAGCAATCCGCAGGCCGAGCTTATTAAAGATGTCTACGGCATCGATGACGCGCTGCGCGCCATCGCAGGCGATAGCGTTTCCGGCCTCGGCACAGGCGGCATGGGCACCAAACTGCAGGCTGCGGACGTCGCCTGTCGCGCGGGCATCGATACCATTATCGCCGCCGGCAACCGCCCGGACGTTATCGGCCACGCGATGGAAGGCCTGCCGGTGGGCACCTGTTTCCACGCTCAGGAATCACCGCTGGAGAACCGCAAACGCTGGATCTTCGGCGCGCCGCCGGCCGGTGAAATCACCGTCGATGCCGGGGCGACCCAGGCTATTCTGGAAAGAGGAAGCTCATTGCTGCCAAAAGGCATCAAAACCGTCAGCGGGAATTTCTCCCGCGGCGAAGTTATCCGAATCCGCAGTAGCGAAGGGCGCGATATCGCTCACGGCGTAAGCCGCTATAACAGCGACGCCCTGCGCCTGATCGCCGGGCAGCACTCGCAGCAAATCGATGCCATCCTCGGCTATGAATACGGCCCGGTGGCCGTCCATCGCGACGATATGATTACCCGTTAAGGAGCTGAAAATGCTGGAACAAATGGGCATTGCGGCCAAAGCGGCCTCTTACCAACTCGCGCTGCTTTCCAGCCGCGAGAAAAATCAGGTTCTCAACAAGATTGCTGATTATCTGGAAGCGCAGACCGAAGAGATCCTGCGCGCCAACGCCGAAGATCTCAGCGACGCCCGCGCCAATGGCCTGAGCGACGCGATGCTCGATCGCCTGGCGCTGACGCCGGCGCGCCTGCGCAGCATCGCCGATGACGTGCGTCAGGTGTGTAGCCTGGCGGATCCGGTCGGCCAGGTGATTGACGGTGGTCTGCTGGATAGCGGCCTGCGTATCGAACGTCGCCGCGTACCGCTGGGAGTGATCGGCGTGATTTATGAAGCGCGGCCGAACGTGACCGTCGATGTCGCCTCTCTGTGCCTGAAGACCGGCAACGCGGCTATTCTGCGCGGCGGTAAAGAGACCTGGCGCACCAACGCCGCGACGGTGAAAGTGATTCAGCAGGCGCTGCAGGAGTGCGGCCTGCCGGCTGCCGCGGTGCAGGCAATCGAGAGCCCGGATCGCGCGCTGGTCGGCGAAATGCTGAAGATGGATAAATACATCGATATGCTGATCCCGCGCGGCGGCGCAGGCCTGCATAAGCTGTGCCGCGAACAATCCACGATCCCGGTGATCACCGGCGGTATCGGCGTGTGTCATATTTTCGTCGACGATTCGGCAGAGATCGCACCGGCGTTGAAGATCATCGTTAACGCCAAGACCCAACGCCCGAGCACCTGCAATACCGCCGAGACGCTGCTGGTACACCGTAATATCGCCGATACCTTCCTGCCTGCGCTGAGCAAACAGATGGCGGAGAGCGGCGTGACGCTGCACGCCGACCCGGCCGCCCTGCCCCTTCTGCAGAACGGTCCGGCGAAGGTGGAGCCGGTGAAAGCGGAGCAGTACGACGATGAGTATTTGTCGCTGGATCTGAACGTCAAAGTTGTCGCCGACCTCGATGAGGCGATTGCCCATATTCGCGCGCACGGCACCCAGCATTCCGATGCTATTCTGACGCGTACCCTGCGCCATGCGAATCGCTTTATTAATGAAGTGGATTCGTCGGCGGTATACGTTAACGCTTCTACTCGCTTCACCGACGGCGGCCAGTTCGGCCTCGGCGCGGAGGTGGCGGTCAGCACCCAGAAGCTGCACGCCCGCGGGCCGATGGGGCTGGAAGCGCTGACTACCTATAAGTGGATTGGTTTCGGCGACGATACCATTCGTGCTTAACGCTAAGCGGGTGATGCAAAAGTAGCCGTTTGATTCGAAAGGGCATTGACGCATCACCCACTTAGTTTTAACCTTCTACCCCGTGCTTCACGTTGGTGAACGCGTCCTTTCAGGGCCGATATAGCTCAGTTGGTAGAGCAGCGCATTCGTAATGCGAAGGTCGTAGGTTCGACTCCTATTATCGGCACTCTCTAAGAAATTCAATGACTTAGGTTAAAATACCCAAGAAATTGTATCTTCTAAAATCACATCCAAACGCCTGTGTGTTGTACTGGCTTTGGTATCGTACAACATATGGGCAGGTAGTCACCAGGCTCAACCCTGTACAGATTCACTTTGAAGCCAGAAGACGTCGCCAGCGTCTCTAATCCTCATACCAAAACCCTTAGCAAAGTTCCACGCTTCGTGCGGCGCTCAAGGATGCAACACGTCGAGATGACGTTGCAGAGAATAAACAGGCGTAATGTTGGGAAGACTAACCGGATCGGGAAAGAATCCGGCTCTGCCACGGTTTCGATCACCGGAGTATAACGATCACCTGATAAGAGAACATGCTAAGGCTTTATCCTCCCTGCGAAGGGATTCAACCTGCGGAAACGCTACGCGCCGCCTTTTCTTATGTGCCCAACACGGCACGTAATGGTCATCTATTATCTGCACCATTGTAACTTTCGTTGTACTGTCTCTCTGCTGTACGTTGCGCGCTGGCAGATTCAGCGGAGGAGATATCATGTCAAAAGCTAACCAAAAAGCAGCTACGAAGCGCAACAACCGTAAGATTCACGCTCGTAAATTCCGGGCAGCACCAGAGGGGAAAGCCTGGCTTGAAAGCGAGAGGAAATCAAGCTGGCACGAGCGGCTAACAACATGTTTTAGAGGTGACTGTATGAAAAGCAGCCGTTATGATTGCAATACATTCAGAGTCAAAAGGATTTGGACGTGGATACAGTCGAGGAACTTAACGGAACATACTTCTATGCGGGGCGTTCAAACCTCACCGCCTCCGAGCTATTTTTCATGGTCTTCTGTGAAAATGTTGTTGATCAACTTGGTTTAGGTCTTGTTGATTTCGGTGCTGTAGTTGCCATTGTATCTGGGCGTAATACTCTCCCTACAAGGGCAAAACCAAACGGTGCTGAAAAGGGAACATCATATGCGTCTAAAGCCTCGCGAAAAGTGTTCAAAAAAGCGCAGTTCCCTTTCGGTATCAAACTACCTTCCGTTATTGGTGGTTATCCACCTTCTACAATCAGAATCAGGGCGGTAGCTAACATTGGAACATTTACGGGCAGGGCTATTCCTGTCGTGGGGTGGGTTATCTTAGCTTCTGATATCTCTCAAATCACCTATCGCACTATCCGAGACTACAACGCTATAGCGCGGGGTAACGATAAGTTATGGTAAACAATGTTGAGCAGCGCGTTTATGAACTTGTACGGCCTTACGCTGGCACGTACCTATTCAAGTTCAAGAAAGTAGAGCTAACACCTGAAACGGATCTTGATACTGATTTGAGTCTTGATGAGCTTGAAGCTGGTGAGTTAATGGATAAGTTTTTCGATGCGTTCAAGGTTGAACGGGGAAACTTTAAAATAGAAACTTACTATCCTGATCAGCCTGTTTCATGGAATCCATTTAAGAAAACAGAGCCTGTTCCTGTACCAGATTTCAATGTTGGTATGCTGATCGAATCAGCTAAAGCCGGAAGATGGTTGTACGAATAAGAATGCCCAAGCGCGTGTCCCTCTCTTAATGCCCGTTGAATACTTCGTTCGTAGTGCGTCTACTTTGGCCTGTGTGATCCCCAAGTAGGCGCGTGTGTGTTCGGTGGAGCGATGCCCCAACATCTTACTAATGACCTCCAGATCTTCGCCGAGCGCTTTATCAGTCGGGAAATGATGCGAACGATGGTGTTCAATTATATCGAGTGCGATTACAATCGGTGGCGTCGTCACAGTGCCTGTGGCGGACTTAGCCCGGAACAATTTGAAAATCAGAAGCTCGCTTAGCACCGTGTCCATATTACGTGGGTAAGATCACCCCACCTGATACGCCGCTATCATTCGCGTCGTTCTGGTCAGGCTATCCGCCACCTCCACTTCCGCAGTCGTAATCGCCATTCCCGCAGAACGCAGCGCCGAAATATCCGCGGCGATACGCTGGATACCAAACCAGAACAGCCCATCCAGCGCATTGACCTGCAGGCCACTTTCCAGCGCCAAACGTAACCGCTCGCGCGGCGCCTTTATCTCTTTTGCCAGCTGCTGATAGGGCGCGGCGGAAACCGCATCCGGCCCGCTGCGAATAATCCGGCTCACAAAGCGATAACGAAACTCATCCGGAACGGCGCTGAGATCGGCTTTCAGGCTGTAAACGCAGCCGCGCTTCTTACCATTAATCACCACGTTCTTTTGATTCAGCGCCAGCGCATGGCGTAAGCGATCCACCAGCTGCGGGGCGCGAATAAGCAATAAACGAAACGGCAGTTCGAAGCTGGTGGCGTAGTCGACATTCAGCAATGCAGTACGCAAACGCGTTTCACTGTTCGCCTTTTCCTGCTGACATTCAGCAATAACTTCCGCCCACTGGCGGGTAATACGTGGGGATTCGTTGCGCTCGATGAACTGAAATTTTTCAATCTGATAGTCAATACGTCCAGCCATTGCCGTTCCCTGTGGTTCACCATCTCGCTGATAGTTTTCAGCAGATTGCGTCTATTCGCAAGTAGCAGTTCGCTTTAAATCATCATGTGCTAACTTCACCAGGGAATATTAGCTGAACAAATAAAAATAGATGAGAAAAGAAATTTTTATCGATACCCATCCTCGGGATTATTTACCTGACAGGGGTTGTAATTTATGTATCAATAAAAGCAACCACTAGATACAACGCCATTGCCAGAGGTGACGATAAATTACGGTAGATCAAGACAATATCGCAGCAGCCGTTCTGGCATGGTATGAAACACAATGGAACAAGCCGACACTTACCGGCAAAAAGCAGCAGGTGAATGCGGATTTATCACTCAATATGGGCGATTATCCCTGGGCCAGAGAAAGTGGCGATGACATCATGCAATCGTATTTCCGTCAGTTTAATGTAAAGCAAGATGCATTTGATTTATTTAATTATTGGCCTCCCGAACAGGGTTTCCTCCCTAATTTCCTATTACCGAAATCCAAACGCATTTTTCCGCGCAAACCGGAGCCGTTAACACTCGCGATGCTCATTGCGTCAGCACAGGCTGGGAGATGGCTGTATCGTTAGTTGTTTGAAAATAAAGTGGCCCTGTCCCGGATAGCGGCGCGCTGCGCCTTATCCGGGCTACCGGTTAGTGCCAACCTGTAGCCCCGGTAAGCGTAAGCGCGACCGGGGTTTTCCCAGCTAGTGCCAACCCGTAGCCCCGGTAAGCGTAAGCACGACCGGGGTTTTCCCAGCTAGTGCCAACCCGTAGCCCCGGTAAGCGTAAGCGCCACCGGGGTTTTCCTCAGTTAGCGCCACCTTGGCCCCGCTAAGCGCAGCACAAACATCCTTACTGCAGCGCCTCAAGAATATGATACGCCGCCTTCACCCGCTCCGGGTTGGGGTAGCTTTTATTCGCCAGCATCACGATGCCGAGATCCTGTTGCGGGATAAAAGCCACGTAGCTGCCGAAACCGCCGGTGGAGCCGGTTTTATGTACCCAGGAGGCTTTCACCGGCGGCGCGGGCGGATTGACCGCCGTTACCGGCGTCGCGGCAAGCGCTACCTTATTATCGCTGCCGTTAATCAGCACCTCGGCCGGCACCGGCCAGTTCAGCATCTCCCAGCCGAGCCCCTGATACATCTCCCCAGCCCGCCAGTAGCGCGACTGCGCCAGCTGGATCCCCTGCCGCAGATTTTTATCCTGCACCGCCTCGCTGTTCATATTCGCCAGCACCCAGTGCGCCATATCCTCAATGCTCGACTTCACGCCGTAAGCCTCAGCGTCCAGCTGCCCCGGCGAAACATGTACCGCTTTACCGTCACGATAACCCCAGGCGTAGTCCTTGCTCTGGGCGGGCGGTACGTTAATCCAGGTGTGGCTCAGTTTTAACGGCTGCAATACCCGCTGGCTCATCGCCTGTTCAAAGCTCATGCCGGAAGGTTTCACCGCCAGCGCGCCGAACAGGCCAATGCTGGCATTGGCGTACAGCCGTTTACTACCCGGCGCCCACTGCGGTTGCCAATTCTGATAGTAACGCAGTAATGCCGCTTCATCCGTCACCTCGTCCGGAACCTGCAGCGGCAGACCGCCTGCGGTATAAGTGGCGAGATGCAGCAGCGTGATCCCCTGCCACTGCTGGCCGGTGAGCTGCGGCCAGTACTTCTGCGCCGGATCGCTGAGCTTAATTTCACCGCGCGCCACCGCATCGCCGCCCAGCACGCCGGTGAAAGTCTTACTAACAGAGCCCAGCTCAAACAACGTCTGTCGCGTCACCGGACGCTGCCCGGCAACATCGGCCTGGCCCCAGCTGAAATAGTAGGGTTTGCCGTGATAGATCACCGCCACCGCCATGCCCGGTATCGCCTGTTCTTTCATTAACGGGGTGATGGTCTGATTGACCAGTTCGCGCAGCTGTTCCGCCGTTTGCGGCGCGGCAAAAGTCGAAAATGAGGCGCCCAGCAGCAGTACGCCTGTAAGGGATGTTTTCATCATGAAGTATTTTTCCATTATCGGTTCTCGCTCAATATCCACTCTCGTCCGGGCCCTTCAGACGCGCTCAGTGTCGGTGTTTTGCACTGCGCTGACAAACTGTTAAATTTAGCAGCAGGCTTTAATTTTTCTAACGGATAATGTTATGACACGCAGCTATCTTCCTCTCAATTCACTACGGGCCTTTGAAGCGGCCGCCCGGCATCTCAGTTTTACCCGCGCGGCGATTGAGCTCAACGTCACCCACTCCGCCATCAGCCAGCATGTGAAGACGCTGGAGGAACATCTTAACTGTCAGCTGTTCGTTCGCGTGTCGCGCGGCCTCAAGCTCACCACCGAAGGAGAAGGCCTGTTACCGGTACTCAATGAGTCGTTTGAAAGGATTGCCGGGATGCTAGACCGTTTCACCGGTCACCAGGCGCAGGAGAAGCTCAAGATCGGCGTAGTCGGCACTTTCGCCACGGGTGTGCTGTTCCCGCTGCTGCCAGCCTTCTGGCGCGAGTGTCCGCATATCGATTTGCAGATATCCACCCATAATAATCGCGTCGACCCCGCCGCCGAGGGGCTGGATTATGTGATTCGCTTTGGCGGCGGCGCCTGGCATGATACCGCCGCGCAGTATCTGTGCGCCGCCCCACTCTCCGCTCTGTGCGCCCCGTCGTTAGCTGCCCGGCTAAATACACCGAAGGATATTTTGCAGTTCACGCTGCTGCGTTCTTATCGCCGAGACGAATGGTCGGCGTGGATGCAGGCAGCGGGAGAATTGCCGCCTTCGCCAACCCATCGGGTTATTGTCTTCGACTCATCCGTGACCATGCTGGAAGCGGCGCAGGCAGGCTTAGGCGTGGCTATTGCCCCGGTAAAAATGTTCAGCCATCTGCTGGAAGAAAAACGCATTGTGCAGCCGTTTAAGATTCATATCGATCTCGGCAACTACTGGCTGACACGTTTGCAATCGCGTCCGGAAACGCCGGCAATGTTGCATTTTTCCCGCTGGCTGGCGGAGGCCTTAAAAGGGGGTTAATTCGGCGGAGTAATGCGCCATCAGAAGAGCTCCCGAAGGAAATAGGAAACATTTGGAAATAACGCTTACACATTATGCATAGCGCTGGATTATGCAGCGTTTTTAATTTGCCCTTGCCTGCGCAGAAACGTTTTCCCCCTGATAAACAAAAACAATAAAAAACTTTAAAAACAACATTTTAATTAATTACCCGTCCCCATGACATCCTCTCCAGCCACCCGCTGACCATAAAATTATTATGGTTGCCAATATCAGATAAGTCCGATCAAGTGCATCGTTTATGTCTATTAATTCTCTGTAATTAAGTCACCGAAGCAATCAAAACGCGAAAACTGTTGCTGTATATTTCATCGCGATCAACACGCCAACATAGGTTATCTGGATACCCATCTGCACGGTATTCGCTTGCCGTGTTTGATTACCACTATGGTTATCCCCTTAAGTACATGGAGTTAAAATGAATAAGAAATTACTGCCTGTTGTAGCACTGATCCTGTCCGCGTCCGCCACCAGTGCTTACGCAGTTAACGGCAAGGTCAACTTCACCGGTGAAATCATCCAGTCAACCTGTACTGTGACTTCTACCGACCAGAACAAAGACGTTTTCATCGGTAAATACCCGACTACCGCGTTCAACGCTGTTGGCGATGTTACCGCTTCTAAAGCGTTCACCATCAACCTGGAAAAATGTGAAGCCGGTGATTACTCCCTGCGCTTCGACGGTGCGACCGTTGCTGGTAACCCGAACCTGCTGTCCGTTGATAACGCGAAAGGCGTAGGTATCGAAATCCTGACCAACGACGAAAAAATCGTCCCGATCAACCAGAGCGCAGACGACAACTCCCCGTGGGTTAACGTTGCAGCGTCTGACGACAACAGCGGCACTGCGGTATTCAATCTGAAAGCTCGCTACAAATCTTTCCTGAAAACCGTGGAAGCTGGCTCTGCTAACGCAAACGCCACCTTTACCATCGAGTACAAATAATTACGGATAAATGTTTTTGGCCATGGATGGCCGGTACCATTATTTGGAACGTGAAATGAAAAAGTTATTAACCGCTTTATTGTTATTTGTCTCGCTGGATACTTTTGCGGGTATTCAGGTCGATCAGACTCGGGTTATTTATAACGGCGGGGAAAAATCTGCGGCGTTATCCATTCACAATGATACCGATGAAACATGGATGGTTCAGACCTGGCTTGATACCGGTGACGCCACCGCAACGCCAACCAATTTACCGATGCAGGCTATTCCGCCGATTTTAAAACTGGCGGGCAATAAAGACGCTATTTTGCGCTTTGTTTATTCCGGCAGCGGATTACCGACCGACCGCGAAACCGTGTACTGGATTAACGTGCAGGAAATTCCGCCTTCGGCGAAACAAGAAAACGTACTGCAGATTGCGATCCGTACCCGCGTGAAGCTGTTCTACCGCCCTACCACGCTGAAAACCACCTTGCAAAAGGAAGCGCAGGCCCTGACCTGGCGTAAGCAAGGTAACGATCTGGTCGTGACTAACAAAGGTCCGCTGCACGTGACTTTCGGCGTACTGACGCTGAAGAGCGGCGCGAAGACCTGGAAAGTGAATGCTGACATGGTTAAACCCATGGACTCTCTGAACATCAAATTGCCAGCCGGCGCGGCGGCAGCGGATCAGATGTCATTCACTTTTATCAATGATTTTGGCGGACATACGGAAATTAAAGATATCCGCATTCAGTTAAGAGAGCAATACAATGGCTAGCCATAATAAAATAAGGACGATCCCTGGATGTCTGGCGCAGCACGTTCGCTTTGCTGTTTACGCCTCGACAATGTCATTACTGGCGACACCATTTGTCAATGCCGAAGAGCAATTCAATACCTCTTTCATCCGCGGGGCGAATAACGCCTCGCTGGTGCAAAACCTCTCTACCGGCGACGATATTTTACCGGGTAAATATGCCTTCGATATTTACCTGAATAAAAATCGCGTCGATCACCGGGAAATCGAATTTAAAAAAGATACGCTTAACACCCCGGGTTATTTCTGTTTAGATGCCGACAGTTACCGTTCATACGGCGTTCTGGTACCGGACACCGCCGGCAGCAGCGCCTGCTACGATCTGGTAAAAAATATTCCAGGCAGTAGCGTGAGCTGGAACGCCGCGCTGCAGGAGCTGAACATTTCCGTACCGCAAACCGAACTCGAAGCGCGACCACAGGGCGAGATTTCGCCGCTGGTCTATGACGACGGCATCAACGCCGGTTTCGTTAACTACGCTTTCAGCGGCAGCCACTCCCGTTTCTCCAGCGGCAGCAGCAAACAGGACAGCGACTACTACTTCCTGACCCTCAATAACGGCCTTAACGTCGGCGCGTGGCGTTTTCGCAACAACTCTTCCCTGTCAAAACAGACCGGGCAAAAAGAGCAGTGGAACCCGATTTCCACCTGGGCGGAAACCGACATCGCCTCGTGGCGCAGCCGTATTCAGATTGGCCAGAGCAACACCAATAATAACGTGTTCGATAGCTTCCAGTTCCGCGGCGCGCAGATTTCCAGCGTCCCGGAAATGCTGCCGGACAGCCGTCGCGGCTACGCGCCGGTCGTACGCGGCGTCGCCAATACCAACGCCCGCGTCGAAGTGCGCCAGAACGGCTATACCGTCTACAGCACCGTGGTGCCGCCGGGACCGTTCGCGCTGACCGATATTTCGCCAAGCACCCTCAGCGGCGACTTAGCCGTGACGGTTATAGAGGCGGATGGCTCACGCCATAGCTTCACCCTGCCTTACTCCTCCGTGCCGAATATGCTGCGCGACGGGATCTGGGAGTATCAGGTGACCGCGGGTAAATACCACGACGGCACCAATAATTATCAGCCGCAATTTATCCAGGGCACCGTGGCCCACGGCGCCGGCTCCGACTATACGCCATACGGCGGGATTATCATGGCCGAGCACTATCGCTCCGGCGTGGTCGGGCTGGGTAAAAACATGGGCGAATACGGGGCGGCCTCCGTTGACGCCTCATGGTCTGATACCGATCTGGCTTCCGGCGAGAACAAACGCGGCGCCAGCGTACGCTTCCTCTATTCCAAATCGCTCAACACCCTCGGTACCGACGTGCAGATCGCCGGCTACCGTTATTCGACGTCGGGCTTCTATGACTTCTCCGACGCGGTAGCTGAACGTAACAACTGGCAGAACGGTTTCTACCACACCCAGTATTACGATCAGAGCGACGATAAAACCGGCGCGCCGGATTGGGCGACGCAAAACCAGCGCCGTCGTTACTACGACTCGCAGCAGTACAACAACAAACGCCAGCGCGTCGAGATGACGGTCAACCAGCACATCGCCGGCGCTTCGCTGTACGCGACCTTTATCCGTCAGAACTACTGGAACACCTCCGCATACGACCGCACCATCCAGACCGGTTTCAACACCACCTGGAATCGCGTCAGCGTCGGCGTGTTTTACCAGAACAGCCGCAGTAACTACGGCTATAGCGACAACAGCGTTAACCTCAACGTCTCGGTGCCAATCAACATCTTTGGCCCGGACCACGAAAGCACGGTTAACTTTAACGCCTCTAACAGCAAGCAGAGCGGTAGCGGCTACAGCGCCGGGATGAGCGGCACACTGCTTGATGACAACCGTATGAATTACTTCGTACAGAGCGGCCACACCCAGCACGGCGGCGATACCAGCCTGGTCAACCTGGGTTATCTGGGCAGCATGGGTAACGTCGATCTGGGCTACAGCTACAACAACAACTATCAGCAGACTTCGCTGAACGTCTCCGGCGGCGTGGTCGCGCACTCCGGCGGCGTCACCCTGTCGCAGCCGCTGCAGAACACCTTTGTGGTGGTGAAAGCGAAAGGGGCGCAGGGTGTGCGTCTGGAAAACCAGCCAGGGGTCGCGATTGACCGCTTCGGCTACGCGGTGCTCACTTCTGCGATGCCGTATCGCCACAACCGCGTCGCGCTGCGTACTTCGGATATCGGCAACGGCCTGGAAATTCCGCTGGCGGCGAAAGATATCGTGCCGACCGAGCGCGCCATCGGCCGCGTGACCTTTGAAACGCATCTCGGCCAGAGCCTGCTTATCCACGCCAAACTGGCGGACGGCAGCGTGCCGGTGATTGGCGCCAATATCTTCGGCCAGAACGGCGAACATGTCGGCGTGGTCGGTACCCGCGGCGAAGCCTACGTTTCCGGCGTTCAGAGCGGCGACCGCCTGCAGATGAAATGGGGCGACGATGCCGACGCCTCCTGCAGCCTGACGGTGCCAGAGTTACCTGCTATTCAAGCCGATCAACCCGGTGGTTATCAGGTCGTCTCCCTGACCTGTAAATAACATGAAAGGACAATTAGTTATGTCGAAGTTTAACCTCTTACCCCGCACCGGGCTGACGCTGCTGGTACTCTCAAGCGCGCTGTTCTCCACCAGCAGCTTCGCGCTGAGCTGTAAGAAGAACGGTACCGAAGTATCGCAAACCATCGCGCTCACCGATCAGATTAACGTTTCGACCGCTAACCTTAAGCCGGGTACCCTGCTGTGGCGTTCGCCGACGTTTACCTCCACCTTTACCTGTACCGATACGGATCACATGCCCAATGGTGAAGATGCGTATCTGTACTGGGATCCGGAAACCCGGATGCATAATATCCACAACTCGCTGGAAGTCGGCGTTACCTATCTCAGCACCGATATTAAACCGGTAAAAGGTCAGAAAACGGATATCGGGCCAGGTACGCTCTGCCGCCGCAACCGTCCCGGCGGTGCATGCCAGTCTCCGGCGACCCCGCAGACCGTCACGGTGACCTACTCGGTTTATATTAAAGCCACCGGTAATCCGCCGCCGTCAAACGGCGTGATTAACGACACCAACCGCTACGCTATCTTCCAGGTTGACGGTGTTGGCGGCCTCAACAGCCGCCCGAATAGTAACTTCCGCGCGTGGGTCACCGGGCTTGGTAATATTCGCTTTATCGCCTGCAACCCGAAAATCACCGTCTCGGCGAACAATGGTTCAACGGTCAACTTCGGCAGCATCCCGGCGCGCAATGCCGTCGTCGGCGCCATTGAGAAACAAGTTCCGTTCAGCGTCCGCGCCGACCTGACCGGCGCCGGCCAGGATTGCCAGGGTCAGACCTTAATGGCCAGCTTCAGTACCCAGCAGCCGACTCAGGACACCAACACCATTCTGCCATCCAACGATAGCGGTTTTGGCATCCTGCTCTCGCGCGCCGATGCGCCGACGACCTGGCTTTCCATGAATACCCCGACGCAGTTGGGCATGATTAACGGCAGCGTGGTAGAAAGCAACTTCCTGGCCAGCCTGAAATGGCTAAGCGTTAAGCCCAAAATCGGCACCTTTAATGCGACGGCCAATATCGACGTTACCTTTAAATAGTGAAGCAAAATGCCGCTGACCAACACCGAACCGACCGGGTTACGCTATGTATTTCAGCCGATGTTCAACCGCGAAGGCAAAATGATCGCGGTTGAATGTTTGACCCGGTTTGCTCATCACGAGCCTGCTAGTCCGCAAGATATAGAACGGTTTTTCAGTGAGGCATCGGAATCACTGCGCGCCCGCATCCTGCTCGAACAAATTGAGCTGGTCAGGCAGCATCAGCAGTGGTTCCGCCAGAACGACGTCATGGTCACGCTCAACGTCGACGAGTCGACGTTGCATATGCTACATGATGATTTTATCGCCGAGTGTGTGAAAACCATCGGCTGCCTGCATTTTGAGGTTAATGAATTTTCCAACACGCTGGTGAAACGCACCCCGACCATCGACGCCCTGACGGACAAATACTCCTTCTGGCTGGATGATTTTGGCGCCGGTTACGCCGGGTTCGCCGCCCTGACGGCGCAACCCTTTCGTTTTATCAAGACCGACAAGAACCTGTTATGGAGCCTGCTGGAAAAGAAAAACGGCCAGCAACTGATGGACTCGCTGCTGCACTATTTTCAGGCGAATCAGTATCAGGTGATCGTCGAAGGTATTGAAACCGAAGCCCATCTTCAGTGGCTGGAAAACATGCCGTGGTTTGCCCTGCAGGGGCTCCTCTGGCGGGAACAAACCATTGAAGCCCTGGTGGCCAGCGTCGAGAAATAACCCCGCTTTTCCCCGGATATCCACTCCCCCGCTATCCGGGCTGTCCGTCCTCTCTTCAACTTATTCATTTTCTGGCATTTTTCCTTTCCCACCTCGTCTGTCCTCGCCACTCATATTGTTAACTTATTGTTGCTAGTGATCACAAAAATTAAACAATATGGCTATTTCATACGCATTTTTCAAAAATGTAGATATTTTTAATTTATGGCTACGAAATGAGCATCACCCCGACTCTCTGACTCTACCCGAGGAATGATTCTGATGAATGCACTGACCGCCGTAAAACCTCATGCTGATGATTTGGCCCACAGCTACACCGGTTTTTCCTTCGCTCCCTCTGCGCAATCGCCGCGTCTGCTGGAGCTGACCTTCACCGCCGAAACGACCGCGCAATTTCTTCAACAAGTCGCACAGTGGCCGGTACAGGCGCTGGAATACAAATCTTTCTTGCGCTTTCAGGTCGGCAAGATCCTCGACGATCTGTGCGGCAACCAGCTGCAGCCGCTGCTGATCAAGACGCTGCTCAATCGCGCGGAGGGCGCGCTGCTGATCAACGGTATCGGCATTGACAACGTCGCTCAGGCCGATGAGATGGTCAAACTGGCGACCGCCGTGGCGCATTTGATCGGACGCTCCAACTTTGATGCCATGAGCGGCCAGTATTACGCCCGCTTCGTGGTGAAAAACGTCGATAACTCAGACAGCTATCTGCGTCAGCCGCACCGCGTGATGGAGCTGCACAATGACGGTACCTATGTCGAAGAAATTACCGACTACGTGCTGATGATGAAGATCGATGAACAGAACATGCAGGGCGGCAATTCACTGCTGCTGCATCTCGATGACTGGGAACATCTCGACGAATTCTTCCGCGATCCGCTGGCCCACCGTCCGATGCGCTGGGCCGCGCCGCCGAGCAAAAACGTCAGCAAAGATGTCTATCATCCGGTTTTCGACGTCGACCAGCAGGGCCGCCCGGTAATGCGCTATATCGACCAGTTTGTGCAGCCGAAAGATTTCGAAGAAGGCACCTGGCTGAGCCGCCTCTCCGATGCGCTGGAAACCAGTAAAAACATTCTTTCCGTACCGGTGCCGGTGGGGAAATTCCTGTTGATAAACAACCTGTTCTGGCTGCACGGTCGCGACCGCTTTACACCGCATCCGGATTTACGTCGCGAACTGATGCGCCAGCGCGGCTACTTTGCGTATTCCACGAATCATTACCAGACTCATCAATAAAGATTCTCAGGCGAAGGAATTGAGCGGATGTATGATTTCGTGATTATCGGCGGCGGCATTATCGGCATGTCGACCGCCATGCAGTTAATTGAGATTTACCCGGATGCCCGCATTGCCCTGCTGGAAAAAGAGTCCGGTCCGGCCTGCCATCAGACCGGTCACAACAGCGGAGTGATCCACGCCGGCGTTTACTATACTCCCGGCAGCCTCAAGGCGCAGTTTTGCCTCGCCGGCAACCGCGCCACTAAAGCCTTTTGCGAGCAGAATGCGATTCGCTACGACGTCTGCGGCAAGATGCTGGTTGCCACCTCGCCGCTGGAGATGGAGCGGATGCGCGCGCTGTGGGATCGCACCGCCGCTAACGGCCTGCAACGCGAATGGCTGAGCGCGAGCGAGCTGCGCGAACGCGAGCCGAACATCAGCGGACTGGGCGGGATCTTCGTTCCTTCGAGCGGCATTGTCAGCTATCGTGAAGTAGCGGCGGCAATGGCGAAGATCTTCGAATCCAAAGGCGGAACGATCGTTTACGATGCCGAAGTTAGCGCCCTGAAAGAGCACGCCAGCGGCGTGGTCGTCCACACCCGCCAGGGCGGCGAATATGAGGCATCGACGCTGATAACCTGCTCCGGGCTGATGGCCGACCGGCTGGTGAAAATGATCGGCGTCGATCCCGGCTTTATCATCTGCCCGTTCCGCGGCGAATATTTCCAACTGGCGCCGCAGCACAACCAGATCGTTAATCATCTGATCTATCCGATCCCCGATCCGGCAATGCCGTTCCTCGGCGTCCACCTGACCCGCATGATCGACGGTAGCGTCACCGTCGGCCCTAACGCGGTGCTGGCGCTGAAGCGCGAAGGCTATCGCAAGCGCGATATCTCGCTGACCGATACCCTTGAGATCCTGACCTCGCCCGGCATTCGCCGGGTACTGCAAAACAACCTGCGCTCCGGGCTTGGCGAAATGAAGAATTCGCTGTGCAGAAGCGGCTATCTGCGGCTGGTGCAGAAATACTGCCCGAGCCTGACATTAAGCGATTTGCGCCCGTGGCCTGCCGGCGTGCGGGCACAGGCGGTATCGCCGCAGGGCAAGCTGATCGACGATTTCCTTTTTGTTACTACCGCGCGTTCCATCCACACCTGTAACGCGCCGTCGCCGGCGGCCACGTCGGCTATCCCGATCGGCGCGCACATCGTCAGCAAGGTGCAAACCCTGCTGGCAAGCCAGAGCAATCCCGGACGCACGCTGCGTGCGGCACGTAGCGTGGAGACACTACACGCCGCTTTTACTCGTTAACCCCTTAAGACAGGAAGCGATTATGCAACTTAAAGATGCAACTCTGTTTCGCCAGCAGGCGCTAATTGATGGCCAGTGGCGCGATGCGCAAAACGGCGACGTGATTGCGGTGACCAACCCCGCCAACGGCCAGCAGCTGGGTAGCGTGCCGAAAATGGGCGCCGACGAAACCCGCGAAGCGATTGAAGCCGCCAACCGCGCCCTGCCAGCCTGGCGTGCCCTGACCGCCAAAGAGCGCGCTACGCTTCTGCGCCGCTGGTTCGATCTTATGATGGAGAACCAGGACGATCTCGCCCGTCTGATGACCCTCGAACAGGGGAAACCGCTAGCGGAAGCCAAAGGCGAAATCAGCTACGCCGCCTCCTTTATTGAGTGGTTCGCCGAAGAAGGTAAGCGCATTTACGGCGATACCATTCCCGGCCATCAGGCCGACAAGCGCCTGATCGTCATCAAGCAGCCCATCGGCGTTACCGCCGCCATCACCCCGTGGAACTTCCCGGCGGCGATGATCACCCGTAAAGCGGGCCCGGCGCTGGCCGCCGGCTGCACCATGGTTCTGAAACCCGCGAGCCAGACGCCGTTTTCCGCGCTGGCGCTGGCCGAACTGGCGAATCGCGCCGGTATTCCCGCCGGGGTATTTAACGTGGTCACCGGCTCTGCCGGGGCTGTCGGCAACGAACTGACCAGCAACCCGCTGGTACGCAAGCTCTCCTTCACCGGCTCCACCGAAATTGGCCGCCAGCTGATGGAGCAGTGTGCGAAAGACATCAAAAAAGTGTCGTTAGAACTCGGCGGCAACGCGCCGTTTATCGTCTTTGACGACGCCGACCTCGATAAAGCCGTCGAAGGGGCGCTGGCGTCGAAATTCCGCAACGCCGGGCAGACCTGCGTCTGCGCCAACCGTCTGTATGTACAGGACGGCGTCTATGACCGTTTCGCCGAGAAACTGCAGCAGGCGGTGGAAAAGCTGCGCATCGGCGACGGCCTGCAGGACGGGGTCACCACCGGCCCGCTGATCGATGATAAAGCGGTAGCTAAGGTCGAAGAACATATTGCCGACGCCCTTGCGAAAGGCGCGCGCATCGTCACCGGCGGCAAACCGCACGCGCTGGGCGGCAACTTCTTCCAGCCCACCATCCTGGTCAACGTCCCGAGCAGCGCCAAAGTGGCGAAAGAAGAGACCTTCGGCCCGCTGGCGCCGCTGTTCCGCTTTAAAGATGAAGCCGATGTCATTGCCCAGGCCAACGATACCGAATTCGGCCTCGCCGCCTATTTCTACGCCCGCGACCTGAGCCGCGTCTTCCGTGTCGGCGAAGCGCTGGAGTACGGCATCGTTGGCATCAATACCGGCATTATTTCCAACGAAGTCGCGCCATTCGGCGGCATTAAAGCCTCCGGTCTGGGCCGCGAAGGTTCGAAGTACGGCATCGAAGATTATTTAGAAATCAAATATATGTGTATCGGCCTTTAACAGGAGAGCAGGACATGACCAGCAATAAAGCGTTAATGCAGCGCCGTAGCGACGCGGTGCCGCGCGGCGTCGGACAAATTCACCCTATCTTTGCCGACCGTGCGGAGAACTGCCGGGTATGGGACGTTGAAGGCCGTGAATATCTCGATTTCGCCGGCGGTATCGCGGTGCTGAACACCGGCCACCTGCACCCTGAGGTGATCGCCGCGGTGGAAGGCCAGTTGAAGAAGCTGACCCACACCTGCTTCCAGGTGCTGGCCTACGAGCCCTACCTGCAGCTGTGCGAAATGATGAACCAGAAAGTGCCCGGCGATTTCGCCAAGAAAACCCTGCTGGTGACCACCGGTTCGGAAGCGGTGGAAAACGCGGTCAAAATCGCCCGCGCGGCGACCGGGCGTAGCGGCACCATCGCCTTTACCGGCGCCTATCATGGCCGTACCCATTACACCCTCTCGTTAACCGGTAAAGTGAACCCTTACTCCGCGGGCATGGGGTTAATGCCGGGCCACGTTTATCGCGCGCTCTACCCGTGCGCGCTGCACGGTATCAGCGATGATGACGCGATCGCCAGCATCCATCGCATCTTCAAAAATGACGCCGCGCCGGAAGATATCGCCGCTATCGTCATCGAACCCGTCCAGGGCGAAGGCGGTTTCTACGCCGCCTCCCCGGCCTTTATGCAGCGCCTGCGCGCGCTGTGTGACGAGCACGGCATCATGCTGATCGCCGATGAAGTCCAGAGCGGCGCTGGCCGTACCGGCACGCTATTCGCGATGGAGCAGATGGGCGTGGCGCCGGATATCACCACCTTTGCCAAATCCATCGCCGGCGGTTTCCCGCTGGCGGGCGTCACCGGACGGGCGGAAGTCATGGACGCCATCGCGCCGGGCGGATTGGGCGGCACCTATGCCGGCAACCCGATTGCCTGCGCCGCCGCGCTGGCGGTACTCAAGGTTTTCGAACAGGAAAACCTGTTGGAAAAAGCCAATCAGCTCGGCGACAAGCTGCGTAAAGGCCTGCTCAATATCGCCGAAACACATCGCGAAATCGGCGACGTCCGCGGCCTGGGGGCGATGATCGCCATTGAACTCTTTGAAGAGGGCGATCACAGCAAACCCAACGCCAAACTGACGGCGGATATCGTCGCCCGCGCGCGGGATAAAGGCCTGATCCTGCTCTCCTGCGGGCCGTACTACAACGTGCTGCGTATTCTGGTGCCGCTGACTATCGAAGATGCGCAGATCGCGCAGGGACTGAAGATTATCGCCGACTGTTTTAACGAAGCTAAACAAGGCTAACACTCCTGCACCGGATGGCGACGCTCACGCGCCCCGTCCGGTTGCCTGTCGGTCGGATTGGGCGCAATCGCCATCCGGCAAACGGTGCCAAAAAACAATAAAAGGGGTTAATGATGGGGCAACTGTCGCAATCACATGATTTAGGGGGCGGGCTGAAATCACGCCACGTCACCATGTTATCTATTGCCGGCGTTATCGGCGCAAGTTTATTTGTCGGTTCCAGCGTCGCCATTGCCGAAGCGGGCCCGGCAGTGCTGCTCTCCTACCTGTTCGCCGGGTTATTGGTGGTGATGATTATGCGTATGCTGGCCGAAATGGCCGTCGCCACCCCGGATACGGGCTCCTTTTCGACCTACGCCGACAAAGCGATCGGCCGCTGGGCGGGTTATACCATCGGCTGGCTATACTGGTGGTTCTGGGTCCTGGTGATTCCCCTGGAAGCCAATATCGCCGCCATCATTCTCAACTCGTGGATCCCCGGCGTACCGGTATGGCTATTCTCGCTGGTCATCACCCTTGCCCTCACCGGCAGTAATCTGCTGAGCGTCAAAAACTACGGCGAATTCGAGTTCTGGCTGGCTATCTGCAAAGTTATCGCCATTCTGGCCTTTATCGTGCTGGGCGCGGTGGCCATCACCGGCTTCTATCCGTATGCCGAAGTGAGCGGGATTTCGCGCCTGTGGGATCACGGCGGCTTTATGCCTAACGGCTTCGGCGCGGTGCTCAGCGCGATGCTTATTACCATGTTCTCATTTATGGGCGCGGAGATCGTCACCATTGCCGCCGCCGAATCGGATACCCCGGATAAACATATCGTTCGCGCCACAAATTCCGTAATCTGGCGCATCTCTATCTTCTATCTGTGCTCCATTTTCGTGGTCGTCTCGTTGATTCCGTGGAACATGCCGGGGCTGAAGAACGTCGGTTCATACCGTTCGGTACTGGAGTTACTGCATATCCCCTACGCCAAACTGATTATGGACGGCGTGATCCTGCTGTCGGTGACCAGCTGCCTGAACTCGGCGCTGTATACCGCTTCGCGAATGCTCTATTCCCTGAGCCGCCGCGGCGATGCGCCAGCCATAATGGGCAAAACCAACCGCAGTAAAACGCCGTATGTGGCGGTGCTGCTCTCCACCGGCGCGGCCTTCTTAACCGTAGTGGTGAACTACTATGCCCCGGCGAAGGTCTTTAAATTCCTCATCGATAGCTCCGGCGCCATCGCCCTGCTGGTCTATCTGGTCATTGCCGTATCTCAGTTGCGGATGCGCAAAATCCTGCTGGCGAAAGGCGGTGAAATTCGCCTTAAGATGTGGCTCTATCCGTGGCTCACCTGGCTGGTTATCGCCTTTATCACCTTCGTACTGGTGGTGATGCTGTTCCGTCCGGCGCAGCAGCTGGAGGTCATTTCCACCGGCGCGCTGGCGATCGCTATCATCTGTACGGTGCCGATTATGTCGCGCTGGAAAAAGCTGCTATTGTGGCAAAAACTGCCGCTACAAAATACGCGTTAACCCTGTTTCCGGCGCAGGCCGGGAAATGTATTCAGGAGCAAGACTATGACCGCCATTCCCCAAGCGACGGCCATTGATGGATACCGCTGGTTGAAGAACGACATCATCCGCGGCGTTTATCAGCCTGATGAAAAACTGCGTATGAGCCTGCTGACGTCGCGCTATGAGCTTGGCGTCGGTCCGCTGCGGGAAGCGCTCTCGCAGCTGGTGGCCGAGCGGCTGGTGACGGTGGTCAATCAAAAAGGCTATCGCGTCGCCTCGATGTCCGAGGCGGAACTCCTCGATATCTTCGATGCCCGCGCCAATATGGAAGCCATGCTGGTGCGCCTCGCCATTGAGCGCGGCGGCGATGAGTGGGAAGCCGAACTGCTGGCTCGCGCGCATCTGCTTAATAAGCTGGAATCCAGCGAAGCAAGTGAGCGCTTACTCGATGAATGGGATCAGCGCCATCAGGCGTTTCATACCGCCATTGTCGCCGGCTGTGGTTCGCAGTATTTACTGCAGATGCGCGAGCGGCTGTTCGATCTGGCGGCACGCTACCGCTTCATCTGGCTGCGCACTACCGTGCTGTCGGTAGAAATGCTGGAAGATAAACATGTCCAGCACCAGACGCTGCTGGAAGCCATTCTGGCGCGCGATGCCGAGCGAGCCAGCGCGCTCATGCGCGAGCACTTACTTACCCCTATCCCGATTATCCAGCAGGCGATGGCCGGCAAACTGCTGTCGCAGCAATCCTGATTCAGGCAGCGGGCTTTTTATAATACGGCAGCTGCGTGACCGGATACTCGTAGTGTTCCTCCACCACGCAGCGGTCCGGCGTCGCCATTCCCGAGTAGAAGAAAAAATACTCCTGACTGTCCGGGAAAAAGACCAGATCGTCGCCGTTGCGAAAGCTGGTTATCCGATAGGGAATATGATTTTTGGTCTGCGCCTGACGCATGCCGGAAGCCACCTGGAAATGGTCGCCCCACTTCATGGTCGATAGCTGGTAATGGAAACGCGAGATGGTCACATTTTTGCGTAAAGAGCAGGACAATTTTACCGCTGTGCCGGCGAAAGCCGGAGAAAGGAAGAAGCTTAATAAACTGATAGATAATAGAAATTTCATGAAGGTCTTATAATTTTAGGGTCAATATTTGACGGTAACATGATTTTCCTGCGCAGACAGGGATCGCGGCGGATTTTCTTGCCGCCGCGCCCTATTCCAGGAATATTCCTAATTATTATCGCCGCGTAGCACCTCGCGGAAGTGCATCACCAGCGGTCGCTGGTTGGCTTTGTGCCATACCGCCCACAGCTGGGTCGAATAGCTCATCCACGGAATTTCCCGCAGCACGACCCCCTCAGGGGCGTTATGCCGCAGGCTGTGCTGGATCAGCGCCACGCCCAGTCCCGCCGCCACCAGCCCCAGGGCCGTTAATGGCTCTCCGGCTTCCAGACGAATATCCGGATTAAAGCCCGCACGCACACAGGCGGCGACAAAATCATCGCGCGAATGGGCATCGTCGTTATGGATAACCGCGATCCACTGCTGATCGGCCAGCTGCGCCGGCTGCAAGTTTTCCGCCGCGGCCAGCGGATGATTCTGCGGCAAAGCCAGCAGCATCCGGTCATCAAGCACCTGGGTATACTCCAGATCCTGTTCGCCCGCCGAAGGCGGCATGTCCACCAGCGAGAAGTCCAGGCTGCGCTGGCGCAGGCCCTCAATCTGCGTGGCGGGCGGCTGGCTATACAGCGCAATATGCACGTCCGGGCGCGACGTTCGCAGGGTGCGCAGCGCGGTAGAAAGCACGCCGGAGTGCATGGCGTTTTCGATATAACCGATACACAACCCGCCATCTTCGCCGCGCCCCAGTCGTTTACCTAATGATTCGAGACGGTTGGCATGGGTCAGCAACGAGCGCGTTTCAGCCAGAAACGTCTGCCCGTCCGCCGTCAGGCGAATACGCTGCTGGTTACGTTCAAACAGCATCAGCCCTAGGCGCTCCTCCAGCTGGGCTATCTGGCGGCTGAGCGGCGACTGTGAAATATGTAAGCGTTCGGCGGCACGGCCAACATGCTCCTCTTCCGCTACCACCACAAAGTACTTCAACTGGCGTAAATCAATCATGTGAGACCTCAAAGGACTTAAGTCAGACGAATTATGTCCTATCAAGTCATAACACCGCAAGGTATTGTGATCTCCGTCACAGGGCGACAGCACAAATCGCCCGCACAGAACCCTTCCCAGACGGGAACCCAATATCGAGGACATCTTAGATGAGCATCAAACATATTCTGCCAGGCAACATTGGTTTAGGCGGCGCGCCGCTGGGTAACATGTTCCGTAACATCCCGGAAGACGAGGCGCACGCCACCGTCGCCGCCGCCTGGGATCTGGGCGTTCGTTACTTCGATACCGCACCGCTGTACGGATCCGGTCTTTCTGAAATCCGGATGGGCGAAGCGCTCTCGCAATACCCTCGCGACCAGTTCGTTCTGAGCAGCAAAGTCGGCCGCATCATGCTTGATGAAATGGAAGACCCGGCGACGCGTGATTTTGGTGAGAAAGGCGGTCTTTTCGAATACGGCCTGAAGAACAAAATCCTCAACGACTACTCGGCCGACGCCACCCTGCGTTCTATTGAAGACAGTTTAAAACGGCTGAAAACCGACCATCTCGACATCGTATGGATCCACGATCCGGCGCAAGATTTCTACGGCGACAGCTGGCTGGAGCAGTTCAACATCGCCCGTACCGGCGCCTTCCGCGCGCTGACCCGCCTGCGTGAAGAAGGCGTAATAAAGGCATGGGGGCTGGGCGTGAACCGCGTCGAACCTTGCGAATTGACCTTAGCGCTCGACGAGCCGAAGCCGGATGCGTTCCTGCTGGCTGGCCGCTACTCGCTGCTGGACCACAAACGCGCCCTGCAGCGCCTGATGCCGGAAGCGCTGGAACAGAATGTCGATATTGTCGTCGGCGGCCCTTACAGCTCGGGCGTTCTCGCCGGCGGTGAACACTTCGAATACCAGAAAGCCTCTGCGGCGATCCACCAGCAGGTGGCGCAGATCAAGGCCATTGCCGCCCGTCATCAGGTGGATGTGAAAGCCGCTGCGCTGCAGTTTGCCCTGGCTCATCCGGCGGTGGCCGCCGTAATCCCAGGCTCCAGCCGTCCGGGCCGTATGGCGGAAGATCTGGCCGCGCTGAAAGCGACCATCCCAGCCGCTTTCTGGGATGAGATGCGCAGCCAGAATCTGGTGGCTGATAACGCGCCGCTGCCGATTCGTTAATTGTAGCGGGGCCGCAGGGCCCCTCTTAAAACAAGAGAGACAACATGAAACTGGATCTAACCCATAAAGTCGCCGTGGTGAGCGGCTCCACTTCCGGCATCGGACTGGGCATCGCTAAAGGCCTTGCCAGGGCGGGCGCGACCGTGGTCATCGTCGGCCGTCAACGGCGCGGTGTTGATACCGCCATAGCGGCGATTAATGCCGAATACCCCGATGCGCAGCTGCGCGGGGTGGTCGCCGACCTTAGCACTGAAGAAGGCGTCAGCGCGCTGCTCGCCGCCGAGCCGCATGCTGATGTGGTGGTTAACAACCTCGGCATCTTTAACGATAAAGATTTCTTTAGCGTGCCGGATAGCGAGTGGCTGCACTTTTATAACGTCAACGTGCTTTCCGGCGTGCGCCTGTCGCGCCACTACGCGCAGGGGATGATCGATAACGGCTGGGGACGCATTATTTTCGTCTCCTCGGAATCCGGCGTCGCGATTCCTGCCGACATGATCAACTACGGCGTGACCAAAAGCGCCAACCTCGCGGTCTCCCACGGACTGGCGAAACGGCTCGCCGGTACCGGCGTCACCGTTAACGCCATTCTACCTGGCCCCACCTTCACTGAAGGTTTGCAGGAGATGCTGGCGGAAGCCGCTACGCAATCTGGCCGCAGCCCGCGTGAGCAGGCTGATGAATTTGTGAAGACCGCACGCCCAAGCTCGATTATCCAGCGGGCGGCGGACGTCGACGAAGTGGCGAACCTGGCGGTATATCTCGCCTCGCCGCTCTCGTCGGCCACCACTGGCGCGGCGCTGCGCGTCGATGGCGGCGTCGTCGACACCCTGGCAATGTAATTCTAATTATCTGAAATAAAGAGAGAAATAAAATGGCTACTACCACTGTATCTATCGAAATCCCGGCTTCTGTCGACCAGGTTTGGCAACTGATGGGCGGCTTTGACTCGCTGCCCGACTGGCTGCCGTTCATCCCGAAAAGCGTGGTGAGCGAAGGGGGACGCGTGCGTACGCTGACCACATCCGATGGCGGCACGGTCATTGAACGTCTGGAAGCGTTTGATAACCGCCAGCGCAGCTATAGCTACTCGATAATCCTGGCGCCGTTCCCGGTCGTGGATTACCTCTCCACTATCGCGGTAGTGGCAACTGCCGACAGCAATATCACCCGCGTTGAGTGGTCCGGCAGCTTCACGCCGGTTAACGTCAGCGACGCGGATGCCGAAGCGCTGTTTAGCGGTATTTATCGCGACGGCCTGCAGGCGTTGAAAAATAACTTTAGCGCCTGATTGTTGCCAGGAATGGCCAGGCCATTCCTTTTATGAACAAAAGAAGAAAAGTCTATTGCCCGTTGCCCTCTTTTTCAGACAACGGGCGGGACCTATCCTTTACGCCATCACGTTGCAACGGGCAACGTTAACGAAACAACTTAACAGGATTATGAACATGAAAACCGTATCGACTATTTTTTCCGCAGCCGCACTTTCACTTTTTGCCTTTACCGCTTCCGCGCATAGCGTGACTGCAACCGGTAATACCCTTGACTCCGCTGAAGCGGTGATTGCCAAAAAAGCGAAAGAGCTGAATGCGACTGATTATAAAATCACCAGCGCCCATATGGGGAATAAGATGACGATGAGCGCGGAACTGTACAAGTAAAGTCGGGTCCCCTTCAGAGCCCCGGCGACTCAGCATCTTGAGTTGGCCGGGGGCTAAGAATTCTCACTCTCCAGCCGCCGATTGTTTCACTTGCAATTAACCCTGTCCCTTGCATTCCTCTCTGCGTTTACGCTCATCAACAAATAATACTTCGGTATTAATCCCCCTCTATACCGCTTAAATAAGTCTCATAAAGAACATTAAAAAGCAGTTTTATTTTTAAACTGAGATTGGTCGACACTACTCAACTCATAGTCTACAATGATGATTGATAACCATTTATTGCAAATGTGAATGATTATCAGGCTTTCCAGTTAGTTTAAAAAATAGCATAACGATGTTTAAATAACTCATTTTAAACGAGCAAAAAATGGCAGATAACAATATAAAAATTTATCATTCCCGTTATAGCAAGTTGATAAAACTACTGGACTTTCTCACCGTCAACGTTTTGATTTTTATCTATTTAAAATATTTTTATACTGAACCCACAACCGCTTCCGCGCTCGTTGGAATTATCTATTCATTAGTATTTATAAGAATTAATGAGTATTTTCATTTGTATTCAGGACAATTTAAAGGGCACTATTTCACAAAATCAGCAGCGCTTATTTTAAGCGTATGCCTTAGCAGTATTGTTTCATTCTTATTTTTCGTCGTCGCCGAGTGGTTAATTAATACGCAATCAGTCGTTAATTTTATTCCGCTGGCCGCCAGTCTGGCGAAATGCTCAATATTTATATTTCTCATTGTCTTCGTGGTGCGGGCAATCACTGCCCATTATCTGTTTAACTCGGTGTTACGGGTCGCGATTCTCGGTATTACGCCCGCGGGCCTGGCCATCGAGCAGGCTTTACAAAAAGAGTACTCACAACGCGGTATCATCATCAGCTATTTTGAAGACCGCAACAACCAGCGAGATAGCCGGCTGATGAGTATTGAAAGAAAAGGCAACTCGCGCGATCTGCTGGCTCTGGCGAAGACAGGCGACGTTGATGAAATTTATATCGCGCTCCCCATGGTTGCACAGCAGCGCATTAAGCAATTTCTCAATGAATTCTCTGACACAACCGTCGATGTATTCCTGGTACCGGACCTGTTCTCTTACAGCTCACATATTTCCCAGCTGCGCATGTTCGGCAATCTGCAAACTATCAGTATCTTCACTTCGCCTTTTGATGGCGAAGGGGCAATCATCAAGCGTATTGAAGATATCATTCTCGGTTCTTTCTTTACCTTAATTAGCCTGCCGGCGATGTTGTTTGTGGCGATTGGTATCAAGCTCACCTCTCCGGGGCCGATTTTATTTAAACAGAATCGTTATGGCCTCAACGGTAAACAAATAGAAGTCTGGAAATTCAGAACCATGCGGGTCATGGAAAATAGCGCCGTGGTCACTCAGGCGACACGCAACGATCCGCGAATTACCAAATTCGGCGCGTTTTTGCGTAAAACCTCACTGGATGAACTGCCGCAGTTTTTCAACGTGCTACAGGGGCGGATGTCGATCGTCGGTCCCCGCCCGCACGCGGTGGCGCATAACGAGCAGTATCGCGTGCTGGTGGAGAACTACATGATTCGCCATAAGGTTAAACCAGGTATCACCGGACTTGCGCAGATTAACGGCTTCCGCGGTGAGACCGACACACTGGACAAAATGGAGAAGCGAATTCAGTACGACCTGGCCTACATCCAGTCGTGGTCGCTGTTCCTCGATCTCAAAATCGTCTTTTTGACTTTCTTCCGGGGCTTTGTTGGCAAAAATGCGTTCTAGGTTCGCCGTTCTGGCCGGTTTGCTGTCTGTGCCTTATGCACACGCAGACCTGCAGGCAAAACCGCATACCGGGGTTGCCGGCATCGATTTCGAGAGCCAGTTGGGTTATGACATCGGTTACGATGACAACGTGACCTGGCAGCGTTACGACCAAAATAAAATCGGCTCCAGCTACCAGAATATTAAGCCTGTCGTCAAAGCTATCGGCGAACGTTATGAAGACCGCTACCTGTTGATGTATTCCGGCGATTACCGCAACTATGGCAACGATAGCGCAGATAATCGCAACAACCATTTTTTTATGTTTAACGGCAAGTGGCGATTTGGCAGCATGCACGGGCTGTCGCTGGATCTCGATGAGACGCTGGGTCATGAAGAGCGCGGCCGCGACACCACCGAAGGCTTTTTGCCCGAGCAGTTTAAAGAGTTTGGCATCAACAAGCCGATCGGCACCCGCTTCTTTAACAGCGAGCTGCGTTACAGCTACGGCGCGCCGGAAGGGCGCGGTAAAGTTGAAGTCGCGCTACTGCATAAACAATTGCGCTTTCGCGACCTCGACAGCATCAAAGACGCCAGCGATGACTTTAACTATTACATGCACGATCAGGAGTGGCATGAAAACAGCCTGGTGGCCGAAGTGTTTGACCAGAAAGCCAAAACGCTGCGCTACCGCTATAGCTTTATCACCAACCAGCGCCGCTACGAGCTGAATCCGTTAAAAGACAGCAATGAGTATTATCTACTGGTCGGCATGAAGAATCGCCTGTCGGGTAAAACGGAGATTAACGGTAACGTCGCCTGGCTCTACAAAGACTTTATCCATAACCCGGACTCACAGGGTTTTAACGGCCTGAACTGGGATATCAACGCCGACTGGAAACCGCTGGAACAAATGAAAGTTAACCTACACAGCTCCCAGCGCATCAAGGACCCCACCGACTCCGGCGGCTATATCCTGGTGTCGAATTTCGGCGTCGGCTATGAACATCACTGGCTGGTGGATCGTTTCTCAACTCTGGTCGATTATTCATATATCACTGAAGACTATAAGCATCAGAGTAATAAGCGCAAAGATAAGTCTAATCTGCTGTCGCTGACCTTTAACTATGATTTCCGACCATCGGTTAACTTTAAGCTGAAGCTGCAATGGAACACCATGCACTCAAATAAAGATACGGACACTTTTTATATTGGCCCGGACTACTCGCATGCGGTTGACCGCACCCTGGGCTACGACGATTCGGCCATTATTTTTATGACGCAGGTACAACTATGACCTTTTTAAACAGGACACTGGTGATGCTTCCGCTGCTGGCGCTACTGCTGGCGGGCTGTTCGACGCCGCCGCAGACCATTAAAACGCCGCCGGACGCCGTCTACCTTTTGGACCAGGGCGATGAAGTCAATATTGCGGTCTCCGGGGAGCAGGATCTGACGATGCGGGTAAAAATCGATAATAGCGGCAGCATTGATTACCCCTATATCGGATCGCTGCTGTTAAAAGGCAAAACGCCTGAACAGGTGAGTAATGAAATCGCCGATAAACTGCGCGGTAACTACCTACAGGCGCCGATGGTCACGGTGAGCATCGCCGAATACCGCAAAGTTTATCTGCTCGGCGAAGTGAAAAAACCGGATGGTTATGCCTGGGAGCCGGGTTTAACGGCGGAAAAAGCCATCGCCCTGGCCGGCGGTTTCACCGACCGCGCCGATCGTCATGATATTCAAATTCGACAGGCCCGCGGCGGAAGGCTGCTGGAAAATGTCGCCGCCGACTCCGCCGTGCAGGCAGGAGATACCATCATTATTGGCATGAGTTTCTTCTGATATGGCAATTTCACTGGTCGAAAACGCGAAAAAGAAAGAAGGCTTTATCGACTTCACGCCTTATTTCAACAAAATTAAGCACAAGCTTATCTGGTGCCTGGCGGTGGTGATTGTCGCCGCCGTGGCGTCATTTATTCTGACGCGCTTTATGTCTTCCAGCTACACGGCGACCGCTACCGTACTGTTCAAAGCGCAGTCGCAGGACGTCTCTCCTCTGCCGCGACTGGAAAACTACGATTCCACGCGCAGCGATTACTACGAGACCAAGTACGCGTTAATGGGGTCACGAGTAGTGCTCGATGCCGCGGTGCGTAAATTAAAGCTGGAGCAGGATAGCGAATTTAACGGCGGCGATAATCTCGACGAAACCGCGCGTATTAATAATGCTATTCAGGCGCTGCAAAAAAGCCTGACCATTTCCGGCGTACGCACCACCCAACTGGTTGCCGTATCGATGGAAGCGAAATCACCGCAGAAAGCCGCCGATATCGCCAACGGCGTCGCCCAGGCCTTCATCGATTACAGCCTGCAGCAGAAGCAAAACACCTTGCTTCAGGCGCAGGGCTGGAACGAAAAAATGATGGATGACCTGAAAACCAAAATGGATCAGCAGAAGGCGGACATCGATAACTTCCTCAAGCAGAACGGATTACTAACCTTCCGCAGCATGGATGGTTATGAGACCGAGCGGCTGGGGATTGTGATTAACCATCTGGCCGACGCCACCCAGCGTCGTCTGAAAGCGCAGACGGTATGGGACAAGGTCCGCCGCCAGCAGGGTAAACCGGTAGAGCAGATTATCTCGCTGCCGGAAATCTCCGGCCATCCGCAGGTGCAGGATTTACGCATTGCCCTCATCCAGACCCGGCGCAATCTTTCCGAAGCGGCCAAA
The DNA here is from genome assembly GCF_000215745.1 of Klebsiella aerogenes KCTC 2190. Taxonomy (GTDB): domain Bacteria; phylum Pseudomonadota; class Gammaproteobacteria; order Enterobacterales; family Enterobacteriaceae; genus Klebsiella; species Klebsiella aerogenes. The sequence goes on along the minus strand of NC_015663.1, from coordinate 2,582,468 downwards.
CACTACGGCCCGCAGCATCCGAAATATCTGCAGGCCCAGGCGCAGCTGCAGGCGGTGAATGCCCAGCTCGGCCAGGTATTGGGCGAGCTGTTTAACGGCCTGCGCCAGCAGTATCAAATCGCCCTCGACGATGAGCAGCACTACCAAAAAATGCTCAACGATCAGAAGGCCGATTTCCAGGCGCTCGGCGCCAAGCGCGACCAGTACAACACCATGACCACCGCGCTGAATAAAACCGAAGAGCTTTATAAATCACTGTACCAGCGCGCTAACGAGCAGAAATTGTCAGAGACCTTCTCGGTACCGGATGAAGTCATTTACGACGCCGCCGTACCGCCGGATCGTCCATCTAAACCCCAGCGCGGCCTGTTGATCGTGATGATTACCCTGATGGCGCTGGCGCTGTATATCATGTACCTGATAGTCAGTACCGCGCTGGATAAAACGGTGAATAGCCTCAGCGAGCTCAAAGCGAAAACCGCCCTCGAGGCCAGCGGCGAATTTCCGCTACTGGCGCATCTGGAAAACGCGCAGCAGATTTTCCATAACGTGCTCTACGCCGATATGATCCACAGCCTGCGGCTGGCGTTGCTCAATAAGCGCGATAAACCCGCCACCATCCTGGTGACTTCGGTACAATCCCGCTCCGGCAGTTCGTATATTGCCGAACTGCTGGCCTGCTCAGCCAGCAAATCGCGTAAAACGCTGCTGATTGACCTCGACTACCTGGCGACTCAGGGGTTATCGGCGAAATTTCCTCAACATAAACAGGGCTTCAGTCAATTGCTGAACGGCGAGTGCATGCCGGAGCAGTCCGTCGTCAAACTGGATGATCAACTGGACTTTATACCCCGCGGCAAGCTCAACGACTCTTCGCTGCTGTTGCTCACCTCTGAACGCCTGCCGGCGCTGCTGGCAACGTTGCATCAAACTTACGATACGCTAATCATCGACGCCCCGGCGCTGAACCAGGCTCAGGATAGCCTGCTGTTGGCGGCACAAAGCGATATGACTCTGCTGGTGGTGAAGGCCGGCGAGCAGGCTCCGCAGATCCGCAAAGCGGAACAACGTCTGCAGAGCGCGGGTAGTAGCCGGGTGGCGAGCGTGCTTAACCAGGTGCGCGAAGAACACCTGGAAACGCAGGAAGGTAAACGCCTGCTTGAGCGCCAGATGCACGAACTCATTGCTCCGAAATAGCGCCTATGAATCTGATTAAGAGTATTTCATCCATCGCCAGTTCATCGGTGCTTTCGCAGCTGATCGGCGCCTTTTCGGTCTGGCTTATCTCTCATCGCTATGGGATGGCGGAGGTCGGCCATTACGCGATGATCTACAGCAATGTACTGATCGGCGCGCAGGTCTGTACCTTTGCCTCGCAGTTGCTAATCCCCCGTCAGGAGGATCACGAGCTTGGGCAAAACGTAGTGTTCTGCCTACTGCAGAGTCTGCTGATGGCCCTCCCTTGGGCGGTCATCACCGGGCTTATCTTCGAACTTAACATTGCGTTTCTCTATTTGCTGACCTTTGGCTATGCGCTGGTGCTGGTGGCGGAAAACCTTTCCCTGCGCGGCGGTAACTATCCTTTCCTGACCTTCCAGCGCATTGCGGTGTCGCTGGTGGTCGCTATTGCGCTGCTGGTGATGCCCAACCCAACGCTGTTTTATCTGGCGTGGATGGTCGGCATCCTGCTGCTGCTGGTCGCCTGCCTGATTCGCCTGTTTAACTTCAAAAGCTTAACGTTGCGCCACTTTTCGATTGCGACGAATGTACGTTTTTTACGCGAGCACTGGCAGCATATCAGCCGCGTCGGCAGCGCCGAGGTACTGGCGATGGCCAGTAATAACCTGCCGACGATGCTGATTAACATCTGGTTCTCGCCGCTGGTCGCCGGCTACTTTTCGGTGGTCAGCCGTTTCTGCCTGTCGCCGGTGATGATTATCGGTAACGCCGTGCGCAACTCCATCTTTTCTAAATGGTCGATGGATTTTCGTAACCGCACCTTTAACTATCCGGAATATAAAAAAGTTCGCCTGCTGCTGCTGGGCGCCGCCGCGGTGTGCATCCTTGGTATCTGGATTTTCTATCCGCTGGTGATGCGCCTGGGCTTTAGCGAGGAGTGGCTGAATTCGATCCCCACCTCGCGCTACATGCTGCCTTATCTGTTCGCCGCGCTGGCGGTCAGCCCGCTGACGGTGATCGAACTGATCTTCGGCTCCCGACGCTACTTTTTGCGTATTCAGATTGAGCAGTTGCTGATTATCGTCATCGCCTTCATCGCCTTGCCGTACTTTGGCGTCAGTTATGAAATCGCCCTGCTGGCCTTCTCGTTTCTGACCTTCGCGCGTTACTTGTTCATTTTGCTCAAAATGAATCAGCGGGCGAAAACGCTTTCGCTGCAGGAGCAGAAAATATGCAGCTAAACACCGGCCGCTATCTCGAAGCCTATGCCCTGATGACGCTGGTGTTCTGCGGTACGGTCCAGTATTTCACCGGTATCGCGGCCGTGCTGTGGCTGCCATTTTTTCTGGTGCTGGTGATGGCGGTGCTGCTCCTGATGCAGAGCCGCCCGCAGCCGCTGGCGCTCACCGGGCGGGAAAAGCTAATACTGGCGCTGTATCTGACCTTTATCGTACTCGGGCTGGTCTCAACGGTACTACAGTCAGGGGTCGTCACCGCCATCGTCGGCTTTAAAAACGAGCTGGCGCTCTCGCTGCTGATGTTCTGCATGCTGTTGGGCATGTTTAGTGAATCACAGCTGTACCGTCTGACGCGGCTTTTCTACTGGATCTACTATGCGCAGATCCCGGTCGCTATCTATCAGGTGATTTTCGTGGTGCCTAAACGGGTGGCATTTCGCGGCGAAGATGAGAAATGGGACTCGGTGGTCGGCACTTTCGGCGGCGACCCGATGGGCGGCGGCAACACCGCGGCTATGGGGATGTTCTGTCTGCTGATCATGCTTATGAAAGTGTCAGAGTTTAAGCACGGCATCTGCTCATTTAAATCGCTGGTGATCCACATCGCGCTGGGTTTCTTCCTCTGCGTAGTGGGGGAAGTAAAATTCGTCATTCTTCTATCGCCGTTCCTGCTGGCCCTGCTATGGATCCTGCCCGGCTACGTAAGCGGCGTGAGTAAAGTTAGCCTGCGATCGCTGCTGATCATCGCCGCCGGCATGGCGCTATTAATTTTTGTCGCCATTACCGTGTTGGCCTCCAACTATTCCTCGGCCTTCGGCGGCGACCCGACCAAAAGCGCGCTGTCGGTGTTTATCGATTCGCTGGGCTATATTTTTGATACTAACTACATTATGCCCAGCGGCGAATTGGGGCGTTTTACCACCCTCTTCTTCTGGCTGCAGCATAACGAACTATTTGGTCCTGGCGGCATGCTGTTTGGTTACGGCCTTAACGCCACCAACAGCGGCAGTACCGTCTCGCCGGGCTATATCGGCGTCTGGTATCACCTGATCCTCGATTCCACCGCCTTAAGCATGCTGCTGTGGGAAGTGGGGATTATCGGCATCATTCTGTTCATTGGCACCATCGCCTCAATCCTGGTCGCCATGCGGCCGAAAGAGACCTTTTCGCGCCACGATCTCAAGCTTGAGGATCTGCAACTCCTTAGCGCGGCGCCGGCGTTCTACGTTTTTGTTATCGGCTGTCTGCTCAGCCTGCCCTACAGCCAGATCCTGATGATCATTCCCATGCTACAGTTTTTATTATGGTTATCCCTTGGGGCGCTGATTGTCATCCACCGCGCTGTCCGTCTTAACTCCGGTACCCACTATGAATAAAACGCCATCCATTACCGTCAGCATCAAGACCCTGAACGAAGCGCAGGGCATCGAGAAAACGATCGATAGCGTGCGCAAACAGCTGCAACCGTACCCGCATCAAATCATCGTCGCCGACAGCTTATCAACGGATAACACCCGCGAACTGGCTATCGCGAAAGGCGCGATGGTGGTGTGTCTGGATAACGCCGCCGACCGCTGCTGCGGTATCGGCCACCAGCTGGGCTGGCTGTATAGCGAAGGCGATTATCTGCTGCTGCTGGATGGCGATATGGAGCTGGAGCCGGGCTTTCTGGATACCGCGGTCGAATTCCTGGAAACGCATCCGGAGTACGCGGGAGTCGCCGGCAGCGTCGAGATGGATGATGCCTCTAACTATGAGTTCAAATCGCGCAAGCAGCGCCTGCATCTGATCTATCCACAGGGCGACACCGATCATCTGGGCGGCGGCGGCCTGTATCGTCGTGAAGCGATCGCGAAAATCGGCTATCTGACCAACCTCAACCTGCACGGCTACGAAGAAGCGGAGCTGGGCATTCGTTTACAAGCAGCAGGTTACAAACTGCATCGCCTGGCGGCACCCTACTTTAGCCACGCTTCTTACACCATGCCAACCTTTAAAATGCTGGCCTACCGTTGGAAGAACGGCTTTCTGTGGGCGCCGGGCGAGTTGCTCCGAAACTGCTGGGGTAAAGCCCATTTCCCGGCGGCGCTGCGGATTGTACGTAATGAGCTGCTCTTCACCCTCTATCTGCTGGTTTTACTGATTTGTCTACTGACCTTCAATGGCAAGGTTATCGCCATTGCCCTGCTGCCGCTGCTGGCGTTTATCGCTCTGAAGGCCATTAAAAATAAATCGCTGCGCGATGGCGTGCAGAGCGCGATTAACTTATCGCTATTTTCAGCGGGGCTGCTGCGCGGGGTGATTAATTCAGTGCGCGATCCGATGAAACGCCCGGCGGTGACCGTCTCGAATCCACAGCATATTGATACTGAAAATGAAAATTCTCTTCGTTAACAAATTCTTCTTTATCAAAGGCGGCGCGGAAACCGTTTATTTTCAGGAACGCGACGCGATGCTGCAAGCCGGCTACCAGGTGGTCGACTTCAGCATGCTGCACGCGGAAAATAAACCGTCGCCGTGGGAGGAATTTTTCGTCCATAACGTCGATTACCACGACAGCCACGGCCTGATGAGCAAAATCAAAGCTGGGGTGGACTTTATTTATAATGCCGAGGCCTGCGCGAAGCTCAACACGCTTTTGTTGCGCGAGCGGCCGGATATTGTTCATTTTCATAATATCTATCATCAGCTTACGCCTGCCGTTATCGGCGTGGCGAAACGCTTTGGCTGCAAAACGGTACTCACCGCCCACGATTACAAAATCGTCTGTCCTTCGTACACCATGCTGCGCGATGGTCATGTCTGCGAAGAGTGTCTGACCGGGTCAGTGATCAACGCTTTTCGTCACCGCTGCCAGCAGGGCGATACTTTCAAAAGTCTGCTGCTATCGTTGGAGGCCTACTGGCAGAAGTTCGCCAAAAATTACGCCATGCTCGACTGTATCATCGCCCCAAGCGAGTTTATGCGCCAGACCCTGCTGCGTAAGCTGCCCGACGCCCGCATTGAAGTGATCGTCAACGGTATTGATGCCAATAGCACCGTCCCCGGCGAAACTGCGGGCGACTATTTTCTCTATATTGGCCGTCTGAGCCGGGAAAAAGGCGTACCGACTCTGGCGCAGGCGCAGCAAAAAATGCAGGAGGCGATGCCGCTTAAGATTGTCGGCGATGGCCCATTGGGCGCAGACCTACGCGCGCGCTTCAACGGCCCGCAGTTCCTCGGCTATATGAAACACGGCGAGGAGCTGAATAACCTTATTCGCGGGGCCCGAGCGGTAGTCGTCCCCTCTGAATATTATGAAAACTGCTCCATGTCGGTGCTCGAAGCCATGGCTTTTGGCCGCCCGGTGATCGGCGGCAATATTGGCGGTATCCCGGAACAGATCCGTGACGGCGTCGACGGCTATCTGGTTGAACCCGGCAATAGCGACGCGCTGGCGCAACTGATGGACAAACTGGCTGCAGACCCTGAGCTGGCCCGCAATATGGGAATTAACGCCCGCCAGCGGCTGGAAGAAAAATACGATCTCGCCCGCCACATGCAGGTGCTGCAGGCGCTTTATGAACAACTTGTCGGGGAGAAAAAATGACCATCAACGTCACGGTATTAGGCACGCGCGGGATCCCCGATGTGCAGGGCGGCGTCGAAACTCACTGCCAGAATTTATACCCGGAAATCTATCGCCAGGGCAGCGCGGAAGTCTGCGTGATCGCCCGCTCGCCCTATGTGAACTACCGACGCAGCGAATATCAGGGCGTTAAACTCAAGAGTCTGTGGGCGCCGAAAAGCCGTAAATTCGAGGCTATTATTCACTCGGCGCTGGCGGCGTTCAGTACCTTATTCGACGGCTCCAACGTGGTTCACGTTCACGCCGTCGGCCCCGGCCTGGTGGTGCCGTTGCTGCGTCTGCTGGGAAAACGCGTCGTCTTTACCCATCATGGCCCGGATTACGATCGGCAGAAATGGGGCCGGATGGCCAAAGAGATGCTGCGCCTTGGCGAAAAATGGGCGGTGAAATACGCCAATGAAGTGATCGTCATTTCCGAGGTCATCAATAATCTGATTAAGCACAAGCATGGCCGCCATAACGCCCATGTTATCTACAACGGCGTGCGTCAGGCCGACCTGCCTCCTGCGGATCGGCAGGCAGAGATCCTCGATAAATACGGTCTAAAACCGGGCCAGTATATCGTTGCCGTGGCCCGTTTTGTCGAAGAGAAAGGACTGCACGATCTCGTTGCCGCCTATGCCGCCGCCGGGTGTTCGGTACCGCTGGTGCTCATTGGCGATGCCGACCACGCCGATGAATATAGCGAGCGCCTGAAGCAACAGGCGACCGCCACGCCAAACGTCATCCTCACAGGCTTTATCAGCGGCGCGCCGCTGCATACGCTGTTCTCGCAGGCCGGGCTATTCGTGCTGCCCTCTTATCATGAAGGATTGCCGATCGCGCTGCTGGAGGCCATGTCGTGGTCACTGCCGGTGGTGGTCAGCGACATTCCGGCCAACCTAGAAATTGGCCTGCCGCCAGCGGACTACTTTCCCGTCGGCAACGTTCCGGGTCTGACGCAGAAACTGCAACAATGGGTCGCAGGAGAAAAAGCGGATTACAGCCAGTTTATGCCGAAGTACCGCTGGCCGGAAATCGCCGCGCAAACCGCGCAAGTCTATCAGCGCTTAACGTAAGCAGGTTACTCGTGCCGAAATCTACAGCAGAACTGGTGGTCGAGCGCTTCTATGCCGCGCTTGACCAGGAGGTTGAAACCTCATTAACCGCGGAGCAGAAACGGGGAATCGAGCAGGCGTTGGTGCGCGCCAACCTGGCGTCACGCCATCGCATCGATTTTCGCCACAGCTTTCCCTTCCTGCATCGCCGCTATTTCGTGGTATTTCTTTTTGGTCGGGATCTGCGCAAAGTTTCGCGCGAAAGCACTCTGTTCGGACGCATCTTCGCGACGCTGCTGATTACGCTTGGCGTGGTGTTCGCCCTGCTGTCGATCCTACTGGCGCTCTATATGTTGAAATCAGCGTTAGGCATTGATGTATTTAAAAATTTCCACGTCGGTATCTGGACGTGGTTTGTTAATCTTCATGACCACATGACAAAGTGAATTGAGTATGGCGATATTATCTCTGCATAGCGCTCCTCTGTTTCGCGCCCTGCTACTGGCCAGCGCGCTGGCGTCAGCATCCGTTGGCGCGCAAACCACGGTCATCACCCCGCCTCCTTTCGATGGCCTGCTCACCAATCCGGGCATCGGCGTCGCCAGCTTTCATGATGGCTATGGTGAAAAACCGACCCGCGCCGAGTATCCCGATACCGGTTTTGAATACGATCGCTTCTACTGGAGCGAGCTGGAGCCACAGGAAGGGGTCTACAATTTCGCGCCGATCGATAATGCTTTTAGCGTCGCCGCCAGCCATCAGCCAGCCATGAACGTCGGCCTGCGGGTAATGGCGCTCGACGAGCCGCAAACGGGATCGAAAATTCCCGACTGGCTGATCGCCAAAGGGATCAAAGGACAGTGGGTCGCCGACGGTAAAACCTTCGTGCCGGATCTCAGCGATCCAACTTTTATCGCCTATGCGCAGAAACTGCTGAATGCCCTCGGTCAGCGCTATGACGGCAACCCGGAACTGGCCTTTATCGATATCGGCATGGTCGGCTCCTGGGGCGAATGGCACAACTCCAACTTTAGCGAGATTCCGCCGTTAATGGAGAAGTACACGCCGGAGCAGCTCAATCGCTATGTTGATATGCATTTCGATAGCTTCCCGAAAACGCCGAAAGTCATGCTGATTAGCGGCGGCGATTCGCTGGCCTGGGCCAGCCGCCGCGGCGCGGGCTGGCGGGCGGACTGCTGGGGCGACTGGCATAACTTCTCCAGCGAATGGAGCCATATGCGCGATGATTATCCGCAGCGTCTGGCCGCCGCTCAGGCCGCGGCGCCGGGGTTTGTCGATAGCTGGAAACGGGCGCCCGTCAGCCTTGAGATCTGCGGCTATATGAGCGAATGGCAGAGCGTACAGCACTACACGCGTGAAGAGGTGCAGGCCACCTTCGACTGGGCGCTACAGCAACACGCCAGCAGCCTGAACCTGAAATCACGACCGATTCCGCCGGAATACCGCGATATTGTCGATAAAGCCTTACTGCGAATCGGCTACCGTTTCCGGGTCAACAAACTCGCCTTCGAAACGCCGGTTAAGGCTGGTAAGCCGTTAGCGGTCAGTGTTACCTGGCGTAATGATGGCGTCGCCCCGGCCTACCTGTTCTACCCGGTACAATGGCGCGTGGTCAACGCCGCCGGCGCCACGGTTACCCAGGTAAAAACCCAGGATGACGTGCGCCGCTGGCTGCCGGGGGAGATGCAAAGCACTGTCACTCTCACGCTACCCGCCTCGCTGCCCGCCGGCGATTACGCGTTGCAGACCGCCATCACCGATGCCCAGGGTAAGCCGCGGCTGCTGCTGGCCAACCAGGGTAAAACCGCCGACGGCTGGTATCAACTGACCACCTTTTCCCTTAAGTAAACGGAGAATTCATGCCTAATGCCATCAGCCAGGTCCGCCGCGAGATCAAACATACCGGCAGTATGAAGGCGAAAATCGCGATTCTGCTCTATCGCCTCGCGACGATGTATCGCAGCCGCAACCCGTTTTACAAGCTGCTCGGCATTCCATTCGTTATTCTCAATAAACTGATTAACGAGTGTCTGTTTTGCGTCGAACTACCGTGGCAAACGCGGATCGGCTACGGGTTGAGGCTGTACCATCCACACTGCATCGTCCTCAACCGCGGCACCGTCATCGGTGAAAACTGTATCCTGCGTCAGGGAGCCACCATCGGCAGCCTGACGGATAGCGAAGGCCGCGAAGGGGCAAGCCCGATGATTGGCAATAACGTCGAATTCGGCGCCCACGTGGTGGTCATCGGCCCGGTGACGTTGGGTGATAATGTCAAAATTGGCGCGGGTACCGTGGTGACGAAAGATCTGGCCGCCGGGCAGGTAGTGGTCGGCCAGCCATTCCGGGTGTTGTCAACTCATCGCGAAGTGCAGGAATAACGGCTGAAGCGCCGTGACCTGATGTCAAGTATCATCGTTGGCGGTCATCCGCTTCCCGCGGCAGGAAGCGGATGCCAAAAGCCGGGTTTACGCGCGCAGGCGAACCGGTTCGCTGAAATCGTCAGCCGGTTCGAGTTTCAGATTGAACGTTGCCAGCAGCGCCGCAGCGCGCTCGTGGAACTCACGCAGCGTTTTTTCGAGTCTTTCACGAACCTCGGGATCGTCGATGTCGACCGCTTGCCAGTCACCCTCTTTATCGAACAGGCCGAACTGGTAGCTATAAGTGAAACGAGATTCCTGTGCTTCCATTTCCATCCACCAGCCCCAGAATTCCCGCTTCTCCGGCGCTGGTTTAACGTTGACGCAAACTGCCAGGCAGTCGAAAAAAAAGCGGTTCTCTTCACACTGCCCTTCACGGATATAGGGGCCTAGCGCCGTGAATTTTTTAATCAGCTTACTTTTCAGGTGTCCACTCGGTAACGTCATTGCGATCTCCTTTAGTGATGCAACTGTTTTACCAAACCAATAAAATTTAGCAATATATTAACCAAATCTATGGTTGATCCAGCGGGCAATCTGACGCAATGCGTGATCGAAATTACGGTAAACCGGCTTAAACGGTATCTCCAGCAGCTTGCCATCCGCCGAGGAGGAGGTGATTAACCGCGACTCCTCTTCGGGGCTAAAGGGATCGTCTTTCCAGTAGCCGGAGAGCATCGGCGTAGGGCAACGGCGGCCCAGCAAGCCCTGAGTTTTTAATGAATAACGGTTAAGTTCGACGCGCAGCGCTTCGTCGGAAGCATCGTGCATGCCAAGACGCGATGCCAGCACATCGAGGAACATCTCCGGCACCCGCGCCATCAGCTGCGGATCCACCAGCAGGTTGTGCACCACCGGCCCCAGACAGGCCACCGCCTTCAGCCGCTGCGACTCCAGATACCCCAGACGAACCGCAATATTGGCGCCGAAGCGGAAACCAAATGCCGCCACCCGGGTATGGTCAACCCAGGGGACATTCTGCAGATGCTGTAGCACGTACTGATGCAGCATGCTGGTGTCCTGGCTCAACGTCCACTTGGTTGAGAAACCGATGGACGGCATGTCCAGCGTCAGCATGGCGATCCCCAGCGGAGCAAAATACTTCTCATACAGGCTGTAATAATCGGTTTGCAGCGAATCCAGACCGCCGCACATCAGCACCGTCGGAAACGGGCCTTCGCCTTTCGGCATATGCAGGAAGCCCGTCACCGGGGCGCCGCCGGGGATAGCGAATTCCAGTTCCCGCAGCTCGCCCGGCAGACGTTGCGCCGCCTCTTCATAGGCGCGATTGGCCAGCGTCTGCGCCTGATCGGCCAGCCCATCGCCCTTGATATGCGGGTAGGCGGCGATGCTATAGAGGTTGGAGGCGTGCAACCAGTGGCGACCGCTCTGCAAAGGATCGGCTTCCTGAGTCGCTTTTTGCTGCCACATCATCGCTTGTTTAGTCCACTCATACACCCAGTTGCCGCCGCGATAGCCAATCACCGTATCGTAGAGCTCCGGGTCAGAGCGCTCGGCATCGCTCATCACGATGCGCGCCTGGACATCCCATATCTCCTGCGGCGAGACGCCGCGCCAGATCCACATCAGGCGATTGATTAAGCGATACCAGTGATCGACGTGATTACCGCTCAGCGCGGTCTGCATGCCCTGATGCTGGCCGGATGAAAACCGACGGACCAGCGTTGAGGTTTCCGGGTATTTGAATCGGGGTTTAAACAACGTTTCGCTAAGGTTAGCCTGTGACATGTGCCGCCTCCATCATGTTGCTGCTTTCGCTATTGTAACCCGCGTCAGGGTAAAAAAAACCACGCCCGGCATAACCGGGCGTGGTAATTATTCACGATTGGCGGGAATTAACGGCCAGCGATTGGCGGGACGAAGACGACGCCCATATCCCACGGCTGTTCAATCCAGGTATCCTGCGGGATATCAACCACATAATCATCAACCAGCGGACGGCCCGCCGGCTTAGCGAAAATGGTGACAAAGTGTGCTTTAGGATACATTTCGCGAATAGCGACGGCGGTGCCGCCGGTATCGACCAGGTCATCAATAACGATGAAACCTTCGCCATCGCCTTCAGCGCGCTTCAGTACTTTCAGTTCGCGCTGGTTGTCGTGATCGTAGCTAGAGATACATACGGTATCAACATGACGAATACCCAGTTCACGCGCCAGTAAAGCTCCCGGTACCAGACCGCCACGGCTAACGGCAATGATGCCTTTCCATTGTTCAACCGGCAGCAGACGGCTTGCCAGTTTGCGGGCGTGAATCTGCAACATGTCCCAGGTGACGACGTATTTTTCGCTCATGTGAATTGTCCCAGCCTGTGTATAACGGCTTAAATATTGTTCGAGGGGGAAAATGGTTGCGCGAGATTATAGAGACCTGACGCGCTAAAAACCAGTATTAAGCGCCTCCGGCAACGCTTTTTGCGTGCTTTACACTAGCAGAGCGCGCGGAAAGTGGTATTCTCAACCACATCGCGCAAGCCCGAGCTTGTAGTGAATCTTATTGCTAACCCTCGACCTGTAAACGACTTTTGCAGGTGACTGTAAGGAGACTCATCGTGTCTGAATTGTCTCAATTATCCCCGCAACCGCTTTGGGATATTTTTGCCAAAATTTGCTCCATCCCACACCCGTCCTATCACGAAGAACAGCTCGCCGAGCACATCATGGGTTGGGCAAAAGAGAAAGGCTTACACGCGGAACGCGACCAGGTTGGCAACATTCTGATTCGTAAAGGCGCGACTGCCGGTATGGAAAACCGCAAGCCGGTAGTTCTGCAGGCGCACCTCGATATGGTGCCGCAGAAAAATAACGATACCGTCCACGACTTCACTAAAGACCCGATCCAGCCGTACATCGACGGCGAATGGGTCAAAGCGCGCGGCACCACCCTGGGCGCGGATAACGGCATTGGTATGGCCTCCGCGCTGGCGGTGCTGGCCGACGATAGCGTTGCCCACGGCCCGCTGGAAGTGCTGCTGACCATGACCGAAGAAGCCGGTATGGATGGCGCGTTCGGTCTACAGGCCAACTGGCTGCAGGCGGATATCCTGATCAATACCGATTCGGAAGAAGAAGGCGAAATCTACATGGGTTGCGCCGGCGGTATCGATTTCACCTCTAACCTGGCGCTGACTCGCGAAGCGATTCCAGCCGGTTTCCAGAGCTTTAAACTGACCCTGAAAGGCTTAAAAGGCGGCCACTCCGGCGGTGAAATCCACGTCGGCCTGGGCAACGCTAACAAGCTGCTGGCGCGCTTCCTGGCGGGCCATGCCGATAAACTGGATCTGCGTCTGGTCGATTTCAACGGCGGTACGCTGCGTAACGCTATCCCGCGTGAAGCCTTCGCGACCGTCGCCGTCGCCGCGGACAAAGCGGATGCGCTGAAAGCGCTGGTGAATACTTACCAGGATATCCTGAAAAACGAACTGGCGGCCAAAGAGAAGAATCTGGTCGTCCTGCTGGAAGCGGTCGCGAACGATAAAGCGGCGCTGACTCAGGCTTCCCGCGACGGTTTCGTGCGCCTGCTGAACGCGACGCCGAACGGCGTGATCCGCAACTCCGACGTCGCCAAAGGCGTGGTTGAAACTTCGCTGAACGTCGGCGTCGTCACCATGACCGACGACAACGTACAGATCCACTGCCTGATTCGCTCGCTGATCGACAGCGGTAAAGACTATGTCGTCAGCATGCTGGATTCGCTGGGCAAACTGGCCGGGGCGAAAACCGAAGCCAAAGGCGCTTACCCAGGCTGGCAGCCGGATGCCAACTCTCCGGTTATGCACCTGGTGCGCGAGACCTATCAGCGTCTGTTCAACAAGACGCCGAACATTCAAATTATCCACGCTGGCCTGGAATGCGGTCTGTTCAAAAAACCGTATCCGGACATGGACATGGTTTCCATCGGCCCGACCATTACCGGCCCGCACTCCCCGGATGAGCAGGTTCATATCGAGAGCGTCGGCCAGTACTGGACGCTGCTGACCGAACTGCTGAAAGCTATTCCGGCTAAGTAAGCCCTATACCGGCGGCGCTATGCCGCCGGTTGTGCCTCCGGCCCCGGTGATGACCTGTTTTGTCGGGTGGCGGCTAACGCCTTACCCGACCTACGCCGGCTACAGTAATGTGCAGTTTGGTAGCCCGGATAAGGCGCAACGCGCCGCCGGGCAATAACCGCGGGTAAAGAGCCACTTTCGCGCCGGATGGCGGCTACGCCTTATCCGGCCTACGGTTCGTGGCCTCTACCCTGTACCCGTGGCTACTGAAACTGCCGGTGTTGGTGGCCTCAAAATCGCTGAGACGTTCCCGGCAGGCCGGGGCAGCCCGCATGGATGCGGGCTGAGGGCCGTGTTTTGCACGGACGCTGCCTCGGCCCGACCCGAAGCCTGCAGGGATAAGTCGAAGGTACCACGAAGTGGCGATTTTGGCGGCCAGAGCCCGGGGGTACAGGGGGCGGCGGCGACTGGCCGCCCCCTGTGCGCTCCCTGCGCCAGGAAAGCCATAACGCAGAAGAAATATCGGGAGCGCAATGTGCTCTGAATTAACACAAAACACGTGTTTTTCCCGGACCAAAAAAGTCGCAAACCGATAACTGTATCTATTCAGCCTTACCCGAACCGCGTTTTTCCATTCGATAGTTAGTGAACCACTCTCCACGCGATTCTACTCGCTGCTCAGCGACGACACGAAATCCCTGGCGAAGAAAACTGGATCGTGCCGTTATGCTCGCATCAACCGACAATATCTTTCCCGGAAGGCTGGCGCAGACCGCCCCGATGAGCGCATGACCGATTCCACGACGGGTATAATCCGGCGAGACGAAAAAGAGGTCGATATAATCATTAACGACAGTGATAAATCCAACCGGCTGATTATTAATAACCGCCACCAGCACTTGCGAATGCGCAAATTTCTGCCGCCAGCGGGATTCATCAACCTGCGCCCAGGCGGCAATTTGCGCGGGAGAATAATCCCGGCTGGCGGTCTCTTTAACCGCACGCAAAAAAATGGCGCACAGCGCCGGAAAATCATCTTCTACATACGCCCTGATCGTTAACATCGTTATAGTCCAAGTACCAGTTGTCGTTCGAGCTGTGGGTCGAGCAGCGTCACGTGTAACCCCACCAGCCGCACGCCGCGGCTGCCCCGACGCTCAAGCCAGGCGTTGCGCGCGGTCGCGATTAAATCCTCTTTGTTTAACCGCGGCCAGACGTGCTCCTGAGTAGTGAGCTGGAAATCGTTAAACTTCAGTTTAATGCCCTGACGCGCGATCAGTAGATCCGGTTTTACCTTCGCCAGACGGCGTTCCAGCTCGGGATAGAGATTTTCGATAATCGCTTCGCAGTCTGACCACTCATGAATATCTTCCGCCAGAGTGCGCTCGACGCCGACCGATTTACGCTGACGATCGTTATGGATTTCGCGCTCGTCAATGCCGTGGCTGCGCTCCCACAGGATACGGCCAAACTTACCAAAACGTTTAAGCAGCATCGCCAGATCGCTGTTTTGCACGTCGCCACAGGTACGCAGCCCCATATTTTCCAGCTTCGCCGCCGACACCTTCCCGACGCCGGGAATTTTCGCCAGCGGCAGAGACCGCACAAACTCCGCCACCTGATGCGGGGCAATGACGAACTGGCCATTCGGCTTGTTCATATCTGAGGCAATTTTAGCGAGGAATTTTACCGGCGCCACGCCCGCTGAAGCGGTGAGATTCAGTTCACGCTCGATGGTCTGGCGGATCTCCTGGGCCATCAGCGTGGCAGAGCCGTGGCAGTGTACGCTGTCGCTCACGTCAAGGTAGGCTTCATCCAGCGACAGCGGCTCGATTAACGAGGTATAGCGGGAGAAAATTTCGCGGATGTGGTTCGAGGCTTCTTTGTAGGCATCAAAGCGCCCCGGCAGCAGCGTGAGGTGCGGACACAGTTTAAGCGCCGTCGCCGTCGGCATCGCGCTGCGCACGCCAAACTTACGCGCAGGATAGTTCGCGGTACTAATCACGCCACGTTGTACCCGACTGCCGCCGATTGCAATGGGGATATCGCGCAACGCCGGGTTGTCACGCATTTCCACCGCTGCGAAGAAGCAGTCCATATCGACATGGATAATTTTACGCATCGCCTTGCCCAACACTGTATACCCATACAGCATAGCAAAACTACACGCAAATTTTATTCTTTTTTAATTCAACCGCCAAAAAAGCTGTTACAACATAAAAGTGAAACAAATCACCTTTATTTTCATACATTTAAATAATGAATCAGGAAGATACAATCATGAAGAAAATACTCACGGTACTCTGTCTGCTGGCGACCGGCAGCGTTTTCGCCAATCCGCAGCTGATTGCCCACCGCGGCGGTACCGGCGATGCGCCGGAAAACACCCTACCGGCCATCAAACTGGCGCTGGAAAACCACGCGCAGGCCATCTGGGTCACGGTACAGCTAAGCCGCGATGGCGTACCGGTGCTCTATCGCTCAAGCGATCTCTCCGCCCTGACCAACGCCGAGGGCAAGGTCTCAAGCTTAACCGCCGCCGAGCTGGCAAAAGTCGATGCCGGCTGGAAATGGGGCGATGACAGCCATCCGTGGCGCGGCAAGCAGGCCACGATCCCGACCTTACAAAGCGTGCTGCAGCAGTGGCCGCAGACCTTCTTCTACATCGATATAAAATCACCGGATGCCGATCCGGCGGTGATGGGCGAACGCCTGCTGGAGGTGTTAAAAAATACCCATAGCCTCGACCGGGTACGGGTTTATTCCACCGAAGACCGCTATATCGCCGCTCTGCCGCAACCGATCCCCCGCTTTGTTAGCCGCAGCGAAACCCGAACCAGGCTTGCAAACGTTTCGCTCAGCCACCAGTGCCAGCAAGACAGCCAGCGCGATGGCGATAAGTGGTACGGGCTGGAACTAAAGCGCAAGGTGGAGGTAGTCGAGAAGTTTACCCTTGGTGAAGGCGTTTCTCCGGCGACGCTCACCTGGGATAAAGAGGCGATGGATTGCTTCCGCTCGCAGGGCCAGGCCCACATCATTTTCTTCGGCATCAATAGCGCGGAAGATTATCGAACGGCGAAAGAATTAGGCGCCGACGGCGTGATGGTGGATTCTCCGGCGCAGGCGAAAAACTGGCAGTAAGATAAAAAAGGCCGCGAAAGCGGCCTGAAAAACGCAAGCGTAGCACCGTCGGCGCATTAGAGAATGCGCTGCTGCTGGCGCTGCGCCTCGCGGGCGAGACGTTTCTTACGCGCATCGCACGGTTCCGGACAGTCGCAGACTTTCTCCAGCCCCAGCGAGGAGATCCCGCCGCAGCTGCCTTGAATACTCTTACGCTTCACCAGGTAGCCCAGGGACATGCCGAGGATCACCAGCGCAAAAATCACAAAGGTCGCGACAAATACCGTCCACATCATCAGCCTCCAAAGTCGTCGAGCATGATGTTCTCATCTTCGACGCCCAGGTCTTTGAGCATTTTAATCACCGCGGCGTTCATCACCGGCGGCCCGCACATATAGAACTCGCAATCTTCCGGCGCCGGATGGTCGCGCAGATAGTTTTCATACAGAACATTATGGATAAAGCCCGTATGCCCGGTCCAGTTATCTTCCGGCAGCGGATCGGAGAGCGCGACGTGGAAGGTAAAATTGGGGTTTTCGCGCGCCAGCTGTTCAAACTCATCGTCATAGAACATTTCGCGCAGCGAACGCGCGCCGTACCAGAAGCTGATTTTACGCGTGCTGTGCAGGCGCTTAAGCTGGTCAAAGATGTGCGAACGCATCGGCGCCATGCCCGCGCCGCCGCCGATAAACACCATCTCGGCATCGGTCTCTTTGGCAAAGAACTCGCCAAACGGCCCGGAAATCGTCACCTTATCGCCAGGCTTCAGCGACCAGATATAGGACGACATTATCCCCGGCGGCGCATCCGGAACCTTCGGCGGCGGCGTGGCGATACGCACGTTGAGCATAATGATGCCCTCCTCTTCCGGATAGTTAGCCATCGAGTAGGCGCGCAGGGTCGGCTCTTTCACCTCAGAGACATAGCGGAACAGGTTGAACTTGTCCCAGTCTGAGCGATATTCATCGGGAATATCAAAGTCTGCATAGGCCACTTTATGCGACGGGCATTCGATCTGAATATAACCGCCGGCGCGGAACGGCACCGCTTCACCATCCGGCACCCGTAATTTGAGCTCTTTAATGAAGGTCGCTTTGTTATCATTAGAGATAACCTCGCACTCCCATTTTTTCACGCCGAAAATCTCTTCCGGCAGCTCAATTTTCATATTCTGCTTCACCGCCACCTGGCAGGCCAGGCGGCACCCTTCTTTGGCTTCGCGTTTGGTGATATGCGAAAGCTCTGTCGGCAGAATATCGCCGCCGCCTTCTTTGATGGTCACCCGGCACTGGCCGCAGGAGCCGCCGCCGCCGCAGGCGGAAGAGACGAAGATACCGTTGCTGGAGAGCGTGTTCAGCAGTTTGTCGCCCGCCGGCGTGCGGATCTGTTTATCCGCTTCGTTATTGATTTCAATAACCACGTCGCCCGCGTTCACCAGCTTCGAGCGCGCCACCAGGATAAGCCCCGACAGGACCAGCACGATCAGCGTGAACATCACCACGCCAAGAATAATTTCCATACTTTTCCGCCCTTATAGCTGCACACCGGAGAATGACATAAAGCCCAGCGCCATCAGTCCGGTGGTGATAAAGGTGATCCCTAACCCGCGCAGACCGGCGGGCACGTTGGCGTACTTCATTTTTTCGCGGATTCCCGCCATCGCGACAATCGCCAGCATCCAGCCGATGCCGGAACCAAAGCCGTAAACAATCGATTCCGGGAAGTTGTAATCGCGCTGCACCATAAACGACACGCCGCCGAAAATAGCGCAGTTAACGGCGATAAGCGGCAGGAAGATCCCTAACGCGTTATAGAGTGCCGGGAAGTACTTATCGAGGATCATCTCAAGAATTTGCACCAGCGCCGCAATTACCCCGATAAAGGTGATGAAGTTAAGGAAGCTGAGATCTACGCCTTCCATCAATGCGCCGTCGCGCAGTACCAGGTTATAGACCAGGTTGTTGATCGGTACAGCAAGACCCAGCACCACCGTGACCGCAACGCCGAGGCCAAACGCGGTGGAGACCTTTTTCGACACCGCGAGGAAGGTACACATCCCGAGGAAGAACGCCAGCGCCATGTTCTCAACAAACACCGCGCGGACAAACAGGCTAATGTAATGAGCCATGATCGGTTACTCCTTTTCCTGCTGTTCAGGCTTCCAGCTACGCAGGGCCCAAATCAGCAAACCGATAATGAAGAACGCGCTCGGCGCCAGCAGGAACAGGCCGTTCGGCTGATACCAGCCGCCGTTCTGCACCGTTTCCAGTACGGTGATACCGAACAGCTTCCCGCTGCCGATAAGCTCGCGCAGGAAACCGACGATAATCAGGATCGCGCCGTAACCGAGACCGTTACCGATACCATCCATAAAGCTGGCCAGCGGCGGCGATTTCATGGCATAAGCTTCGGCACGCCCCATCACGATACAGTTCGTGATGATAAGTCCGACGAACACCGACAGCTGCTTAGAGGTCTCATAGGCGAAAGCCCGCAGCAGCTGATCCACCACGATAACCAACGAGGCGATGATCGCCATCTGTACGATGATGCGCACGCTATTGGGAATATGGTGGCGAATCATAGAGATAAACATGCTGGAAAACGCCGTTACCAGCGTCACCGCAATGGTCATCACGAAGGCGGTTTCCAGTTTGGTGGTCACCGCCAGCGCGGAGCAGACGCCGAGCACCTGCAGGGCGATGGGGTTATTGGCGATAAGCGGCCCCACCAGCACGCGCTTCACCTCTTTCATATCGCTCTGTTCAGCCATTATTCAGCTCTCCCTCACGAACCTTTTTCAGGAACGGACCAAAGCCCAGTTCGCCCATCCAGAAATCAAAGCTATGCTGCACGCCGTTTGACGTCAGCGTGGCGCCGGATAAACCATCAACCGCGTGGAGATCGCCTGCGCGCGCGCCGCCTTTTACCACCTTCAACGACGGCATGCCGTTGTCATCCAGCACCTGCTTACCGACAAACTGCTGACGCCAGTTCGGGTTTTCCACCTCGCCGCCCAGCCCCGGCGTTTCGCCCTGATCGTAGTAAGTAATGCCTTTCACCGTGCGCCCATCGACATCCAGCGCCACGAAGGCGTACATCATTGACCACAGGCCATTGCCATAGATAGGCAGCACGACTTCCTGAATCTGCTGCTGCGCGTCACGCACCAGGTAAATTTCCGCCAGGTTGCTGCGGCGTTTAATCCCGGCCGGATCCTGGCTGGCGTCGAGCGCGATGCTCTGCTGCGGATCTTTCAGCGCCTGGGCCTGATTAAATTTACCCGGGTCTTTATCCAGCAGTTCGCCGGTCGCCAGATTAACCAGCCGAGGGGTAATACGCGCGGCGAAGGTTTCTGCCACCGCGTCAGCATCCATCCCCTGCTGCATCAGGCCGGCGACCGCCAGGATATTGCGCTGTTTATCCAGCGCGCGTTGTTCCTGCTGACGCGACTTGAGGCCCACGGCGGAACCGGCGACCACAATGGAGCACACCAGACAAAGCACCAGCACCACCAGCAGCGTTTTGCCGATGCTATCGTTACTTTTCTTCTCAGCCACGCGACTTCCTCCGCTTGATATTGGCCTGCACCACCAGGTAATCGAACAGCGGCGCAAAGAGGTTGGCGAACAGAATCGCCAGCATCATCCCTTCCGGATAGGCCGGGTTGACGACGCGAATCAGCACGCACATCACGCCAATCAGCAGGCCGTAGCTCCATTTACCTTTATCGGTAAAGGAAGCCGATACCGGGTCTGTCGCCATAAACATCATGCCGAAGGCGAAACCGCCGAGCACCAGATGCCAGTACCACGGCATCGAGAACATGGGGTTGGTATCGGAACCGATGAAATTAAACAGCGTGGCGGTGGCGATCATACCGACCATCACCCCGGCGACGATGCGCCAGGAGGCGATACGGGCAAAGATAATGAACGCGCCGCCGATGAGGATCATCAGCGTCGACACTTCGCCAATCGAGCCGGGAATATTGCCAAGGAAGGCGTCCATCCAGCTCACCGGGATGCCGGTGGCGACGTTAACCAGCGCTTCACCGCCGCCGCTGGCCCACTGGGAGAGCGGCGTCGCGCCGGAAAAACCGTCCGCCGCCGTCCATACCAGGTCGCCGGAAATCTGCGCCGGGTAGGCAAAGAACAGAAACGCGCGCCCCGCCAGCGCCGGGTTGAGGAAGTTGCGCCCGGTGCCGCCGAAAATCTCTTTGGCAATCACCACGCCAAAGGAGATCCCCAGCGCCGCCTGCCATAGCGGCATCGTTGGCGGCACAATCAGCGCGAAGAGAATCGAGGTAACGAAAAAGCCTTCGTTGATCTCATGTTTGCGCACAATCGCGAACAGCACTTCCCAAAAACCGCCGACGATGAATACGGTCAGGTAGATAGGCAGGAAAAATACCGCCCCCAGCGTCATCATGCTGAGCCACCCGGCATCGGCGCTGAAGCTCACCCCTAACCACTGGGCAACGCTATAGTGCCAGTTGTTGGCTATTACCTGCTGTAACTGTTCGGCGCCGTATAGCTTGTGCAGCGCCGGAATTGTCTGCAAGCCGACGTTATACATGCCCCAGAACATCGCCGGGAACACCGCAAACCAGACGAGGATCATCATCCGCTTGAGGTCGATGGCGTCACGTACGTGCGCCGCGCCGCGGGTGACTAAACCAGGGGTGTAGAAGATCGTCGCCGCCGCTTCATACAGCGGGTAATATTTTGCTAACTTGCCGCCGTGCGTGAAATGCGGCTCAAGTTTCTCAATCAGGTGCTTTAAGCCCATCTCTTATCCTTCCTGCTCAATCTGGGTTAACACGCTGCGCAGCGCCGGGCCGTATTCATATTTGCCCGGACAAACGTAGGTGCAGAGCGCCAGATCTTCTTCATCCAGCTCCAGACAGCCCAGCGCCTGGGCGCTATCGCTATCGCCGGCGAGCAGATCGCGCAGCAATATGGTGGGCAGAATATCCAGCGGCATCACCCGCTCATAGTTGCCGATCGGCACCATCGCCCGCTCGCCGCCGTTAGTATCAGTGGAGAAATTAAAGCGCTTGCGCTTAAAGAAATGACCAAGGGTGGTACGGGTAATCGAGAACTTCTCTTTGCCCGGCATCACCCAGCCAAATAGCTCTTTTTCGCGGCCTTCTCGTACCACGCTGACCTGCAAATGGTAGCGCCCGAGGAAGGCGTGAGGGCCGCAGGCGTGAGTGCCGCTCAAGACTGAACCGGAAATTACCCGGTTTTCATCATCCACCAGCTCGCCCGCCAGCAGTTCATCGAGGCTGGCGCCAAGACAGGTTTGCAGCAGCCGAGGCTGTTTTACCTGCGGGCCGCCAAGGGCAATGACGCGTTCGCTGTACAGCTCGCCGTCGAGGAACAGTCTGCCGATGGCGATGACCTCCTGATAGTTGAGATGCCAGACCTGTTTGGTCAGGCTGACCGGCTCAAGGAAGTGAATGTGCGTACCGGCAAGCCCTGCCGGATGCGGGCCACTAAACTGGTTGAATGTCACCTGCCCGGCGGGATGGCCGCCCAGCTTGCCGCCGCTGGCCTGACAGACGTGGACTTTACCGTCCGTCAGGCGCGTCAGCACCGTCAGACCGGCATCAAAGGCTTCACGCTGGGCCAGGATAATCGGCTGCGGTTCAGCCGCCAGCGGGTTGGTATCGATAGCAGTGACGAAAATAGCCGCCGGAACGCTACCCGGCGCGGGAATTTTGCTGAAAGGACGGGTACGAAACGCCGTCCACTGCCCGGATTCCAGCAGCTGTTGCTGCACCGCTTCCCGTGGCAAATCGTTAAGATCTTCTAATGCATAGCGGGTAAACGACACCGCCTCATTGCTGCCGTCGATATCAATCACCACCGATTGCAGCACCCGGCGCTCGCCGCGATGAATGGCGCTGACCACCCCACTGGCTGGCGCGGTAAAACGTACCCCGGCGTTCTTTTTATCTTCGAACAGCACCTGGCCTTTTTGCACCCGATCGCCTTCGCTCACGGCCATCGAGGGGCGCATGCCGACGTACTCCTCGCCGAGCAGCGCGACGCGTTTCACCGCAGGCCGGGGCGAGATCTGCTGTAATGGCATGCCAGCTATGGGCAAATCCAGCCCTTTCGTGATTTTAATCATATCGTTAGCAGGTATCCGTAACCTAAACCCCGGCTCAAGCCGAGGCCAGCATTATTGATGGAATATCAGAATAAGAAAGGAATAGCGGTGCCACGGGGGCACAAGACGGGAGAGAAGCATCCTTTCTTACCCTGGTCATAAACGGCGGGAGTGTAACATTTTGTGAGTAGCAGAAGTAGGAAAAGCGCCAATAAGTGCTTCTAAAATGCGAGCTATTGCGCAAAGTTCTCACTGCGCTTTGCGGCAATATTCGCTATAAAGGAACATTAAATTGTAAACGCAGCCACACCGTGCTTGCGAAAAACTGCCGTGATGCTAATGTGAGCGCTCTAAATCCAGAAAACTCTGATTTCGGGTATCTCTTGCCGTCCTGGCATGTGGTTTTTTGTTTTATCAAGGAACAAGCAGTATGCGCAAAATCGCATTCTTTATTGCGATGCTTCTGTTGCCGTGCGTGTCATTTGCTGGGTTACTCAGCAGTAACAGCCCGACAACGCCGGTTAGCAAAGAATATAAACAGCAGTTAATGGGCTCTCCCGTTTATATCGAGATCTTCAAAGAAGAGCGGATGCTCGATCTCTACGTCAAAATGGGCGAAACCTACCAGCTTCTCGATAGCTACCGGATCTGTAACTACTCCGGCGGCCTCGGGCCGAAGCAACGCCAGGGCGATTTCAAAAGTCCGGAAGGATTTTATAACGTCTCGCGCAGTCAGCTAAAACCAGACAGCCGCTTTTATAAAGCGATCAATATCGGCTTCCCGAATGCCTACGATCGCGCGCACGGCTATGAAGGTAAATACCTGATGATCCACGGCGCCTGCGTTTCCGTCGGCTGCTACGCGATGACCGATACCGGCATTGACGAGATCTTCCAGTTTGTCACCGGCGCGCTGGTATTTGGCCAGCCAAGCGTGCAGGTCAGCATCTACCCGTTCCGCATGACCGACGCCAACATGGCGCGACATAAGTTCTCGTACTATGCGGATTTCTGGAAGCAGTTGAAGCCAGGCTATGACTACTTCCAGCAGACCCACAAACCGCCGGTGGTTTCGGTGATGGATGGCCGTTATATCGTCAGCAAGCCGCTCAGCCACGAGGTTATCCAGCCGCAGCTGGCCTCAAACTATACGCTCCCCGAGGCAAAATAACGCCCACTCGCCTGGCATGATTTTATTCCAGGCCTCATTGCCGGTCAGCGGCTGAGTGGCGATAACGGAGACCACATCGTTTGGTGTGGTCTCACGTTGAAAATCAATTTCCACATCCTGATCCAGTAGCTTCGCCACGCCAAACGGCGCCCGACGGGTGATCCAGTACAGGTTGGTTGAACAGTACGCCATCACATAGCGCCCGTCCGATAACAGCATATTAAACACGCCCTTCTCGCGCATTTCGCCCGCCAGCGTCGCGATGTATTTAAACACGCCGACCATATTGCCAGGCGTGCGCGGATAGCGCTCGGTTAAACGGTGCAACAGCCAGCAGAAAGCCGTTTCGCTGTCGGTCTCGCCCACCGGGCGGAAATTTCCCGTCTTCAGCGATTTATAACCCTTGAGCTGGCCGTTATGGGCGTAGGTCCAGTGGCGGCCCCACAGTTCGCGGGTGAACGGATGGGTGTTCTCCAGCGCCACTTCGCCACGGTTGGCCTGACGGATATGGGCAATGACGGAACAGGATTTAATGGGATAATCCTGTACCAGTTTGGCTATTGGCGACTGAAAGCTCGGCTGCGGATCTTTAAATGTGCGACACCCTTTCCCTTCGTAAAAGGTAATACCCCAGCCGTCTTTATGCGGCCCGGTGCCGCCCCCGCGCTGAACCAGCCCGGAGAAGCTAAAACAGATATCGGTCGGCACATTGGCGCTCATCCCGAGCAATTCGCACATAGATCACCTCATACCACTGCACAAAATATCCTGCCGCTAAAGCCTTGTCGCCGCGGCTCCTCAACATGGAAGCCACGGCGCCGTCATCATGGCAAGTTAAGCTTTAACCATCTCTTTTTCGATCAACATAATCAGAATATGAATCACCTTAATGTGAATCTCCTGAATGCGATCGGCGTAACCGAAATGCGGTACGCGAATTTCCACATCGGCGGAACCCGCCATTTTGCCGCCGTCTTTACCGGTCAGGGTGATCACTTTCATTCCCTGCGCGCGCGCGGCTTCAATCGCTTTGATCACGTTGCCGGAGTTGCCGGAGGTGGAAATGCCCAGCAGAACATCGCCTGCGCGGCCAACAGATTCAACATAGCGGGAGAAGACATATTCATAGCCAAAATCATTACTCACGCAGGACAGATGGCTGACGTCAGAAATAGCGATCGCCGGATAACCAGGGCGGTTCTCGCGATAACGCCCGGTCAGCTCTTCCGCAAAATGCATCGCATCGCAATGAGAACCGCCGTTGCCACAGGAAAGTACTTTACCGCCAGCTTTGAAGCTATCCGCCAGCAGTACCGCCGCGCGCTGGATAGCGTGAATGTTGGCCTCGTCCTGCAGAAAGTTGGCCAGCGTTTCCGCGGCTTCGTTCAGTTCGTTACGAATAAGATCCTGGTACATGAGGATAATCCTTCAGTATTGGTTGGAATAACCCTGGCAGTGTACCGGATAGCCGCCGAAGCGAGAAGCAGCAGGCAACGTTATCCCTCGTCCTTTTGATTTTACGTGCCGCTTTTCCAGCCAACAATGTGAGCAAGGTTGTAATTATTTTGTAAACACATTGCTAAAACAAATTACATCCACTACAACCAATACATCACAAGTGGTCAGACCTCCTACAAGATAAGGGAGCATTTCTCTATGATGATTTTGAGTATTGTTGCAACCGTAGTGTTACTCGGCGTGCTCTTCTATCACCGAGTCAGCCTGCTTCTCAGCAGCGTGATTTTGCTCGCCTGGACCGCGGCGCTCAGCGTGGCGGGGCTGTGGAATATCTGGCTGCTGTTGCCGCTGGCGATTATCCTGCTGCCGTTCAACTTTGCGCCGATGCGTAAATCCCTTTTCTCCGCCCCGGCATTCCGCGCCTTCCGCAAAGTAATGCCGCCGATGTCGCGTACGGAAAAAGAAGCCATCGATGCCGGCACCACCTGGTGGGAAGGCGATCTGTTCCGCGGCAACCCGGACTGGCACAAGCTGCATAACTATCCGCAGCCGCGCCTCACCGCCGAAGAGCAGGCTTTCATCGACGGCCCGGTAGAAGAAGCCTGCCGCATGGCGAACGACTTCGAAATTACCCATGAAATGGCGGATCTGCCGCCGGAGCTGTGGGCGTACCTGAAAGAGCATCGCTTCTTTGCGATGATCATTAAGAAAGAGTACGGCGGCCTGGAGTTTTCCGCCTATGCCCAGTCTCGCGTACTGCAAAAGCTGTCCGGCGTTTCCGGGATCCTGGCGATCACCGTCGGCGTGCCTAACTCCTTAGGGCCGGGCGAACTGCTGCAACATTACGGTACCGAAGAGCAGAAAAATCACTACCTGCCGCGCCTGGCGCGTGGTCAGGAGATCCCATGCTTCGCGTTGACCAGCCCGGAAGCGGGCTCCGACGCCGGCGCGATCCCGGATACCGGCGTAGTCTGTATGGGCGACTGGCAGGGTCAGCAGGTGCTGGGGATGCGCCTGACCTGGAACAAGCGCTATATCACCCTCGCGCCAATCGCCACCGTACTGGGCCTGGCTTTCAAACTCTCAGACCCGGACCGTCTGCTGGGCGGCGAGGAAGAACTCGGTATCACCTGCGCGCTGATCCCTACCTCAACGCCGGGCGTGGAAATTGGCCGTCGTCACTTCCCGCTGAACGTACCGTTCCAGAACGGCCCCACTCGTGGTAAAGATATTTTCGTACCGATCGATTACATCATCGGCGGCCCGAGCATGGCCGGCCAGGGGTGGCGTATGCTGGTTGAGTGCCTGTCCGTGGGTCGCGGTATTACTCTGCCGTCCAACGCCACCGGCGGCCTGAAATCCGTCGCTATGGCGACCGGCGCCTACGCCCACATTCGCCGTCAGTTCAAAATCTCGATTGGTAAAATGGAAGGGATCGAAGAGCCGCTGGCGCGTATCGCAGGCAACGCCTACGTAATGGACGCCGCCGCTTCGCTGATTACCTACGGGATTATGCTTGGCGAGAAACCGGCGGTGCTGTCGGCGATCGTTAAATATCATTGTACCCACCGCGGCCAGCGTTCAATCATAGACGCTATGGATATTACCGGCGGTAAAGGCATCATGCTGGGCGAAGGCAACTTCCTTGCCCGCGCTTATCAGGGCGCGCCGATCGCCATTACCGTTGAAGGGGCGAATATCCTCACCCGCAGCATGATGATCTTTGGTCAGGGGGCGATTCGCTGCCATCCGTATGTACTGGATGAGATGGCCGCCGCGCAGAACAATGACGTTAACGCCTTCGATAAGCTGCTGTTTAAACATATCGGCCATGTCGGTAGCAACAAAGTACGCAGCTTCTGGCTGGGCCTGACTCGCGGCCGCACCAGCAGCGCGCCGACCCGTGATACTACACGCCGCTACTATCAGCATATGAACCGCCTGAGCGCCAACCTGGCCCTGCTGTCGGATGTATCAATGGCGGTACTGGGCGGCAGCCTGAAGCGTCGCGAACGTATCTCCGCGCGTCTCGGCGACGTGCTGAGCCAGCTTTACCTGGCATCGGCGGTGCTGAAACGTTATGACGATGAAGGCCGTAATGAAGCGGATCTGCCGCTGGTCCATTGGGGCGTGCAGGATGCGCTGTATCAGGCAGAGCAGGCTATCGATGACCTGCTGAAGAATTTCCCGAACCGCTTTGTCGCCGGCGCGCTGCGTCTCGCCATCTTCCCGACCGGCCGTCACTACGATGCGCCGTCCGACAAGCTGGATCATAAAGTAGCGAAAATTCTGCAGGTTCCGAGCGCGACCCGCTCTCGTATCGGTCGCGGCCAGTACCTGACGCCAAGCGAACATAACCCGGTTGGCCTGCTGGAAGAGGCGCTGCTGGATGTGATGGCGGCGGACCCAATCCACCAGCGCATCTGCAAAGAGCTGGGTAAAAATCTGCCGTTCACCCGCCTGGATGAGCTGGCCACTAATGCGCTGGCCAAAGGGTTAATTAATCAGGAGGAAGCCTCGATTCTGACCCGTGCGGAAACCAGCCGTCTGCGCAGTATTAACGTTGATGATTTCGCGGCGGATGAACTGGCGACCAAACCGGTAAAGCTGCCGGAAAAAATCCGCAAGATTGAAGCGGCATAATAAAAGCATTGCCACACATCACGACGAAGGCGGGGAATTTCCCCGCCTTTTCTTTTGTTACTCCCCCGCCAAAGTAGCATTTTTTTAACAAAATATTCCATGCCGCCTCCCGCTGCTGATATGGTATTAAAATTAGCTTATGCCCTCTTCATAATGGAGTTCACCACTGTGTCTGGCTTGAAAATTACGCTGTTGCAGCAACCGCTGGTGTGGATGGATGGTCCCGCCAACCTGCGCCATTTCGATCGTCAGCTGGAAGAAGTGAGCGGGCGCGACATCATTGTGCTGCCTGAGATGTTTACTACCGGATTTGCCATGGAAGCGGCGAAGCAGTCGATGCCGCAGGGAGAGGTCGTTGAGTGGATGCTGGCGAAAGCGGAGCAAACTAACGCACTGATTGCCGGTAGCGCAGCCTTGCAGACCGAACGCGGCCCGGTGAACCGCTTTCTGCTGGTAGAACCCGGCGGTAAAACGCACTTTTACGATAAGCGTCACCTGTTCCGCATGGCGGATGAGCATCACCATTACGAGGCAGGTACTGAACGAGTGGTCTTTGAATGGCGCGGCTGGCGAATTCTGCCGCTGGTGTGCTATGACCTGCGCTTCCCGGTATGGTCGCGTAACCACAACGATTACGACCTGGCGCTGTATGTCGCTAACTGGCCAGCCCCGCGTTCGCTGCACTGGCAATCGCTGCTGGTCGCCAGAGCTATTGAAAACCAGGCCTACGTCGCCGGCTGCAACCGCGTCGGCACCGATGGCAATGGCCACCACTATCGGGGCGATAGCCGTATCATCAGCCCGCAGGGAGAGATTATCGCCACCGCCGAACCGCATCAGGCGACGCGGCTCGATGCCGATCTGTCGTTGGCCGCGCTGCAGGAGTATCGCGAGAAATTTCCGGCCTGGCAGGATGCCGATCCTTTCACGATCGGCTAAACACTTTTCGGGAGCCGCTGCGCTCCCTTTTTATTCCACCACGATCCGCAAAGCGCAGTAGACCAATAACGCTGCCAACACCCAGTTCAGTTGCCGTCCGTACAGCAAAAACAGGCGCTGAAACAGATGCCCCGCCAGCGCCCAGCACAGGTTTCCCAGCGCGCCAATCGCCGCCAGCAGCAGACTCACGCTAATGAGCCAAACCGGCTCGCGGGTAACGGGCAGGACAAAGGTAGAGAGCGCGGTGATGCCGTACAGAATAATTTTTACGTTGACGAACTGCAGGCCCAGGCTCGCCCAGAACCCCACCGGCTCTGTACTCAGCGCGCCTGCTCCCGGTTTACTTTTGGCTATCTGCCAGGCCAGCCACAGGATATACGCCGCGCCAATCCATCCCAATAGCCGGGTAAAGCGTGAGTCGAGTTCCACCAGCGAAAAGGTTAAAGCCGCGCAAATCAGCATAGTGATAATAAAACCAATGCTCATCCCTGCCAGCACCCGCAGACTGCGGCGTAAGCCATGGGAGGTGACGCTGCTGAGGGCAAGAATATTATTGGGGCCGGGAGTCAGCGCGGTTATCAGGGTATAAGTCAAAAAAGCACTAATCAAAGCTGGGGTCACTTGTCTTCTCCTTCGTTTTGGCAGACAGTACCCGAAGCTATTCATTTAAAAAAATGAATGTTTTCTGATTCTGAATTCGATAATTTCGATAGTTGGTGGCGAAATGGATCTGCGGCGTTTTATTACTCTCAAGACGGTAGTGGAAGAAGGCTCGTTTTTACGCGCGGCGCAAAAACTATGCTGTACGCAATCCACCGTGACCTTTCATATTCAACAGCTTGAGCAAGAACTTGCCGTTCAGCTGTTTGAAAAAATAGGCCGCCGCATGTGCCTGACCGAATCCGGTAAAAAGGTGCTGCCGCACGTCCATGAACTGGCGAGGGTGATGGAAACCATTCGTGAGGCGGCTCGCGAGGATAGCGAACCGGCTGGCGAGCTGCGCGTTGCCTGTGGGGAAACCCTGCTGGCCTATAAAATGCCGCAGGTGCTACAGCGCTTTAAACAACGAGCGCCGCAGGTACGCTTATCATTGCAATCACTTAACTGTTATGTCATCCGTGATGCGCTACTCAACGATAGCGCCGATTTGGGCGTGTTTTATCGGGTTGGCAACGATGACGCGTTAACCATGACAAGCTTTGGCCAGCAGCCGCTGACGCTGGTCGCCTCGCCGCAGCATCCGGCGGTCGATTTTACCCGCTGCGGGCAACATATCCCGCTGAGCTTTGTTATCAATGAGCCACAGTGCGTATTTCGGCAAATTTTTGAAAGCACGCTGCGCCAGCGCGCCATTACCCTGGAAAATACCATTGAGCTCTGGAGTATCGAAAGTATTAAGCAGTGCGTGGCGAGCAATCTTGGCGTCAGCTATCTGCCGCGTTTCGCCGTTGAGGAAGAGCTTAAGCGCGGTACGCTGGTTGAGCTACCGTTTAGCGCTGTTCCGCTCACTATTAACGCGATATGCGCTCATCACGCCGGTAAAGTAGTTAGCCCGGCAATGCGGGTATTTATGCAGTGTGTTGAAGAGGCGTTAGGGGCGGATTAAATGATAATTCCCCCAAACGACGAAGGCCTGAATCATTTCTGATTCAGGCCTTCTGAATAGTGGCGGAACGGACGGGACTCGAACCCGCGACCCCCTGCGTGACAGGCAGGTATTCTAACCGACTGAACTACCGCTCCGCGTTGTTGTTCCGTTGGGAACGAGGCGAATATTACGGTTTCCCTACATCGTCGTCAACGCTTTTTCTTCACTTTTGAATCGTTTGCTGCAAAATTAGCCCACCCGCCTATTTTTAGCGCATATTAGCGGCAATCAGGCGCGCCACAGGCAGCTTCCGCCCTTCTTTTGCACCAGGTCGAGACGCGATTCATGGTCCGCCAGCTCGCTATCAGAGGCATAAACCACGCGTAATTTACTGGCGGCGCGGACAACGCGCTGTATTCCAATATCGCCGGCCTGCTGTTGGCCTTCTCCTTCCATCGAAAACGCCATGCTGGTCTGCCCACCGGTCATCATCAGATAGACGTCAGCCAGAATCTGGGCATCGAGCAACGCGCCGTGCAGCGTACGCTTGCTGTTGTCTATTTCATAACGTGAACAGAGCGCATCGAGGCTGTTACGCTTGCCGGGGAACATCTTACGCGCCAGCGCCAGGCTATCGGTGACCTTACAAAAGGTTTCCGTTTTCTCAATGCCGCGGTTCAGCTTTTTGAATTCATAATCCATAAAGCCGATATCGAACGATGCGTTATGGATGACCAGTTCCGCGCCGCGGATATACTCCATGAACTCATCGGCAACGTCGGCAAATGTCGGCTTATCCATGAGGAATTCATCGGCAATACCGTGAACGCCGAAGGCTTCAGGGTCCACCAGCCGGTCGGGCTTCAGGTAAACATGGAAGTTATTACCGGTGAGGCGACGGTTGATCACCTCTACGGCGCCGATCTCGATGATCTTATGCCCTTCATAGTGGGCGCCGATCTGGTTCATACCGGTGGTTTCGGTATCGAGAACAATCTGTCGTGTAATTGCAGTGCTCATAGCGGTCATTTATGTCAGACTTGTCGTTTACATATCGATTTCAATTACAGGAAGTCTACCAGAGATGCTCAAACAGGTAGAAATTTTCACCGATGGTTCTTGCCTGGGGAATCCTGGGCCTGGCGGCTACGGCGCTATTATGCGCTATCGCCAGCATGAAAAAACCTACAGCGCGGGCTACCGCCTGACGACTAACAACCGCATGGAACTGATGGCTGCCATCGTCGCTCTCGAAGCGCTTAAAGAGCACTGCGAAGTGGTGCTAAGTACCGATAGCCAGTACGTCCGCCAGGGGATAACCCAGTGGATCCATAACTGGAAGAAACGCGGCTGGAAAACGGCGGACAAAAAGCCGGTTAAAAATGTCGATCTGTGGAAACGCCTTGATGCCGCTCTCGGCCAGCATCAGATTAAATGGGAATGGGTCAAAGGCCATGCCGGACACCCGGAAAACGAACGCTGCGACGAACTTGCGCGCGCCGCTGCGTCTAACCCCACGCTGGACGACGTCGGCTACCAGCCGGAAAGCTAATTTCCCCCGTCGCGCCACTGCCTGGTGGCGCCAACGGCCGGACGCAGCTGCGTCTTCGCCTTCCCGGACTTCATCGGATTTAGCGTCAGCGGAATGGTTCTTTTCCGCGCGACGATCATTTGCAAACATCCCAAAGCAGGCAGATGAGTACTTAGCATTTTTCCCCCCTGCTTCGACCAGGGCAGCACCTGATAGCGACCGTAGTGCAGCACCTCAAAATTGAGCAGCGCCAGCCAGTCAAGCTGTCGAGTCATGGTAAACATCCGGCTGTTATAGGGGATAGTTTTTCGCAGAACCGGCGTCACTTTGCGCAATCCAATCAGGCTCAGCGGGTTAAAAGCAGTCAAAATCATCCAGCCATCGTCAATCAGCACGCGGTCAGCTTCGCGCAACAGCCGGTGCGGATCGCTGCACCATGGCAAAGTATGCGCCAGTAAACAGGCATCCACCGATTTGGCGGCGAAAGGAAGAGACAGCGGGTCGGCTTTGACCTGGATCGGACTTCCCCCCAGCGAAACGTTCACCTGATGGGAGATCGCGCAGGCTTCGGTATTGATTTCCGCGCTCAGATTGCCAATCTTAAGTAGATGAAAGCCATATAATTTAGCCAGCCACGGTTTCATATGCCGTTCCAGCGACTCGCGATAGTATTCACCCCACGGCATACTGGACCAATGCTCTGGAGCTGTAATTGTATGAGGTATCCTTGCCGGCTTCATCGCAACCTTCCGCAACGCTTTGAGAGGTAATTTATGAATCTTATCAGTATTCCTGCATTTCAGGACAACTACATCTGGGTTGTTAGCGACGATAGCCGTCGTTGTGTGATAGTCGATCCCGGTGAAGCCGCGCCGGTGCTCGCGGCCATTGAAGAAAACAACTGGCAGCCAGAAGCGATTTTGTTAACCCACCACCACCATGATCATGTTGGCGGCGTGAAAGAACTGCGGCAAAAATTTCCGCAACTTGTGGTTTACGGGCCGGCAGAAACCCAGGATAAGGGAAGCACGGATATTGTATCTGATGGCGATAGCATTACTCTTTTGGGTCACGAATTTTCTATTTTCGCCACGCCAGGTCACACATTAGGACATATCTGTTTCTACAGCAAACCTTATCTATTTTGTGGCGATACAATGTTTTCCGGCGGCTGCGGCAGGCTGTTCGAAGGTACAGCAGATCAAATGTATCAATCATTTATGAAAATAAATGCCCTTCCCGCTGACACCCTAATTTGTTGCGCACATGAGTACACTTTAGCAAACATGAAGTTTGCATTGAGTATCCTGCCAGATGATATGGATATAAAGGATTACTACCATAAAGTTAAGGAGTTACGCGCAAAAAACCAAAAGACACTACCCGTTACTCTGAAAAATGAACGCCGTATAAATTTATTTTTACGTACGGATGACAATGATTTAATTAAAGAAATATCCAAAGAAACAAATTTGCAACACTCAGCGCAAAGATTTGCATGGTTAAGGTCAAAGAAAGATGACTTCTGAGATTTAACGCTTGTCATCCTCGGCCTTCACCGTTATCCTTGCTCGTCTTTTAAGCAACTATTGACACACACATGAAGGCACGAGCGATATTACTCGCCTCTGTCCTGCTGGTAGGGTGCCAGGCGTCGAAGCACGACGGCACCGTAGAACAGCGAGCACAGAGCCTTTCTGCAGCTGGTCAAGGGGAAGCAGGCAAGTTCACAAGTCAGGCGCGATGGTTAGATGATGGAACCCTCTACGCGCAAGACCAGGATCTGTGGACTTCCATAAGCGACGAGCTAAAGATGGGAATTCCGGAAAACCCCCGGATTCGCGAACAGAAACAGAAGTACTTACGTAATAAGAGCTATCTCCACGATGTAACTTTACGGGCTGAACCGTATATGTACTGGATAGCCGGGCAAGTTAAGAAACGTAACATGCCAATGGAACTGGTATTACTACCCATAGTGGAGAGCGCTTTTGACCCACACGCAACGTCTGGCGCCAATGCCGCAGGCATTTGGCAGATCATTCCGAGCACAGGGCGCAATTATGGTTTAAAACAGACCCGCAGTTACGATGCGCGTCGTGATGTCGTCGCGTCTACTACCGCGGCGCTGGACATGATGCAACGTCTGAACAAAATGTTCGACGGCGACTGGTTACTGACCGTCGCGGCATATAACAGCGGCGAAGGCCGAGTAATGAAGGCCGTGAAGGCGAACCGTTCGCGTGGTAAACCCACCGATTTTTGGTCGCTCTCGCTGCCGCGTGAAACCAAGGTCTACGTGCCAAAAATGCTGGCTTTGAGCGATATTCTCAAAAACAGCAAGCGTTACGGCGTGAAGCTACCAACGGCTGATGAAAGCCGTGCGCTGGCGCGCGTTCGCCTCGATAGTCCGGTTGAGATTTCTCAGCTCGCGGACATGGCAGGAATGCCGGTCAGCAAGCTGAAAACCTTCAACGCCGGCGTAAAGGGGTCAACGCTTGGCGTTAGCGGGCCAAAGTACGTTATGGTGCCTCAGAAACACGCAGCTCAACTGCGTGAGTCTCTGGCCTCTGGCGACATTGCCGCCGTACAGCCGACGCAGCTTGCTGACAATACGCCGCTGACCAGCCATAGCTACAAGGTACGTTCTGGCGATACGATTTCCGGAATTGCTTCGCGTCTCGGCGTCACCACCCGGGATCTGCAGCAGTGGAACAACCTGCGCGGTTCAGGGCTGAAAGTCGGGCAGAATCTGGTTGTCGGCGCAGGCAGCAGCGCGCAACGTCTGGCGAACAACAGCGATAGCATCACCTATCGTGTTCGTAAGGGCGACTCGCTATCGAGCATCGCAAAACGCCACGGCGTCAATATCCGCGACGTTATGCGCTGGAACAGCGATACCGATAACCTGAAGCCAGGGGATCAGCTAACGCTGTTTGTGAAGAACAACGACAGACCTGAATCCTGATTTCAGAATAACGAGAAAGGCACCGATTCCCCGGTGCCTTTTTTATTGCCAGCGTTACACTGCTTTATGCGCTTCAAACATGATGGTATCACTGGTAAACGATCCATCCTGCTGTAATTCGAAGTAGGCTTTAACCTCCGCCGATGCGCTCTGCTGATATAAGCGAATCGCCTCCGCCAGCGCTTCAGGCGTGCGCATCCGCGCGACCCAGGAGCTAAACTCCAGCGGCAGACGATCGGTCAATAAATGATTGATCGCCAGGCCTGCGTCGTTGGCCAGCGCCAGCCACTCGCCGCTGGAGTAATTACGCACGTGCGAGGTATCGCGCAGCGCTTCCACGGTTTGCAGCCAGACATCACGTACCGGATGCCCCGGAGACATTACGTCCATGATGATCATCACCCCGCCCGGCTTCAACACGCGTTTCACCTCGCGCAGCGCCTGGCCGACATCATGCCAATGGTGAGCGGAGTAGCGGCTAATCACCACATCAAAACTGGCGTCGGCAAACGGCAGCATTTCAGCATATCCCTGCTGAGTGACGATGTTGGTAAAGCCTTTGTCTTTTGCCGCCTGAGCGACAACCTCCAGCATCTGGCTCGATAAATCATACGCGGTAACCTGCGCTACCTGGCCTGCGGCGGTAAAACTGGCGTGCCCTGCCCCGCATCCCATATCCAGCAACGTTGCCTGCGGGAAATCCGCCAGCCGTTCCGCCAGACGCTGCAGATCGCGCCCGGAGGCGTGTACGGCGCTGGTCAGATAGGCGCTTGCCTGTGAGCCAAACTGCTTTTCGACGTTGTCATGATGAGAGCGTGTTGTCATTGTGTTGTCCTTCGGTGGTTTGAGTAATAAAGGGCAGCATCGTGCTGAACGCAGACCTGCCCGATGGCAGGCCTGACATACCTTAATTAATCAGGCTTGCCGGGACTGAATTCGACTAGTAGCGGGTTGTGATCGGAGGCGCGGGTCACCAGCACGGAGGCATCGTGCACGCTTAAGCCGCGGTAGAACACAAAATCGAGCGGGCGACCAAACGCGCGGCGGCGCTGATCGTCAGAGAAACGAACTTCGCGTAACGACATCTCACGCGCAAAGCGGTACAGCGCGTTCATCCGCGGGCGGCTCCAGGCGTTGAAATCACCAGCCATGATTACCGGCCCGCTGTGATGGGCAATCTGATCGCCAATTGGCAGCAGCTGTTTACTATAGACATCGACGCCAAGACTAAAATTAACCGCATGGATATTCACCACCATTAACAGCCGTGCATCGGGCAGCGGATAAACGGTCACTAACGCCGATTTAGGCAAACGTAAAATAGGTTCGCGCTCGCGCAAGGGACAGCAATAGATGGGGTGAGCGGAGGCCAGCGTCATCACGCCGGAAGGATGCTGCGGCAATACCAGCGCCGGCACCTGATCGGCGGCCAGATAGTTTGAAGTCGCGAACCTGACCAGTTCTGGGGTGGTTTGCGCCTCCTGCAACAGGACCAGATGCGCGTCTTTGCCGAAATTTTTGAGCACTGACTGCCATTCTGCACGCTGCTGCTTAAAGATATTCCACACCAGCACGCGAATTTTCTCATCGCTGCTTAATGGCGCGCCGGCGGGATAAACCGGACTGACGCCCGCAAACGCCCCCGGAGGCAAGATTCTCTCCGCGGGTTGTCCGGCGACATAGCGCATGGCATAGGTATTCTTTCGCAATTTGGGCATTCAACCTCGATAACAGGAAACCAGCCCGACTGCGGCTGGTTCTTCTGTTATAGGGATTTTCCCATACACTTTCAATGCAATTTGCGAGAAAGCCTTATCCTTCGAGAGAAACGGCTGCCGAACGGCGTGGAGATTTATCTAAACGACCGCTCAGTACGACCAGTAGCAAAGCAACCAGCACAATCAGCGCGCCAATCCACGGCGTCTGCGCCAGACCGTACAGCTCGACCGTCTGTCCACCGATGACCGAACCGAGGGCAATACCAATATTGAAGGCAGCGATGTTCAAACCAGAGGCGACATCAACGGCGCCCGGCGTGTATTGTTCAGCCTTTTGCACCACATAGACCTGCAGACCCGGAACGTTGCCGAAGGCGAAAATGCCCATCACCAGTATCGTTGCCAGAGCGGCGTAGTGCAGATTGGCCGTGAACTGGAAGACCAGCAACAGCACCACCAACGCAGCGAAGATAAATTTCAACGCGGCGACAGCGCCATGTTTATCGGCGAGCTTACCGCCCCACACGTTACCGATAGCGACAGAGATACCGTAACCCAGTAGGATCCAACTGACCGCAGACGGGCTAAAGCCAGCCAGCTCCTGCATCATCGGCGCGAGGAAAGTAAATGCGGTAAACACGCCGCCATAGCCCAGCGCGGTAATCGCGTAGATCATCAACAGGCGCGGATGGGTCAAGACTTTCATCTGATCGCGCAGGCTGGTGCCGGCGCGGCCCGGAATATTATTCGGCACCAGGATCAGGCTGCTGATAAGCGCAATGACGCCCAGAATCGATACCGCGAGGAACGTTTCCCGCCAGCCAAAATGCTGACCGATGAACGTCCCGAAAGGCACCCCGGTTACCAGCGCGACCGTCAGGCCGCCGAACATGATAGCAATGGCCGAGGCGGCTTTCTCTTTTGGCACCAGGCTGGTGGCAATCGTCGAGCCGATAGAAAAGAATACGCCATGCGCCAGGCCGGTCAGCAGGCGGGCCATAATCAAAGTGCCATAACCCGGAGCCTGCCACGCTAGCAGGTTACCGGCGGTAAACAACACCATTAACGCCAGCAGGAGCTGTTTACGCGGCATACGCCCGGTTAACGCGGTCAGCACCGGGGCACCAATCGCCACGCCTAGCGCATAGATGGAAACCAGCAGGCCCGCAGACGGCAGCGAGATAGCCAGTTGTTCGGCGATGGTCGGTACCAGGCCGACGATCACAAATTCGGTAGTGCCAATAGCAAAGGCACCGATGGTTAATGCAAGTAGCGCCAGTGGCATAATTTACTCCGTAGCATCAGGATTAAGATGACACGTAGTATGAAGGGATGTTTAAATAACAAAAACAATCAAAATCTCAATAGAATTTTGCTATAGGTGCAACAATGAGAGCCACGTCAGAAGAGATCGCTATCTTCGTCGCCGTAGTGGAAAGCGGCAGTTTTAGCCGGGCGGCCGAGCAGCTCGGGCAGGCAAACTCTGCCGTCAGCCGGGCAGTCAAAAAGCTGGAATCAAAGCTAGGCGTTAGTTTGTTAAACCGGACCACGCGCCAGCTGAGCCTGACAGAAGAAGGCGAGCGTTATTTCCGCCGCATGCAGGTGGTGTTGCAGGAGATGGCGGCTGCTGAGAACGAGCTTCTGGAGACGCGCACCACCCCTCGCGGATTGCTTCGCGTTGATGCCGCCACCCCGGTGATGCTGCATTTTTTAATGCCGCTGGTAAAACCGTTTCGCGAACGTTATCCAGAAATGACGCTCTCGCTGGTCTCCTCGGAAACCTTCATTAATCTTATAGAACGTAAAGTCGACGTCGCGATCCGCGTGGGTACCCTAACCGATTCCAGCCTGCGCGCCCGCCCGCTGTTCACCAGCTATCGCAAGATCATCGCCTCGCCTGATTATATCGCCCGCTACGGCACGCCGGTGAATGCGGAAGATCTTGCGGATCATCTCTGCCTGGGGTTCACCGAGCCTGTCTCGTTAAATACCTGGCCTATTGCCGCCAGCGATGGCCAATTACTGGAAGTCGGTTGCGAAATTACCTCTAACAGTGGCGAAACGCTAAAACAGCTCTGTCTTGGCGGCAATGGTATTGCCTGTCTATCGGATTATATGGTGGATAAAGAGATTGACAGCGGGGAGTTTGTGGAGCTACTTGCCGACAAGCGCTTGCCGGTGGAGATGCCTTTCAGTGCGGTGTATTACAGCGACAGAGCCGTCAGCACGCGTATCAGGGCATTTATTGACTTTCTGAGTGAGCACGTCAAACAGCTCCCGAAGGAGCTGTAAGAAACTATCGTCCGGCAGCGGCGTCAACCGCCTGCCGGAATCGGTGGATTAATCCCACTTCGGCGCCAGACCTTCCGGGCTTACCAGACGGTCGTTGCAATCCAGCGCGGTAATCGCTTTACGATCTTCATCATCCAGCTTCAGATCCAGCGCTTTCAGGTTGCTCGCCAGATTTTCACGCTTGGTGGAAGATGGAATAACCGCATAACCTTCTCCCATCGCCCACGCCAGAATAACCTGTGCCGGGGTCGCATTATGTTTCGCCGCGATACGGGCAATCACTTCATCTTTCAGCGCCTTACCGTAGGCCAGCGTCATGTAAGAGGTGATATGGATACCGTGTTCACGCGCCCAATCGACCACTTTACGGTTCTGCAGGTACGGAGACAGTTCAACCTGGTTGGTCGCGATATTTTCAGCGCCAACGGCAGCGATCGCACGTTCCATCAGTGGAATAGTGAAGTTAGAGATACCGATCTGTCGGGTCAGACCCAGCTTCTTCGCTTCCATCAGCGCAGCCATAAACTCTTCAACAGCAACCGCATCGTTCGGCGACGGCCAGTGAATCAGCGTCAGATCAACATAATCGGTGCGCAGCTTCTGCAGGCTCTCTTTCAGGCTGGCGATCAGCTTGTCTTTACTCAGGTTTTCGATCCAGATTTTGGTGGTGATGAACAGTTCATCACGCGGCACGCCGCTTTCCGCGATAGCCTGGCCAACAGCGGCTTCGTTTTCATAGATCTGTGCGGTATCGATAGTACGATAGCCCAGCTCCAGCGCCATTTTTACAGAGTTGATGACTACGTCGTCTTGCAGACGGAAAGTGCCAAGACCAAATGCAGGGATTGTCATGATTGATGTTCCTCGTTAATTATTCGTTTCGCTTAACTGAGGCCATTATGGGTGAAGGTTGGGTTGGGAAAAAGATCGATAAATGCAGAGGATTTTTGCTGATTTAGCAATAATTGGAATGGAGAAAACAAAAAAGCCCTGAGCAAATGCTCAGGGCTTTTAATAAGTGGCGGAACGGACGGGACTCGAACCCGCGACCCCCTGCGTGACAGGCAGGTATTCTAACCGACTGAACTACCGCTCCACCGAATTTTTTCTACATCTACCGGTTTAATGCCCCGGTTTTACTGCAAATTTGATGCCTGGCAGTTCCCTACTCTCACATGGGGAGACCCCACACTACCATCGGCGCTACGGCGTTTCACTTCTGAGTTCGGCATGGGGTCAGGTGGGACCACCGCGCTATTGCCGCCAGGCAAATTCTTTGTGCTCGTCCTGTGTCTTTTGCGCTCATACTGCGTTGGCTGCTCTCGCGAATGTCAGTCACATACTTCAGTATGCTCCTTCCATCGCTTCGTTTGCCGCCTTGTCTCAGCGCAAAATCCTTCGGACTCTGAATCTAAGCTGAAAATCGTCTCAAATCGCCAAAACACCTTCGGCGTTGTAAGGTTAAGCCTCACGGTTCATTAGTATCGGTTAGCTCAACGTATCGCTACGCTTACACACCCGACCTATCAACGTCATCGTCTTTAACGTTCCTTCAGGAGACTTAAAGTCTCAGGGAGAACTCATCTCGGGGCAAGTTTCGTGCTTAGATGCTTTCAGCACTTATCTCTTCCGCATTTAGCTACCGGGCAATGCCATTGGCATGACAACCCGAACACCAGTGATGCGTCCACTCCGGTCCTCTCGTACTAGGAGCAGCCCCCCTCAATTCTCCAGCGCCCACGGCAGATAGGGACCGAACTGTCTCACGACGTTCTAAACCCAGCTCGCGTACCACTTTAAATGGCGAACAGCCATACCCTTGGGACCTACTTCAGCCCCAGGATGTGATGAGCCGACATCGAGGTGCCAAACACCGCCGTCGATATGAACTCTTGGGCGGTATCAGCCTGTTATCCCCGGAGTACCTTTTATCCGTTGAGCGATGGCCCTTCCATTCAGAACCACCGGATCACTATGACCTGCTTTCGCACCTGCTCGCGCCGTCACGCTCGCAGTCAAGCTAGCTTATGCCATTGCACTAACCTCCTGATGTCCGACCAGGATTAGCTAACCTTCGTGCTCCTCCGTTACTCTTTGGGAGGAGACCGCCCCAGTCAAACTACCCACCAGACACTGTCCGCAACCCCGATTAGGGGCCAACGTTAGAACATCAAACATTAAAGGGTGGTATTTCAAGGTTGGCTCCACGCAGACTGGCGTCCACGCTTCAAAGCCTCCCACCTATCCTACACATCAAGGCTCAATGTTCAGTGTCAAGCTATAGTAAAGGTTCACGGGGTCTTTCCGTCTTGCCGCGGGTACACTGCATCTTCACAGCGAGTTCAATTTCACTGAGTCTCGGGTGGAGACAGCCTGGCCATCATTACGCCATTCGTGCAGGTCGGAACTTACCCGACAAGGAATTTCGCTACCTTAGGACCGTTATAGTTACGGCCGCCGTTTACCGGGGCTTCGATCAAGAGCTTCTCCTTACGGATAACCCCATCAATTAACCTTCCGGCACCGGGCAGGCGTCACACCGTATACGTCCACTTTCGTGTTTGCACAGTGCTGTGTTTTTAATAAACAGTTGCAGCCAGCTGGTATCTTCGACTGATTTCAGCTCCACCCGCAGGGGCTTCACCTACATATCAGCGTGCCTTCTCCCGAAGTTACGGCACCATTTTGCCTAGTTCCTTCACCCGAGTTCTCTCAAGCGCCTTGGTATTCTCTACCTGACCACCTGTGTCGGTTTGGGGTACGATTCAATGTTACCTGATGCTTAGAGGCTTTTCCTGGAAGCAGGGCATTTGTTACTTCAGCACCGTAGTGCCTCGTCATCACACCTCAGCGTTAAAAGGTACCGGATTTACCTGGAACCTCCGCCTACATGCTTAAACCGGGACAACCGTCGCCCGGCTAACATAGCCTTCTCCGTCCCCCCTTCGCAGTAACACCAAGTACAGGAATATTAACCTGTTTCCCATCGACTACGCCTTTCGGCCTCGCCTTAGGGGTCGACTCACCCTGCCCCGATTAACGTTGGACAGGAACCCTTGGTCTTCCGGCGTGCGGGCTTTTCACCCGCATTATCGTTACTTATGTCAGCATTCGCACTTCTGATACCTCCAGCAACCCTCACAGGCCACCTTCGCAGGCTTACAGAACGCTCCCCTACCCAACAACACATAGTGTCGCTGCCGCAGCTTCGGTGCACAGTTTAGCCCCGTTACATCTTCCGCGCAGGCCGACTCGACCAGTGAGCTATTACGCTTTCTTTAAATGATGGCTGCTTCTAAGCCAACATCCTGGCTGTCTGTGCCTTCCCACATCGTTTCCCACTTAACTGTGACTTTGGGACCTTAGCTGGCGGTCTGGGTTGTTTCCCTCTTCACGACGGACGTTAGCACCCGCCGTGTGTCTCCCGTGATAACATTCTTCGGTATTCGTAGTTTGCATCGGGTTGGTAAGTCGGGATGACCCCCTAGCCGAAACAGTGCTCTACCCCCGAAGATGAATTCACGAGGCGCTACCTAAATAGCTTTCGGGGAGAACCAGCTATCTCCCGGTTTGATTGGCCTTTCACCCCCAGCCACAAGTCATCCGCTAATTTTTCAACATTAGTCGGTTCGGTCCTCCAGTTAGTGTTACCCAACCTTCAACCTGCCCATGGCTAGATCACCGGGTTTCGGGTCTATACCCTGCAACTTAACGCCCAGTTAAGACTCGGTTTCCCTGCGGCTCCCCTATACGGTTAACCTTGCTACAGAATATAAGTCGCTGACCCATTATACAAAAGGTACGCAGTCACACCATAAAGGTGCTCCCACTGCTTGTACGTACACGGTTTCAGGTTCTTTTTCACTCCCCTCGCCGGGGTTCTTTTCGCCTTTCCCTCACGGTACTGGTTCACTATCGGTCAGTCAGGAGTATTTAGCCTTGGAGGATGGTCCCCCCATATTCAGACAGGATACCACGTGTCCCGCCCTACTCTTCGAGTTCACAGCCTGTGCATTTTGGTGTACGGGACTATCACCCTGTACCGTCGGACTTTCCAGACCGTTCCACTAACACACAAGCTGATTCAGACTCTGGGCTGCTCCCCGTTCGCTCGCCGCTACTGGGGGAATCTCGGTTGATTTCTTTTCCTCGGGGTACTTAGATGTTTCAGTTCCCCCGGTTCGCCTCGTTAACCTATGTATTCAGTTAACGATAGTGCAACGAATTGCACTGGGTTTCCCCATTCGGACATCGCCGGCTGTAACGGTTCATATCACCTTACCGACGCTTTTCGCAGATTAGCACGTCCTTCATCGCCTCTGACTGCCAGGGCATCCACCGTGTACGCTTAGTCGCTTAACCTCACAACCCGAAGATGTTTCGTAAAACACCCACGTGTCGCGAAAATTTGAGAGACTCGAACACACATTGACTGTGTGTCGTTTCAATTTTCAGCTTGATCCAGATTTTTAAAGAGCAAAACTTCGCAGTGAACCTTTTCAGGTACACTCTGAAGTTTTCTGTTTTTGCAGTAAGGATGGTGGAGCTATGCGGGATCGAACCGCAGACCTCCTGCGTGCAAAGCAGGCGCTCTCCCAGCTGAGCTATAGCCCCATCGAATGAATCTCTTTTAACCTTTAATTCGTTTTCGGGCGCGGCGTGGTGAAGCGAAGCATACTGAAGTATGCGAGCTTTGCCACAACAAAGCACGAGAGCGAATTTGGTAGGCCTGAGTGGACTTGAACCACCGACCTCACCCTTATCAGGGGTGCGCTCTAACCACCTGAGCTACAAGCCTGCAGAGATTACTTACTGCTGTATTTTCATCAGACAATCTGTGTGAGCACTACAAAGGCAGGTTCTTTAAGGTAAGGAGGTGATCCAACCGCAGGTTCCCCTACGGTTACCTTGTTACGACTTCACCCCAGTCATGAATCACAAAGTGGTAAGCGCCCTCCCGAAGGTTAAGCTACCTACTTCTTTTGCAACCCACTCCCATGGTGTGACGGGCGGTGTGTACAAGGCCCGGGAACGTATTCACCGTAGCATTCTGATCTACGATTACTAGCGATTCCGACTTCATGGAGTCGAGTTGCAGACTCCAATCCGGACTACGACATACTTTATGAGGTCCGCTTGCTCTCGCGAGGTCGCTTCTCTTTGTATATGCCATTGTAGCACGTGTGTAGCCCTACTCGTAAGGGCCATGATGACTTGACGTCA
This sequence comes from Klebsiella aerogenes KCTC 2190, assembly GCF_000215745.1. GTDB lineage: Bacteria > Pseudomonadota > Gammaproteobacteria > Enterobacterales > Enterobacteriaceae > Klebsiella > Klebsiella aerogenes. The sequence goes on along the minus strand of NC_015663.1, from coordinate 2,538,165 downwards.
TCCCCACCTTCCTCCAGTTTATCACTGGCAGTCTCCTTTGAGTTCCCGGCCGGACCGCTGGCAACAAAGGATAAGGGTTGCGCTCGTTGCGGGACTTAACCCAACATTTCACAACACGAGCTGACGACAGCCATGCAGCACCTGTCTCAGAGTTCCCGAAGGCACCAAAGCATCTCTGCTAAGTTCTCTGGATGTCAAGAGTAGGTAAGGTTCTTCGCGTTGCATCGAATTAAACCACATGCTCCACCGCTTGTGCGGGCCCCCGTCAATTCATTTGAGTTTTAACCTTGCGGCCGTACTCCCCAGGCGGTCGACTTAACGCGTTAGCTCCGGAAGCCACGCCTCAAGGGCACAACCTCCAAGTCGACATCGTTTACGGCGTGGACTACCAGGGTATCTAATCCTGTTTGCTCCCCACGCTTTCGCACCTGAGCGTCAGTCTTTGTCCAGGGGGCCGCCTTCGCCACCGGTATTCCTCCAGATCTCTACGCATTTCACCGCTACACCTGGAATTCTACCCCCCTCTACAAGACTCTAGCCTGCCAGTTTCGAATGCAGTTCCCAGGTTGAGCCCGGGGATTTCACATCCGACTTGACAGACCGCCTGCGTGCGCTTTACGCCCAGTAATTCCGATTAACGCTTGCACCCTCCGTATTACCGCGGCTGCTGGCACGGAGTTAGCCGGTGCTTCTTCTGCGAGTAACGTCAATCGCCAAGGTTATTAACCTTAACGCCTTCCTCCTCGCTGAAAGTACTTTACAACCCGAAGGCCTTCTTCATACACGCGGCATGGCTGCATCAGGCTTGCGCCCATTGTGCAATATTCCCCACTGCTGCCTCCCGTAGGAGTCTGGACCGTGTCTCAGTTCCAGTGTGGCTGGTCATCCTCTCAGACCAGCTAGGGATCGTCGCCTAGGTGAGCCATTACCCCACCTACTAGCTAATCCCATCTGGGCACATCTGATGGCATGAGGCCCGAAGGTCCCCCACTTTGGTCTTGCGACGTTATGCGGTATTAGCTACCGTTTCCAGTAGTTATCCCCCTCCATCAGGCAGTTTCCCAGACATTACTCACCCGTCCGCCGCTCGTCACCCGAGAGCAAGCTCTCTGTGTTACCGCTCGACTTGCATGTGTTAGGCCTGCCGCCAGCGTTCAATCTGAGCCATGATCAAACTCTTCAATTTAAGTTTGATGCTCGTGAATTAAACTTCGTAATGAATTACGCATGTTCACTCAGAGACTTGGTATTCATTTTTCGTCCGAGGACGTTAAGAATCCATGTCACTTTGAGTGCCCACACAGATTGTCTGATAAATTGTTAAAGAGCAGTTGCGACGCGCTTTAGCGCTCTGTCGCGAGGTGGCGTATATTACGCTTTCCTCTTTCAGAGTCAACCCTGAATTTCAGAATTTTTCTCTTCAACCGAACCGGCTGTTTGTGTGAAGTGATTCACATCCGCCGTGTCGATGGAGGCGCATTATAGGGAGCCCGCCGGGAATGACAAGCGGAAAAATACATTTTTATTTCAACCGCTCATCTTTTATACGTAACGCTTATTTTTGCTGCTTTTTAATAGCCGCAGGCAGGTCCGCCAGGCTATTTAGCACCCAATCCGCTGCGCTTTCCGCTTCTTCGGTAACCGGCTTACCGGTACGCACCAGCACTTTCGTTCCGACATTCGCCGCTGCAGCCGCCTGCATGTCTTCGAGTTTATCACCCACCATATAAGAAGCGGCCATATCAATATGCAGGAAATCGCGTGCGGAAATGAGCATCCCCGGATGCGGCTTACGGCAATCGCAGGTCTGGCGGAACTCTTCAACGCTCCCCTGCGGGTGATGCGGACAATAATAGATACCGTCGAGATCCACGCCGCGGTCTGCCAGCGACCAATCCATCCATTCGGTGAGGGTCTCAAATTGCGCTTCCGTGAATTTACCGCGCGCGATGCCTGACTGGTTGGTCACCAGCACTAACGCAAATCCCATTGCCTTTAGTTCACGCATGGCATCAATGACGCCGTCGATAAACTCAAAGCTGTCGATTTCGTGGACGTAACCATGATCGATATTAATCGTGCCGTCACGGTCGAGAAAAATTGCGGGTACAGACTTTGCCACCGGTTTGCTCCTGATAAAGGCTAATGCCGTTAGTATCGCATGTTTCGGCATGCAAGAAAGTGCTCATTATAAAGAGTCAGATTGATTTAGACGTCTGGATGCCTTAACATCCATTTCATTGACAGGCATCGCCTGCACACGGCAGAAGAAAATGCCACGGCAAACGGCTAAACGATAATAAATAACTGATGATTAAACTTTCGAATATTACCAAAGTGTTCCAGCAGGGGAACCGCACCATACAGGCGCTGAACAATGTCAGCCTGCATGTCCCTGCCGGGCAAATTTACGGCGTGATCGGCGCTTCCGGCGCAGGTAAAAGTACGCTGATTCGCTGCGTTAACCTGCTGGAACGCCCAACCGAAGGCAGCGTGCAGGTAGATAACCAGGAACTCACCGCGCTGACTGAAAAAGAACTGACTCGCGCGCGCCGTCAGATTGGCATGATCTTCCAGCACTTTAATCTGCTCGCTTCACGTACCGTTTTCGGCAACGTGGCGCTGCCGCTTGAGCTGGATAACACACCGCCGGCGGAAATCAAACGCCGTGTTAATGAACTGCTTGACCTGGTTGGTCTTGGCGATAAGCATGACAGCTATCCGGCAAACCTCTCCGGCGGCCAGAAACAGCGCGTGGCGATTGCCCGCGCGCTGGCCAGCAATCCAAAGGTGCTGCTGTGCGATGAAGCCACCAGCGCGCTGGACCCGGCAACGACCCGTTCGATCCTCGAACTGCTGAAAGACATTAACCGTCGTCTGGGGCTGACCATTCTGTTGATCACCCATGAAATGGACGTAGTTAAACGTATCTGCGACTGTGTGGCGGTCATTAGCAATGGTCAACTGATCGAGCAGGACACCGTGAGCGAAGTCTTCTCCCATCCTAAGACGCCGCTCGCCCAACAGTTCATTCAATCTACCCTGCATCTGGATATTCCGGATGACTATCAGGCGCGCCTGAAGCCCACGCAGCTGCCTGACAGCGTGCCGATGCTGCGTATGGAGTTTACCGGCCATTCCGTCGATGCGCCGCTGCTGTCGGAAACCGCCCGCCGCTTTAATGTGAATAACAACATTATTAGCGCGCAGATGGATTACGCCGGCGGAGTGAAGTTCGGCATCATGCTGACCGAAATGCACGGCACACAGGAAGATACCCAGGCGGCGATCGCCTGGCTGCAGGAACATCATGTAAAAGTAGAGGTACTGGGATATGTCTGAACCAATGATCTGGCTGCTGGTTCGCGGCGTGTGGGAAACGCTGGCTATGACGTTTGTCTCCGGCTTCTTTGGCTTTGTGCTCGGCCTGCCGGTCGGCGTACTGCTGTACGTTACCCGTCCGGGGCAGATTGCCGCAAGCGCCCGGCTGTATCGTACGCTATCGGCGCTGGTTAATATCTTCCGCTCGATTCCATTTATTATTCTGCTGGTGTGGATGATTCCATTTACCCGCGTGATCGTCGGTACCTCTATCGGCCTGCAGGCAGCGATTGTGCCATTAACGGTTGGCGCCGCGCCGTTTATCGCACGTATGGTGGAAAACGCGCTGTTGGAGATCCCGACCGGGCTTATCGAAGCTTCACGCGCGATGGGCGCAACGCCAATGCAGATCGTGCGTAAAGTCCTGCTCCCTGAAGCGCTGCCGGGTCTGGTGAACGCCGCCACTATTACGCTCATCACCCTGGTGGGTTATTCCGCAATGGGCGGTGCGGTCGGTGCCGGTGGCTTGGGTCAGATTGGCTATCAGTACGGCTACATCGGCTATAACGCGACGGTAATGAACACCGTACTGGTATTGCTGGTTATTCTGGTTTATTTAATTCAATTCTCTGGCGATCGTATCGTCCGGGCTGTGACTCACAAATAACGTTATTGACACACAACACTAATTCTTACAGGAAGGAAATAACATGGCCTTTAATTTCAAAACCTTTGCGGCAGTTGGCGCATTAATCGGTTCTCTGGCTCTGGTGGGTTGCGGTCAGGATGAAAAAGATCCTAACCATATTAAAGTCGGCGTGATCGTCGGTGCGGAACAGCAGGTTGCTGAAGTCGCGCAGAAAGTGGCAAAAGAGAAGTATGGCCTTGACGTTGAGCTGGTGACCTTCAACGACTACGTGTTGCCGAACGAAGCGCTGAGCAAAGGCGACATCGACGTTAACGCCTTCCAGCACAAACCATATCTCGACCAGCAGATTAAAGACCGCGGTTATAAGCTGGTTTCCGTCGGCAACACCTTCGTCTATCCGATCGCTGGCTACTCGAAGAAAATCAAATCTCTGGACGAACTGCAGCCGGGCTCACAGATTGCCGTACCGAACGATCCGACCAACCTCGGCCGTTCCCTGCTGCTGCTGCAGCAAGTGGGTCTGATTAAACTGAAAGAAGGCGTAGGTCTGCTGCCGACGTCTCTGGATGTGGTTGAGAACCCGAAAAACCTGAAGATCGTTGAGCTGGAAGCACCGCAGCTGCCGCGTTCTCTGGACGACGCGCAGATCGCTCTGGCAGTCATCAACACCACCTACGCCAGCCAGATTGGCCTGACGCCGGCGAAAGACGGTATCTTCGTTGAAGACAAAAACTCGCCGTACGTAAACCTGATCGTCGCCCGCGAAGATAATAAAGACGCGGAAAATGTTAAGAAATTTGTTCAGGCTTACCAAAGCGATGAAGTTTACGAAGCCGCTAACAAAATCTTTAACGGCGGCGCAGTGAAAGGCTGGTAATCTGCTTTCAGCGTAATATCATTCAGGACGGGCTTTATGCCCGTCTTGTCATTTTTGCAAGCACCTGATTCAATAGCGCCCTGTTTTATAATTCATTGAGGAAATACTATGCGTGCTTTACCGGTCTGTTTGTTAGCACTCATGTTAAGCGGTTGTTCTATGCTAAGCAGATCCCCCGTTGAGCCTGTTAAAAGCACCGCAACCACGCCAGTCCAGACGGAAACGGCTAAACCAAAAGTCTCACGTCCCGCGCCGGTCAGAATCTACACCGATGCCGCCGCGCTGGTTGGGAAACCCTTCCGCGATCTGGGTGAAGTGAGCGGCGAATCATGCCAGGCTTCAAACCAGGACTCCCCGCCGAACATCCCGACCGCCCGTAAACGCATGCAAATCAACGCGGCCAAAATGAAGGCCAACGCCGTGCTGCTGCACAGCTGCGAAGTGACCAGCGGTACGCCAGGCTGCTACCGTCAGGCCGTTTGCCTGGGTTCAGCGCTTAACGTCTCGGCGCAATGAGTGCATTTCAGTTCGCGCAGATAGGCGTCATCCGCTCGCCGTATAAAGAGAAGTTTGCCGTTCCTCGCCAGCCTGGTCTGGTTGAACACGGCGGCGGAGAACTTCATCTGCTCGCGCCCTATAACCAGGCTGACGCCGTGCGTGGACTGGAAAACTTCAGCCACCTGTGGGTGCTGTTCGTCTTTCATCAGACCATGGCTGGCGGCTGGCGCCCGACCGTGCGCCCTCCCCGCCTTGGCGGCAACGCGCGCATGGGCGTCTTCGCGACCCGCTCGACATTTCGCCCCAACCCTATCGGCATGTCGCTGGTTGAACTGAAAGGCGTTCGCTGCCAGAAGGATCAGGTAATACTGGAACTTGGCAGCCTCGATCTCGTTGACGGCACGCCGGTGGTTGATATCAAACCTTATCTTCCCTTTGCCGAAGCCCTTCCTGATGCCAGCGCTAGCTATGCGCAACAGGCGCCGCTGGCAAGCATGAATGTCAGCTTTACGCCAGAAATAGAAGCACAGTTACTGACGCTGGAAAAACGCTACCCGCATATCAAAGCGTTTATCCGTGAAGTACTGGCGCAGGATCCGCGTCCGGCTTATCGCAAAGAGGAAGAAGCAGGGAAAACCTACGCCGTCTGGTTGCTCGATTTCAACGTGCGCTGGCGGGTAATCCCCTCCGGTTTTGAAGTCTTTTCTCTCGAACCGCGCTAATTTTATTTTCCTCTCTTTTGGCATCTTTGCCACACTGGTAAACTAAACCACTTTTTTGTTTCAGGCTGGCTCTCCAGCCTGTTCCGATCGTCCAAATGGAACCGTAACAACATGCGTACTAGCCAATATCTGCTCTCCACTCTGAAGGAGACACCTGCCGACGCCGAAGTCATCAGCCATCAGCTGATGCTACGCGCCGGGATGATCCGCAAGCTGGCCTCAGGGTTGTACACCTGGCTGCCGACCGGCGTGCGCGTTCTGAAAAAAGTCGAGAACATCGTGCGTGAAGAGATGAACAACGCCGGTGCTATCGAGGTGTTAATGCCGGTAGTTCAGCCTTCTGAACTGTGGCAGGAGAGCGGTCGCTGGGAGCAATATGGCCCTGAGCTGCTGCGCATTGCCGATCGTGGCGATCGCCCATTCGTCCTCGGGCCGACTCACGAAGAGGTCATTACTGACCTGATTCGCAATGAGCTGAACTCGTACAAACAGCTGCCGCTGAACTTTTATCAGATTCAGACCAAGTTCCGCGATGAAGTTCGCCCGCGTTTCGGCGTGATGCGCTCCCGTGAGTTCCTGATGAAAGATGCTTACTCTTTCCATACCTCTCAGGAATCGCTGCAGGAAACCTACGACGCGATGTATACCGCTTACAGCAAAATCTTCAGCCGTATGGGGCTGGATTTCCGCGCGGTACAGGCTGACACCGGTTCGATCGGCGGTAGCGCTTCCCATGAGTTCCAGGTACTGGCGCAGAGCGGCGAAGATGACGTGATCTTCTCTGACAGCTCCGACTACGCGGCGAACATTGAGTTTGCCGAAGCCGTCGCGCCGAAAGAGCCGCGCGCAGCCGCGACGCAAGAAATGACGCTGGTAGACACGCCGAACGCGAAAACCATCGCCGAGCTGGTTGAGCAGTTCAATCTGCCAATCGAAAAAACCGTTAAGACCCTGCTGGTGAAAGCGGTAGAAGATAGCAGCTACCCGCTGGTCGCCCTGCTGGTACGCGGCGATCATGAACTCAACGAAGTAAAAGCGGAAAAACTGCCGCAGGTCGCCAGCCCGCTGACCTTCGCCAGCGAAGAAGAGATCCGCGCTATTGTTAACGCGGGGCCAGGTTCTCTCGGCCCGGTTAATATGCCGATTCCGGTGGTTATCGACCGTACCGTCGCGGCCATGAGCGATTTTGCCGCTGGCGCCAACATCGATGGCAAACACTATTTTGGCATTAACTGGGATCGCGATGTCGCGACTCCGGAAGTTGCTGATATTCGTAATGTCGTTGCCGGCGATCCGAGCCCGGATGGTAAAGGTACTCTGCTTATCAAGCGTGGTATCGAAGTGGGACACATCTTCCAGTTGGGCACCAAGTACTCGCAGGCGATGAATGCCGCGGTACAGGGTGAAGACGGCCGCAACCAGGTCCTGACCATGGGCTGCTACGGTATTGGGGTGACCCGCGTGGTGGCCGCCGCTATTGAGCAGAACTTTGACGATCGCGGCATTATCTGGCCGGACGCCATCGCGCCGTTCCAGGTCGCTATTTTGCCGATGAACATGCACAAGTCCTATCGCGTGCAGGAGCTGGCCGAGAAGCTCTACGCCGAGCTGCGCGCACATGGCATCGACGTGCTGATGGACGACCGTAAAGAGCGTCCTGGCGTGATGTTCGCCGATATGGAGCTGATCGGCATCCCGCACACCATCGTGCTGGGCGACCGTAACCTCGACAACGATGATATCGAATACAAACATCGTCGCAACGGCGAGAAGCAGCTGATTAAGACCGGGGATATCGTGAACTACCTGGTGCAGCAAATTAAGGGGTAATTTCCCCTTAAAAGCTAAAAGGCCTCGCAATAGCGAGGCCTTTTTTATAGCAACTGCAAGAATTAATTACCGCAGTCTTTACCCGGAATAAATTTGCTGTCTTTATCCGTCATTAGCGTTTTCATCATCTCGCCGGTATCGGGATTCGCTTCAAGCGTGAAGTGTCCTTCAACCACCAGCAATACCGGACGAGTATCCGTCCCGCGCGCAGCGGCATAATCTCGCTCAAGCTGGGCATTATTTGCCACGGCTACCGTTTTACCCGTCACACAATCGGTAAAGGTTGCCGCATCCGCCATATAGAAATACATCCCGCGCATCGCCATCGGCGTCGTCGGCAGGCTGGCCTTCACCGACTCCAGCGTATAGTTAAGCGCAGAGTTAATCGGGTTGCCGTCGCGATCGAGCATCTCAAGCTTATCGCCTTTCGCCCGATAGTAAGATTTCTCGCCTTTACTGTTGGTCAGCACTAGCTTATCAGCGGTACGCGCCCAGGTGCCATACGAAGCGAAAGATGACGGCTCGCGGCTAACGCCCTGATAACGTTCGTTCATTACCCAGGTGCCGTCTTTCTCAAGAAATAACGAGGTCTCAATCCCTTCGCAATCCGCGCAAGGCAAAATACCGCGCCAGCTTTGCTGCATCGGCTTCAGCTCTTCCATTGCCGTCGGCTGTACCGTCTCCACCTCAGCGCGATGGTTACAGCCAAACAGCGCAAAGAGCGAACAGGCCGCTGCGAGCGAAAATACAATTTTCTTCACTGTGAATTCCTTATAATCCATTCCACCCGTCCGCCACGCCTCTCAATGGCGAACTTTCCCACGCAGCGCTTTGACTGAGGACTTTTGCGCCTTGGAGGCAAGTCGTCGCTCTTTTGACGCCCGAGTCGGTCGCGTCTCCCGGCGGCTTTTTTGCACTGCGGTTAATTCTTTTATTAACGCAACCAGCCGCGAGATCGCCGCTTCGCGGTTCATCTCCTGGCTGCGATATTCCTGAGCCTTAATGATAACCACACCGTCAGCAGAAATTAAGTGGTGACTGGCGGCAAGCAGACGCTCTTTATAAAACTCCGGCAGGCTCGATGCTTTAATATCAAAACGTAAGTGAATCGCCGTCGAAGCCTTATTCACGTGCTGACCGCCCGCCCCCTGTGCGCGGACCCCGGTAAGCGAAATCTCCTCATCCGGGATGGAAACGCTGCGGCTAATCATGATCATGCCGGCTGCTGCCAGGCCGTTAAATGAATTTCCAGATTATTCCGATCGTCGGATAACCAGATGCCGCCGTCCTGCAGGGTTGCCTGCAGCGTCATGGTGCGATCGGCAAAAGCGCTCAGCAGCGCCAGTTGCGCATCATCAAGATACCAGATGGTCAGCTTCGGATACGCCGCAAGCTTATTCTGATTCTGCTGCCACCAGATTTCAGCCGCCCTGCTATTATAGGCGAATAGCGCCACCTCCTGCGCCCGCGAGCAGGCTTTCTTGAGGCGCTTCTCGTCCGGCAGCCCCAGCTCAATCCACAGATCGATGCCCAAATGGTCGTTTAACTGCCATAGCTCCGGTTCATCATCCGAGGACAACCCGCGGGTGAACTGCAGGCGCTCGTTGGCATATTTTATCCACGCCAGCAGGCGCAGCATCATACGCTCCTGGGTTTCGGAAGGATGTTGCGCCAGCGTCAGGTTAGCATCCAGAAACTGGTTGCGATCCAAATCGGCAACGTTAACCACAGCTTTATAAATCGTCGCTTTCAGCGCCATGAATAAACTCCTGAAAAAAATGGCATACATTGTAGCGAAACTAGCGACAAAAGGCTGTCGTCAATCGCGGGTCCTCCTTTCATCCTGCTGATATTGCTTAGATGACTATGGTATAGTCACCTTGCTAAACAGAGTTTATCTTCGTAGGCTTAAACTTGCATCCCACGGTTAAGTCAGAACGCTGACAGGAGGGCATGTGGATCAATATTGTGAGTTAATACGCAAGCGGTATGCGGAAATAGCCAGCGGAGACTTAGGGTATATCCCGGATGCGCTGGGCTGCGTGTTGAAAGTATTAAATGAGGTTGCGGCGGATCAGGCCCTTTCGGAGTCAGTCAGGGAAAAGGCCGCTTATGCGGCAGCAAACTTATTGGTGAGCGATTATGTCAATGAATGATACTTATCAACCCATTAACTGCGATGATTATGACAACCTCGAGCTTGCCTGCCAGCATCACCTGGTGCTGGCGCTGGCCCTGAAAGATGGTGAACAGCTGCAGGCCAAAGCAAACGATCTTATCTCGCGTAAAAATGTCGAGTATCTGGTGGTAGAACTTGGCGGTAACGTCCGTGAGCTACGTCTGGATAAAATCGCCAGTTTCAGCCATCCTGAAATCGGCACCGTGGTGGTCAGCGAATCCTGAAGCCCATCGGGCGGCTTAGCCGCCCGTTTTCCGCCATACCAGCTGTAACCCCTCGCCTTCCTGTACTTGCCCCTCTCTGGTGACAAACAGCCCATCGGCCGCCGCGATCAACGTTTCGCCATAAAACAATAGTGGCGTGGTATCGCGACGCCAGGGCGCGACCGCCATTTCCTGCCAGATTTTCTTAAGCTTACGCCCGCCCGGACGCCCGACGATGTGCAGATTACCGCTGGCGCGAAAACGTATCGATACCGGTTCATCCGCGCGTGGCGCGCGTAGCGGCCCACCGGGCTGCAACGCCAGTTCTCCCAGCGTTTCCGGTAGTGTCAGCGCTTTAGTCGCATCACCCCATGGTATTTCCCGTTCCGTCAGGCTTGCCAGATGCTTTACCCAAAACAAGCGCTGCTGGTAGCGCCGGACGGCAAAACCGCCTAACCGCAGACAAGGCGCGGCGTCTTCACGCGCCAGCGCCACTTCCTGCCAGATGCGCTCCGGCATTTCGCGCGACGGCATCGGCGCCTGTTGGGATGCCAGCCAGCGGCGCAACAGCGCCGCACGACGCGGCGCGCTCATCGCGCTCAGCGGTTCTATCGCCAGCGAACCACGCTCATCAACCAGCGCGGCAAGCTCCGCCGACAGCATTTCATCAAGCAACTGTTCCTGTTCGCCACATAAGCTGGCACTGCGGGCGACGGCCTCGGGAAAATGCGGCCAGCGCTCGCTCAGCAGCGGCAGTACTCGCAGGCGCAGAAAGTTGCGATCGTAGGCATCGTCCTGATTACTTTCGTCTTCAATCCACCGCAGTTGATGAGTCAGCGCCCATTGATGCAGGGATTCACGGCTCTCATTGAGCAGCGGACGTAGCAATTTTCCGCCAGCGAACTCGCTACTGGCGGCCATCGCCGACAAGCCGGTCGGGCCGCTACCGCGCTTAAGCGCCAGCAGGAAGGTCTCGCATTGGTCGTCGAGATGTTGTGCCGTCAATAACGCCTCGCCTGGCAGCAGCGCCTCACGGAAAGCCTGATAGCGCGCCTGGCGAGCATGCGCTTCAATCCCCAACCCCTCATCCGCCAGCGTCACGCGCACCACCTGTAACGGTACCTGCCACTGCAGGCAAATCTGTTCGCAATGCTCAACCCACTGGTCAGCGTTGGCGCTCAGGCCGTGGTGAATGTGAATCGCGCGCAGCTGAATCGCTGGCTCACGCTGGCGCCAGCGTACCAGCCGGTGCAGCAGGACGGTTGAGTCCAGGCCGCCGCTGAAGGCCAGCAAAAACTGACGATGTGGTCGAAGCGATGAGGCAATATCCGGCGTCATGATCGTGCGTACGCAGCTAAGAAGAGATAGCCCGGCACGTTACGCGCCAGGGCTGGTTCTGGCAAGTATTACTGTTGGTAAATCTCCAGCGGCAGGCCGTCGGGATCGTTGAAGAAGGTGAAACGCTTATCGGTAAACGGATCAATGCGGATAGCTTCACAGGCGACGCCATGCGCCTGCAAATGCGCAACCGCGGCATCAATATCGTCGACGCTAAACGCCAGGTGGCGCAGACCACAGGCTTCCGGACGGCTTGGGCGCGCAGGAGGGAACGGGAACGAAAACAGCTCGATAACGTACTCGCCGTTCAGCGCCAGGTCGCCCTTCCACGAATCACGCTCGGCGCGGTAGAACTCGCTTTGCAGCGTAAACCCGAGGATGTCGCAATAGAACGCTTTGCTCTTCGCGTAGTCTGTCGCGATGATGGCAATATGGTGAACCCGTTTTAAACCCAGCATGGTTGTTCTCCTCCTGTTGAAGCCCAACACGTTACTCGCGCCGCCCGCCGCCGCGCAAGCCCCTAATTATTTTTTAAGACTCGTACACGGTAGACGCCGTCTTCATCACGTTTGGCCCCATGGATGTCGGTTTCAAAACCTGGATAGTGGCGACCGATCGAACAGAGCATCAACAGGAAATCGAGCACCGCGCGACTCTCTTCGGTGATCATCTCCCCCGGCATCAGTAGCGGCACGCCAGGCGGATACGGCAGGATCATGTTTGCCGAAATACGCCCCACCAGATTCTCCAGTTCGATGGTTTCGACTTCGCCCTTAATCTGCCGCTGCCAGGCCTGATGCGGGGTCATTTTCATCTCCGGCAGCACGTCGAACGCCCGCAGCATCAGCTGTGAGAGCTGATGCTGACGGATCAGGCGGTGGATCCCCTGCGCCAAATCCTGGATGCGCATATTGCGGTAGAAGTCAGGATCCTCAGCATAGAGATCCGGCAACATATTTTTCACCCTCAGGTTGAGATCGTAGGCGCGTTTAAACTCGGTCAGACCGCGCAGCAGGCCCATCGCCCGGGTTTTATCGATACCGATACTGAACAAGAACAGCAGATTGTAAGGCCCGGTTTTCTCCACCACCACGCCGCGCTCGTCGAGGAATTTGGCCACCAGCGCGGCCGGGATCCCCTCTTCCGCCATATTGCCCTGCTCGTCCATACCCGGCGTGAGAATGGTGACTTTTACTGGATCGAGGAACATATGGTCGTCATCGGCATCCTGGAATCCGTGCCACGCTTCTCCTGGGGAAACTGGCCAGCATTGCGCTTCGTCGACCTCCTCCGGTTGCCAGATATCAAAGAACCAGCCGTCGGCCTCCTCACGCAAGCGCTGCACCTCCTTACGGAAATGTAGCGCGCGTTCGATGGAGCGCTGAATCAGGCGTTTTCCGGAGTTGCCGCGCAGCATCGCCGCTGCGGTTTCTATCGAGGCGACGATCGGATAGCTCGGTGAGGTAGAGGTATGCATCATAAAGGCTTCATTGAAGGTATCTTCATCGTAGCTGCCTTTAATATGGATCAACGAAGCCTGCGACAACGCCGCCAGCATTTTATGCGTCGACTGGGTTTCGAAGATCACTTTCCCCGGTACGCGATCGCCGCTCATGCCGCTTTTCCCCTGATAAATCGGGTGAAAGTGGGTATAAGGCACCCAGGCGGAATCGAAGTGGATCGACGGCACGTCAAGGGTCTGTTTAATCCAGGTGGTGTTATACAACAGCCCGTCATAGGTGGAGTTGGTGATCACCGCATGCACCGGCCACTGCGCGCCGCGAGTTGTCTCTACTTTGTGCTGGACGCTATCGCGGGTAAATTCCCGTTTCGGAATGCCGCCGAGGATCCCCAGCGCGTTACGCGTCGGTTTTAACCACAGCGGCACGATATCGCTCATCATCAACAGATGCGCCAGCGATTTATGGCAGTTACGGTCGATCAGCAACGTACTGCCAGCGGGCGCCGAATACATGCCGACAATTTTATTCGACGTCGAGGTGCCGTTGGTCACCATGTAGCTCTGCTCGGCGCCAAAGGCGCGAGCGATATACTCTTCCGCTTCCAGATGCGGGCCGGTATGGTCCAGCAGCGACCCCAGTTCGGTAACAGAGATAGAAACATCGGCTTTCAGCGTATTACCGCCGAAGAAATCATAAAACAGGCAGCCGACCGGGCTTTTCTGATAGGCGGTTCCCGCCATGTGTCCGGGTGTACAAAAGGTATATTTTCCCTCCTGCACATAGTTAAATAACGCTTTGGTAAATGGCGGCGTGATGTTGTCCAGATACTCGTTGGTATACTGACGAATACGAGTAGCGATATCTTCCGCCAGCCCCAGCGCATATTCAAAGAACCATAGCGCCATGCGCAGGTCCTGGCTGCTGACGTCCATCGTCGAGTGCGTATTGATAAAAGCATACAGTGGGAGATATTCATTCAGGCGATTGATATCGCTGCATAAATCAACGCTGTACTCGTCCCAGTCGAAGATCACGCCGCAGATACGCGGGTTGTGCTCGATAAACTGCAGCAGGTCGGCGCTGTTTTGCGGCCAGATAGTCTGGAATCCTTGCTTCTGCAGAGCGGCTTCCAGCTCTTTGATCGGTTCGTCTTTATGGTAGACGCCGTGGGGCCCCATGATGGCGATGATATTCACGCTTTCCTCCTGGATTTACCTAAGGTAAGCATAATATCAATCGCGCCAGTGCTTAGCACTGGCGGATTTATCTTAGTCCTGAGTCATAGCAAAGCGATGATTACAGCGCTTTCCACGCATCACCCCAGGCCAGACCTGCGCCCGGTTCGTAGTAGGTTGGCGCCACGTTGCACCATGCCCCTTCCGGCAGCGGTTTACACTGGAAAAGCGCGCCGTGGTTATTGACGATGTCACCTGGTTTCCAGCTCTGGCTGGCGCTCCACGCTGGATAGTTGATAACGCCGCTATCGCCTGCCGGCTCATCCTTCGCGTCATCCGCCGCCACCTTCGCCTTCACATTCAGAGTATAGGTGGCCGTGCTGGATAAACTGCCATCGCTAACGGTCAGGCTAACGACATACTGGGCATCTTTGTCGCTCTCTGGTGCGCTAAAATTGATCACCGCTTTATCCGCGCCGCTCAACGTCTGGCCATCCTGCGACATCCAGCTATAGCTCAGCTTATCGCCGTTGGCATCGGTAGAGGCTTCCGCGCTCAGCGACACCAGGCTACCGGCTTCGACTGCGCCGACCGGGCCGGCAATACGCGCCACCGGCGCGACGTTTACCTGCGGAGCAGGCGTAACATCATCCGTCTTATCAGACGCGCCATCACTACCCGCATCATCAACCACGGTTACGTTGAAGTAGTGCTGCACGCATTTGCTGTAATCCCCCTCTTTAAACGCGCTGTACGGCGTCTGATAGCTCACCAGCTGGCAGGCATTGGTTTTACCGTCCGCGGTGTTCGGATCCCATCCCCAATCCTGTTCCCAGTAGATTGGCAGCGCGCCGGCTCCGCCTTCATCAAACTGCTTCATGTTCTTACAGCCCAGCACTTCATCATCGGCAATAGGTACTTTGAGGTAGTTGGCGAACTCTTTGTAATAGGCAATACGGTTAAGCGATTGGGCGTTTTCCGTTGCGCCGCCGCACTCGACGCCGCCGTTGATGATCTGGATGCTCACGCCAAACCCTGGCACCAGGCCATTGCTCTTATCGCGATCGTTGGGCTGCCAGGTACCGTCGATAACGTGCAGCATGGAAGGTTTCGGCGGCTGCGGATAAACAAAGAAGAACACGGCGCTGGCGAGGTTCATCCATGAATCGGCCACCAACTGTGGTTTATCCAACAGCGGGCGAACGTCGCCATACATCGCCTCTGAGAACGGGCCGTAGTTGTAGTTATAGGAGAGCTGTTTAGCGCCGCGGCCAAAATAGCTGAGGAAATCGCCATCGGCATCTTTACCGCAAGGCCAGGTCTGCCCCTGCCAGACATCCGGGTTACATTCGCCGTTATAGCCGCCCTTTTGACCTTCGGTCCAGCCGACTTCGCGCAGATAGACCAGCGCCTGGCGCCATTCCGGAATATCGCGCCAGCTTTCGTGGCCGCCGGTTTCCTGAGCAAAGTGGGCAAACATCGTCGCCAGCGATTTACGGCAGATAGCATCGCTATCGCGACCATCGGTATAGGTACCGCATACCGCCGGGAATTTACCGATCGCCTTCAGGAAATTGCTGTAGGTATATTCCGGCGCGCGCATCGGGAACAGATAATCCCAATCCTGCTCGCTAAGCATGCCTTCAACGCGCTTAACGTTCTCCGGATTCGCCGCCCTACCGGGTTCAATCTGCTCCACCACGGCATTATCGAGGGTGCGAATAGAGGATTTAACCGCTTCCATCAGCGGAAAGTCGGTTAGCGCTTTTTCTTTTGCCGCCAGTTCGCTGGCGGTCATGGTGGTTGTTTCAGTGGCGCTGAGCAGCGGCGCCGCCTGTGCGGCCCCCAGACTTAACAAGATCCCTGCGGCCACGGCGCTTAAGGCGACGGTTTTATGAATTGCCATAATATTATTCTCCTTTTCCTTATGAACGGTCTGCCCAGGCGTTGTCCCCGGCAGTGAGCGCAGTGTCACGGGAAAAAGACATCATCGGCTAATCACATCACCTCATTGACGTATCATCTTACCTCAGTGAAAAAATGATAAAAAAAGGGCCGGAAATCCGGCCCCTTAGAGAATTGTGATGCGCTGATAAATCAGGCGTAGCCGTAGCTCATCAGACGCTGATAGCGGCGATTACGCAGCTCTTCTTCGCTGAGAGTATCCAGGTCAGCCAGGTCGGCCAACAGCTGTGCCTTCAGGCTCGCCGCCATCGCTTCAGGGTTACGATGAGCGCCGCCCAGCGGTTCTGGAACGATGGAATCAATAAGCTTCAGCTCTTTGAGGCGTGGCGCGATGATACCCATCGCTTCCGCGGCCAGCGGCGCTTTATCCGCGCTTTTCCACAGAATGGACGCACAGCCTTCCGGCGAGATAACTGAATAGGTGCTGTACTGCAGCATGTTGACTTTATCACCTACGCCGATCGCCAGCGCGCCGCCGGAGCCACCTTCGCCAATCACGGTGCAGATAACCGGCACGCTCAGACGCGACATTTCACGCAGGTTGCGGGCAATCGCTTCCGACTGGCCGCGCTCTTCCGCGCCAACGCCCGGATAGGCGCCAGGGGTGTCGATGAAGGTAATGATCGGCATTTTGAAACGCTCAGCCATTTCCATCAGGCGCAGCGCTTTGCGGTAGCCTTCCGGCGCCGGCATACCAAAGTTACGACGGATCTTCTCTTTGGTTTCACGGCCTTTCTGATGACCGATGATCATCACCGGGCGACCATCAAGACGCGCAATACCGCCGACGATAGCTTTATCGTCAGCATAGGCGCGATCGCCTGCCAGCTCGTCAAATTCGTCGAAAGCCAGGCGGACATAATCCAGGGTATAGGGACGACGTGGATGACGCGCCAGCTGGGCTACCTGCCATGCGCCAAGATCGGCGAAGATTTTGCGCGTCAGCTCTACGCTTTTTTCGCGCAGACGATGCACTTCTTCATCGATGTTAATATCCAGTTTCTCATCCTGACGGCTTACAGCAGTCAGGGAATCGATTTTCGCTTCCAGCTCTGCGATAGGCTGTTCAAAATCTAGGAAATTCAGACTCATAGTATTCCTGTATTAGTCAAACTCCAGTTCCACCTGCTCCGAGCCGATAAGGCCACGCAGATCGTTGAGTAAACGATCGCTCGGAGAGACGCGCCATGTTGCGCCAAAACGCAACCGCGCGCGCGCATCCGCCCTCTGATAATAGAGGTGTACTGGAATGGTTCCCGAACGGTGGGGTTCCAGAGACTGACGGAGTCGGTTTAAAAGCTGGTCATCAATTTGCCTGTCCGTCAGCGAGATAGCAAGCCCGCGAGCATATTTTTCCCGGGCTTCGTCAATATCCATGACTTCACGGGCGGTCATTTTAAGGCCCCCGCTGAAGTCATCAAAGCTGACCTGTCCGCTGACGATAAGTATGCGGTCTTTTTCCAGCAACTGCTGGTATTTATCCAGCGCGTCGGTGAATAACATCACCTCCAGACGCCCGGAACGGTCATCCAGCGTACAGATGCCGATACGATTGCCGCGCTTGGTGACCATTACCCGCGCAGCAATAACCAGCCCCGCCGCCGTGGTCACTTTACCACGATCGGTTGGGTGCATGTCTTTGAGTCTCACGCCGCCAACGTAGCGTTCGATCTCTTTTAGATATTGGTTAATCGGGTGGCCGGTCAGATATAGCCCCAGCGTTTCCCTTTCACCATCCAGCACCACCTGCTCTGGCCACGGCTGGCAGCTGGCGTAGGATTGCTCGATTTGTTCCGGCTCTTCCGCCAGCACGCCGAACATATCCGCCTGACCGATGGCTTCGGCTTTGGCGTGCTGATCGGCGGCTTTCAGCGCATCGTTCAGCGAGTTCATCAGCGCCGCACGATGCGGGCCGAGGCGGTCGAACGCCCCGGACATAATCAGTTTTTCCAACACCCGGCGATTGAGTTTTTTAATATCGGTACGGGCGCACAGGTCAAACAGCTCGCGGAAGTAACCGCCATTGTTACGCGCTTCAATGATGGCTTCAATCGGGCCTTCGCCGACGCCTTTAATGGCGCCGATACCATACACGATTTCCCCATCATCGTTGACGTGGAAATGATACAGGCCGGAGTTAATGTCCGGCGGCAGGATTTTCAGCCCCATGCGCCAGCACTCATCGACCAAGCCCACCACCTTCTCGGTGTTGTCCATATCGGCAGTCATCACCGCCGCCATAAACTCGGCCGGATAGTGCGCCTTCAGCCACAGCGTCTGGTAGGAGACCAGCGCATAGGCGGCGGAGTGGGATTTGTTAAATCCATAACCGGCGAATTTCTCCACCAGGTCAAAGATTTTCATCGCCAGTTCGCCGTCAACGCCATTTTTCTTCGCACCTTCTTCGAAAACAGAACGCTGCTTGGCCATCTCTTCCGGCTTTTTCTTACCCATCGCACGACGCAGCATATCCGCGCCGCCGAGGGTATACCCAGAGAGCTCCTGGGCTATCTGCATGACCTGTTCCTGGTACAGGATAATGCCGTATGTCGGCTCCAGTACAGGTTTCAGACATTCGTGCTGCCACTGCACGTCCGGGTAGGAAATCTCTTCACGGCCGTGCTTACGGTCGATAAAGTTATCTACCATCCCCGACTGCAGCGGGCCCGGGCGGAACAGGGCCACCAGAGCGATCATATCTTCGAAGCAGTCAGGCTGCAGGCGCTTAATCAGATCTTTCATGCCGCGCGATTCAAGCTGGAATACCGCGGTGGTTTCCGAGCGCTGCAGCATGTCGAAGCTTTTCTTGTCATCCAGCGGAATCGCGGCGATATCCAGCGGCCCTTCGCCGTTCTTCGCCCGGCGCTTGTTGATCATCTCCAGCGCCCAGTTGATGATGGTCAGCGTACGCAGCCCGAGGAAGTCGAATTTTACCAGCCCGGCGTATTCGACGTCGTTCTTATCAAACTGGGTAACCGGGTGCAGCCCCTGCTCATCGCAGTACAGCGGCGCGAAATCGGTGATTTTGGTCGGCGCGATAACCACGCCGCCCGCGTGCTTACCGGCGTTACGCGTTACGCCTTCCAGCTTACGCGCCATATCAATCAGCGCTTTAACTTCTTCGTCCGCTTCGTAGATTTCCGGCAGCTGCGGTTCCGCTTCAAAGGCTTTCGCCAGCGTCATGCCAGGATCCGGCGGCACCAGCTTAGAAATTCGGTCAACAAAACCGTAAGGGTGGCCCAGCACGCGGCCCACGTCGCGAATAACCGCCTTCGCCGCCATGGTACCGAAGGTGATGATCTGCGATACCGCGTCGCGGCCATACATATCCGCCACGTGCTCAATCACCTGGTCGCGTTTCTCCATGCAGAAATCGACGTCGAAGTCGGGCATCGAAACACGTTCCGGGTTGAGGAAACGTTCGAACAGCAGGTCGAACTCCAGCGGGTCAAGGTCGGTGATTTTCAACGCGTAGGCCACCAGCGAGCCGGCGCCGGAACCTCGCCCCGGCCCTACCGGCACGCCGTTATCCTTGGACCACTGGATAAATTCCATGACGATCAGGAAGTAGCCAGGGAACCCCATCTGGTTGATAACCTGCAGTTCCACATCCAGACGTTGGTCATATTCCGGGCGACGCTTAGCGCGCTCTTCGGGATCCGGGAACAGGAATTCGAGACGCTCTTCCAGCCCCTCTTTCGACTTCATCACCAGAAAATCTTCGGTAGTCATGTCGCCGGTCGGGAACTGCGGCAGGAAGTATTCGCCAAGGCGCACGGTGACGTTGCAGCGTTTGGCGATCTCAACGGTGTTTTCCAGCGCTTCCGGGATGTCAGCAAATAGCTCGCACATCTCCTCCTCGCTGCGCATATATTGCTGCGGCGAGTAGTTACGCGGACGCTTCGGATCGTCGAGGGTGAAGCCATCGTGAATGGCGACGCGGATTTCATGAGCGTCGAAGTCGCCGGTTTCCAGGAAGCGCACATCGTTGGTCGCCACTACCGGCAAACCATGCTCTTCCGCCAGTTGAACCGCGGCATGAAGATAGCTTTCTTCGTCCTGACGACCGGTACGGATCAGCTCCAGATAGTAGCGATCCGGAAAATGTTGTTGATAGAAGGCGAGACACTGCTCTACCAGCGGCATGTTTCCGCGGATCAGGCTGACGCCAACGTCGCCTTTACGCCCGCCGGACAGCAGAATCAGCCCTTCCTGATGCTCAACCAGCCAGTCGCGATCGATCCATGGCCCCAGCGCGCCATAGCCGCGCTGATAGGCACGAGAAATGAGCAGAGTCAGGTTCTGATAGCCGGTATTGTTGGCCGCTAAAACCGTCAGCTCGGTGAATTCATCGCCAAGCAGATCGCACTGAACATGGAAGTCAGCGCCGACAATTGGTTTAATCCCGGCGCCATGGCCCGTTCCGTAGAACTTAACCAGACCGCAGAGGTTGGTGAAATCGGTGATCGCCAGCGCAGGCATGCCCAAAGCGGCCGCCTTTTTCACCAGCGGCCCGGTTTTCGCCAGCCCATCGATCATGGAATAGTCGCTGTGCACCCGCAGGTGTACGAAACGTGGTTCAGACATCTTTAGATCCCAGTGACTTAGTTGGACGCCAGGCCCAGCGCGCGTTTCACCGGGCCGAAACTACGCCGGTGGTGCTCTGTTGCGCCGTGTTCCTGCAGTTTTTGCAGATGTACAACGGTAGGATAGCCTTTGTGCTGGGCAAAACCGTATTGCGGAAATGCAATATCCAGCGTAGCCATTTCGGCGTCGCGAGTGACTTTAGCCAGAATAGACGCTGCGCTGATTTCCGCCACCCGGCTATCGCCTTTCACTACCGCCTGCGACGGCATCGGAAGCGATGGGCAGCGGTTGCCGTCGATAAGCACGAACTCAGGGGTAATACTCAGACCTGCGACGGCGCGCTGCATCGCCAGCATCGTGGCATGCAGGATGTTTAGCTCGTCGATTTCATGCGGCTCGGCGCGCCCCAGGCTCCAGCACAGGGCTTTGTCTTTGATTTCATCAAACAGCGCCAGGCGGCGCTTTTCGCTTAATTTTTTAGAGTCGTTGAGGCCTACGATAGGCTTACGCGGATCAAGAATTACCGCGGCAGTGACCACCGCGCCGACCAGCGGCCCGCGGCCTACCTCATCGACACCGGCGACCAGATGGGTATGTGGATAAACGAACTCCATCATTTTGCTAACTCCAGTACTGCGTCCGCCGCCTGCTCGTCCGCGTTGCAGCGGATCTGCTGATGCAGCGCGCGGAAAGTATCATGCATATCGTGGCTGGTTTTGCCGTCGGCCAGCAGCGGTTTCAAGGCGGCTGCCAGCGCCTGCGGCTCGCATTCATCCTGCAGCAGCTCTTTCACCAGCTCGCGCCCGGCTAGCAGATTTGGCAAGGAGACATAATCGGTTTTCACCAACCGTTTCGCCAGCCAGAAGGTAAACGGCTTCATGCGGTAGCCAACGACCATCGGGCATTTCGCAAGCATGCACTCCAGCGCCGCCGTCCCCGAGGCCAGCAGCGCGGCATCACTGGCGATCATCGCATCGCGCGCCTGACCATCCAGCATATGTACCGTCATATCCGGCGCCGTCTCAGCTTTGATTCGCTCAAACTGTTCCCGCCGTTTGGCATTGACCAGCGGCACCACAACCTGCAGGTCGGGATAAGCATTACGCAGAAGCTGCGCGGTTTTCAGGAAGTCGGCGCTGAGCATTTCGACCTCCGCGCCGCGGCTACCGGGCAGCAACGCCAGGCAGTGAACATCATGCGGGATGCCCAGACGGTCACGTGCCGCGCCCTTATCAGGATCCAGCGGCATGGCATCCGCCATGGTGTGGCCGATAAAACGGCAGGGAACGTTAAATCTGTCGTAAAACGCTTTTTCGAAAGGCAGGAATGCCAGGACCAGATCGGTGGATCTGCCAATTTTGAAAACGCGTTTTTGTCGCCATGCCCAAACGGACGGGCTGACGTAATGAATGGTTTTGATGCCCTGCTTTTTCAGGTTACCTTCGAGGGTAATATTGAAATCAGGGGCGTCGATGCCAACGAAGACATCGGGACGCAGTTCACCGAAGCGGCGCGTTAAATCGGCGCGAATATGCAGTAAGCGGCGCAGTCGACCAAGCACTTCAACAATGCCCATCACGGCCAGCTCTTCCATTTCGTACCAGGCTTCGCATCCTTCCGCCTGCATCAGCGGCCCCGCCACGCCGACAAAGCGCGCATCAGGGACGCGAGCTTTGAGGGCGCGGATGAGACCGGCGCCAAGAATATCGCCGGAGGTTTCTCCGGCGACCAGGGCAATCGTCAGGGGACGCTGTTCGGCCATTAACGAATCAAGCCGCGAGTTGAACGGGCAAAGAAATCGACAAATGGCTGAACTTCAGGATGCTGAGCCGCCAGTTCGGCGATTTCCGGCTTGGCTTCGTCCAGCGTTTTGCCACTGCGGTACAGCAGTTTATAGGCGTTACGAATCGCGGTAATCGCTTCACGGCTAAAGCCGCGGCGTTTCAGACCTTCGATGTTGACGCCAAACGGCGTGGCATGGTTGCCCTGGGCAATCACGAACGGCGGAACGTCCTGAGCGACGCCGGAGCAGCCGCCTACCATAACGTGCGCGCCGATGATGCAGAACTGATGTACTGCAGTCATGCCGCCGATGATGACGAAATCATCCAGAGACACGTGACCGGCCAGCGTAGCGTTGTTGGCCAGGATGCAGCGGTCGCCAAGCGTACAATCGTGCGCCACGTGGGCGTTGATCATCAGCAGGTTATCGCTGCCCACCTTCGTTAATCCACCGCCCTGTACTGTGCCGCGATGAATGGTGACGCTTTCGCGAATGCGGTTGCGATCGCCAATTTCCACTCGAGTCGGCTCGCCAGCATATTTCAGATCCTGGTTAACTTCACCGATCGAAGCGAACTGGTAGATCTCATTGTCGCGGCCAATTTTAGTGTGGCCATTCACAACGACATGAGACTTCAGTACGGTGCCCTCGCCAATTTCGACGTTGGCGCCCACAATACAAAACGGACCAATGTGGACGTTAGCGCCAATGACGGCGCCTTCTTCTACAATGGCGGTAGGATGAATAAAGGCGGTTTTATCAATCACGTATCAGGCCTCCCGGCTACGCGCACACATCATCGTCGCTTCGCAAACCACTTTACCGTCAACCAGCGCAACGCCTTTGAAACGGGTCAGGCCGCGGCGGGTTTTCTCGAAAGTGACTTCCATAATCATCTGGTCGCCTGGCACTACCGGACGTTTGAAACGCGCTTCATCGATACCCGCGAAGTAGTACAGTTCGCCCGGTTCAAGTTTTCCAACGCTTTTGAAAGCCAGAATGCCGGTGGCCTGCGCCATCGCTTCCAGAATCAGCACGCCAGGTAAAATCGGCTTACCAGGGAAATGCCCCTGGAAAAACGGCTCGTTTACGGAAACATTTTTTACTGCGCGCAGAAAACGACCTTCTTCAAAATCCAGCACGCGGTCTACCAGCAGGAACGGGTAACGGTGAGGCAGAAGTTCCAGAATCTCTTCAATGTGCAGAGTATGAGTGTCAGTAGTCAAAATACTCTTCCTGTCTAAATATACTAAAAGGCAATAATAACACGGCCTGCGGCAATCTTATTAACGAATGCAACAGGCCGGGAATGTAACGTGACCGAATGATGAATTTAGTCTTGTTGATTAACCTTGCGCTCAACCGCTTTAAGGCGCTTGCTCATCTCGTCAATATTCATCACCAGCGCCGCAGTTTTACGCCACGCCTTGTTCGGCTGCAGCGGAATACCTGAGGAATAGACGCCAGGTTCAGAGATAGGACGCATAACCATCCCCATCCCGGTTACGGTGACTTTATCGCAGATTTCCATATGGCCGTTAATCACGCTGGCGCCGCCAATCATGCAGTAACGCCCAATTTTCAGGCTGCCGGCCATAATCACGCCGCCAGCGACGGCGGTATTGTCGCCAATCACCACGTTGTGCGCAATCTGGCACTGGTTATCAATGATAACGCCATTGCCGATCACGGTATCGTCCAGCGCGCCGCGATCGATGGTGGTACAGGCGCCGATCTCCACACGATCGCCAATAATAACGCGACCAAGCTGCGGGATCTTCACCCAGTTACCGCGATCGTTAGCGTAACCGAAACCGTCCGCGCCGATCACCGTACTGGACTGGATCAGGCAATTTTCACCGATCTCAATCTCGTGGTAAATGGTAACGTTGGCCCATAAACGCGAGCCGGCGCCGATTTTGCTATTTTTGCCAACGAAACAGCCAGCGCCGATAACCACGTTATCGCCCAGCACCACGCCGGATTCGATAACGGCATTCGCGCCGACTGAGACGTTGTTACCCAGCTTCGCCGTTGGGTCGATCGCCGCGCTTGCGGCGATGTCTTGCGCCGGCTGCGGCGTGGTATCTAAAATTTGAGCCATGCGCGCGTAGGTCAGGTAGGGATTACGCACTACCAGCGCGGCGCTATGGGCAAACGGTAAATCGTCCGGCGTCATGACAACGGCGGAGGCCTGGCAAGCGGCCAGGTGTTCACGGTATTTAGGATTTACCATGAAAGTAATTTGGCCTGCTTTAGCGCTCTGCATGGACGCAACGCCGGTGATGACGATATCGCCATCACCGTGTAATTCTGCATCCAACTGCTGTGCTAAGTCAGCCAGTCGAATTGAAGGCATTACTTATTTAACCTGTTTCAGTACATCAGCGGTGATGTCTTTAACATCGCTGCTGTTGTATGCCACGGCATTAGAGTCAACAACCAGATCGATGCTCTGATCTTTCGCTACGCTCTGAACGGCAGTCTGGATACGGGTAACCAGTTTGCCACGTTCTTCATTGGAACGACGTGCGCGATCCTGCTCAAAAGCCTGTGCTTTCTGAGAGAAGGTCTGACGCTGAGACATCACGTCTTTTTCCAGTTTGGTACGATCTGCGCCCGGTTTCATGGACTGCAGACGCTGCATTTTAGACTGCAGATCGCCTTCCATACGCTGCAGTTCGCTAGCACGGCCTTTGAACTCGTTCTCCAGCGTTTTGGAAACGCCAGTTTTCTGAGCAACCTGCTGGAACAGGTTATTCATGTTAACCAGAGCAATTTTATCTGCCGCCTGAGCGGAAGTTACCATTGCTAAACCCAGACCTGCAGCTAATAACCACTTTTTCACAATTGACTCCTTACCATCCCATGAGTACCCAGGGGTACCGTTATTTGCGTGGCCAGGCGATAGCATCCGCCATCGCCTACAGTCAGCGCTATACTGCACTTACATTCCGTTGTCGCCGACAATTACCAGGTTTTACCAATGTTAAACTGGAACTGCTCGGCTTTGTCTCCATCGTACTTTTTAAACGGTTGGGCGTAGGAGAAGACCAACGGCCCCAACGGCGACATCCACTGTACCGCGATACCCGCAGACATACGAATGTTGCTTGGATCGCTGTAATCAGGGTAGCCACCGTACTTCGTGGAATCCCAGTTAGTATCCCAGACGGTCCCCATATCCATAAACACGGAAGTACGCACCGAGTTAGCGTATTTATCGCTGATAAACGGCGTTGGGGTAATCAGCTCAAGGCTGGCGACCGCCATGGCGTTACCGCCCACCGCATCGTCCGATTTACAAGGCGCGCTTTCAGTGCTCGCACATTCCGTATCATAGTCATCACGACTGGTAGTTGAAGGGAGATAAACCGCTTTCGGACCAATCGTATTCGACTGGAAGCCGCGAACGGTACTTGAACCACCGGCATAGAAGTTCTCATAGAACGGCATCTCTTTACCGCCGAGTCCATCACCGTAACCGAAGCGCGTACGACCAAGCACGACCCACTGATGATCGTCATCGATCGGTACATAGGTCGCAGTATCCAGCGTCACTTTGTAGTATTCGTTATCAGAGCCCGGAATAGTGACTTTACCGTTCAGGTTGACACGCGAACCTTCAGTCGGGAAGTAGCCGCGATCGAGGCGGTTGTACGTCCAACCATAGTTGAAGGTGAAGTCGTCGGCGCTAAACGAGTTATTATCGTTAGTGGTATCCGGGTACTGCCCCATCGAATTCAGGTAACGCCACATCGCCACCTGCGGCTGCATATTGGACAGGGAGTTATGAACGTAACCTAAACCTGCGCGCAGCGAGTTGTATTCGTTGATCGGGAAGCCGAGGGTGACGTCTGTACCATAGCTTTTGTTGGTATAGTCAGACAGATCCGCGTCGTTCGCATCGAAGTCGTTATAGAAGATGCGGCCGCCGAGGCTCACGCCATCTACGGTGAAATACGGGTTGGTGACCGACAGTTCAGCATAGGTCTGGTAGTCGTTCTTGGTCCCGTTAATGCCAACAGAGTAGCCGGTGCCTAACCAGTTATCCTGCTGAACGCCTGCCTGGAAGCTGACGCCGCTTTCGGTACCGTAACCGATACCGAAGTTCAGGCTACCGGTGTTACGCTCTTTCACCTTGTAAACGACATCGACCTGATCCGGGCTACCCGGCACGCGCTGGGTATCGGTATCGACGGTTTCGAAATAACCTAAACGGTTAAGACGGTCTTTACCCTGATCGACCAGGTCACTGCCCAGCCACGCTCCTTCCATCTGGCGCATTTCGCGGCGCAGGACGGAATCTTTGGAGGTGTCGTTACCTTCGAAGCGAATTTTACGCACGTAGTAACGGTTACCGGCATCAACGTTGATATGCAGCTTCACGGTTTTATCCGTGTCGTTGATTTCCGGCTGCGACTGGACGCGCGGATAGGCGTAACCATAGCGACCGAGGAGTTTCTTAATATCATTCTCCATTTTGGTCACTTTGGTGCCGTTATACAGCTCGCCCGGCTCAATTTTGGTCAGCGATTCGATTTCCGCGGAATGGCCCGCCAGATCGCCCGTAATCTGCACGCCGGAGAGCTTGTACTGCTCGCCTTCGGTGATGTTTACGGTGATATAGATGCCTTTCTTGTCCGGCGTCAGGCTAACCTGCGTCGAATCGATGTTGAAACGCGCGTAGCCGCGATCCAGATAGTAACTGCGCAGGGTTTCAAGGTCGCCCGCCAGTTTCTGTTTCTGGTATTTACGATCGCCGACAACGTTCCACCACGGCACTTCATCGCGCAGTTGGAAGTGAGAAATCAGTTCGTCAGTGGTGAAAGCGTGGTTACCGACAATGTTAATCTGCTGGATTTTCGCCGAGACGCCTTCCTGGAAAACCAGTTTCAGGTCGACGCGGTTACGCGGCAGCGGCGTCACGACAGCTTTAACGCTGGCGCTATATTTACCGACGCTGTAGTAGAAATCTTCCAGCCCTTTTTCGATATCGGCAAGCTTGGTGCGATCGAGAGATTCCCCAACGCGAACGCCGGATGCCTCAAGGTTTTGCTTGAGCATGTCATCCTTCACCGACTTGTTGCCGGAGAAGGTAATGCTCGCAATTGTTGGGCGCTCTTTCACCTGCACCAGCAGGGTATCACCATCGCGCAGGACGCGGACGTCCTCAAAGTTGCCAGTGGCAAACAGAGCGCGAATGGTGTTACTGATATCATCATCGGTCACCGTATCGCCAGGACGCACTGGCATGCTGAGGAGGGCCGCACCAACAGCGACACGCTGCAAGCCTTCGAAATGAATGTCCTTCACCACGAACCCTTCAGCACCGTATACAGTCGCGCTGCTAAACAGCAGCGACGCTATGAGCAACTTTTTCATCGCCATCGTTATTATGCGTTCTTCCTAACAAACTCTCTTACAACCGAGAGAAATCATTGAAAAGTGCAAGCCCCATTAACAGCACCAGCAGTATTGAGCCAATGCGATAACTAAAGTCTTGAACTCGCTCGGATACCGGCCCGCCCTTCAGCTTTTCAATCGCCAAAAACAGCAGATGCCCCCCGTCGAGGACGGGTAACGGGAACAAGTTGATTATTCCAAGGTTCACGCTTATCAGCGCAAGGAACATCAGATAGTAAATCAACCCAAATTCCGCTGACATTCCAGCCCCCTGAGCGATAGAAATCGGCCCACTGAGGTTGTTCAGTTTGACATCACCGGTTATCAATTTGCCCAGCATCCTGACCGTTAACGACATCAGTTGCCAGGTTTTATCCGTGGCTTCGGCGATGGCGGCAAACGGCCCGTACTGACGCACTGTCTTGTATTCATCAGGCAGCGGGATAACCTTTGGTACTACCCCTGCAAACCCTTCAGCCTTGCCTTTCACCGACTTCGTATCCGGAGTCAAAGTCAACGACAGCGGCGTACCTTGTCTGTCGACCTCCAGAGCCAGCGCCTTGCCCGGATTATCACGCACCAGATTAACAAACGTCATCCACTGCGTTAACGGTTGACCATCGACTTTAACGATCCTGTCTCCCGCTTGCAAACCTGCTTTCTGCGCGGCCGACTGAGGTTGTACCTCAGCCAGGGCGGTATCAATCTGCGCGCTACGCGGCTTGATGCCCAGCGAGGCCACCGGATCTTGTTTATCCGGCTCAAACGCCCAGTGACGCAGATCGAGGATTTTATCCTGACGTTGGTTCGTCCCGAAAGGGGCGACGGTAAGTATTGTTTGTTGGTCGCCGATCTTCGCGACTAACGCCATACGAACTGCATCCCAATCAGGCGTTTCGATGCCATCTATCGCTTTAAGTTCCATTCCTTTTGCAATTTGTGCTTGCGCAGCGATGGAATTGGGCGATATTTCATCAACAACCGGACGTACGCCAGGGACGCCGATGATAAACACCAGCCAGTAAGCAAAGATGGCAAAAATGAAGTTGGCGATAGGGCCTGCGGCAATGATGGCCGCACGCTGACCGACGGTTTTATTGTTGAACGCATAATGGCGTATTTCCGGCGCCACTGGCTCAACGCGTTCGTCGAGCATCTTCACATAGCCGCCGAGTGGGATCAGCGCGATAACAAATTCAGTACCCTGCTTATCTACGCGGCGCCACAACGCTTTACCAAAACCAATGGAAAAACGTTCAACACGCACGCCGCAGCGACGAGCCACCCAGAAATGGCCGAACTCGTGCACGGTGATCAGTACGCCAAGCGCAATAATAAAAGCGGCCAAATTCCAGAGAACGCTCAGCATAAAACCTTCCGTCAAATCGTCCTGAAGACTAACAACAGCAGACAAGCGAACACCGGCACCGCAGCCGTCAGGCTATCAATGCGATCTAAAATACCGCCATGTCCAGGGATCAGATGCCCGCTATCCTTGATGCCGGCTTCACGCTTAAACATACTTTCCGTCAAATCGCCCAGCACTGAAGCCAGCGCCGCCACCACCGAGCAAATCAGCAACACAGTTGGGGTGACATCCAGATGAGCCCACATGCCGTACGCCCAGGAGATAACCGCGGCCGTCAGCAGGCCACCGAAGAAACCCTGCCAGGTTTTCCCCGGGGAAACCTTTGGCGCCAGCTTATGCTTGCCGAACATTTTACCGAACATGTAGGCGCCGGAATCCGCGCCCCACACCAGAATCATGACGTACAGCAGCCACACCGCGCCGCTATAGTGGTTATCGGCATAATGCCAGGCCCGCAGCGCCAGCATGCCCCAGAAAAACGGGACAATAGTCAGCACGCCGAAGATAAGACGCAGCGCTTTCGAATGACGCCACAACGCCGCCGAAGCCGGATAAGAGAGTACCAGCACCAACGCGACAATCCACCAGCCAAACGAAGCCCATAACGATCCCTCAACCATCGGTTGATGAGCGTCATAGTGATATTCGGGCAACATAAAGAGCATTAGCGCCAGCAGCAGGCCACAAAGCACCGCCAGCCACACGCGCTGCGTCGTTGAGGTGAAACCGCTTAATTGCCCCCACTCCCACGCGGCGAGCATACAAACGACCAGTGTGACAATAGCAAAGCCCGCGGGCGGCAATAGAAAAAGCGCCGCAATAACGACGGGAATTAAAACGAAAGCGGAAATCAGGCGATACTTCAGCAAAAGTGACCCCCATCAGGCATGACTGCCACCCGGCTCTTCTGTGCCGCCAAAACGACGCTCTCGACTAACGAATGCATGGAGTGCACCTTCAAAGTCCTGTTCAGCAAAATCGGGCCAAAGAACATCCGTAAAGTAAAGTTCGGCATAGGCAATTTGCCAAATCAAAAAGTTACTTATTCGGTGCTCTCCCCCGGTCCTAATAACTAAATCGACGGGAGCCAGTTCATGCATACACACTTGCTGGCTCAGCAACTCTTCCGTGATCTCTTCAGGTTTTAGCAACCCGTTTTGTACCTGTTCTGCCAGTTGACGCGCCCCCTGGACAATATCCCAGCGGCCGCCGTAATTAGCGGCGATATTCAGCGTTAACCCCGTATTGTTTGCCGTCAACGCTTCCGCCTTACGAATGCGCTCCTGCAGTCGGGCATTAAAGCGTGTCGTCTCGCCGATAATCCGCAGGCGGACATTGTGACGATGCAGGCTTTTTACTTCGCTATCCAGGGCCCAGACAAACAGTTCCATCAGCGCGCTCACTTCCTGCGCCGGACGGTTCCAGTTTTCACTACTGAATGCGTAAAGCGTTAATGCTTCAATACCATTATTCGCCGCGAAGGAGACCGCGCGACGAACAGATTTCGCTCCAGCTTTATGGCCAAAGGCGCGAATTTTACCTTGTTGTTTCGCCCAACGACCGTTGCCGTCCATGATAATGGCGACATGGCGACAACCATGCGCAGGCGACATTTTGCTGACAGTTTGATTAGCAGACAACATAACGCGTTTTAAGTCCATAATAAGGATTAGCTAAGCCACAACACACACGCCGCCGGGCAGCGCTGAATACGCATTTTTATCCGGCGCCGGAGCTACAGCCAATCGCAGAGAACAACCAAAAGCTTTACGCAAAAAAGCCGTGTCTTGCCACGGCCACCGTAATCTTTCACAACAAAATGCAACGATCGGGTGGCGCAGACTATATCACCGAAGCCCAGCGCCCACAAATATCACAACGCGTTACAGGGGCTCCCCTACGCCATGTGTTATCGGAGTTGTCGCTGTGCGGCGACGCGCGCTTCGGCATCAATCGCAACCACTTCATCAATACTTTGCGGTTCATTGAGCGCCATACTATCCAGCACCGCCTGGTTAACCGCCGCAATATCGGTAAAGCGGATTTCGCTATTCAGAAACGCCGCCACCGAAACTTCGTTAGCGGCATTCAACGCCGTCGTCGCGGCCTGGCCGACATCAAAAGCGTCCATTGCCAGCTTCAGGCACGGATAGCGATCGTAATCCGGCGCTGAGAAACTCAGGTTGCTCAATTGACAGAAGTCCAACGGTTTAACGCCGGAGTTCAGGCGCTGCGGCCACCCCATGGTATGGGCGATCGGCGTGCGCATATCCGGCTCGCCTAATTGCGCCAGCACGCTGCCGTCCTGATAGCGAACCATGGAGTGAATCACCGATTGCGGATGAATAATGACTTCCATCTGCTGAGCAGAGGCATTAAACAGCCAGCGGGCTTCGATGTACTCCAGCCCTTTATTCATCATCGTGGCGGAATCAACGGAAATTTTGCGTCCCATTGACCAGTTCGGATGGCGGCAAGCCTGATCCGGCGTCATTGCCGCCAGCTCAGAAATCGCCGTTTCCCGGAAAGGTCCACCGGAACCGGTCAGCAGAATCGACGAGACGCCGTTCTGCGTCAGGTCAGCGTATCCCAGATGGTTTTGAATTGTTTCCGGCAAACTCTGAAAAATCGCGTTATGTTCGCTATCAACCGGCAACAGGCGAGCGCCATACTGCTGAACCGCGTCCATAAACAGGCGGCCGCAGGTCACCAGCGACTCTTTATTCGCTAACAACACCGTTTTGCCGGCGCGAATGGCGGCCAGCGTCGGCGCCAGACCGGCCGCGCCAACGATGGCCGCCATCACCTGATCGACTTCATCCAGCGCCGCGACGTCGGCCGCCGCCTGCTTACCGCTCAGCACTTCCGTGCGGCAGCCCTGTTCACGTAGCAGCGTACGCAAACGCTCAGCGCTTTGCGCATCATCCATCACCGCAAAGCGGGGGGAAAATTCCAGACATTGTTCAACCATACGGTCGACATTTTTCCCCGCGACCAGCGCGGCGACGGAAAAGCTTTCGGGATTATGGCGCACCACGTCCAGCGTGCTGCAGCCGATTGAACCGGTCGAACCGAGAACGGTTAATTGCTTCATGAGACGTCCAGAAGAATTGTGACAGGATAAAAAGCAAAACGCCGCCAGCAAGCCCTTTATGCATCAATCCTCGGGGCTAAAACGGCGGCGAATGACCTTCGGTATAGAACGGAAGGCTACAAGGCCAGCTATTTTAACGCAATCCCAAATATTGAGCGTACGGTCTTCTGTACGGCGTTTCAGACTTTACGCAGCCCCGAATATCCCGGGCCCGCGTAACGGCAGAAAATCAGAACTGCATCAGTTCCGCTTCTTTCTCTGCCAGCGCCGCATCAACTTTCTTAATGGCGGCGTCAGTCATTTTCTGCACGTCGTCCTGAGAACGGCGATCGTCATCTTCGCTGATCTCTTTCTCTTTGAGCAGAGCTTTAACTTTGTCGTTCGCGTCACGGCGAACGTTACGCACGGCGACACGCGCCTGCTCTGCTTCGCCACGCACGATCTTGGTCAGATCTTTACGACGTTCTTCTGTCAGCGGCGGCAGCGGAACGCGGATATCGCTACCCGCAGAGCTTGGGTTCAGACCCAGGTCAGACGCCATAATCGCTTTTTCAACGGCCGGGCTCATAGAGCGGTCGAAGACGTTGATTTTCAGCGTACGGGAATCTTCTACCGTAACGCTTGCCAGCTGACGCAGCGGAGTCGGCGTGCCGTAGTATTCTACAATGATGCCATCCAGCAGGCTTGGAGAAGCACGACCCGTGCGAATTTTGCTGATTTGGTTTTTGAATGCTTCAACGCATTTTTCCATGCGTACTTCAGCATCTTTTCTGATATCGCTAATCACGTTACGAATCCTTGAAAACTTGTCTCAGACAGACCACACGGTCGCTCACCGCAAAAGTGAGCTAAGTATAGTCCGGATTAATTCAATTAACCGGGCAACTTCCCCGCTAAAGTAAAGCGGAATATTACCCGGAATTAGCGCCGACGGGAATTATTCCGTAATCAATGTGCCTTCTTTTTCGCCCATCACCACACGACGCAGCGCGCCAGGCTTGTTCATGTTAAATACGCGAATCGGCAGTTTGTGGTCGCGCGCCAGGGTGAAGGCGGCAAGATCCATCACTTTCAGCTCTTTATCCAGCACTTCGCCGTAGGTCAGCTGATCGTACATGGTGGCGGAAGGATCTTTCGCCGGGTCAGCGGTAAACACGCCGTCAACCTTGGTCGCTTTCAGCACCACGTCGGCTTCGATTTCAATACCGCGCAGGCAGGCTGCGGAGTCGGTAGTAAAGAATGGGTTGCCGGTACCTGCGGAGAGGATCACCACGCGATTGTTACGCAGCAGGCTAATCGCTTCCGCCCAGCTATAGTTGTCACACACGCCGTTCAGCGGGATTGCGGACATCAGGCGAGCGTTCACATAGGCGCGATGGAGCGCATCACGCATTGCCAGGCCGTTCATGACCGTTGCCAGCATGCCCATGTGGTCGCCCACAACGCGGTTCATACCCGCTTTCGCCAGACCAGCACCACGGAACAGGTTACCGCCACCAATCACTACGCCAACCTGAATACCCAGTTCAACCAGTTCTTTGATTTCCTGAGCCATACGGTCAAGTATGCTTGCATCAATACCGAAGCCTTCTGAACCCTGCAGAGCTTCGCCACTTAACTTCAGCAGAATACGTTTGTAGACGGGTTTTGCATTGGTAGCCATGTTTCTTTCCTGAGACTGTCAACGATTGAGATGAGTTAATTCTGACGACATTGTATGTCATCGTTCAGCGCAGTCACTATAAGCGATTGGCTGATTTTACAAGAGAGGCGCAAAAAGAAGCCGCCCTCAGGCGGCTCCTTTTTTTAAAAAATTAAGACTGCTTGGACATCGCAGCAACTTCTGCTGCAAAGTCAGTCTCAACTTTCTCGATGCCTTCGCCCACTTCAAAGCGGATGAAGCCAGTAACGTCGGCGTTGTGCTCTTTCAGCAGCTGACCAACAGATTTGCTCGGCTCCATAACGAAAGGCTGACCAGTCAGAGAAACTTCGCCGGTGAATTTCTTCATACGGCCTTCAACCATTTTCTCTGCGATTTCTTTCGGCTTACCGGACTGCATCGCGATGTCCAGCTGAACCTGGTACTCTTTTTCTACTACTTCAGCAGAAACGTCTTCCGGCTTAACGAATTCCGGCTTGCTTGCAGCAACGTGCATTGCCAGCTGCTTAACCAGCTCTTCGTCAGCGCCTTTAGCGGCAACCAGAACGCCGATGCGCGCACCGTGCTGGTAGCTGCCCAGAACGTCGCCTTCCAGGATAGCGATACGACGGATGTTGATGTTCTCGCCGATTTTAGCAACCAGGGCAACACGTTCTTCTTCGAACTGCGCTTTCAGAACTTCAACGTCGGAGATTTTACCAGCAACAGCGGCGTCCAGTACTTTGTCAGCAAATGCCTGGAAACCACCATCTTTAGCAACGAAGTCAGTCTGGCAGTTAACTTCCAGAATGTAACCGTAGTTGCCGTCGATTTTGGTTTTGATCACGCCGTCAGCAGCAACGTTGCCTGCTTTTTTCGCCGCTTTGATCGCGCCGGATTTACGCATGTTTTCGATTGCCAGCTCGATGTCGCCATTAGCTTCAGTCAGTGCTTTTTTGCAATCCATCATGCCTGCGCCAGTACGTTCGCGCAGCTCTTTTACCAGGGAAGCGGTAATTTCAGCCATTCTAAAATCCTCGGGAGATGTGGAAACTGCCCGGCCTGCGGCCAAACAGCATAAATTGAAAAAAGGGGCCTAAAATTGGCCCCTATTCATACACGGTACTAATAAGGGCTTAAACCTTATTATTCAGCTTCTACGAAGCTTTCTTCCGCCTGAGAAGCCAGGTCCTGAGAGCGACCTTCACGAACGGTAGCTGCAACAGCGCCCAGGTACAGGCTAACTGCGCGGATTGCATCGTCGTTACCCGGGATAACGAAGTCTACGCCGTCCGGATCAGAGTTGGTATCAACGATAGCAAATACCGGGATACCCAGGTTGTTTGCTTCTTTGATAGCGATGTGCTCGTGGTCAGCGTCGATAACGAACAGTGCGTCCGGCAGGCCGCCCATGTCTTTGATACCGCCCAGGCTGTTTTCCAGCTTGTCCAGCTCACGAGTGCGCATCAGCGCTTCTTTCTTGGTCAGCTTCTCGAAAGTACCGTCCTGGGACTGAGTTTCCAGGTCTTTCAGACGTTTGATGGACTGACGAACGGTTTTCCAGTTAGTCAGCATACCGCCCAGCCAGCGATGGTTCACGAAGAACTGGTCGCAGCTGTTAGCAGCTTCTTTTACCGCTTCGCTTGCAGCGCGCTTAGTACCAACGAACAGGATCTTGCCTTTACGGGCAGAGATTTTGTTCAGCTCAGCCAGAGCTTCGTTGAACATCGGTACAGTTTTCTCAAGGTTGATGATGTGAACTTTGTTACGCGCGCCGAAGATGAAAGGCTTCATTTTCGGGTTCCAGTAACGGGTCTGGTGACCGAAGTGAACACCAGCCTTGAGCATGTCGCGCATGGAAACAGTTGCCATGTTTAAAACCTCTATAGATTAAATTGGGGTTATGCCTCCACGTATCCCATATTACCGACCCCAAAGGGCACCCCGGAATATGTGCCGATACGTGTGTGTTATTTACACAATATGAGTATGTCGCTTACGTCCATCCTTGTGTATCTGAGATGGAACGGAAGTCCGGCGCGCTTTATACCACAAAACCTGGCCAGACACCAACTCTTGTTGACGTCTCGTGCTGTTAATGATTCTCAATTTGGCACCAGCGTACCCGGACTGTTACCATTGACAGGACTTAATCTATTATTGTCGAAAAAATCGACACTGCTGGACATATTCCATGGCTATCTCTATCAAGACATCTGAAGACATCGAAAAAATGCGCGTTGCCGGCCGCCTGGCCGCCGAAGTGCTGGAAATGATCGAACCCTACGTCAAACCGGGCGTCAGCACCGGCGAGCTGGATCGCATCTGCAACGACTACATTGTTAATGAACAGAAAGCGGTCTCCGCCTGCCTCGGCTATCACGGCTTCCCGAAATCGGTCTGTATCTCTATTAATGAAGTGGTGTGCCACGGCATCCCGGATGACGGCAAACTGCTGAAAGACGGCGACATCGTTAATATCGACGTGACCGTGATTAAAGATGAGTTCCACGGCGATACCTCAAAAATGTTCATCGTCGGTAAACCGACTATCCTCGGCGAGCGCCTGTGCCGCATCACCCAGGAAAGCCTCTATCTGGCGCTGAAGATGGTTAAACCGGGGATCAACCTGCGCGCGATCGGCGCGGCGATCCAGAAATTCGTTGAAGCGGAAGGTTTCTCCGTGGTGCGCGAGTACTGCGGGCACGGTATCGGCCGCGGCTTCCACGAAGAACCGCAGGTACTGCACTATGATTCGCCGGAAACCGACGTGGTGCTCAAGCCGGGTATGACCTTCACCATCGAACCGATGGTCAACGCCGGTAAGAAAGAGATCCGTAGCATGAAGGACGGCTGGACGGTGAAAACCAAAGACCGTAGCTTGTCTGCGCAGTACGAGCATACTATTGTGGTAACCGATAACGGCTGCGAAATTCTGACGCTACGCAAGGATGACACCATCCCGGCGATAATCTCGCACGACGAATAATGAAAAGCCGGCGCCCGCCGGCTTTTTTATTAGATAGTTTTTTCTTATGGTGACGCGATGAGCAACTCTTTACCTGACACAGCCTCCCCTCTTCTGCCCATCCCGCCGGAACATCCAGTGAACTGGCCGCAGGGCGATCTGAACTGTGCCGCAATCAAGGCGCACATCGATACCTTCCAGCACTGGCTCGGAGAGGCATTTGATAACGGCATCGCCGCAGAGCAGCTCATCGCGGCGCGCACCGAGTTTATCGACCAGCTGCTGCAGCGGCTGTGGGTCGACTATGGTTTTGAATCCGTCTGCGACCTGGCGCTAGTGGCCGTTGGCGGCTATGGCCGCGGCGAGCTGCACCCGCTCTCCGACGTCGACCTGCTGATTCTGAGCCGTAAAAAGCTGCCGGACGAGCAGGCGCAAAAGGTCGGCGAGCTCCTGACCCTGCTGTGGGACGTTAAGCTCGAAGTCGGCCACAGCGTGCGTACCCTCGAAGAGTGTTTGCTCGAAGGGCTTTCGGATCTTACCGTCGCCACCAACTTAATTGAATCCCGCCTACTCATCGGCGACGTCGCGCTGTTCCTTGAACTGCAAAAACATATTTTTAGCGACGGCTTCTGGCCGTCGGAAAAGTTCTTCGCCGCCAAGGTTGAAGAGCAGAATGTTCGCCACCAGCGCTACCATGGCACCAGTTACAACCTGGAGCCGGACGTCAAAAGCAGCCCCGGCGGCCTGCGCGATATACATACCCTGCAGTGGGTGGCCCGCCGCCACTTCGGCGCCACCTCGCTTGATGAAATGGTCGGCTTCGGCTTCCTCACCGAAGCCGAGCGCAACGAGCTTAACGAGTGCCTGCACCAGCTCTGGCGTATCCGTTTTGCGTTGCATCTTGAAGTGAATCGCTACGATAACCGCCTGCTTTTCGATCGTCAGCTGAATGTCGCCCACCGCCT
This sequence comes from Klebsiella aerogenes KCTC 2190, assembly GCF_000215745.1. Lineage (GTDB taxonomy): Bacteria > Pseudomonadota > Gammaproteobacteria > Enterobacterales > Enterobacteriaceae > Klebsiella > Klebsiella aerogenes. Next base: position 2,500,134 of record NC_015663.1, on the reverse strand, counting down.
CGGCTATGAAGGCGAAGGCAATCAGCCGATCGAACACATGATGAAAGATTTCTTCCGCGTCACGCGTCGGGTGAGTGAACTCAATAACATGCTACTGCAGCTGTTTGACGAGGCGATCCTCGCGCTAACCGAGAACGAAAAACCGCGGCCTATTGATGATGATTTCCAACTGCGCGGCCCCCTGATAGACCTGCGTGACGACACCCTGTTTATGCGCGAGCCGCAGGCAATTCTGCGGATGTTCTTTATTATGGTGCGCAACAGCAGCATCACCGGCATTTACTCCACTACTCTGCGTCACCTGCGCCACGCGCGCCGCCACCTGACGCAGCCACTGTGCTATATCCCGGAGGCGCGAACTCTCTTCCTCAGCATGCTGCGCCATCAGGGCGCGGTGAGTCGCGGCCTGCTGCCGATGCATCGCCACAGCGTGCTGTGGGCCTATATGCCGCAGTGGTCGCATATTGTCGGTCAGATGCAATTCGACCTGTTTCACGCCTATACCGTCGACGAACACACCATACGCGTCTTGTTAAAGCTGGAAAGCTTCGCGAAAGAAGAGACCCGCAGCCGCCATCCGCTGTGCGTTGAGCTGTGGCCGCGGCTGGCCCATCCTGAACTTATCCTCATCGCCGCCCTGTTTCACGATATCGCTAAAGGCCGCGGCGGCGATCACTCGATTCTCGGTGCCGAAGACGTGCTGAAATTCGCAGAGCTCCACGGGCTCAATTCGCGGGAGACGCAGCTGGTCGCCTGGCTGGTACGCCAGCATCTATTGATGTCGGTAACCGCCCAGCGCCGCGACATTCAGGACCCGGAGGTGATTAAACAGTTCGCCGAAGAGGTACAGACGGAAAATCGCCTGCGCTATCTGGTATGCCTGACCGTCGCCGATATCTGCGCCACCAACGAAACGCTGTGGAACAGCTGGAAGCAAAGCCTGCTACGCGAGCTCTATTTCGCCACCGAAAAACAGCTGCGCCGCGGTATGCAGAGCACGCCGGATATGCGTGAACGGGTACGCCACCATCAGCTGCAGGCGCTGGCGCTGTTGCGCATGGACAATATCAATGAAGAGGCGCTGCACCAGATTTGGAACCGCTGCCGGGCGAACTACTTTGTGCGGCATACGCCGAACCAGCTCGCCTGGCACGCCCGCAACCTGCTGAAGCACGATCTCAGTAAACCGATGATCCTGCTGAGTTCGCGGGCCACCCGCGGCGGCACCGAGATCTTCATCTGGAGCCCAGACCGCCCTTACCTGTTCGCCGCCGTCTGCGGCGAACTGGATCGGCGCAACCTCAGCGTTCACGATGCGCAGATCTTCACCACCCGCGACGGCATGGCGATGGATACCTTTATCGTCCTTGAACCCGACGGCAGCCCGCTTTCCGCCGATCGCCACGAGGCGATTCGCCACGGTCTTGAGCAGACAATAACTCAACGCAGCTGGGAGCCGCCGGCCCCGCGTCGCCAGGCGGCTAAACTACGTCATTTTTCCGTCGCCACTGAGGTGAATTTTCTGCCGACCCATACCGACCGGAAATCATTTCTTGAGCTCATTGCGCTCGATCAGCCAGGGCTGCTCGCCCGCGTCGGTCAGGTGTTCGCCGACCTCGGGATTTCGCTTCACGGAGCCCGAATTACGACAATTGGCGAGCGAGTAGAAGATTTATTTATAATCGCCACCGCCGACCGGCGTGCCCTTAATAATGAGCTGCAACAAGAAGTGCAACAACGGTTGACAGAGGCCCTCAATCCAAACGATAAAGGGTAACGTATTTTTTTAAGTGAATGGAAAGAAACAATGCAGCAGTTACAGAACGTTATTGAGTCCGCCTTTGAGCGTCGCGCCGACATCACACCGGCAAATGTGGATACCGTCACCCGCGAAGCGGTTAACCAGGTTATTGCCCTGCTGGATTCCGGCGCGCTGCGCGTCGCTGAGAAGATCGACGGTCAGTGGGTGACACATCAATGGCTGAAGAAAGCGGTACTGCTCTCTTTCCGTATTAACGATAACCAGGTTATCGATGGTGCGGAAAGCCGCTACTTCGATAAAGTTCCAATGAAATTCGCCGACTACGACGAAGCACGCTTCCAGAAAGAAGGCTTCCGCGTAGTGCCGCCGGCGGCAGTCCGCCAGGGCGCGTTCATCGCGCGCAATACCGTGCTGATGCCGTCCTACGTCAACATCGGCGCTTATGTTGATGAAGGCACCATGGTTGATACCTGGGCCACCGTCGGCTCTTGCGCGCAGATCGGTAAAAACGTTCACCTGTCCGGTGGCGTCGGTATCGGCGGCGTTCTCGAGCCGCTGCAGGCTAACCCGACCATCATCGAAGATAACTGCTTCATCGGCGCGCGCTCTGAAATCGTTGAAGGCGTTATCGTTGAAGAAGGCGCGGTGATCTCCATGGGCGTGTACATCGGCCAGAGCACCAAAATCTACGATCGCGAAACCGGCGAAGTCCATTACGGCCGCGTGCCGGCGGGCTCGGTTGTCGTTTCCGGCAACCTGCCGTCGAAAGATGGTAAATACAGCCTGTACTGTGCGGTGATCGTGAAAAAGGTTGATGCGAAGACCCGCGGTAAGGTCGGTATCAACGAACTGCTGCGTACCATCGACTAAGCAGAACAAAAAGCGGGAGATATCCCGCTTTTTTTATATCTGACGCTGGCGAAGATGAATTTTTTCGTTAATTATTCAATGGTTATGATGATATCAAAGGTACCGTTATGTACGATAATCTGAAAAGTCTTGGCATTACCAATCCTGATGAAATCGATCGCTATAGCCTGCGCCAGGAAGCTAACAACGACATCCTGAAGATCTATTTCCAGAAAGATAAAGGCGAATTCTTCGCTAAAAGCGTGAAGTTTAAATACCCACGCCAGCGTAAAACCGTGGTCGCCGACGGCGTCGGTCAGGGCTACAAAGAAGTGCAGGAGATTAGTCCGAACCTGCGTTATGTCATCGACGAACTGGATCAGCTCTGCCAGCGCGATCGTACTGAAATCGACCTCAAGCGTAAGATCCTTGACGATTTACGCCATCTGGAAAGCGTCGTCACCAATAAGATCAGTGAAATTGAAGCCGATCTGGAAAAACTGACGCGCAAATAAATCCGCCTGCTACGGGCCAGCTACTGGCCCTCTTCCCCGACTCCATCCTCAATTTTGTCACCCGTAGATCATCTTCGCTAACAGCAAAACTCAGTTATACCTCACTAACATCATTTCCCATCATCAACGTATCTATATGAATTAATTATTTTTTTAAATTCATTTATGTTCAATTTCCACCTAAAAGGAGGTCAAGCTATGACACAGGAAATTGAACAAAAATGTTACACCCTACAATCCGCCACCTGGCTGGATAAGGCGGGTTTTGAGAAAGGACGAAAACACGATCGTCAGGCGCTGGGCTTTATTCTGCCCGCCAATACGGTGCTGAAAATTCGGCAAACCGATCTCAGCAACGGCATCTCGACCCTGCGCCTGATGTGTGATGATAGCGCAGTGGAAAAATCCAGCGCTCTGACCACCAACTGGACAACGATTAGCACCACCGTCGATTCTGTGCCGTTTGTCGATACGTTGTTTACCGACAGCCCCTGCGAGTTCTCCGTGATTTACCAACAACCCGCGGCGACGAAACCGCTCCCCAGCTGGAAATCAGGACAGTCTGAAGAGACGTTTTTCCTGGACTGGGAGAATAATAAATCGTCTTTCGCGCTGGTGGATCTGGATGTTATCAATCTGCTGTTGCCCTACGCCGACCGCGACAACGCGATGAAAGCGGGATTAGCGTCGTTACACCGTTTTTATAACCACCTTTTCACCAGCTATAACGATTGGGCCGGACTAAGCGAAAATCCCGATTCGCAATGGAATCAGAACGTTGCCAACCGCTACTTTTTGCGGGCGGATAAACATGGCGTCGGTTCGGCTTATTATAATACCAACTGGTGCGCGCAGACCGCCGCCACGGTTGGCGAAGGCTGGCTGGATAACGTCGCCACGCAGTGGGTTATCCTGCATGAAAGCGGCCACGGCTATCAGGGTAAATTTATGCAGGATCCCACGCTTTCCGTCAGCGAAGTGTGGAACAATATTTACGCTTCCTTCTATCAACAGCTCACGCTGAGTCAGGATAATCATCTATATACCGATGGCTGGCTATACAACTACGGTAAGCTGGCCGCGCAGGAAGCACAGTTGGTTAACTATATTACCGACAAGACGCCGGTCACCAGTTGGAGCCTGCGTTCGCGCCTGCAATTCCTGATGCTGATGTTATTCAAAGCAGGTATCGCATCCTTCCGCACCTTTAATCAGAACTATCGCCAACTTGCCAATAGCGAGAGCTTCCAGCCGTCGGATCATCAGCTTGCCGATATGCTGGCAACCGCCATCGCTACCTCCGCGGGATATGATGTGACGCCGTTTATCGAGCTCTGCGGTTTAACGCTGAAAAACGCCACCCGGGAAAATATCGTCTCGCTGGCGACAAAACCGCTCTATCCGCTGTATCGTTTTCTACCGCAAAGCGAATGGGATAGCGCGCGCCAACAGTTAGGGCTGGATTCCTTCTTCTGGCTGGTGGATAACAGCGAACTGGCAATATTAGGCAAAACGGGGGCGCTGACCCTGACGCTGAATATCGATCGCCCGGAGCAAATTTACGGTCAGACGCTGGCTATCAAGGATAATTGCGGCAACCATTATTCACTGGTGATTAATAGTGACGTCCTGACCCTGAAGGACATGCCAATCGGCGTGTATCAGGTCGAACTGCCTAAAGGCCGCTCGCAAAAATATCGCCCGGATATCAGCTATATCACCGTAAAAGAAGGCGCCAATACGGTCACCGTCAACTACGTTCAGCAAAACGATACCAGCGAACGTAACGTGACGATCTCCTTTTTAGGTTATAGCGATGCGCCTTTTGCCCACCTGGATGTTGATTACGAAAACCAGCAGCTTATTCTCAATGTGACCAGCGCCACCCCGCACAGCTACTACCCCGGGACATTGTATGCCGCAGTCAGTGTACTCTCCGCCAACGGTGAAAAAGTGTTTGAGCGTAAGATGACCGGCACCAACTGCGCGACGGGTAAAGTGATTATTCCATTCAGCCCTCACTATCACTTATATATCACCCACATGGAGCCGGGACGGCTGAAAACCTCACCGGGATATTTAACCCTGGTTGCGCGTGAGAAATACCAACTGATACGCATTGATGATAATGGTCTGTATAACTTTATTCTCGGCAATAGTCCGGCGGATGACTTAGAGGCGATTTTCGAGCATAACGCTCAGGCTATCCGTACTCAGCCCTCGCTGGTAGCGCAGGAAGAGTGCGTCTGTAAAAACGATCTTTGGCTGATGCTCCCCCATATTGAAGAACCCCGGCGCAGTGAACTGCTTAAAGCGTATGCCGATGTCCTGCCTCAGGATAATAACGATCCGGGCGAGCTAACGGGCAAAAGCGTGACGCTCGATCTCCGCGGTCAGGGCAATAACGAGTTTTGCCAGATCGTTATCGATAATAAACAACGCGCAATGACGGTCGCGACACGGGCCGGCACACCGCACTCGTATTACACCACCCATACCTATGCCAGCATTACGGTTACTGCCGAGGACGATACGGTTGTTTATCAACGCAGCTACGCCGGTGCTACCAACAATCTGGCAAACAGCGAAACGATTACCCTCGCGGAAGGGATGATCATCGAGATTTTCCATGATGAACCATACCGCTCCAGCGCCACTAATGGCACGACCCAAAACGCCGTCACGCTGAAACAGCATAACCGCTGGCGCGTGGTGAAAACGGGCCTCCAAGTCTATGCGCTCGCGCCTGATGAACCGGATGAGGAAGCCACTGATACAGAAGAGGAAACCGCACTGTATGGCGATAGCTTCAGTTGGCAACTGCTTGGCGATGATGATGTTTGCTTTGCCGGGATGGAGATGGATATTGGCAGCGGCGCGTTGACCTTTAGCGCCAATGCGGTGGTACCGAATAAGCACTTTACGACCACTTACGCCACGGTCAATGTATACAATACGCGTGGTTCGGTGGTGTATCGCCAGTCGATTAAAGGATCATCGCAGCTTGGCGACTATGTTGATACCGCCATCCTGGATGAGGGCTATACCATTGAAGTCTTCCATGCCGAAGCGGGAAATCGTTCCGTTATTATTAATCCGCTCAATGGCAATAGCTGGCAACAACCCAATACCGTCACCTGGCAAGTGACAACCCGCGGGCTGCAGCGCCTGTAATCCGTCATTTCCACTCCCGCCTGAGGCGGGAGTGTGTCAGCGTTGCTCATCCAGCTGCAATGCAATGTACAGCAGCAGACGGTCGTCAAAACTTCCCAGGTCCAACCCGGTTAATTCCGAAATCCGATTGAGACGATACTCCAGGGTATTACGATGAATAAACAGCGCCTTTGAGGTGGCCAACGGCTGCACGTTATGACGAAACCATGCCTGCAAGGTGCGGCGCAACAGGCCGTTGTTATCCATCGCCTTCAGTCGCGTCAGCGGGCGCGCCAGCTCATTGGCCTGCCAGCCGCCGCGCAGGCTATCCAGCAGCACCGGCAGCATCAGATCCTGATAAAAGTAGCTGCGGCTTTCCGGCATCCGCTGCTTCCCTACCATCATCGTCGTACGCGCGGTCCGATAAGAGCGTGCGATACTGCCCGGACCAGTAAAGAAATTACCTAACGCAACGCGGAACTGTAGCTGGCCGTTCTCTTTCATACGGGCAATCAGTTGCTCAACGCGCTTGCAGTGGTCGTCGGCGTCCCAGCGGCCAAAGGCATTTAACGCGGGTTTCAATACCACCATCTCGGTCAACGAGACAATCGCCACCAGGTTGTTGCGATCCGGCGTGGTCAGCGCTGTCTGCAACTGCTGTAGTTCCGCCATCGCGCTATCGACGCCAAGCTGGCCGCTATCAACTTCAATCATCGCCACCACCCGTGGTTGATTGAGGTCGATGCCCAGTCTCTGCGCCCATTCGTTGAGCGCCGGGGTATTTTCTTCCGCCTGAATCAGGTTCATGACCAGTTCTTCACGCAGGCGGCTGTCCTGCGCCAGCAGATGCATCAGCCGCGACTGTTCGAGCATCATCTCCGCGGTCATACACACCAGCTCACCATACTTACGCAGCGATTCGGGCTCGCCGGTTAATCCGATAACGCCGACGATTTCCCCTTCAAGACGCAGCGGCAGGTTAATCCCCTGACGCACGCCGTGCAGATGGCGAGCGACCGCATCATCGATATCAACCACCCGCCCCTGCGACAACACCAGCAGCGCGCCTTCGTGCAATTCACCAATACGCTCACGATCGCCGCTGCCAATAATGCGCCCGCGGGCATCCATTACGTTAATATTGGTATCAATGATGCGCATCGTTCGCGCCACGATATCCTGCGCCATTTTGGTATCAAGATGCCAGCCAGCCATGTAACCCTCCCCTGAGCAGGGCATCAGCATAAAAGAGTGTCTGAAACTACGCACTGTGCATATGCACAAAGCGTGACAGAGAAGTATGGAGTTGTGGCGGGAATCACAGAACTTGCGGACAGAATAAAAAAAGCCCCTTTCCCGGCACGGGAAAGGGGCTTATGCGCGCTGATAGATTATTGCATCAGCAGGTAGATAGAGGTATCACCACGCTGAATATTCAGCGCCAGTACGGACGGTTTTGCATCGAAGATTTTGCGCAGGTCAGCGATGTTTTTCACCGGCTGCTGGTTAGCGCCGACAATGATGTCGCCTTTCTTCAGACCAATCTGCGCCGCCGGCGTGCCCGCTTTCACGTTGCTCACCACCACACCTTTGTCCTGGCCCTTGTTGCTCATTTCCGCGCCTTGAATGCCGTTAAAGATGCTGCTGGAGTCAACCTGGTTCTGATTGCTCTGCTGCAGTTCAACGGTAACGTTGACCGGCTTGCCGTCGCGCAGCAGGCCCAGCTCGACTTTGCTGCCGATAGGCATCGTACCGACCTGCGCACGCAGCGCCGCGAAACTGCTGATCGGCTTGCCGTTCAGGGTGGTAATCACGTCGCCAGCTTTAATACCCGCTTTCGCCGCCGCAGAGCCCGGCATCACCTGGCTTACAAACGCGCCGCGCTGGGCATCAACTTTCATTGCCTTCGCCAGCTCGGAGTTCAGCTCGGTACCCATGATCCCCAGTTCGCCGCGTTTCACCTGGCCAAACTTGACCATCTGCTCGGTCAGGTTTTTCACCATGTTGCTCGGAATAGCAAAGCCGATACCGATGTTGCCGCCGTCCGGAGCAAGGATTGCGGTGTTGATACCGATCAGTTCACCGTTGAGATTCACCAGCGCGCCGCCGGAGTTACCGCGGTTAATAGCCGCATCGGTCTGGATGAAGTTTTCATAGTTTTCCACGTTCAGGCCGCTGCGGCCCAATGCGGAGACGATACCGGAAGTCACGGTTTCGCCGAGGCCGAACGGGTTACCGATCGCCACGGTGTAGTCGCCGACGCGCAGCGCGTCAGAGTCGGCAAGCTTAATCGCCGTCAGGTTTTTCGGATCCTGAATTTGAATCAGCGCGATGTCGGAGCGCGGATCTTTACCGACGACTTTCGCATCGAACTTACGGCCATCGCTCAGCTGAACTTTAATGGTGGTGGCATTATCGACCACGTGGTTATTGGTCACCACGTAGCCTTTGGCCGCATCAATAATTACCCCGGAACCGAGCGCCATAAATTTCTGCTGCTGCGCGTTATCGCCAGGGGCGCCCTGGCCGCCGCCCTGACAGAATGGAGAGCTCTGGAATGGCGAACCATCCTGGCAGAACGGCGAGTTGTCACCGAAGAATTGCTGGAAGTTACGCGGCATCCGCGGCGTGTTAACAGTCGTGCTGCCCTCGACGTTGATGCTCACCACAGACGGCATCACTTTTTCCAGCATCGGCGCCAGGCTCGGCATCTGCTGCGCAGTGGTCGCCGAGGAAGCCGTTTCAGCCGCGCTCGCAGAGAGCGGGGACAACGCCAGACCTAAACTCAGAGCCAGAGCACTCATTGCTAACGTGGTTTTTTTCATAGGTTTCAATCTCAATTTCAAATTTCGGATAACGAAAAAGTTGCTGTGTACGCACTCTCAGAGTCATTTTATAGCGCGAAGTTCCAGAGTTAAGTTTCGGTAAAAGTAAAAATTTATTGTCCGTCTTTACAAAACTCAGACTTATTCCACCGCCATCAGACGGCGATATTCATCCCACGCATACAAATCCGTCATTCCGCTGATATAGTCCTGAATCAATCGACAGCGGTAATAATACTCCAGCACGGGATATTCTTCGGTATCGCGCGAAAGCTTATTTACCGCCTCCACATAAGCCAACCGATGTCGGGTCGAAAGTTTCTGGAACAACCTCGAAGCAATAGGCAAACTGCGTACCCGATCTTGTTCCACCAATTGGCTGAACTCCTCCAGCGATAATTTCAGTAACGGCTCGTAGATATCCAGCAGCCCGCTGATAACCCGGTAGCCCTGCAATTCCAGCTGTTCAACATCAGGATGACTAAACACCTGTTTTATGGCGACGTTTTTATAAAGTTCAAGTAGCTGACTACAATCGCTGTCGTCCTCTAACAGCGCATGATTAAAATCGCCGCTAAAAATAGCCGGTAAGTTTTCGATAAACCGATGCGCCGCATAAGGCACCAGTTTATTCAACGTATTAACCCGTAAATACATAAAGAACTGATCTTCAGTGCTGCGGCTCAGTGAATTTGCGCGCGATTTCTCCCACGCGTTTTCTACAACTTGGGCGAACAATGATCCTTTTTCATGAGTGCCCCACGCGTCATAGAGATGCTGATACAATTGCTCCGCGCTGAATATTCGTTTTTCTACCGCATCTTCGAGGTCAGCAACGCAATATGAGATATCATCGGCAGCTTCCATAATCCACGTTAATGGAAAACGATTGTAAGGCGCCAGATCCAATTCTTTACGCAGCCGCGCGATATACTCTTCTTCGGCTAAATAATAACCAGGTTTTTTCATTAAGTAGCTATGGCTGGCAAGCGTCTCTCCCCGCCACCACGCCGGCCGCGTATATTTCAGAATGCAGCCGACCTGGGTCCAGGTCAGGTTCATACGCATCAGCGTGTGCACCAGACGGATGCCCTGAGCATTGCCTTCAAAGCAGCACAAATCCTGACGCACCTTACGCCGTAGTTCGTTGAGCATCCCTTCGCCATCGTGCAGACGCAGCGCGTCAACCTGGCAGCGATCCTGGCTTAACGGCTGGCTGGCGGCATCTTTCGGCGCCAGCCGTTTGCTGAACCAATCGTTAATTGCCGCCTCGCCAAAATGGCCAAATGGCGGATTGCCGATATCGTGCATCAGGCAGGCCATCTCCACCACGCTTTCAAACGGGCCGCTCAGTTCATCCAGACCGTAACATTCCAGCAGCTTTTGCTCTTTCAGGCGGCTTAGCACCTCTTTGGCGATGTAGCGCCCGACCTGCTGGACTTCGAGCGAATGGGTGAGTCGGGTGCGGACCGCCGCGTTACGCTCAAGTGGAAAGACCTGGGTTTTTTGCTGCAGGCGCCGGATGGCCGGTGAATTGATAATGCGCCCGCGATCGCTTTCAAACACCCGCAGGATCTCGCGTTCCGTCTCTACACCCTGCGGCGAACGGTAGCGCCGACGCCAGTGAATCTTGTTGCGAAAATCAATATTTGCCATAGCCTCTCCCGCGCGAGCAATACGCTTCCCCTTAAGCGCATGATAGACTATGCAGCTAATCCTGACACATCGCGAGTAAATCTATGAAAATTGGCATTATTGGCGCCATGGAAGAAGAAGTTACCCTTCTGCGCGACAAAATCGAGAACCGCCAGACTATCTCTATCGGCGGTAGCGAAATCTATACCGGCCAACTTCACGGTACCGAGGTTGCTCTGCTGAAATCCGGCATTGGTAAAGTAGCAGCTGCCATGGGCGCCACCCTGTTGCTGGAGCGCTGCAAGCCGGATGTGATTATCAATACCGGTTCCGCGGGCGGTCTGGCGCCGACGCTGAAAGTCGGCGACATCGTGGTCTCTGACGAAGCGCGTTATCATGATGCCGACGTCACCGCGTTCGGCTACGAATACGGCCAACTACCTGGCTGTCCGGCAGGTTTCAAAGCTGATGACAAACTGATTGCCGCCGCGGAAACCTGCATTAAGGCGCTGAATCTCAACGCCGTTCGTGGGCTGATCGTCAGCGGCGACGCATTCATCAACGGCTCGGTAGGGCTGGCGAAAATCCGCCACAACTTCCCGCAGGCCGTTGCCGTAGAAATGGAAGCGACCGCCATCGCCCACGTCTGCCATAACTTCAGCATTCCCTTTGTGGTGGTGCGCGCAATCTCTGACGTCGCTGACCAGCAGTCGCATCTTAGCTTCGACGAGTTCCTCGCCGTCGCCGCCAAGCAGTCCACCCTGATGGTGGAAAACCTGGTGCAGAACCTGGCGCGTGGCTAAGTCGCTACAGAAGGCGTTAACCGCCCTGCTGTTACTCGCCCCGGCGTGGCTTTTCGCCGCGCCGCGGGTGGTGACGCTCTCCCCGGCCAACACCGAATTGGCCTTTGCTGCCGGCATTACGCCGGTCGGCGTCAGCAGTTATTCCGACTACCCTCCCGCCGCGGCGAAAATCGAACAAGTCGCCAGTTGGCAGGGAATGAACCTTGAACGTATCGTCGCTCTGAAGCCCGATCTGGTGCTGGCATGGCGCGGCGGCAATGCCGAACGCCAGGTGAATCAGCTCAGTTCGCTGGGAATCAAAGTTATCTGGGTTGAAACCGGTTCGATTGAGCAAATCATCCATGCTCTGCAGATGCTAGCGCCGTGGAGCCCACAGCCGGAAACAGCTCGTCAGGCTGCCCAGAAGATGCAAGACGATTACCTTGCGCTAAAAGCCCGCTATGCCAACGCGCCGAAAAAACGCGTATTTCTGCAGTTTGGCGCCAACCCGCTGTTCACCAGCAACAGCGCCTCGATCCAGAATCAAGTATTGAGCCTGTGCGGTGGGGAAAATATTTTTGCCGCCAGCCGCGTTCCCTGGCCGCAGGTCAGCCGCGAACAGGTGCTGTCACGGCATCCGCAGGCGATCGTCATCACCGGCGATCCTGATAAAATTCCCGCCGTGGACCGCTATTGGCAAAATCAGCTCACAATTTCGCTCATCGCCTTACATAGCGACTGGTTTGAACGCGCGGGCCCACGTATTATCCTTGCCGCAAAACAACTCTGTACTGCGCTTGAGCAGGTAAAATAACCGCCTGGCAGCAGGCTTTTAGCGGGAACTGACGATGCTTGTCTATTGGCTGGATATTATTGGCACAGCCGTATTTGCTATCTCCGGCGTATTGCTGGCAGGAAAATTACGCATGGACCCTTTCGGGGTGCTGGTATTAGGCGTGGTTACCGCCGTGGGCGGCGGGACTATCCGCGATATGGCGCTGGCCAATGGCCCGGTGTTCTGGGTAAAGGATCCGACCGATCTGGTGGTAGCGATGGTCACCAGTATGTTAACGATTCTACTGGTCCGCCAGCCGCGGCGCATGCCGAAATGGGTACTGCCGGTGCTGGATGCCGTCGGCCTGGCGGTGTTTGTCGGCATCGGCGTGAATAAAGCCTTTATTGCCCATACCGGCCCGCTGGTAGCTATCTGCATGGGCGTGGTCACCGGCGTCGGAGGCGGGATTATCCGCGACGTACTGGCGCGAGAAGTTCCGATGATTCTGCGCACCGAAATCTACGCCACCGCCTGCATTGTCGGCGGTATCGTACACGCGACGGCACACTATACCTTTCAACTGTCGCTGGAAAACTCGGCGATGTTAGGCATGATGGTGACGCTGGTAATACGCCTGGCGGCGATTCGCTGGCACCTGAAGCTACCGACCTTTGCGTTAGATGATAACGGACGGTCATAAAAGCAAAACGGTAACCTGATGGTTACCGTTTTTCGTGTTTGCCGCTCTCTTTGTGGGAGAGAGCTGGATTCGCTTGCGTTAAACGCTGAACGAGGAGCCGCAGCCGCAGGTGCTTTTCGCGTTCGGGTTAGTCACGATGAAACGTGAACCTTCCAGGCCTTCGGTATAGTCGACGGCGCCGCCAACCAGATACTGCAGGCTCATCGGGTCAACCACCAGGCCGACGCCCTGTTTCTCGATGGTCATATCGCCTTCGTTGATCTGATCGTCAAAGGTGAAGCCATACTGGAAACCGCTGCAACCGCCGCCGGTGATGTACACGCGCAGTTTCAGGTTCGGATTATCTTCATCCGCAATCAGATGTTTTACTTTATTCGCTGCGGCTTCGGTAAATTCCAGCGGCAACGCTACGTCATCACTCATTTTTTGCTCCCATTGATACTTCCGGCCGATTAAAGAATAACCGGACCTTTTGAGCCATTATCTAATACCCTGGTAAATCGTTCAAGTATTCTCCCGGGGTACCTGCTGCGCTTTCGCCGCCTCTTCGGCCTTCTGTTTCGCCAGGGTACGCTGCAGAATGGTCGAATACAAAGGCTTACCTCCGAGGAACTGCGCCAATAGTGTTGCCCCAAGGCAGGTAATAATCATTGGCAAAATGAGCTGATAGTTATCGGTCATCTCCAGCACCAGCACAATTCCGGTGAGTGGCGCGCGTACCGAAGCCGCCAGCAACGCCCCCATCCCGGCGATAGCGAAGGTACCGGCATCCAGATGATAGGAGGGAAACAGCGGGATGGCAGCCATGCCGAATGCCGTTCCCAGCAGCGTCCCCAGCGCCAGCATCGGGGCGAAAATCCCTCCCGGCGCGCCGGAAGAGAAGCACAGCAGCGTGGTAATGACGCGAGCAATAAAGATGAACAGCAGCAGCCCAACCGAGAAGTTACCGGCAGCGGCGATGGGGATAAGGTTAAAACCGCCGCCTACCGCCGTTGGCTGCATCAGACCCAGCAGGCCGCAAAGGCCGCCGATAAGCCCGCCAATCAACACCCATTTTTTGATATTGCCGCCGTGGAAGCGCTGGAACATATCCTGCGTCCGCAGCACCAGAGCATTAAACAATGGCCCGAAACAGCCAAAGATCATGCCCAGCACCAGATACAGCCACAGGGTATTCACCGGCGCATTGCTTAACTTGCCGACTTCGATAATCGCCCCTTCGCCGTTAAAAATACGAAACACGATGCTCGACATGATCACGCCGGTAAACACGGCTTTAATCGAAATCAGATTGTAGCGGAACTGCGGGCGCATCTCTTCGATGATAAAAAGGATGCCCGCCAGCGGCGCGTTGAAGGCCGCGGAGAGGCCTGATGCCGCGCCGGTGGCCAACAGCGTGTGCCGCGCTTCCGGGCTGCGCAGACGAAACACATCCACCACCATACGCCCGATATTGCCGCCAAGCTGCACCATCGGCCCTTCGCGCCCCAGCACCATCCCGGCGCCCAGCGTCCCCATACCACCGATGAATTTTACCGGTAGCACGCGCCACCAGCGTACCGGACGCAACTCTTCCAGCGCGCCTTCGATTTCCGGGATCCCGGAACCGCCGGCCTCCGGCGCAAAGCGGCGCACCAGAAAATAGCCAACCATCGCCAGCAGCCCCGACAGAATGAAGGCCAGCGGCCAGACGAGGTACCAGTGGTCCGCCACCTGCACCAGGGCGCCAATTCGCTGGTTCTGCACCCAGTTCACGCTCTTTTCAAACGCCACGCCCACCAGCCCGGCCAGCGTGCCGACCACCGCCGCCATCAACAATACCGCCAGCGGCGTTTTGTCGCGTTGAATCAAACGGCGGACCGCATCGCTACGGCGCACGCGAACAAACTGATGTGCTTCAAAAGAGGGAGTTTCTGCTTTCATGCCATTATCATTTATTGGTAATACAAATGAGAAGAGAGGCATTCTAGCCGCCTCCGCGCCGCGCGTCGCCAAAAAATTGTTTCGTCCGCTTAATGTTTCAATTGGGCAAAACTTTCATAACCTTCATGGAATAACTTAGAATAGCCCGATAACTTTATTCACGAACCAGGATCCTGGCCATGAGCAAATCTGAAAATCTGTATAACGCCGCCCGCGAACTTATCCCCGGCGGCGTCAACTCGCCGGTCCGCGCCTTTACTGGCGTCGGCGGCACCCCGCTGTTTATTGAACGTGCGGATGGCGCCTACCTGTACGATGTCGATGGTAAAGCTTATATCGATTATGTCGGTTCCTGGGGCCCAATGGTGCTGGGTCACAACCATCCGGCCATTCGTAACGCCGTGATTGAAGCGGCAGAGCGCGGGTTAAGCTTCGGCGCGCCAACCGAAATGGAAGTCAAAATGGCGGAACTGGTTACTGAACTGGTGCCGACCATGGATATGGTGCGCATGGTAAACTCCGGCACCGAAGCCACCATGAGCGCCATTCGCCTGGCGCGCGGCTTCACCGGCCGCGACAAAATCATCAAGTTCGAAGGATGCTACCACGGTCACGCCGACTGCCTGCTGGTGAAAGCCGGCTCCGGCGCACTGACTCTCGGCCAGCCGAACTCGCCGGGCGTACCGGCGGATTTCGCTAAGCATACTCTGACCTGTACCTATAACGATCTTGCCTCGGTACGCGCGGCGTTTGAACAATATCCGCAGGATATCGCCTGTATCATCGTCGAACCGGTGGCCGGCAATATGAACTGCATTCCGCCGCAGCCGGAGTTCCTGCCGGGCCTGCGCGCGCTGTGCGACGAGTTTGGCGCGTTGCTGATAATTGACGAAGTGATGACCGGCTTCCGCGTCGCGCTGGCGGGCGCCCAATCTTATTACGGCGTGGAGCCGGATCTGACCTGTCTGGGTAAAATCATCGGCGGCGGTATGCCGGTGGGCGCTTTCGGCGGTCGCCGCGAGGTCATGGACGCGCTGGCGCCGACCGGTCCGGTATACCAGGCCGGTACGCTGTCAGGCAACCCTATCGCCATGGCCGCAGGCTTCGCCTGCTTAAGCGAAGTGGCGCAGCCGGGCGTGCATGAAACCCTGACCGAGCTGACCAATCAACTGGCGGATGGCCTGCTGAACGCGGCGCGCGAAACCGGGATCCCGCTGGTGGTGAATAATGTCGGCGGCATGTTCGGCATCTTCTTTACCGAAGCCGAAACCGTCACCTGCTATCAGGATGTGGTGAAGTGCGATGTTGAACGTTTCAAGCGTTTCTTCCACCTGATGCTGGAAGAAGGGGTTTACCTCGCCCCGTCGGCGTTTGAAGCCGGCTTTATGTCCATCGCCCATAGCGAAGCGGATATCAACAACACTATCGATGCCGCGCGTCGGATGTTTGCCAAACTGTAAGGTACTTGAATGCCTGGTGGCGCAGGGATTTTCCCGGAGGCGGCGCATTGCGCCTTATCCGGGCTACCAAATCGCACAGCGCTGTAGCCCCGGTAAGCACTAGCGCCACCGGGGATTTTCCCGGAGGCGGCGCATTGCGCCTTATCCGGGCTACCAAATCGCACAGCGCTGTAGCCCCGGTAAGCACTAGCGCCACCGGGGATTTTCCCGGAGGCGGCGCATTGCGCCTTGTCCGGGCTACCAAATCGCACAACGCTGTAGCCCCGGTAAGCGCTAGCGCTACCGGGGATGTTGAGGCCATCGGGATCGTTAGCGGCTCTGCTTTCTTAATAAATAGATAAAATACGGCGCGCCGATAAACGTCGATAACAGCCCTGCCGGGATTTGGTAGGGGAACATGATCATTCGCCCGCACCAGTCGGCGAACACCAGCAGCATCCCGCCAATCAGCCCGGAAATGACCATATGCGGCATCGTCCGGCGAAAGCCCATCATCCTCGCAATGTGCGGCGCCATCAGGCCAACAAAACTTAACGGCCCAATGGTTAGCGTCGCCGTTGCCGTCAGGCTCGCCGCCAGCAGCAGCAACCCAATACGCGATGGCGTCAATGCCATCCCTACCGCTCGCGCCGCCTCGCCGCCGAGCGGCAGGATGGTCAGCCAGCGGCGACAGAGCGGCGCCAGCGCCAATAGCGCCAGCATTACCACGCCGCTACGCAGCACCATCTCAGGCGTCGCACTATAAGTCGAACCGGACATCCATGTCAGGATCTGCGCCATTCGCGGATCGCCGCTGGCCTGTAGCATCATCAATAGCATGGTGAAGGCGGTACTTAGCGCCATCCCCGCCAGCAGCATCCGGTGCGGCGAGAATCCGCCGCGCCCGGCGGCGACCAGGATGACCAGCAGCGTCGCCGCCGCGCCAAGACTGCCGGCTGGCAGCAGCCAGACAAAAGCGTTGCCCGGCACGAAGAACAGCATCAACACCACGCCGAACGCCGCGCCGGAGCTGATACCCAGCACTTCCGGGCTGGCCATCGGGTTACCGGTCAGGCGTTGAATAATACAACCCGCGACGGCCAGCATCACCCCGGCAAACAGCGCCGAGAATACCCGCGGCCAGCGCCAGGGCATCAATTGCTCCAGCAGATCGCCGCTGGCCCATTGCCACCCCTGCGCATCACGGCCAAAGGTCAGCGCGGCGGTTACCGCCAACAACATCAGCGCCAGTCCGCCCAGCGCGAACCACTGCACGTTGCGGCGCTCAATCAGCGCTTTATCGCCGCCATTCATCACCGGCGCGCTGATGCTACGCAGCCGCAGCCGCGGCAGCAGCCACAGTAATAAAGGCGCGCCAATCAGCGCGGTGACTGACCCGGTAGACACTTCTCGCCATATCCGGCTGAGCCAGAGAATAATTTGGTCGGAAAGCCACAGGATCAGCGCGCCAAGCAGCGCCGCCAGCACCAGCCGCGATAGCAGGCGGCGGGCGCCGAGCATTTTCGCCAGTAGCGGCGCGAACAGACCGATAAAGCCGATAATACCGACCGCGTTGACCAGCAGCGCGCTTATTACTATCGCCAGGGTCAAGACGCCAAGGCGCGCCAGAGAGAGCGCCAGCCCGAGATTCCGCGCCACGCCATCATCCAGCCCCATCAACGTTAACGGGCGTAACAACAGCAGCGTCAACATCGCGCCGCCAAGCAGCTGCGGCCACAGGCGCTGCGCCACGCTCCAGTCGGTCTGCGTCAGCGTACCGGTACTCCACAGGAACATGCTTTGCAGCTGGTCGTGATGGAAAATCACCATCAGTTGATTGACCGCGCCGCAATAGAGACTCACCACCAGACCGGCCAGAATCAGCGTCACCGGCGATAGACGTTTGCCCCACGAGACGCCGAACACCAGCGCGCCGACCAGGCAAGCGCCAGCCAGCGCGGCAAACTGCGACGCCAGCACGCCGGGGATCGCCCATAGCGTCGTCACCGTCATTCCGAGCTGCGCGCCGGTGGCGACGCCGAGCGTGGTCGGCTCCGCCAGCGGGTTACGCAGTACCTGCTGGAACAGTACGCCAACGAGTCCCAGCCCGGCGCCGACCAGCAGCGATACAGCCAGCCTCGGCAGCAGGCTGTAATGGAACAGCATCTGGGCGATATTATCGCTATCCGGCTGCCACAGCGCCTGATGCCACTGCGCGTAAGGTAAAGCCACCTGAAGGTTGACGATGCTCAGCGCGAAAGCGGCAACCAGCAGTACGGCCAGCAGGATCATAGCTAACGGCGAGAAACGCGCGTTCATACTGCCCTCCCCTGCGCATCGGCCAGTACGCGGGCGAAATGCATCGCCGACAGCGTCGCGCCATAGAACCACACCGCCGGAAGACGCTGGAAACGCCCCGCACGCACGAAAGGCATCGCCTGCCACAGCGGGGTCGCCATCAGTTGGGCCATCTCCCGATCGTTGCCATGATCGAAACAGATAACATCGGCCTCTTTAAATTCCGCCAGCCGATCGATGCCTACGGTGATACTGCCCCAGAATGCCGCTTCGCCGTGCCAGGCGTTTTTGATGCCAAAGCGATCGAGCACTTCCTGGAACAGGCAGTTCTCGCCGAATACCAGTACATGGCGAGCATCAAGTAGCGAAATCATCAGCAGCGGACGATCGTCACGGTCGACAAATCGTGGACGCAGGCTTTCCATCAACGCGTCGAACTCCGCCAGATGGCGCTTCGCCTGCTGTTGCTTACCCAGCAGGTCGGCCATTTCCCGCAGCGAACGCTGGGCCATCGCCAGCGGCCGTTTGCCGTCGCTGAAGGTGAAACCGCGACCGGGCGCGATACGCGCCAGCTTTTCCGGCGACGGGCCATAGCCTGCTGACCAGACGATAAACGACGGTTTCATCTGTGTCAGCAACTCAAGATTGGGTTCAGTGCGCAGGCCGACATCTATCACCGAGGCGGGCAACGCCGGTTCATTCACCCACAGGTTATAGTTGGGAATGTCGGCCACGCCGTAGGGCGTAACGCCGAGCGCCAGCAGCAGTTCGGCCGGCAGCCACTCCAGCGCGACGACGCGCTGCGGGTCAACGTTCGCCGCCTGCGCGCCGCGCATCTGCCACAGCAGCGGCGACAGCGCCATTGCCGTCAACAGGCGTCGACGTGAGAAGAAGTTCGAATTTTCCATCAATAGACAAAACTTACCGGCGCTGCGCCCGCCGGGTGCGGCAGGATCCCCATCGGGATGCCGTAGATTTGCTCCAGCGTTTCGCTGCGCATCAGCTCCGCGGGCGTCCCCTGGGCGATCATTTCGCCGCCGCGCAGCGCGACCAGATAATCGCAATAGCGGGCGGCCATATTAATATCGTGCAGGACCGCGATCACCGTCAGACCACGCTGCTGGCTGAGACGATGCACCAGCGCCAGCACATCGACCTGATGGGCGATATCCAGCGCCGACGTCGGTTCATCGAGCAGCAAACAGCGGCTATCCTGCGCCACCAGCATGGCGATCCACGCACGCTGGCGTTCGCCGCCGGAAAGACTGTCCACCAGCCGATGCGCCAGCGGTTTCAGCCCCACCAGCGCAATGGCCTCTTCTACTTTTTCGCGATCCGCCGCGCCGAAGCGCCCCAGCGCGCCGTGCCACGGATAGCGACCAATCGCCACCAGTTCGCGCACCGTCACCCCTTCCGCCGCCGGCAGTTGCTGCGGCAGATAGGCCACTTTGCGGGCAAACGCCTTGCTGCTCCAGCTGTCCAGCGGCTGGCCGTCAAGCAGCACATCGCCCTCGGAAGGCGGCTGATGGCGGCCAAGCATTTTCAGTAACGTGGATTTGCCGGAACCGTTATGGCCTATCAGGCCAGTGACTTTTCCTGCCGGGAAGGTCAACGAAAGGGGATGAAGCAGCGTGCGGCCAGGCACGCGAAAGGTCACGCGATTTAACGCAAACGTCGTTTCAGAGTACGGAGTCTGTTCCTGCATAGCAACAACCTGATATTGGGCGCGGCGAACCGCGCCCGTGAGTAGTTAGAAGCGGAAGGTTGCGGTAGCAACAACCTGACGTTCCGCTCCCCAGTAGCATGCGTACTCGCTATAGCAGCTGGAGACATATTCGCGGTCAAACAGGTTGTTGACGTTGACGCCGACCGAAGACCCCGGCAGACCAAAGCGCGCCAGATCGTATTTCACCGTCGCATCCATCAGCGCATAACCGGCCACATTGAAGGAATCATTTTTCTTCCCTTCAACATTCTTGTAATAACTCACCGTTGAGCCGATATAACGCGCGCCCGCGCCAATCGTCAACCCGCTAAGCGCGGTTTCGTGGAAGGTGTAATCCGCCCACAGCGAGGCCATATTACGCGGCACTTCCGCCGGACGCTTGCCTTCGAAGACGGTGTCGTGAGTGTATTCGGCATCGGTATAGCTGTAAGCCGCAGTCAGGTTGATATTGGCATTGACCGCCGCTTTCGCCTCCAGCTCAAAGCCGCGGGAGCGGATTTCGCCGGTTTGCACGCTGAAAAAACCGCTGGTGTCGTTGGGATCCGCTGTAAGGTTTTTATCTTTGGTCAGCTGATAGACCGCCGCGGTCACCACCACCGGCATATCTTTCGGCACGTATTTCACGCCGGCTTCATACTGCTTGCCGCGTGAGGGATCGAATGGTTTACCGTTGAGGCCTGAGCCAGATACCGGTTCGAACGATTCGCTATAGCTGAAGTACGGGGAGATGCCGTTATCGAACAGATAGTTGATCCCGCCGCGCCAGCTGAACTGCTGGTCGTGATTCTCCGCCATGTTGCTGGTGGAACGGGTGAAGGTAGACGTAGTCGCGTAATCGTAACGGCCGCCTAAGGTCATCACCCATTTATCCCATTCCATCTGATCCTGCGCGTACAGGCCCGTCTGCTCCATACGGTTAAGCACAGCATATTTGGAGTTCAGCACAATATTTGGATTGCCGTACTGCGGATTACTCATGCTAATGGCATCGGCCGTACCGTAGTCCGCGTCAACGTCATTACGCATCCGCGAGTAGTCCACGCCGGTCAGCAGCGTGTGGTTCACCGCGCCGGTGGCGAAATCAGACTGCAGTTGCGTATCAACGGTAAAGGTATTCAGGTGCTCATCGGAACGAACATAGTTGCGCTGGATTTTACCAGGCTCCTGATAACCATAGCCATAGACCGAACGATACAGCGTATGCACATCGGCATAGCGCAGGTTTTGACGCACGGTAAAGGTGTCATCGAACTGGTGGGAGAAACTATAGCCAACCATCTGCTGACGGCGCGCCATCTTGTTATCGGACTCGCCTTCGTTGAAGTCGGTCGGCAGCTTGTGCGCCTTACCGTTGGCATCGTAATACGGCACCACGGTGCCTTCGCGCGGCAGCCAGCCGTAGTAACCCGCATCCGGGTCATTCTGGAAGTTGCTCAGGAAGGTGAAATCGGTTTTATCATCCGGACGCCAGCTGAAGGACGGAGCGATGGCGTAACGGGTCGATTTCGCCATCTGCTGCTGCGCATCCTGGCTGCGGCCTAATCCGGTCAGGCGGTATGACCACACGCCGTCATCATCAATGGCATCGCTGAAGTCGAAACCGGTTTGCCACAGGTTATCGGTGCCCATCTTAAACTGGATTTCTTTCAGCGGCTCGGTGGTCGGACGCTTGCTGACCATGCTGACGATACCGCCCGGGTTGCTGTTGCCGTACAGCACCGAGGTTGGCCCGCGCATCACTTCCACGCGTTCCAAGAAATACGGATCCATGGAGACTTCAGAGTAGTTGTTACCCTGCAGCTTCATGCCATCCAGATACTGGTTGGTGTTCACCGTGCTGGAGGTGGTGAATCCACGAATGGTGACCACATCATAGGTGGTCGAGCTACCGCGAGTGGAGAAAACGCTCGGCGTGTAAGAGAGCGCCTCTTTAACCGTTGCCGGCTGCTTCATGTCCATCTCTTCGCGGGTCACCACGGAGATAGACTGCGGCGTTTTTTCAATGGGAGTATCGGTTTTGGTCGCCGTGGCGGAACGCTTCGCCGCGATAGTCGGGGCCGGCCCCCAGGCGCTTTCCTGGCTGGCGGGCGCCGCGGTAACGACGAGGGTTTCTTCTTTCGGTTGTTCCGCAGCCTGTGCATAAACAGACATGCCGCTAACCGCCGTGGCTACTACGACTGCGATTTTACGCAGCGAGTGATTTGGCTGAGCAGTTTTAAGACGCGCCATTGGTATATCTCTGATGAAAGTGAATGATAACGTAAACGAGAATTATTATTATGACGGGTGACATAATAGGCGAAACGCGGAATCTAAGGCAAGCGCTATGCCGGGCAGGAAGCGCCAAGGGATTAATAAATAACCAGACGGTTATTAAGGAGTTATCACGGTGTTACGCAGATGCCTGCAATAAAAAAGCCCCCTAATACCTTCGTATTAAGGGGCTGTTCAGACGTTCGGCTTAAACGGTTTTAGTTGCCGCCAAACATATCTTTAATCCAACCGGCAACGCCATCGCTCTTCTCCTGCTTCGCAGGTTGCTGCTGTTGCTGCTGCGGTTGGTTAGCAGGCTGCTGCTGCCCGGACTGGTTGAACGGGTTATTGGCTTCCTGTTGTTGCTGCTGCTGTTGCTGCAGGGCTTCGCCCTGACGGCACAGCGCATCCGGCGAGGTGGTCCACACCGGCAGCGTACGCATACCGCCGCTGCACTGGAAGTAACCATTGCTGTCCACGCCCATATCCACCACGTCTTCC
Organism: Klebsiella aerogenes KCTC 2190; assembly: GCF_000215745.1. Lineage (GTDB taxonomy): Bacteria > Pseudomonadota > Gammaproteobacteria > Enterobacterales > Enterobacteriaceae > Klebsiella > Klebsiella aerogenes. The sequence goes on along the minus strand of NC_015663.1, from coordinate 2,476,998 downwards.
GGCGGCGTCAGCGCCAGCGGCGTCGGGGTCTGGTTAGCCAGGTAGCGCTGATAAATCGACATCGCGCCGCTGGCCCCGTACAGCTTGGTCGGCTGGTTGTTATCGCGGCCAACCCAGGTAATCGTCACCTGGCTGCCATCGATACCGGCAAACCAGGTATCCACGTTGTTGTTGGTGGTCCCGGTTTTACCCGCCAGATGCAGGCCAGGATATTTGGCACCAAGCTGACGGCCGGTACCGCGCTGCACCACCTGCTGCATGGTCCACAGGGTCATATAGGCCGCCTGCGCCGGAACGGCGCGTTCCGCCTGCGGGTAGCTCTGGTACAGCACCGTACCATCTTCAGCAATCACGGAACGCAGCGCCGACAGCGTCGCGCGGTTACCGCCGCTGGCGATGGTCTGGAATGCCTGCGCCACTTCGATTGGCGTCAGGTTAAGGGCGCCGAGGATCATCGCCGGTACCGCATTCAACTGGTCTTTCGGCACGCCCAGCTTCTGCCAGGTATCGGTGATCGCCGGCAGCCCCAGCGACATCCCGAGGTTAACCGTCGGCACGTTCATCGAACGGGTCAGGGCATCCACCAGCATCACCTGACCGCTAAAGCGGCGATCGTCGTTCTGCGGCGACCAGGTCTGGCCGTTCGACAAGCGAATCGTCACCGGCGCATCGGCAATCCACGTATTCAGGCGATACTGGTTCGGCTGGCTCAGCGCGGTCAGATAAGTGGCCGGTTTTGCCAACGAACCAATCGAACGACGCGCCTGCATCGCGCGGTTGTAGCCGGCAAATTGCGGCTCCGCGCCGCCGACCATCGCCCGGACTTCACCGGTAAAGCGATCGACCACCACCATGGCGGTTTCCAGATCCGGCAGCTTACGCTGTTTCTTCAGCACCGGGATCCCTTCAATGGCCGCTTTTTCCGCCGCATCCTGAGCCACCGGGTCAAAGGTGGTAAAGATCTTCACGCCGGAGAGATCTTTCACTTTATCGCCCAGTTTCGCCTGCAGCTCCTGGCGCACCATCTGCATGAACGCCGGCTGCGGTGAAATCACCCCGCCGCGCGGCTGCACGCCCAGCGGACGCGCGCTCAGCATATCGTACAGCTCCTGGTCGATAATATTCTGCTGCTGCAGCAGACGCAGCACCAGGTTACGCCGCTCCAGCGCCAGTTTCGGGTTACGCCACGGGTTATAGATTGACGCCCCTTTGACCATTCCGACCAGCAGCGCCTGCTGATCGAGGCTCAGCTCTTCTACCGGGCGGCCAAAGTAGTACAGGCTCGCCAGCGGGAAGCCGCGGATTTCATTATCGCCGCTCTGACCGAGGTACACCTCGTTCATATACAGCTCAAGGATACGATCCTTGCTGTAACGGGCGTCAACAATCAGCGCCATATAGGCTTCGTTGGCCTTACGCCAGTAGGAGCGCTCGCTGGACAGGAACAGGTTCTTCACCAGCTGCTGGGTCAGGGTACTCGCCCCCTGCACCGTACGCCCCGCCGTCAGGTTCGCCAGCACCGCGCGGCCCATTGAGTACAGGCTGATGCCGTCATGCTCATAGAAGTGGCGGTCTTCGGTCGCCAGCAGCGTATCCACCAGCAGATCCGGGAAACCGCTGCGCTTCACGAACAGGCGCTGCTCGCCGTTCGCCGACTGCAGCATGGTGATCAGGCGCGGGTCGAGACGGAAGAAACCGAACTGACGGTTGTTATCCATATTCTCGATGGTATCCAGATGATCGCCATCGAAGGTCAGACGCGCGCGCACCTGCCCCTCTTTGCTATCCGGGAAATCGAACGGACGGCGGATCATTTCGATACTGTTAGCCTGTACGGTGTATTCGCCAGGACGCGTCATTGCGCTGACCTGACGGTACTGGGTCGCATTAAGCAGGCGCACCATCTCGTTTTTGCTGATCTGCATATCCGGCTCAAGGTTGACCATCCGGCCATACACTGCCGCCGGCAGTTCCCAGACTTTACCATCAATACGGCTGCGAATTTTCTGGTCGAGGTAGACGCCATAGGCGGCAATAATTACCGCAAAGACAATCCCCAGCTTAACCAGCAGCCACAGCCAGCTGCGCTTACGACGAGGCTTGTTGCCTTTGCCCTTTCCTTTCTTCGGCATTGGTCGTTCATCCTCATAATCGTCATCGTAATCATCGTCGTAGTCCTCTTCCCGGACCCGGCGACGGGTGACTTTTTGTTTTGTCGGGCGTGAAGGTCTCCCTTTACGTCCGATAGGCTCGCGGTCATCTCCCGCCATGCTTTTTCTCCGCAACTTTCAGGCGTAAAGGCCTGATTCTCAATACTTCCCCCTGCAGGAGGAAGAAGATATCTCTCAATTTCACACCCGCCACGCTGCCGCGGCCGACGTCTTTCATATCATCTTCGAAGAATAATTCATTAAACAAATCATATAATTATCTGTTTAAGCTGAAGAATATCTCCGGACATAGCACGAAATGTCCAGGCCACAGAGAATAGCACTAATCCGCGCCATTCTTAACCAGCATTTTACAACCGTAAAACGCGATAAACGGTAAAATATGATGTTTTTTAATAACATAAATGTTGCGCCGCGTGACTGCGGCCAGCGATTTTCGGAACCACGCCCACAGCAAGGGCGCGGCGCCTCAGGAGTATTTTTTCGTCCGCCGGGTGGGGGCGGTGTTCGCCGGGTCATCCGGCCAGACATGTTTCGGATAGCGCCCTTTCATCTCTTTTTGCACCTCGCGGTATGCCCCCTGCCAGAAGGCGCTTAAATCCCGGGTAATTTGTAATGGTCGCTGCGCCGGCGAGAGTAACTCCAGCACCAGGGGAACCCGTCCTTCGGCAATGCGCGGCGTCGCCGCCTCGCCGAACATCTCCTGCATCCGTACCGCCAGCGCCGGCGGGTTATCTTCATGATAACGAATAGCGATACGGCTGCCGGTCGGCACCGTGTAATGGGTCGGCAGCTCGCTATCCAGCTTCTGGCGTAACGTCCACGGCAGCCAGTTTTGCAGCGCCTGCCGCAGGTCTACCGCCTTGAGCGACCGAAGCGAATGCACCCCGGTCATCTGCGGCAACAGCCACGCCTCCAGCGAAGCTAACAGCGATGCGTCATCAACGGCGGGCCAGTCCGCTTCCGGCAGCCACTGCGCGGCGCAGTGCAGCCGCAGGCGCAGTTGTTCAGCCTCCGGCGTCCAGTTCAATACCCCGAGCCCCTTATCGCGAATACCGTTGAGCATTGCCTGATGCAGCTCCGCTTCCGACGGTTTCGCCAACGGCTGAGTTTTTATCACCAGCTGGCCAATGCAGCTACGCCGCCAGGCTTTTAGCGTCCCCTGCGCTTCATCCCACTCCACGGTATCGGAGCGTTGTATCAGCTCAGGACGCTGCGCCACCAGTTGATCAATATCCAGCGGCAGCGCCAGCAAAATTCGCGCATCGGGTGCCGAACTGCCCTGTAGTAGCAGCGGCGCAATTAGCCATTCGTGACGCCCGAGCGCGTCATCGGCATCCAGCATCGCCCCCATGCCGTTAGCCAACTGATAGCGCCCTTCCTGGCCGCGTCGACGGGCAATCCGGTCGGCAAACGCTGGGGCCAGCAACGCCGCCATCCGCTCAGCATCAGGCTGACCGCCGCGGCTGGCCAGTCGCTTCAATAACTGCTGCGTCCGCTGCTGCCAGTTGCCCTGCTGGCGCGCAAACGCGGCGCCTAAATCGCTGCTGCCGCCGCGCGGCGGCTCCTCAAGAATAGCGGCGAGTTTCGCCGCCGTCGCCGCGTCATCCGCGGAATCGGCCGCTGTCAGCATGGCCGCCAGACGAGGGTCGTTACCCAGCGTCGCCATTTTGCGCCCGTGAGCCGAAAGGCGTTCGCCCTCCAACGCCGATAACGCCGTCAACAGACGCCGCGCCGCCGCCAGATTGATCGCCGGCGGTAGATCCAGCCAGCGAAGCTCGGCCGGATCGCGGCAGCCCCACTGCAGCAACTCCAGCAGCAGCCCCGACAGATCGCTTTGCAGAATTTCCGGCTCGCTCTGCGCCGCCGCGCGCTCCGCCTGCTCTTTCGCCAGCAGATGCAGGCAGATCCCCGGCTCCAGACGCCCGGCTCGACCGGCGCGCTGGGTCATTGACGCCTGGCTTATCCGCTGGGTGATTAGCCGGGTCAGGCCGGTGCGCGGATCGAAGCGCGCGACCCGTTCCTGAGCGCTGTCGACCACCAGGCGAATGCCTTCGATCGTCAAACTGGTTTCAGCGATATTAGTCGCCAGCACCACTTTGCGCATCCCGGCAGGCGCCGGGAGAATCGCTTTGCGCTGTTCGCTCAGCGGCAGCGCACCGTATAACGGACATAACAGCACATCGCTGGCTACACGCTCGCTCAATTGTTCCTGTACGCGCTGAATTTCGCCAACGCCGGGCAGGAATAACAGCATCGAGCCCTGCTCCTCACGCAGCAGATCCGCGGCGGCGATCGCTACCGCTTCGGCAAAACGCTGATGGCTCGCCAGCGGCGCAAAGCGACGTTCAACCGGGAACGCGCGCCCTTCGGAAACCACCACCGGCGCCTCCGGCAACAGACGCTGCAGACGATCGTTATCCAACGTCGCCGACATGATCAGCAACTTGAGATCGTCACGCAGCCCCTGCTGGACGTCCAGCAACAACGCCAGCGCCAAATCAGCCTGCAGGCTACGTTCATGAAATTCATCGAGGATCACTAGCCCCACGCCGGAAAGTTCCGGATCGTGCTGCAAAGTGCGGGTTAAGATCCCTTCGGTGACCACTTCCAGGCGGGTATTTGGCCCTACGCAGCTTTCAGCGCGCATCCGGTAGCCTATCGTTTCTCCCGGTTTTTCTCCCAGTAGCTCCGCCAGACGCTGAGCGACGTTACGTGCCGCCAGCCGCCGCGGCTCCAGCAGTATAATCCGGCCATCAATGTTGCCGTCGGCGAGGATCTGTAACGGCAGCCAGGTTGATTTACCCGCGCCGGTAGGCGCATTAAGCAACACCTGCGGCGCCTGCTGCAGGGCGGAAAGAAGTTCGGGAAGAATTGCGGCAACCGGCAATGAGGACACGAAGGGCTCCGGAGGTTAACATTCGAGGGCAAGCATTGTAGCATCCCCGTAGTTCATTACCGAGTCTCTATCATGTCCGAGCCGAAACGGCTGTTTTTCGCTCTTGAACTGCCGAAAGCGATACAGAAACAGATTATTCATTGGCGCGCCGCCCATTTTGCCGACGATGCCGGAAGGCCGGTCGCCGCCGATAACCTGCATCTGACGCTGGCGTTTCTCGGCGACGTCAGCGCTGAAAAACAGCGCGCGCTGTCGGCGATGGCCGGACGCATTCAGCAACCGCCCTTTACCCTGACGCTCGACGACGCCGGCCAGTGGCTGCGTTCGCGCGTAGTCTGGCTCGGTACCCGCCAGCCGCCGCGCGGCATGCTGCAACTGGCAAATATGTTGCGCGCCCAGGCGGCGCGGAGCGGCTGCTATCAAAGCCCGCAGCCGTTTCATCCGCATATCACCCTCCTGCGCGACGCCCGCCACGCGGTGCCGATCCCGCCGCCGGGTTTTTGCTGGCAGGTGCCGGTCAACGAATTCGTGCTTTATGAGTCCAGCTTTATCCGCGGGCGCACCCGCTACAACGCGCTGGAACGTTATCCATTTACCAGGGAACTCTGATGCTGTTCACTCCGCCTTTGCAGTCCGCCACTTTAATTAAACGTTACAAACGGTTTCTGGCCGATGTCATCACGCCGGAGGGCCAGGCGCTGACGCTGCACTGCCCGAATACCGGCGCCATGACCGGTTGCGCCGCGCCGGGAGATACCGTCTGGTATTCCACTTCCGATAATCCTAAACGTAAATATGCGCATACCTGGGAATTAACTGAAACCCGGCAGGGGGCCGTCATATGCGTTAACACCTTGCGGGCAAATACCCTGGCGAAGGAAGCGGTACTCGCCGGAAATATCCCTGAGCTTGCCGGGTATAACATTCTGAAAAGCGAAGTAAAATATGGTGAAGAAAATAGCCGAATCGACCTTATGTTACAGGCAGAAGACCGCCGTAACTGCTATATTGAAGTGAAATCGGTTACGTTGGCGGAAAAAGAGTACGGTTATTTTCCCGATGCCGTTACCGCACGCGGTCAGAAGCACCTGCGGGAACTCATGAGCGTCGCTGCCGCGGGCCATCGGGCCGTGATTTTATTCGCCGTGCTGCATTCGGCGATAGACCGTTTCTCACCCGCGCATCATATTGATGCCAAATACGCACAGCTGTTGATAGAGGCGCAGGAAAAGGGGGTAGAAATTCTCGCCTGGAAAGCGGAACTTTCTACCAAAATGATGACTCTGAATAAGCCGATCGCCGTGGCGTTAACCCCCGGTAATTAAAAGGCTAAATTGTGTCCGGTTCGCGAGCGCAAATACGCTTTTCTTCACAGCGTTGTCAAGTGTAACGTTTAGATAATTGCTATCCGGAAAAGCATCTGCTATTTATAGCGGCCTGATTTTTCCCCCACATGGGGATCGATAGTGCGTGTTAAGGAGAAGCAACATGCAAGAAGGGCAAAACCGTAAAACATCGTCCCTGAGTATTCTCGCCATCGCTGGGGTGGAGCCGTACCAAGAGAAGCCGGGCGAAGAGTATATGAACGAAGCCCAGCTGGCGCACTTCAAGCGCATTCTTGAAGCATGGCGTAATCAACTCAGGGATGAAGTGGATCGCACCGTAACGCATATGCAGGATGAAGCTGCTAACTTCCCGGACCCGGTCGACCGTGCCGCGCAGGAAGAAGAGTTCAGCCTGGAGCTGCGTAACCGCGACCGCGAACGTAAACTCATCAAGAAGATTGAGAAAACACTGAAAAAAGTCGAAGACGAAGACTTCGGCTTCTGCGAATCCTGTGGCGTGGAGATTGGCATTCGCCGTCTGGAAGCGCGTCCAACAGCTGACCTGTGCATCGATTGCAAGACGCTGGCGGAAATTCGCGAAAAACAGATGGCGGGTTAATTCCCAGCTACCTCACTCTCTGGCGGGAGTTTCTCCCGCCTGATTCCCCTTGTGTTTAACATGACCGATTCAGACTATATAGGGCGCTTTGCTCCCTCACCTTCCGGCGAACTCCACTTCGGCTCATTAATCGCCGCCCTTGGCAGCTATCTACAGGCGCGGGCGAAAGGCGGTATCTGGCGCGTACGCATTGAAGATATCGACCCGCCGCGGGAAGTTCCCGGCGCCGCCGACACCATTTTGCGCCAGCTCGATCGCTACGGTCTACACTGGGACGGCGAGGTACTGTGGCAGTCCCAGCGGCACGATGCCTATCGCGAGCGCCTCGCCTGGCTGCGCGATCGGGATCTCTGCTACTACTGCACCTGCACCCGCGCGCGCATTCACAGCGTCGGCGGGATCTACGACGGTCACTGTCGCGATTTGCGCCTTGGCGCCGAAAACGCCGCGTTGCGCCTGCGCCAGACCCGTCCGGTACTGGAATTTTATGACCAGTTGCGCGGGACCCTCGTCGCCGACGAACCGCTGGCGCGGGAAGATTTCATCATCCATCGTCGCGATGGGCTGTTCGCCTATAACCTGGCGGTAGTGGTTGACGACCATTTTCAGGGGGTCAGCGAAATCGTCCGCGGCGCCGATCTCATCGAGCCAACGGTACGACAAATTTCGCTGTATCAACACTTTGGCTGGCCTGTACCAGATTACGTACACCTGCCGCTGGCGCTGAATGCCGAAGGTAATAAGCTCTCAAAACAGAACCACGCCCCGGCCCTGCCGGAGGGCGATCCGCGCCCGGAAATTGTGCGGGCATTAACATTTTTGAATCAGGATGTCGTTGAGGATTGGCAAGCCCTGAGTATTGACGATTTACTCAAACAAGCGATAGCCAACTGGCAGCCAGCAAAAATCCAGCATTCTCAAATGGCTCCCGCTGAGCTATGATTAGCCGCTATTTTTGCTCGTCGCCCTTCAGGTTGCCCCTGAATTTGCCGTTTAAATGCAACCTGAAGCCCATAGAGTAATGTTTTATCCGAAGTTCGTCTGACACTACGAGGTGCACCATTTTTACCCGAGTCGCTAATTTTTGCCGCAAGGTGCTAAGCCGTGAAGAGCGCGAGGCAGAGGCTGCCGCCGTCGAACAAACGCATATGACGGTGATCCCGCGTGAACAGCATGCAATTTCCCGCAAAGATATCAGTGAAAACGCGCTCAAGGTGCTCTATCGACTGAACAAGGCGGGCTACGAAGCTTACCTGGTCGGCGGCGGCGTTCGCGACCTGCTGCTGGGCAAGAAACCAAAAGATTTTGACGTCACCACCAGCGCGACCCCGGACCAGGTACGTAAACTGTTCCGCAACTGCCGCCTGGTTGGCCGTCGCTTCCGCCTGGCGCACGTGATGTTCGGGCCGGAAATCATTGAGGTCGCCACCTTCCGCGGCCATCACGAAGGCCACACCAACGACCGCGTCACCTCCCAGCGCGGCCAGAACGGCATGCTGCTGCGCGATAACATCTTCGGCTCTATCGAAGAGGATGCCCAGCGCCGCGACTTCACCATCAATAGCCTTTATTACAGCGTGGCGGATTTCACCGTACGCGACTACGTTGGTGGAATGCGCGATCTGCAGGAAGGGGTGATACGCCTGATTGGCGACCCGGAAACCCGTTACCGTGAGGATCCGGTGCGCATGCTGCGCGCGGTTCGTTTCGCCGCCAAACTGCATATGCGCATCAGCGCCGAAAGCGCCGAGCCAATCCCACGTCTGGCTACCCTGCTGCACGACGTACCGCCGGCGCGTCTGTTTGAAGAAGTGCTGAAACTGCTGCAGGCGGGTTATGGTTATGAAACCTACCAGCTGCTGCGCGAATACAGCCTGTTCCAGCCGCTGTTCCCGACGATCACCCGCTACTTCACCGAGCGCGGCGATAGCCCGATGGAACGCATCATCATTCAGGTGCTGAAGAACACCGATAACCGCCTGCATAACGATATGCGCGTTAACCCGGCATTCCTGTTCGCGGTCATGTTCTGGTATCCGCTGCTGGAAATGGCGCAGAAAATCGCACAGGAGAGCGGGCTGGCCTATTACGACGCCTTCGCGCTGGCAATGAATGACGTGCTGGATGAAGCCTGCCGGACGCTGGCGATCCCTAAACGCATCACCACCCTGGTGCGCGACATCTGGCAGTTGCAGCTTCGTATGTCCCGCCGTCAGGGCAAACGCGCGTGGAAACTCATGGAGCATCCGAAGTTCCGCGCCGCCTATGACCTGCTTGAACTGCGCGCAGGCGCCGAGAACAACCACGAACTGCAGCGTCTGGCCAAATGGTGGGGCGAGTTCCAGGTGGCCGCGCCGCCGGAACAGAAAGATATGCTCAACGACCTCGGCGACGATCCGGCTCCGCGCCGCCGCCATCGCCGCCCGCGTAAACGCGCGCCGCGCCAGGGTAACGCATGACCCTGGTCTATATCGCCATTGGCAGTAATCTCGCCTCGCCGCTCGAACAAGTGAATGCGGCTATCCGCGCGCTGGCCGACATTCCGGACAGCCGCGTGGTGAGCGTATCTTCACTGTACCGTACGCCACCGCTGGGGCCGCAGGATCAGCCTGACTATCTCAATGCCGCCGTCGCGCTTGAAACCTCGCTCGCGCCAGAAGCGCTGCTCGATCACACTCAGCGCATCGAACTGCAGCAGGGGCGGGTGCGCAAAGCCGAACGCTGGGGGCCGCGTACGCTGGACCTCGACATCATGTTGTTTGGCGACGCAATCATTAACAGCGAGCGCCTGACGGTGCCGCACTACGATATGAAAAATCGCGGTTTTATGCTCTGGCCACTGTTTGAAATCGCCCCGCTGCTCCACTTCCCCGATGGCCTCGCCCTTCGCACCGCGCTGGAAAATCTGGGCGCCGAAAAGCCTGCCATCTGGTAACCCCTACTCCCTTTTTTAGCATTTACGGCGATAGTGGTAATCGGTTGCCCAAAATCATTGCCCCCCTGAATGCTGCTGTTAGAATGCCGGTTAATATGACTTTCATCATCAGGAAACGTTATGAAACCGACCACCATTGCCCTGCTGCAGAAATGCAAACAGGAGAAAAAGCGCTTCGCCACTATCACCGCCTACGACTACAGTTTCGCTAAGCTTTTTGCCGACGAAGGCATTAACGTCCTGCTGGTGGGCGATTCGCTGGGGATGACGGTACAGGGACACGATTCCACGCTGCCGGTGACCGTTGACGATATCGCTTACCATACCCGTGCTGTGCGCCGCGGCGCGCCGAACAGCCTGCTGCTCGCCGACCTGCCGTTCATGGCCTACGCCACGCCGGAGCAAACCTTCGAAAATGCCGCCGTCGTGATGCGTGCCGGCGCCAATATGGTCAAACTTGAAGGCGGCGCCTGGCTGGCTGATACCGTCAGGATGCTGGCGGAGCGCGCGGTACCGGTTTGCGGCCACCTCGGCCTGACGCCGCAGTCGGTCAACGTGTTCGGCGGCTATAAAGTTCAGGGCCGCGGCGATGCGGCGCAGGCGCTGTTTGATGACGCATTAGCCCTGGAAGCGGCCGGCGCGCAGCTGCTGGTGCTGGAGTGCGTGCCGGTAGAGCTGGCAAAACGCATCACCGAAGCGCTGACGATCCCGGTTATCGGCATCGGCGCAGGCAACGTGACCGACGGGCAAATTCTGGTGATGCATGACGCTTTCGGGATCACCGGCGGCCATATTCCTAAATTCGCCAAGAATTTCCTCGCAGAAGCGGGCGACATCCGCGCCGCGGTACGGCAGTATATTGCCGAAGTTGAATCCGGGGCCTATCCGGGCGAAGAACATAGTTTCCATTAAGGAGTCTTGTTGTGCTGATAATTGAAACCCTGCCGCTGCTGCGCCAGCATATCCGTCGTTTACGCCAGGAAGGCAAGCGCATTGCGCTGGTTCCCACCATGGGCAACCTGCACGATGGCCATATGAAGCTGGTCGATGAAGCCAAAGCCTGCGCGGATGTCGTGGTGGTCAGTATCTTCGTGAATCCGATGCAATTTGACCGCCCGGACGATCTGGCGCGCTATCCGCGCACCCTGCAGGAGGATTGCGAAAAGCTGAACAAGCGCAAGGTCGACTTTGTCTTTGCTCCGGCGCCGGCGGAAATTTATCCGCAGGGTACTGAAGGACAGACTTTCGTTGACGTTCCTGGCCTGTCTACCATGCTGGAAGGCGCCAGCCGCCCTGGCCACTTCCGCGGCGTCTCGACCATTGTCAGCAAACTATTCAACCTGGTGCAGCCGGATGTCGCCTGCTTCGGCGAGAAAGATTTCCAGCAGCTGGCGCTGATCCGCAAAATGGTCGCCGATATGGGCTACGACATTGAGATCGTCGGCGTGCCGATCATCCGCGCTAAAGACGGCCTGGCGCTGAGCTCACGTAACGGTTATCTGACCGCCGAGCAGCGTAAAATCGCCCCCGGTCTGTACAAAGTGCTGAGTACGGTAGCGGGCAAACTTGCCGCAGGCGAGCGTAACCTTGAGGAAATCATTGCCATCGCCGAGCAGGAGCTCAATGAATCAGGTTTTCGTGCCGACGATATCCAGATCCGCGATGCCGACACTCTGCTGGAGCTAACGGAAGCCAGCAAACGCGCGGTGATCCTGATGGCGGCATGGCTGGGCCAGGCGCGCCTGATTGATAACAAAATCGTCGAGCTGGGCCAGTAGCCTGGAACGAAAAATCGGGTTATTTTCTCAAAGCGGATGCCGTGTCCGCTTTGCTACATAAAGGTTGGAAGGTAGAAGTTATGATGCGTAATATGCTGCAGGGCAAGCTCCATCGCGTTAAAGTCACGCAGGCTGACCTGCATTACGAAGGTTCCTGCGCCATTGACCAGGATTTCCTCGAAGCGGCCGGTATTCTGGAAAATGAAGCCATTCATCTGTGGAACGTGACCAACGGTAACCGTTTCTCAACTTATGCGATCGCCGCCGAGCGTGGTTCGAAGATTATCTCCGTCAACGGCGCTGCGGCGCACTGCGCAAGCGTCGGCGATATCCTCATTATCGCCAGCTTCGTGACCATGTCTGACGAAGAAGCCCGCACCTGGCAGCCGAAAGTCGCCTATTTCGAAGGCGATAACGAAATGAAGCGCCAGGCGAAAGCTATTCCGGTGCAGGTCGCCTGATTCTTACGGCGCTGCGCTCAGCCGCAGCGCCGGTTTACCCTTGCGGCTGATTGCTGATAAGCCGCGACATCGTCTCCAGCGAATCGGTACGTAAGATATACAACCGCTTCAGCAGGAACGGATTATCCCCCGGTTTCACCTTCCCTCTCACCGTCGTTACCGCCAGATGAAAACCGGCATCGTTCGCCGCCTTGACCGCCGTGGCGTTATAGCCGCCAAACGGATACGAAAGATACAGCACGTGCGGATTAAACTGACTCAGCGCCCGCCGGGAACGCTCGAAATCAAAGAGAATGTTGTGATAATTCCGGCTGAGCAATATCGGGTGACGGGCGGCATCGACCCGGTGCAGAAAATGGGTATGCGACTGCACATCAAACACGTCCTGAATCTGCCTGAGCTCAGAGATACTCATAAACTGCAGCGATTTCGGATCCCACTTTTGCGGATGACGTTTGATCCGCGACGAGATAATAAACGCCGTCGCGTGGAAGCCGTACTGCTTGAGGATCGGATAAGCGTAGCGATTCACCGACTTGAGGCCATCATCAAAGGTAATCACCACCGAGCGTGCAGGCAGATTAACCTTGTTACGTAAATACCCTTCCAGTTGATACATCGTCAGGGTGGTATAACCCTGGTCACGCAACCAGGTCATCTGGTTACTGAAAGCGCGCACCGAGGTGGTGGTGGAGGTATGGCGAAAACGGCTATTTTCTTCATCACGCAGGATATGGTGATAAGTCAGTAGCGGAATGCCGTTATCCTCCTGCGCATCCAGACTACTCACCCATGCAAGCCTGTTGCCGATACGAATCTGATACCAGGTCTGATTAAGGCGATCTTTCAGCTTGCTGATAATGGGATAGCGCAGGTTATTCGCTAATGTACCAAACGGCGGGCTACCCACTGATGGCGCATCGTATACCGGCGTATCTTTCCAGGTCAGCAGGTTCTGGTTGCTCAATGGCTGGCGTAAATCGCCCAGGCTATCCTCAACCCGTTTTGCGCCCTGCACCGCCCCCAGATGTCCTTTATCAATAAAACCGGTACCGAAGCCGAAATTGAATTCATAATAGTCTGCCGTGGTCGGCACCACGGCAAGGATCTGCCCGGCGCGAACGTTGCCGACGCTCACCACATGGTTGCCGACCTGCGCCCAGATATCGGCATCTTCCGTGACTTGCATATAGCGTGCGGGAACGCCCTGCTGGCTGAGCAGACTGGCGGAAACGCTGGCAGATGCCAGAAAAAGGAACAATGTAATGACTCGGGCAAACATGCGCATCGAACCGGTAAACCTGAATGCCGCCATTGTAACAAAAGCGGCATCAATGCTAATGCCTAATTTCCGAACGTATCATGCAGGAGACGAAAAGGCGGGTTCTTTTGCTGCTGATGCCATAGGCTGCTCACCGTGGGGCCTCCGGCGCTAACGATAGCATTACGGAAGGCGTCACTGCTGAGGGTATAGCGTTGCAAATACATTTCCTCCAGCAATGGATAGCGAATGCCGGAAATGACTTCACAGTGGGTATGTTTGTGACTCATCAGCGCAGCGGCGCGATACGGCGCAGCGCCGGTTTTATCAGTGAGAAAAATCACCCCATCGCCGCAGTCGGTGGCATGCAGCGCGTCGCACATCATGCGGCTCAGCATATTGACGCTCAGATTTCGCCAGTAATTCACCGCCCGACATTGCGCCAGCGGGCCAAACTTTTTCTCCAGACGATCCAGCATCTCCTGCGCCAGCTCATCATGACAGGTAATTACCCAACCTAACATCGCCTACCTCCTTAGCAGGCAAACAATTTAGCAGGGCAAGCGTTGAGATGGGGTGATGGGTATCAAAAATTACCGCTTAGCGCCCCGCCACAGTGAAATTAGCGGGGCGCTAGCAGAGAGGATTAGCTACGCAGGCCGCGCCCGCGCTGGATCAGATACCAGCACAGAATATAGAAGGCCACGATAAACACTACCAGCACGCCAAAGGTGGTCGCCAGCGGAACGTCATGAATGCCGAGGAAGCCAAAACGGAAGCCGCTAATCATGTAGACGATCGGGTTCAAATGCGACAGCGCCTGCCAGAACGGCGGCAACAGCGTCAGCGAATAGAACACCCCGCCAAGATAGGTCAGCGGTGTCAGCACGAAAGTCGGGATCAGGCTGATGTCGTCGAAGGTTTTCGCAAACACCGCATTGAGCAGGCCTGCCAGCGAGAACAGGATTGCCGTCAAAATCAGCGTCAGGGCGACGAACAACCAGGAATGAACCTGGAACGGGACGAAGAACAGCGAGATAGCCGTAACCAGAATCCCGACGCACAGCCCGCGCGCCACCCCGCCGCCGACGTAACCGGCGATCACCACGTGGGTTGGCACCGGCGCCACCAGCAGTTCCTCAATGTTGCGCTGAAACTTGGCGCTGAAGAACGACGAGGCGACGTTGGCGTAGGCGTTGGTGATCACCGCCATCATAATCAGCCCCGGCACGATAAACTGCATGTAGGTAAAACCGTGCATCTCGCCGATCCGTGAGCCGATCAGATTGCCAAAGATGACGAAATAGAGGGTCATGGTGATCACCGGCGGCACCAGCGTCTGAACCCAGATACGCATAAACCGGTGGATCTCTTTGGTCCAGATGCTTTTCAGCGCGACCCAGTAAAGCTGCATCATGCTGATTCTCCTTTTTTGTCGTGCACCAGCGTGACAAACAGCTCTTCCAGACGGTTGGCCTTGTTACGCATACTTAATACCTGCACGCCCTGGGCGCTTAGCTGGGCGAAAACGCTGTTAATCCCCTGCTCGCGCAGGACTTCAACTTCCAGCGTCGAGGTATCAACCAGCCGGTATTGATATCCATCGAGGGTCGGCAGCGGGCTTTTCGGCGCCAGATCGAGGATAAAGGTTTCCGATTTCAGCTTTGCCAGCAGCGCCTTCATTGAGGTGTTTTCCACCAGCTCGCCGCTCTGGATAATGCCGATATTGCGGCACAACATTTCCGCTTCTTCCAGATAGTGGGTCGTGAGGATAATGGTGGTGCCTTTATCGTTGAGATCTTTGAGGAACCCCCACATCGAGCGACGTAGTTCGATATCAACCCCGGCGGTGGGTTCATCAAGGATGAGCAGCTTCGGCTCATGCATCAGCGCGCGGGCAATCATCAGGCGGCGCTTCATCCCACCGGAGAGCATACGCGCGCGTTCATTGCGCTTTTCCCACAGATCGAGCTGTTTCAGATACTTTTCGCTACGCAAGATCGCTTCTTTACGCTCAACGCCATAGTAACCCGCCTGGTTAACCACGATTTGCTGTACGGTTTCGAACGGGTTGAAGTTGAACTCCTGCGGCACCAGCCCGAGCTGGCGTTTGGCGTTCACCACATCTTTTTCCAGGTCGTAACCAAATACGTTAACCTGACCGGAGGTTTTATTGACCAGCGAACTAATGATGCCGATAGTCGTGGATTTCCCCGCGCCGTTCGGGCCCAGCAGCGCATAAAAGTCGCCGGCTTCAACCTGCAGGTCAATGCCTTTCAGCGCCTGAACCCCGCCGGGATAGGTTTTCTTGAGCTGTTTTAATTCCAGAGCAATGGTCATTAAATATCTCTTCTCGTGTCTTCACATCTAATTTACCCAAATAATTCATGTTGCAGGAAGGCGGCAAATGAGCGAATCCCCAGGAGCTTACATAAGTAAGTGACTGGGGTGAACGAGTGCAGCCAACGCACCTGCAGCATGAAGTATGACGGGTAAAGATTGTTTTCAAAAAGGTGAGCTTACCCTATATTAGCGCAACGCACTTACTTGGTTACAGGCCGTAAACGTCCATGAATGATATAGATACACTCATCAGCAATAATGCACTATGGTCAAAAATGCTGGTGGAAGAGGACCCCGGCTTCTTTGCGAAATTGTCGCAGGCGCAGAAACCGCGTTTTCTGTGGATTGGCTGTTCCGATAGCCGCGTCCCCGCAGAGCGCTTAACCGGCCTGGAACCCGGTGAGTTGTTCGTGCACCGTAACGTTGCCAATCTGGTGATCCACACCGACCTGAACTGTCTGTCGGTGGTGCAATACGCCGTTGACGTGCTGGAAGTCGAACACATTATTATCTGCGGCCACTACGGCTGCGGCGGTGTACAGGCGGCGGTCGAAAACCCGGAATTGGGGCTTATTGATAACTGGCTGCTACACATTCGCGATATCTGGTTTAAACACAGTTCGCTGCTCGGTGAGATGCCGGAAGAGCGGCGTCTGGATACACTTTGCGAACTGAACGTGATGGAGCAGGTATACAACCTGGGACACTCGACGATCATGCAGTCGGCGTGGAAACGTGGACAAAAAGTGACGATCCACGGTTGGGCTTATGGTATTCACGACGGACTACTGCGCGATCTTGATGTCACCGCCGTCAGCCGGGAAACCCTCGAGCAGCGCTATCGCCACGGGATTTCCAATCTCAAGAGCAAGCACGCCAACCATAAATAGCCGCCGCCCTCACCGCCCCGGATAAGGCGCTCGCCCTATCCGGGACCGCAACAATAATTACTCGTCCAGCAGGATCACTTTGCCGACATACGGCAGATGACGATAGCGCTGAGCGTAGTCGATACCGTAGCCCACCACGAACTCATCCGGAATGGCAAAACCGACAAACTCCACCGGGACGTTCACTTCACGACGGCTTGGTTTATCCAGCAGCGTACAGATAGCCAGTGATTTCGGCTCGCGCAGGCTGAGGATTTCGCGCACTTTAGACAGGGTGTTGCCGGAATCGATGATGTCTTCGACGATCAATACGTCTTTACCGCGAATATCTTCATCCAGGTCTTTAAGGATTTTGACATCGCGGGTGGTGGACATGCCGCTGCCATAGCTGGAGGCGGTCATAAAGTCGACTTCATGCGGCACCTGAACCTCACGGCACAGGTCAGCCATAAACATAAATGAACCGCGCAGCAGACCCACCAGCACCATTTCACTGCCGCTGTCTTTGTAGCGTTCATTAATTTGACGACCCAGTTCGGCGATACGCGCTTTGATCTCGGCTTCCGGGATCATCACTTCTACAGTATGTTTCATTAAACTAACCATTTGATTCTTAGGATAAATCTTCAAAGCCGTTGCTTTCACATCGACGTTGACCGGCAAGCGATACAGTATACCAGCAAAACGAAATCTTCGGTGCAGTGAATAATAAAGCCATATTTGTGATTCCGATCACAGTTGTTAAATCCTATAATTAATTGCAGTTAAAAAATTAACAACTGAAGAGTGTCTTTCTATGGCAGAAACAAAATCTCAACAATCACGGTTACTTGTCACGCTGACGGCGCTGTTTGCCGCCTTCTGTGGCCTGTATCTGTTAATCGGTGGGGTATGGCTGGCCGCTATTGGCGGTTCCTGGTACTACCCTATCGCAGGCCTGGTGATGCTGGCCGTCACCGTTATGCTGTTCCGCGGCAAGCGCGCTGCGCTGTGGCTGTACGCCGCCCTGCTGCTGGCAACCATGATTTGGGGGGTATGGGAAGTCGGTTTCGACTTCTGGGCGCTGACGCCGCGTAGCGACATCCTGGTCTTCTTCGGCATCTGGCTGATTCTGCCATTTGTCTGGCGTCGTCTGCCGGTCCCTTCCGCCGGTGCCGTTGGCGGTCTGGTTATCGCCCTGCTGATTAGCGGCGGGATCCTGACCTGGGCCGGTTTCAACGATCCGCAGGAAGTGAACGGTACGCTGAGCGCTGACGCGACGCCGGCTGCGCCGATTTCTACCGTCGCCGATAGCGACTGGCCGGCTTATGGCCGCAACCAGGAAGGCCAGCGTTATTCACCGCTGAAGCAAATTAATACCGATAACGTGAAGAACCTGAAGGAAGCCTGGGTATTCCGCACCGGCGACCTGAAGCAGCCGAACGATCCGGGTGAAATCACTAACGAAGTGACGCCGATTAAAGTTGGCGACATGCTGTATCTGTGTACCGCGCACCAGCGTCTGTTCGCGCTTGACGCGGCCACCGGTAAAGAGAAGTGGCATTTTGACCCGCAGCTGAACGCCGATCCGTCGTTCCAGCACGTGACCTGCCGTGGCGTCTCCTATCATGAAGCCAAAGCAGATAACGCGCCTGCCGACGTCGTCGCCGACTGCCCGCGCCGTATTATTCTGCCGGTCAACGATGGCCGTCTGTTCGCGGTGAACGCCGACAACGGTAAGCTGTGCGAAACCTTTGCCAACAAAGGCATTCTCAACCTGCAAACCAATATGCCGGTAACCACGCCGGGTATGTATGAACCGACGTCGCCGCCGATTATCACCGATAAAACTATCGTCATTGCCGGCGCGGTAACCGATAACTTCTCAACCCGCGAGCCATCAGGCGTGATCCGCGGCTTTGATGTGAATACCGGTAAACTGCTGTGGGCCTTCGACCCGGGTGCGAAAGACCCTAATGCGATCCCGAGCGATGAGCATCACTTCACACTCAATTCACCTAACTCCTGGGCGCCTGCCGCCTATGACGCGAAGCTGGATTTAGTCTATCTGCCGATGGGCGTTACCACGCCGGATATCTGGGGCGGCAATCGCACGCCGGAACAGGAACGTTACGCCAGCTCTATCGTAGCGCTGAACGCAACCACCGGGAAACTGGCATGGAGCTACCAAACCGTACACCACGATCTGTGGGATATGGATATGCCGTCGCAGCCGACGCTGGCCGACATTGATGTGAACGGTAAAACCGTACCGGTGATTTACGCTCCGGCCAAAACCGGCAACATCTTCGTGCTGGATCGCCGTAATGGCGAGCTGGTGGTCCCGGCGCCGGAAAAACCGGTTCCGCAAGGTGCGGCGAAAGGCGATTATGTTGCTAAAACCCAGCCGTTCTCCGAGCTGAGCTTCCGTCCGAAGAAAGACCTGACCGGCGCAGATATGTGGGGCGCCACCATGTTTGACCAACTGGTGTGCCGCGTTATCTTCCATCAGATGCGCTATGAAGGTATCTTCACTCCGCCGTCTGAACAGGGCACGCTGGTCTTCCCGGGGAACCTGGGGATGTTTGAATGGGGCGGTATCTCCGTCGATCCAAACCGTCAGGTGGCTATCGCCAACCCGATGGCGCTGCCGTTCGTCTCTAAACTGATCCCACGCGGCCCGGGCAACCCGATGGAACCGCCAAAAGACGCGAAAGGCTCTGGTACCGAGTCCGGCGTTCAGCCGCAGTATGGCGTCCCGTTCGGCGTCACGCTGAACCCGTTCCTGTCGCCGTTTGGCCTGCCGTGTAAACAACCGGCATGGGGTTATATCTCGGCGCTGGATCTGAAGACCAACGAAGTGGTGTGGAAAAAACGCATCGGTACGCCGCAGGATAGTCTGCCGTTCCCGCTGCCTGTTCCACTGCCATTCAATATGGGTATGCCGATGCTGGGCGGGCCGATCTCAACCGCCGGTAACGTGCTGTTTATCGCCGCCACCGCCGATAACTACCTGCGCGCTTACAACATGAGTAATGGTGAAAAACTGTGGCAGGCGCGTCTGCCTGCAGGTGGCCAGGCGACGCCGATGACCTATGAAGTGAATGGCAAGCAGTACGTTGTCATCTCTGCCGGCGGTCATGGCTCGTTCGGTACTAAAATGGGCGACTACATCGTTGCCTATGCGTTACCGGATGACGCGAAATAAAACGCAAAACGGCAACGAAAGTTGCCGTTTTTTTGTTTGCCCCCTCCCCTATGGGAGAGGGCGGCAGGCCGCACACTCCTAAACGGTGAACCCCAACATCATCCCGGTGTCTTCATGCTCCAGTAGATGACAATGCGCCATATAAGCAAACTCTCTGGGCGCCTGATGATCGAACTTCACCAGCACTTCACTCACCCCGCCCTCCACTCTTACCGTATCCTTCCAGCCGCGACGATGCGCCGCTGGCGCCTGGCCATTTTCACTCAGAATACGGAATTGCGTGCCATGAATATGGAAAGGATGCAGCATCATGTCGCCCTTGCCGGAGATCAGCCAGCGCTCGTACTGCCCCCTGGCCGCGGCGAACATCGGCACATTCATATCAAAGGCTTTACCGTTGATACGGTTGGCGTTATGGAAATCGAAGCCCTTATCAGATGAAGCGCCATGTCCCATTCCGCCACCATGGTTCATATTCTTCATCTGACCGTGATTCATATTGCCCATGTCGCCATGATCCATCATCATCCCATGGTTCATACCGGACATCGCCTGGTCGCCATATTTCTTCATCAGCGCCTGCATGCCCATCATATCGAGCATCGGATCCATCGACAGCTGCAGCGTGTGCTGCGTCAGTCCCTCCAGTGACGGCAGCGCGGGCATCGCCGCCAAAGTATCGGGTAGCTTACCGGATGCCGGGATCAATAGCGGCTGTATACGGAGCACCGGCTGCGGCTTATCAAATGGCGCAATCGCCATCCCCATCTGGCTCACCGGCAGCGTCAGGAGATCAAATGCCTTTCCGTCGCGGGTATCAATCAATACCTCAAAGCGCTCGCCCATCAGTACCGGCAGTTCGCTCACTTTGACCGGTTCCGCCAACAGGCCGCCGTCGCTTGCTACTACATACATTGGGCGGCGATCGCTGGTAGCGAAATTCAGCGAGCGGGCATTACAGCCATTAAGCAGACGCAGGCGCAGCCAACCGCGCGGCGGAGCGTGTTCGGGATACAGCGCGCCGTTCGTCAACAGGGTATCGCCAAACCAGCCAACGGCGGCGCTCATGATATCGAGCTGATAATCTATTTCTCCATTGGCATTGAATCTTTTGTCCTGCACGATCACCGGAATATCATCAATTCCCCACTGCTTCGGCAGCAGTAATTGCCCGCTCTCGACATCTTCAATCAGCACCAAACCCGCCAGCCCCATAGCGACCTGACGGCCGGTTTTACCATGCTGATGGGGATGGAACCAGCAGGTCGCCGCTCGCTGCGTCGGCGTAAAACTCACCGTCCTTGAGGCTCCTGCGGCGATGACGCCCTGCGGGCCGCCATCGACTTCGCCAGGCACTTCCAGCCCATGCCAGTGGACCGTGGTCTCCTCCGCCAGGCGGTTATGAATATCTACCGTCACCGCTTCACCTTGCTTCAGCTTCAACGCAGGCCCGAGGAGGTTGCCGTTATAACCCCAGGTCGTCGCAAGATGCGGGCCAAACTGCGTCTTTCCGGCTTGAATCGTCAGCGTAATGCGATTGCGCGCGTCGGCGGTCAATAAATCCGGGACCGGCAAAGCCGGACGGCCAGCAGCGAATACCGAACGGCTCCAGAGCGGTAAGGCGCTGACCGCGCCAAGCGCGGCGCTTAATTTGATAAATTCACGACGTTGCATTTTCACATCCTTTTATTCTGCTGGTGAATATTTAAGCTTAAACCCTCCCGCAACGGGAAGGTCAAGCAGAAGCTTGTGAATAAAGCTCTGCGTGGTGTAAAGAAGTATGCTAACTTTGATTGTCCGTGTTTCAATGGTAGAAAAAATGAAGACGTTTTTCAGAACAATGCTGTTTGGCAGCCTGCTCGCCCTCTCCGCCAATAGCTATGCATTAAGTGAATCCGAAGCGGAAGATATGGCTGATTTAACGGCGGTATTTGTATTCCTGAAAAACGATTGCGGCTATCAAAATTTGCCAAATACGCAAATTCGCCGCGCGTTGGTCTTTTTTGCCCAGCAAAACCAATGGGACCTCAGCAACTACGACAGCTTTAATATGAAAGCATTAGGTGAGGACAGCTATCGCGATCTCAGCGGTATCAAAATCCCAACAGCCAAAAAATGCAAAGCTCTGGCCCGAGACTCCCTCAGCCTGCTGGCCTATGTGAAGTAAGCCTATCTGCAGCCGCGGCGATGCGGCTGCATCTGTGTATTCACGCCTCCCCCTCTCCACTAACATTGACGAAATATGAATTCATTAACCGGTATTTATATTTGACGCCCCCTGATACTATTTAGTTTTATTAATTAACCGTTAGCTTAATTTATCAGTAAAAATCACATTCAAGAGCAAACAATTCAACTCGTCATTTATTGCAAAGGCCATCAAGAAAATTAAAATCGCCAGTAACCTCTCTTATTGCAATGGAATGACATTTTGAATATCTCACCTTTTTTTCGCTTACTTCCGTTCGCGTTTATCATGCTAGTTGGCTGCCAGGCACATCGTCAGGCTAACACACCCATAACGCCACCAATCGCCATCGCCACCGATGCGCAACAGAATGAAAAGCTGCGGCTGGCCGCTGAACAGGAGCGGCTTAATGCCTGTCGCCAGGCTTTAGATTCGTTAAAAGAGGTTAATCCGAAAGAAGCCTCAAGACTGGGTAGTGAATTCACCGCGCTGATCGGTGCGGCGTCGCAATATAATTCAGTGCGTACGAAAGTCGCCGATCCCACCCGTCAGGGCATCGATTCCATGTATCAATTTAAATCCATCAAGCTTTGCGCCGATATTGAAAAGTCGCTGATCGATAGTCTGGTCATGCGCGGCGATAATGCGGTGAAGTGACAGGCGCTATGATAATTCGCCTTAATATAATGACGCTGGCCTTCCTTTTGCTGGCGTCCCTTTTTATTGGTCATGCGCAAGCGGATGACGGCGCGCCTGCGTTTCTCAACTATGTCCAGCAGCAGGAGAAAAAAGAGAAGAAAGAAATACCTCCGGCGCCGGAGGCCAGTAAACCCGTCAGGGCCCGCGACAACAACACGGCAGCGCTGCAAAAAAAACTGGCCGCGCAAAAAAGTCTCATTGCCGACAAAGATAAGACCATCCGCCAGCTGCAGGCACAGCTAAAATCACAATCTCCCGCCGTCACGCCAGCGCCGGTAGATAATTCAGCGTTGAATAAAACCATCGCACAGCTTCAGGGCCGGATAACCGCGCTGGACACGGAAAACAAGCGGCTTGTTCAGCAAGCCCTCACCTTCCAGCAGGAAAAAGCCGACGGCGCGGATAATCTCAAACGCTCTGCCGCCGCTCTGCAGGCGCAAACGGTAAAGCTCAACGCGCTGGAGACAGACAAGCAGGCCCTGAGCGATAAGCTGGCTGCGGCAATAGCGGAGAAGCAGAAGCTGAGCGCCGAACTCGCCGCAGTAAAAACCACCACCGCGGCAACCAAATCACCCGCGCTAAACCTCAGTAATGCCCCACAGCAGCAGGCATACTCCGTCGGTGTATCAATAGGGCAAGATGCGCTTAAAACGCTGTCCAGTCAGGCAGCGAAAGGGTTAAATCTGCAACAGGAGACCGTTATTAAGGGCATTAACGATGTTTTTGCCGGTAAGCTGGCGCTGGATGAACAAGCGCGCAATAAGGCGCTTTTCGACGTGTCGCAGCAGTTATACAAAAACATTGATAAAATTGAGCAGCAAACCCTCCGCGAAGGTAAAAAGTATCAGCAGCAATTTGCCGCGCAGAAAGGCGTTCTACTCAAAGGCGGGATCTATAGCCGCATAGATTACCCCGGCAAAGGTAAGGTCGGTGAAAACGATATCGTCACCGTCGTTATCAAAGAAAGCTTGATCGACGGTACCGTGATAAACGATATGGAAGCCGAAGATAAGGTCTGGTCACAGGCGCTAAGTCAGTATCCCGTGACCTTCCGTGAACCGCTTAAACGCCTGAATAACCATGGCGCCATCACTATCGTGGTTCCATCGGAGCGCGCCTACGGCAGCAAAGGGATCCCTGGAAAAATTCCGCCGGGCGCGACGATGGTGTATACCGTCCGAATTGTTGACGTCAGGCCCAATAGCGATCAACAACCCAAAACACCTGCGCCGAAAACCTCACGCTAGCGAGAGTTCAGCCAAACAGTAGAAGGTTCACTATTCGCCATATCAATCTCTATCTATAGTTGGCTATGATGGGGTGCCCGCTTTGTGGGCACCACAGAAGTTAACAAAGGAGGAGTAAGCCATGGCCGAGAGTAATCAGTGGCATGAGACGCTGCACGACCATTTTGGTCAATATTTTACCGTTGATAACGTGCTGTACCATGAGAAGACCGATCATCAGGATTTAATCATCTTCGAAAATGCGGCATTTGGCCGCGTGATGGCGCTTGATGGCGTGGTGCAAACCACCGAGCGCGATGAGTTTATTTACCATGAAATGATGACCCACGTTCCGCTGCTGGCCCATGGTCACGCAAAGCACGTGCTGATCATCGGCGGCGGCGATGGCGCGATGCTGCGTGAAGTCTCCCGCCACCAACATATCGAAACCATTACCATGGTGGAAATCGACGCCGGAGTGGTATCGTTCTGCCGCCAGTACCTTCCAAACCATAACGCCGGCGCCTATGACGACCCGCGCTTTACGCTGGTGATTGATGACGGCGTGAACTTCGTCAACCAAACGTCACAAACTTTTGATGTCATTATCTCCGACTGTACTGACCCGATCGGCCCCGGTGAGAGCCTGTTTACCTCGGCGTTTTATGCTGGCTGTAAACGTTGCCTGAACCCCGGCGGAATTTTCGTTGCCCAGAACGGCGTAAGCTTCCTGCAGCAGGATGAAGCGGTAGGCAGCCATCGCAAACTCAGCCACTATTTCACCGATGTCAGCTTCTACCAGGCGGCGATCCCGACCTACTATGGCGGTATCATGACCTTTGCCTGGGCGACCGATAATGAAGCCCTGCGTCATTTGTCGACGGAAATTATTCAGGCCCGCTTCCATAGCGCCGGGCTGCAATGCCGTTATTACAACCCGGCAATTCATACCGCGGCTTTCGCGCTACCGCAATACCTGCTGGACGCGCTGACCGCCAGCTAACCTGAAACGAGGAGGTGAACCAAATTGAAAAAGCTTAAGCTGCACGGCTTCAACAACCTGACTAAAAGCCTGAGTTTTTGTATTTACGATATCTGCTACGCTAAAACCGCCGAAGAGCGCGATGGCTATATCGCCTATATCGATGAACTCTATAATGCCAACCGCCTGACGGAAATCCTCTCCGAGACCTGTTCAATCATTGGCGCCAACATACTCAACATCGCACGCCAGGATTATGAACCGCAGGGCGCAAGCGTCACCATTTTGGTTAGCGAAGAGCCTATCGATCCGCAGCTTATCGATCAGAGCGAGCATCCGGGCCCGCTGCCTGAGACCGTGGTCGCACATCTCGATAAAAGCCACATCTGCGTGCATACCTATCCGGAAAGCCATCCGGAAGGCGGTCTGTGCACCTTCCGCGCCGATATTGAAGTCTCCACCTGTGGAGTGATTTCACCGCTGAAGGCGCTGAACTACCTGATTCACCAACTGGAATCCGATATCGTAACCATTGATTATCGCGTGCGTGGTTTCACCCGTGATATCAACGGCATGAAGCATTTTATCGATCATGAAATCAACTCTATTCAGAACTTCATGTCAGAAGATATGAAGTCGCTCTATGACATGGTGGACGTGAACGTCTATCAGGAAAATATGTTCCATACCAAAATGATGCTGAAAGAGTTCGATCTGAAACACTACATGTTCCACACCAAACCGGAAGAGTTAAGCGAACAAGAGCGCAAGGTGATTACCGACCTGCTGTGGAAAGAGATGCGGGAAATTTATTACGCCCGCAATATCCCTGCGGTGTAATGACTGAAATGCCCGGCGGCGCTTTTGCTTGCCGGGCCTACGGGGTTCCGCGCCGCCCGGCACCGAACGAATGATTAACGCTGCTGCATAAATTCACGGTATGCGGCAACCACCTGCAGGAAATCCTCCACGCCGCAAAGAGAGAGGCTCTCTTCGTCGTAGTAATTCATCCCCTCTTCCATTTCATCGCCGGAAAATTCCAGTTGGTTGGCACGGATCATCACTTCTTCGCCATCCAGCCACAACGTATATTCATGGCCGGCCCGCTGCCAGGAACGTTCACTGCCTTTCACGGTGCGCGCTGCCTGTTCCACTTCATCCAGAAGGGCCAGGTTATCTTTCACCTCTTCGTTGAACCAGTGACCAATCGCCTCGTGGTCCATCGACATTCGCACCTTTACCACACCGGTAATATCGCGCAGAAATTCGTAATCCATAATCTTTTCCTCTGCAAGGGCAATGCGTCACCGCTGCACTGTACCCATAACCTAATTATCGCAGCAGACAGGAAGAAAAAAAGCGCAACGGGTGGGAGGTTTAAAAATAAAAATGCCCGCTGATGCAATGTTCAGCGGGCATTGGAGAGTTTGTAGCCAAACGGTCAGCCGGGCTGACCGAACGGATTACACGGCGGTCTGGAAGATCACGCCGTCAGCTTTTTCAGTGTACTGATCCAGCTGGTTAAAGTTCAGGTAGCGATAGGTATCTTCCGCCGTCTTATCAACCTGAGCGACGAAGGTCTGATACTCTTCCGGCGTCGGCAGTTTGCCCAGCAGAGAAGCGACCGCCGCCAGTTCGGCAGAGGCCAGATAGACGTTGGCGCCGGTACCTAAACGGTTCGGGAAGTTACGGGTAGAGGTCGACACGACCGTCGCGCCGTCAGCCACGCGCGCCTGGTTGCCCATACACAGGGAACAGCCAGGGATTTCGATACGCGCGCCGCTCTTACCAAACACGCTGTAGTAGCCTTCTTCAGTCAACTGCGCGGCATCCATACGGGTTGGCGGCGCCACCCACAGGCGAGTCGGCAGTTGGCCTTTGTGGCTGTCCAGCAGTTTACCGGCAGCACGGAAGTGGCCAATGTTGGTCATGCAGGAACCGATAAACACTTCGTCGATCTTCTCGCCCTGCACGTCTGACAGCAGACGCGCATCGTCCGGATCGTTCGGAGCGCACAGAATAGGCTCTTTGATATCCGCCAGATCGATGTCGATCACTGCCGCGTATTCCGCATCAGCGTCGGCTTCCAGCAGTTGCGGATCCGCCAGCCATTTTTCCATGCCCTGGATACGGCGCTCCAGCGTACGGCGATCGCCGTAACCTTCCGCGATCATCCACTTCAGCAGGACGATGTTGGAGTTCAGATACTCGACGATCGGCTCTTTGTTCAGCTTGATGG
Source organism: Klebsiella aerogenes KCTC 2190 (assembly GCF_000215745.1). GTDB lineage: Bacteria > Pseudomonadota > Gammaproteobacteria > Enterobacterales > Enterobacteriaceae > Klebsiella > Klebsiella aerogenes. The sequence continues at coordinate 2,449,795 of NC_015663.1, read as the reverse complement.
TACAACCAGCAGCAGAACGCTCGGCGGAAGCATCGGTCAGTTCAAATGCCTGCTCGACTTTCAGATCCGGCAGACCTTCGATTTCAAGGATGCGGCCAGAGAAGATGTTTTTCTTCCCTTTCTTCTCAACGGTCAGCAGGCCCTGCTTGATAGCATACAGCGGGATGGCGTGAACCAGGTCGCGCAGGGTAATACCCGGCTGCATTTTACCTTTGAAGCGCACCAGTACTGATTCCGGCATATCCAGCGGCATCACGCCGGTCGCGGCGGCGAAGGCCACCAGACCTGAGCCCGCCGGGAAGGAGATACCAATCGGGAATCGGGTATGGGAGTCGCCGCCGGTACCTACGGTATCAGGCAGCAGCATACGGTTCAGCCAGGAGTGGATAACGCCATCGCCCGGACGCAGTGAAACACCGCCGCGGTTCATGATGAAGTCCGGCAGAGTGTGGTGCGTGGTGACGTCAACCGGCTTCGGATAGGCTGCAGTGTGACAGAAGGACTGCATCACCAGGTCAGCGGAGAAGCCCAGGCACGCCAGGTCTTTCAGCTCATCGCGGGTCATTGGACCGGTGGTGTCCTGAGAACCGACGGAGGTCATTTTCGGCTCGCAATAAGCGCCCGGACGGATACCGGCAACGCCGCAGGCGCGGCCAACCATTTTCTGCGCCAGAGAGAAGCCGCGGTTGCTTTCCGCCACATCTTTCGCATGACGGAAGACGTCGCTGTGCGGCAGACCCAGCGCTTCGCGCGCTTTGGTCGTCAGTCCGCGACCAATGATCAGCGGAATACGGCCACCGGCGCGCACTTCGTCGATCAGTACATCGGTTTTCAGTTCGAAGCTTGCCAACAGCTCGTTGGTTTCGTGGTTACGCACTTCGCCTTTGAACGGGTAAACGTCAATGACGTCGCCCATGTTCAGGTTGCTCACGTCCACTTCAATAGGCAGCGCGCCCGCATCTTCCATGGTATTGAAGAAGATAGGCGCAATTTTGCCGCCCAGGCACAGGCCGCCGCCGCGCTTGTTCGGTACGTTCGGGATATCGTCGCCCATGAACCACAGCACCGAGTTGGTGGCGGATTTACGCGAAGAACCGGTACCGACAACGTCGCCAACGTAGGCCAGCGGGAAGCCTTTCTGCTGCAGCGCTTCAATTTGTTTAATCGGACCGACTGCGCCCGGCTGATCCGGCTCAATACCTTCACGCGCGTTTTTCAGCATCGCCAGAGCGTGCAGTGGGATATCCGGACGGGACCAGGCATCAGGCGCCGGAGACAAGTCATCGGTATTGGTTTCGCCGGTAACTTTGAAGACGGTAACGGTAATTTTTTCCGCCAGTTGCGGACGGTTCAGGAACCACTCGGCGTCAGCCCAGGATTGCATAACCTGTTTAGCGTATTCATTACCCGCTTTGGCTTTCTCTTCTACGTCATAGAAGTTATCGAACATCAGCAGGGTATGGGACAGCGCTTTCGCCGCAATCGGCGCCAGTTTGGCATCTTCCAGCGCTTCAATCAGGGGATGAATATTGTAACCGCCCTGCATGGTGCCCAGCAGTTCAACGGCTTTTTCAGGGGTAACCAGTGGGGAGGTCGCTTCGCCTTTAGCGATAGCGGCAAGGAATCCGGCTTTAACATAGGCGGCTTCATCGACGCCCGGCGGTACACGGTTGGTAAGCAGATCTAACAGGAATTCATCTTCACCCGCGGGCGGGTTTTTCAGCAGTTCTACCAGCGCGGCCATTTGGGTTGCGTCTAAGGGTTTGGCAACAATCCCCATGGCGGCACGCTCAGCTACGTGCTTACGGTATTCTTCTAGCACGACGGTTCTCCTCGCTCTCATTGTAAAATGCGGTAGGCGATTTTCTTCACGCTCCTGTGAGACAGCAGTTTGTAGGGTAAATGCCCGATACCGCGAGGGCAGCATAGCAGGATTTTTGAAGGGTGTTAATCTGTTTACAAAAAAGCAACATTAAAATTTAGCTGAATCGTTAAGGGCAGGATATTGCAGGCTTTCTGTTCAAATGCTGGTAGATAAATTTATTTCTGTTACAGATTTAATGTCAGGATCCCAACAAAAATCAAAAAAAACAATATCGTCTTCATATACTCCCGTAACGTACCGTTTTCGCCGATACTTGAGCGAGATGGGTAACATTTCTGTGTCAGGAGCTTCCATGTCACTACCGTTCAAACCCCATATTATCGCCCTGCTCTGCAGCGCCGGCTTACTCGCGGCGGCGGGAACGCTATATGTTAAAAGTCGTACCCCAGAGACTATCGCTGAAGCGCCGGTGACGGGGCAGCCTGTGCCAACGTCAGCACCAGCGACTGCGCCAGCGCAACCTGTCGCCGCCACCTATACCCAGGCGCAAATCGACCAATGGGTCGCGCCAATCGCGCTCTACCCGGACAGTTTACTCTCGCAGGTACTGATGGCCTCCACCTATCCGGACAACGTCATGCAGGCGGTGCAGTGGTCGCAGGATAACCCGTCGATGAAAGGCGACGCGGCCGTGCAGGCCGTTGCCAACCAGCCGTGGGATCCGAGCGTTAAATCCCTCGTCGCTTTTCCCGCCCTGCTGGCAATGATGGGCGAAAACCCGCCGTGGGTAGAAAACCTTGGCGATGCATTTTTAGCCCAGCCGCACGACGTGATGGATTCCGTACAGCGCCTGCGCGCTATTGCCCAACAAACCGGAACATTAAAATCCACACCGCAACAAAAGGTGACCGTCACGGCCGCCGCGCCGGCCTCTTCGAGGTCATCGAATAGCAGCACGGTATCAACCTCAACAACCTCAACAACCTCAACGCCATCGCCAGCGCCTTCGCAGATCATCAAAATTGAACCGACCAATCCGCAGGTGGTATACGTTCCAAGCTATAACCCTTCGACCGTCTACGGCAGTTGGCCGAATAGCGCCTATCCCCCGGTCTATCTGCCGCCGCCTCCTGGAGAGCAGTTCACCGATAGCTTCGTCAAAGGTTTTGGTTACAGCCTTGGCGTCGCCACCACCTGGGCGCTCTTCAGCAGCATCGACTGGGATGATGACGATGATTACCATCATCATGATGACGATTACCATCACGGCGGTTACCAGCACAATGGCGATAACATCAATATTAATGTGAATAATTTCAACCGCATTACCGGGCAGAATCTGCCGGGTAACCATGTTAACTGGCAGCACAACCCCGCCTATCGCGGCAACGTGCCTTATCCGAATAATAATGTCGCCCAGCGCTATCATCAGACCAATGTGCCCGGCGGACTCAGCGCAACCCAGCATGCGCCGGTCGATCGCAATGCTCAACGGCAAGCGGCGATGACGCAGCTCCAGCATCCCAACGCCCCTGCCGCCAGCGCAGGCAAACTGGCGGCCACTAGCGCCTCGCGCGATGCGCAGCGTCAGGCAGCCTCTCAGCAATTGAAGCAGGCCACCCAGCGCAGCAGCTACCGTGGCTACGACAGCACGCCGACGCCTGCCAAACAGCAGCGTCGCGAAGCGGCGAAAACGCAGCTGCAACACCCAACGCCACAGCAGCAACAGCATCGCGAGGCCGTGAAGAGCCACGTGCAGAATCCAACGCCTCAGCAACAACAGCGCCGTCAGCAGATTCACTCCGCGACGCCGGCCCAACGTCAGCAAGCTGTGAGCACGGTACGCGCCAATGCCTTAAGCGGCAACGAAAGTCGCTCCCCCTCCTGGCAATCACAGCAGGCGCGCGGGCTGCAAAGCCGTAATATTTCCGGCTTGAGCAGCGAACAGCGCGGCGCCGCCAGAGAGCGTCTTTCCGAACATCATGAATTGCGTCGTCGCTGAGGATGAGCAGATGAGAAAACCATTACAGATCGCCCTATTATCGCTAATGCTGTCGCCGCTCGCCACCTTCGCCCAGCAACCGTTCCCCACGCCGGAGAAAGCCGCAAGCGCGCTGGCCGATGCGCTCAATCATCGTGATAAAGCCGCGCTCAATAATCTGCTCGGCGATAACTGGCAGCAGTTTTTACCCACCGATGGTATTGATCCCAATGCCGTCGACCGCTTTCAGCGCGACTGGCAGGTGAAACACGTCATTGTCCAGCAGGGTAATAGCGCCTGGCTTGATGTCGGTAGTGAAGCGTGGCGGTTGCCGATTCCCATTGTCAAAGATGAACAGGGCTGGCGTTTTGATATGGCGGCCGGAGAAGATGAAATTCTCACACGCGCCATCGGCCGCAATGAACTGTCGGCAATTGCCGCCATGCACGCCTACGTTGATGCCCAGCAGGATTACTATCAAATGAATCATCGCTGGGCGCAAAAAATCATCAGCAGCGAAGGCAAAAAAGATGGCCTGTACTGGCCAACCTCACCGGGCGAAACGCCCAGCCCGCTGGGGCCGGCCTTTAGCCCGACGGAGCCCGGCGCCGGTTATCATGGCTACCGCTTCCGCATTATCGCCGATAACGATAACCAAGGCGTCGCCTTACTGGCCTGGCCGGTGGAATGGGGAGAAACCGGGGTGATGAGCTTCATGATCGATCAGAATGATCGAGTCTGGCAGGCGAACCTGGGCGAAGAGAGCGCGACGAAAGCGCAGGCAATTACGCATTTTGCCCCCGATTCAGCAGCGGGATGGCAGCCGATCAATCAATAAAAAAATGCCCGGTTGCGCGATAGCAACCGGGCACTCTCTTATGCTTAGCCCTGGTGCGGCATCAGCTCCGGATAACCGGCAAAAGCAGGTTTCTGACTGGTCAGCGCCGCTTCATCCGAGCTGATGCTCCCGGAATTCGCCGCCCACACCCCTTCATTCGTCTTCGTCACCAACTGATGCTGCGCATTCAGATCCTGGCCCATCGCCGCAATATGGGTACTTTCGGTACCGCCGCTGTTCGCCGCCCATGGAATGGTTGCATCAGCCGCGCAGGCCATACCGGATACGAACATCGTGGCTAACAGCGCCGTGGTCAATAAGCGTTTCATCTCACACCTCAGATACATAATTAACTACCTATTAGTTTACTGGGTGACTATTTTCAAAGTATGTATGAGGTGTAGCGGTTTGTGAACAGGGACATAGTTCTAAACATTAGCGATAAAAAAAGCGGCTCTTAGAGCCGCTTATGCATTTTAGCTGAAAGAAAAAGTTACTTTTTCTTCGCTTTCGCGTTTGGCAGGTCGGTAATGCTACCTTCGAAGACTTCTGCCGCCAGGCCAACGGACTCATGCAGAGTCGGGTGAGCGTGGATAGTCAGCGCGATGTCTTCAGCGTCGCAGCCCATTTCGATAGCCAGACCGATTTCACCCAGCAGCTCGCCGCCGTTGGTGCCGACAATCGCGCCGCCGATAACACGGTGGGTCTCTTTGTCGAAGATCAGTTTGGTCATACCGTCTGCGCAGTCGGAAGCGATAGCACGGCCGGAAGCAGCCCACGGGAAGGTGGCGGTTTCGTAGCTGATGCCTTTCTCTTTCGCTTCTTTCTCAGTCAGGCCAACCCATGCCACTTCTGGCTCGGTGTAGGCGATGGACGGGATCACTTTCGGATCGAAGTAGTGTTTCAGGCCGGAGATAACTTCTGCGGCAACGTGACCTTCGTGTACGCCTTTGTGCGCCAACATCGGCTGACCGACGATATCGCCGATAGCAAAGATGTGCGGCACGTTGGTGCGCATTTGTTTGTCAACGCGAATGAAGCCGCGATCGTCAACTTCCACGCCGGCTTTGCCTGCGTCGAGGTTTTTACCGTTCGGCACGCGGCCGATAGCTACCAGCACCGCGTCGTAACGCTGCGCTTCCGCCGGGGCTTTTTTGCCTTCCATGGAAACGTAAATACCGTCTTCTTTTGCTTCAACGGCAGTCACTTTGGTTTCCAGCATCAGGTTGAATTTCTTGCTGATACGCTTGGTGAAGACTTTAACCACGTCTTTGTCGGCAGCCGGGATAACCTGGTCGAACATTTCAACCACGTCAATCTCTGAACCCAGCGCATGGTATACGGTACCCATTTCCAGACCGATGATACCGCCGCCCATAACCAGCATGCGTTTCGGTACAGATTTCAGTTCCAGAGCGTCGGTGGAATCCCAAACGCGCGGATCTTCATGCGGGATAAACGGCAATTGAATCGGACGGGAGCCCGCCGCGATGATCGCGTTGTCGAAGTTAATCACGGTTTTGCCGTTTTCGCCTTCAACTTCCAGGGTGTTAGCGCCGGTGAATTTACCCAGACCGTTAACAACCTTCACTTTACGACCTTTGGCCATGCCAGCCAGACCACCGGTCAGCTGAGTGATAACTTTTTCTTTCCAGGTGCGGATCTTGTCAATGTCGGTTTTCGGTTCGCCGAAAACGATGCCGTGTTCGGCCAGCGCTTTCGCTTCTTCGATAACTTTAGCAACGTGAAGCAGTGCTTTAGAAGGGATACAACCCACGTTCAGGCAAACACCGCCCAGAGAGCTGTAACGTTCTACGATGACGGTTTCCAGACCTAAATCAGCGCAACGGAAGGCTGCAGAGTAGCCTGCAGGACCTGCCCCAAGTACCACGACCTGAGTTTTGATTTCAGTACTCATCATGACCTCTGTAATTTATATCCGGCGGGTCTGACGCTTTTATTATTACGCCCAAGTCCACCGGGACGTTCTATCCGCGTGTATTTTACAAAATTGTTAACAATTTTTAAACAACAAACGGCAAACGATTTTGTCCTTTGTTGCTGATAATCCTCAACTGCCTGAGGTTATCAGAAAAAAGCCGGCCGTCAGGCCGGCTTTTTCGCTTACATCACCAGGCGGCGAATGTCGCTCAAGGTGTTGTTAATGATGGTAATGAAGCGGGCACCATCAGCACCGTCGATGACGCGGTGGTCGAAGGACAGAGAGATCGGCAGCATCAGACGCGGAACGAACTCTTTACCATTCCATACCGGCTCCATCGCGGACTTAGACACGCCCAGGATGGCCACTTCCGGCGCGTTAACAATCGGCGCGAAGTGGGTAGTACCCAGGCCGCCGATGCTGGAGATGGTGAAGCAACCGCCCTGCATTTCGCCAGCAGTCAGCTTGCCATCGCGCGCTTTCTTCGAGATGGTGGTCAGCTCGCGAGACAGCTCGGTGATGCTCTTCTTGTTCACGTCTTTAAAGACCGGAACCACCAGACCGTTCGGAGTATCAACCGCCACACCGATGTTGATGTATTTCTTCAGCGTCAGGCGCTGACCGTCTTCGGACAGCGAGCTGTTGAAGCGCGGCATCTGCTCAAGCGCAGCGGCAACGGCTTTCATGATGAAGACCACTGGGGTGAATTTCACGTCCAGTTTGCGCTTCTCAGCTTCGGCATTCTGCTGCTTGCGGAACGCTTCCAGATCGGTGATATCGGTTTTGTCGAAGTGCGTAACGTGCGGGATCATCACCCAGTTACGGCTCAGGTTAGCGCCAGAGATTTTCTGGATACGACCCAGTTCCACTTCTTCGATTTCGCCAAACTTGCTGAAGTCAACTTTCGGCCATGGCAGCATGCCCGGCAGACCGCCGCCTGCGGCAGCAGCCGGTGCGGATTCAGCGCGTTTAACCGCTTCTTTCACGTAAGCCTGAACGTCTTCGCGCAGGATACGACCTTTACGGCCGGTCCCTTTCACTTTCGCCAGGTTTACGCCGAACTCGCGCGCCAGGCGGCGAATCAGCGGAGTCGCGTGAACGTAAGCTTCGTTTTCAGCGAATTCGGTTTTACCTTCTGCTTTCGCAGCCGGCGCGGCAGCTTTCTGAGCCGGTGCAGGTGCAGCAGCCGGTGCCGGTGCCGCGGCCTGAGCCGGAGCAGCAGCAGGCGCGGCGCCTTCCACTTCGAAGACCATGATCAGAGAGCCGGTGGATACTTTGTCGCCGGTGCTGATTTTGATCTCTTTAACGGTACCCGCGAACGGCGCCGGAACTTCCATAGAAGCTTTGTCGCCTTCGACGGTGATCAGTGACTGCTCAGCAGCCACTTTATCGCCAACTTTTACCATCACTTCGGTAACTTCAACTTCGTCGCCGCCGATATCCGGTACGTTAACGTCTTTCACGCCAGCCGCTGCAGCTGGTGCCGCGGCAGCCGGAGCGGCAGCCTGTGCCGGAGCGGCTGCAGGCGCAGCGCCCGCCACTTCGAAGATCATGATCAGGGAGCCGGTGGACACTTTGTCGCCGGTGTTGATTTTGATCTCTTTAACGGTACCCGCGAACGGCGCCGGAACTTCCATAGAAGCTTTGTCGCCTTCGACGGTGATCAGGGATTGCTCAGCGGCAATAGTGTCGCCCACTTTAACCATGATCTCGGTGACTTCAACTTCATCGCCGCCGATATCCGGTACGTGAACTTCTTTCGCTGCGCTTGCCGCCGGCGCTGCTGCCGGTGCCGGAGCAGCCGCTTTCTCTTCCTGCGCAGGTGCAGCGGCTGCTGCACCTTCGGCGGAATCGAAAATCATGATCAGTTTGCCAGTCTCGGTTTTGTCGCCGACGGAGACTTTAATCTCTTTCACGACGCCAGCCTGCGGAGACGGAACTTCCATAGAGGCCTTGTCGCCTTCTACGGTGATCAGCGACTGTTCAGCTTCAACTTTGTCGCCAACTTTGACCAGGATCTCGGTGATTTCAACTTCATCAGCCCCGATGTCCGGTACTTTGATTTCGATAGCCATTATTCTCTTACCTCTTACGCCAGACGCGGGTTAACTTTTTCTGCATCGATGTCGAATTTAGCAATGGCGTCAGCCACAACTTTCTTATCGATTTCACCACGTTTAGCCAGTTCGCCCAGCGCCGCAACGACCACGTAGGAAGCATCAACTTCGAAGTGGTGACGCAGGTTTTCACGGCTGTCGGAACGACCGAAGCCATCGGTACCCAGTACGCGGTAATCATCAGCCGGTACGTAAGTACGAACCTGCTCGGCGAACAGTTTCATATAGTCAGTGGATGCTACAGCCGGAGCGTCGTTCATCACCTGAGCGATGTACGGTACGCGCGGAGTTTCCAGCGGGTGCAGCATGTTCCAGCGTTCGCAATCCTGGCCATCACGCGCCAGTTCGGTGAAGGAGGTGACGCTATACACGTCAGAACCTACGCCGTAATCTTTCGCCAGGATCTGCGCTGCTTCACGAACGTGACGCAGGATAGAACCGGAGCCCAGCAGCTGAACTTTACCTTTGCTACCTTCGAGGGTTTCGAGTTTGTAGATACCTTTACGGATACCTTCCTCGGCGCCTTCCGGCATGGCCGGCATGTGGTAGTTTTCGTTCAGTGTAGTGATGTAGTAGTAAACGTTCTCTTGCGCTTCGCCGTACATACGTACCAGACCGTCATGCATGATGACAGCGACTTCGTACGCGTAAGACGGGTCGTAGGAGATACAGTTCGGGATAGTCAGCGACTGAATGTGGCTGTGACCATCTTCGTGCTGCAGACCTTCGCCGTTCAGCGTAGTACGACCGGAAGTACCGCCAATCAGGAAGCCGCGAGCCTGCTGATCGCCAGCCGCCCAGCACAGATCGCCGATACGCTGGAAGCCGAACATCGAGTAGTAGATGTAGAACGGAATCATCGGCAGGTCGTTGGTGCTGTAGGAGGTCGCAGCAGCCAGCCAGGATGCGCCTGCGCCCAGCTCGTTAATACCTTCCTGCAGAATCTGGCCTTTCTCGTCTTCTTTGTAGTATGCAACCTGCTCACGGTCCTGCGGGGTGTACTGCTGGCCGTTCGGGCTGTAGATACCGATCTGACGGAACAGACCTTCCATACCGAAAGTACGCGCTTCATCGGCGATGATCGGCACCAGACGATCTTTGATCGACTTGTTCTTCAGCATCACGTTCAGGGCACGAACGAAAGCGATAGTGGTAGAGATTTCTTTGTTTTGCTCTTCCAGCAGCGCGCTGAAGTCGGCCAGGGTCGGCAGCTCCAGTTTCTCAGTGAATTTCGGCTGACGAGTCGGCAGGTAGCCGTTCAGCTTTTCACGTTGAGCGTGCAGGTAAGTGTGCTCTTCAGAACCTTCCGGGAAGGTCACGTACGGCAGTTTTTCGATATCGGCATCAGCCACCGGCACGTTGAAACGATCGCGGACGTAGCGAACGCCGTCCATGTTCATTTTCTTAACCTGGTGCGCGATGTTTTTACCTTCCGCGGTGTCGCCCATACCATAACCTTTAATGGTATGCGCCAGAATCACGGTCGGCTGGCCTTTGGTTTCCTGCGCTTTTTTCAGTGCAGCGTAGACTTTCTTCGGATCGTGACCGCCACGGTTCAGGGCCCAGATCTGCTCGTCAGTCCAGTCGGCAACCAGCGCGGCGGTTTCCGGATATTTACCGAAGAAGTGCTCACGAACGTAGGCGCCGTCTTTGGATTTGAAGGTCTGGTAGTCGCCGTCAACGGTTTCGTTCATCAGCTGAATCAGCTTACCGCTGGTGTCTTTACGCAGCAGCTCATCCCAACGACCGCCCCAGATAACCTTGATAACGTTCCAGCCAGCACCACCGAAGATGCCTTCCAGTTCGTTAATGATTTTACCGTTACCGGTGACCGGGCCGTCCAGACGCTGCAGGTTGCAGTTGATGACGAAGACCAGGTTATCCAGTTTTTCACGGGTCGCGATGGTGATAGCGCCTTTAGATTCCGGCTCATCCATCTCGCCATCGCCCAGGAAGGCGTAAACGGTTTGCGCAGAGGTGTCTTTCAGACCACGGTGTTCCAGATATTTCAGGAATTTAGCCTGATAGATTGCGCCCAACGGCCCCAGCCCCATTGATACGGTCGGGAACTGCCAGAATTCCGGCATCAGTTTCGGGTGCGGATAAGAGGACAGACCATTACCGTGAACTTCCTGACGGAAGTTGTTCATCTGCTCTTCAGTCAGACGACCTTCCAGGAAGGCACGTGCATATACGCCCGGAGAGATGTGGCCCTGGAAGTAAACCAGATCGCCGCCGTCTTTCTCAGTGCGCGCACGGAAGAAGTGGTTGAAGCAAACTTCGTAGAAGGTAGCGGAAGACTGGTAGGATGCCATGTGGCCACCCAGCTCCAGATCTTTCTTCGATGCGCGCAGAACGGTCATGATGGCGTTCCAACGGATCGCTGAACGAATACGGCGTTCCAGCTCCAGATTGCCCGGGTATTCCGGTTCATCTTCAACGGCAATAGTGTTGACGTAATTATGCGCTGCCGCACCGGCCGCTACTTTCACGCCGCCTTTGCGGGCCTCAGAAAGAAGCTGGTCGATCAGATACTGAGCACGCTCAACACCTTCTTCACGGATGACCGATTCGATCGCCTGTTGCCAGTCGCGAGTTTCGATCGGATCCACGTCATTCTGGAAACGTTCTGACATGGGGGTATTCCTTATCTATCTAATCGTTGATTTAACTGGAACCTGTCCCATTGAACTCTTTAGCGTTTCACTCTGATGAACAACCAAGAATTCAATAAGACAGGTTCTGCGTTTAGTTGCCGCGCTCTAAAAAATGGCGCTTAAGAACCGGAGTTCTCGTCCTTTCGTTGCTGTAAACGACGCAGTGAACGTTCTCTACGACTCTGTTCACGGCTACGATCCAGCAAAATTTCCTCAATGAACGCCAGGTGACGGTGCGACGCCTCACGCGCCTGCTCCGGCTCCCCGGCCATTATCGCCTCGAAAATGCGAGTACGATGGTTGCTGACCAACGGGAGCATTTCCCGGCGGGCATACAGCAATTCAAAGTTCTGACGAACGTTCTGTGCCAGCATCGGCTCCATACACCTTAGCAGATGGAGCAACACCACATTGTGCGCCGCTTCGGTGACGGCGATTTGGTACTGGACGACAGCGCCGGATTCGGCGTCGAGATCGCCGGACTGTTGGGCCCGCTCAATGGCTTGATGCAGCTCGCGAATACGGTCGCGATCTTCATCATTGCTGCGCAGCGCCGCGTAATAAGCCGCGATGCCTTCCAGCGCGTGACGGGTTTCCAGCAAATCGAATTGGGATTCAGGGTGGTCGGACAGGAGCTCGACCAACGGGTCGCTAAAGCTCTGCCACAGGCTGCTTTGTACAAAGGTTCCACCGCCCTGGCGACGAAGCAACAGGCCCTTGGCTTCGAGGCGTTGAATCGCCTCACGGAGCGAGGGACGGGAAACGTCGAACTGTTTTGCCAGTTCGCGTTCAGGCGGGAGTTTTTCACCGGGGCGCAACGTCCCCTCAAGAATCAGAAACTCCAGCTGCTGCTCTATCACATCAGAAAGTTTTGGTTGGCGGATCTTGCTGTAGGCCATATTCCCTGTCTCTGCCATTCGCCCGGAGTCAATTGGTCTTACCAATTTAAAGTTCGTAGCGCTAAAGTAACAAAGTATTCACCTCCTGTCCATACAGGTTTTGATTGAAATCAGTAAACCTGGCCTTTTTTAACAACCTTACAGAAATAACGTTTCAGAAATGTAACCTTGCACAAAACTTACATTTACCCAGCAAGGGGTAGCATTAACTTTATATAAACGAAAAATTACGCTTTCTGAACCGATTCAAGAAGCGAAAAAGTGCATTTATAAACCAATAAAGTGAATAGATAACCAATAAAGGGTAGCGGTGGCGGTGGTAAGAAAAAATGACAAACGGTGTCTTTTTGTTCGTTCCGTCATCATCCCTTCATAAAGCAGGTGCATTCGCACGCCCTTACCATTATTCTGCATCAGGCGAAAGGTCTTTGAGGGAATTTCCGCTTTGCTTTCCGTAAAGAAATCAATACAAAAATGGAATTTCATAATTACACAAACACAACAATGTGTGCGTTGCGTCACTCGGGTAAAAACTGGCCTCAAACACCTTGAAATTAGCTAACTATGCTATTTGGCAGAGACGGACAGCAAAGCAGCAACCTGAAGGATGAAGCGTATAAACATAATAACCACACACGAGGTTTCATGATGGAAGGTCAACAGCATGGCGATCGACTCAAGCGCGGCTTGAAGAACCGCCATATACAGCTCATTGCGCTAGGAGGCGCTATTGGTACGGGCTTATTCCTGGGTAGTGCGTCAGTGATTCAATCTGCAGGTCCTGGTATTATTCTCGGCTACGCTATCGCCGGGTTTATCGCCTTCCTGATCATGCGTCAACTCGGCGAGATGGTCGTCGAAGAACCGGTGGCCGGTTCATTCAGCCATTTTGCTTATAAATACTGGGGCGGCTTTGCCGGCTTTGCCTCCGGCTGGAACTATTGGGTGCTGTATGTGCTTGTCGCCATGGCGGAGCTGACCGCCGTGGGCAAATATATCCAGTTCTGGTGGCCGGAAATCCCTACCTGGGCCTCCGCGGCGGTCTTCTTCATCGCCATTAACGCCATTAACCTGACCAACGTAAAAGTGTTCGGCGAAATGGAGTTCTGGTTCGCGATTATTAAAGTCGTCGCGGTAGTGGCCATGATTCTGTTCGGCGCCTGGTTGTTGTTCAGCGGCAACGGCGGCCCGCAGGCGACGGTCAGTAACCTGTGGGATCAGGGCGGTTTCCTGCCGCACGGCTTCACCGGGCTGGTAATGATGATGGCGATCATTATGTTCTCCTTCGGCGGCCTGGAACTGGTGGGTATCACCGCGGCGGAAGCGGACAACCCGGAAAAGAGCATCCCGAAAGCCACTAACCAGGTTATCTACCGTATCCTTATTTTCTATGTAGGCTCCCTGGCCGTGCTGCTCTCACTGCTGCCGTGGACGCGCGTCACCGCCGATACCAGCCCGTTCGTCCTGATCTTCCACGAACTCGGCGACACGCTGGTGGCAAACGCCCTCAACATCGTAGTGCTGACCGCCGCGCTCTCGGTTTACAACAGCTGCGTATACTGTAACAGCCGTATGCTGTTCGGCCTGGCGCAGCAGGGTAATGCGCCGAAAGCGCTGCTGACCCTCGATAAACGCGGCGTACCGGTCAACACCATTATGGTATCCGCCGTAGTCACCGCGCTGTGCGTGCTGATCAACTACCTGGCGCCGGAATCGGCGTTCGGACTGCTGATGGCGCTGGTTGTCTCCGCGCTAGTGATTAACTGGGCGATGATTAGCCTCGCGCACATCAAATTCCGTCGCGCCAAGCAGCAGGAAGGCGTGAAAACACGTTTCCCGGCGCTGTTCTACCCGTTGGGTAACTGGGTATGCCTGCTGTTTATGGTCGCGGTACTGGCCATCATGCTGATGACCCCGGGGATGGCGATTTCGGTGTGGCTGATACCGGTATGGATTGCCGTTCTCGGCGTTGGCTATCTGTTTAAACAGAAAAGCGCCGGCGTCGTAAAAGCACAATAATACATCTCGTCACGCCGTGTCCGTCCTTTAGCGACGGGCACGGCGCATTGTTATCTGCTTCACACTTTCCTTCCTGTAACAGTTTTATCCATATCGATGACGGATTACTGCAACGTAATTCCCGACGCTAAGACCAATAATTCTCTCCAGACTGCAATGGAGAGTTCCAGGATGACAGGCAATAAACTTTCGCTGAAAGAAAAGATTGGCTACGGGATGGGCGATGCCGGATGTAACATTATCTTTGGCGCCATCATGTTGTTCGTTAACTATTTTTATACGGATATTTTTGGTCTTGCCCCGGCGCTGGTTGGGGTGTTGCTGCTTTCGGTGCGCGTCATCGACGCCGTCACCGACCCGATCATGGGGGCGATGGCCGACCGCACTCGCAGTAAATATGGCCGCTTTCGCCCATGGCTGCTGTGGATGGCCTTCCCCTACGCCCTGTTCAGCGTGCTGATGTTCACCACCCCGGAATGGACCTACAACAGCAAGGTTATCTATGCCTTCGTCACTTACTTCCTGCTGTCGATAACCTATACCGCGATTAACATCCCCTACTGCTCTTTGGGGACGGTGATGACATCCGACCCGCAAGAACGTGTCGCCTGCCAGTCATACCGCTTTGTGCTGGTCGGTATCGCGACGCTTCTGCTCTCGCTGACTCTGCTGCCTATGGCGGAGTGGTTCGGCGGCGCTGATAAAGCCAAAGGTTATCAAATGGCGATGACCGTATTGGCGTTCATCGGCATGTGTATGTTTTTGTTCTGCTTCGCCACAGTACGCGAGCGCATCCGCCCGGCGGTCCAAACCAACGACGAGCTGAAAAAAGATCTCAAGGACGTGTGGAAAAACGACCAGTGGGTTCGCATTTTGCTCTTAACCCTGTGCAACGTTTGCCCCGGCTTTATCCGCATGGCCGCCACCATGTACTACGTCACCTGGGTGATGGGGCAAACTACCCACTTCGCCACCCTGTTTATCAGCCTTGGCGTGGTCGGCATGATGATCGGCAGCATGCTGGCGAAAGTGCTGACTGACCGCTGGTGTAAACTGCAGGTCTTTTTCTGGACCAACATTGTACTGGCGGTCTTCTCCTGCGCATTCTACTTCTTTAATCCGCATGCCACGACGCTGATTCTGGCACTCTACTTCCTGCTCAATATCCTGCATCAAATCCCGTCGCCGCTGCACTGGTCGCTGATGTCCGACGTTGATGACTACGGCGAGTGGAAAACCGGTAAACGGATCACCGGCATCAGCTTCTCCGGCAATCTGTTCTTCCTGAAAGTGGGGCTGGCGGTCGCCGGGGCCATGGTGGGTTTCCTGCTGTCGTGGTACGGCTACGATGCCGGCGCGAAGCAGCAAAGCGCCTCGGCGCTAAACGGTATCGTGCTGCTGTTCTCTGTGATCCCCGGCGTTGGCTACCTGATTACCGCAGGCGTCGTACGCCTGCTGAAAGTTGACCGCAATCTGATGCGCCAAATCCAGAGCGATCTGGAAAAACGCCGCAGTAACTACAGCGAACTGAATGAACTCCAGGAATTGAAAACCAGTGAACACGTAAGGAAAGCCTGATGAACAACTGGCCTAACCCCTTTATTGAACAACGCGCGGACCCTTTTATCCTGCGCCATAAAGACCACTACTATTTTATTGCCTCCGTACCGGAATACGATCGGCTGGAGATCCGCCGCGCCGCTACGCTTGAAGGCCTGCGTGAAGTCGAGCCGGTGACCGTCTGGCGCAAGCCGCAAAGCGGTCCGATGAGCCAGCTGATCTGGGCGCCGGAGCTCCACCCCATCGACGGCAAGTGGTATATCTATTTCGCCGCCGCCCCGACCCATGACCTCGACGCCGAGGGGATGTTCCAGCACCGGATGTTCGCCCTTGAGTGTACCGACAGCGATCCGCTCAGCGGCCGCTGGCAGGAAAAAGGACAAATCGTCACCCCGTTCGATACCTTCGCCCTCGACGCCACCACTTTCTGCCATCAAGGGAAACGCTGGTATTTATGGGCGCAGAAAGACCCGCAGATCGCCGGCAATACCAATCTCTATCTGGCGGAGCTGGAAAACCCGTGGACGCTAAAAGGCGCGCCGCTCATGCTGAGCAAGCCGGAGTTCGCCTGGGAATGCCGGGGATTTATGGTCAATGAGGGACCTGCGGTGCTGGTACACGGCGATAAGCTGTTTATCAGCTATTCCGCCAGCGCGACCGATGAAAACTACTGCATGGGATTATTATGGATCGACCGTGAAGCCGACCCGCTGGAGGCTGAAAACTGGCATAAATCCCCACAGCCGGTATTTCGTACCAGCTATGAAAACCGCCAGTATGGTCCCGGCCATAATAGCTTTACGCAAACGCCGGAGGGGGAAGATGTGCTGGTATACCACGCGCGCAACTACACCGAAATCGAAGGCGACCCGCTGTACGATCCTAACCGTCACACCCGGCTGAAGTTAGTGCGCTGGCAAGAAAACGGGATGCCCGACTTCGGCATCCCGCCTGCTGATACGCTGTAGCGAGTGAACAGCGAGCCGTCCGGGATCCAATACCACCACTGGGATTTTCCCTGCTTGCGCTGCGCTTAGCAGGGCTACCACTTCTGCGCTTACCGGGCCGCGGACCGTAGGCCGGATAAGCGCAGCGCCATCCGGCGACATGAGTGCGCCAAGCCTAGCAGCGCCAGGCTTCGGGCCGTTAAATCAACGTTCCGTAGATGGTCAGCAGCGCCATAATCACCACCACCACCAGCGAGGTTTTCTTCGCCATGGAAACCGCCGCTTTTGGCGTCTCAACCGCATCGACGTGCGGCTCGCGGGCCAATGAGAACTGGGCCAGACGAGTTAATACCTGATACTGTGAAGAGTGACGATCGCCTAGCGAGGCAAACCACGCAGGCAGCGCTTTTTCGCCGTGCCCCAGCAGCGCGTATACCACGCCAACCAGGCGCACCGGCACCCAATCGACAATATGCAGAATACCGTCAATGCCGGACTGTAAACGATGGCGCGGCGTCTGATAGCGCGCAAGCCAGGTCTGCCAGGCGCGCAGGACGCTATAAGCGGTTAGCGTCAACAGCCCCCACGGGCCGCCGACCACCAGCCAGAACAGCGGCGCGAGATAGTAGCGATAGTTGATCCATAGCAGTGCGTTTTGCAGCTCGCGAAGATACTCCTGACGATCGCAGCCCGGCGGCACGCCGTGAATAAGCGTTAGTTCGCTGGCCATAGAATCGCAGGCGTGGCTATCGTTGTTCGCCGCCGCCTTCAGATAGGCATGATAATGCAGGCGCACCTTACCCGCGCCAATACACAGCAGGCCAAGCAAAATCCAGAACACCAGCAGCGGTACGTTAAATAGCTGCCCCTGTAGCAGGCGTTGAATAACATATACCACCGCCACCGCGACGACGGTCATCAGCACGGTGCCGAACAGCGAGAAATGCTTCACGCGGCGGAACAGTACCTCCAGGCGATGATCGAGCTGCCAGTGCTCGCCAAGCTTGAACAGACGCTCGGCGATGAGAACCAGCAGCGTAGTAAACAACGTCATGGTATCTCCTTATGTGACGATGCGGCCAACATACCGCGGTATTTTGCCCAATCAAAGGCCGGGCCGGGATCCGTTTTACGTATCGGCGCGATATCGCAATGGCCGGTAATATTATCAGCAATACCAGGATAACGCTGGATGAGCGCCTGGGTAATCACCACTAACTGCTGGTACTGCGCCTCGGTGTAGGCCTGAGTATCCGTCCCTTCCAGCTCAATGCCGATCGAAAAATCATTGCAGCGCTCGCGGCCGTGATAGCTGGAGACGCCCGCATGCCATGCGCGCTTATCAAAGGGTACATACTGGACTATCTCGCCATCGCGGCGAATCAGACAATGCGCCGAAACGCGCAGATGAGCAATCCCGGCGAAGTAAGGATGCGCGTCGGCATCCAATGTACCGGTAAATAGCGCGTCAATCCATGGGCCGCCAAACTCCCCCGGCGGCAGGCTGATATTATGTACCACCAGTAAAGAAGGGTTTTCATCGTCCGGGCGGCAATCGTGATGCGGCGAAGGCACCCGACGCGCGCCCACCAGCCATCCGCCATTCAACTGCATGGGGAATCTCCTTTCGCAAACGTGGATCCCGGCGGCCCCACAGGCGACGCGAAATCCATTGGGTATGTGTGGTACAGAAACGTGGTTCAGGTTAGCATGTTTCCCACTTCTGAATCTTATCTATCTGGAGCTTTATCATGACGCCTCGTCGCTACAGCCCCGACCGCCGCCGTGACGCGCTGCTGGAACGTATTAATCTCGATATTACCGACGCCGTCGCGCAATCACTACGCGAAGATCTGGGCGGCGAAGTTGACGCTAACAACGATATCAGCGCGCAATTATTGCCATCGGACGCGCGCTCTCACGCCGTCGTTATCACCCGCGAAGATGGGGTATTCTGCGGTAAGCGTTGGGTAGAAGAAGTTTTCATTCAGCTTGCCGGCGACGATGTCCGCATCACCTGGCACGTGGCTGACGGCGATACGGTAAAAGCCGATCAGCCGCTGTTCGAACTGGACGGGCCGTCGCGGGTGCTGCTGACCGGCGAACGCACCGCGCTGAATTTCGTGCAGACCCTCTCCGGGGTAGCAAGCGAAGTACGCCGCTACGTCGACCTGCTCAAAGGCACCAAAACGCAACTGCTTGATACGCGTAAAACGTTACCAGGCCTGCGCACCGCGTTGAAGTATGCGGTGCTGTGCGGCGGCGGCGCGAACCACCGTCTGGGCCTCTTCGACGCTTTCCTGATCAAAGAAAACCATATCATCGCCTCTGGTTCGGTACGTCAGGCGGTGGAAAAAGCCTTCTGGCTGCACCCGGACGTACCGGTGGAAGTCGAAGTCGAAACGCTGGATGAGCTGGATGAAGCGTTAAAAGCCGGCGCTGATATCATCATGCTCGACAATTTCACCACCGACCTGATGCGTGAGGCGGTGAAACGTACCAACGGCCAGGCGGCGCTGGAAGTCTCCGGCAATGTAACCTTCGATACCATTCGCGAATTCGCGGAAACCGGCGTTGACTATATTTCCGTCGGCGCACTCACCAAGCACGTACGGGCCCTCGACCTGTCCATGCGTTTTCGTTAATTCTCTCCCCGATATCCACCGGGTATCGGGGTTATTTTTGCGAGACGCCTCGCACGCTTCCCGTGCATCTTTGAAAATGCTACCGAAAAGCTGGATGCCTGCATCCTAAGCGTATTTTTCCTCCTCGCCGCCGCGACGTAATCGCGCCAAAGTCACCCCACAACCAACAAGGAGTGACTTATGGATAAGCAACGTGGTTTTACCCTGATCGAATTAATGGTGGTTATCGGCATTATCGCCATCCTCAGCGCCATCGGCATCCCTGCCTACCAAAACTACCTACGCAAAGCCGCCCTCACCGATATGCTGCAAACCTTTGTGCCCTACCGCACGGCAATAGAGCTGTGCGCGTTGGACCACGGCGGACTAACCAGCTGCGATGGCGGCAGTAACGGAATCCCTTCACCGTCGACTACCCGCTATGTATCGGCGATGAGCGTCGCCCAGGGGGTGGTCACCCTGACCGGGCAGGAGAGTCTGAACGGGCTGGCCGTCACCCTGACCCCTTCCTGGGATAACGCCAGCGGTATCACCGGTTGGCAGCGCGTCTGCGCCATCGGCGATGACAGCGCGTTAAAGCAGGCCTGCGAAGATGTCTTCCGCTTTAACTGAGGTGACAGCCATGAAAACCGAACAGCTACTCTCACTCTGTCAGCGCCATCACGCACTGTTGTTGAAGAGCGACGAGCAGACCATTGTTATCGCCGTTGTGGATACGCCGTCGCCAGAACTGATGGAAGCGCTGCGCTTCGCTACCCAAAAGCGCATCGATATTGAATTCTGGAGCCAGGAGCGGATGGATAAGCATCAGCATGAGGCACCGCGGTCAGCAGCAGACTCCGCCACGGGTAACCCCCAGGGCGTAACCGATCTACTGAATCAAATTCTGGAGCAGGCGCTGCGCCAGCGAGCCTCTGATATCCATATTGAGCCGGCGGAAAATCAGCTGCGGATACGCCTGCGTGTCGATGGCGTGTTGCATGCCCTACCGTTACTTGAGGCCGCGCTGGCTGCGCCAATAGCCGCACGGCTTAAGGTGCTGGGCAACCTCGATATTGCCGAGCATCGTCTACCGCAGGATGGACAGTTCACTCTGACGCTTACCGGGCGCACGGTCTCCTTTCGCATCGCAACCCTCCCCTGCCGCGGCGGGGAGAAAATCGTCCTGCGTTTATTACACCAGGTGGAGCAGACGCTGGATCTGGAAGCTCTGGGGCTCTCCTCTCGTCAGCTGGCTTTTTTCCGCGCCACATTGAACCAGCCGCAGGGGTTGCTACTGGTTACCGGGCCTACGGGGAGTGGCAAAACCGTCACCCTGTACAGCGCGCTGCAGGCGCGAAACCGCGAAGAGGTCAATATCTGCAGCGTGGAAGATCCGCTGGAGATCCCGCTTACCGGGCTCAACCAAACGCAGATCAACCCGCGATCCGGGCTTACCTTCCAGAGCGTCCTGCGGGCGCTACTGCGTCAGGATCCGGATATCGTCATGGTCGGAGAAATTCGCGATGCCGAGACCGCCGAAATCGCCATTAAGGCTGCACAAACCGGGCATCTGGTGCTCTCTACATTGCATACTAACTCCACCAGCGAAACGTTAATTCGCCTGCAACAAATGGGCGTGGCGCGCTGGATGATCTCCTCGGCGCTATCGCTGGTGGTCGCCCAGCGGCTGGTACGAAAACTGTGCCCCCACTGCCGGCGCGATGGCGGCCGCCCTACCGAGGTGCCGCACAGTCTTTGGCCACGCCCATTGCCCGGCTGGCTGGCGGTTGGCTGCCCACAGTGCTACCACGGTTACTACGGCCGCCTGGCCTTATTCGAACTGCTGCCGGTGGATAGCGCGCTGCGTCAGGCCATTAATCGCGATCTCAGCGCGGCGGAAATCGAAACGCTGGCCCGCGAAGCCGGCATGATGACGCTGTTTGAAAGCGGTTGTGAAGCGGTGGAGCGTGGATTAACCACTCTTGAAGAAATTATCCGAGTGCTGGGGATCCAGCATGGCGACTAAGCAGCTTTGGCAGTGGCGGGGGATGAATAAGCAAGGAATGATGTGCGAGGGCGCCCTGTGGCACGAGACGCGCGCGCAGGCGCTGGCATCACTGGAACAGCAGCGGATCCTGCCGCTGGCGCTGCGGCGTAAAACGGTACAGAATTCGCTGTGGCGCCCGCGCTACAGCGGTGAGGTTATCCGCCAGCTTGCCACGCTGCTGCAGGCTGGTTTACCGCTGGCTGAAGGGCTGGAGCTGCTGGCCCAACAACAGCCGCACAAACAGTGGCAGGCGTTGCTACGAGTGCTGGCGCAGGAACTGGCAAATGGCGTTTCTCTCTCCAGCGGCCTGGCGCAATGGCCGCAGGTCTTCCCTCCGCTCTATCTGGCGATGATCCGCACCGGCGAGCTCACCGGTAAGCTGGAACGCTGCTGCTTTCAACTCGCGCAACAGCAGCAGGAACAACAGCGTCTGACAGAAAAGGTAAAGAAGGCGCTGCGCTATCCGATCGTTATCCTGACATTAGCGCTGGCGCTGGTCGTGGCGATGCTGTTTTTCGTTCTGCCGGAATTTACCGCCATCTATCGGACCTTCAACACGCCGCTCCCCTTGCTGACGCAAATGGTCATTCACCTTGGCGACGCGTTAGCCCGCTACTGGCCGTTGCTGCCGCCTTTTTTTGCTATTCCACTATTTATCAACCGGCTGGCCCGGCGGCGGCCACGCTGGCTGCTGTTAAGGCAAAGATTATTTCACGCGATTCCAATAGCGGGTCGGCTGCTCAACGGTCAGCAACTGAGCCAGGTATTTACCATTCTTTCACTGACCCAAAGCGCGGGTATAAGCTTTGTCCAGGGGCTGGAGAGCGTCGAGGAAACCGTGGGCTGCCCGCTGTGGCGGCAGCGGATTGCACAGGCGCGCGCAGAGATTATCCATGGCCAACCAATCTGGCAGGCGCTAACGAATTGTGGCGGATTTACCTCGCTGTGCCTGCAGCTCATTCGTACCGGCGAGGCATCAGGAGCGCTGGATACGATGCTCGATAACCTGGCGCGCCATCATAGCGAGCAAACTCATCAACAGGCGGATAATCTGGCGACGCTGCTGGAGCCAATACTGCTGGTGGTGACCGGAACGATCGTCGGTGTGCTGGTGGTAGCGATGTACCTACCTGTTTTTCATTTGGGGGACGCGCTGGGCACAATGGGGAGTTAATGGCTGGCGCCAGAGCGCCAGCCATCGTCATTACAGGCTGTTGAACACGCGGTTCTCTTGTTCCTGTACGCGGATAAAGGTTGTACGTTTGGTCAGCTCTTTCAGGCGGGAAGCGCCAACATAGGTGCATGCTGAACGCAGGCCACCGAGGATATCACGCGCGGTATTATCAACCGGGCCGCGCAGCGGCAACTTAACGGTTTTACCTTCCGCGGCACGATATTTCGCGACGCCGCCGACGTGGCGAGTCATCGCCGATTCAGAGCTCATACCGTAAAACAGCATGAATTTTTCACCGTTCTCTTCCACCACGGTACCGCCGCTCTCTTCGTGACCCGCCAGCATCCCGCCGAGCATGACAAAATCGGCACCGCCGCCAAAAGCTTTCGCAACATCACCCGGCATGGTGCAGCCACCGTCGCTGATGATCTGGCCGCCGAGACCGTGCGCGGCATCGGCACATTCAATCACCGCAGACAGCTGCGGGTAGCCAACGCCGGTTTTCACGCGGGTAGTACAGACGGAGCCAGGGCCAATGCCCACTTTAACGATATCAGCGCCGGAGAGAATCAGTTCTTCACACATTTCACCGGTCACCACGTTGCCGGCGATAATGGTTTTTTGTGGCCAGGCGGCGCGCGCTTTCGCCACAAACTGAACGAAGTGTTCAGAGTAGCCGTTAGCCACGTCTATGCAGACGAAGTTCAGCTGTGGATTCTGGGTCAGGATCTGCTGAGTTTTTTCAAAGTCCGCGTCAGAGGTACCGGTGGAAACCATCACATGCTGCAGCACTTCTGCGGACTCGCTCTGCACAAACGCCTGCCATTCTTCAACGCTGTAGTGTTTGTGCACGGCGGTCAGAATTCCAAAAGCGGACAAGGCTTTCGCCATGCTGAAGGTACCGACGGTATCCATGTTAGCAGCGATAATCGGTACGCCGGACCAGGTCTGGCCTGAATGCTTAAAGGTGAATTCACGTTCCAGTTGAACATCAGAACGGCTTTTGAGGGTAGAGCGTTTCGGGCGGATAAGAACGTCTTTAAAACCTAGCTTCAGATCTTCTTCAATACGCATGTGCGAATTCCTGGGGTTAATTGCATTAATGTGAGAGCACAACTCCAGTGACGCTATCATACGCACGAATCATAGCCGCGCAAGACTGCGATTTTCACTTTTTTTACGCTACAATCGTTAAAATTTACCTGGTGAATAGCGAAAAACACGTTCGTGTGCTTTCCTTACCATTGCGTCATTTTTAACCAATTGTTTTTTATATATAAAGTGAATCACAATTCACATTATGGATACTTTTTCGATTTAACAAAATCTTGATTAAGCTATCCTCTGGGTCTGAATGGCGCGGTGAATCGCCAGGGTTTTGAACAATAATGTGACATCGGGATTGAAGTGTATGGGGTATACGGTAGCGTTAACAGGCGGCATCGGTAGCGGTAAAAGTACCGTCGCCGACGAATTTGCTCACCTGGGCGTAACCGTCATCGACGCCGATATTATTGCGCGTCAGGTTGTAGAGCCCGGTACTCCCGCCCTGCTTGCTATCGCTGAAAGGTTTGGTCCACAGATGATCAACGACGATGGCAGTCTGAATCGCCGCCGCTTACGCGAACGCATTTTTGCTCATAGCGAGGACAAGGCCTGGCTTAACGCGCTGCTGCATCCGCTGATTCAGCAAGAAACGCGCCGTCAGATGCAGGCCTCAACCTCACCTTATCTCCTCTGGGTCGTACCCTTGCTGGTCGAAAACCGCCTGACCGATAAAGCCGATCGCGTACTGGTTGTCGATGTGCCAAAAGAGACACAAATCGAGCGCACCATACGCCGCGATGGGGTCAGTCGTGAACACGCTGAACATATTCTTGCCGCCCAGGCGACGCGCGAACAGCGTCTTGCCGCAGCGGATGATGTTATTGAAAACATGGGCTCCGCGGATGCCGTCGCATCCCACGTCGCCCGCCTGCACGATAAGTATTTAATGCTGGCATCGCAGGCCGCCTCACAGGAAAAACCGTAATGCATACCCCTGTTCTCTTCGAACATCCGCTCAATGAGAAAATGCGCACCTGGCTGCGCATTGAATTTTTATTTCAGCAGCTCTCTTCCCGCCCGGCCATTGCCAGCTACGCGGACGCTCTCCATTTTTTCCGCAATACCGGCGATCTACTGGACGTGCTGGAACGCGGCGAAGTGCGTACCGATTTGCTGAAAGAGCTGGAGCGACAACAGCGGAAATTACAAACCTGGGCCGAAGTGCCCGGCGTCGATCAGCAGCGTATTGAAGCCCTACGTCAGCAGCTCAAACTGTCCGGCAGCACCTTGATTTCCGCTCCGCGTATTGGCCAGTTTCTTCGTGAAGATCGGCTGATTGGCCTGGTGCGCCAGCGTCTGAGCATCCCTGGCGGCTGTTGCGGCTTTGATTTGCCAACGCTACATATCTGGCTGCATATGCCGCAAGAGTATCGCGATGAGCAGGTGGCAAAATGGTTAGCGAGCCTGACGCCGTTGATGCAGTCGCTGGAGCTGATCCTTGATTTGATTCGTAACTCCGCGCCTTTCCGTAAGCAGACCAGCCTCAATGGCTTTTATCAGGATAATGGCGACGATGCCGATCTGCTGCGCCTGCGCCTGGATCTCGCCAGCCAGCTATACCCGCAAATTTCCGGCCATAAAAGCCGCTTTGCCATCCGCTTCCTGCCGCTGGACAGCGAGCATGGTATCGTGCCGGAACGCTTTGATTTTGAACTGGCTTGTTGCTAAGGAGACACTATGTCAGAAGAGACTATCGTTAACTGCCCAACCTGCGGTAAAAACGTCGTCTGGAGCGAGCAAAGCCCGTTTCGCCCGTTTTGCTCGAAGCGCTGCCAGCTGATCGATCTTGGCGAGTGGGCGGCGGAAGAGAAACGTATCCCCAGTTCCGGCGACTTATCCGACAGCGATGACTGGAGCGAGCCGCAGCAGTAACCTTTCCTATCGCTAATCCGGGACGTTCCGGATTAGCGTTTCAGGCCTGCGCCGGGTTGCCCGGCGCTCAGGCAAGCGTAATAAGTTTATTAATTATCGGCTCGTTCGCCGGCGGAAATGCCTGCGGATCCAACGCCTGCTGCGCCATCCACTGCCCCGGTTGTCCTTCTTTGCCCCACGGCTCGCCTTGCCAGTTTTCCACCAGGAAGAACCATAGCGTGATATGGCGATCCGGGAATTGATACTCCAGTTTGTCGAACAACGTGGACGTCGTCACCGTAATCCCGACCTCTTCCTGCAGTTCACGTACCAGCGCCTGTTCCGGCGTCTCACCTGATTCTATTTTGCCGCCGGGGAATTCCAGTTTATTGGCCATATGCGCGTCTGCAGCACGCTGGGTAATAAAAATTTCGCCTTGCGGATTGCGAATTATCCCGACGGCGATTTGCAGTTTTTTCATTGAAACAGCTCCATAAAAAAGGCGCAGAAATCTGCGCCCTGGTTTTCTTTTTATCAGCCCTTAGCTCAGACGGCCGTGGCACTGTTTGTATTTTTTACCGGAACCGCACGGGCACGGATCGTTACGCCCGACTTTACGGTCGCCGGTCTGTTCAGCCAGCGAGGCGGCAGCCAGTGTATCGTCATCCTGATGGCTCAGCTGCTGCATCTGCGCGAGACGCTCTGCCTCTTCGCGACGTTGCTGTTCCATCTCTTCGACTTCTTCCGGCATCCGCACCTGTACCTTGCTCAGCGTGCTGATAACTTCATACTTCAGCGATTCGAGCATAGCGGCAAACATCGAGAAGGATTCGCGCTTGTACTCCTGCTTCGGATCTTTCTGCGCGTAGCCGCGCAGATGGATACCCTGGCGCAGGTAGTCCATCGCCGCCAGGTGCTCTTTCCACAAGGAATCCAGCGTTTGCAGCATGACGCCTTTCTCGAAGTGACGCATCATTTCGGCGCCGACCACTTCTTCTTTACGCTGGTAGGTTTCTACCGCGCTCTGCAGAATACGTTCACGCAGGGTCTCTTCGTGCAGCTCCGGCTCTTTATCCAGCCACTCTTTGATTGGCAGCTCAAGGTCGAAGTCGTTTTTCAGACGTTCCTGCAGGCCTTCAATATCCCACATCTCTTCCAGCGACTGCGGCGGGATATGCGCATCAATAGTGGCTTTGAAGACGTCTTCGCGGATGCTGTTGATGGTTTCGCTCACGTCGGAGATATCCAGCAGCTCGTTACGCTGGGTGTAGATAGCGCGACGCTGATCGTTGGCGACGTCATCATATTCCAGCAGCTGTTTACGAATGTCGAAGTTGCGGCTTTCCACTTTACGCTGGGCGTTGGCAATCGCTTTGGTCACCCACGGGTGCTCGATAGCTTCGCCCGGCTTCATCCCCAGTTTACGCATCATGCCGGATACGCGATCGGAGGCGAAGATGCGCATCAGAGCATCTTCCATCGACAGGTAGAAGCGGGAAGAACCGGCATCGCCCTGACGGCCAGCACGGCCACGCAGCTGGTTATCGATACGGCGGGACTCATGACGCTCGGTACCGATGATGTGCAGACCGCCTGCGGCCAGGACCGCATCGTGGCGCACCTGCCAGTCAGCTTTGATTTTTTCAATCTGCTCCGGCGTTGGATTTTCCAGCGCGGCGACTTCTGCCTGCCAGCTACCGCCGAGCATAATATCGGTACCACGACCCGCCATGTTGGTGGCGATGGTAACCGCAGCCGGATAACCCGCCTGGGCGACGATATCCGCTTCGCTGGCGTGGAACTTGGCGTTCAGGACGTTGTGCTTGATGCCGGCTTTCGTCAGTTCACGGGAAACCACTTCAGATTTTTCGATTGAGATAGTACCGACCAGCACCGGCTGACCGGCAGCGGTACGATCTTTAATATCCTCGATAATCGCCTGAATTTTTTCCGCTTCGGTCATGTAGACCAGATCCGCCATATCCTTACGGATCATCGGACGGTTAGTAGGGACGACAACGGTATCCAGTTTATAGATGGAGCTGAATTCAAAGGCTTCGGTATCCGCGGTACCGGTCATCCCCGCCAGCTTCTCGTACAGACGGAAGTAGTTCTGGAAGGTGATGGATGCCAAAGTCTGGTTCTCGTTCTGGATCTCCACGCCTTCTTTGGCTTCTACCGCCTGGTGGAGGCCATCGGACCAGCGACGCCCCTGCATCGTACGGCCGGTGTGTTCATCGACGATGATGACTTCGCCATCTTTCACGATGTAGTCAACGTCGCGGGTAAACAGCGCGTGGGCGCGCAGCGCGGCGGTAACATGGTGCATCAGCATGATGTTGGTCGGAGAATACAGTGATTCGCCTTCCTCCATGATGCCTTCCTGCACCAGAAGCTCTTCGATCAGTACCAGACCACGTTCGGTCAGGTTAACCTGGCGAGCTTTCTCATCTACGGAGAAGTGGCCTTCACCGGTAAAGGTGTCGGAGTCTTCCTTTTCCTGGCGGATCAGGTGCGGAATAATTTTGTTTACCTTGCGATACATTTCGGAGCTGTCTTCAGCCGGGCCGGAAATGATAAGCGGCGTACGCGCTTCATCGATCAGGATGGAGTCCACCTCATCCACCAATGCATAGTGCAGTTTACGCTGTACGCGCTCTTCCGGGCTGAACGCCATGTTATCGCGCAGATAGTCGAAGCCGTATTCGTTGTTGGTGCCGTAAGTGATGTCGGCCGCGTAGGCTTCACGCTTCGCCGGCGCAGGCAGGCCGGACATATTGATGCCCACGCTCATACCGAGGAATTCGAACAGCGGACGGTTGTTTTCGGCGTCACGTTGCGCCAGATAGTCGTTGACGGTAACGACGTGAACGCCTTTACCGGTCAGCGCGTTAAGGTACGCCGGTAACGTCGCGGTCAGGGTTTTACCTTCACCGGTACGCATTTCCGCGATGCAGCGGTCGTTCAGTACCATACCGCCCAGCAGCTGCACGTCGAAGTGGCGCATGCCGAAGACGCGTTTACTCGCTTCACGCACCACGGCAAACGCTTCCGGGATCAGGCTTTCCAGGCTTTCACCTTTCTCCAGACGCGCGCGGAATTCCCCGGTTTTGGCTTTCAGCTCGTCATCAGAGAGTTTTTCCATCGCCGGTTCCATACCGTTGATGATGTTGACGGCTTTGCGCATACGACGCAGCGTACGGTCATTACGGCTACCGAACACTTTAGTTAACATTTTAATTAGCATAATAAAATCTCAAACGCCCCGCGGTGCGGAGTCAAAAAAATAGGATGGTCCGTGTTTATTTTCAGCTGAGACGTTGAGGCCCTGCGCGGATCCCCGCTACCTGGCTTATCCAGGCGCTGACGCGGAAGGCAGAATAAGAGGAAGGGATATAAGCCGCCTGGCGGATAACCACCGGCGGTTTGCTGTCCTGGGTCAGCAGCGCGCTGAGCGTATCGAGCAGGGCCAGATGCTGGGCCTGCAGCGGCGATGATTCTTCCGCCACCGGCAAAGCCTGCGGCGCCATCGCAAACGACAGATGGCGAATGACGGTGCGAATCGCATGCTGATGCCAGTAGTCGACGGTAAAGTTCGGCCGACGATTGGCCTCCAGCAGCGCCAGCTGGGAGAAGTTAACTTTATTCGGATTATGGTTGCTGGCCGTAGCTTTCGCCGGCGTAGTGGTTTCGTGGCTGTTGTTAAGCGCAGGCAGGCCGAGGCTAGCCGCGACCATCCCCAACAGGAGATGCGGCCAAAAATACCGTCTGCCAAACTGTCGCCAACGCGTCAGCAATCCACTCACTTTCTTTACCTTTAGTTGGTATTCCTGCGTCCTTTCAGGCGGTCCATTTTATTGGCGGTCTTCGCAGTACAGCCTGAAATCGACAGGATAAAGCAACCCAGAGAAAAATTTTGCGCCCAAATACTAACATTAATACCGCGCCGAGACAGCAGGAATGAACGCTAATGCTGCGGGAAAACGCTTAATAAAGCAGCGAACGCGCACATATTATTGCCAGCGAAACACAGTGAAAAGCGGTTTAGGGAGGCTAAAAAGAAAAACGACTGGTTCCCTGGACGGAGAGAGTACCAGGTTACCAGTCGAATTTACTGAATGGTCAGGCTTACGCCAGAACCATTGACGGTGCGCGGAATGCCAGCGGCAGTTTTGCGTCGTCTTCGAAGGTCACATACTCCCAGGCTTCCTGTTTTGCCAGAACAGCCTGTAGCAGTTTGTTATTTAACGCGTGACCGGATTTGAACGCCGTGAATGCGCCGATAATGTTGTGACCACACATAAACAGGTCACCGATCGCATCCAGCATTTTGTGGCGAACAAATTCATCTTCAAAGCGCAGACCGTCTTCGTTCAGTACGCGATAATCGTCAACAACGATGGCACAATCGAAGCTGCCGCCCAGGCACAGGCCACGGGACTGCAGATATTCGATATCACGCATGAAACCGAAAGTACGAGCACGGCTAATCTGACGCATGAACGCATCGGCCGAGAAGTTCAGCGCATAGCGTTGGGTGCTGGAGTCGATAGCCGGATGGTTAAAGTCGATGGTAAAGTCCAACGAAAAACCATTATACGGCTTAAATTCAGCCCATTTGTCGCCATCTTCAACGCGAACCGTCTCTTTGATACGCACAAATTTCTTGGCGCTGTTCAGTTCATCGATGCCGGCATCCAGCAACAGATAAACGAACGGAGCGGCGCTACCGTCCATAATCGGGATTTCCGGCGCATCGACTTCAACAATAATGTTGTCGATGCCCAGGCCAGCCAGTGCGGCATTTAAGTGCTCGACTGTAGAAATCCGCACGTCATGCTCGTTCACCAGGCAAGTACAGAGCATGGTATCACGCACAGATTTGGCATCAGCCGGAAAATCAACCGGTGGATTCAAGTCGGTGCGACGATAGATGACCCCGGTATTTGCCGGCGCAGGGCGTAAAGTCAGCGTGACTTTCTTGCCGGTATGCAAACCGACACCAGTCGCCTGAACAATACGTTTAAGAGTCCTTTGTTTGATCATCGTATAATCTCGCCAAGTTACCTATCCAACCGAAGTGTACTATACATTCGGCAGGGCAGTTTAGCACAAAGAGCGCAGATGCCCAACTTCCAGCCAATTCTTAATCGGCTTGCTTACGCAGGAAAGCTGGAATATCCAGATAATCCGGCTCTTTCGCGGTTTGCGGCGTATTGTCGTTCACCACTTTCGCGACCGGTTTCTGCTCTTGAGTTAATGGAGCCATACCGTGCTGCTGGTAGCGATCCATTACCGGCTGCTGTACCTGTTTGTTGGTCACCAGGGTAATTTCCGGACGCTTGTCCATACCGATACCGGTCGCAACAACGGTTACGCGCAGCTCGTCGTTCATATCCGGGTCCAGAGAGGTACCGATAACCACGGTCGCGTTATCCGAAGCAAAGGCGCGGATAGTGTTACCAACGGTTTCGAACTCATCCAGACGCAGGTCGAAGCCAGCGGTGATGTTGACCAGAACGCCACGCGCGCCGGACAGATCGATATCTTCCAGCAGCGGAGAAGAGATAGCCATTTCAGCCGCTTCTTCCGCACGGTCTTCACCGCTCGCCACGCCGGAGCCCATCATTGCGTAGCCCATTTCCGACATCACGGTACGAACGTCCGCGAAGTCGACGTTCATCAGACCTGGACGGGTAATCAGTTCGGCAATACCCTGCACCGCGCCTTTCAGTACGTCGTTTGCCGCGCCAAAAGCGTCGAGCAGAGAGATACCGCGACCCAGTACTTTCAGCAGCTTGTCGTTCGGGATGGTGATCAGTGAGTCAACGTGCTTGGACAGCTCGGTGATCCCCTGCTCAGCAAACGCCATGCGCTTCTTGCCTTCGAAATTAAATGGCTTAGTGACGACCGCAACGGTCAGGATACCCAGATCCTTCGCCACTTCCGCGACCACTGGCGCCGCACCGGTACCGGTACCGCCGCCCATACCCGCCGCGATAAAGACCATGTCCGCGCCATCAAGCGCAGCGCGCAGCGCTTCACGGTCTTCGTCAGCCGCATTACGGCCAACTTCCGGGTTCGCGCCTGCACCCAGACCTTTGGTAATACCGCTACCGATCTGGATAGTCTGGCCAACAGCCGTTTTACGCAGCGCCTGCGCATCGGTGTTCACCGCGAAGAATTCAACACCCTCAATGCGCTCGCGCACCATGTGTTCAACGGCATTACCGCCGCCGCCACCGACGCCGATGACTTTAATCACCGCGTCGTTGGTCAGTTCCATAGGTTCAAACATAGTTTCTCTCCGTCTTGTGCCTGTCGCCTGAGAACGCTAATTGTCTGCGTTCTCTTAAAAAATTAAAACTCTTTTCGCAGCCAGCTGTTGAGTCGCTTAATCCACGAGCCCACTGACGCCGTCACGCGTTTTTCGACTTCTGCTTCACCACTGAGATGTGACTCTTTTCCGTAGTGCAGCAGCCCAACCGCCGTCGAATAATACGGCTCCTGAGCGTAATCCGTTAAACCGGTAATGTTCAGCGGCGCGCCAATGCGCACCTGCGTATGGAACACGCGCTGCGCGCAGGCCGCCAGGCCTTCGATTTGCGCGGCGCCGCCGGTTAAAACAATCCCCGCCGCCAGATGGTGTTTGACCCCTTGCTGACGGAGCTGTTCCTGCAGCTGCAGGATTTCTTCATTAACCAGATTGAGCAGTTCGGTATAACGCGGTTCAATCACCTCCGCCAGCGTCTGACGCTGCAGGCTACGCGGCGGACGTCCGCCCACGCTCGGTACTTCCACGTTTTCGTCTTTACCGACGATTGAACCTAATGCGCAACCGTGACGAACCTTGATGGCTTCGGCGTCGCTCGGCGGCGTACCGAAGGCATAGGCGATGTCGCTGGTCACCACGTTGCCCGCGTAAGGGATCACTTTGGTGTGACGCAGCGCGCCGCCGGTATACACGGCGATATCCATTGTACCACCGCCGATGTCCACTACGCAGACACCCAGCTCACGTTCGTCTTCCGTTAATACGGAATAACTGGCCGCTAAACCGGCGAAAATAAGTTGGTCAACTTTCAGACCACAACGTTCAACCGCTTTAACAATGTTTTTCGCCATATCGTTATGGCAGGTAATCAGATGTACCTTCGCCTGCATACGCACGCCGGATAACCCTACCGGGTTTTTAATACCTTCCTGGTAGTCGATGGCGTATTCCTGCGGGATGACGTGCAGTACGCGATGTTCGTCGCGTACGCGTACCGATTTCGCGGTATGAACGACGTTTTCCACGTCATCCTGCGTCACCTCTTCTTCGGAGATAGGCACCATGCCAATCTCATTTTGACAGCTAATATGCTTACCTGAAAGCGCCAGATACACTGATGAGATCTGGCAATCGGCCATCAGTTCAGCCTGGTCGATAGCGCGCTGTACGCATTTCACTACCGACTCGAGGTCATTCACCCCGCCTTTATCCATGCCGCGCGATGGGCAACTGCCCACGCCAATGATATTAATCATACCGTCGGGCAGAACTTCCCCTACTAAAGCGGCAACCTTCGCGGTGCCAATCTCCAGTCCAACTACCAGTTTTCTGTCCGTCGCCTTGATCATCGTTGTTCTGCCTGTGCCTGATTCTGTTGTTGATTATTTTCCTCTACGGGAGCAGGTACCCAACCTACCGCCGCACCCGAGTCATAGCGCAAATCAACGTAGCTTATCCGTTTGCCGTCGGTCTGTGCCTGCTGCTGAAGAACCGGGTAGAGTTCCATAAAGCGCTGAAGCCGTTTCATGGTGTCGCCGCGGCCAAGGTTGAGCTTAATATCGTTATTAAGCGTCAACTGCCAGGAGCGACGCGCGGTCATTGCCGCCACTTTCAACGTGAACTTATTCTTTGCCAGCACCTGTCCCATGTCGCGGTATCCCTGCAGCACTTCATTTTCGCTGCCTTCCGGGCCGTATAACATCGGTAAGTTCTGTTTGCTGGTACGATCCGCCGGCACGCTGAAAGAATTTCCTTCGACGTCTACCATATGTTGATCATTCCAGCGCGCAATCGGCACATATTCAACCAGATGAATCTTCAATTCATCGGGCCATTGTTTTCTTACGCTCGCCTGTTTAATCCACGGCAGGCGCTCAATTTGGCTCTGGATGATGTTGACATCCTGAGTCATAAAGGTGCCCGGCGAGCCCAACGCCAGAATAGCCTGACGGATATCATCGTTACGCGTGTAGTGACGTTCGCCGGTGACGACCATTTTCGACAACGGCAGACGCTGCGCATCTTCCATCCAACCAAGAACCATCCATCCGCTGACCAACACGGTACACAACACCGCCAGCAGGAAAACGATCCCTGCCAGCCGGGTTCCATTATTCCGACGCGAAGAAGCAATCGATTCTTCTTCCTGGTTCCGCGTATTCAGCGCCGCCTGCGACATATCACCCCGCCAGGTCCAGAATTCGTACAACAAGCTGCGAGAAGCTCATCCCCGCCTGACGGGCCGCCATCGGCACCAGACTATGGCTGGTCATCCCCGGTGAGGTGTTCGCTTCCAGCAGATAAAACTGGCCATCGCTGTCCAGCATCACATCAATACGTCCCCATCCTTTGCAACCCAGAACATTCCAGGCTTTAAGCACCAGGCTCTGGATTTCTGACTCGCGGGCGGGTTCCTCAAAACCAGGGCAGAAATATTGCGTCTCATCAGAGAGATACTTCGCCTCATAATCATAGAAGGTTCCAGCCGCCTGGATACGAATTGACGGTAAAATTTCTTCACCGACGATAGCGACGGTAAATTCCGGGCCACTGAGCCATTTCTCAATCAGAACTTCATCATCATGCTGAAAAGCCAGCGCCAATGCATCCTGCATTGCACAACTTTCGCTAACTTTCGACATGCCGACGCTGGACCCTTCGCGGCTCGGCTTGATGATAACCGGCAGCCCCAGCGCCGCAATCTGCTCAGAAACGCCAGCAGAAAGTCCTGCGTTGAACTGCGCGCGGGTCAATGCAACCCACGGCGCGACCGGTAATCCCGCTCCCTGCCACAGTAATTTACTGCGCAGCTTATCCATAGAAATAGCGGAAGCCATTACGCCGCTGCCGGTGTACGGCAGTTGAATGAGCTCCAGAAGGCCTTGCAGCGTGCCATCTTCGCCGCCGCGCCCGTGCAGGGCAATAAACGCTTTCTTAAAGCCCATGTTCTTCAACTGGGTGATATCAACGTCGCGCGGATCGACCGGGTGAGCATCCACCCCGCCTTCACGCAGCCCGGCCAACACCGCAGCGCCTGAATTCAGCGAGACTTCACGTTCAGCGGAGGTTCCGCCGAAGAGAACCGCGATTTTATCAGCCATGTCGGTCCTCCTCCGTTTTTTGCGGTACCAGTTTGATTTCAGCCAGGTGACGTGCGATTTTTCCTATGTTGCCGGCGCCCTGCACCAGCACCAGATCGTCGCCGGTCAATACCGATGCCAGCATCTCCGCGGCCTGCGCCGGATCGGAAACCAGAATCGGGTCAACTTTGCCGCGACCGCGGATCGTGCGGCACAGCGAGCGGCTATCGGCGCCTGGGATCGGCGCTTCGCCCGCCGGATACACATCCAGCATCAGCAGCGCATCAACCTGGGTCAGCACGTTGGCGAAATCATCGTACAGATCGCGAGTACGGGTATAACGGTGCGGCTGGAATACCATCACCAGATTTTTATCCGGCCAGCCGGCACGCGCCGCTTTGATAGTGGCGTCAACTTCCGTCGGATGATGGCCGTAATCGTCAATTAGCATCGCGCTACCGCTCTTGCCGTTGACTTCCGCCAGCGGATATTCGCCAAGGAAGTCGAAACGGCGGCCGGTGCCCTGGAAACTCTCCAGCGCGCGCAGAATCGCCTCGTCTTCAATGCCCTCTTCCGTCGCGACGGCAACGGCCGCGGCAGCGTTGAGCGCATTGTGGCGACCCGGCGCGTTCAGCATCACCTGCATGACCTCTTTATCCTGGCGTACCAGGCGGAAATGGCCCTGCGCGCCGACCTGACGATACTCT
Source organism: Klebsiella aerogenes KCTC 2190 (assembly GCF_000215745.1). Lineage (GTDB taxonomy): Bacteria > Pseudomonadota > Gammaproteobacteria > Enterobacterales > Enterobacteriaceae > Klebsiella > Klebsiella aerogenes. Next base: position 2,414,143 of record NC_015663.1, on the reverse strand, counting down.
TCAATGCGTACGTCGGCGTCATCGCTAAAACCATAGGTGGTGATTTGGCGGCCGACGCGCGGCAGCAGTTCACGAATCACCGGGTCATCCACGCACATCACCGCGCGCCCGTAGAACGGCAGATTGTGCAGGAAGTTAATAAAGGTCTGCTTCAGGTTCTCGAAGTCGCCATGATAGGTATCCATATGATCGGCTTCGATGTTGGTCACAATGGCGACCATCGGCTGCAGATGCAGGAACGACGCATCGCTCTCATCCGCTTCCGCAATCAGGTAGCGGCTATGGCCAAGACGGGCATGTACGCCCGCCGCCTTCACCAGCCCACCGTTGACGAAGGTCGGATCGAGGCCGGCTTCGGCGTAAATGCTGGATACCATCGCAGTGGTCGTGGTTTTGCCGTGCGTACCGGCAATCGCAATCCCGTGACGGAAACGCATGAGTTCCGCCAGCATTTCCGCGCGGCGGATCACCGGAATGCGCGCTTCGTGCGCGGCGACGATTTCCGGGTTATCCGCGGAGATCGCGCTGGACACCACGACAACGCTGGCATCGCGCACGTTTTCCGGGCGATGGTTGAAATAAATGGTGGCGCCAAGCTGCGACAATTGCTGAGTTACCGGATTCGGCGCGAGATCGGAGCCGCTAATCTGGTAGCCTTCATTCGCCAACACTTCGGCAATACCGCCCATACCGGCACCGCCGATGCCGACAAAGTGAATGTGCCGGACGCGACGCATCTCGGGCACTATGGAACGCAGTTTTGCCAAATCTTGTGTATTCATTCTTTACGCCATCAACTTCTTTATTCGGGCGGTGAAAATCACCGCGATTAGCGCGCCAAAGCTACGGCGCTGACCTCTTCCGCTACCCGCTCGGTAGCATCCGGAATCGAAGCGCCACGCGCTCGTTCCGCCATATCCATCAGGGTTTCCCGATCCCAACCGGCCAGGGTGGCCGCCACAGCATCCGCCGTGAACTCGGGTTGTTCGAGAATTTTCGCCGCGCCGGCTTTTTCCAGCGGCAGCGCATTCCAGTACTGCTGACGATCTTTGTGCTGGAACGGGACGAACAATGCCGGTAAACCTGCGGCGGCGATTTCGCTGACCGTCAGCGCGCCGGAACGACAAACAACTACATCGGCCCAGGCATAGGCTGCCGCCATATCATCAATAAACTCAGTCACTTTATGCTGCGGCTGACCGGCGGCGGCGTACGCCTGGCGCACGGTATCCATGCCGCCTTTCCCGCTCTGATGCCAGATAGTCACCGCATCGCCAAGCTTCGCGGCCACCTGCGGCATAGTCTGGTTCAGTACGCGCGCGCCTTGGGAGCCGCCAACCACCAGCACGCGAATCGGCCCCTGCCGCCCCACCAGACGCTGTCCCGGCAGCGGTAGCGCGAGAACGTCAGTACGCACCGGATTCCCGACGACATCTGCATGCGGGAAGGCGCCGGGAAACGCCTGCATCACTTTCTTCGCAATCTTCGCCAGCCATTTATTGGTCAGGCCTGCAATGCCGTTTTGTTCATGCAGCACCACAGGGATCCCGAGCGACCATGCCGCCAGACCGCCAGGCCCGGAAACATAACCGCCCATGCCCAGCACCACATCCGGCTGGAAACGCTTCATGATCGCCCGCGCCTGCCGCCAGGCGTTGAAGATCCGCACCGGCGCTAACAGTTGCGCTTTTAGCCCTTTGCCACGCAGGCCGGAGATGCGGATAAAATCGATATCAATGCCGTGTTTCGGCACTAAATCCGCTTCCATACGATCGGCGGTGCCCAGCCAGCGAACCTGCCAGCCCTGGTCCATTAAATGGTGCGCGACCGCCAGCCCCGGGAACACGTGTCCGCCAGTGCCGCCCGCCATCACCATTAACCGCTTTTCCTGACCGCTCATCGAACACCCCGTGTAAACGCCTGCGCTTTCTCGAGGCGCGTTTCATAATCAATTCGCAATAAAAACATAATGGCCGTCGACATAATCAGCAGACTGGAACCACCATAACTAATCAATGGCAGGGTCAGACCTTTGGTCGGCAGCATCCCCGCCGCCGCCCCGACGTTAACCAACGCCTGGAAGCTAAACCACACGCCGATTGCACAGGCCAGGAAGCCGGAGAAGCGGTGGTCAATCTCCAGCGCTTTGCGACCAATCGACATGGCGCGAAAGGCGACGAAGAATACCATTAAAAGCGCGAGTACCACACCGATATAACCGAGTTCTTCGCCGATAATGGCGAAGATAAAGTCGGTGTGCGCTTCAGGTAAATACTCCAGTTTCTGCACCGAGTTGCCGAGGCCCTGTCCCCACATCTCGCCGCGACCAAAGGCCATCAGCGATTGGGTCAGCTGATAGCCGCTGCCAAACGGGTCTTCCCACGGGTTCCAGAAGGAAGTGACGCGGCGAATACGATACGGTTCGGCGAGGATCAGCAGCACCACCGCCGAGATCCCCATGCCGATAATGGCGATAAACTGCCAGAGCTTGGCGCCGGCCAGGAACAACATCGCCAGCGTGGTCACGAACAACACAACCACCGTACCGAGGTCAGGCTGCGCCAGCAGCAGAATCGCCAGCACAAAAATCACGCCCATCGGCTTTAAGAAGCCGCGCAGGTTGTTACGCACCTCATCCGCTTTACGCACCAGATAGTTGGCGATGTAGCAGAACAGCGATAGCTTGGTGAACTCCGCTGGCTGAATACGCAGCGGCCCGAGCGCGATCCAACGCGAGGCGCCGTTAACCGAGCTCCCCACCACCAGGACGATTAGCAGCATCACAATCGAGGCGATCAGCATCGCGGTACTGTGGCGCTGCCAGAACTCCATCGGCAGACGGAGCGTAATCATCGCCAGCGCGAAGGCCAGCACAATGTACAGACCATCACGCTTAGCAAACAGGAACGGATCGTTCGCCAGACGCTGTCCGACCGGCATTGATGCCGAGGTCACCATGATAAAACCGATCGCCGCCAGGCCGAAGGTCAGCCACAGCAGCATCCGGTCATACATGACCAGGCTATCGTTATCTTTCGGGCGCGAGCCCATCACCCAACCTTTCAGCGCGGCGAACAGCCAGGCAAAAATAAACATCCCCGGCAGTCGCGGCAGCTTCAACCGGGGCAGGCCCAGCTGTGGCATTTTCAGGCGTGGGAGAGAGAAACGCATCAACCTAACTCCTTCGCCAGACGGGTAAAGACATCACCCCGTTGTTCAAAGTTTTTAAACTGGTCCAGGCTCGCGCAGGCTGGCGACAGTAAGACCATATCGCCTGATTTGACCTGCGAAGCGATCTGCCGCATCGCCTGTTCCATGGTTTCGGTTTGCACCGCGATTTCCGGACGCAGCGCCGCCAGTTGAGCGCCGTCGCGGCCGAAGCAGTACAGACGAACGTTATCGCCGCCAAGATAGCGTTTCAGCGGCGTGAAGTCGGCGGATTTACCGTCGCCGCCCAACAGCAGATACAGCGTGCCGTCGAGATGCAGGCCGTTCAGCGCCGCCTCGGTACTGCCGACGTTGGTCGCCTTGGAGTCATTGATCCAACGCACGCCGTTATGCTCCAGCGCCAGCTGGAAACGGTGGGCCAGGCCGGTGAAGGTGGTCAGCGCCTTCAGGCTACTGGCGCGCGGCAAGCCCGCGGCATCCGCCAGCGCCAGCGCCGCCAGGGCATTGCTGTAGTTGTGCTGACCGCTGATGGTCATTTCCTTCACGTTCAGCACTTTCTCACCCTTCACCCGCAGCCAGGTTTCGCCCTGCTGGCGGTTAAGGTGATAGTCGCCAACATCGACGCCGAAGCTGACGCAGCGTTCGTCAGCGCCGCGTACCGGCATAGTCAGCGCGTCATCGGCATTCACCACGCAGGTTTTAGCATTTTCATAGACCCGCAGTTTCGCCGCGCGATACTGCTGCAGCCCCAGCGGATAGCGGTCCATATGGTCCTCAGTCACGTTGAGGATGGTTGCCGCGACGGCTTTCAGGCTGGAGGTCGTCTCCAGCTGGAAGCTGGAAAGTTCAAGCACGTACAGTTCGCGCGCCGGATCCAGCAGCATCAGCGCCGGCAGGCCGATATTGCCGCCAACGCCGACGTTCACGCCCGCCGCCTTCGCCATCTCGCCCACCAGGGTAGTGACGGTGCTTTTTCCGTTAGAGCCGGTAATGGCGATAATCGGCGCCTGCGCCTCGCGGCAAAACAGCTCGATATCGCCGACGATTTCCACGCCAGCGTCGGCCGCGGCGCTCAGTGAAGGGTGCGCAAGGGCAATCCCGGGGCTTGCGACGATCAGATCCGCCGCCAGCAGCCAATCGTCGTTAAGACCGCCCACGTGGCGCTCAACGGCTTCCGGCAGCTTATCAAGCCCGGCTGGGGCGACGCGGGTATCCATCACGCGCGGGGTTACGCCGCGCGCCATGAAAAAGTCCACGCATGACAGGCCGGTCATACCCAGCCCAATAATGACGACTTTTTTACCCTGATAATCTGCCATGATTAACGTACCTTCAGCGTCGCCAGGCCAATCAGCACCAGCATCAGCGAAATAATCCAGAAGCGCACGATAACGCGCGGTTCCGGCCAGCCTTTCAGTTCATAGTGGTGGTGAATCGGCGCCATACGGAAGATGCGCTGGCCGCGCAGCTTGAACGAGCCGACCTGCAGGATAACCGACAGGGTTTCCACGACGAAAACGCCGCCCATAATCACCAGCAGGAATTCCTGGCGCAGCAGTACGGCGATAATGCCCAGCGCGCCGCCGAGCGCCAGCGAACCGACGTCCCCCATAAAGACCTGCGCCGGGTAGGTGTTGAACCACAGGAAACCCAGGCCCGCGCCGACAATCGCCGTGCAGACGATAACCAGCTCGCCGGCGTGACGCAGATAAGGAATATGCAGGTAGTTGGCGAAGTTCATGTTCCCGGTGGCCCACGCCACCAGCGCAAAGCCGGCGGCGACGAAGACGGTCGGCATAATCGCCAGGCCGTCGAGGCCGTCGGTCAGGTTGACCGCATTGCCGGTGCCGACGATGACGAAGTAAGCCAGCAGGATGTAAAACAGTCCCAGCTGCGGCATCACGTCTTTAAAGAACGGCACTACCAGCTCGGTCGCCGGGGTGTCTTTCCCCGCCAGATACAGCGCGAACGCTACGCCCAGCGCAATCACCGACATCCAGAAATACTTCCAGCGGGCAATCAGGCCCTTGGTGTCTTTGCGCACGACTTTACGGTAATCATCGACAAACCCGATGATGCCGTAGCCGATTAATACCGTCAGCACGCACCAGACGTATGGATTGGACGGATAAGCCCACAGCAGGACGGAAACGGTAATCGCGGTGAGGATCATGATCCCGCCCATGGTTGGGGTACCGCGTTTGCTGAAGTGGGACTCCGGGCCGTCGTTACGAACGACCTGACCAAAGGACAGTTTTTGCAGACGGGCGATCATGCGCGGGCCCATCCACAGAGAGATGAACAGCGCGGTCAGCAGGCTGACGATGGCGCGAAACGTCAGATAGGAAAAGACGTTAAAGCCGGAATAATATTTGACCAGATGTTCGGCCAGCCATACTAACATGTCGCAATCTCCTGTAATGCGCGTACTACCTCTTCCATAGCGGCACTACGTGAACCCTTCACTAAAATGGTCATGATTTTATGCTCTGCCAGCAGCTCGCGCAGGCGAGCTACCACGGCGGCTTTATCGTTAAAATGTTCGCCCACGCCGCTGGCGCTGCTGATATCCGCGCTCAGGGAACCGACGCTGAGGACGCAATCCAGCCCCGCCGCTTTCGCCGCTTCGCCCACTTCGCGATGACAGGCCGCGCTTTCCGCGCCGAGCTCCGCCATATCGCCGACCACCATCGCCCGGAAGCCCGGCATTTCCGCCAGCACCTGTACCGCGGCGGTCATCGAACCGACGTTGGCGTTGTAGGAGTCATCCAGCAACAGCTGGTTTTCCGCCAGTTGAATCGGGAACAGACGTCCCGGCACCGCTTGCAGCTGCGCCAGCCCGGTTTTCACCGCGGCCATATCGGCGCCGACCGCCATCGCCAGCGATGTTGCCGCCAGCGCGTTAGCGATGTTATGGCGCCCCGGCAGCGGCAGCAGTACGTCGATGTTGCCGAACGGGGTCTGCAGCGTAAATTCGGTACCATGACTGGTGATATGCACGTTGGTCGCCGTGAAGTCGCTGTTCGCCGCGTTCGGCGAGAAGCGCCACACTTTGCGATCGCCAATCACGCTCTGCCAGTTCAGCCAGTCATTGTTGTCGGCATTCAAAATCGCGATGCCGTTTTGCGGCAGACCGGTAAAGATTTCGCCCTTCGCCTTAGCCACGCCCGCCAGCGAGCCGAACCCTTCGAGGTGCGCGGCGGCGAGGTTGTTGACCAGCGCTGCTTCCGGACGCGTCAGGCTGACGGTCCAGGCGATTTCGCCCTGATGGTTGGCGCCGAGTTCAATCACCGCATACTGGTGATCTTTATTCAGACGCAGCAACGTCATCGGAACCCCGATATCGTTGTTCAGATTACCGGCGGTATACAGCGTGTTGCCGCACTGACTGAGGATCGCCGCGGTCATCTCTTTCACCGAGGTCTTACCGGACGAACCGGTGAGCGCAACGACGCGGGTCGGCACCTGCTGACGCACCCAGGCCGCTAACTCGCCGAAAGCCAGACGGGTATCTTTCACCACCACCTGCGGTAAATCGCAGGCCAGCGGGCGGCTAACCAGCAGCGCGCCTGCGCCCGCCGCTTTCGCTTGTTCGGCAAAATCATGCGCGTCGAATCGCTCGCCCTTCAGCGCCACAAACAGGCAACCTGCCGTGACTTTGCGGGTATCGGACGTCACGTCATCGATAGCGATATCGCTACCCTGCAGTTCGCCGCGGGTGATCTCGGCGAGCTGGCTTAATGTAAAGCGAATCATGCTACCGCTCCCAGCAGACGCGCAACGGTAACGCGGTCGGAATAATCCAGACGGCGGTTACCGACGATCTGATAGTCTTCGTGGCCTTTGCCCGCTACCAGCACAACGTCGTTCGCTTTCGCCTGCATCACCGCGCCGGTCACCGCTTCCGCGCGGCCTTCCATCACCTTCACCTGCCCGGCATCAAGCATGCCAGTCAGAATGTCATTGATAATCGCCCGCGGTTCTTCGGTACGTGGGTTATCGTCAGTCACGACCACGATATCGGCAAACTCTTCCGCGATAGCGCCCATCAGCGGGCGTTTACCTTTGTCGCGGTCGCCGCCGCAGCCGAAGACGCACCACAGCTTGCCGCTGCAGTGCAGACGCGCGGCCTGCAGCGCTTTTTCCAGCGCGTCAGGCGTATGGGCGTAATCAACCACCACGGTCGGTTTGCCCGGCGCGCTGAACACTTCCATACGGCCGCACACCGGCTGTAAACGCGAAGAGGTTTTCAGCAGATCCGCCAACGGATAGCCCAGCGCCAGCAGCGTCGCCAGCGCCAGCAGCAGGTTGCTGACGTTAAAGGCGCCCATCAGGCGGCTTTCGATTTCGCCCTTGCCCCAGCTCGAGTCAAACTGAATGGTCGCGCCGCTGTCGTGATAGTTGACCGCGGTCGCCTTCAGCCAGCGGCCGTGGCAGTTCGGATTGATATGATCTTCCATCGACACCGCCACCGCATCCGGCAGTTTCGCCAGCCAGCGACGCCCGACTTCATCGTCAGCGTTAACAATGGCCTGGCCGCAATGGTGGGTGGAATAGAGCAGCCATTTCGCCGCTTCGTAATGTTCCATGTCGCCATGGTAGTCGAGGTGGTCACGGCTCAGGTTGGTAAACACCGAGGCGGCAAACTGCAGCGCCGCCACGCGATGCTGAACCAGCCCGTGAGAAGAGACTTCCATCGCGCCGAAAGTCGCCCCCTGCCCTACCAGGCCGGAAAGCACGTGCTGAACATCGACCGCAGAGCCGGTGGTGTTTTCGGTCGGCACCACTTTATCCAGCAGGCCGTTACCGACGGTACCCATCACCGCGCTGGTTTCGCCGAGCAGCTTTGCCCACTGCGCCAACAGCTGCGTAGTCGTGGTTTTACCGTTAGTACCAGTGACGCCCACCAGACGCATCTGCTGCGAAGGTTGTTGGTAAAAACGCCCGGCCAGCGCGGATAACCGCTCGTTCAGTTGGCTCAGGTAGATGACCGGCACGCCGTGCATCTCGCGAACTTCGCCGTCTGCGGCCTCGCCCTGCGCCTCAGCAATAATGGCAGCAACACCTTGCGCTATCGCCTGCGGGATATAACGACGCCCGTCCGCCTGATGACCCTGTACCGCGACAAAGAGGTCGCCGGACGCCGCCACGCGGCTGTCCAGCGTCATCTCTCGCAGAATTCGCTCCGGCGCATTTGGCACCCACGGAGCGAGAAGGTCGCGCAAATTACGATCTGCCACCTGTTCCCTCGCCTTGATTAATCACAAATTCACTTTTTTCGCCCGTTGCCAGCGCATCCGGTTCGACGTTCATGGTGCGTAATACGCCGCCCATGATGGCACCGAATACCGGCGCGGAAACGGCGCCACCGTAGTATTTACCTGCCTGCGGGTCGTTGATCACCACCACCAGCGCGAAACGCGGATGGCTGGCGGGCGCAACGCCTGCGGTGTAAGCAATATATTTGTTGATGTAGCGGCCATCCGGCCCCACTTTTTTCGCCGTACCGGTTTTAATCGCGATGCGATAGCCTTTGATCGCCGCTTTCACGCCGCCGCCGCCGGGCAGCGCCACGCTTTCCATCATATGAACGACGGTACGAACCAGTGATTCCGGGAACACGCGCTCGCCCGGAACCGGTGGATCAACTTTGGTAATCGACAGCGGGCGATAGATGCCGTAGCTGCCAATCGTTGCGTAGACTCGCGCTAACTGTAACGGAGTTACCATTAGCCCGTAGCCGAAAGAAAAGGTGGCCCTCTCTATGTCAGACCACCGTTGTTTTTGAGGATATAAGCCACTGCGTTCTCCGACCAACCCCAAATTGGTCGCCTTTCCAAGCCCAAAACGTGAGTAAGTATCTACTAACGCTGAGGACGGCATCGCTAACGCCAGCTTAGAAACGCCGACGTTACTCGACTTCTGTAGCACCCCGGTCAGGGTTAATTCGCTATAGCGCGCCACGTCTTTGATTTCGTGGCCGTTAATTCGATATGGAATGGTGTTCAGCACGGTATTTTCATTGACGATGCCGCGCTGCAGCGCCGTCATCACCACCATCGGTTTGACCGTTGAACCCGGTTCGAATACGTCGGTGATGGCGCGGTTACGCATGGTATCTTTGGACGTACCCGCGAAATTATTCGGGTTGTACGACGGGCTATTCGCCATCGCCAGCACTTCACCGGTGTTGACGTCAACCAAAACGGCGGTGCCTGATTCCGCTTTGTTGAACGCCACCGCATTATTCAGTTCGCGATATACCAGCGCCTGCAGGCGCTCGTCGATGCTCAGCGCGAGGTTATGCGCCGCCTGGCTGTCGGTGGAAGAAATGTCTTCGATCACGCGACCATAGCGGTCTTTACGCACGATACGCTCGCCCGGCTGGCCGGTCAGCCACTTATCAAAGCTTTTCTCAACCCCTTCAATCCCCTGGCTATCGACGTTGGTGAAGCCAATGAGGTGAGCGGTTACTTCGCCTGACGGATAGTAACGGCGAGACTCCTCACGCAGATGAATCCCCGGCAGCTTCAGTTTTTTGATGTAGTCAGCCATGTCAGGGTTCACCTGACGCGCCAGATAGATAAAACGCATCCGCGGGTTGCTGTTGATGCGCGATGCCAGCTGGTCCAGCGGCATGTTCAGCGCATCGGCTAACGCTTTCCAGCGGTTATCGAGCGTCACGCCTCCGGCATCATGCAGCTCTTTCGGGTCGGCCCAGATGGCTTTTACCGGCACGCTGACCGCCAGCGGGCGGCCGGAGCGGTCGGTAATCATGCCGCGCGCGGTTGACACTTCCTGCACACGAAGGGAACGCATATCTCCCTGACGCACCAGCATATCCGGGCTCACCACCTGCAGCCACGCGACGCGGCCAAGCAGGAAGGCGAGAGCGATTAAAATACATCCGCACAGCAACGCAAAACGCCAACTAATAAAGTTGGCCTGTTCTTCCTGACGTTTTGCTTTTGGCGTTTTCGGCGCTGCTTTCATGCGTCGCAATAATCCTTATTTCTGTACCACTATATTTTCTTGTGATGGATCAACGTGTTGCATCTGCAACTTCTCTGTCGCGATCCGCTCAACCCGACTGTGATCGCCAAGGGCGTTCTCTTCGAGGATCAGGTTGCGCCATTCAATATCCAGAGCGTCACGCTCCAGAACCAATTGTTCACGCTGCGCGGTTAACAGACGGGTATGGTGCGCCGTCGTCACCACGGTCACTGCCGTTATGATGATGCAAATGAACAGGCAGAGTGGCAGCTTCCCAAACCGCAGAAGATCGTCCCCGATAACGCCAGGCAAGGCATGGCGCTCGTTGCTTCCTAACGATCCTTTAACTTTGCTTAAGGCTACTGTCACTCTGCCGATCATGCGTTCGTCCTCTCTGCGATACGCAGCACTGAACTACGGGCGCGTGGATTCTCTGCCACCTCTTCTTCGCCCGGCATCAACTTGCCTAGTGCTCGCAACTGACGGCCGCCCAGTTTCCTGAGCTGCTCTTCAGTCATCGGGATCCCTGCTGGAACCTGCGGACCGCGGCTTTGCTCACGCATAAAGCGCTTCACAATGCGGTCTTCCAGCGAATGGAAACTGATAATCGACAGCCGACCACCGGGGGCCAGCACGCCGAGCGAGCTTTTTAGCGCCTGCTCTATCTCCTCCAGTTCACTGTTCACCCAGATGCGCACCGCCTGGAAGGTACGGGTCGCGGGATGTTTGTGCTTATCTTTCACCGGCGTTGCCGCCGCGATAACTTCCGCCAGCTCTTTGGTACGGGTCATCGGCTCAATGCGGTTACGCTCAACGATCGCGCGCGCGATACGTTTACCGAAACGCTCCTCGCCAAAGGTTTTGATTACCCAGGCGATGTCGGCTTCTTCGGCGGTCTGTAACCATTCGGCGGCGGACTGACCGCGAGTCGGATCCATGCGCATGTCCAGCGGACCATCGCGCATAAAGGAGAACCCGCGTTCCGCGTCGTCCAGCTGCGGTGAAGAAACGCCAAGATCGAGAAGAATACCGTCGATCTTGCCGGTAAGATTGCGCTCGGCGACGTAGTCAGCCAGCTGCGAGAAAGGACCATGTACGATGGAAAAGCGTGGGTCATCGATGGTTTGCGCAACGGCAATAGCCGTCGGGTCGCGATCGATTGCCAGCAGGCGCCCTTCCGCCCCCAGTTGGGAGAGGATCAGACGCGAGTGACCACCGCGGCCAAAGGTTCCATCAATGTAGATACCATTTGGACGAATATTCAGGCCGTTAACGGCTTCATCCAGAAGTACCGTAGTATGTTTAAAATTTTCCATCATTTTATAAAGACAAATCCTGCAGGCGCTCCGACAGTTCACCGGTAGCGGACTGCTCAGCGTCGATATCTTCCTTGACCCGTTGATACCAGGTCGTTTCATCCCACAGTTCAAATTTATTAAACTGTCCGACCAGCATCACTTCTTTTGTCAGCCCGGCATGTTGCCGCAGCACCGGCGCGATTAGCAATCGTCCGGCGCTATCCATCTGACATTCGCTGGCATGCCCCAAAAGCAGGCGCTGTACGCGCCGCTCAACGGGATTCATGCTCGACAAACGCGACAATTTTTGCTCGATGATTTCCCATTCAGGCAAAGGATAAAGCAGCAGGCACGGGTGATGAATGTCAATGGTGCATACCATTTGACCAGAAGCATCCTCGATCAGCCCGTCGCGGTAGCGCGTCGGTACGGCCAAACGGCCTTTACTGTCGAGATTGACTAACGTTGCTCCACGGAACATGCCAGCCTCACCCCTTTTCGCCACTTTACCCCACAAATTCCCACCTAAAGGAGTTTACGGAGCGGAGGAAAAGCTTGTCAAGCCAGCACTAATGCCAACGGAGCGCAAAAACCCATTATTTACAGCCGATATTAGCCCTGATGAATAAATCACCAACAAACGAGGCAAATTAACGTTATGAATACGTGTAAGAAAATAACCAACAAACCCGTAACAGTTAAAAACGACAAAATATCTTCAGCGGGAAAATATAAAGTGTCAGTTTGCGACGCGAGCGGCATTTTAGGTCATTCTGATGTCCGTTAACAGTGCCTGTTGTGGACGGAGAAGCACTTGTGCCGCGGCCTGACGCTCTCAGCGGCGGGGAAGGTGGGATAAAGCGATTGTTAATTCAGCAATTATTACGAAGAATGTAACAAAACAATTCAAATTAATGCCGCTGCGCTTTTTCTTGCACCATTTGGATACAAGAAAAGCCTGCTCCAGAATAAAACAAAATAAGGCGTAAAGAAGTTTAGGGATTTGTCTGAAAGCGAATAGATTTACGAATCTCTACGTAAATTGTATGGAATATCGCCAGATGCTGATCCATCTGGCGAATAACCTACGAAGAATCTTAACCTTTTTTCGCAAATGAATCAGCGACGATTCAAACTTCCGCGATGATAGAGGTTACGACGTATACGACTTAAGCCCGGTTTCGGCTTACGTGGTTCATCCAGGCTTGCCAGTACAATCTCTAAAACGCGCTCGGCAACGTCGCGATGACGCTGCGCGACCGCCAGCACCGGGCACTGCAGGAAGTCGAGCAGTTCGTTATCACCGAAGGTGGCGATGGCCAGCTCAGATGGCAGTTTGCCCTCACGGCGCAGCGTGACATCCATCACCCCCTGCAGCAGCGGGAAAGAGGTGGTAAACAGCAGTTGCGGCATTGGATGCGTTTCCAGCCACCGTTCAAACAGCTGGGCCGCAGCTTCGCGTTCATAGCTGTTGGCATAGAGGAAGTTCACCTCGCGCGGGTCGTCTTTCCAGGCTGAACGGAACCCCTGCTCGCGCAGGAAGCTCACTGACAGCTCCGGCAGCGCTCCCAGATAGAGCACTCGGTCACCGGGAAATTTGCGCAGCTCGGCGGCAAGCATCTCGGCGTCGTCCTGATCGGCGCCGACGACGCTGGTAAAGTGTTCACGATCGAGCGCGCGGTCGAGCGCGACAATCGGGAAAGGATCGTTCGCCCAGCGCTGATAGAACGGGTGCTCCGGCGGCAGCGAAGTCGAAACGATAATTGCATCCACCTGACGCTGCAGCAGATGCTCAATACAGCGCATTTCGTTATCCGGCTGATCTTCCGAGCAGGCGATCAGCAACTGGTAGCCGCGCTGACGCGCCTGGCGCTCCAGATAGTTCGCAATACGGGTATAACTGGTATTTTCGAGATCCGGGATCACCAGACCGATTGAACGCGTGCGTCCTGCGCGCAGGCCAGCAGCGACCGCATTCGGGTGGTAGTTGTGCTCGCGCACCACCGCCATCACCTTCTCGACCGTTTTATCGCTGACGCGATACTGCTTCGCTTTGCCATTAATCACATAGCTCGCGGTGGTTCTTGAAACACCGGCCAGCCGGGCGATTTCATCCAGTTTCACAATTGCCCCTTGGGTAAGAAGTACAAAAAACAACCATTAAATAGACATACTCATTAGAGTATAGAGTTCCATTTTTATAACATCTAAACGCAGAATAGATAGCGCGGCAACCGCTTTCGTCCACAGTTCCTACGGAATTCGCAAAAAAATAACCCGACAGTTCGTGTCGGGCTGTTTTTACGTCAGTTTGTCAGGGGTTAGCGCATGATTTTATCGCCGCGCGACAGGCCGACTACTCCGGATCGCGCCACTTCAACAATGCGCGCGACATCGCGTAAAGAAGCCAGGAACGCATCCAGCTTATCGCTGGTTCCGGCCAACTGCACGGTATAAATAGATGGCGTGACGTCAATAATCTGCCCGCGGAAGATCTCGGTGTTGCGTTTCACCTCTTCGCGGCCATAACCGCTGGCTTGCACTTTCACCAGCATGATTTCACGTTCGACGTGGGAGCCTTGACCCAGTTCGCTGACCCGCAGCACGTCCACCAGCTTATGTAATTGCTTTTCAATCTGCTCAATGGCTTTTTCGTCGCCCACCGTCTGGATGGTCATGCGGGACAACGTCGGATCGTCGGTTGGCGCTACCGTCAGGCTTTCAATATTGTAGCCGCGCTGCGAAAAGAGGCCGATCACCCGGGATAATGCTCCCGATTCGTTCTCCAGTAATACAGATAATATCCGGCGCATAATCAGGTTCTCTCCGTTTTGCTCAACCACATTTCGTCCATGCCGCCGCCGCGGATCTGCATGGGATAAACATGCTCGCTACCATCAACCGTAACATCAACGAACACCAGACGATTATTACGCACCTGCTCCAGGGCATCCGCCAGCTTCGCTTCCAGCTCTTGCGGCTCGCTGATACGAATACCAACGTGGCCATAAGCCTCGGCGACGCGAACGAAGTCCGGCAGCGATTCCATATAGGACTGCGAATGGCGGCCAGAATAGAGCATATCCTGCCACTGCTTTACCATTCCGAGGTAGCGGTTATTCAGGTTCAGCACCAGCACCGGCAGTTCATACTGCAGGGCGGTGGAAAGCTCCTGAATGTTCATCTGGATGCTGCCATCGCCGGTCACGCAGATAACGGTTTCTTGCGGTAGCGCCATCTTCACGCCCAGTGCCGCTGGCAGGCCAAAGCCCATCGTGCCGAGGCCGCCGGAGTTAATCCAACGCCGTGGTTTATCGAATGGATAATAGAGCGCGGCGAACATCTGATGCTGTCCAACGTCGGAAGTCACGTAAGCATCACCATTGGTCAGGCGCCAGATAGCCTCAATCACCGCCTGCGGTTTGATCTTGCCGCTTTGCGTGTCGTATTGCAGACAGTGACGGGAACGCCACTGTTCGATCTGCTGCCACCAGTCGCGGATCTCATCCAGCGGTTGCTGGCTCTCTTCCTGCTCAAGCAGATCAAACATCTGGTCAAGCACCTGGCGCGCGTCGCCGACGATCGGCACATCTGCCGGGACGGTCTTGGAGATCGACGTGGGATCGATATCAATATGCAGCACCGTGGCGTTCGGGCAATACTTAGCCAAATTGTTGGTGGTACGATCGTCAAAGCGGACGCCGACTGCAAAAATAACGTCGGAATGATGCATGGTCATGTTGGCTTCATAGGTGCCATGCATCCCCAGCATGCCAAGCGCCTGCTGATGAGTCGCCGGAAAAGCGCCTAAACCCATTAATGAAGAGACCACCGGTAGCTTCAGCTTTTCGACCAGCGTACGCAGCTGTGCTTCGCACTGCGAATTGATTGCCCCGCCGCCAACGTACACGACCGGTTTTTTCGCCGCCACCAGCGTTTGCAACGCACGTTTGATCTGCCCTTTATGACCGCTGGTTGTCGGGTTATAGGAACGCATGCTGACCGCATCCGGCCAAACATAAGGCAGCTTTTTCGCCGGATTGAGAATATCCTTCGGCAAATCGACCACTACCGGCCCCGGTCGGCCGCTGGCCGCCAGCCAGAAGGCTTTCTTTAAAATCCCGGGGATATCTTCAGTCTGTTTCACGAGGAAGCTGTGTTTGACCACCGGGCGCGAGATACCGACCATATCGCACTCCTGGAAGGCATCGTAGCCAATCAGCGAGGTGGCGACCTGCCCGGAAAGAATGACCAGCGGAATAGAATCCATGTAAGCCGTTGCGATGCCGGTAATAGCGTTAGTCGCTCCCGGGCCGGAGGTCACCAGCACCACCCCGACTTCGCCGGTTGCGCGCGCCAGTCCGTCGGCCATATGCACCGCCGCCTGCTCATGGCGGACCAGCACATGGTCAATGCCGCCGAGGGTATGTAATGCATCATAGATATCGAGGACCGCGCCTCCGGGATAGCCGAATACTTGCTTGACGCCCTGATCGACAAGCGATTGGACGACCATCTCGGCTCCTGACAACATCTCCATGGTTTGCCTCCAGGCTTATTGTTTTCACGACGGCGGAAGTCATTTTCCGCGCGCGTCGTATGATGCGCCGTCAAGACAGCGCATTGAGGTGAACGACTTGCTGTGCATTAACATAACTGCTCGCCAACAGGCAGGCAATTCGCCTGAGAGCGTATAGCGCGCCTCTTAAAAGTAGAAAAGAAAGCATCTGGAGAAATATATGGAGGATTGCTTCAGGAATAACAAAATGAGATAGCCAATACTCGGGAGAAAAGGCTTATGGCAGAAAATCATCCATTTTTCACCGTCGGGTTGCGAGAACCCGCGGTGATAAACAGAATAATATTCTGCTTTTTTAAAGTTTACTCAGATAAGCTGGCGCTTTCGCCGCCGTTGGTCGATAACGTCGATTAGCGCTGACAGATATTCGCCAATAACTCTTCCATCCATTGATGGCCTTTATCACGACCGGCCGCTTCGTGCCAGGAGAGGAAGCAGGTACGGCTGTTGACCTTCAGCGGCAACGGTAAGATCTGCAAATCTAATTTATCAGCGAATTCATTGGCCAACCAACGTGGCGCTATTGCCACCATGTGGGTTTGCGACACCACGTTTAATACGCTAACCATGGCATTACCCTGATAAGCAATACAGGATTGTTTATCCACGGAGTCATACCACGGCTGGCTAAATGAAGCATAACGATCCAATGCGACGACCGCGTGCTCTTCCTGATAAATATCCGCTTCCGTTAGCGGCCCGGAAATACGCGGATGTTTACGGTTGGCCACCAGAACCATTTCATCTTTGAATAAAGGTATGCAGGCAAACTCCGGGCGACGGAACTCTTCATAACCGATAACGAATTCAATTTCCTGATAACGCAGCTGATGTTCGGTGTTTTGATGTAGCGCTGATTTAAAGACCAGATGAATATTTGGCGCGATTTCACCAACTTTATTAAATATTAGCGAGGTTAAGTAATTATCCAATGGGCTACAAACGCAGAGGTTAAATACGCGCTCACTGCTCAGCGGTTCAAAACCGGAACCCGGCAACTCATTTTGCACCAGTTGCAATGCCTGGCGTACTGAGCCGAACAGCTGATAGGCCCGCGCCGTTGGCTGAATGCCACGCCCATAGCGAACAAACAGTTCATCATTAAACATCACCTTGAGACGAGATACCGCGTTACTCACCGCCGGTTGAGACATGCCGAGAGTGTGGGCCGCACGGGTAATATTTTGTTCCTGCATCACCGCATCAAAGACGGTCAGCAGGTTGAGATCCACCATCCGCAGTTGTGGTTTGACGACTTCCTGTCCCGGGGCTGATTTATATTCAGTATTTTCAATTAACATATCTAACTCCACCGTCACGCTAAATTCCTTTTACCAAAGTGCAGTAATTAATTAAGACAATATCATTTATCATGCATATTAAATCTGCAAAAGGGCAAAATGGAATTTTAGGAATATATCAAGGTTATGAGTAGCGACGAAAAACCTCACTGGATATCACCGGAACCCGCCTAAAACATATCATTTACTTGATGATATAAAGTGTACCCATAGATCACAGGAATAAACAACACCACCAATAGTTAATTGCAATTTAAGTATTAATTAACTATCTATTTTTTACCTGATTAAAATTAACACTTCGTTATCCTTTCGAACGACTCAATGCGGCAGCGCATAAAGGTAAAAGGCATATAACACTTTATGTTTCATTACCTTATCAACCAGGCATCCCCCATTGACATTGAGTCCTTGAATGAAAATTATTTTTTCTAATTGTTTTATTTTTCCAGCAGTCGATGAATGTCTCAAATAGGATCGTCGGCGAAATGAGGGATAATCCAGCACAATTAGCTAATTCACCTGACAGGTAAAAAACAGTTTTTATCTTGCCTGGGGTTGACATCAAAACCGCTATCCAGTAACTCTAAAAGCATATCGATTTCAACTGGAGTATGACGCATGATTCGCACCACTCGCTTCACCAGCCTACTACTACTAAACGCATCCATTGTGCGCGGTAGGCTGTTGGGCGACGTTCAGCGTTAAGTCATCTTCCAGCAAGACACTAAACCCGCGCCATTGCGCGGGTTTTTTTATGCTCGAAGCAAGGCGCCAGGCAACAGATTAAGGATCTCAACCATGAGCCAGCAAGTCATTATTTTCGATACGACCTTACGTGATGGGGAACAAGCGTTACAGGCCAGCCTGAGCGTGAAAGAGAAGCTGCAGATCGCCATGGCCCTCGAACGTATGGGCGTCGATGTAATGGAAGTCGGTTTCCCGGTTTCTTCCCCGGGCGATTTTGAATCGGTACAGACCATCGCTCGCACCATCAAAAATAGCCGCGTTTGCGCTCTGGCGCGCTGCGTTGAGAAAGATATCGACGTGGCGGCGGAATCCTTAAAAGTGGCGGAAGCGTTCCGCATCCACACCTTCATCGCCACGTCTCCGATGCATATCGCCACCAAGCTGCGCAGCACGCTGGATGAGGTCATCGAACGCGCTATTTATATGGTGAAACGTGCGCGTAACTATACCGACGACGTGGAATTCTCCTGTGAAGACGCAGGTCGTACGCCGATCGACGATCTGGCTCGCGTCGTTGAAGCGGCTATCCGCGCCGGCGCCACGACCATTAATATCCCGGATACCGTCGGCTACACCATGCCATTCGAATACGCCAACATCATCAGCGGCCTGTATGAACGCGTACCAAACATTGATAAAGCAATTATTTCAGTCCACACCCATGATGATTTAGGTATCGCCGTCGGCAACGCCCTCGCCGCCGTCCACGCTGGCGCTCGTCAGGTAGAAGGCGCGATGAACGGTATCGGCGAACGCGCCGGTAACTGCGCGCTGGAAGAAGTCATCATGGCGATCAAGGTGCGCAAAGACATCATGAACGTGCACACCAACATCAATCACCATGAAATCTGGCGTACCAGCCAGACCGTCAGCCAAATCTGCAATATGCCGATCCCGGCTAACAAAGCTATCGTCGGTACCGGCGCCTTCGCCCACTCTTCCGGTATTCATCAGGATGGCGTGCTGAAGAACCGCGAAAACTACGAAATCATGACCCCGGAATCCATCGGCCTGAACCAGGTACAGCTGAACCTGACTTCACGCTCCGGTCGCGCGGCGGTGAAACACCGTATGGAAGAGATGGGCTACAAAGAGAGCGACTACAACCTGGATCATCTGTATGACGCGTTCCTGAAGCTGGCGGATAAAAAAGGCCAGGTCTTCGACTACGACCTGGAAGCGCTGGCATTTATCAATAAACAGCAGGAAGAGCCAGAGCATTTCCGTCTGGACTACTTCAGCGTCCAGTCTGGCTCCAGCGATATCGCTACCGCCTCTATCAAGCTGGCCTGCGGTGATGACATCAAAACCGAAGCCGCCAACGGCAACGGCCCGGTTGACGCTATCTACCAGGCAATCAACCGTGTGACAGACTACAACATCGACTTAGTGAAGTATGGCTTAAGCGCCAAAGGCCACGGCAAAGATGCGCTGGGTCAGGTGGATATTGTCGTGGAATACAACGGTCGCCGCTTCCACGGCGTCGGCCTCGCGACCGATATCGTCGAATCTTCAGCAAAAGCGATGGTACATGTGCTTAACAACATCTGGCGCGCCGCCGAAGTCGAAAAAGAATTGCAACGCCAGGCTCAGAATAAAGAGAACAACAAGGAAACCGTGTAATGTCGAAGAATTATCATATTGCCGTTTTGCCGGGTGATGGAATTGGCCCGGAAGTGATGAACCAGGCGATGAAAGTACTGGAAGCCGTTCGTAACCGTTTTTCAATGCGTATCACCACCAGCCAGTACGACGTGGGCGGCATCGCCATCGACCGTCAGGGCATGCCGCTGCCGCAAGCCACCGTTGATGGCTGCGAGCAGGCTGACGCGATTCTGTTCGGATCCGTCGGCGGCCCGAAGTGGGAACATCTGCCGCCGGCCGAACAGCCGGAGCGCGGCGCGCTGCTGCCGCTGCGTAAGCACTTCAAATTATTCAGCAACCTGCGCCCGGCTAAACTGTATCAGGGGCTGGAAGCATTCTGCCCGCTGCGCGCCGATATCGCCGCCAATGGCTTCGACATTCTGTGCGTGCGCGAACTGACCGGCGGCATCTACTTCGGTCAGCCGAAAGGTCGTGAAGGCAGCGGCCAGCATGAAAAAGCTTTCGATACTGAGGTATACCACCGCTTTGAAATCGAGCGCATCGCGCGTATTGCCTTTGAATCGGCGCGCAAGCGTCGCCATAAAGTGACGTCAATCGATAAAGCCAACGTCCTGCAGTCTTCTATCCTGTGGCGCGAAATCGTCAACGAGATTGGCAAAGAGTATCCGGACGTCGAACTGGCGCATATGTATATCGATAATGCCACCATGCAGCTTATTAAAGATCCGTCGCAGTTCGATGTACTGCTGTGCTCCAACCTGTTTGGCGACATCCTGTCCGACGAGTGCGCGATGATCACCGGCTCTATGGGCATGTTGCCGTCCGCCAGCCTCAACGAGCAAGGTTTTGGCCTGTATGAACCAGCGGGCGGCTCGGCGCCGGACATCGCGGGCAAAAATATCGCCAACCCGATTGCGCAAATCCTGTCGCTGGCGCTGCTGCTGCGCTACAGCCTGGATGCGGGCGACGCGGCGAGCGCCATTGAACGCGCTATCAACCGCGCATTAGAAGAAGGCATTCGTACCGGCGACTTAGCGCGCGGTACGGCGGCGGTCAGTACAGATGAAATGGGCGATATCATTGCCCGCTATGTCGCGGAAGGGGTGTAATCATGGCGAAGACGTTATACGAGAAATTATTTGATGCGCACGTGGTGTACGAAGCGCAGAACGAAACACCGCTGCTGTATATCGACCGCCATCTGGTGCACGAAGTCACCTCTCCGCAGGCGTTTGACGGGCTGCGCGCCCATGGCCGCCAGGTGCGTCAGCCGGGTAAAACATTCGCCACCATGGATCACAACGTCTCGACGCAGACCAAAGATATCAACGCCTCCGGCGAAATGGCCCGCATCCAGATGCAGGAACTGATTAAGAACTGCAAAGAATTTGGCGTTGAGCTGTATGACTTAAATCACCCGTTCCAGGGCATCGTACACGTGATGGGCCCGGAACAGGGCGTCACCCTGCCGGGGATGACCATCGTGTGCGGCGATTCCCATACCGCGACCCATGGCGCATTCGGCGCGCTGGCATTCGGTATCGGCACCTCTGAAGTTGAACATGTGCTGGCGACTCAGACCCTGAAACAGGGGCGCGCGAAGACCATGAAAATCGAAGTCCGTGGCAAAGCGGCGCCGGGCATTACCGCGAAAGACATTGTGCTGGCAATCATTGGTAAAACCGGTAGCGCCGGCGGTACCGGCCATGTCGTCGAATTCTGCGGCGAAGCCATTCGCGATCTGAGCATGGAAGGCCGTATGACTCTGTGCAATATGGCAATCGAGATGGGCGCCAAAGCGGGTCTGGTCGCGCCTGACGAGACGACATTCAATTACGTGCAGGGCCGCCTGCACGCGCCGAAGGGCCAGGATTTCGCCGACGCGGTGGAATACTGGAAAACGCTGAAAACCGATGATGACGCCACCTTCGATACCGTGGTGACGCTGCAGGCGGAAGAGATTGCGCCGCAGGTCACCTGGGGCACCAATCCAGGCCAGGTCATCTCGGTTACCGATATTATCCCGGATCCGGCGTCGTTCAGCGATCCGGTCGAGCGCGCCAGCGCCGAAAAAGCGCTGGCCTATATGGGCCTGAAATCCGGCGTACCGTTGACCGAGGTCGCGATCGACAAAGTCTTTATCGGTTCCTGTACTAACTCGCGAATCGAAGATTTACGCGCGGCGGCGGAAATCGCCAAAGGGCGTAAAGTGGCGCCGGGCGTACAGGCACTGGTGGTTCCCGGCTCCGGCCCGGTGAAAGCGCAGGCGGAAGCCGAAGGTTTGGATAAGATTTTCATCGACGCCGGTTTTGAGTGGCGTTTACCGGGCTGCTCCATGTGTCTGGCGATGAACAACGACCGCCTGAATCCCGGCGAACGTTGCGCCTCTACCAGCAACCGTAACTTTGAAGGCCGTCAAGGCCGCGGCGGACGCACCCATTTAGTCAGCCCGGCGATGGCCGCGGCAGCAGCGGTTACCGGCCATTTCGCCGATATCCGTAACTTGAAATAAGGAGACCATCATGGCAGAGAAATTTACCCAACATACTGGCCTGGTGGTTCCGCTGGATGCCGCAAACGTTGATACCGATGCGATCATTCCAAAGCAGTTCCTGCAGAAAGTGACGCGTACCGGCTTTGGCGCGCACCTGTTTAACGACTGGCGTTTCCTCGACGACCAGGGGCAGCAACCGAACCCGGAGTTCGTGCTGAACTTCCCGCAATATAAAGGGGCGTCTATCCTGCTGGCGCGTGAAAACTTCGGCTGCGGCTCCTCGCGCGAGCACGCGCCGTGGGCGTTGACCGATTACGGTTTCAAAGTGGTGATTGCGCCAAGCTTTGCCGATATCTTTTACGGCAACAGCTTTAATAACCAACTGCTGCCGGTGACGCTCAGCGATGAGCAGGTGGACGAGCTGTTCAAGCTGGTACAGGCGAACCCGGGCATCAGCTTTGAAGTTGACCTTGAAGCGCAGGTGGTTAAAGCCGGGGATAAAACCTACAGCTTTAAAATCGACGACTTCCGCCGCCACTGTATGCTCAACGGCCTGGATAGCATCGGCCTGACGCTGCAGCATGAAGAGGCGATTTCCGCCTACGAACGCCAACAGCCCGCCTTTATGAACTAATCTTCAAGCCCGGTGAACAAGCCGGGCTTTCTCTTTTTGCCCCTCTCAGGCGCATATTAATACGTATAATTAATAGATAATTTTATCCTTCCCATCCCTCATCGTGCATTTATACCGGCATTAGCAGGCTATTTTTGTATATATCCACAATGACAAGTAAATAATCAACGGAAGTATTTAAAACAAACCGAGCAATATGTGAATTAACGGTTAACTCCATAGAAAACCCCTATAGCTCAGCGCAAAAAAAAGCATTATTTTTCCCCTCCCCGGCTCGTTATCTTTCCAGACAGAGAAATATTAACTTTAGATACGCCACGCCGCCTACATCACCTCGTGGGTCGCCGGGCGTTCTTGTGGAGAGCCTAAATGAGCCACTATCCTCACCTATTCAGCCCGCTGACCATCAACGGGATGACCATAAAAAACCGTATTATTATGCCGCCGATGGGCACCAATATGGCTACCCTCAACGGCGAGGTCTCGCAGGAACAGCTTGAATACTACGAGCTGCGGGCGAAAGGCGGCACCGGGCTCATTACCGTGGAAAATATCTGCATCGATTTTCCCTTCGCCTCCAATGGTACAACGCAGTTACGCATCGATAACGATCAATATATCCCACGCCTGTTTAAATTAACCGAAACCCTTCATAAACACGGCGCTTGCGTAGCGATTCAGCTGAACCACGCGGGCGCTTCGGCTTATGCTTATCGCCTGAATGGGCAGACGCCGTTATCCGCTTCCTGCACGCCGTCGAAAAAGCACGGTAATATTCCGCGGCCAATGACCCATGAGGAAATTTATCACGCGGTGGACAAATTCGGCGACGCCGCGGAGCGCGTGCGCCGCGCCGGATTTGACTGTGTAGAAATTCATGGCGGCCATTCCTATTTAATTAGCCAGTTTTTGTCACCGTTATTTAATAAACGTACCGACGAATTTGGCGGCAGTATCGAAAACCGCACCCGCATATTAAGCCTGATTATCGATAAGGTTCGCGCCTGCGTCGGGCCGCGTTTCCCAATCAGCCTGCGCATCAGCGCCGACGATTTCTTAAAGGGCGGCAACACGCTGGAAGATTCGCTGCGCATCCTCGAACTGTGCCAGGACAAAGTCGACATCATTAACGTCTCTGCCGCGCAGAACGATAACCTGAACCTGCAAATCGACCAGATGTCGCTGGAAGACGGCTGGAAGCGCTACCTCTCCCGCGCGGTACGCGACAAATTCCATAAGCCGACGGTGATCGCCGGCAACATTCGTTCGCCAAAAATCGCCGAAGATATCCTCGCTACCGGCGATGCCGATCTGATCGCCATTGGTCGTGGGTTGATTGCCGAGCCAGAATGGGTGCAGAAAGTACAAAGCGGCAATGAGCGTCTGATGCGCAAATGCATCTCCTGCAATATCGGCTGTGCGGATCACCGTATCGCCCGCTCTCGCCCGCTGCGCTGCTCGATCAATCCGGACATTATCCACGGCGACGCTTACAAGCAGCAGCGAGTCTCACGAGAAACCAACGTCGTGGTGATCGGCGCCGGCACGGCCGGAATGGAAGCCGCCTGTACCGCCGCGGAAGTCGGCTGCAACACCTGGCTGCTGGAAGAGAAAAGCCACGTCGGCGGCCTGGCCAGCACCATTGCGCTGCTGCCGGAGAAAAAACGGATCGCTGATTTCCCGCAGTTTATGAAAAACCGCCTTTCCGGGCTAAGCAATCTGATGCTGCAGGTCGGTAAACGCGCCGATGTCGCTTCAGTCGCCGCGCTGCATCCACAGCTCATCGTCAATGCCACCGGATCGGTTCCTCTGCTGCCGCCTATCGACGGCCTGCGCGAGAACATTGACGCCGAAGGTGGTCGCCTGTTCTCGATAACCGGAATGATTAACCATCTGGACACCTTTGCCGATGCCGCAGGTAAACGCATCGTGGTGGTTGGCGGCGGCGCCGTCGGCCTGGACGTCATTGAATACTTCTCCGCGCGCGGCGCCGAGACGGTGCTAATTGAAATGCAAGACGCGCCGGGACAGGACCTCGACATTATTACCAAAAACGCGATGTTGACCATGCTGGAAGAACACCAGGTGGAACAACACATGCGGACCCGATTAACCGCCGTAGCGCCAGACCATTTCACCGTGAGTACCGCCAGCGGCACGTTCGATATTCCCTTCGACTACGGCTTTGTCTGCCTGGGAATGCGCGCCAACCGTGCTGGTCTCGACGACATCGCCCAGTGGGCCGCCGCCAACAACGTAAAAATCATGAATATCGGTGACAGCCTGTCGGCCCGGCGAATTATCGACGGCGTGCGCGAAGGCCGCAACGTGCTGGAGATACTCGAAGACATGGGCGTACTCGGCAATCGCGAAGCGCAACAGATTCCATTTTTAACATATTGAGGATATTTATCATGGCAGAACGTCTTACCGGTCATACCGAACTGATTGGCTTAATCGCTACCCCGATTCGTCATAGCATGTCGCCGACTATGCACAACGAAGCCTTTGCGCATCTTGGCCTGGATTACGCCTACCTGGCGTTCGAAGTCGATAACCAGGAGCTAAAAGATGTCGTGCAGGGTTTCCGCGCGCTGAAGCTGCGCGGTTACAACGTCTCAATGCCGAATAAAACCGAAATTTGCCAGTATCTCGATAAGCTCTCGCCGGCGGCGCAGCTGGTCGGCGCGGTCAATACCGTGGTCAACGATAATGGCGTGTTAACCGGCCACATTACCGACGGCACCGGCTATATGCGCGCGCTGTCGGAGGCTGGTATCGATATCATCGGCAAAAAGATGACCATCCTCGGCGCAGGCGGCGCGGCTACCGCCATCAGCGTACAGGCCGCGCTCGACGGCGTGAAGGCCATCTCGATCTTCAACCGCAAAGACAAGTTCTTCGCCAATGCCGAGCAGACCGTGGCCAAGATCCGCGATAACACCGACTGCGAGATCCACCTTTTCGATCTCGACGATCATGACAAGCTGCGCGCCGAAATCGACAGCAGCGTGATCCTCACCAACGCCACCGGCGTCGGTATGAAGCCTTTCGAAGGCCAAATGCTGCTGCCAAACGACAGCTTCCTGCGCCCGGATCTGATTGTCTCCGACGTCGTCTATAACCCGCGTAAAACCTATCTGCTGGAAGTGGCGGAGAAAAAAGGCTGCCGGACCCTCAACGGCCTGGGAATGATGCTGTGGCAAGGCGCGCGCGCGTTCGAAATCTGGACGGGCAAAGAGATGCCGGTTGAATACGTCAAGAGCATTCTGTTCTAAGAGGCCAGAGATGAAAAATAAATACATCCCTACTGCGGCAGGGCTGTATCTCAACTACCTGATCCACGGCATGGGGGTGCTGTTAATCACCCTCAACATGGCCCATCTTCAGGAACAGTGGGGAACAGACGCTGCTGGCGTATCGATCGTTATCTCCTCATTAGGTATCGGTAAGCTGGCGACGATCGTGACCGGCTTTTTGTCGGATCGCTTTGGTCGTAAGCCTTTTATCTATCTAGGGATCCTGAGTTATCTGATCTTCTTCGTCGGCATTCTGCTGACCAAAAATATCTATCTGGCCTACGTGTTCGGCATCATGGCTGGTCTGGCGAACAGCTTCCTCGACTCCGGAACCTATCCGGCGCTGATGGAGTCTTTCCCGCACTCCGCCAGCCGCGCTAACGTGCTCATCAAAGCTTTCGTTTCCGCAGGGCAGTTCCTGCTGCCGTTCATTATCAGCCTGCTAATATGGGCAAATCTGTGGTTTGGCTGGTCGTTTGTGATTGCGGCGGCTCTGTTTATCTTGAGCGCAATCTATCTGCTCAAGATGCCGTTCCCCGATAGCCAGGCGGCCAAAAAAGAAGAGATCCCAGCGGCGCAGGCAGCGGCTTCCGCTAAACCGCAAGCCAACAAACTGGACATGGTAATCTTTACCCTGTACGGCTATATCGGCATGGCGACCTTTTACCTGGTAAGCCAGTGGCTGGCGCAATATGGCCAGTTCGTGGTCGGTATGCCTTATGCCTCGGCGATCAAGCTGCTGAGTATCTATACCGTCGGTTCACTGGTCTGCGTCTTCGTGACCGCCGCCTTCGTCAAAGAGGTGTTCAGTTCCGCGGTAGCCATGATCATCTACACCTGTCTGTCGATGGTCTCACTGCTGTTAGTGTGCTTATTCCCGACACCGGTGATGGTTACCGGTTTTGCCTTCGTCATCGGCTTTTCCGCCGCCGGCGGGGTACTGCAGCTGGGGGCGACCATCATGGCAATGAGCTTTCCGAACGGCAAAGGCAAGGCAACGGGGATCTTCTACACCGCAGGCAGCATCGCGAGCTTCACGATCCCGCTTATCACCGCAAAGCTTTCGCAGATTAGCATTGCCAGCATTATGTGGTTTGATTTCCTGATCGCCGTCATCGGCTTTGTGATCGCCCTGTACATCGGCTATCGTCAACTTCAGGCTCGCGCGGCGCAAAGAGTGTCTCGCACCACCGTCACCGCCTGAGGTTCAACGACAACAATAATGGATACCTACATGACAACTGCAGTAACCGTAAAGAACATCACCTTCAAGGAAGGCGAAACCTTAATTTGCGTACCGCTGATCGGAAAAACGCTGGATGAACTGCTGACTAATGCTCAGGGCCTGGTTGACGCGGGCGCTGATATTATCGAATGGCGCGTTGACCATTTTACTCACGTCCGGGAAATCCCCCAGGTGCTGGCCGCACTGGCGGAAATCCGTCATACCCTGAAAGCACTCCCGCTGCTGTTCACCTTCCGCAGTAAGAAAGAAGGCGGCGAAACGGAAATCAGCGACGAAGCGTATTTTGAACTTAACCGCCAGGCGGCCCTAAGCGGATTAGTCGATGTTATCGACATCGAGTTGTTTAACGATGAAGCGCAAATTCGCGCGCTGGTGAACGACGCCCATCAGGCCGGCGTAAAAGTGATCATGAGCAATCATGATTTCCATAAAACACCGGCGCAGGAAGATATCATCTATCGACTGCGTCGAATGCAGGATCTGGGTGCCGATCTGCCGAAGATCGCGGTGATGCCGCAGACGCCTCAGGACGTTCTCACTCTGCTTTCCGCGACGCTGACCATGAAAGAGAAGTATGCGACGCGCCCGCTGATCACCATGTCGATGGGCAAATCCGGCGGCGTGAGCCGGGTAACCGGTCGCTTGTTCGGTTCAGCGATGACCTTTGGCACCGTCGGCCAGGCCTCCGCGCCGGGCCAAATAGCCATCGCTAAGCTGCGCGAACTAATGGACATTTTGTCCTGATAAACAGGCTGCCCGGAGCCAGTCTCCGGGCGCTTGCTCAGTTGATTCTCTGGCTATCGTTAATGATGACGTTTTTAAACGATTGAATCGCTGAGGAAAGT
Source organism: Klebsiella aerogenes KCTC 2190 (assembly GCF_000215745.1). Taxonomy (GTDB): domain Bacteria; phylum Pseudomonadota; class Gammaproteobacteria; order Enterobacterales; family Enterobacteriaceae; genus Klebsiella; species Klebsiella aerogenes. The sequence goes on along the minus strand of NC_015663.1, from coordinate 2,385,931 downwards.
ACCCTTTCCTTCATTGTTGCGAGGTAAATATAACGAGGTGGGATCGCATTTTTAATCTTCAGAATGCGCACGTTATAATTTGCCAGTGCGGAGATCCTCGGCATAATCGCAATGCCATAGTCGATGCTAACCAGCCCCGCCATCGCAGTATCTTCATCGACGTAGCAGGCGATATCCGGTACCAGTTTTTGTTGCATAAAGACATTATCAATAAAAGGCCGCAGACCGCTGTTCTCTGAAAAATAGATATAGGGATAGTGAATCGTCTCAACCAAATCGACCTCATTATCATACAGCCGGGCAAGCGGATGATCTTTCGCGGTTACCACCACCAACTCCTGCTGAATAATAGGAATAAAGTCGATTTCGGGTTCATCGGCAATATATGAACAAATCGCCAGATCGGTTTTTCCTGCCTTTAACGCTTGTAATAACGAAAGCGAAGTGCCTTGCGTAAAGGAAAAAGTCACCTTGTGACTGGAAGGTGAATTAGTGTATTTATTAATTAACTGCGGAACAACAGATTCACCCATCGTATAAATAAAGGCGATACGAATATTCTCTTTCTTTTCACTATCATTGTTTTGCAGCGTCAGACGCCCGTTCTCCAGAGAAGCGAGCGCATCCTCCACATAGGGCAAAAAACGTTTACCGTTTTGCGTAATTTTGACGTTGCGTCCTTTTCTGGCGAACAGCGCCACGCCAAGTTCCTTCTCCAGCTCAGATATGGCGTGGCTTAGCGAGGGTTGAGTAATGAACAGACTGGATGCTGCTTCGGTGTAATGCTCCGTCTCGCTCAATCGCTTAAAATAATAAAGTTGCTTCAGGTTCATTATTTTTGTCCGTATAATATAAGAATAAGACCACTGCGTTTAATATACCATGCGGCAGGTTGATAATACGCTACAACGAGTCAATATCAGATTCACATCAAATATTATTTGATATTTCCTTTTGTGCGTAACAAAGCGTTGCCATTCATAGACCCAGTCTATGAATCCTTAGAGTATTTCTGCATGCATAAATACATGCAAAAATATTTTAAACTTTAAAGGAAATCTTTATGTGCATACCTGACGCTCAAGGGAGTCTGGCATCATCGCCCGGCACGCTAAAAAGAAGCAGAACGCGTATTTTTATTTTATCGCTGTTATCGCTGGGTACGATGATTAATTATCTCGATCGTACCATTCTTGGAATCGTTGCTCCAAAATTAACCACTGAAATCCATATTGATCCGGCGATGATGGGCATTGTTTTTTCCGCTTTTGCCTGGACTTATGCGCTGGCGCAAATTCCTGGCGGCATGTTTTTAGACCGATTCGGTAATAAATTGACCTACGCCCTCTCCATCTTCTTTTGGTCTCTGTTTACGCTGCTGCAAAGCTTCTCTCTGGGGCTGAAATCTTTGCTCCTTTTGCGTCTGGGCCTGGGCGTCAGTGAAGCCCCCTGCTTTCCGGCCAATAGCCGCATCGTCAGCAAATGGTTTCCCCAGCATGAACGGGCCAGGGCTACCGCAACTTATACGGTTGGTGAATACATTGGGTTAGCCGCCTTCTCGCCATTGTTATTTTTAATCCTCGAACACCACGGCTGGCGCACCTTATTTTTTCTGACCGGCGGGCTTGGAATTTTATTCACTTTCGTATGGTGGCGTTTTTATCATGAGCCACATGAATCGAAAACAGCAAATAAAGCAGAACTGGATTATATTGGCGCCAACCAGATTGCCAATAAGAGTGAAAACATTCCATTTAACTGGCGTGATGCCAGGCGGCTAGTGTGCTGCCGACAAATTATCGGCGCCAGCCTGGGGCAGTTTGCCGGTAACACCACGCTGGTCTTTTTCCTCACCTGGTTTCCAACCTATCTGGCCAACGAACGCCATCTACCGTGGCTTCATGTAGGTTTTTTCGCCACCTGGCCCTTCCTGGCCGCCGCGGTTGGCATCATCTTCGGCGGCTGGCTTTCCGACAGGCTACTTAAGCGTACCGGCTCGGCAAATATAAGCCGAAAACTTCCAATAATTTCTGGATTACTCCTTTCCAGCTGCATTATCGCCGCCAATTGGGTCAGCGCGAATTCGACGGTGATTATTATTATGTCGATCGCTTTCTTTGGTCAGGGAATGGTCGGTCTGGGCTGGACGTTAATATCTGATATTGCCCCGGATAATATGGCTGGATTGACCGGCGGTATATTTAACTTCTGCGCCAACCTGGCATCAATTATTGCGCCACTCATCATTGGCGTGATTATATCAGCCACCGGTAACTTCTTTTACGCCCTCATTTACGTTGGCGTGACCGCGCTGATCGGGGTGATTGCCTACATCTTTATTATCGGCGACATCAAGCGAATCGTACTGAAGTAACGCTATCCCGCGCCGGGCCAGCATGGCCGGCGCGGGAGATGACTTAAATATCTTTAACCCGGCTGGTCAAAAACAGCGTCAGCAGAGAAATCGCCGCGATTGTCCAGTACACACTACCGTGACCATAGCTTTGCGACAGCGCTCCCTGAATCACTCCGGCCAGAATAACTCCGGTGGAGATACTATTGGTAAACAGCGTGGTCGCCGCCCCGGCGCGCCCCGGCATCAGATCCTGGAACCACAACATGCCGATCCCGGCGATAATACCGATGAAAATAGCATTGAATAGCTGCAGCGCCAGCAGCGCCGTGCGGCCATGGAACATAATCAGCCCCACATAGAACAGCACGCCGGCGGCGACTGCCGCCACCATCATTTTGCGTTTACCCCAACGCTTAACGTAGTAGCCGGCCAGGATCATCGCCGGAATTTCAAGACCGGCAGCCGTGCCCATCAGTATCCCCGCCAGACTATCCGGCAGGCCAAGATCGCTACTGATCCACAACGGCATATCGATGATATACATCGTGTTGCAGGTCCACATCAGCGTAGAAGCGATAAACAGCATGCGCACGTTTTTATCGCGCCAGCCGCCTTCCAGCTCCGGCAGGCTGCTGCCTTCCTGCAGTTGCGTCACTCGCGCCACCGAAGGCAGCTTAAAGGCAATCAGCGCCAGGCTGATGACAAAAATCCCGGCGGCAATGGAGAACATGGTCGTAAAGCCATAATTCAACGCCAGCATAAAAGCCAGCGGTGGGCCAATGACCCACGCCAGCGACAGCTGGGCGCGCATCACCGAGCTGAACATCACCACTTCGCGGGCAGAGCTATCGGCGTATTCGCGGGCGAGGGCAAACAGCTGCGGCATTGCCGCATTAGCGACCGAAGCCAGCATGACACCGCAGGTAATAAGCGTCAGATAATGGCGGTTGAAAGCGAACAGCAGCGCGTTACCCACTGCCATCAGGCAGCAGAACATAATTAACCGCCGACGATCGCCGCGGCTATCGGATCGTTTGGCCAGCGCCAGGCTCACCAGGATACCGGCAATCGCATTCACCGTATAAAACAGGCCAACCCAGAACGGCTGCGCGCCGACTTCGCGGCTGAGAAACAGGCTAAGCGTCGGCGCCTGCAGCGCCCCGGCCACCCCCATCATAAAAGCCACCAGCATAAAGGCGGCGTAGACGCCGTTTAGCCGTCGCCCCATCGTCATCAACCACAGCATGAAATATCCTTAACACACGCGAAGTAAACGAAAAAAGCCAGCAGAAGCAATCTGCTGGCGGGTGATTCAATACTCTGGATTTCGAGTTGCAGCCAATGCGCTTGCAGCCTGAAGATGGCGAGTATAACACCAATACTCAGTCACACATGATGTCGGCAAGTCAACGATCGGAGGTCGGCGACGTAACTCCCCACTGCATCAATTCCTCCAGCATTTTCTGCTGCCTACCTGCTAACTGGCGGGCCAGCCAGGACGCTCCCTGCGTCGCAGAAAAGTACCGTTGATAGAACTGCTTAGTGGTTGACCTCGTCATATTCATCTCCTTACTTCATCGAGGTCCATTATTGGCTTAATATAGGAACTGATAAATTGCTGAGTTTTCGTCAGGAGTTCCTCTTTTATGCCTTCCAGTCGTCTGCAACAACAGTTCATCCGCCTGTGGCAATGCTGCGACGGCAGGTCGCAGCAGACCACCCTCAACGAACTGGCGGAAATGCTCAGCTGTTCGCGCCGCCATATGCGCACCTTGCTTAATCTGATGGAAGCGCGCGGCTGGCTTGCCTGGGAATCCGAAGCCGGGCGCGGCAAGCGTTCCCGACTGACCTTCCTTTATACCGGTCTGGCGCTGCAGCAGCAGCGCGCCGAGGATCTACTGGAGCAGGATCGCATCGATCAGCTGGTGCAACTGGTTGGCGATAAAACCGCGGTCAGACAGATGTTGATCTCCCATCTTGGCCGCAGCTTCCGCCAGGGGCGCCACATCCTGCGCGTGCTCTACTATCGGCCGATGAAGAATCTGCTGCCCGGCAGCGCGTTGCGCCGTTCGGAGACCCACATCGCACGGCAAATTTTTAGCGCGCTGACGCGGGTAAATGAGGAAAATGGGGAACTGGAGGCCGATATCGCCCACCACTGGCAGCAAATTTCGCCTAACCACTGGCGCTTTTTCCTGCGTCCCGGCATTCATTTCCATCATGGCCGGGAGCTGGAGATGGCCGACGTTATCTCCTCGCTACAGCGCAGCAGCGAACTGCCGCTATTTTCCCATATCGAGCGCATCGTCTCGCCGACCGCCTGGACGCTGGATATTCACCTTAGCCAGCCGGATCGTTGGCTGCCCTGGCTGTTAGGCCAGGTCCCGGCGATGGCGCTGCCGCAGGAATGGCGGACGATGGAGAACTTTTCCAGTATGCCTATCGGTACCGGCCCTTACGCGGTCGCGCGCAATAATCAAAATCAGTTGAAAATCCATGCCTTCGAAGAGTACTTCGGCTATCGGGCGCTGATCGATGAGGTTAACGTCTGGGTGCTGCCGGAAATTAGCGAAGAACCCAACGGCGGCTTAACCCTGCAGGGCAATACCGAGAGCGAAAAAGCCGTAGAGAGCCGCCTGGAAGAGGGGTGCTATTACCTGCTCTTTGATAGTCGAAGCCCGCTGGGCGGCAATGATGACGTGCGCCGCTGGTTAAGTTATCTGTTCCAGCCCGCCAACCTGCTGTATCACGCCGGCGAGCACTATCAAGGCAACTGGTTCCCGGCCTACGGCTTGCTGCCGCGCTGGCACCACGCCCGCAGTCACGCCTGCGATAAACCAGCCGGCCTGGAGTCAGTTACCCTCACCTACTATCGCGATCATGTGGAACATCGGGTCATTGGCGGGATCATGCGGGCGCTGCTGGCGGAACATCAGGTGAGGCTGAACATTCAGGAGCTGGAGTACGACGACTGGCATCGCGGCGAAACGGTGAGCGATATCTGGCTCAACAGCGTCAATTTCACGTTGCCGATCGATTTTTCCCTGTTCGCCTATTTATATGAAGTGCCGCTGATGCATCACTGCATTCCCATCGACTGGGAGGCAGACGCCAACCGCTGGCGCGCAGGCGAGTTCAACCCGGCGACCTGGAGCCAGCAACTGCTGGAGAAGCAGCATATTGTACCGCTGATCCACCACTGGCTAATGATTCAGGGCCAGCGCAGTATGCGCGGCGTGCGCATGAACACCCTCGGCTGGTTCGACTTTAAATCGGCGTGGTTCGCCCCGCCGGAGCCCTGAATGCTTTGCGTCATCTAACAAAATCATTACACTATCGCCGTTCTCAACGGGGTGCTAATAAACATACGCAATATCATTCAAGTTGCATCAAGGCAGCAAGCGGGTGAATCCCCTGGAGCATAGATAACTATGTGACTGGGGTGAACGCGCGAAGCTAACCCAGATGCGGCTTGAAGGATGAAGCGTATGGGCTGAGAAAATACCCGTCGAACCTGATCCGGATAACGCCGGCGAAGGGATTTGAGGCCTACTCAAAATCCTTTGCCTCCCCATATACTGAGGTGCAAAGTGTTGAAAAAACTGCTTCCCCTGCTGGCGCTGGTCGCCGCCCCGGTCTTTGCTAAACCGGTCCTGACCGTTTACACCTACGATTCATTCTCCGCCGACTGGGGTCCTGGCCCGGCGGTGAAAAAGGCCTTTGAGGCCGATTGCGGCTGCGAACTGAAATATGTCGCCCTCGAAGATGGCGTCTCGCTGCTTAACCGGCTGCGAATGGAAGGCAAAAACAGCAAAGCCGATGTCGTGCTCGGCCTTGATAACAATTTGCTGGCAGCGGCGGCGCAGAGCAAACTGTTTGCCAAAAGCGGCGTGCCGGCCAGCGCAGTCACCGTACCCGGCGGCTGGGATAATGACACTTTTGTACCTTACGACTACGGCTACTTCGCCTTCGTGTATGACAAAAACAAGCTGAAAAATCCGCCGAAAAGCCTGAAAGAGCTGGTCGAGAGCCCGCAGAAATGGCGCGTGATTTACGAAGACCCGCGCACCAGTACGCCGGGGCTCGGCCTGCTGCTGTGGATGCAAAAGGTGTATGGCGATAAGGCGCCGGAAGCCTGGCAGAAGCTGGCGGCCAAAACCGTCACCGTCACCAAGGGCTGGAGCGAAGCCTACGGCCTGTTCCTGAAAGGCGAAAGCGACCTGGTGTTGAGCTATACCACCTCGCCGGCTTATCACCTCATCGAAGAGAAAAAAGATAATTATGCCGCGGCGGACTTTACCGAAGGCCACTATCTGCAGGTTGAAGTCGCCGCGCGTACCGCCGCCAGCAAGCAGCCGGAACTGGCTGAGAAGTTCCTGAAATTTATGGTCTCGCCAGGCTTCCAGAACGCCATCCCCACCGGCAACTGGATGTACCCGGTGACCCAGGTGGCGCTGCCGGCCGGCTTCAATACGCTAACCAAACCGCAAACCACGCTGCAGTTCACCCCGCAGCAGGTCGCCGCTGAACGTCAAAACTGGATCGGTTCATGGCAACGCGCCGTCAGCCGCTAAGTTTCGGCTGGCTGATCCCCGGCGGCGCCGCGGCCTGCTTACTGGTCATCGTAGCGCTGGCGGCGTTTCTGGCGCTGTGGCTGGAGGCGCCGCTGGCGCCCTGGCAGACGATCCTCAGCGATAGCTATCTCTGGCACGTCGTACGCTTCTCTTTCTGGCAGGCGTTTTTGTCGGCGCTATTTTCGGTAGTGCCGGCGATATTCCTCGCCCGCGCCCTGTATCGCCGCCGCTTTCCGGGGCGCACGCTGCTGCTGCGCCTGTGCGCGATGACGTTGATCCTGCCGGTACTGGTGGCGGTGTTCGGCATCCTCAGCGTCTATGGCCGCCAGGGGTGGCTCGCCGCGCTGTTCCACGCGCTCGGCTGGCAGTGGGATTTCTCGCCGTATGGCTTACAGGGCATCCTGCTGGCCCATGTGTTCTTTAATATGCCAATGGCGACCCGCCTGCTGCTGCAGGCGCTGGAAAACATCCCCGGCGAACAGCGGCAAATCGCCGCTCAGCTCGGCATGCGCGGTTTCGTCTTCTTCCGTCTTGTGGAATGGCCGTGGCTGCGTCGACAGATCCCACCGGTGGCCGCGCTGATCTTTATGCTGTGCTTCGCAAGTTTTGCCACCGTGCTGTCACTAGGCGGCGGGCCGCGGGCCACCACCATTGAGCTGGCTATCTATCAGGCGCTGAGCTTTGATTACGACCCGGCACGGGCGGCGCTGTTAGCGATTATTCAAATGATCTGCTGCCTTGGGCTGGTGCTGCTGAGCCAGCGCCTGAGCAAAGCCGTGGCTATCGGCGCCAGTCAGTTACAAGGCTGGCGCGACCCCGACGACCGTCTGCATAGTCGCCTGTGTGATTACGCGCTAATCGCGCTCGCTCTGCTGCTGCTGCTTCCGCCGCTACTGGCGGTGATCGTCGATGGTCTCAACGTCAATCTGCCGAAGGTGCTGGGCCAAGCCGCACTATGGCAGGCGCTGTGGACCTCGCTGCGTATCGCCCTCGCCGCCGGTGTGCTCAGCGTCATTCTGACCATGATGCTGCTGTGGAGCAGTCGCGAACTGCGTGCCCGCAACCTGCCGCTGGCCGGGCAGACGCTGGAGCTCAGCGGTATGCTCATCCTCGCCATGCCGGGGATTGTGCTGGCGACCGGTTTCTTCCTGCTGCTCAATAACAGCGTCGGCCTGCCGGAATCCGCCGACGGGATTGTCATCTTTACCAACGCGCTGATGGCTATCCCCTATGCCCTGAAAGTGCTGGAAAATCCAATGCGCGATATTGCCGCCCGCTATGGCGCTTTGTGTCAGTCGTTGGGGCTACAAGGTTTTAACCGGCTGCGGGTGGTGGAGGTGCGGGCGCTGAAACGGCCGCTGGCGCAGGCCCTGGCTTTCGCCTGCGTGCTGTCAATCGGCGACTTCGGCGTGGTGGCGCTATTCGGCAATGAATCTTTCCGCACGCTGCCGTTCTATCTGTATCAGCAGATCGGCTCCTACCGCAGCCAGGACGGCGCGGTCACCGCGCTCCTGCTCCTGTTGCTGTGCTTTATCCTTTTTACTTTGATCGAGAAACTACCGGGACGCGATGCTAAAACTCAATGATGTCACCTGGCTGTATCAGCACTTGCCGATGCGCTTTACGCTCAGCGTCGAGTGCGGAGAGCGCATCGCCGTGCTCGGTCCCAGCGGCGCCGGAAAGAGCACGCTGCTGAATCTGATTGCCGGGTTTCTGCCCCCCGCCAGCGGTAGCCTGCTGATCGACGGCGAGAAGCATAACGCCACGCCGCCGGCACAGCGTCCGGTTTCTATGCTGTTTCAGGAGAACAACCTGTTTAACCATCTCACCGTCCGGCAGAATATTGGCCTCGGCATTCACCCCGGCCTGAAGCTGAACCGCGAGCAGCGCGCACAGGTCACGGCGATAGCCGGACAGATGGGAATGGATACGCTGCTGGATCGCCTGCCTGGCGAGCTATCCGGCGGCCAGCGGCAGCGGGCGGCGCTGGCCCGCTGTCTGGTACGCCAACAGCCGGTGCTGCTGCTTGATGAACCCTTCTCGGCGCTCGATCCGGCGCTGCGCCAGGAGATGCTAACGCTGGTCGCCGATGTCTGTCAGCGGCAGCAGTTGACGCTGTTAATGGTATCGCACAGCGTGGAGGATGCGGCGCGCATTGCGCCTCGCTCCATCGTGGTCGCCGAAGGGCGCATTGCCTGGGACGGCGCCACTGACGACCTGCTAAGCGGCAACAGCAGCGCCTCGGCGCTGTTGGGAATTAGCGCGAAATGACCTTATGCAGTATCTCAAGGTAGACCGGCATCAGGGGATGGCGGAAGACAAACGTTAGCGCCGCTACCGCCAGCGTCACCATCAACGGCGTCAGCCACAGCAGGCGTCCACGCGGTAACCAACGGGTCAGACGATCTCCGGAAGTTTTCGCGCTCCGCCACAGCCGCCAGCACAGCCAGCCCGCCAGCCACGCCAGCAGCGCCGCGCCCAGTAGCAGCCACTTGAAGCTGGCGCTGTTTTCATCGGCAGGAATATCTATCGCCGCCCCCGCCAGAATGCCGGGGAGGAAATAGAGCGGCGGCCAGAGCAGGCAGCCAATAATATTCGGCAGCACGAACTTCGCTACCGGCAGGTCGAGCATCCCGGCGACCATCGGCACCAATGGCCGCGTCGGTCCGACAAAGCGGCCAATCAGAATCGTCACCATGCTGTGCTGGTGCAGCGCGTGTTCGGTTTTCTCCAGCAACGCGCGATTTTTTTTCATAAACGACCAGCGGTGTAACGGCTTTTTAAAGCGCCAGCCGAGCCAGAATGAGATCCAGTCTCCCAACAGGCAGCCGACAATCCCCGCCAGCCACGCCTGCCAGAAGTTAACTTCGCCGCTGCCGATAAGCGCCCCCAGACCAGCCATCATGACCGTGCCGGGTAAGATAAGCCCCACCAGCGCTAGCGACTCAAGAAATGCCACCAGCATCACGGCTATCAACGAGTAGACCGTGGATTGGGTGATAAAGTGTTCCAGCAATGCCTGCATAATGTACCCGGTTAAAAAACGAAGCCCGGATTCTCCGGAGCCGTCACGTCGTCGTCAAGCCACCAATTGTCTTAATAGTTTACTGGCTGTGACATTTAAGCGGGTCATCATTTCACTTTCTTTACTTTTTATTCACATCCTGCGCGGAATTCACTGGGGCTGGCGCCGGTGCATTTTTTAAAGACTCGCGAAAAATAGAGCTGATCTTCGAAGCCAACGTTGCGGCCGACGCTGGCAATCGGCATCCGGGTGGTACTCAACAGCAGTTTGGCCTGGCTAATTCGCTGGTCTTCCCGCCAGCCAAGTACGCTTATCCCCAACTGCTGGCGAAACAGATGCGACAAACGAGAAGGCGACAAACAGACGTGCTGGGCGACGCTGGCGATATCGAAATGGCTGTCCGCCAGATGGTCGCTGATGTACTGACAGGCGTCGCGCACCCGGTTATCCAGCGGCGGATGCAGCGATTCGTTAATCGCCTCCATGCGCCGCAGTAGCAACTGTTCCAGCAGGTTAATCGCCAGCAGTTCGGAATAGCGCCCCGCCCCCTGCCCGGCGTCAACGATCTGCCCGAACAGTTCGCCAAACCGCGCCTGCCATTGCTCATCCGGGCGGAAAAAACCGGTATGGGCGAAGATCGTCGGCCAGTTGAGCCATTCATGCCAGTAGGCGCGTGGGCGGAAATAGACCCACTGGTGATACCACTCGCTGGCGTCGGGATGGCGGCCATAGTGGTGAATCTCCCCCGGCGGAAACAGCAGCATATCGCCGGGGCGACAGACGAACTGTTCGCCGTGGTTGTTGATCACCCCCTCGCCGCGGATCGTCAGGTTGAGAATATAGCCTTTCATGCCCAGCGGGCGGTCGATAAAGAAATCGAGATATCCCTGCGCCTCAATCGGCGTCAGGCCGGTGACCAGATGGGCATTAAAGGAGTAGCCCGGCAGCAGCGGATCGTTTTGCGTTTCGGCCATAAGCGTCGTTCTCCACGAGTTTTTTGACACCAATTGTCCATATTCATCATTTTATCGCCATCCACGCCGTTTCGACTGCGATACCGGTGGGAATTTAGACAAAAACCCGCACGGCTAGCGAAAAAAGCGCTACCAGCACGCATTCCGCGTTGATCCAGCGCATAACAAAAGTGTCTATAAATACGGCAGGAAAGTCCACATCGAATATTTGCACGGCGTCACACTTTGCAAGGTGACAGCAATATAATCCATAAGATTAGCGAATACGGCCTGACGGATTTAGCCGGGGATATCTACTGTTGCTGCATGAATGATTTCAGCATGGAGTAACAAGATGGCAATTGCGATTGGCCTCGATTTTGGTAGTGACTCAGTACGCGCGCTGGCGGTGGAATGCGCTACCGGCGCGGAACTGGCCGCGAGCGTAGAGTGGTATCCACGCTGGCAGGAAGGGCTGTTCTGCGATGGGCCGAATAACCGCTTCCGCCATCACCCGCGTGATTACATTGAATCCATGGAATCAGCGCTGAAAAGCGTCCTGGCGGCATTAAGCGCTGAACAACGGGCGATGGTGGTCGGTATCGGCGTCGACAGCACCGGCTCAACCCCGGCGCCGATTGATGCGGACGGAAACGTGCTGGCGCTGCGCGAAGAATTCGCTGACAACCCGAATGCCATGTTCGTGCTGTGGAAAGATCACACCGCGGTGGAAGAGGCGGAGGCCATCACCCGCCTGTGCCACGCGCCGGGTAAAGAAGACTACTCGCGCTATATCGGCGGCATCTACTCCAGCGAATGGTTCTGGGCCAAGATCCTTCACGTCACTCGCGAAGATAGCGCCGTCGCACAGGCCGCGGCGTCGTGGATTGAGCTTTGTGACTGGGTACCCGCCCTGCTTTCCGGCACCACCCGTCCGCAGGATATCCGTCGCGGTCGCTGTAGCGCCGGCCACAAATCGTTGTGGCACGAAAGCTGGGGTGGACTGCCGCCCGCCAGCTTCTTCGACGAACTCGACCCGATTATTAACCGCCACCTTGCCTGGCCGCTGTTCCGCGACACCTGGACTGCGGATCTCCCCGTCGGCAACCTGACCGCCGAATGGGCGCAGCGCCTCGGTCTGCCGGAAACGGTGGTCATTTCCGGCGGCGCCTTCGATTGCCATATGGGCGCGGTCGGCGCCGGCGCGCAGCCTAACGCGTTGGTTAAAGTGATCGGCACCTCCACCTGCGACATTCTGATCGCCGATAAACAGAGCGTGGGCAACCGCACGGTGAAAGGTATCTGCGGCCAGGTGGACGGCAGCGTGGTGCCGGATTTCATCGGTATGGAGGCCGGTCAGTCGGCATTCGGCGATATCTATGCCTGGTTTGGCCGCATTCTCGGCTGGCCGCTGGAACAGCTGGCCCAACAGCACCCGGAATTGCGCGAGCCAATCAAAGCCAGTCAAAAACAGCTGCTGCCTGCGCTCACCGAAGCCTGGGCCAATAATCCCTCCCTCGATCACCTGCCGGTGGTGCTGGACTGGTTCAACGGCCGCCGCACGCCAAACGCCAACCAGCGGCTGAAAGGTGTCATTACCGATTTAAATCTGGCCACCGACGCCCCGGCATTGTTCGGCGGATTGATTGCCGCCAGCGCCTTCGGCGCTCGCGCCATTATGGAGTGCTTCACCGGGCAGGGCATTCCGGTGAATAACGTGATGGCGCTCGGCGGCATCGCGCGCAAGAACCAGGTCATCATGCAGGCCTGCTGCGACGTCCTGAACCGCCCGCTGCAAATCGTCGCCTCCGATCAATGCTGCGCGTTGGGCGCCGCCATCTTCGCCGCCGTCGCCGCGGGCGTCTATCCGGATATCCCTGCCGCGCAGCGCAACATGGCAAGCGAGGTGGAAAACACCCTGCAGCCGCGCGCGCAACAGGCGCAACGTTTCGAACAACTGTATCAGCGCTACCAGCAGTGGTCGGCTAGCGCGGAACAACACTATCTCCCTTCGGCTGCAAAGGCGGAAAACGCCCCGCAATCTCCGGCAGCGCTCACCCATTAAGGATACGAAAATGACGATTTTTGATAACTATGAAGTATGGTTCGTAATTGGCAGCCAGCACCTGTATGGCCAGGAGACCCTGCGCCAGGTGACGAAACATGCCGAACATGTGGTGAATAGCCTGAATGCGGAAGCAAAACTGCCGTGCAAGCTGGTACTGAAACCGCTCGGCACCACGCCGGATGAAATCACGCATATTTGCCGCGACGCCAACTACGATGATAAATGCGCCGGATTAGTGGTCTGGCTGCACACCTTCTCGCCGGCGAAAATGTGGATTAACGGCCTGACGCTCCTCAACAAGCCGCTTCTGCAATTCCATACCCAATTCAACGCCTCCCTGCCATGGGACAGCATTGATATGGACTTTATGAACCTCAACCAGACCGCGCACGGCGGCCGCGAATTCGGCTTTATCGGCGCGCGCATGCGTCAGCAGCACAGCGTCGTCACCGGCCACTGGCAGGATAAAGAAGCGCACCAGCGCATCGGCGCGTGGATGCGCCAGGCGGTTTCTAAGCAGGATACCCGTCATCTGAAAGTGTGCCGCTTTGGCGATAACATGCGCGAAGTGGCGGTAACCGACGGTGATAAAGTGGCGGCGCAGATTAAGTTCGGCTTCTCGGTCAACACCTGGGCGGTCGGCGATCTGGTGCAGGTGGTGAATAGCATCAGCGACGGCGATATCAACGCGCTGGTCGATGAATACGAAAGCAGCTACCGCCTGACGCCAGCAGCGCAGGTGCACGGCGATAAGCGCCAGAACGTGCTGGACGCCGCGCGCATCGAACTGGGGATGAAACGCTTCCTTGAGCAAGGCGGTTTCCACGCCTTTACCACCACCTTTGAAGACCTTCACGGCCTGAAACAGCTGCCGGGTCTCGCCGTACAGCGCCTGATGCAACAGGGCTACGGCTTTGCCGGCGAAGGCGACTGGAAAACCGCCGCTCTGCTACGCATCATGAAAGTGATGTCGACCGGTCTGCAGGGCGGCACCTCTTTTATGGAGGATTACACCTATCACTTCGACAACGGCAACGATCTGGTGCTGGGCTCGCACATGCTGGAAGTGTGCCCAACTATCGCTACCGCCGAGAAGCCGATCCTCGACGTCCAGCCGCTGGGCATTGGCGGCAAGGCCGATCCGGCCCGTCTGATCTTCAACACCCAAACCGGCCCAGCGATCGTCGCCAGCCTGATTGATTTAGGCGATCGCTTCCGCCTGCTGGTCAACACCATCGAAACCGTCGCGACGCCGCACGATCTGCCGAAGCTGCCGGTGGCCAACGCGTTGTGGCAGGCGCAACCGGATCTACGTACCGCCTCGGAAGCCTGGATCATCGCCGGCGGCGCGCACCATACCGTCTTCAGCCATGCGCTAACCCTCGACGATATGCGCCAGTTTGCCGAGCTGCAGGATATTGAGCTGACCGTCATCGACAACGACACCCGCCTGCCGTCGTTCAAAGACGCGCTGCGCTGGAATGAAGTCTATTACGGTTCAAAACGCTAAGCGCACAAGCATAATGCCCGATGACAATCCGCTCATCGGGCAGGGAGAACAAGATGTTAGAAGATCTCAAACGCCAGGTGCTGGAGGCCAACTTAGCGCTACCGCAGCATAATCTGGTGACCTTAACCTGGGGTAACGTCAGCGCCGTCGATCGTGACAAAGGGGTATTGGTTATTAAACCCTCCGGCGTAGATTACGGCCTGATGACCGCTGACGACATGGTCGTCGTCAGCCTGGAAACCGGTGAAGTGGTGGAAGGCAACAAAAAGCCCTCTTCCGATACGCCGACCCATCGCCTGCTCTACCAGGCGTTTCCGACGCTTGGCGGGATTGTGCATACCCATTCGCGCCACGCCACCATCTGGGCGCAGGCCGGACAATCTATTCCGGCGACCGGCACCACCCACGCAGACTATTTTTATGGCCCGGTCCCCTGCACCCGGTTGATGACCGATGCGGAGATCAACGGCGAATATGAGTGGGAAACCGGCAATGTGATTGTCGCAACCTTCCGTCAGCAGGGAATCGATCCGGCGCAAATGCCCGGCGTGCTGGTGCATTCCCACGGCCCGTTTGCCTGGGGTAAAAACGCCGAAGACGCGGTACACAATGCCATCGTGCTGGAGGAGATCGCCTATATGGGGATCTTCTGCCGCCAGCTGGCGCCGCAGTTGCCGGATATGCAGCAGACGCTGCTCGATAAGCACTATCTGCGTAAGCACGGGGCCAAAGCCTACTACGGCCAGTAATCACCCCTGTATAAAACCCCAGCACCCATCGTGAAACCAGGCTATAATCAGGCCTGGTTTTTTATCGTTGAGAGCACGCGTGACGCAGCCGCAAGCAGGATTTTTACTCACCCGTCACTGGCGGGATACCCCGCAGGGAACGGAACTGGCCTTCTGGCTGGCGACCGATAACGGCCCGCTGCTGGTCACGCTGCCGCCGCAGGAATCCGTCGCGTTTATTCCTGAAGCGCAGCGCTCGCAGGCTGAACGTCTGCTGCAGGGTGAAAACGGCTATCGTCTGGCCCAGCTCGCGCTAATAGATTTCCATCGCCAGCCGGTTTTCGGCCTGTACTGCCGCGGCCATCGCCAGCTGATGCGGCTGGAAAAAAAGCTGCGTGAAAACGGCGTCACCGTTTACGAAGGCGATATCCGCCCGCCGGAGCGCTACCTGATGGAGCGCTTTATCACCGCCCCGGTGTGGGTAGAAGGCGAAACGCGCGGTTCGCAGCTGGTTAACGCGCGCATGAAACCTAATCCGGATTACCGCCCGCCGCTGAAATGGGTCTCGCTGGATATCGAAACCAGCCGCCACGGCGAGCTCTACTGCATCGGCCTGGAAGGCTGCGGCCAGCGGGTGGTCTACATGTTAGGCCCCGAGCCCGCCACGCCGCCGGATGTGGGCTTCAGCCTGGTCTATGTCGCCAGCCGCCCGCTGCTGCTGGAAAAGCTCAACGCCTGGTTTGCCGAACACGATCCCGACGTGCTGATCGGCTGGAATGTGGTGCAGTTCGATCTGCGGGTCCTGCAAAAACACGCCGAGCGCTACCGCATCCCGCTGCTGCTCGGCCGCGGCAATAGCGAGCTGGAGTGGCGCGAGCACGGTTTTAAGAACGGCGTCTTTTTCGCCCAAGCCAACGGCCGGCTGATTATCGACGGTATCGAAGCGCTAAAATCGGCGTTCTGGAACTTCTCCTCATTTTCACTCGAGGCCGTCGCCCGTGAGCTGTTGGGCGAAGGCAAAGCTATCGACAATCCGTGGGATCGGATGGACGAAATCGATCGCCGCTTCCATGAAGATAAACCGGCGCTGGCGACCTATAACCTACAGGATTGCGAGCTGGTGACACGGATCTTTCACAAGACGGAGATCATGCCGTTTCTGCTCGAACGGGCGACGGTCAACGGTCTGCCCGCCGATCGCCACGGCGGATCGGTCGCCGCCTTCAGCCATCTCTATTTCCCACGCATGCACCGGCTGGGCTACGTGGCGCCGAATCTCGGCGAAATTCCCCCGCAGGCCAGTCCCGGCGGCTACGTCATGGACTCCCGCCCCGGCCTGTATGACTCGGTACTGGTGCTGGACTACAAAAGCCTGTATCCGTCGATCATCCGCACCTTTTTAATCGATCCGGTCGGCCTGGTTGAAGGGCTGGCGCAGCCCGATGACCGCCACAGCACCGAAGGATTTCTCGGCGCCCGCTTCTCGCGCGAAAAGCACTGCCTGCCAGGCATCGTCGGGCAGATCTGGCACGGCCGCGATGAAGCCAAGCGTCAGCATAATAAGCCGCTGTCGCAGGCGCTGAAGATCATCATGAACGCCTTTTACGGCGTGCTGGGGACCAGCGCCTGCCGCTTTTTCGATCCACGGCTGGCGTCGTCGATCACCATGCGCGGCCACGCGATCATGCGCCAGACCAAAGCGCTGATTGAAGCCCAGGGCTATGACGTTATCTACGGCGATACCGACTCCACCTTCGTCTGGCTCAAACGCCCGCATAGCG
This sequence comes from Klebsiella aerogenes KCTC 2190, assembly GCF_000215745.1. Taxonomy (GTDB): domain Bacteria; phylum Pseudomonadota; class Gammaproteobacteria; order Enterobacterales; family Enterobacteriaceae; genus Klebsiella; species Klebsiella aerogenes. The sequence continues at coordinate 2,368,936 of NC_015663.1, read as the reverse complement.
AAGCGCAGGCAGCGGAAATCGGCCGCAAGCTGGTTGCCTATGTCAACGACTGGTGGGCGCAGGAATTGGGTAAAAGCCAACTGACCAGCGCGCTGGAGCTGGAGTATGAAACCCACTTTTGCCGCTTTTTAATGCCGACGATCCGCGGCGCCGATACCGGCAGTAAAAAACGTTATGCCGGGATGATTCAGGAAGGCGATGCTCAGCGCATGGTGTTCAAGGGGCTGGAGACGGTACGCACCGACTGGACGCCGCTGGCCCAGCAGTTTCAACAGGAGCTGTATCTACGCATCTTCCGCCATCAGCCGTATCAGGATTATGTGCGGGAGACTATCGCCAGACTGATGAGCGGCGAGCTCGATGAGCAGCTGGTTTATCGCAAGCGCCTGCGCCGACCGCTGGCGGAGTATCAACGCAACGTGCCGCCGCACGTGCGCGCCGCGAGACTGGCGGATGAACACAACGTGAAGCTTGGACGGGCGCAGCAGTATCAGCAGCGCGGCACCATTAAATATGTCTGGACTACCGGCGGCCCGGAGCCGGTGGATTACCAGCAGTCGCCGCTCGATTACGATCACTATCTGTCAAAGCAATTGCAGCCGGTGGCGGAAGGAATCCTTCCCTTCGTCAACGACGACTTTGCTACAATAGTGACAGGGCAACTGGGGCTATTTTGACAGGTGACTAACACCGCGGCATCCAGTACCATAGCGCCCTTTCCATTCCTGGACCCAATTTTGATTCCTCAGCGTAACTATGCTGAGGATGCACTATTGCCTGCAATTAAAGAACAAAGAGCCGAACACATATGCCTTTTACACTTGGTCAACGCTGGATTAGCGATACAGAGAGCGAACTAGGACTAGGGACAGTGGTAGCGCTGGATGCGCGCATGGTCACTCTCCTTTTCCCCGCCATCGGCGAAAACCGTCTGTACTCTCGCAACGATTCCCCGATTACCCGCGTGATGTTTAACCCGGGTGATACCATTACCAGCCACGAAGGCTGGCAGCTCCACGTTGACGAAGTAAATGAAGAAAATGGGCTGCTGTCCTACACCGGCACCCGCCTGGATACGCAAGAAGAACATGTTACCCTGCGCGAAGTCCTGCTCGATAGTAAGCTCGCCTTCAGCAAGCCGCAGGACCGCCTGTTCGCCGGGCAAATCGACCGGATGGACCGCTTTGCCCTGCGCTACCGCGCGCGTAAGTTCCAGAGCGAACAGTACCGCATGCCGTGGAGCGGCCTGCGCGGCCAGCGCACCAGCCTGATCCCGCACCAGTTAAATATTGCCCACGACGTAGGCCGTCGTCACGCGCCGCGCGTTCTGCTGGCCGATGAAGTGGGCTTAGGTAAAACCATCGAAGCCGGGATGATCCTCCACCAGCAGCTGCTCTCCGGCGCCGCCGAGCGCGTGCTGATCGTGGTCCCGGAAACCCTCCAGCACCAGTGGCTGGTGGAAATGCTGCGCCGCTTCAACCTGCGCTTCTCGCTGTTTGACGACGAACGCTATGCCGAAGCGCAGCACGACGCCTACAACCCGTTCGAAACCGAACAGCTGGTGATCTGTTCCTTAGACTTCGTACGCCGCAGCAAGCAGCGCCTGGAGCACCTGTGCGACGCCGAGTGGGACCTGATGGTGGTCGATGAAGCGCACCACCTGGTGTGGAGCGAAGAGGCGCCGAGCCGTGAATATCAGGCCATTGAACAGCTGGCCGAACGCGTACCGGGCATCCTGTTGTTGACCGCGACGCCGGAACAGCTGGGCATGGAGAGCCACTTTGCGCGCCTGCGTCTGCTGGATCCAAACCGCTTCCACGATTTTGAACAGTTTGTTGAAGAACAACAAAACTATCGCCCGGTCGCCGACGCCGTCGCCCTGCTGCTGGCGGGCAACAAGCTCAACGATAATGAACTCAATACCCTTGGCGATCTGATCGGCGAGCAGGATATCGAGCCGCTGCTGCAGGCCGCTAACAGCGATCGTGAAGATGCTCAGGCCGCGCGCCAGGAGCTGGTTTCGATGCTGATGGACCGCCACGGCACCAGCCGCGTGCTGTTCCGTAACACCCGTAACGGCGTGAAAGGTTTCCCGAAACGCGAGCTGCACACTATTCGCCTGCCGCTGCCGACCCAGTACCAGACGGCCATCAAGGTCTCCGGTATTATGGGCGCGCGCAAAACCGCGGAAGAGCGCGCGCGCGATATGCTCTATCCGGAGCAGATCTATCAGGAATTTGAAGGCGATACCGGCACCTGGTGGAACTTCGACCCGCGCGTCGAATGGCTGATGGGTTACCTGACCAGCCACCGTTCGCAGAAGGTACTGGTGATTTGCGCCAAAGCCGCCACCGCGCTGCAGCTGGAGCAGGTACTGCGCGAGCGCGAAGGTATTCGCGCCGCGGTATTCCATGAAGGGATGTCGATTATCGAACGCGACCGCGCCGCGGCGTGGTTTGCCGAAGAAGACACCGGCGCGCAGGTGTTGCTGTGTTCCGAAATCGGCTCCGAAGGGCGTAACTTCCAGTTCGCCAGCAACCTGGTGATGTTCGACCTGCCGTTTAACCCGGATCTGCTGGAGCAGCGTATTGGCCGTCTCGACCGTATCGGCCAGGCGCACGATATCCAGATCCACGTGCCGTATCTGGAAAAAACCGCGCAGTCGGTGCTGGTGCGCTGGTATCACGAAGGGCTCGACGCCTTCGAACATACCTGCCCGACCGGCCGTACCGTCTACGACAGCGTCCATGATGAGCTGATAAACTACCTTGCCGCGCCAGAATCCACCGATGGCTTCGACGATCTGATCAAATCCTGCCGCCAGCAGCATGAAGCGCTGAAAGCGCAGCTGGAACAGGGCCGCGACCGTCTGCTGGAGATCCACTCCAACGGCGGTGAAAAAGCGCAGGCTCTGGCGGAGAGCATCGAAGAGCAGGATGACGATACCAGCCTGATCGCCTTCTCGATGAACCTGTTCGATATCGTCGGCATCAACCAGGATGACCGCGGCGAAAACCTGATCGTCCTGACCCCATCCGATCATATGCTGGTGCCGGATTTCCCGGGCCTGCCGGAAGATGGCTGCACCATTACCTTCGAGCGTGACGTGGCGCTGTCGCGTGAAGACGCGCAGTTCATCACCTGGGAACACCCGCTGATTCGCAACGGTCTGGATCTGATCCTCTCCGGCGATACCGGCAGCAGCACCATTTCGCTGCTGAAGAACAAGGCGCTGCCGGTCGGCACGCTGCTGCTGGAGCTGATCTACGTCGTCGAAGCGCAGGCGCCGAAACAATTACAGCTTAACCGCTTCCTGCCGGCGACCCCGGTTCGCATGCTGCTGGATAAAAACGGCAACAACCTCGCCGCGCAGGTGGAGTTCGAAAGCTTCAACCGCCAGCTGAGCGCGGTCAACCGCCATACCGGTAGCAAACTGGTCAACGCGGTGCAGCAGGACGTTCACGCGATTCTGCAGCAGGGCGAAGCGCAGATAGCCAAAGCGGCGCAGGCGCTGATCGACGCGGCACGTAACGAAGCCGATGATAAACTGACGGCGGAACTGTCGCGTCTCGAAGCGCTGAAGGCGGTGAACCCGAACATCCGTGACGACGAACTGGCGGCTATCGAAAGCAACCGCCAGCAGGTGATGGATGCACTGGCGCAGGCCGGATGGCGTCTGGACGCGCTGCGTCTGATCGTCGTCACTCACCAGTAACGGAACGCGAAAATGGCGATGGAAAACTACAATCCGCCGCAGGATCCCTGGCTGGTGATTCTGTATCAGGATGAGCACATTATGGTGGTCAACAAGCCGAGCGGCTTGTTGTCCGTGCCCGGCAGGCTGGAGGAGCATAAGGATAGCGTGATGACGCGTATCCAGCGCGATTTCCCGCAGGCCGAATCGGTGCATCGCCTGGATATGGCTACCAGCGGCGTGATTGTGGTGGCGCTGAATAAGGCCGCCGAGCGTGAACTCAAGCGTCAGTTCCGCGAGCGCGAGCCGAAAAAGCAGTACGTCGCCCGCGTCTGGGGTCATCCGCAGCCTGCGGAAGGTCTGGTGGATTTACCGCTAATTTGCGACTGGCCGAACCGGCCAAAGCAGAAGGTGTGTTATGAAACCGGCAAAGCGGCGCAAACCGAATATGAAGTGCTGGAGTACGCGGAGGACAACACCGCCCGCGTGCGCCTGAAGCCGATTACCGGGCGCTCGCATCAGCTTCGCGTGCATATGCTGGCGTTAGGGCATCCGATCCTCGGCGACCGCTTTTACGCCACGCCGGAGGCGCTGGCGATGGCCCCGCGCCTGCTACTGCATGCAGAAACGTTAACCATCACCCATCCCGCCTACGGCAACGCGATGACCTTCCGCGCGCCGATCGACTTTTAAGTCATTATCCGGACGCCCCGGTTGCGCTACGCCGCCGGGGAAATCGCTAACGCTAACGCGATTAATCGCGGGCAAACCACGCATCAATCATCTGTTCAACGCGAGCGACCACCAGCCCGGTGTCGTGACGACGGCTGCGCGCGCAGGCGTGGGCCGGTTCATCGCACAGCAGGCAGCGGCGCATCGCTTCGCCCTGCGCCTGGCGGCTAATCAGCCCCGCTTGCGGACAAATGACATCGATATCCCACAGGCGACCCAGCGGATGATTCTGTTCCAGTTCGCTGCATAGCGCTTTGATCTCTTCCGCGGAGTGCTCAACGCACCACATCGCTTCCGGGCCGGTAGGCAGCCACAACACCTGGCGGTCGAGCGTTTTCCAACGCTGCTGCCACAGAAGTTGGTCACAGGCCTGCAGCGCAACACCCATCATATTGCGATAGCGAATACTGTCTTTTACCGCCCCTGGCGTTACCAGGGTGAGAGAAATGACCGGTTGTTGATAATGGTTGAGCCAGTCTTGTTGACGGGCTGCGCGCTGCTCTTTCGCCGCCAGCAGATTTTCCATGCTGACGCCCGCCCGGGCGGGAGTATGCACTGACATTCTTTCCTCTCCTTTAATGATCAAAAAGACAGCTCGGGGCTGCCGTCGCTATCGCGGATAACGCCGCCTATTGTATCGCTAATTGCACAGAATTTAGGATGCAGGACAAAGAAATTTTCTTCGTCCTGCGGAGGGAAATGGCAGTTTTTGCTATTAGCGCAGCACTAAATCACGATAAGAAATGACTTAAGAACAGCAGCCCTAACGACACATTAATCGCGCCGCCGATACGGGTGGCTATCTGGGCGAAGGGCATCAGGTTCATACGGTTGCCGGAAGTCAGGATGGCGACGTCGCCGGTGCCGCCCTGCCCGCTCTGGCAACAGGAGACAATCGCCACGTCGACCGGATGCATCCCCATTTTTTTGCCGACGAAGAACCCGGTGGCCACCAGCGCCGACACGGTGCAAACAATGACCAGCAGGTTGGTCAGCGTGAAGGCGTTTACCAGCTCCTGCCACGGGGTAATCGCCACGCCAACGGCAAACAGAATCGGGTAAGTCACCGCGGTACGGAAGAATTTATACACCACCTGCGAGCCCTCCTGCAGACGCGGCGAAACGACATTCGCCAGCTTCAACAGCACCGCGAGGAACAACATGCCAACCGGCGCCGGCAGGCCAATCAATTTGTGTCCCAGCATGCCCATCATATACAGCAGCACCGCCAGCAGCGCGCCAGAGGCCAGCGTCGCCACATCCGTTTTACCGCCAAATCCTTCGCTTTCGCTCAGGCTGCGGGTTTCATTACTGCGGTTCGGCATTAGCTGGCCTTCGCCGGTCAGATGCGGGAAGCGTTTACCAAGCTGGTTCAGACAGCCGGCGATGACAATCGCCGTCAGGCTGCCCAGCATCACCATCGGCAGCACGCGTCCCAGCGCAACGCCCTGATCCATATGCATCAGCGCCGCATAGCCAATCGACAGCGGGATCGCCCCCTCGCCCACGCCGCCGGCCATAATCGGCAGCACGATAAAGAAGAAGACCTGGAACGGATCCATCCCCAACAGACTGCCAACTCCCACGCCGACCAACATACCGACAACTTCGCCGCACAGCATCGGCAGGAAGATCTTCAGGAACCCCTGAATCAACGTGGTGCGGTTCATGCTCATAATGCTGCCAACGATAATGCAGCAGATGTAGAGATAAAGAATATTGGTCGATTTATAGAATTTGGTGGTGGATTCAACCACCACATCCGGCAGCAGGCCGTAATGGACCAGCGCGGAAGGAATAAAGGTGGCGCAAATCGCCGCCGCGCCAAGCTTACCAAGTACCGGCAGGCGCTTGCCGAACTCGCCGCAGGCAAAACCGAAGAAGGCCAGCGTCGCCACCATTACCACGATATCGCTCGGCAGCTTGCCGCCAAGGCAGTCCAGCGCGATAAGACCGCCGGCCAGCAAAAATAGCGGCAGCGGGATAATCCCCACTTTCCAGCTATCCATGACATGCCACCAGCGCTGCTTCAACGAGGCTTTCGGTTTGTTAATAGGTTCAAGGGTTGCAGAGAATGCGTTGTCTGTGGTGCTCATAAATTCAGCCCTGTAGTTATTATTCCTGTTCAGGGTAGAGGGGGGAGCACGGCGTTAATGTGAGAGGGGGCAGATTAAAAAAGAAGTTTTAATGGTCGTTATGGTTTTTATGGTTTCTATTGACTCTAGTGATATATATCTAATTTCTTAGCGTGGTTTTTATGGTTTTTTTAATAACCGGATAATTACCCTTTATAAATAGGCGCCAGTAGATAAATTGTCCTTCTGGCCGCTGACGATATCGTTGCCGCATCTCAAATACTGTGCGCATAACTATGAAAGTTTCATTTCAATTTAAGCTGTTCATCTCCCTGGTGGCCTTTTTCTCCATCTTATTCGCTCTGCTTGGGGTCTATTATTATCTCGACGCCAGCCGCCAGCTGTATCAGGAAATGAGCGCCAGGGCGAAAATTCAGGCCGAAGAGATTGCGCTGATGCCCAATCTGCGCCAGCAGGTTAGCCTGAACGACCCGCAGGCTATCGGCGCTTTCATGAAGCAAATCGCCGTCCACAGCGACGCCAGCTTTATCGTCATCGGTGATGATAAAGGCGTGCACCTGTTTCATTCCGTACACCCGGAATGGGTCGGCACCCGCTTAGTGGGCGGCGATAACCAGGCAGTGCTGGAAGGCAAAACTATCACCACCATCCGTAAAGGTGGTTTAGGCGTCTCGCTACGCAGTAAAACGCCCATTGTCGATGATAACGGACGGGTGATCGGCATCGTCTCCGTTGGCTATCTGACCAGCTATCTCGACAGCATTACCGTGCAAAAGGTGGTGAATATTTTTGTCGCCGCCATTCTGTTGCTGATCGCCCTGTTTATCTTCTCCTGGTATTTTACCCGCAGTATTAAAAAACAGATTTTTTCGCTGGAACCGCGCGAAATTGGCCTGCTGGTACGCCAGCAAAAAGCGATGATGGAATCGATTTTCGAAGGAGTTATCGTTATCGACAGCCAGCGAAGAATTGAAGTGATTAACCACGCCGCCCGCAGCCTGCTGGGGCTTAAGCAGCCCGCGCATCTGCTGCGCGGCAAATCGATTGATAGCGTGATCGCCCCGCAGCCGTTCTTCGCCAGCGACGCAATGCTGGCGAATGATACTCACGATGAACTGTGTCGCTTTAACCAGTTGACGGTACTCGCCAGCCGGGTGCGCATCATGCTGGAAAACTCGCTGCAGGGCTGGGTGATCACCTTCCGCGACCGCGATGAAATTAATGCCCTCACCGCTCAGCTAAGCCAGGTGAAACGCTATGTCGATAACCTGCGCATTATGCGCCACGAACAGCTCAACCGCATGACCACGCTCTCCGGCCTGCTGCATATGGGCCACTACGACGAAGCCATTCGCTATATACAGGCGCAATCGGAGCATGCCCAGGAACTATTGGACTTCATCTCCTCGCGTTTCCGATCGCCGACGCTATGCGGCCTGCTGCTGGGTAAAGCCACCCGCGCCTATGAAAAAGGCGTTGAACTGAGCTTTGATCCGGCCTGCCGTATCGATCGCCCGCTGTCGTCGCTGATGGAGTCTGAACTTATTTCGATCATCGGCAATCTGCTGGATAACGCCATTGAAGCCACGCAACGCGCCGAACTACCGCACGAGCCGGTCGAGGTACTGATTCAACTCAACGCCCGCGAGCTGATGATTGAGGTGGCCGACCGCGGTGTCGGTATCCGCCCGGATATCCGCGAGCGTATTTTTGAACGTGGAGTGACGACGAAAACCCGTGGCGATCACGGTATTGGTCTGTATCTTATTGAACATTATGTGACTCAGGCTGGCGGCACGATTGAAGTCGCCGATAATGCGCCGCGCGGAACAATATTTACTCTGTTTATTCCCGCCGACCCGCCAGCCCATCCGCAACCGGAGACCAACGATGCATCATGATCTGGTCGATGTGCTGATCATCGAAGATGAAAACGAGCTGGCCCGCCTGCACGCCGAGCTCATTCAGAAACACCCGCGCATGCGGCTGGCGGGAACGGCCGCCTCGCTTTCCCAGGCACGGCAGATGCTGAACGCCAGACCGCCGCAGTTGGTCCTGCTGGATAATTATCTGCCGGACGGCAAAGGCGTTACGCTGATGACCGACCCGCTTCTGGCCAACGCCAATTGTTCGGTCATTTTCATCACCGCCGCCAGCGATATGGAAACCTGCAGCCAGGCGATACGCAATGGCGCCTTCGACTACATTCTCAAGCCGGTCTCATGGAAACGACTGAGCCAGTCGCTGGAGCGCTTTATTCAGTTTTATGACCAGCAGCGGGAATGGAAAATCGTCGATCAGCAAAACGTTGATTCCCTGTATCAGCTGCAGGCCAAAAATTTTCGCGCCGATAACGGCAGCAAGGGCATCGAGGAAAAGACCCTGGCGCTGGTGCAAAATTTATTTCATGGCCGCGAAACGCACTGCTTTTCAGTGGACGAAGTGGTCAGCGAAACCGGACTGAGCAAGACCACAGCCCGTCGTTATCTCGAGCACTGCGTAGAAGTGAGTTTTCTGGAAGTGGAAATGCTGTACGGTAAGATTGGCCACCCGCGGCGGATGTATCGCCGCGCGCGGGGCGCGAACTAAGGCTTCTCCCCGCAGGAGAAGCCTCACGGGTTTCAGAAGCCGCGCTGCTCTTTGATGAGCTCCCAGGCTTTCTGGATCTCCTGCGCTTTCTGCTTCGCCATTTCCATCATCTCCGGCGGCAGCCCTTTGGCCACCAGCTTGTCCGGATGATGTTCGCTCATTAATTTACGATAGGCGCGCTTGACGGTTGTGGCATCATCGGTCGGTTTCACGCCGAGCACGTTACAAGCGTCTTCAAGGGTCGGGCCGCGCTGCGCCTGTTGCCAGCCGCCATTGCCGCCGCGCTGACCATAGGATTGCTGCTGCGAGCCGCCGCCGAACTGCGCGCCGCCCTGCATCATACGCAGGAACTGCTCGAACTGCGCACGCGAGATACCGAGCTCGTCGGCGATAACAAACAATACTTCGCGCTCATTGGGATGTAATTCGCCGTCGGCGAAGGCCGCCTGCAGCTGAATTTCCAGAAACATCCTAATTAAATCGAAGCGACCAAAGCAGACGCTGCGCAGCTGACGCATTTTCTCGCGCAGCGGATAATTATCGGCCTTACCGGCGCGAAAAGCCTGCTGCGCCGCGGTGCGCGACTCGCCGTGCAGGTTCATTCGATCCATCAGCACATTCGCCACATGAATATCGGCTTCCGTGACGCGACCTTTCGATTTGGTCAGATGCCCCATCACTTCAAAAGTGGTGGAAAAGAACAGCGACTGCCGCTCCTGCTGGTTGGCAAATAAATTCAGGCGACGGCTACGGGCCCGGTCAAACATATGGCCGACTAAAAAGCCAAGCACCACGCCCCAGAAGCCGCCACCCATCAATAATGCAACCGCTACACCAATCACTTTACCCAAATACTGCATAGACTCCCCAATCTTTCCGCTACCAGTTAAGCTATATCTGACCGCACGTTACCAAGCGTTGACGCCACGGTCATGTGGGACATCGCCTATAATTTGCTTTATCATACTCGCCATTCTACACGGTGCCTAACGCTCAGAAACGAAACGAGCGGATTAAGACTAGCGCGATTAAGATGAGTACGTTAGGCTCTGACCGTTTGCAAGCCGCTGCCACAAGATGACGGAACAACAAATAAAACGTATGAAAAAACGTATCCCCAGCCTCCTGGCCACCATGATCGCCAGCGCCTTGTATAGCCAACAGGGCATGGCCGCCGATCTCGCCACGCAATGTATGCTTGGCGTGCCAAGCTATAATCGCCCTCTCGTTGAAGGGAAGCCTAACGATCAGCCGGTGACGATTAACGCCGATCATGCGAAAGGCAACTACCCTGATAATGCCGTATTTACCGGCAACGTTGATATTAATCAGGGGAATAGTCGCCTGCAGGCCGACGAGGTGCAGTTGCATCAGCAGCAGCCGGCGGGACAACCGCAGCCGGTGCGTACCGTTGATGCGCTTGGCAACGTTCATTACGACGATAACCAGGTTATTCTGAAAGGCCCGAAGGCGTGGTCGAACCTGAATACCAAGGATACCAACGTCTGGAAAGGCGACTATCAGATGGTTGGCCGTCAGGGGCGCGGTACTGCCGACCTGATGAAGCAGCGCGGCGAAAACCGCTATACCATACTTGAAAACGGCAGCTTCACCTCCTGTCTGCCGGGCTCTGATACCTGGAGCGTCGTCGGCAGCGAAGTTATCCATGACCGCGAAGAGCAGGTTGCCGAAATCTGGAACGCGCGCTTTAAGCTTGGTTCCGTCCCTATTTTTTATAGCCCGTATTTGCAGCTACCGGTCGGCGATAAGCGCCGTTCCGGTTTTCTGATCCCTAACGCCAAATACAGCACCAAAAATGGCGTTGAATTCTCACTGCCTTATTACTGGAATATCGCGCCGAACTTCGACGCCACGATTACGCCGCACTACATGAATAAACGCGGCGGCGTGATGTGGGAAAACGAATTCCGCTATCTGACTCAGGCGGGCGCAGGTTTATTTGAATTCGATTATCTGCCGTCTGATAAAGTGTACGAAGACGATCATTCTAACGACAGCAACAGCCGCCGCTGGATGTTCTACTGGAACCACAACGCGGTTATCGATCAGGTCTGGCGCCTGAACGCCGACTACACCAAAGTCAGCGACCCGGATTACTTTAACGATTTCAGCTCCAAGTACGGCTCCAGTACCGACGGCTACGCGACGCAAAAATTCAGCGCCGGCTACGTTAACCAGCATTTTGACGCCACCGTGTCGACCAAACAGTTCCAGGTCTTCGACCGTAGCTCAAGCAACTCCTACGGCGCCGAACCGCAGCTGGATATTAACGCCTACCAGAATGACGTCGGTCCATTCGATACTCATCTGTATGCGCAGGCGGTGCACTTCGTCAACACCAACGGCGATATGCCGGAAGCGACGCGTCTGCACGTAGAGCCGACGATCAACCTGCCGCTGTCTAACGGCTGGGGAAGCATCAATACCGAGGCGAAGCTGCTGGCGACGCATTACCAGCAGAGCAATCTCGATAAGTACAACGCGGCCAACGGTACCGATTACAAAGATTCCGTTAACCGCGTGATGCCAGAGTTCAAAATTGACGGCAAATTGGTCTTCGAGCGCGATATGCAGGAGGGTTATACCCAAACCCTGGAACCGCGCATGCAGTATCTGTATATCCCGTATCGCGACCAGAGCCACATCGGCGCCTACGACTCGACCCTGCTGCAGTCCGACTATAGCGGCCTGTTCCGCGACCGCTCCTACAGCGGTTTGGACCGTATCGCATCAGCCAATCAGGTCACCACCGGCGTCACATCTCGCGTATATGATGACGCGGCCGTTGAACGTTTTAATATTTCCGTTGGTCAAATCTACTATTTCACCGAGTCCCGGACCGGTGCGGACAACATCAACTGGGAGAATAACGACACCACGGGTTCACTGGTGTGGGCCGGCGACACTTACTGGCGCATCTCCGATGACTGGGGTTTACGCGGGGGGATCCAGTATGATACGCGTCTGGATAACGTCGCAACCGGCAACGGAACCATTGAATACCGCCGCGACGAAAACCGCTTAGTGCAACTGAACTACCGTTATGCGAGTCCGGAATATATTCAGGCGACGCTGCCTTCGTATTCCACCGCTCAGCAGTATAAAGAAGGTATTTCTCAGGTAGGTATGACCGCCAGTTGGCCGATTGTCGATCGTTGGTCAGTGGTCGGCGCATACTACTTCGATACCAATACCAAAAAAGCGGCTAACCAGATGTTAGGGGTGCAGTACAACTCTTGCTGCTACGCTATCCGCCTTGGCTACGAACGTAAGCTCAACGGCTGGGATAACAACAGCAACGGCGGCGAGAGCAAATACGATAACACCTTCGGTATCAACATCGAACTGCGTGGTCTGAGCTCCAACTACGGACTTGGCACCCAGCAGATGCTGCGCTCGAACATTTTGCCGTACCAGAGCTCCCTGTAAGGCGTCTGGTTTAAAACGTAATCCGCATTTGCGGTTAATTGAAATGGAAAAAGTATGAAGAACTGGAAAACGCTGCTTCTCGGTATCGCCATGATCGCGAATACCAGTTTCGCCGCCCCGCAGGTGGTCGATAAAGTAGCGGCTGTCGTCAATAATGGCGTTGTTCTGGAAAGCGACGTCGATGGTCTGATGCAGTCGGTGAAGCTCAACGCTGGTCAGGCGGGACAGCAGCTGCCGGATGACGCAACCCTGCGTCATCAGATCCTCGAAAGATTGATCATGGACCAGATCGTTCTGCAAATGGGGCAGAAAATGGGCGTAAAAGTCAGCGACGATCAGCTTGATCAGGCCATCGCTAACATCGCCAAACAGAACAACATGTCGATGGATCAGATGCGTAGCCGTCTGGCCTATGAAGGCATCAACTACAACACCTACCGTAACCAGATCCGTAAAGAGATGCTGATTTCGGAAGTGCGTAACAACGAAGTGCGCCGCCGCATCACCGTGCTGCCGCAGGAAGTTGAAGCGCTGGCCAAGCAGATTGGCGATCAGAACGATGCCAGCACCGAGCTGAACCTGAGCCACATCCTGATCGCGCTGCCGGAAAACCCGACCTCCGATCAGGTTGCGGCTGCGGAAGAACAGGCGAAGTCCGTCGTTGAACAGGCCCGTAGCGGCGCTAACTTCGGCAAACTGGCTATCACCTATTCCGCTGACCAGCAGGCGCTGAAAGGCGGCCAGATGGGTTGGGGCCGTATTCAGGAGCTGCCGGGTATCTTCGCGCAGGCGCTGAGTACCGCGAAGAAAGGCGATGTTGTCGGTCCGATTCGTTCCGGCGTCGGCTTCCACATCCTAAAAGTGAACGATATGCGCGGCGGCAGCCAGAATATCTCCGTCACCGAAGTTCATGCCCGTCACATCCTGCTGAAGCCGTCGCCGATCATGAATGACGCCCAGGCCCAGGCGAAGCTGGAGCAGATTGCGGCAGACATTAAGAGCGGTAAAACGACTTTCGATAAAGCAGCGAAAGAGTTTTCTCAGGACCCGGGCTCCGCCAACCAGGGCGGCGACTTAGGCTGGGCAACGCCGGATATCTTCGATCCTGCGTTCCGCGATGCGCTGATGCGCCTCAACAAAGGCCAGACTAGCGGTCCGGTTCACTCCTCCTTCGGCTGGCATCTAATCCAACTGATGGATACCCGCAACGTCGACAGAACCGACGCCGCGCAGAAAGACCGCGCTTACCGCATGCTGATGAACCGCAAATTCTCTGAAGAAGCGGCAACCTGGATGCAGGAACAGCGCGCCAGCGCTTACGTCAAAATTCTGAGCAACTAAAGTTCAGCCCTCTGCGCCACGTTAAGACGTGCCGGAGGGTAGACCGGTCGCCCCAGCAAACGCTGGGGTTGACTGCGTAGCCGGGCAATAACGAGCCCGAAGGAACGTTTCTATGCAACGTGTTGTTATCACTCCCGGCGAACCCGCAGGGATTGGTCCCGACCTTGTCGCCGAGCTTGCGCAGCGCGACTGGCCGGTTGAACTGGTTATTTGCGCCGATGGCGCCCTGTTAACTGACCGAGCCTGCCAGCTCGGTCTTCCTTTAGCGCTCCTCCCCTACGATCCAACGCGCCCTCCGCAGCCTCAGCGGGCAGGAACGCTCACGCTGCTTTCCGTCCCCCTCAACGCGCCGGTGCAGCCGGGCGTGCTCAATGTCGAGAATGGCGGCTATGTGGTGGAAACGCTGGCGCGCGCCTGCGATGGCTGCCTTAATGGCGAATTCGCGGCGCTGATTACCGGGCCGGTGCACAAAGGCAACATTAACGACGCCGGTATCGCCTTTACCGGTCATACCGAGTTCTTCGAAGAGCGCGCTCACGCCAGTAAAGTGGTCATGATGCTGGCGACCGAGGAGCTGCGGGTCGCGCTGGCCACGACCCATCTTCCGCTAAAGGCAATAAGCGAGGCGATTACGCCGGAGCTGCTGCGCGAAGTGATTACCATCCTGGATGCCGATCTGCGGCATAAATTTGGCATCGCTCAACCGCACGTGCTGGTTTGCGGCCTGAATCCCCACGCCGGCGAAGGTGGCCACATGGGGACGGAAGAGATCGATACCATCATTCCGGTGCTGGAAGAGATGCGGGCGAAGGGCATGAATCTTAGCGGTCCATTGCCTGCGGATACCCTTTTTCAGCCAAAATATCTCGATAATGCCGATGCGGTACTCGCGATGTACCACGATCAGGGCCTGCCCGTGCTAAAATACCAGGGCTTTGGCCGTGGCGTGAATATTACGCTCGGTTTACCTTTTATTCGTACCTCCGTTGACCACGGTACCGCGCTGGAATTAGCCGGTCAGGGAAAAGCGGACGTCGGCAGTTTTATCACGGCGCTTAATCTCGCCATCAAAATGATTGTTAATACCCAATGAATAATCGAGTCCATCAGGGCCATTTAGCCCGTAAACGCTTCGGGCAAAACTTTCTCAACGATCAGTTCGTGATCGACAGCATTGTCTCGGCCATCAATCCACAGAAAGGCCAGGCGATGGTCGAAATCGGCCCAGGTCTCGCCGCGCTGACCGAACCGGTCGGCGAACGCCTCGATCAATTAACCGTTATCGAGCTGGACCGCGATCTGGCGGCCCGCCTACAGACGCATCCGTTCCTCGGACCTAAGCTGACCATTTACCAGCAGGATGCGATGACCATGAATTTCGGCGAACTGTCGGAGAAAATGGGCCAACCGCTGCGCGTCTTCGGCAACCTGCCGTACAACATCTCAACGCCGCTGATGTTCCACCTCTTCAGCTATACTGATGCCATTGCCGATATGCATTTTATGCTGCAGAAGGAAGTGGTTAATCGTCTGGTTGCCGGACCGAACAGTAAAGCGTATGGTCGTTTAAGCGTAATGGCGCAGTACTACTGCCAGGTGATCCCGGTACTTGAAGTTCCGCCGACCGCCTTTACGCCGCCGCCAAAAGTGGATTCTGCCGTCGTGCGTCTGGTGCCGCACCGCACCATGCCGTACCCGGTGAAGGATGTCCGCGTGCTGAGCCGTATCACTACTGAAGCCTTCAACCAGCGCCGTAAGACCATTCGTAATAGTCTCGGCAATCTGTTTAGCGTTGAAGTGCTGGCGGAGCTGGGCGTCGACCCGGCGGTACGTGCGGAAAATATTTCTGTAGAGCAGTACTGTAAGATGGCCAACTGGTTATCCAACAATCTGCCTTCGAAGGAGAGCTAACCATGATTAATTCGCCTCGTGTTTGCGTCCAGGTGCAAAGCGTCTATATCGAATCGCAATCTTCTCCGGAAGAAGAGCGCTACGTCTTCGCTTACACCGTCACCATTCGCAACCTGGGGCGGAGTCAGGTTCAGCTTCTCGGCCGCTACTGGCTTATCACCAATGGACACGGTCGCGAGACGGAAGTCCAGGGTGAAGGGGTGGTCGGCGAACAGCCGCACATCCCTGCCGGCGAAGAGTATCAATATACCAGCGGCGCGGTTATCGAAACGCCGCTGGGCACCATGCAGGGTCACTATGAGATGATTGATAGCAACGGCGTGCCGTTCAATATCGAGATCCCTGTCTTCCGTCTCGCAGTTCCAACGCTTATACATTAAAACAATGGCTACATACCTTATTGGCGACGTTCATGGTTGCTACGATGAACTGATCGCATTGCTGGAGCAGGTGGAGTTTAACCCTGATACGGACACACTGTGGCTCACTGGCGATCTGGTCGCACGCGGCCCCGGCTCTCTGGAAGTGCTGCGGTTCGTGAAAGCGCTCGGCGATAGCGTGCGCATCGTGCTGGGCAACCATGACCTGCATCTGCTGGCGGTATTTGCCGGCATTAGCCGCAACAAGCCCAAAGACCGTCTGACGCCGCTGCTGGAAGCGCCCGACGCTGACGAACTGCTCAACTGGCTGCGTCGCCAGCCGCTGATGCAGGTCGATGAAGAGAAGAAGCTGGTGATGGCTCATGCCGGCATCACGCCGCAGTGGGATCTGGAAACCGCCAAACAGTGCGCGCGCGATGTCGAAGCCGTGCTGGCGAGCGACTCCTATCCGTTCTTCCTCGACGCGATGTATGGCGATATGCCGAACCACTGGAGCAATGAGCTCAGCGGCCTGGCGCGCCTGCGCTTTATCACCAACGCCTTCACCCGCATGCGCTATTGCTTCCCGAACGGCCAGTTGGATATGTACAGCAAAGAGGCGCCGGAAGACGCGCCAGCCCCGCTGAAGCCATGGTTTGCCATTCCGGGCCCTGTCGCTCGCGAGTACAGTATCGCCTTTGGCCATTGGGCGTCGCTGGAAGGCCGCGGTACGCCGGAAGGTATCTATGCGCTGGATACCGGCTGCTGCTGGGGGGGCGATCTGACCTGCCTGCGCTGGGAAGATAAAACGTATTTCACCCAGCGTTCCAACCGCCAGAAAAGCCTCGACGAAGGCGAAGCGGTCGCCTCCTGAGTCGATCCCGGATAGCGGCGCGCTGCGCCTTATCCGGCCTACCCGCGGCGCCGTTTGTTTGCCGGGTGGCTGCTACGCCTTACCCGGCCTACGGCCCGTACCGCTGTGAGCTGAAGCTCTCAACTCTACCTCTCTCCCCCCATGGCTACTGAAACTGCCGGTGTTGGTGGCCTCAAAATCGCTGAGACGTTCCCGGCAGGCCGGGGCAGCCCGCATGGATGCGGGCTGAGGGCCGTGATTTGCAAGGACGCTGCCTCGGCCCGACCCGAAGCCTGCAGGGATAAGTCGAAGGTACCACGAAGTGGCGATTTTGGCGGCCAGAGCCCGGGAGTACAGAGGGCGGCGGCGATTGGCCGCCCTCTGTGCGCACCCTGCGCCATGAGAGACATAACGCAGAAGAAATATTGGGAGCGCAATATGTTCGGAAACAGCACAGAACAACCGCTTTTCCAGGAGCGAAACCATTGCAAACTGATAACAGTATCTACCCACGGCGCCGTTTGTTTACCGGGTGGCGGCTAACGCCTTACCCGGCCTACGGCCCGTACCGGACGGTAACCGGGAGATTCCTGATAAAACAAAACCCCGGCCACACCTGACGCGACCGGGGTTTTTTAATCCACGCTATGTGAGATTAACGGCGCTCGAGGATCTCGAAGCAGTAGCTATGGGAGTTTTGCGCATCGGCATCATGGAACTCGCTGAATACCGATTCCCATTCGTCCGGATCGTAATCCGGGAAATGAGTATCCCCTTCCACTTCCGCATCAATATGGGTCAGGTAGAGTTTGTGCGCTTTTGGCAGGAACTGCTCGTAAACGCGGCCACCGCCGATCACCATAATCTCTTCCGCGTCACCGCAGGCGGCAATCGCTTCATCAACAGACTTCACCCACTGCACGCGATCGTCGCTGCCCGGCTTGCTGCTGATAACGATATTTTTACGTCCTGGCAACGGGCGACCGATGGATTCCCAGGTCAAACGCCCCATAACCACCGGCTTGTTTAAGGTATTACGTTTAAACCAGGCGAGATCGGCAGGCAAGTCCCATGGCATAGCGTTCTCCATGCCAATTACGCGATCTACAGCTAACGCCGCAATCAGACTAATCATTGAAAATTTCCCGAATGCAAAAAATTGCCGCCACTATACGGAAAGCGTAATACTTCGTCGACTGAACGAAGAGTAAAGAACATGAAAATTTTTAGATTTGCTGGCGAGCCCACGTAACCCTTATGAGCCGCCAGATCAGGAACTAAATTGAAAACAAAATGTTAGCTGTAAAGTTAACGCAACATTTGCTCACCACCTCAGGTTGAAGGCTTATTCTCCGGCTCATCGCGAACGTCTCCGGTGTGCCGTCCTTCTTCAGTACCTTGCCAGCCGTGGCGCTGCACCAGCGACAGATGATTACGGTCCTCGTTGATAATGCCGGTAAGCATATCGCTGGTCCGTTTAAACACCGCCACCCGCGAGGCGGCATCATTTTCCGCCATCGCCACCATCTCTTCTACCATCTGTTGGTTGAAACGACGGAACAGATCGGCGCGCTCGCGGGCCTCATAAGCGCCAAGGCCCAGGGCTTCCAGCGTCATGCGACCGCTTTTCAGCGCCGATTCGAAGGTCTCACGCTCCGGCGCTTCCACACCGGCCTGGCGCAGCTGAATGTAGTGATCGACATCGCGGGCACGCGAAATGATCTGCAGATGCGGGAAGTGCTCTTTCGCCAGCTCCACCAGCTGCAGGCTGGCCTGCGGGTCGTCGATGGCGTTAATCAGCACTTCTGCCTTTGCCGCCCCTGCCGATTCCAGCAGATCCACTCGCGTGGCATCACCGTAAAACACCTTCATATCGAACTTGCGCAGGGTATCAACGTGATCCGGATCGTGATCGAGGATAACCATTTTCACGCCACTGGAAAGCAGCACGCGCCCGGCAATTTGCCCATAGCGGCCAAAACCGGCGATAATCACTCGCGGCTGCTCTTCATCAATCTCGTCCGCTTCGCGCTCCTGGCCGCTGGCGGATTTCTCCATCCGCGTCAGCAGCACCAGCAGGATGGGCGTTGCCGCCATGGATAACGCCACCGCCAGCGTCAGCGCCTTCGCCCATTCACTATCCAGCACATCGGCCATCTGCGCGGCGCCGAAGACCACGAAAGCGAACTCACTCCCCTGCCCCAGCAGCACAGCAAACCAGCGGCGCTGCGCGCGCGGTACGCCCAGCGGTTTAGCAATCAGCCACAGCATCAGGGCTTTGATCGCCAGGAAACCCACCAGCAGGATCAGGATACGTAGCGGATGGGTGACGAGGGTACCAAAGTCAATAGACATGCCGACGCCGATAAAGAACAGCCCCAACAGCAACCCTTTAAACGGTTCGATATCGCTTTCCAGCGCATGGCGGTATTCCGAACTTGCCAGAAGCACCCCGGCAAGAAACGCGCCCATCGCCATCGACAGCCCGACTTCCTCCAGCAGCAATCCGAAGCCGAAGACCAGGAACAGAGCCACGGCGCTGAATACTTCGCGCAGACCGGAGCGGGCAACGAAGCGCAGCACCGGGCGGGTCAGATAGCGCCCTAATAGCACCACCAGCGCCAGCGCGCCGGCGACTTTCAACGCCGACAGCGCAAACGCGGCCAGGGTCGTTGAGCCGCCGCTGGCCGCCAGCAGTGGAATCATCGCAACCAAAGGAATAGCAGCGATATCCTGGAACAACAGCACGGCAAAGGCGCTACGCCCCAGTTGCGTCACCGTCAGGTTACGTTCATTCATCGCCTGCATCGCAATCGCCGTCGACGACAGCGCCAGCGTCATCCCGATGAGCTCCGCAACCTGCCAGCGCAATCCAAGCAGCATGCAGAACAGCCCGATAAACGCGCCGCACACCACCATTTGCAGCGCGCCGCCGCCAAATACCGAGGCGCGCAGCTTCCATAAGCGCTGCGGATCCAGCTCAAGACCGATGACAAACAGCATCAGTACGACGCCGATTTCGGCGAAATGCAGAATCGCCTCAGCGTCAGTGACCAAGCGCAGCCCCCACGGGCCTATAACGCAGCCGGCGATCAAATACCCCAGTACCGACCCCAGCCCCAGACGCACGGCGATCGGCACGATAAGCGCAGCGGATCCGAGGTAGATCAGCGCCTGTATTAGCGTATGGCTATCCATTGTTATGCGCCTCCTGCCATTCGATTAAGCGTTGACGATAATGACGGGCCTGCGCCTGCAGCGTTTCGTCATCGCAGATAAAGGTACAGTGCATGGCAAACGGCGGCAGCCATTTCATGCCACAGTACAGCGCCGTCGCCTGCAGAGGCTGCGCCAGCACGTCAAAGCCGGGGAATGAACCAATATCGAAATGGCTTTCGCCGCCGCCGGTAGTAACCGCCCACATCAGCGATTTACCATGCAACGCAATACCATTGTGGCCGTACGCCCAGCCGTGAGACAGCACTTTATCCATCCACAGTTTTAGCAGCGGCGGTACGCTGTACCACTGCATTGGATGCTGCCAGATAACCAGATCGGCGCGCGCCAGCGCCGCCTGCTCGGCAGCGATATCGATATTGAAGTCGGGATATAGCTCATAGAGGGAGCGTATCTCTACGCCATCAAGCGTCCCTGCTTGCTCAAGCATCCGTTTATTCGCATGCGAGTGATGCGGATAAGGATGCGAGTAAATTATCAGAATCATGAATGGGCCTGTCTTTTGTATTCTTGTAGCAGTGAGTGTAGACAGTTAACTCGCTCACTGAAAGGGGGGAATAGCGAGAGAAAAGTCAATCACAGCGATTGCCAAGTTTTCCTGCCGTAGTGACATGTTGGTAAGCAAAACACGCGTTGATACCGAAAATAATCCACTCTACGAATTAATAATTATCAATAATACAATCGTCATATATTTTAAGGGAACCTTAAAGCATTATTTAATAAATAACCCTATACACCATAGAAAGTAAATCCAATAATTTTACGCTCTTCGTTTTGAGCCCATTCTTTACACTAAATATAAACACTAATTTATAGCGATATCCCGGACCGCTATTTACTCAAATGGATGTGTACATGAGCAATAAACACTTTGAACTAAACAGAACAACCAAAATGCTGGCAAGGATATTTCCCGCCTTATTAATGTTAACGCCAATAGTTGTCGGCGCGGCAACCATTGACCAGTCAACCTCCGCGCCGCAAGACTTCTCGGCTGATAGCGAATACGTTATTAATAGAGACGTTACCGTCTCCTCCGCAGATAACACCCCAGCAGTATCCGTTAGCGGGATGAACGTAGAAAAAGTCACCAACGAAGGTAATATTTCCGGAGCGGGTATCGGTCTGGATATTAATATCGATGCGCAATCAGTCGAAATTAATAATAATGAAAATGCAATTATTTCATCTGCAACTGATAATGCCGTTAACGTGCAATCAATGGCGGGTACGTTTAATAATAGCGGAATCATTACTGGCGCTAACAACGGTATTTTCGTTAGCGAAGAGTCATCGGCAATTAGTATCACCAATACCGATACCGGCGTGATTACCGGCAAAAACGGCCTGAGTTCGCAAATTGGCGTCGGGTTAGATAACAGCGGCGCCATCACCGGTACCGCTGGCGATGGTATTGCGTTAAGCGACGGCAACAGCAAAATCAACAACAGCGGCACCGTGCAGGGCAGCGAGAACGGGATCAACGTTGTTGATAGCGCGAAAGCCGATATCATCAACAGCGGTTTACTCGGCGGCGGCGGTACGGCCGTCATGTTCGCCAGCAGCAAAAATAACAGCCTGGTGCTCAATACCGGTTCCTCGCTCATCGGCGATGTCATCTCCACGGGCTCAACGGGTAATACACTCTCGCTGGTGGGCTCTGGTACGGAAGACAGCAATTTTGTCGGCCTTCATGATGGCGACGGTTTTGCCTCCGTGAAAATGAACGGCGAGGCCTGGACGCTCACCGGCAACCTGGACATCATCGGCAGCGGCGATTCCCTCCAGGTTAATAGCGGTCAGTTAACGCTGGCGGGCGCTGTCGCTAATAGCGGCAACACGCTGGTCGCGGAAGCGGCCACGCTACAGTTGGGCAACGGGCAGAAAACCGCGACCCTCACCGGCAGCATGACCAACAATGGCACAGTGATCTTCAATCAGGGAAGCGACTCTACGTTTGCCACCAGCATCATCGGTAGCGGCAACGTGGAAAAAGTCGATGCCAATACCCTGACCTTAACCGGCACCAATAGCTATACCGGTAATACCCTTCTGAAAAGCGGCACCACTCTGGTCGCGGAAGGCGCCACTCTCGGTGTAGCAGACAGCGACTCCACCATCACCATCGAAAATGGCGCGCAATTTGCCAGCGCCGGCGAAGTGAATAACAACATTGATATCCTCAGCGGCGGTATCCTCGCGGCGTGGAATGCGGTTGAAGGTAACGCAACGCTAAGAACATCCGGCGTCGATACGATTAACGGCAATGTGACCAACAGCGGTACGCTGTTACTCAGCGCCGCCGATAATAGCGTTGGCAACAATTTTACGATTAACGGCGACTATACCGGTTCCGCCGGCAGCCAGATCGTAATGAACAGCACCCTCGGCGAAGACAGCGCTCCGACCGACCATCTGTCCATCACCGGCAGCAGCTACGGGCAGTCTGGCGTCAGCATCGCCAATATCGGCGGGCTGGGCGCACAAACCGTTAATGGTATGGAGATTGTCAGCGTCAGCGGCAGCTCCGAAGCCCAGCTAACCTTATCCAAACCGGTTGTCGCCGGGGCTTATGAGTATGGTCTGTATCAACACGACAACGGCAACTGGTATCTGGAATCCAAAGCGACCCCGTCTGACGATCCGTCGGATGATACTGACGATGGTGACAGCGGCAGCGATAGCGGCACTGATGGCGGCAGTGGCACTGATGGCGACAGCGATAACGGCAGCAATACCGATAATGGCGGTCAATCCGCGCCAGAAGTGATGGCGCCGGAAGTCGGCGCTTATCTGGGTAACTATCTTGCTGCGCAGAGTATGTTCCTGCATAAACGTGACGATCGCGACCAGCTCACGTTCCGCAACGAAGACAATCTGAACACCTGGATGTACGTTAAGGGCCGCTATCATGAGAACGATGCCGGCGGCGATAAAGTCAGCTATGACACCACTACCACCGTGCTTCAGGTCGGCAGTGATTTCATGAGCAAGCCGATGGACAAAGGGATACTGCGCGCCGGCGGCATGTTTGGCGCGGGCCAGGCGAAAACAGACTCGGATGCGAAGCACAACGTGCGTGACGCGCAAGGTAAAGTCGACGGTTTCAACGTTGGCCTGTACGCGACCTGGCAGGAAGATCCGAAATTACGTCTGGGCAGCTACATCGATACCTGGGCGTCCTACAGCTGGTATAACAACACGGTCACCAGCAATCGCAACAATGAAAAGTATGATAGCAAAGGCTTTGCCGCCTCTGTCGAAGTCGGCCATGCATGGGTGATCCCTTCAGACAATGCGCGTACCTGGAAGATTGAACCTCAGGCGCAGATGATCTACAGCTATCTCGATCAGGAAAATCATACCGATCCGGATGGCGTGCGGGTAACGACCGTGGATAACAATAGCCTGTTTGGCCGTCTCGGCGTGAAGAGCAGCTACTTCGAGCAACACGATGTTAAAGCGTGGCAGCCTTATGTTGCCGTGAACTGGCTGAAAGGCGCGGGTCAAAACGATCTGGCATTCAATGGCGAAAAAGTCAGCAACGATACGCCTGACGATCGCGGTCAGTTAGAGCTGGGCGTAACCGGTAATGTGAACGAGACGACCACCATCTCGCTGCGCGCCAGCGGCGAATGGGGTGAAAACAGCTACGCCGCGTATGGCGGCCACATTCTGCTGAATCACCGTTGGTAATCGCTATACACTGAAAGGTAAAAAGCAGTGGCCGAAGCCACTGCTTTTTTTTTAGTTATCCAGCTCGTCCATTGACTTCACCTGGTCGCGATTAATCTGCTCCACGCGACCGGTTTCCGCATTTTTGTAGGATACCAGGCCTGTATCATCATCGACCTGCGGCTTACCGCTGGTCACAATTGTTTTGCCATCTGTCGTTTTGAGCGACTGATTTGATGAGCAACCTGCCACAAATACCATCGCCGTTGCCGCCAGCGCGGATGCCACCAGAATTTTGTTCCGCATTGTATCCTCCTGTCTTTTCATCAATTGGTATCGTTATCGTGCTAACTATAGTTAGCCTGACCCGGCAGGCAGATAAAAGCAGAACTCTCCGAAGATGATTGCCATAAAAAAAAAGGGCCGACGATATCGTCAGCCCCTGTGTGTCGCTATCCGGCCCGGCCGGTACGCTTATTTAGTGATTTGCGCGTGCATTTCCTGCACCGAAATCACCTTCTCGGTCGCATCGGCATTCAGCGCCATCGCGGTGGCGAAGCCGCCGTTCAGGGTGGTGTCGTAATGCACCTTGTATTGCAGCGCGCTGCGGCGAATCAGCTTGGAGTCTTCAATCGCCTGACGTCCTGCGGTGGTGTTGATGATGTAGGTATATTCGCCATTCTTGATACGGTCCTGAATGTGCGGACGACCTTCATGCACCTTGTTCACCAGACGCGGATTGATACCGGCTTCACCCAGAACAATCGCGGTACCGTGGGTTGCATCCAGCTCGAAGCCCTGTTTCAGCAGTTTTGCCGCCAGGTCGACAACACGCTCTTTGTCGCCTTCGCGAACGGAGAGCAGCGCGCGCCCCTGTTTCTTCATCGTGGAGTTGCTGCCCAGCTGCGCTTTGGCGAACGCTTCCGCGAAGGTGCGGCCCACGCCCATCACTTCCCCGGTAGAGCGCATTTCCGGCCCTAACAGCGGGTCAACGCCCGGGAATTTGTTGAACGGCAGTACCACTTCTTTGACCGAATAGTACGGCGGGATGATTTCTTTGGTGACCCCCTGCTGCGCCAGCGTTTTACCGGCCATTACGCGTGCCGCCACTTTCGCCAGCGGTACGCCGGTGGCTTTCGAGACGAACGGTACGGTACGCGCCGCGCGCGGGTTGACTTCAATCAGGTACACTTCGTTGTTTTTCACCGCGAACTGTACGTTCATCAGGCCGCGAACCTGCAGTTCGAAGGCCAGTTTCTGCACCTGCTCACGCATCACATCCTGAATCTCTTTGCTCAGAGTGTAGGCTGGCAGAGAACAGGCGGAGTCGCCGGAGTGCACGCCCGCTTGTTCGATGTGCTCCATGATGCCGCCAATCAGCACCATTTCGCCATCGCAGATAGCGTCAACGTCGACTTCAACCGCATCGTCGAGGAAACGGTCCAGCAGTACCGGCGCATCGTTGGAGACGCTCACCGCCGTCTGGAAGTAGCGACGCAGGTCAGCTTCGTCATAAACGATTTCCATCGCGCGGCCGCCAAGTACGTAAGATGGGCGAACCACCAGCGGATAGCCGATCTCTTTTGCCTTCTCAACCGCTTGCTCAATCGCGGTCACGGTGGCGTTCGCCGGCTGCTTCAGTTTCAGGCGGTCAACCGCATGCTGAAAGCGCTCGCGGTCTTCAGCGCGGTCGATGGCGTCCGGGCTGGTGCCGATAACCGGCACGCCTGCGGCTTCCAGTTCACGCGCCAGCTTCAGTGGGGTCTGGCCGCCGTACTGCACGATGACGCCTTTCGGCTTCTCGATGCGCACGATTTCCAGTACGTCCTCCAGCGTTACCGGCTCGAAGTACAGACGGTCGGAGGTGTCGTAGTCGGTCGAAACGGTTTCCGGGTTACAGTTGACCATGATGGTCTCGTAACCGTCTTCGCGCAGCGCCAGCGAGGCGTGTACGCAGCAGTAGTCAAACTCGATACCCTGGCCGATACGGTTCGGGCCGCCGCCGAGCACCATGATTTTATCGCGGTCAACGGACGGATTAGATTCGCACTCGTCTTCATAGGTAGAGTACATGTAGGCGGTATCGGTGGCGAATTCCGCCGCACAGGTATCCACGCGCTTGTAAACCGGGTGCAGGTTGTAGTGATCGCGCAGCTTGCGGATTTCCGCTTCGCGCACGCCCGCCAGTTTCGCCAGACGCGCATCGGCAAAGCCTTTACGCTTCAGGTGGCGCAGGAAGTCAGCGTCGAGGCCGTTGATGCCCACAGCCGCCACTTTCT
Source organism: Klebsiella aerogenes KCTC 2190 (assembly GCF_000215745.1). Taxonomy (GTDB): domain Bacteria; phylum Pseudomonadota; class Gammaproteobacteria; order Enterobacterales; family Enterobacteriaceae; genus Klebsiella; species Klebsiella aerogenes. The sequence goes on along the minus strand of NC_015663.1, from coordinate 2,342,717 downwards.
CTTCCAGGCGCACCAGCTCTTCGATTTGTACCAGGAACCAGCGGTCGATATTGGTCAGGTTGAAGACGCCGTCGACGGAGAGGCCCGCACGGAAGGCATCAGCGATGTACCAGATACGCTCGGCGCCCGCGTCTTTCAGCTCGCGGCGGATTTTGGTCAGCGCTTCCGGATCGTCGAGGCTGACTTTCGGGTCGAAGCCGGTGGCGCCCACTTCCAGGCCGCGCAGCGCTTTCTGCAGAGATTCCTGCTGCGTGCGACCAATCGCCATCACTTCGCCGACGGATTTCATCTGCGTGGTCAGACGGTCGTTAGCGCCAGCAAATTTTTCAAAGTTAAAGCGTGGAATTTTGGTCACAACATAGTCGATGGACGGTTCGAAGGAAGCCGGAGTACGGCCGCCGGTAATGTCGTTCATCAGCTCATCGAGGGTGTAACCTACCGCCAGCTTCGCCGCCACTTTGGCAATCGGGAAGCCGGTCGCTTTCGAGGCCAGCGCCGAAGAGCGGGAGACGCGCGGGTTCATTTCGATAACGATAAGGCGACCATCTTTCGGGTTCACCGAGAACTGTACGTTAGAACCGCCGGTTTCCACACCGATTTCACGCAGTACCGCCATCGAGGCGTTACGCATGATTTGGTATTCTTTGTCGGTCAGGGTCTGCGCCGGGGCGACGGTAATGGAGTCGCCGGTATGAATCCCCATGGCATCGAAGTTTTCAATCGAGCAGACGATGATGCAGTTATCGTTCTTATCGCGCACCACTTCCATCTCGTACTCTTTCCAGCCGATCAGCGATTCATCAATCAGCAGTTCGTTGGTCGGAGAGAGATCCAGGCCGCGTTCGCAGATTTCTTCGAACTCTTCGCGGTTATAGGCGATACCGCCGCCGGTGCCGCCCATAGTAAAGGACGGACGGATGATGCATGGGAAGCCAACTTCAGCGGCCACCGCCAGCGCTTCTTCCATGGTGTGCGCAATGCCGGAACGCGCGGTGTCGAGACCGATTTTCTTCATCGCCACGTCGAAGCGACGGCGGTCTTCCGCTTTATCGATCGCATCGGCGGTCGCACCAATCATGGTCACGCCGAACTCTGCCAGCACGCCCTGACGCTCCAGCTCCAGCGCGCAGTTCAGCGCGGTCTGGCCGCCCATGGTCGGCAGCACCGCGTCCGGACGCTCTTTTTCGATAATTTTACGCACCACTTCCCAGTGAATCGGCTCGATATAGGTCGCATCGGCCATTTCCGGGTCGGTCATGATGGTCGCCGGGTTAGAGTTCACCAGAATAACGCGGTAACCCTCTTCGCGCAGGGCTTTACAGGCCTGGGCGCCAGAGTAGTCAAACTCACACGCCTGACCGATAACAATCGGGCCCGCGCCCAGAATCAGGATACTTTTTATGTCTGTACGTTTTGGCATGGCTCTTTTACTCCTGATTATTTCGCGGACTGACGGTATTGCTCAATTAACTCGATAAAGTGGTCGAACAGCGGCGCGGCATCGTGCGGACCCGGGCTCGCTTCAGGGTGCCCCTGGAAGCTAAACGCCGGCTTGTCGGTACGATGGATCCCCTGCAGGGTACCGTCGAACAGTGACTTGTGGGTCACGCGCAGGTTGGCAGGCAGCGTCGCTTCGTCAACGGCAAAGCCGTGGTTCTGAGCGGTAATCATCACTACATTGTTATCGATATCTTTAACCGGGTGGTTACCGCCGTGGTGGCCGAATTTCATCTTAATGGTCTTCGCGCCGCTCGCCAGCGCCAGCAGCTGATGGCCGAGACAGATGCCAAAGACTGGAATATCGGTGGTGAGGAATTTTTCAATCGCCGCGATGGCGTAATCGCACGGCGCCGGGTCGCCAGGACCGTTAGACAGGAAAATACCGTCCGGATTCAGCTTAAGCACGTCTTCTGCCGACGTTTGCGCCGGAACGATAGTCAGGCGGCAGCCGCGGTCAACCAGCATCCGCAGGATATTGCGCTTGGCGCCGAAGTCATAAGCCACGACGTGGAACGGCAGATCGCTTTCCGCCTTCGCTTCCGGCAGGTCGCCCGCCAGTGTCCAGCTCCCCTGGGTCCAGGCGTAAGTTTCTGCGGTCGTGACCTCTTTCGCCAGGTCCATGCCGTTCAGACCTGGGAATGCCTGGGCTTTTTCCAGCGCCAGTTGGGCATCAAGATTATCGCCGGCGATGATGCAGCCATTCTGCGCCCCTTTCTCACGCAGTAAACGCGTCAGCTTACGGGTATCGATATCGGCAATGGCCACAATGTTATGGCGCTTCAGGTAAGAAGAAAGGTCTTCGGTATTGCGGAAGTTGCTGGCAATCAGCGGCAGGTCGCGAATGACCAGACCTTGTGCATGTACCTGAGAAGATTCTTCATCGGCGGCGTTGGTGCCGACATTTCCAATATGGGGATAAGTAAGAGTGACGATTTGGCGGGAATAGGAAGGATCAGTGAGGATTTCTTGATAACCGGTCATTGAAGTATTGAAAACGACTTCCCCAACCGCCGTGCCGGTTGCCCCGATGGCCCGACCGTGAAACTGGGTTCCGTCTTCCAGAACCAAAAGCGCTGACTTAATCAAAACACCCTCCAGAGAATATTCACTCACTTTATTTGCATATTAATTCAGACATAGATCTGAATCAATGCAAATTTTTGCCCGCAGAATTTTGGCAAACGGCGGCATTCTGGAGAGATGTCGGGTAAAAGTCAACTTAAAGCAGATATTTTTAACCTTATTTTACGCCACTGGCGCGTAACGGGCGATTTTTACGGTAAAAAGATCAACTAACCTGGTTGAGAAAACGCTTGCGGGCGTGGAAAACTGTAAAATCACTCACCGGAGGGGAAAAAAGTGGACCAGATGGTCAAAATTTACAATCCAATAACCATAAATCATGAGATAAAGCAGATTTTTAAACCACTAACAAAGAAAAACAACTCAAGATGGAAAAATAAAAAAGGGCAATAAAGTATTGCCCTTTGCAATCAATTACATATTGAATGCAATAACCACATCACGATGGGTAATAATCATTATAAAGCATTCAGATCAAGCACATCTTTCATGTCGAAAAGACCACTTTTTTTGTCTTTCAACCACAAAGCAGAACGAACGGCGCCATTGGCAAAAGTCATCCGACTGGAAGCCTTATGGGTAATTTCGATACGTTCCCCGATATCGGCGAACATCGCCGTATGTTCGCCGACGATGTCGCCCGCGCGAACGGTAGCAAAGCCAATGGTACCCGGAACGCGTTCGCCGGTATGACCTTCACGACTGTAGACGGCGCAGTCCTTCAGATCTTTGTTCAATGCCCCGGCGATCGCCTCGCCCATCGCCAGCGCGGTACCTGATGGCGCATCCACTTTATGCCTGTGGTGCGCTTCGATAATTTCGATATCGGTATAATCGCCCATCACCTTCGCCGCCTTCTCCAGCAGCTTTAACAGCACGTTGACGCCAACGCTAAAGTTAGCGGCAAAGACGATGGCAATGTCCTGCGCGGCATCGCTAATCGCCTGCTTTCCGGCATCATCAAAACCGGTGGTGCCGATCACCATCCCTTTGCCGTGCTGACGGCAGAAAGCCAAATGGTTGAGCGTGCCTTCCGGGCGAGTAAAATCGATCAATACATCGAAATCATCGTTTACCGCCGCCAGGCTACTTTGTACCGTAACGCCTGATTTGCCTGCGCCTGCCAGCTCGCCCGCATCGCTGCCCACCAGGCTTGAACCTTCGCGCTCCAGCGCCGCGCCAAGCGCCACGCCTTCCATCTGCAGCGCAGCCTGAATTAACTGGCGTCCCATCCGGCCTCCCGCGCCGGCGATGGCCACGCGGATTTGTGCATCTTGCATAGCTATTCTCTTTTGTTAACTTCACGTGAATTGTTTTCAGAGTAACCAGCCCGTTGCATAGCCGCTACTCAAAAACGCCGATAATTAGAAATTTATGACAAACGGCGGTCGATATCAGTAAAAACTATATGATTGTGCCGCGATTCGGCGTTTAAGTAGTGGAATTCGGGTGGGGGTACGGTAGCGCCCCGCCCGCGCGGTGCGGGCTAAGGCGTTGTTGTACTAAATCAAAGAGGGAAAAGCTCACCGGCGGGAAAAGCGGACAAAAACCAGGTTACCGCCAACAAATCGGCGCTGCCGCCGGGGCTGAGGTGGCGGGCAATCAGTTCGTCATCGAATTGACGCAACGCCTCCAGCCCGCCGTCAGCCATGACGCCGCCCTGCCACAACAGCCGCTGCGCCTCCTGCTGCACAAAGTTCAGGCCGGCAAGCCCGCCGCGTGAGACCAGATTGGTGTCATCATTCCACGCCATCAGATGCAGCAAGGTTTGCAGCAACGCCAGGTTGCTATCGCCAGTCTCTTCCATCATGCGGTTGAACACCGGTAGCGCCTGGGTTCGCACGGTACGAAAGCCGCTCTCAGCCTCGCCGCGGGCGCCGGAGAGACCATAACGTAGAAAATGGGCTTCGCCTTTGCTTAACGGTTCGCCGCTGGAAGCGGAGAGTTCTTGCATAACCATGCCGCGACAGAATCGCGCCACCTGATCGCACAGCCGATGCTGTTCAATCGGCTCGCCTTTCGATACCAGCCTTCCCGCCGCCGCGCTCAGCAAACCGAAAGCGAAGATCGCCCCGCGATGGGTATTCACTCCGCCGGTGGCCTCCAGCATATCGTTCTCGCAGGCCATTCCCACCGGACGCAGCATCATTAACACCTGTTCCGGCACGATCGCCGCGGTATCGTGGCCCATGATGAAAAATTTCTCCATCCACGGCGCCACCACCGCGGTACTGGCCTCAAACGAGGCCAGGTCCATATCGTGATGGGCGCCAGCGTTACGAATATCCACCAACCCGGGCTTTGGGGTCAGGCGAACTTCGGTCAACAGCGCTCGCTCTACCGCGCTGACCACCTCTTCAGCGTTCAGCGGTTTCACGCGCAGCGAACGCTGCGGATTGATTAACACTTCGCTCATTGCCCTTCCCCCTCTGCATTTAGTCGCTGTTTTTCACCTGACGAATAACATCAAGCACGGAGCCATCGCGATAGCGCACCACCGCCACCACCCGATCGGTAAACTCGATCGGCTGCGGCTTGCCGGTTAGCAGTTCCGCACGCTGCTGCAGTTCCTCAATAGTCATCAGCGGAATGCCCGCGTTGCGCAAATTGTCGATCAGATCCTGGCGCGCCGGGTTTACCGCTATGCCATGGTCGGTGACCAGCACATCTACGCTGGCTCCCGGCGTGACGCGGGTCAGCACTTTTTCCACGACGCAGGGAATACGGCCGCGAACTAATGGCGCGGTAATGATGGTCAAATCCGCACCGGCGGCGGTATCGCTATGGCCGCCGGACGCGCCGCGCAGCACGCCGTTAGAGCCGGTCATCACGTTAACGTTAAAGTCGGTATCGATTTCCAGCGCGCTGAGCATCACCACGTTTAAGCGCTCGCAGGAGGCGCCTTTAGAGCCCGGGCTGGCATACTGGTTGGTGGAGATCTCAACGTGGTTTGGGTTCTGCGCCAATGAACGCGCCGCGTCGCCATCGAACGATTGGGTATCGAGCAGCGTTTTAATCAACCCTTTTTCGTGCAGGTCAACCATCGTCCCGGTGATGCCGCCAAGGCCGAAGCTGGCGGTAATACCGTTACGGCGCATTTTATCTTCGAGGAAGCGGCTCACCGCCAGCGAGGCGCCGCCGGTACCGGTCTGCAGCGAAAAACCATCTTTAAAGTACCCGGAATGCTCAACAACTTTCGCCGCCTGGCGGGCGATCAGCAGCTCACGCGGGTTGCTGGTCAGACGGATCGCGCCAGCGGTGATTTTTTCCGGATCGCCGACTTCGTCCACCTGGACTATCAGATCGACCTGATCCTGGGCGATACTGGCCGGATAGTTAGGATAATCCACCCACTCTTCGGTCAGCAGCACTACGCATTTGGCATGTTCCGCATCAACGCGCGCGTAGCCCAGCGAACCGCAGCGTGATTTACCGCTAAAGCCGTTGGCGTTGCCAAACTCATCGCAGCAAGGAACGCCGAGAAACGCGACATCAATCGACAGCTCGCCGTTTTGAATCAGCTGTACGCGACCGCCGTGGGAGTGGATCTGTACCGGGTTTTCCATCAAACCGGCGGAGATCTCCTCGCCCAACTTGCCGCGCAGGCCGGAGGTGTAGATCTGGCGGATCACGCCATTTTTAATATGCTCGATCAGCGGCCAGTGGGCGTCGATCAGCGAACTGGATGCCAGCGTCAGATCGCGAAAACCCATTTCCGCCAGCTTCGCCACTACCATATTGACGACTTTGTCACCGCCGCGAAACGCGTGGTGGAACGAAATGGTCATGCCGTTTTGCAAACCGGAACGACGAATCGCCGTTTCCAGCGAATCGCAGATTTTACGCTGACGTTTTTCGCTTTCGCTCGCCAACCACGGGCTTTTCGCCGTCACGCCCGCATAAGGCGCTAACCCTTCCGGCATCACGTACTGCTGATTAAGCATTGTTACTGTCTCTTTCATCTTATTCCCCTTAATCACGAATACCGGAAGCCGAGAGCGCCACCACTTTGCGAGCATGGTCGATAATCGGTCCATCGATCATCTTGCCGTTCAGCGATACCACGCCAAGACCTCGCGTTTCGGCTTCTTCCGCCGCGGCAATCACTTCCAGCGCGTAATCGACCTCTTTGCGCGTCGGGGCATAGACCTGATGCAGGAGTTCAATTTGTCGTGGGTTAACCAACGATTTGCCGTTAAAACCGAGGTTTTTGGCCAGATTCGCTTCCGCCAGGAAGCCCTCTTCGTTATTGATATCCGACCACACCACGTCATAGGCGGCGATGCCGGCAACGCGCGCGGCATGCAGTACAGCGCAGCGGGCGTAGAACAGTTCAGTACCGTCGCCGCGGGAGGTGCCCATATCCATGACGTAATCGAAGGCCGCCAGCGCGATCGCCGCCAGACGCGGGCTGGCGCGGGCGATCTCCACCGCGTTCACCACGCCCAGCGCCGACTCGATCGCCGCCATTAACTTGGTGCTGCCCACTTCCCGGCCGCACTCGCGTTCAATCCGCTCAACATGCGCTTCCAGCTCATGGATATCTTCTTTGCTGTCGGTTTTCGGCAGACGCACCATATCCACGCCCGCGCGGACTACCGCTTCAAGGTCGGCGAGACCGAACGGCGTATTCAGCGGGTTAATGCGCACCACGGTTTCGATATCCTGATACAGCGGATGCTGCAGCGCCTGATGCACCAGCAGGCGGGCGGTATCTTTTTCGCGTAGCGAAACGGCATCTTCAAGGTCGAACATCACCGCATCGGCGCCGTAAACGAATGAAGTGCTTAACATGGCGGCATTAGCGCCAGGGATGAACAGCATACTGCGACGTGGTTTCATAGCTGGCTCCATTGTAATTGGGACTGTTGCGCCGCGCGCAGCGCCGCGGCCTGTACGCGGGCCCGCAGTACGCACTCCAGCGCGCCTTTATCATCGACCACCACGTTGGCCTGCTTCACGCCAAGCTGCGCCAGCGTTTCTCTGACTACCTGCTCAATTGCGGCGCCAAACTGCTGTTTCACAATGCTGTCGATTTCCAGCTGAATGCCCGGCTGCGCCGCCGGTCCAATCCTGACCATCACATCGCTGGATTCCAGCGTGCCGGCCAGGGCGTCAATCTTCATTTCCATAGGGGAAAATCCTTAGTTAGGGCATAAAAATCAGGCGGTTTGATGTTCGCTTTCCGCCAGTTGCATCAGAAAAGAGAGGGTCCCCGGCGGTACCAGCGCCGCGACCGCCTGCCAGTTGCGCTGTCGATAGAGTTCGCGCACTCGGGAGGCCGACACGGGTCCGCCATTTTTTTCGATTCGCGCCAGCTCAACCACTTCAATGGGCGGCGCGTCGCCTGGCGCTTCCAGCAGGGACTTCATGCGCTGGTTGTAATTACGGGTCAGGGGACACAGCGGCTCGGTGCCAACAAAGCGATGGGTAATCTGTAGCGCCGGGGCCAGACGCTCGCGGAAGAGCTGTAGGTCAATCTGGCTGTGGCAGTCATCAACCACCCCCTGCTCTTTCAGGAAATAGCCGGGGAACGTCGCCCGCGAGATCAGATACGCCGAACCAGGATGCAGCGTCACCTTATCGATGCCGGCAATCCCCTGTTCAATGAGTTTGAAGCGATCGTGATAGGAAAAGCAGGACGCATCTTCTTTGACCACAAACAGATGTAGCCAGTCGCACTGGCTGGCCGCCTGTTCCACCAACCAGCGGTGGCCAAGGGTGAAGGGGTTGGCGTTCATCACGATAGCGCCGATTTTTCTTCCCGGCTGACAGTACATCGCCAGCTGTCGGCAGTAACGAGTCAGTCGTTCGCGGCTATTTTCCATTAGCACGGCGCGGTCGCCCGCCTGGGCTATCGGCCAGAAGCCGGCGCCGGAAAATAACGCGGCATTGCAAGGTTTAGTGAACAAAAACAGTTCGCTGCGCCCCAGTTCATAGGCCAGCGTCAGGAGCTCGGTCAGTAATTTAAGGCTCAGCCCTTCCCCCTGCAGCGAGGGATCGATGGCAATACATTTCAGCACATTGCCGGCGATAGCACCGCAGCCGACCAGCCGCTGTTGATACTCGGCGACGATCGCCATTTCACAATCGGTTTCTAACGACAGTTGATGCTGGCGAAGAAACCGATCGATCACATCTCTGCGCGGTTTATCTTTTAATAGCTGAACGCGTTTTAATATCAGAGTCATTTTTAGCGCTTCGTTATTCCAAAACGAACTGTATTTCGCCAGCGTTCGACTGTTGATACTTGTATTTAAGTCACAGTTTTCCTCGTGGCTTAATTGGCTTTATGGTTTTTATGTTGTTAATTAATTCAGCATCATTAAACCAATTAAATTAATAAAAAACACGAGTATTCAGTGAAGGTAATCACACCTTACCACTAAAGCTATTTATTACTATGCGCCGGTATTATTACTCCATCAATAAACAGGAAAACGTTTATGACTAACATGAGTCAGGCTCCGGCGACGGAGAAGAAAGGCGTTAGCGACCTGCTGGGATTTAAAATCTTCGGTATGCCGCTTCCCCTTTACGCGTTTGCGTTAATTTCGCTATTACTTTCACATTTTTATAACGCTTTACCCACCGACATCGTCGGCGGTTTTGCCATCATGTTTATCATCGGCGCTATATTCGGTGAAATTGGCAAACGCCTGCCAATATTCAACAAATATATAGGTGGTGCTCCAGTAATGATTTTCCTGGTAGCCGCTTATTTTGTTTACGCCGGTATTTTTACGCAGAAAGAAATCGATGCTATCAGCAACGTTATGGATAAGAGTAACTTCCTTAACTTATTCATCGCGGTATTAATTACCGGAGCAATTCTGTCGGTGAACCGCCGCCTGCTGCTGAAATCACTGCTCGGCTATATTCCAACCATCCTGATGGGCATTGTCGGCGCGTCTATTTTCGGCATCGCTATCGGCCTGGTGTTCGGCATTCCGGTGGATCGCATCATGATGCTGTACGTCCTGCCGATCATGGGCGGCGGCAACGGCGCGGGCGCGGTTCCGCTGTCGGAGATCTATCACTCCGTCACCGGTCGTTCTCGCGAAGAGTACTACTCAACCGCTATCGCTATTCTGACCATCGCTAACATCTTCGCCATCGTCTTTGCCGCCGTCCTCGATATCATCGGCAAAAAACACACCTGGATGAGCGGCGAAGGCGAACTGGTGCGTAAAGCCTCGTTCAAAGTCGAAGATGACGAGAAAGCGGGACAAATCACGCATCGTGAAACCGCCGTCGGTCTGGTGCTTGCCACGACCTGTTTCCTGCTGGCGTATGTCGTCGCGAAGAAAATCCTGCCAAGCATTGGCGGCGTTTCGATTCACTACTTCGCGTGGATGGTGCTGATCGTTGCAGCGCTGAACGCCTCCGGCCTGTGTTCACCGGAAATCAAAGCCGGCGCCAAGCGTCTGTCTGATTTCTTCTCTAAACAGCTGCTGTGGGTACTGATGGTCGGCGTCGGCGTCTGCTACACCGACCTGCAGGAAATCATCAATGCCATCACCTTCGCTAACGTCGTTATCGCCGCCATTATCGTTATCGGCGCAGTGCTCGGCGCGGCGATTGGCGGCTGGATTATGGGCTTCTTCCCAATTGAATCAGCGATCACCGCTGGCCTGTGTATGGCTAACCGCGGCGGATCCGGGGACCTGGAAGTTCTGTCCGCCTGTAACCGTATGAGCCTTATCTCTTATGCGCAAATCTCCTCCCGTTTGGGCGGCGGTATTGTGCTGGTCATCGCCAGCATCGTGTTCGGCATGATGATTTAACCCACACGCACGATGGCGCCGTTGAGCGGCCGAAGAAGTTGACCCAGTCAGGGACCAGCGCCGGGGGCGGCTGCGGGAAATCCACCCTGCTCCTTAGCCGGAAGCGTCGACAAGCTCGCCAACCAACGCGCCATCGTGCCCTTATTCGAGATTTTTTATGACTGATGCCGTTCTGTTAGGCGAAGGCTTCACCCTGATGTTCCTCGGCATGGGCTTCGTGCTGGCGTTTCTGCTGCTGCTCATTTTCGCCATCCGGGGAATGTCTCTCGCCGTTACCCGTCTGTTCCCTGAGCCGCCTGCCGCGCCCAAACCGGCGCCTGCGGCCGTCGCGCCCGCCGACGACTTCGCCCGTTTAAAGCCGGCGATTGTCGCCGCCATTCACCACCATCGCCGCCTTAATTCTTAATTCACGGAGGAATTCATGACCGTTGCCATTACCGATGTCGTCCTGCGCGACGCCCACCAGTCCCTGTTCGCCACCCGTCTGCGTCTCGACGATATGCTGCCCGTTGCGGCTGCGCTCGACGACGTCGGCTACCGCTCCCTCGAATGCTGGGGCGGCGCCACCTTTGACGCCTGCATCCGCTTCCTCGGCGAGGACCCGTGGGTCCGCCTGCGCGAGCTGAAAAAGGCGATGCCGAAAACCCCGCTGCAGATGCTGCTGCGCGGCCAGAACCTGCTCGGCTACCGCCACTACGCCGATGACGTGGTGGAGCGCTTTGTCGAGCGCGCCGTCAAAAACGGCATGGACGTGTTCCGCGTCTTTGATGCCATGAACGACCCGCGCAACATGCAGGCCGCCCTGCAGGCGGTCCGCCGCCACGGCGCCCACGCCCAGGGCACCCTCAGCTACACCACCAGCCCGGCGCACACCCTGCAGACCTGGCTCGACCTCACCGAACAGCTGCTGGAGACCGGCGTCGACTCCATCGCCATCAAGGACATGTCCGGCATCCTCACCCCGCATGCCGCCTTTGAGCTGGTCAGCGAAATCAAAAAACGCTATGACGTCACCCTGCACCTGCACTGCCACGCCACCACCGGCATGGGCGGAGATGGCGCTGCTGAAGGCCATTGAAGCCGGCGTCGACGGCGTCGATACCGCCATCTCCTCGATGAGCGCCACCTATGGCCACCCGGCCACCGAAGCGCTGGTGGCCACCCTCGCCCGGCACGCCGTACGACACCGGCCTCGATATCCACAAGCTGGAGAGCATCGCCGCCTACTTCCGCGAGGTGCGCAAAAAATACCACGCCTTCGAAGGCCAGCTGAAAGGCACCGACAGCCGCATCCTGGTCGCCCAGGTGCCGGGCGGGATGCTCACCAACCTTGAAGGCCAGCTGAAGCAGCAGAGCGCCGCCCACCGTCTGGATGAGGTACTGGCGGAAATCCCCCGCGTGCGCGAGGACCTCGGCTTCATCCCGCTGGTGACCCCGACCTCGCAGATTGTCGGCACCCAGGCGGTGCTCAACGTGCTGGGCGGCGAACGCTACAAAACCATTGCGAAGGAGACCGCCGGTATTCTGAAAGGCGAATACGGCCACACTCCGGCCCCGGTTAACGCCGCCCTGCAGGCGCGGGTGCTCGACGGCGCCGACGCCGTCACCTGCCGCCCGGCGGATTTACTCAAGCCGGAGCTGGCGGAGCTTGAAGCCGACGTCAAACGCCAGGCGCAGGAGAAGGACATCACGCTTGCCGAAAACGCCATCGACGACGTGCTCACCGTGGCGCTGTTCCCGCAAATCGGCCTGAAGTTCCTCGAAAACCGCCACAACCCGGCGGCCTTTGAGCCGGTGCCGCAGGTGGAAGAAGCAAAATCTGCCGCGCCGGCAAAAGCCGCCGCCTCCGGTATCTACACCGTCGAAGTGGAAGGCAAAGCCTTCGTGGTCAAGGTCAGCGACGGCGGCGACGTCAGCCAGCTGACGACGGCCACCCCGTCTTCCGCACCGGTTCAGGCTGCCGCCCCGGCCGGCGCCGGCACCCCGGTGACCGCGCCGCTGGCGGGCACCATCTGGAAGGTGCTGGCCAGCGAAGGCCAGGCGGTGGCGGAAGGCGAGGTGCTGCTGATTCTGGAAGCCATGAAGATGGAAACCGAAATCCGCGCCGCGCAGGCCGGTACCGTACGCGGTATCGCGGTGAAATCCGGCGATGCGGTGGCGGTCGGCGACACCCTGCTGCAGCTGGCGTAAGGACGAGGAGCGCAAATGGAAAGTCTGTACGCCCTGATTCAGGGCATGGGGCTGATGCATCTGCAGGCCGGCCAGGCGGCGATGCTGCTGGTCAGCCTGCTGCTGCTGTGGCTGGCGATTGCGAAAAAGTTCGAGCCGTTACTGCTGCTGCCGATTGGCTTCGGCGGCCTGCTCTCCAATATCCCGGAGGCCGGGCTGGCGCTGAGCGCGCTGGAAAACCTGCTGGCCCATCACGACCCGGTCCAGCTGGCGGTGATTGCCGCGAAGCTCAACTGCGCGCCGGACGTCCACGCCATCAAGGAAGCGCTGGCGCTGGCCCTGCCGTCGGTACAGGGGCAGATGGAGACGCTGGCGGTGGATATGGGCTACTCCTCCGGAGTGCTGGCCATCTTCTATAAGGTGGCGATTGGCTCGGGTATCGCGCCGCTGGTGATCTTTATGGGCGTCGGGGCGATGACCGATTTCGGCCCGCTGCTGGCCAACCCGCGCACCCTGCTGCTGGGGGCGGCGGCGCAGTTCGGGATCTTCGCCACCGTGCTCGGGGCGCTGACGCTGAACTACTTCGGCTTCATCCACTTCACCCTGCCGCAGGCGGCGGCCATCGGCATCATCGGCGGCGCCGACGGCCCGACGGCCATCTACCTGTCGAGCAAGCTGGCGCCGGAGCTGCTGGGGGCCATCGCGGTGGCCGCCTACTCCTACATGGCGCTGGTGCCGCTGATCCAGCCGCCGATCATGAAGGCGCTGACCAGCGACAAAGAGCGGAAGATCCGCATGGTGCAGCTGCGTACGGTGAGCAAACGCGAGAAGATCCTCTTCCCGGCGGTGCTGTTGCTGCTGGTGGCGCTGTTGCTGCCGGACGCCGCGCCGCTGCTGGGGATGTTCTGCTTCGGCAACCTGATGCGCGAAAGCGGCGTGGTGGATCGGCTGAGCGATACGGTGCAGAACGCGCTGATTAACATCGTCACCATCTTCCTCGGGCTGTCGGTGGGGGCCAAACTGGTGGCGGACAAGTTCCTGCAGCCGCAGACGCTGGGGATCCTGCTGCTGGGGGTGATCGCCTTCTGCGTGGGCACCGCCGCCGGGGTGATCATGGCGAAGCTGATGAACATGTTCAGTAAACACAAGATCAACCCGCTGATTGGCTCGGCAGGGGTGTCGGCGGTGCCGATGGCGGCGAGGGTGTCCAACAAGGTGGGTCTGGAAGCGGACGGGCAGAACTTCCTGCTGATGCACGCGATGGGCCCGAACGTGGCCGGAGTGATCGGCTCGGCGATCGCCGCCGGGGTGATGCTCAAGTACGTGCTGGCGATGTAAGCCGGCATCCTTCCCGGATGGCGGCTTGCGCCTTATCCGGGCTACCGGTCCGCTCCGGTTTGTAGCCCCGGTAAGCGCAGCGCCACCGGGGAGAGGTTCCCGGATGGCGGCTTGCGCCTTATCCGGGCTACCAGTCCGCTCCGGTTTGTAGCCCCGGTAAGCGCAGCGCCACCGGGGAGAGGTTCCCGGATAGCGGCAGGCGCCTTATCCGGGCGACCACACCAGCGCCCGATTCAATGGTTTTGAACGGGTGCTTTTCTGAAATTATTGGATCTGTGTGCCATCTGGTAGCACGCAGGCCGCCAAACGAGGAAACTAACTATTTAATGTCTATCGGCCCTATGTCTACCCGCAAAATCACCCACTGGTTTGCAAGGCGATCCTTTCAAAACCGCATCTTCCTGCTGATCTTATTTACCTCGACCGTCGTCATGTTGGCCATGTCCTGGTATCTGACAGACATTACCGAGGAACGTCTTCATTACCAGGTCGGGCAACGGGCGCTGATTCAGGCGATGCAAATTTCGGCGATGCCGGAGCTGGTGGAAGCGGTCCAGAAACGCGATCTCGCGAGAATCAAAGAACTTATCGACCCCATGCGTTCATTCTCTGACGCCACCTACATTACCGTTGGCGATGCGCAAGGCCGACGTCTGTACCACGTTAACCCTGATGAAATCGGCAAATCGATGGAGGGGGGCGATAGCGATGAGGCGCTGTATAACGCCAAAAGCTACGTCTCTGTGCGCAAAGGTTCATTAGGATCATCGTTACGGGGTAAATCGCCGATTCAGGACGCCAACGGGAAAGTCATCGGCATCGTGTCGGTCGGCTATACCATCGAACAGTTAGAGAACTGGCTCAGCCTGCAGATAAGTTCGCTACTGATCCCGATGGCGATTATCCTGCTATTACTGCTGTATTGCGCCCGCCGCTTCTCGTTGCATATCAAAAAGCAGATGCTCAATATGGAGCCCCAGCAGCTATCGCAACTGCTCATCCAGCAAAGCGTGCTCTTTGAATCGGTGTTTGAAGGGCTTATCGCCATAGACTCAAACTATAAAATAACCGCGATAAATCAGACCGCCCGCCGTCTGCTTAATCTGAGCCAGCCAGAGCCTACGCTAATCGGCAAAGGGATCAGCAGCGTTATTTCGCAAGAGGCCTTCTTCTACGATGCGCCTCACGAGAATAAGAAAGACGCGATCGTCACTTTTAATCAGATCAAAGTGATCGCCAGCCGTATGGCGGTGATCTTAAATAATGCGCCCCAGGGATGGGTAATTAGTTTTCGTAGCAAAGATGATATCAATACCCTCAGCCTGCAGCTCAGCCAGGTGCAGCAGTACGCCGATAACCTGCGCGCCGTACAGCATGAACACCGTAATTTGATCTCGACTATCGCCGGACTGCTGTTTCTCAAACGCTACGATCACGCATTGGATCTGATTCAGCAACAGTCAGAAAGCCACCAGAAGGTGCTCGATTTTATTGCGCGTAATTTCCAGGATAATCACCTTGCCGGGTTACTGATCGGTAAATATTACCGGGCCAAAGAGCTCGGCCTTGAACTGGTGTTCGACCCATCCTGTTTCGTCGATAAACTTCCCGGCGCGCTTTCGCACAGCGAATGGATCTCGATCGTGGGGAATCTTCTCGACAACGCCTACAATGCCACTTTGCGCCAGCCGCTGGGATCGAAACAGATCGAATGTTTGATTAACAGCGATGGTCATGAACTGATTGTCGAGATCGCCGATCAGGGTTGCGGCATTGACGAGGCGCTACGCGATCGGATCTTCGAACGCGGCGTCACCAGCAGCGCCAGCGGCGATCACGGTATTGGGCTCTGGCTGGTACGCAGTTACGTAGATCAAGCAGGCGGCAGTATCGTCGTCGAAAATAATATTCCTTTTGGCACCATCTTTACTCTTTATATCCCCCTGACCCGAGATGAACATCATGGATAGCATCACTACTCTTATCGTTGAAGACGAACCTATGCTGGCGGAAATCCTGGTGGATACCATCAAACAGTTCCCCCAGTTCAACGTTATCGGCATTGCGGATAAACTGGAAAGCGCAAAAAAAATGCTGCGTCTCTACCAGCCGCAGCTGATCCTGTTAGATAACTTTCTCCCTGATGGCAAGGGATTGGATCTGATTCGCCACGCCGTCAGCACCAACTACAAAGGGCGAATCATTTTTATTACCGCTGATAATCATATGGATACCATCAGCGAAGCCCTGCGTCTGGGGGTATTTGATTACCTGATTAAGCCGGTGCACTATCAACGTCTACAACACACCCTGGAGCGCTTCGCCCGCTACCGCAGTTCACTGCGATCAAGCGAACAGGCCAGCCAGACCCACGTCGACGCCCTGTTTAATATTCAGGCCCGCGAGCAAACAGAGCCCGCTGAAGCGCCGCTACGCGGGATCGATGAAAGTACCTTTCATCGTGTGCTGCAGCTGTTCTCTGACCCGAAAGTGGTGCATACCGCTGACTCTCTGGCTCGCATCCTCGGCAGCAGTAAAACCACCGCCCGCCGCTATCTGGAACAAGGCGTCAAAAACGATTTTCTGGAAGCGGAAATCAGTTATGGCAAAGTCGGCAGGCCGGAGCGTATTTATCGCGGCAAGCATCCCTACCCGGAGCATGCCTGAAACACTTACTCGAGGTTATAGCTGACGATCATCTGCCCTTTTTTCATTTTCAGCTGGCTGATAACAATATTCCCCAGCGCCGCCAGACTGGCAACATGGGTACCGCCGCAGGGATAAGCCGGCAAATCGCCAAATCCCACGGCGCGCAAGCCATTAGCGAAGATGATGCGGCGCGGTAAATCCTGCTGCTGCCACGCGCTCACCTGTGTCAGCAATGCGCTGGCTTCCGGTAATACGGCGCCAGCGCCGGCAGCAAACGTAATCCGCCCCTCTCCAGGCCAGTGATGCGCCTTCACCGGTCGCCAGCCTAACTGCTCACCTGCCAGTCCCAGCAAATGACCGGCTGAGTGCAGACGGGCATGTAGCTGCCGCGCAGAGGCATCAATTCGTATCTTCACCTCGCCCAGCGGCAGCGGCTGCTCAACGATATGCAGTACGCTATCGCCGCGCGTAGCGACCGTCATTACGACCTGCTCGTCGATCCAGCCGCTATCCGACGGCTGGCCGCCGCCCTGTGGATGAAACAGCGTACGATCAAGTTCAATAGCGTAACGGCCATCGGCTTCGGCGCGACAGCCGATAATCTGTGCGCGCCCTTCGGTGGCGTCGCTGGCGTAATAAACACGTTCAGTCATGGTTGTTCTCCTCTCTGTCAGCACAGTATATTGATAATATTGACAGCGATAATATCCTCTACAACCAATGCACTTTTGCTCCAAGGGCACAAATGAATTTGAACCTTCTACCTGACCTCGCCCTCTTTGTACAAATTGTCGAGCAAGGCAGCTTTTCCGCCGTCGCCCGCCAGAACGGCCTTACCCCCTCCGCCGTGAGCCGCAGCGTCTCGCGGCTGGAGCAGGAGATGAGCTGCAAGCTGCTGCACCGAACCACCCGCAAACTACGGCTGAGCGATGCCGGGAAAGCGGTGTATGAACCTGCGCTTGAAATGCTGGAAGCAGCGCGACAGGCCATGGACTCCGCCGGGAGTACCCAAACGGTGGCTCAGGGCAAACTGACCCTGAGCGTGCCGAAGGCCGTCGGACGCTTTGTCATCCATCCGCTAATGATGAGCTTTTTCAACCAATATCCGCAGGTAGACGTCTGCTTACGGTTGGAAGACCGCGACCTTGATTTTATCGATGACGGCATTGATCTGGCTCTACGCATCACCCATAGCCCCTCCCCTGGCCTGCATGGCAAACCACTGATGCCGATCGCGCATCTCATCTGCGCCACTAAGGAGTATTTACAGCGCCACGGTACGCCGCATACCCCGCAGGATCTGCGCGCGCATAGCTGCATCAGCCTTGGCGAAACGCCCGCCGACGCGCGGTGGAAATTTCGTCGCGAAGGCAAAAGCGAAACGGTGCAGACGCATGGGCGCTACGCCGCTAACCACACCGCCGTGCGTCTCGATGCCGTTAAGCAACATCTGGGTATCGGCAGTCTGCCGCTGTTTACCGCTCGCGAAGCGCTGGCAAAGGGTGAAATTGTGCAAGTGCTGCCGGAATGGGAATTTATCAGCAGCTATTCCGGCAATCTGTGGTTGTTATGGGCAGGCCATAAGCATATGCCCGCCAGGATGCGGGCAATGATTGATTTTCTTAGCGAGAAGGTGCCGGCGCTGAACGCAGGCAACACATTGTCAGCCGCCAACTAAAACGTGTTCATATTTTCCAGAAGCTCATCTGCTGACAGCAAAATAGCTGCCAGCAGGGATTGGAATCAATTAATGGCCGTTTATTAATTGATTTTTATTATAATTAATAAGGCCACCTGCTTTGATAATATCTTGTTCTGATGAAGTTAATTTCTCCATATACAGCGTTATCTGCTGCACCGGGCGATGGTCGCTAACGACAAAAGCGGTGATATCACTTAACTCGCCCTTCAGCGCGCTTTTTATTGCCGGGATATAGATAAAATCGCCGACCTCGAAATCAGGCGCCTCTTTCATCTGCAGCGGCAGCATTCCCCAGTTAATCACATTGGAACGATAGCGCTTGGTCGCGTACTCCTGACAAATATTTGCCAACCCGCCAAGTACTCGCTGGCAGCTGGCAGCCTGCTCTCGCGCCGAGCCATCACCGGGTTTCACCGCATAGATCATGCTACCGATCTCCGTCTGTGCCGCGGTAATATTTTCCTGGCCCGGCAGTTGCCGTATCTGGGAAAATATATTTTCCAGCTGTGGATTTAAACGGCAAAGATCTTCACCTTTGACGCGTTGTTGCTCGATGGCGGCAATTTTTTTAGCCCGCTCCACATACTGCGGATCGCGTCGGGAAAGGGTAAATTCCGCCAGGCCTAATGGGTTTGAACGAAACGATGATGTTTCACCTGATGGTATCAGTTCGTCGGTAGTGGTCACCGGATCCATTATTTTTGAAGTAACGGCTAACAGAATATTATCCGTTAACGCATTCATTTTCGGCCAGTCTTTGATATTTGGGCCATAGATCAGCGGTTGCTGCGTAACACCTTTAACGAATCCTTGATAAACCCGGCTTTTATAGGGGGAAACATCAAATTCATATTCCTGAGCTTCGTGCCAACAATCAAGCTCCGCCGCCGAGGTTAACAATCCCCCGTTAGCGGCCGTCGCGGCAATTGAACGCGCATCCATCAGCGCCACCGCTGACATTTGCCCATTTCCAGGCTTGGAACCTTCACGGTTCGGAAAGTTACGCGTCGTATGACGGATGCTCAAGCCGTTATGCATCGGGGTATCGCCGGCGCCAAAGCAAGGGCCGCAGAATGCGGTACGAATAATGGCGCCCGCGCTCATTAAATCATTGATCATCCCCCTTTTCGTTAACGCCATCAGCACCGGCTGAGAGGAAGGATATACAGAAAGCGAGAAAATATTGTCGCCACAGGAATGATGCCTCAGGGCATTAGCCGCCTGCGCCACGTTGACATAGTTTCCTCCCGCGCAACCAGCAATAATCCCCTGCTGAACGCGTAATTTGCCATTCTCTATTTTGTCCAACAGAGATAGCTTCGCGCGCCCCAGCGAGATTTTCTCAGATTCAATTTCAACTTCGCGTAAAATATCCGGCAAATTCTGATTAAGCGTATCAATTTCATAGACATTGGCAGGATGAAACGGTAGCGCGATCATCGGCTTGATAGTGCTTAAATCGATCTCAATGCAGCCATCGTAGTAAGCCATCTCTTTGGCTGACAGCGCCCGATAGTCTTTCTCTCTACCATGAAGCCGCAAAAAGTTTTTCGTCTCTTCATCAGTCTGCCAGATGGAGGATAAGCAGGTGGTCTCAGTAGTCATGACGTCAATACTGTTTCTATAGTCGGTCGACATACTGGCCACGCCGGGGCCGACGAACTCCATCACTTTGTTCTTCACATAACCGTTTTTGAATACCGCGCCAATTACTGCCAGCGCTATATCCTGAGGGCCAACGCCAGCGGCAGGTTTGCCGGTTAAATACACCGCGACGACCTCGGGATAATCAATATCCCAGGTGTTTCCCAGTAGTTGTTTAACTAGCTCACCGCCGCCTTCACCGACGGCCATCGTCCCCAGCGCGCCATAACGCGTATGGCTATCCGAGCCCAGTATCATTTGGCCACCGCCGGCCATCATCTCGCGCATGTATTGGTGAATAACGGAAATATGCGGCGGTACATAAATGCCGCCATATTTCTGTGCTGATGTAAGACCAAAAATATGATCGTCGCTGTTAATGGTACCGCCCACTGCACAAAGTGAATTGTGGCAATTGGTTAAAACATACGGCAAGGGGAAGCGCGTCATTCCAGAGGCCTTGGCCGTCTGGATGATGCCCACGAAGGTGATATCATGGGAAGCCATGGAATCAAACTTTATTTTTAATTTCTGTTCATCGCCAGAAATATTATGTGCTGACAGTATTGACCAGGCGATGGTTCCCTTCCGCGCAATTTCTTTAGCGACAGGATTTGCGCACTCCTCTTCCGGAATGATCCCGTACTGATGGGATAAATATACCCCACGATCGTGTAATTTGATCATGACTAGCATCCTTTAAGATAGATTAAATAATAACGGTGTTCTTTTATTCGTGACTCTACGAATAAAAAGGAAAGAATATCGGCAGCAAAATAAAACTGACAATTACCGAGATGACAATCAGAGGTAATCCGACTCTGACATAATCCATAAACCGATATCCCCCGGCGGAAAAAATCATCATATTCGCCGGCGTGCCAACCGGCGTCGCATAGGCACATGAACAGCCAATGACAATAGCCATCAACACCGCTCGCGGATCAGCGCCCATTGAATTTGCAATAGACAGGCCAATGGGAATAAGCAAGGCCGCCGTTGCGGTATTCGACATAAAATTGGTTAATACGCAGGAAATAATCAAAACGGCACTTAACAATAAGAACGGTGAAGCCTGTTGACCAAGCAGATCGATAATTGAGCGGGCCATGATTGCACCAGCGCCAGTGGTTTCGAGTGCTTTCGCTAAAGCTAATGTGCCGCCAAAAAGGAAAATCGTCTGCGAGTCAATTGACTGGTACGCTTGTTTTTCAGTAATCACGCGTGTAATAACCAAGAATAAAGCGCCAATTGAACCGATAATCGCAATCGGCAAACCAATGACGTTCTCAAAAATCATCCCCAGTACGGTAAATACCAACACTAAAACAGCAATTACTTGCTTATATTTTGGACAGTCAACTTTCCTGCTCTTTTCTGATTTCCCCGCAGTACTCACAGATTGCGCTGGCAACAGTTTATAACCGATGGTCAAAAAGTAGATGATCCCGCAAAGCAGCATGGGGATACCCAGTTTGGCATACTCGAAAAAACCGAAGCGCTGCCCGACTTGCTCCAGAGCTGACTGGGCGATCAGATTACCCGGCGAGCCAATAAGCGATAAGTTTCCGCCCAACGCTGAAGCAAACGCCAATGGCATCAACAAACGGGATTGCGCATAGCCGGACTTAACCGCGGCACCAATGACCACCGGAATCAGTACCGCAGCTGTTCCCGTATTAGACAGAAAACCAGAGAGTATTCCGCAAACCAACATAATAATAACGATGAGCTGCTTCTCTGAGCGAGCGTAACGGGTAACGATTCCGCCAATTTTATCCGTCACCCCTGTCTCAAATAAGGCGCCGCCAACCACGAACATTGCCACAAATAAAATAACGTTCTGATTAATAAAACCCGCAAAAGCCGTTTTTACATCAAAAACGCCTGTTACGACTAAAGTAATACAGACGATCATAGCCGTAGCGGCCAGAGGGATTTTTTCCCAAACAAACATCACAATTGAAAATAACAACAGTGACAATGTAATTGCTACTGGTGACATAAAGATATAACACCTCTTTTCAGCGTGTGAATTTAATAATTAGTCTAAGCAGGTGATGCAGCGTTTTATAAACTTCAAGTTAAATCACTTTCCAGTACATTAATAATTCCCACCACCATACCCCAACGGTGATATGCAGAATAAAAGTTAACAGCGCTAATATACCGCCAACAATCCACCAGGATTTAATATCATTATAACCAACCCCAAATATAACCGGGCCAGCCGCGCCACCATAATGGGTGACCATACCGCCATAGGAATTACTAAACAGCAGCGCTAACGCGGTTAACATAACTGGCGCACCGGAAACATTCGCCAGCATGGCAAAGACCGGAACCATCGCCACAATATAGGCGCTGCCCGAGGCAAAGAAATAACGAACCAGTATACTCAACGCGACGATGACAACGAATGCCAGCGTACTATGACTGCCAAATGAAATGTTATTTTTCAGTAACTCGGCCAACCACAAGAAAAAACCAACTTTGGAAAGCAAAGAACTCAAACCAATGATACCGCCGTACCAAATTAGTGTGTTCCAGCCACCTTTATTTTTAATGACATCATCCCAGGTAACAATTTTTAATATCAGCATCAACGCCATGACGCAAATCGCCACCGTTGATTCATTAACCCCAAGCGAAGTGCTAAATACCCAACCCGCTAACGCCATCACAAACAAGCAGGAGAGCATTTTCTCACGCAAGGTCATCGGCCCTAAAGACTCAAGACCTTCTTTGGCAATGGCTTTATTATCTACTTTTTTTAATTCGGGCGGATATAGCTTATAGGTTATAAGCGGTGTCAGTAACAGCATGATTAAGCCTGGCAATATGCCAGCCAATGCCCATCCACCCCAGCTCAATTTGATATGGCAAATATCCTCAATCATTTTGAGCGCCAGGATATTACCCGCCATGGCGGTAAAGAACATATAACTGGTGGTTTTGGTAACCATATAGACGTTCATCATTAAATAATGACCAACGCGTTTTGCCGTATGCTCTGGTTCCGACCCTAGCGCGACAGCCACGCTATTGATGATAGGTAATACGATACCGCCAGCACGGGCCGTATTCGACGGTGTCGCGGGTGAAAGAATCAGATCCAGAAAGGCGGTAACATAGCCTAAGCCAAGTGTGGTACTCCCTATCTTGCCAATAAGAATATATGCAATCCGTTTACCTAAACCAGTAATAACAAAAGCGGCACTTAAGGTAAATGCAGAAAACACCAACCAGGTGGTACCTGATGCATAGCCACTTAATACGCTCGATGATTTTATTGAACCATCACCTAAATTGCCAATGATAACCATGGAGGCAGCCACAGCGACTAACAGTATGACTGGTTCAGAAAATGGTTTAATCACTAAACCAACAATTGCAGCCAGATAAATACCTGACAATACCCATGCAAGTTCAGTCAACCCAGCCGGGGCCGGAAATAGACTAATAAGCAATGGGATGGCAACAAGCACTAATAGCTTGCATAATGTTTTTTTATCCATTTCAATCCCTTACCTGAATGAATTTTATAAGTGCGCAGCCGCAATTATTCAGGGAGATAAACCATGCCAGAAAGAATTTTACGTGCGGTACGAATCACCGATGCGCGAATATTTTCAGGAGTTTCATTAGCATTACTTAAACTGACGTCAATACTTCCGCTAGGGTGTTCAACTCTGATTAATCCCTCACCCGACATTCTCGTCAGCTCGTTAACTACGGTATCAGCAATAATACAAGAACTCGCCAGACCGATAGCGCCCGTAATAGCCAACGATTTATGACAGTTATGAGGCATGAAATACCGAACACTCAGCGTTCCACCATGTTGAGGTGGAGCAACCAGCACTGGTTTAGGTATTACCATGTTCGAGACATCGCCAAACCCCATTGCCACGCCTGCTTGCTTACGTATTGATTCAAGGCGCTGAAAAAATTCTTTATCCTGATCTAATTCCGCCGCCGATTCATACCCTGTTTTACCCAAGCTATGCGCTGGAATAATAACCATCGGCATCGCCATATCGATACAGGTGACGCGAGTATCATCAAAAATATCAACCCGGTTGCCGGTTGGGAAAAGCTGGCCCGATTTCGCCCCGGCGGCGTTTAAGAATGTCAGGCCTACCGGGGCCGCATGCCCTGGAACGCCATCAATATGGGTATCTCCTTCATAAACAACCTGGCCGTCCGGGGTTTGAATGTCTGCGTCAACAAAGGTGTTGGTATTGACGTTTCTGATTCGCACCCGCGTTACTGGGGAATTCGCCGCGACAAGTCCTTTTTCGATAGCAAACCCGCCGACTGCGCACAGCATGTTGCCGCAATTAGGCGTAATATCAACCCGTCGCTCATTGACAATGACCTGTACAAATAAGTAGTCAATATCCGCTTGCTGGCTGGTCGATTTACTGACAATAGCCACTTTACTGGTTTGCGGACTCCCGCCGCCAATGCCATCAATTTCCAGTTCATGGCCAGAACCCATGATAGTTAATAATGTTTCATCACGTTTTTGAATATCTTCTGGTAGATCATCTGCTAACAGGAAAGCGCCTTTTGATGTTCCACCACGCATGAGAACACACGGAATTTGTTTCATAACATGTTCCTTACAAATATAAAAAGATTAAATAAACGGGGCGTGAATTTAATGCACTTAATGTATTTAAAGTTTTTTATTTACTTTATTATTCATTTACTCGCACAACCGTTTACCATCTGATTCTACTTGCAAGGAAGATAGTGATTGATAAAATATAAAAATAAGACTTATACCTACAAAACATTAATAACAACTATCGTCATGGCAATAATTAACAGAGCCATTCTATATATAAATTATTTATTTCTGATTACGGAGCAGCAATGAACAATGAACTATCCGGAATGAAAGCTTTTGTCACTGTTGCCGAGTTGGGTTCATTTAGCAAAGCGGCAGAAGTACTTAACCTGACGCAACCCGCATTGACCCGCAAAATACAAAAAATAGAAAGTAACCTCAATACAGCCCTTTTCGAAAGAACCACCCGAAAAATCATGCTCACTCAAGCAGGAAAAATGCTTCTTCCAAACGCAAAGTCACTGATTGCCAGCCTTGATGCCGCCATTTTTAACATCAGCAACCTGACTTCTAATGTGCATGATACGGTAACGCTTTCTTGTATCCCGACGGCAGTATTTTATTTTTTACCTCGCGCCATCGTTCAATTTAATCAGCGTTACCCCCATATCAAAGTTCGAATTTATGAACAAGGTATAGAAAATTGCATGGCCTCGGTGAGAAAAGGCAAAGTCGATTTTGGAATAAATATGAACTTCATCACACATCCCGACATCGAATTTAGCCCACTCGTTAATGAACCCTTCGTGCTGGCTTGCCGGCAGGATCATCCGCTGGCCAGTAAAAAATTAGTGGAATGGCGGGAGCTCGTCTCGCAGAGATTAGTTGGCGTCAGACGCTCGAGCGGTAATCGGCAACTGATTGAAAGTTGCCTGCAGGATAAGCCATGGAAATTAGATTGGTTTTACGAAGTCAGACACTTATCCACCTCTCTGGGTCTGGTCGAGGCGGGGCTTGGCATATCGGCCTTGCCCTGCCTGGCCATGCCGCATCACGCTAACAGCGCTGTCGTCAGCGTGCCGCTGGTCGAACCGGTAATCAGGCGCACGCTTGGCATGATTCGCGTTAAAAACCGCCCTCTTTCCGCAGCGGCTGAACGCTTCGCGTCATTATTACTGCTCATGTGGACGGATGAAGCGAGCGAGTTATGGTGTAATGTGGTCGATTCACACCAGCAGCTATAACTGTCATGGCGCGAGAGCGAAAACCTCCGCCGCCCAATGTTGAAAACCCGCGACATCCAAATCCAACGCCACCTGTGCGTTGGCCGGTTGTCCCAGACGCCCTTCGATATCTACCACGGTAGCGCCAGCCGTCCAGGTCCCCTGCGTCTCTACCGCCACAAAGCAGGGTTTGAGCGTAAACAGATCCGGACGAACCAACCACGCAATAGCGCATAAATCATGCATTCTCAGACCGCTGCTCATACTGCCGCTGCGATAATGGCTAAATAGCGCATGAAGCATTTTGCCTGTCTGATTGAGCGTTGGCAGTGTGACCAGATAGTCCGCATTCAGCATCGCCTTATTGGTGACATCCAGCCCGCACATCACAATCTCCAGCCCGCTCTGGAAGACTTTCGCGGCGGCTTCAGGATCAATGGCGATATTAAACTCGGCGTTGGGGGTAAAGTTACCGCGCCCGGCCGAGCCGCCCATCAGCACCAGTCGACGAATATTAAACAGGCACTCAGGATACTGCGTTATCAGCAAGGCAATGTTGGTTAGCGGGCCGATGGCCACCAGGGTCACGGGTTCCGGCGCGTGCATCAACGCATCGCGGATCGCCTGAAATGCCGGTTTTGCCAGCGGTTGACGGTTATGTTCGACGAAATCATAACCCTCCATGCCGGACTCGCCATGCACCGAGGCGGCATCGCGCAACGGACGTACCAGCGGCATCGACGCGCCTTGCGCCAGCGGTACATCGGCATTCCAGAAATGCAGCAGTTGCAGCGCGTTGCGGGTCGTCTTTTCCACCGAGACGTTGCCCGCCACCGTGGTCATTAATTGCAAATCCAACTGCGGCGAGAAGAGCGCGGCGGCGATCGCCGCCGCATCGTCAATACCCGGATCGGTGTCGAGAATAATCGGTAAGCGCATGGTTTTCTCCCAAAAAAAATGCCAGACGTTAAGTCTGGCATCTTCTCATACTGCTGGGTGAAAGAACTTATTCTACTTCACGGACATCTACACGCAGCTCTTTCGGCACCTCGAAAACGATATTCTCTTCACGGCCTTCCAACGGCACCGCTTCGCCGCCGCCCAGCTCCTGCAGACGGGCAATCACATTCTGCACCAGGATATCCGGGGCCGACGCGCCCGCTGTTACCCCAACGCAGGCAGCAGACTTAACCCATTGTTCCTGGATATCGGTGGCATCGTCGATAAGATAGGCCGCTTTCCCCATTCGCTGCGCCAGTTCAGCCAGGCGATTGGAGTTCGAAGAGTTTTTCGAACCGACCACCAGCACCACATCAGCCTGCTCCGCCAGCGCGCGTACGGCTTCCTGACGGTTGGTGGTGGCGTAGCAAATATCGTCTTTACGCGGGCCGACGATTTTCGGGAAGCGCTCGCGCAGCGCGTCGATAACGTCAGAAGTATCATCGACGGAGAGCGTGGTCTGGGTCATAAACGACAGTCGGGCATCGTTTTTCACTTCCAGCGTCAGCACATCCTCCGGCGACTCAACCAGATACATGCCCCCTTCGGGGTTATTGTACTGGCCCATGGTGCCTTCAACTTCCGGATGCCCGGCGTGGCCAATCAGAATCGACTCTTCGCCGCGGCGGCTGGCGCGGGCGACTTCCATATGGACTTTAGTTACCAGCGGGCAGGTAGCGTCGAAAACCGTCAGGTCACGACTCTTCGCTTCGTTGCGTACTGCCTGCGAAACCCCGTGGGCGGAGAAAATCAGGATCGCGCCGTCCGGCACTTCGCTAATCTGTTCGATAAAAATCGCCCCACGCTGGCGCAGGCTATCGACGACGTAGCGATTATGGACAACTTCGTGACGAACGTAGATCGGCGCGCCGTACAGCGTCAGCGCGTTTTCTACAATGCTGATAGCGCGGTCAACGCCGGCGCAAAAACCGCGCGGGTTAGCCAACAGGATCTGCATCTTACCCCTCCAGCGCCGGATCGACTTCCAGCACTTCAATATCAAAATGAACGGTACGCCCGGCCAGCGGATGGTTGAAGTCGACGGTGATGGAATCGCCGTTCACTTCGCGGATCACACCGGGCATTTCGCTGCCATCCATTGCGGTAAAGAGCATAATCGCGCCGATTTCCGGCTCGCCGGCGTCGATAAACTCGCGGCGAGAGAAGTACTGGATCAGATCCGGGCTAGGTACGCCAAAGGCGGCGTCAGGTTCCAGCGAGAACGTGGTTTTATCGCCGGCTTTCAGCCCCAGCAGATGCTGCTCCAGCCCTTCGGAAAGCGAGGCATCACCAAGACGAAACAGCGCTGGTTTGCCGTTGCCGCGCGTGGATTCGGCGGTGGAGCCATCATCCAGTTTCAGCGTGAAGTGCACCAGCACCGCGCTGTTGCTCTGTACAGAGTTAGACATGCAGGTTTGCTCTTTTATATTGCCGCCGCTTGTTTGCCCGATGGCGCTGCGCTTACCGGGCAAACAAAGGGCGATATATACTGTAGGCCGGATAAGACGCTCTCGCGTCGCCATCCGGCAATTTATTATGATGTTTTTTTATCACTGGAAGGCAAGAAGCCTTCCAGCACGATCAGCGCCGCGCCGATGCAGATGGCGCTATCGGCAAGGTTGAAGGTGGCGAAATGCCAGTCGCCGACATAGAAGTCGATCATATCGACCACAAAGCCGTGCCACAGACGGTCGAACAGGTTGCCCAGCGCGCCGCCAATGATCAGCGCGTAGGCAATGTTGTTCAGCTTTTGCGTCGCCTTCGAACGATACATCAGCACCGCCAGCACCACGCAGATACCAACGGCAATCCCGGCGAAGAACCAGCGCTGCCAGCCGCCGCTGTCGGCGAGGAAGCTAAAAGCCGCGCCGTAGTTGCGCGCATAATGCAGATTAAGCGATGGGAACAGCGAAACCGTCTCCCCCAGAGCGAAGTTCTGGAGGATCAGGAATTTGCTGCCCAGATCGATAATCAGCACGGCTACGACGACCCACAGCCAGCGTAGCCCCGTTGAACAGATCGATTTACTCATCAGGCGAATTTACGTTGCTCGCCGTCACCGGCGACGTTACTGACACAGCGACCGCAGATTTCTGCGTGTTCCGCCACCTTGCCGACATCGCTGGTGTAATGCCAGCAGCGTGGGCACTTCTCGCCCTCGGCTTTGCTCAGGACCACTTTCAGCCCTTTCAGCAGATCGCTCTGCCAGGCATCAGCCGGAGCCTGTGCATAATCGGCAACGTTAGCGCCGGAGGTCAACAGGACAAATCGTAATTCTTCGCCCAGTGCGTTGAGCTTGGCCGCCAGGTCAGCATCGGCATACAGCGTAACCGCCGCTTCCAGAGAACCACCGACTTTCTTATCAGCACGCGCCTGCTCGATCACCTTGTTGACTTCGCCGCGCACTTTCAGCAGTTCATCCCAGAAATCGTCGTTCATCGCTTCGTCGTCGGCCAGGCCGAACAGGCCTTCATACCACTCGCCGGTGAAGACGTATTTTTCACGCTCGCCCGGCAGATAGCCCCAGATTTCGTCCGCGGTGAAGGACATGATCGGCGCCATCCAGCGCACCAGCGCTTCCACGATATGGAACAGCGCGGTCTGGCAGCTGCGACGCGCCACGCTGTCCGCTTTCGCGGTGTACTGGCGGTCTTTGATGATGTCGAGATAGAACGAGCCCATTTCGATGGAGCAGAAGCGCATCAGGCGCTGCACCACTTCGTGGAAGTCGTAGGATTCGTAGGCTTTGAGGATATCTTCCTGAGCCGCCTGCGCGCAGCCGACCGCCCAGCGGTCCAGAACGACCATCTCTTCCGGTTTAACCATATCTTTTGCCGGATCGAAACCGTTAAGGTTCGCCAGCAGGAAGCGCGCGGTATTACGGATACGACGATAGCTGTCCGCGGCGCGTTTGAGGATCTCATCAGAGACCGCCATTTCGCCGGTATAGTCGGTGGAAGCCACCCACAGACGCAGAATATCGGCGCCCAGTTTGTTCATCACGTCCTGCGGGCTAACGGTGTTACCGATAGACTTGGACATTTTGCGGCCCTGACCGTCGACGGTGAAGCCGTGGGTCAGTACCTGACGATATGGCGCTTTGCCTTTCATCGCCGTGGAGATCATCAGCGAAGACATGAACCAGCCGCGATGCTGATCGGAGCCTTCCAGATACATGTCCGCGGCGTGACCGGCGAATTCCGGACGCACATCGACCACAGAAGAGTGGGTGGACCCGGAGTCAAACCACACGTCGAGGGTATCCGGCACTTTTTCGTAGCTGTCGGCGTCATCGCCAAGGATGTCGCGGGAATCGAGATCCCACCACGCCTGGATGCCGTCAACTTCAACGCGTTTCGCCACTTCTTCCATCAGTTCGAGGGTGCGCGGGTGTAGCTCGTGGGTTTCTTTATGCACGAACAGCGACATCGGCACGCCCCAGGTACGCTGACGGGAGATACACCAGTCAGGACGGTTGGCAACCATCGATTCGATACGCGCCTGGCCCCAGTCCGGGATCCACTGCACGCCTTTGATCTCTTTCAGAGACTGCGCGCGCAGGCCTTTTTGATCCATGCTGACGAACCACTGCGGGGTAGCGCGGAAGATGATCGGCGATTTGTGGCGCCAGCAGCACGGATAGCTGTGCTGCATTTTTTCCACGTGCAGCAGCGCGCCGCTGTCACGCAGCATCTCGACGATGATGTCGTTGGCTTTGAAGACGTTGATACCATCCAGAGACGGGTAAGTCCCCGGCAGATAAGAACCGTCCGGGCCAACCGGGTTGGCGATTTCCAGTCCATATTTCTGGCTGATAGTGTAGTCGTCCGGGCCGTGGCCGCCGGCGGTATGTACCGCGCCGGTACCCGCATCCAGCGTCACGTGGTCGCCAAGGATCGCCGGCACATCGAAATCGAGGAACGGATGCTTAAAGCGCATCAGTTCAAGCTCGGAACCCTGTACCGCCGCCAGGATGGTGTAATCCGCCACGCCAATGCGCTGCATCACGCTTTCCACCAGGTCTTTCGCCAGGATCAGCGCCTGGCCGTCAACCTGCACCAGCGCATAGTCGAACTCAGGCGACAGAGAGATGGCGCGGTTAGCCGGCAGGGTCCACGGCGTCGTGGTCCAGATAACCAGCGAAACCGGGCCAGTGACGTCGGCTACGCCGAATTTGGCCAATACCGCGGCTTTATCTACCGCGTGGAACGCCACATCGATAGACGGAGACGTTTTGTCATAGTACTCAACTTCCGCTTCCGCCAGCGCGGAACGGCAGTCAACGCACCAGTGCACCGGCTTAGCGCCTTTATGCAGGTGACCGTTGCCGATGATTTTACCCAGCGCGCGGATGATATTGGCTTCAGTTTTGAAGTCCATGGTCAGGTACGGACGCGACCAGTCGCCCAGCACGCCCAGGCGGATAAAGTCTTTACGCTGGCCGTCGATCTGCTCGGCGGCATATTCACGGCACTTGGCGCGGAATTCTGCGGCGGTGAATTTCTCACCCGGCTTGCCGTATTGCTGCTCGACTTTCAGTTCGATCGGCAAACCGTGGCAGTCCCAACCCGGAACGTACGGCGAGTCAAAACCCGTCAGTCCTTTGGACTTAACGATAATGTCTTTCAGAATCTTGTTAACCGAGTGACCAATATGAATGCTGCCATTCGCATAAGGAGGGCCATCATGCAGAATGAAGGTTTTTTTGCCTTTTTTCGCCGCACGGATGATGCCGTACAGGTCATCATCGGTCCAACGCGCCAGCATTCCCGGCTCGCGTTTGGCGAGGTCGCCACGCATCGGGAACCCTGTTTCCGGCAAATTCAGGGTGGATTTATAGTCACTCATCAGATTCTCGGTTCCGTTATTTCGGTTTGATAAATACCAGTAGGATTATCCCTGCCTGGTGAGCCCAAAGTACTCGCGGGCCGTTAACTCATCTCGTGCGATTTGCGCTTTTAGCTCATCCAGCGACGCAAAACGCTGCTCGTTACGTATTTTTTTACGCAGTATTACATCTATATGGCGACCGTAGAGGTCCATTACAACGTCCAGAAGGTGAACTTCCAGCTGCTGTCGCACGCCGGAGACCGTTGGACGAGTGCCAATGTTGGCGACGCCGGGTAATGGCTTATCGCCGAGCCCTGTCACTTCTACCGCAAAGACCCCTTTAACCGGGGAAACCTGACGACGCAGCGGTAAGTTCGCCGTCGGGAAACCTATGGTGCGCCCCAGCTCATCGCCGTGGACGACGCGACCAGAGATGGTAAACGGATGCCCCAGCAGGTTTTCCGCCTGCGCGAGGTCATCGTCGGCCAGCGCCTGACGCACCGCGGTGCTGCTAATACGCACGCCACCTTCGCAGAAGGTCTGGGTACTGGTGACGTCAAAACCGTACTCCGCCCCGGCCTTCTGTAATAACAAGAAATCCCCCTGACGACCAGCGCCAAAGCGGAAATCATCGCCGACGGCAAGGAACCGCACGCCCAGCTGACGCACCAGCAGTTCGCTGATGAAATCTTGCGCCGTCAGCGCCGCGAAACGCCGGTCGAAACGGACACACAGCACGTAGTCGACACCACTTTCCGCCAGGTAGCCAAGCTTCTCACGCAGCCGCGTGATCCGCGCCGGCGCTTTATCGGCGGCAAACAGCTCCAGCGGCTGCGGCTCAAAAATCATCACCACAACCGGCAGACCGAGCTGGCGGCCCTCTGCGCGCAGGCGCTGCAGCAGCGCCTGATGCCCGCGATGCACGCCGTCGAAATTTCCAATGGTCAGCACGCACCCGTGCGGGGCCTGACTGAGATTATGTATGCCGCGTATCAGCTTCATGTCTGGCTCAAAACAGTGAAAATCGTCCGAGTATACCTTGTACAACAGGCGACGTTAACCAGCGATTGCACCTCGATTACGAAAGATCCTGCTAATTCATTCACTCAGCGTAATAATGCAGGAAAAACTATACGCAGCCGTCGATTTTTATGGTGGAAAGACTGTATTCGACTACAACAAGCTGGTAGAATCTTGCGCCATCACTACGTAATGAAGCCTCGTTATCTTAAACGGCGCTTATTTGCACAAATCCATTGACAAAAGAAGGCTAAACGGGCATATTCCTCGGCCTTTGAATTGTCCATATAGAACACATTTGGGAGTTGGACCTTGGCTAATATCAAATCAGCTAAGAAGCGCGCCGTTCAGTCTGAAAAGGCTCGCAAGCACAACGCAAGCCGTCGCTCTATGATGCGTACTTTCATCAAGAAAGTATACGCAGCTATCGAAGCTGGCGACAAAGCTGCTGCACTGAAAGCATTTAACGAAATGCAACCAATCGTGGACCGTCAGGCTGCTAAAGGTCTGATCCACAAAAACAAAGCTGCGCGTCATAAAGCAAACCTGACTGCACAGATCAACAAACTGGCTTAATCGCCCGCTTGCTGAACTTTGTTAAAAAAACCCGCGAAAGCGGGTTTTTTTATGTCTGTTGTTTGCCGGTACTTAGTTTTGCGGCTGCGCAAATAGCGATGAATAATCGCGGTTGCAGATACGCTGTACCGCGGGATGCTGAATCATTCGCTCGGCAAAAATAGCGTGATACTCCTCCATCACGTTTTCCATGCGGCCAATTTCAACAATCGACTCATCGGCATAGAAATCGTGAGCATAGAGGGTTGGCGCCACAAAAATCGCATTATGCGCCGCGCCGAAGGCTTTCATAAGCGCCGCATCGTCGAACTCGCCGAGAATTTCCACCTGCAGCCCCTGCGAATTAAACCAGTTCAGCAATTTGCGCCCGAGCATGGAACGGCGACCGGGAATGAGCAGACGACGTTCCTCAAGACAGGCGGGAAACGGTTTTTCCGGCGGCGGGTTCATACACCAGAAGCTCACCCCGCATTCACCGATTTTCACCGAGAACAGCCCTTCCTGCTGGGTTGAATCAATCGGGCAATCCGAGATAATCATATCCAGCTTATGCTGGCTCAGTTGCTCCAGCAGCATCTCGTGGGTGGATTCAAAACAGCGCAGGTGAATTTGTTCATCTTCTACTACCGCCGCATCCAGAACGCCGCTCACCAGCCGCTTGGATAGCGCATCGGCGACACCGACATCAAACAGCAGGTTCGACTCTTTGCGATAATTGACGATATCGAGCATCTCCTGGCTCAGGGTGAACATGCGATCCGCGTAGCGAAACACCAGCTCTCCCAGCTCACTGGGTTCCAGGCCTCGTCCTTTACGTTTAAAGAGTTTGCCCTGTAATCGTTCTTCCAACGCCTTAATCTGCCCGGTAATCGTCTGCGGCGTCAGATACAGCGCCTCGGCGGCGCCGACGACCGAGCCTTCCCGATAGACGTGCCAGAAGTAGTACAAATGGTTGTAATTGATATGCGACATGCTTCTCTCCCTGATATGCCCCGGAGAGCCCGCAGGCTCTCCCGATGATGTTACACGCTGTGAGGATCCGTTACGCGCTTACGCAGAATCATGTAGCCAATGATGGCTGACAGAATCGACCCGATCAGAATGCCCAGCTTGGCCCAGTTGATCAATCCGGGGTCAACGCTACTGAAGGCGAGCGTGGCGATGAAAATCGACATGGTGAAGCCGATTCCGCACAGTACGCCGACCGCCATAATCTGCGGGAAGCGGGTTCCTGGCGGCAACGAGGCCCACTTAAACTTCAGCGCCAGCCAGCAGAACAGGCTAATGCCAAGCGGCTTACCGACAAACAGCCCGGCAATAATCCCCAGAGGCAGCAGCGAAGTCAGCCCTGCGAACGTGACGCCCTGCAGCGAAACCCCGGCATTGGCAAAAGCGAACAGCGGCAGGATTAGAAACGCAACCCACGGATGCAGCACATGCTCAAGCTGCTTCGCTGGCGATTTACCATTCTGCTCCTTCAACGGGATCATAAAGCCGACGATAACCCCCGCCAGGGTCGCATGTACGCCGGATTTCAGTACTGCCGTCCACAGCACCGCACCAACCAGGATATAGATACCGGTGCGCCGCACGCCGCAGAGATTGAGCGCCGCCAGTACCACAATCGCGCCAGCGGCGACGGCCAACGACAGTACCGACAGATCGTTGGTATAAAACAGCGCGATAATCACAATCGCCCCGAGGTCATCAATAATAGCCAGCGCCATCAGGAAAATTTTCAACGCCGTTGGTACCCGGTTGCCTAATAGCGCCAAAACGCCAAGCGCAAAGGCGATATCGGTCGCCGCCGGGATAGCCCACCCTTCCCGCGCAACGGGATCCTGGGCATTGAAGGCTAAATAGATAAGCGCTGGCACCACCATGCCGCCAATCGCGGCAACCACCGGGAACACCGCCTGACGGCGGCTGGCGAGCGCCCCCTGGATCATCTCACGCTTCACCTCCAGGCCAATTAACAGGAAAAACACCGCCATTAGCGCATCGTTGATCCACAACAGCATGTTTTTGTTAATTTCCAGCGCGCCGACGCGCAGCTGTACCGGGGTATCTAAAAAAGCATGATACAGACCGCTGGTGACGCTGCTATTGGCCATCATCATCGCCAGTGCGGCGGCGCAGATTAGAATAATGCCCCCGGAAGCATCGCTACTGAAAAATCGTTGCAGATGTTTCACTTTTACTCTCACCTTATTGGTCAATAACTCGATAAAAGTATGATACAGCCGCAAACACATCGAAAAAAACAGATTTAAATTGCCATTAGAATCGCTTTTTCCGATCTTTATCGATATTTGTTAATCATAGACCACCCGCAGCAGAGTGAGCTGCTTGTCGGCATCGAGATAACTTTTCTCCACCGTTGCGTAAGCCGAAGCCAGCGAAGTGGTGATATTTTCCACAATCACGTGGCGTTCGATGCGATCGGCGCGCTGGCACAAAATCTCGCTACTTTCCGTTTCGTTCCAGCAACTTTCAGTAACTACATTGCCAAAAAATTGGATATTACCGGCAGTGTGAGCCCGCGCGCCGCCAATTGTGAACAGTGAAATGGCCGCCAGCCCTAACCAGCCTTTCTTGAATTGCATACGCCAAATCCTCGGTCTGAGGAAGCTGATAACCGGGTACAGTGCCCCGGTGCTGAGACTTAACCTTTAGCTTTCTGAATTGCCATCTGCAACGCATCCTGCGACGTGCTGCCCGGCACTACCGAGATACGCCCGGCATCCGGAGCCGCTGCCTGCGGCATCACCACAAAAGCCGGGGTTCCGGAAAAGTTCATATGCTGCGCCAGCGCCTGATTGCTCAGCAGCGCATCATGTACCGCCCCGCTCTGCTGGGCAGTTTTAACCGCCCTAATCTGCGGCTGGGTGAGATAGTGCGACGCCAGCGCGTAAACATCCTGCTCGGTGAGCTGTCCCTCCACTTTACCCGTGGCGTACAGGGCATTATGCCAGGCCAAATACTTTGCCCCGCCATCGTTCAGCCACACCTGTTCGCCGATTCTCGCCGCCAAACCAGACACCGGCCAGCGGGATGAAAAGATCGGAAACTCTTTAAAGATAAAACGCGTATCAGGATTCGATTTCACCATCGCTTCCACCACGGGCGACATCTTGCTGCACCAGGAACACTGGTAGTCAAAAAACATCACCACCGCCGCTTTAGCATCCGCCGGGCCAACGGAGGGAGAGCTGTCGCTCAGCAGCTCAGAGCGGTACTGCAGCGCCAGCTGCACATAAGCCTGCTTCTGGGCAACCTGCTGGCGCTGATGTAGCGTTTCGCTGGCGGCAATCAGGAATTCGGGATGATCCGCCAGATAGGTCGCTACCGCTTCGCCAACTTTATCCGGATGGCTGGCGATATACGCCTCAGCGGTCGGCCCAATATCACCTACCGCCGGGTCGGTCTTCGCCGCCAACGAGGAAAAAGAGATGATGCCGCCAAGCGCTAGCCACGCCGCCGATTTACAGGAAAGTTTGCGCATTATTGAGTTCTCATTATTAAGTTCAGGGGATGCCCACAGGGGCAGAATAAAATCGTCATCACCGTTGTATCGTTACCGTGACCGGCGGCATCACGCCCCCGGCATCGTTGAGGCTTTGCCACCGCACGGCGCAGCGCGTCGTTTGTCGACACCAGTCTGTGCGGCGGGTAGAAAACGGCGCGACCACACCGGCAGCGTCGATCGGCGTACCGTTGACGCGGATTGAAAAGAGGGTGACGTAATAGGGTCCTGAATTACGTACCGTCAGCCCATCCGCCGTTAAGTTCCAGACCAGATGACGATAGGCCTGCTGCGGATCGCCGATTAGCCCCACAGGTCGATAAATCAGTTTTAACGCCGAGCGAAATGCCATCTGCACGCTATTGGCGCCGGTTTTTCCCGATGGAATAGCGGCAATGCTCAGCGTAAACAAGCTTTCACGGTCCCGCGCCAGCGCCTCGCCGCTCCATGCGACACGCAGTGTGTTCTCCTGGCCTGCGCGCAATAAAAAGAGCGGCGGCGTGACCACGAATGGCGGTTTTCGGGGCGACAAATCATCGGCCCCTGGCCAGCGTCCACCGCTCAGTACGTGGCTGTCCACCAGCCAGTCACTATCCGAGGTATTGCGCAGCGGAACGCTCAGCGTCGTCCGCTCGGCGTGATAAATAAAGCGCGTGCCACCAATCACCACGCCTGCATGGCTTATTGCTACGGGCAGCAGCCAGAGCCCTGGCCAGTAGAAAAGTCGTCTATTCATAACTCAGTACGAAAGTCGCGGAAGCATCGGCAGCCCCCGGCGCCACCGGGGCGCCATCAGCCACATAGCGGGCATAAAACTGTAAACGTTCGGACGCGGCGCCCGCGGTTAGCGCCAGCACATCGCTCTGCGCCCCCGGCGCGATTTGCTGTTTATTCTTGTCATAGAGCGCAATTCCTATACCGCTTGCGGTATCCGCTCCGGTATTCACCGCAAACAAATCGCCATCTTGCGGATCGCTGGTACCGCTAAAGCTCACCGTTACGCCGCTGGCGGTGCTGCCGCAATTTTGTAGCGTGATCGAAAAAGGCTGCCACTCCGCGCCGGCGCCTGCCTGATAAAACTGGCGGTTACTAACGGTTCCCATATCGACCTGAATGTTCTCGGAATCCGGCGACAGCGTGCAGGTGTTGTCGGTAATGGTTCCGGTGACGTAGACCCGGCCGTCATGGGCCAGCGCACCGCTTGCCACCAGAGCCAGCCCCCAGCAGAGGTACAGTTTTTTAATCATTGCCGCGCGCCTATTCATATTGCAGGTCGAAATACATCACCGCCGTCGCATTGCCGGAGGTCACGGTTGGCCGGGTAGATTTGTAGCGGATATAGAACGATAAGGTATTGCGGCCCGTTTTCAGCGGGTAGACCACCGAACTGGTGTTATTGATGCTGACCGCATCCTGGTCCTCATCAAGGATCTCCACGCCAACGCCGCTTGCCAGCATTTTTTCGCTACCCATGCCGGTATCGCTCAATGCCAGCAGCGCCGGGTTGTCGCTGTCGGCAGTGCCGGTAAACCAGATTTTGCTGCCGGTAATGCCGCGCGAGCAGTTTTTCAGGTTGATGTTGAACGGCTTAAACTTCGTCGTCGTACCGGTAGAGGGGAAATCCTCCACTGAGAACTGACCTAAATCGATACTCTGGCTGAGGCTGGAAATTTCGATATCGCAGGTTTGCGCGACAATGGTCCCGGTAAATTCCAGGTTGTAGCCGCTATCGTCGGCATAGCAACCGCTGCCGCATAGCAGGATCAATAAGAAGAAGTAACGAATCAGGCGCATTTAGTCGAAATCCACCCGTAAGTTAGCCAGCGCGGTGAAGGCGCCCTCCGCCGGCGTCTGGCCGGTGGTACTGACTGGATACGCCTGTAGGGAAATAGTCGCGTGTCCGTTTTCATCCGTCGTGAAAGGCTCGACGCTGCTGGCGTCATTTGGCGTTAATACCGCGCCGTCGCTGCTCTCAACCACCACGCCAACATCAGGATTGTCGGAGGCAATAGCCTGGCTTAAGTGGCTATCGGCGGTGGCTATCAACCGCAGACTTAAGTTGACCTGCGAATCCACCCCGCTGCACTTCACCGGCACGGTGAATCTTTTCTTACGGACACCCGTTGGTTTTTCCCCGGCGCGATTGAAACCGCCGCTGTACAGCGAGCCAAAATCCACAAGAATGGTTTGCCCGGCGTTAATTTCGCAGCTTTGCGGCACGGTCACGCTGCCGCTGTAGACAATGCTATATACCACGGTACTCAGCGGGTCGTCCCCGGAGGTGGTGACATAGACATTAAACATGGTCTTCGGCTCGATATTTACCGTGCCAATAAATGGCTTCACAACCTTAAGCTGGAATACCAGATTCGAATCATGTACCGGAAAAGGCGAGCCGTTGTTAACGTTGGCGTCATAGCCCATATAGACATAATCCATTGGTGGATAAAATTCCCCGGCCGCCGAATCTTCAATGCGCATTGCTCCTTCAAGATAGGCGCCATCCAGCTGCATATATTTCCAGTCGCCGTTGGTTTCCACTATCGATGAAGAAGCGACATACGAACGATACGTCCGCCCCGAATCCGAAGAGCCGGAGGGACAAACCGCCTGCACGTTGACATCCTGGTTTTTACTAAGTTGTGTGGTGGTACCGGCCTGATTTTGCGCCGCCGTTAGCGTCGTCGTCAGGTCATAATCGACCGTCGCGGGCGAGCCATTGGTGTTCTGGCAAACGGCCGCCAGACTACCGCGGGCCAGCAGCAGCCCCATTAACAGAACAAGAAAAGAGACAGGCTTCATTTAGCGACATTCCAGATGCTGACGCACCAAAGGCTGGCTAACGTCAGGGAGATGATAATGAGTGAGACATTGTTGGTCAGGCTGCGGCCCCCATTGTGCTTTCAGCGTGCCCTGCGGGCTAAGGCCTGAGAGATACACTTCGCCATCGTCGCCAACGATGCCTTCTTCCGCCGCGCCAGCAATGGATACCGTAGCGCCAAACGGCAGCGGTTTCCCGTAACGGCTTAACGTCAACAGCGCTCGCTCGCCAACCCGTGCCGTAAAGTTGGCCAGCACCAGCGCCCCTTGGGTGGGAACGACATTGATCACCGCATCATCGATATCGACATCGTCTTTTAGCGAGTTGACGTCCAGCGCCATGCGATTCTGGCGGTAAGTAGTGGCATACGGTACCACCGCGTAGCCGCGGCCATCGGTGTGGATCCCCGGCTGATCTTCGATATTGACATTCCCTGCCCCCGGCACGGCGATAAGAACATTGGTGTCGCCCAACGGCTGGCTGAGGGTCAGACCATGAGCATGCGCAACCATGCCGCCGCTGAGGCCATAGTTCAGTTGCCGATAATCACCATGGTTGCTGTTGTTGTAGCCGACATTCAGGTTGCCCTTTGCCCCGTCGTATTCGAGGCTGGCGGAGCCGCTCGCGCCAACCCCCTGATTCTGATAGCCCTGCTGGACGCTATAGCTCAGGTTGTTTTGATCCAACAACGTGCCGCTGATACCGCTATTTTGCGTCACGCCGCCGTGTCCATCGCTACTGGTGGAAAACGTCGCATAAACGTTATGACGACGCTGGGTAATATCGTCGCCGTGAGAAAGCCACTGGCTGAGCGGTAGCGAAAGATTGAGCGCCAGCGCCTGGTCGCGTTCCTCCTCGCCGGGCGCGCGGCTACTGCTATATGACAGGCTCCACGAGATCCCAGCCAGCGTGTCGCTGTAGCCGATTTGCAGTAATTTATTGGTTTCATCGGTGTGCCAATAGCTCTGTTGGCTACCGGTGACATACAGTGAGCCAAAATGACCGAACTGTTGAGAGAGGTTGATCTGTACCTTGCCGCGTTTGGTGTAATACAGGTTGTAGTCATCGCCAGTATCGCGATCGCCGTCATCCTCCTGAGGGTCGTTATAGCCTGACATCCGCTTCCACGCGGTATCATCAAGGGTATAAAAACCAGAGGTTGAGTAGCGATACCCCAACAATTGAAAATGGGTGCCCAGGTCGTTTAAGGATTTGGCATATAAAAAGCGCAGCGATTGCCCCTGATGTTCGCTCTCATCCGCCAGCGTACTGTAGGCTTGCGTAAGATCGACGGAAATCGCCCCCCAGTCGCCGAAGTTAGCTCCAGTGCCCAGCGCCAGGGCGCGGTAATCGGAGGAAAACTGCGTTCCGCCGTACAGCGTAAAGCCATGCGGCAACCCCCACATCAGGGTCGCCTGGCCGAAACTCACCTCTCGTTTCTGGCTGCTATCACCGCGATAGGTCGCCGCGGTGGCGGCATATTTCACCCGCCCCTCGCGTT
This sequence comes from Klebsiella aerogenes KCTC 2190, assembly GCF_000215745.1. Classification (GTDB taxonomy): domain Bacteria; phylum Pseudomonadota; class Gammaproteobacteria; order Enterobacterales; family Enterobacteriaceae; genus Klebsiella; species Klebsiella aerogenes. The sequence continues at coordinate 2,301,770 of NC_015663.1, read as the reverse complement.
GCAGAACCGGTACGGCGGCATAAGGCACGTTATAGCTGGAGATGCTGCCGTCGGACTCCTTGATCTCGACGTTGAGATCGCCGCTGGAGGAGGTCGGATAGAGATCGTCGATGGTGAATGCGCCAGGCGGTACATAGCGCTGGTCGATGGTGTAGCCGTTCTGACGTATCGTCACCTGAGCGTTGCTTTTGGCGATGCCGTGGATAGTCGGCGCGAAGCCTTTCATGCTGTCCGGCAGCATATTGTCGTCAGACGCCAGCTGTAGCCCACGAAACGGCAGGCTGTCGAAAACGCCCGCGGGGGTGTAGCTATCGCCCGCCGTCAACTCGCCTTTCAGCGCCGCCACATCACGTTCAACGTAGGTGCTGATGTGCTGCCAGTCGCTTTTCTGTTGCTGATTATCGCTGTTGTAGTTCCATGTCGAGTAATCACGTAAACGCCAGGCGCCAAGATTTACTCCGCTATTGAGGCCGAGGAAATAACTATCGCTATTGCCGCCGCCAACGCTGCGGTCCCGGCTATTCGCGCCGGTAAACGTATAGTTGAGCAACAACGCATTGATACCTTCATCCCAGTTTTGTGGCGGAATATAGCCCCGCGCCTGGTTGTTTAGCGCCGCCTGCGGAATACTGATATTGAGACGCTGCTGGCTAAAGTCAAAAACGCTGGAAGCCGCAGGGATCGCAGCAGCAAGATCGACGCAGTCGCCCGCAGCGGCCTTCGCCAACTGCGGAAATGCGCTGATATTCACATTCATGCCGTTGAGCATCTCAGGTGTCAGGCACGCGCGAAGGCCTGATCCATCGGCAGACTGCTGGTTCGCACGAAAAGCAATATCGCGCGTCGTCAACAATGCGCCATTAAGGTAGACATCGACCCGATAAACCCCTGGTGCCTGGCCATTATCCTCAAAGTGGGAAAGATCGGCGATCTTCGACGGATCGTCAGATAAAAAGGCCGGGTTAAAATAGTTTTCGGCCCAGCTGCTCGGCAGCGTGCATAGGCTTGCCGAGATCAGAGCCAGGCTGATAAGCGCCGGCAATCTACCCACCGTCAACTGGCGCGCGGAGACATCGAGTTTCAACACAATATCAATGACTCTGACAGGTTTGCAGCGGCGTGGTGGCGCCGAAATCGTTAATTGACTGGAAGGTCGCCTGCCCTGCTCCGCCGTGCAACGTTATCTCACTTTTTGGCGGCACCATTGAATTGGCTAATTTCTGCCCGCCAACATGAATATCAACCAGCGAGACATAATAGGGTGATGGATTGGCGATCGTGAGGCGGTCGCCTGCACGCTGGCAGCGCAACATCGCCGGAGCGTCAACCGAGGCAATCGGTAAGTGTTTCGGGCGGATAAATAGTTTAATAACGCTTTGCGTGGCGATTTGCAGCGAATTCGCCGCCAGTTTGCTTTTATTAACCGAGGGAATGGCTTTACTGTTGAGATAAAAAACGCTTTCGCGATCTGTCGGCAGGGAGGGGCCAACGTACATAATACGCAGCAGATTTTCTTTCCCTGGCTGAATGACGAACAGCGGCGGGGTAACGACAAAATCGGCGCTTCTGCCGCCATCGGCATTCGCCACCCACGACTGGATTAAAAATACATTATTACTGGAAGAGTTTATCACCGGCAGAGAGACCTGCTTATCACCCTGCGGATAAATAACCCGGGTAGAACCCAGCGCAATACCACCCGCATGGGCCAACTGAGTTATTCCCAGCGCCGCCAGCAGTACTAATGAAAATAAAATCGGGGTAATTCGCGTACTCATTCTTTTGATAACCAGGGAGGAGATAAAATGCATCCCTCCGCTGCCAACAACGGAGGAGATGCGGATACTAATCAGGAATAGACCATGCTGAAGGTCGCGGTCGCTGCGACGTTACCAGCAGTCGCCGCGCCGGTTGCGACATAGTCAACGCTCAGCGGTACGGTGTTTTCACCATCAATCAGGGTGATCGTGCCAGAGGTGTCGCCGATGTTCAGAACCTGTCCATCCGGGCCGTACAGCTGCAGCGCAACGTTAGTCGCCGAGCCTGCGCCTGCGGTATTCGCCAGCGAACCGGCAAGTGAACTGTCCTGCTGACCATTAAAGATAACCGCCGCATTCTGGCTGACGGTGGTATCGCAATCTTCTAGTTTGATTGAGAAATCTTCTTTCTGATTGGCTACCATTCCGGCTGCCGTCAGTTTGCTGGTGCGAACCTGGCTCAGGGTAACGGTTTGATCGATAGAGTCAGCAGAAACGGAGCATGCGGCATTCACAACCTGTCCGGTAAAATTCACCGTACCACCGGAGACCGTCGCGGTATCCGCATTCGCCGCGCAGCTCATACCGCCCGCCGTCATGGCAGTCATGACCATCACTAAAAGATGTTTTTTCATAAATAACCTTTTAAATACACAAGTCGAAAATAGAATTAATAACGAATTTTAGTACCGAGCCCTCTTCACAGAGATCTCTTGCTGGTACCGGGCGCAAAAACGTTAAAGTTTGTAGCGTACAGAAATACTATATTCAATGAATAGCAAACCAGCGCTTATTTATAAGCGCCGATAGATAATTAATTTCTGCCGTTATTTAATTATTATAAATTGGCCAGAGAGTTGCAATCGACAAAAACTGTTTTTATAGGACCACCATTAACTGACTGTTTTTACAGTAAATAAATCGTTATAGCTGTTATTTAGATACAGCAACTAGTAAGCCAGTGGCAGTTTTTTAATCCCTAACAGACGTCCACCATCAATATTGATATATCCGCCCTTTCGCAATTCAGAAAGAAGCTTCATGGTACGACTCCGCGATATTCCGGTACGACGTTGAATAAAGTTCAGAACATTAATGCTCTGGCGATATTCGTCGTTGTAGGCGGCAATTTCGATTAATAACGCACGAACCTTAAGATAAGAGTCAACGCCAACCAGCTCCCGGTCACGAACGTTCATCACCATCAGACGATAAGCGAGAAAACGAGCTACGTCGTGCCAAAGATTGCACTCATCCGTCACCTTAATAAAGTCCGCTAACGAGACTGCACGACCACGGCATTCTGTTTCAGCAATCAAAAAATGCTCCGGGCGGGTGGGAACATCGTATGTCACACCGTAGCTATCTATCAGTCCAGCAATTGACGGGGCGAAAACCGATAGCACGTTCAAGCCTCGATCACTGCGGCAAATTGAGAAGATACCGGACTCAAGCAACACAATGCGGCTGCTCTGCTCTGTGTATAGTGAAAATTCTTCACCCGACTGCACGACGAAAGATTTACCAAAGGGCAAGAGCGCTGAAAATAAGGCGTCAATCGCTGCATGGGGTTTAGCCTGCTGAGAGAAAATATATGAGTGCAAGGCATTCTCATTATCATTTTCGAAACCATTTAATTTCATTATATCTTCATTAAATATCCATAATCATATGAGAAATAAAGATATACATACATTAGTTAGCCTGCAATTAATAATAAATAAATATTAAATATAGAATAAATGTATGATGAAAGCACAAATAATCAATCATTTATCAAATAAGATAATCCTCAAACAAATAACCAACAAAGATCTCAAAATGTTATTAATCATTTTTAACATTACACACTATAATAAATGAAATTATTTCTTATGATATAACAAGAAAGAGAAAAGGCAGCGATCCAGTATAGTACCGCCACTGAATCACCGCCTTAACGCTACATGAAATACAGGGAATTAACTAAAGTAGCGGGGCGCCGCGTAGTACTCCACCATTTTCTCCGCCAACCAACCGCCATCTTCACCGTTGGAATGAATAGTGGTGATACTGACGGTCGAACCGCCGCCCCACAGCACGGCAAAAACGTTATAGTCCGGCAGATTTAACGCCTGCATCTGGCTCCAATCGTATCCGCCATCGCGGCGCAGAAAATCACCCACCGTCGCGACGCCATAGGTCGTGCTGTTCACCGCGGTATTTAACAGCGCCGGGGTAATGGTGTCGATATCGCTGCCAATCCGCGAATCCCCCATGAAGAAAGTACCGCCTGACGCAAAATGCGCCGCAGCGATTTTACTGGTCCCTTCCGCAACCGTCGGCATATGGCCGCCGGGGATCTGCCACAACATCGCCGGTTTCTGCAATGCTCTGGCGGTCTCCTTCACCATGCCCAGATAGTTCATCCAGCAGGTAGCGTTCCAGCCGTAGTGGGCTAAGGCATCCGGGCTGAAGCAGTCGCGTTCAAATTTATCAAATGCGATAAAGTCTGGCGAATAGTCGCCGCCGTACACGCCCAGTTCATTAATGAAGTCAGCGATCGCCGCCCCTTGTTCCCGCGGCGCGGCATTGGCGCGCAGCAGCCAATCTGCCGTGCCCGTCGCCCAAACGTTGGTCTGCCAGCCAAAAACGATGTCCGGTGCGAACTGGCGAACGATATAGTTAATCGCCTGCACGTAGCCGTACAAATCGTTGCTAAAGGTCGGCAGCGTCGGCGCGCTGAAACCTGGCATCGAAGGGAGCGCATTAATCGCCGCCGCCAGTTGCACATTGACCTGTACGCTATTAGCTTTACGCAGCGCGGTATAGCCATAAGGCTCCTGCTGCATGGCGCCCAGGAAGTCCGGGTTGAGGACAAAGGTTGCCGGAACCGGATGCTGGTCATCTTTCCAGGATTGCGCCGCCAGACACTGGGTAATGAAGCTCCCAAAGTGATTGCGTAGACGCTGTTCGTCCTGCAGGTCCGATACCGCGCTGCCGCCGCTAGCATTGGCGGTATAGACCACCATCACCGGCATCACCGCGCGGCCGGCATCGGCTTCGATCTCGCGAACCAAAGGCACGGTTTTATGGATCGGTAGCGAGGCATAATCAAGGAAGCCATCGCCGTTAGTGTCCACTTCCGCCGCCGGAATCGGATCGCCGCCGCCATCAAAACCATCATATTTAAACAGCGCGCTGAACGGGACATTGCGATAAAGATCGACAGTCTCCGCCGCATTCACCGTCACGCCGCCGTGCGCCAGATAATTCGGCCAACCTTTTACCTGCAACGGAACGCCCTGGATAAACTCAAGCGTGACGTTATTAACGCTTTGCAGCAAACGCAACGGCGCGCTGACGTCGCAACGCCACGGCGTACCGGCGATATACACATCCGCGACCTGCACGCTATATTCCCCGGCAGATAAACGCAGCGGTAATTTCTGCTGACGAGTATCGCTTGCCAGCACGAAACTGTACTGGTAGCTGCCGCAGCAGAAACGATAGCGTTGAGCAGCTGCGCCCTGCGGTAAGCCTAATACCGTCACCGCGACCTCAACAAAGTTGTCGCTCGCAACGGGCGTTTTTTGTAGCGCAACATCTGCCTGAGCCGTCGTGCCTACCTTCGGCACGAAGGTCGCAGGCTGCGCAGACGTTGTCAGCAACTGGTTGTTCATCGTCGTCGGCTGCAGGCAAATAGCATATTGATGATTTGCTAATAGCCGAGTGACGCGCTGCGGTTGGTTCGCCATCAGCGTCAGGGTACGTTCGCGTACACCTGCTTCCGACCACAGCTCAACGACGACTTCCGCGCCTTCCAGTTCATCATCCGCAAGCAGCAGCTCGATCGCGGCAAAGAGCACCGCTGGCTGGTAAGCAATCGGGCACCGTTCAACGGCGTTACCGGACGAGAGTATCAATGTATAGTTTTCGGCAACGGGTGAAATTCTCATCTCGTCGTTACACAATTCCAGTACCGTAATACCGTAGCTTCCTGCGCTCAGATCGCCAATGGTCAGCGAAGCGCCCCATTCGCCGGCAAAGCGCTGCTGGCGGCCATCCGGATACTGCAGTTCGATCTCCGGCTTCAGCGAGGTGCTCTGCGCCTGCGCCGGGAATTGCACAATGATTTGTCCCTGGCGTCCAGGATCATGGGCCAGCGTCACCGTCAGATCGCTAAGCGCAACGGGCGTTTGCGTGGCCGAAAGATAAAACTCCAGCACCGCTGATTTACCGGAAGCCAACAGATACTCGCCGTCGTTATTGATTGTGATGGTATTTTTTTCTGTCGGCCAGCCGCCGTCGCTGGCCAGCGTTACCGCCTGATTCCCCAGCATGGTGCCGCTAAATGGGCTGTACGGATCGGGATGCGCTGTCGCGGTGAATCCTAATTTCAACTGATTAATATCGACGGACTGCGAATAGTGATTCGTCAGCGTCAGGGCAATACGTTGGTACCAGCTGGACGCTTTCACCTCCCCGGATACCAGGGTCAGTCCCGCGCCGGTGATCGCATCATCGGTGGGCGCTTCAGGTTCTGGCTCAATATCATCAGCGGTATCATCCGCCAGTACTTCAGGTTCTGGTTCAACCTCATCAGCGGTGTCATCCGCCGGTACTTCAGGTTCTGGTTCAACCTCATCAGCGGTGTCATCCGCTGGTACTTCAGGTTCTGGCTCAACTTCATCAGCGGTATCGTCAGCCAGAGTTAACGTAAAGGTGGACATTTTTACCGGTACCTGGGTGGCAGCCAGGCTAAAAAACAGGGTACCGCTTTCCCCTGCCTGCAGCAGCAGTTCACTACTGTTGTTAATGATGATTTCATTGAATTCCAGGGTTCCCTGGGCGGTGTCACGCAAAGTTAACGAACGATCTCCTTTTAGCGTGCCTCCCGTATTGCCCCACGGATCCGGATGCCCGGAGGCGGTAAAGCTAATTGTCGCCAGGTTCAGATCTAGCGGGCGGTTACTTTCGTTTGTGAAGGTTAAAGTGACTTTCTGGTACCAGCTATTCACATCAATCTGGCTATTTTTAATTGCAATGGTCATCAACGCGATTCCTCATTCCCTGGTGGAAAAAAGCCCCGGAAAACCGGGGCTTTGTCATGGAGCCCATACCTCGTTAAGCGCAGAAGTATTAGTAAGCGCCTAAGTCAGTCCATGCGCCGCTCTGACCGCAGTTCAGGTCAGGCTGGTCGCCCTGGGACCACCATTTCACCTGGTAGTTGTGACCTTTCCAGCTCACGGTTTCGAAGGTACCCCAGCTTGCGCCGTATACGGTGTTAGCATCCCACAGCGCGTGTGGCGCATCCTGGTCTGCCGCATCATCGGCAGAGGCGTCATCTTCAGCCGGTGTAGTATCTTCGTCTGGAACCGGAATAATGTCGGTTTCATCTTCTTCTTCATCAGCCGGTTCAGGTTCGCCCTGAGATGCTAATGCTGGCACCGCCGTCAGCACAAAACGTTGCTGAGTGGAAGGTTCGTTGTAGCAGTCACGCACAAACAGAGTGAACTGGAAGGCCGTTTTCGCGCTCACTTCAGGCACCATAAACTCAATCACTTCCGCAGTTTTATCCGCGACGGTAATTTCAGACGGTACGCCCCAGCTGTAGCTCAGTTCATCATCATCTTCATCAGAAGAATTCGCGCCTGACAGCTGGACGGTAGAACCGCCGACAACCAGCAGCTCGATAGCGGCTTTTGGCGCATGATTGACATCAGTTGCCTTATCGTCTTCTTCAGATTCATCTTTTTCTACGTTGATGCCTTCGAAGTAGAACGGTTCCATATCGATGACTTCAGATTCAATTTCATAACCCAGACCTTCACGAGCCGCGTTCAGCAACACGCCATTGTCCTGATCGATAGTCCAGGTAAACATACCACCCAGACCCAGGCTTGCTGCATATTCGCCCTTCGCTTTTACTGAACGTGGAGTATCCAGAGACATGAACAGCTTGGATTCCGGGTTATACAGGTAGTCAGCATCAGCGACCTGGTCGGTGTAGACGTTGAAACCGTTACGGCCTTTCTGGTTTTCCAGATCCAGGTAGTTGTAGATCACGTCATACCATTCATTAGTGCCGGATTCGAAAGTACCGGTGGTATCGCCGTTACCCGGGTTATAGGTGCCTTTCAGCGGAGACAGCGACTCCAGCTCAACGTTACGGCCATTACGGGTATAGCCGGCATAACCAATGTTGATATTTTCAGCAGGGAAACCTTCAGACAGCAGATGTTCCACGATAGTGTTGACGCCCCAACCGCCCTCTTCCAGCGCATTCAGGTTAGTGTGATGAGCAACGCTTTCCGCCCACGGGGTACCGAAGAAGTCATAGGTCATCAGGTTGATGCCGTACAGACCTGCTTTAATCAGCGCTTTCACGTTGGAGTAATCAAAGGTCTTCACGACCGCGGAGCTGGCGATGGAGATTTTCACATTGCTCAGGCTGGCGGAATCCAGTTGCTTACGCAGTTCGCCAATAAGCAACGCATAGTTTTCACCATCTTCCGGGCCGAATGGGTTGCCAGCGCCTTCGGCGTTCGGGTATTCCCAATCGATATCCACTTCGCTGAACATCGGGAACTGTTTGAACAGTTTCACCACGCCTTTGGCGAAGGTTTTACGTGCGGAATCAGACGCTGCGGTTTCATGGAAGCCGTTACTCATGGTCCAGCCGCCGATGCTCATGGACAGCACCAGGTTATGGCCCTGCTGTTTCGCTTTCGCCTGCAGATCGCGCAGACCGCCGAGCAGACCTTTACAATTTTCTTGAGTCACGGTCTTCGGATCAACATCCCAGCCGCTAACGCTATGTCCAACGTTGACGTAAGACTGGAAATCACCCCATGGATCAAGGAAAGTCGGTTCGTACTTAACTTTACCGCACTGTTCCGCGCCTTCAGCCACGACGTCACGATACTGGCCATCATTTTTATGGAAACCGGTCACGCCAACGAAGCCGAAAATAATTTTATCGTAAGCAGTCGGTGAGATATTGGTCAGGTCGTAGCCGCGACCGCGGTTATCTTTAGAATCGTCCCCTTGCAGGCGACCATCATACTGAGACCAGTCGGTATAATAGCCAAATACCTTCGGCTTAGTGGTTGCTGCTTTATATTTGTTATAGACCGGCTTTGCGACACGCGCTGAAGTATAGCTATAGTTGCTAACTTCAGTTGCTGGGTTAAAACCATCAGCGGCGTTGCTGGTTTCGGTAAGAGTATCGCCTTTAATCAGTTTGCTGGTAGCCATTTTAAATTTCCTTTTAAGTTTAAAATTTATCGCAGTTCGTTCTGCGAGACCAATAATCCATGACTCACAAAGAATCGGCTAATCACAAAATCTCATCAATTCATCAGCACTAAAAAATCATTTTAATGATGCCTACTCAGGAAACATCAGCGTGGAATCATTGGGCAAACGAGGTCCGTCTTTCAGCAGGAAAGATAAAAAATAGACAGCATATTAAATATAATTTAGGTAGTAATTAACCATCATTTAATTTGCATGAGATTATGTGACGAAGGTCTCCCCATCAAATGGCAATACAATAAAACCGATGACAAAAAAATGGATTAAGCCATTTCTTGTGCAATATATTCACCAACGACAATCAGGATGTGCAAATCTAAAGGAAGACGTTATGAAAACTTATCTCATCAATAACAACTGCATCTACAATGAACAGAAATATGAACTAAGAACGAGCTCAAACTCGCAAGTTATTAGAATGACAGCAATGCGTTCTAAATGTCTTAGCTTCATTATTGAAAACGCTCATCTGGAGATTATCGAACGCCAGAAAATCACTAATGAGCTATGGGGTAGCAGAAGTCATTTTGTGAATGATGCCAATCTAACGCAGATACTGTATTTAATCAGACGAGACCTGAAGGCGTTGGGCATAAACGATCTCTTCATTACCATCCCGCGCCAGGGATTACAGGTCAATAAGGATATCGCCATTGAGAAAGTCGAGCCAAAAAAACCAAAAGCCAGGAAGCAGTTTTTCCGTAAAACGCTGGCAGCCCTGACCACCGTCTTTTCCGTCACGCTAGGTACAATGATGTACATGCATATTCATTAATTCAGGGAGAAAAAAATGAATCCAATTATTGATGGAATTCTGGGGCTGGAAGGCGGTTACAGCGCCAACCCGAAGGATAAAGGCGGAGAGACTAACTGGGGTATCACAGAAGCAACGGCGCGAGCGCATGGTTACCAGGGGAAAATGAGTGAACTTTCTCACAATGAAGCCTATGCAATCCTGGAAACGGATTACTGGATCAAACCCGGCTTTGAACAAGTATCGCAACTTTCCTGGGCGGTAGCATTTGAACTCTGCGACGCCGCCGTGAATATTGGTCCCCATCACCCTTGCACGTGGCTACAGCGCTGGCTTAACGTGATGAACCGCGAGCAGCAGTATTATCCGGATATAAAAGCAGATGGCAGCATCGGCCCGCAAACCTTACATGCGCTAAATTCCTATTTATCGCAACGAGGTAAAGAAGGAGAAGCGGTGTTAGTGAAAGCGCTCAACTGTAGCCAGGGCGCTTATTATCTGGATATCTGCGAAAATCGCCGACAAAATGAAGAGTTCATTTACGGCTGGATTAAAAACCGAGTGACATAGTTGAGACAAAAAAATCCGTAATAAAAGACTCAAGGATGAGCCTTTTATTACCTGATAATGCTATTTGAGTTTCGAACCGCCAACAGCACTTTTAACTTTTTCTCCGAGGATTTTTAAAATCGGGCCGGCAAATACACCGCCTAAACCAGCGGCTAACAGCACCATATTAAAGCTAAACCCTTTTTCGATAGCAATAGCGCTAAGGAGAAAACTGGTAAAACAAGATATGACTACCTGCGTCAGGCAGGTCATAATTCCCTGATGGGCTTCGCCAGCCTCTTCTTTATTCCTGCGAAGCAGGAAACTAACGAACCCGCCCCAGGCGCCGATAGAAATAATGGTCAGAAGTATTTCTACTTCCAGTAATACAACTTCCGTTGTCTCTAAATGATTAGGAATAGACATAATCGCTCCTGAATAACTAAAGTTTAAAAAAGATTCATCAGGAGTGTAAGCGGCGGAATAGTGGAAAGGTAATCAAAGAACATCATGACTAACCACATCATATTAATGACGGCAAGATGAGGAAACTTACCGTCTGAATGAGGACAGCGTATGTAACATGGAAACCGTTTCATTTATCGCTGATATATTTCTACTGCTTTTGTTCCATGAAGCATAAACCTGCACGGATTTAAACATCAACTCAGGGGGCGGTTGGATAAAATTTATATCATATTTACGCTGATTTTTATAAAACAACGCCAGTTTCAAAGGTAACAGTGCAATCAATGCGGTTCTTTCTACCATGCTAACCAGCCCGGTGATAGAATCGCTACAATAGCCCATAGTTCGTGAACCGTTATAATAAACATCATCTTTAAATAATCCGTTATCAGTGATGATGGTGAGTGAAGTAATCCCCGGTTGATACATGGCATGGCGGGAAGAGTAGAATTGATGCAAAGAAAGCTGCGACAGCTCGCTGAATAAATGACCTTTGGCACAAATACAGACAAAGTTTCTGAAGCTATCAATAATTTGATTATCGAGTCCGGGCTCAACCAGCGGTTCAGAACCGATCGATAAATCACATTGAGCGGTCAATAAAAGCTCTTTAGCTTTATCGCAGCTAATGTTGCGGGATGAAAAATGGTTGATAACGCCCTGCTCGAAAAGCGCGCTACCGTACAGTTGGGAAAGGTAATAACTTTCGATGAAATCGCTTCCAAGGATCGTAATCCGGGTGTCATCATCCTTGTTTTCCGGCAGAAAAGTATTGTCGACAAGCGACATGGCCTGACGGAAACTTTGGTGTATTTCGAGTGCTTTCGCCGTTGGCAGTAAACCATCTTTGCTTCTGACAAACAGCTCCTGCTGATAGAAGTTTTGCAGACGTCTTAATGCCAAAGAGACCGCGGCGGGAGTGATGGCCAATTTTTTCGCCGCCTTCGCGGCATTTCCTGCCGAAATGACAGCGTCAAGAACCTTGATTAAATTATAATCAAAGCCCTTATTGGCACCTTTCGATCCCATCCACTGTCAGCCTCTTTTATCGAAAAAAGCAATATAGATAATACTCAAAATAAATCAAATCCGGACATGCTAAACAAAGTATAGCGTTTCTATTCAAGGCTGAGGTTGGGACAGAAAAAAGCCTGAACAGGGATGTTCAGGCTTGTGCTAATAAGGTGATTAAACGCAATTAACGCGTTAAATCATCAAAGAATTTTTTCACGCCATCGAAGAAGCTTTTGGAACGCGGGCTGTTTTTCTCACCCGTCGGACCGCCAAAAGTTTCCTGCAGCTCTTTAAGCAATTGCTTCTGCTTGTCATTGAGGCCCACTGGCGTTTCTACCACCACGCGACACAGCAGATCGCCCTGAGCACCGCCCCGAACGGATTTAACGCCCTTGCCGCGCATGCGGAACAGTTTGCCGGTTTGCGTTTCGCCAGGAACTTTCAGGTTAACGCGACCATCCAGCGTCGGTACTTCAATCTCGCCGCCAAGCGCAGCCATGGTAAAGTTGATCGGTACTTCGCAGTACAGATTATTCCCCTCACGCTCGAAGATCGCGTGCTGTTTGACCTGAACCTGAACGTACAGATCGCCCGACGGAGCGCCATGCTCGCCCGCTTCGCCTTCGCCAGCCAGACGAATGCGATCGCCGGTGTCGACGCCAGCCGGGATTTTCACCGACAAGGTTTTGGTTTTTTCAACGCGACCGTGACCGTGGCATTTATTGCACGGATCTTTAATCAGCGTACCGCGTCCCTGACAGTGCGGACAGGTTTGCTGAACAGCAAAGAAGCCCTGACGCATCTGGACCTGACCGGAACCGTGACAGGTTGGACAGGTCTGCGGCTGAGTACCTGATTTCGCACCGCTGCCGTGGCAGACATCGCACTCTTCCAGCGTCGGGATGCGGATTTCCTTGGTGACGCCACGGACCGCTTCTTCCAGCGTCAATTCCATGTTGTAACGTAGATCTGCGCCGCGCGCCGCGCGCTGACGACCACGACCGCCGCCGAAAATATCGCCGAACACATCGCCAAAGATATCGCTGAAATCCGCGCCGCCGCCAAAGCCGCCGCCGCCGAAACCGCCGCCACCCATGCCGCCTTGTTCAAACGCGGCGTGGCCGTACTGATCGTAGGCTGCACGCTTCTGGGCATCAGTCAGGACTTCATACGCTTCTTTGATTTCTTTAAATTTGGCTTCGGCCTCTTTGTCACCCTGGTTACGGTCCGGGTGGTATTTCATGGCCAGGCGCTTGTACGCCTTTTTGATTTCACGCTCTTCCGCTGTTTTGGAAACGCCTAAAATCTCGTAATAATCTTGCTTTGCCATTGGTGTTTTTCAGCCCCTTAACATGCGTGCACGGGCGGAGAGGAAACCTCTTCGCCCGTGCCAGTGTTTTACCCGTTCAAAGGGCGATTATTTTTTGTCTTTCACTTCTTCGAACTCAGCGTCGACAACATCGTCATCCTTCGCGCTGCTTTCTTGAGCGTCAGCGCCGCCAGCCTGCTGCTGAGCGTGCTGCTGCTGAGCGATTTCCATCAGCTTCTGGGAAGCCTGGGCCAGCGCCTGCATCTTCGCTTCGATGTCCGCTTTGTCTTCACCTTTCAGAGAAGTTTCCAGTGCGGTCAGCGCAGACTCGATTGCAGTTTTGTCGTCAGCCGGCAGTTTGTCGCCTGCTTCTTCAACCTGCTTACGGGTGCTGTGCAGCAGATGGTCGCCCTGGTTACGGGTCTGAACCAGCTCTTCGAACTTACGGTCAGATTCAGCGTTAGCTTCCGCTTCGCGAACCATTTTCTGAATTTCTTCTTCATTCAGACCGGAAGAAGCCTTGATGGTGATCTTCTGCTCTTTACCGCTGTTTTTATCTTTAGCGGAAACGTGCAGGATACCGTCAGCATCTATATCGAAGGTCACTTCGATCTGCGGCATACCGCGCGGTGCTGGGTTAATACCATCCAGGTTGAACTGACCCAGAGATTTGTTATCGGAAGCGCGTTTACGCTCACCCTGCAGCACATGGATGGTTACCGCGGACTGGTTGTCTTCCGCAGTAGAGAACACCTGGCTGTGCTTGGTCGGGATCGTGGTGTTTTTGCTGATGAGCGCGGTCATCACGCCACCCATGGTTTCGATACCCAGCGACAGCGGGGTAACGTCCAGCAGCAGAACGTCTTTAACTTCACCAGTCAGTACACCACCCTGAACGGCTGCGCCGATAGCCACAGCTTCATCCGGGTTAACGTCTTTACGCGGTTCTTTACCAAAGAACTCAGCAACTTTCTTCTGCACCATCGGCATACGAGTCTGACCACCAACGAGGATCACGTCGTTGATATCGGAAACGGACAGACCGGCATCCTGCAGGGCAACTTTCAGCGGCTCGATAGAACGGTTAACCAGATCTTCAACCAGGCTTTCCAGTTTCGCGCGAGTCACTTTGATGTTCATGTGTTTCGGACCGGTCGCGTCTGCGGTGATATACGGCAGGTTAACGTCGGTCTGTTGAGCGGAAGACAGCTCAATTTTCGCTTTTTCTGCGGCTTCTTTCAGACGCTGCATCGCCAGCGGGTCGTTGCGCAGGTCAATACCCTGCTCTTTCTTAAACTCGTCAACGAGGTAGTTGATCAGACGAGTATCGAAGTCTTCACCACCCAGGTGGGTATCACCGTTGGTTGCCAGAACTTCGAAGGTTTTTTCGCCGTCAACTTCGTCGATTTCGATAATAGAGATATCGAAGGTACCACCACCGAGGTCGTATACCGCGATAGTGCGGTTGCCGACTTCTTTATCCAGACCGTAAGCCAGCGCAGCGGCAGTCGGTTCGTTGATGATACGTTTGACTTCCAGACCCGCGATACGACCGGCATCTTTGGTTGCCTGACGCTGAGCATCGTTGAAGTACGCAGGTACGGTGATAACAGCTTCAGTTACCGGCTCACCCAGATAATCTTCAGCGGTTTTCTTCATTTTTTTCAGCACTTCAGCAGAAATCTGCGGCGGCGCGGTTTTGGTGCCTTTCACATCAAGCCAGGCGTCGCCATTATCTGCGGCAACGATTTTGTACGGCATGATGGAAACGTCACGCTGAACTTCTTCATCCTGGAAGCGGCGACCAATCAGGCGTTTAATCGCAAACAGGGTGTTTTGCGGGTTTGTCACTGCCTGACGTTTAGCCGGCTGACCAACCAGAGTTTCACCATCCTGGGTATAGGCAATAATAGAAGGCGTGGTGCGATCGCCTTCGGCGTTCTCCAGCACGCGAGCGGTAGTGCCATCCATAATCGCTACACAAGAGTTGGTAGTACCCAGGTCGATACCAATAATTTTACCCATCTAAACGTCTCCACTAAAAATTCGATCAACATGTGGTTGTGAACCTGTAATAAGGGCGAAACGTGCGGTTTCAACTGCCCTGACATCATTTTTTTTCAGGTTCTTCACTGCGGTTGACTACAAGATGGGGTCGCCCTGGTTTTCATCAAGGGGCAGGCCAAAAAAAATTTTTCTGGCAAAACGCAGGCGCGAGAGCAAACGACACGCCGGACGATAAAAATAGCCGGTATAACCCATACAAAAAATAAATAGTAAATAAGAACATATTCATTGGATATCGCACTCGTTCGCCGAAGAGTTGGCCATTATCGCCGCGAAAGGTAAATTGCTGAAAAATACCCCGCCAGATCATAGACAGCCTCTGCACGCCTCATTATTATGCCGCGCCCCACCGCAAGTGGCGGGGTAATGCTTCCCTTTCTAATCATTATTTTGAGGAATTATGGGCAACACTAAGTTGGCTAATCCGGCACCGCTGGGCCTTATGGGCTTTGGCATGACCACTATTCTGCTTAACCTGGCAAATAGCGGCCTTTTCGCATTCGATGTAGCTATCCTGGCGATGGGCATTTTTTACGGCGGCATTGCGCAAATTTTTGCCGGCCTGCTCGAGTATAAAAAAGGCAACACCTTTGGTTTAACCGCTTTTACGTCCTACGGGTCCTTCTGGCTGACGTTGGTCGCGATCCTTCTGATGCCGAAAATGGGCCTGGCTGATGCGCCGAACGCGCACTTCCTGGGCATGTATCTCGGCCTGTGGGGTATCTTTACGTTGTTCATGTTCTTCGGCACGCTGAAAGCCGCGCGCATGCTGCAGTTCGTCTTCCTTAGCCTGACCGTACTGTTCGCGCTGCTGGCGATTGGTCACCTGGTCGATAACGAAGGCATTGTTAAAATTGCCGGTTGGGTCGGCCTGGTATGCGGCGCGAGCGCTATTTACCTGGCGATGGGTGAAGTGTTGAACGAGCAGTTCGGCCGCACCGTTCTGCCGATTGGCGAGCCACGCTAATGGCCTGCCGCCGCCCGCAAACCGGGCGGCGGCGTTAAATTTAACGCTGCAGTTCTCCTTGCGGTAAAACCGCCTGCGTCGTCAACCCCTGACGCAGCCAGATACCTAACCCCAGCCCCATCAGCGACAGCGCCAGTACGTACCAGGCCGGCGCCATCGGCGAAACCCCCATCAGCATCGTAACGGCGATCGGCGTCAGACCGCCGAAAATGGCGTACGACAGGTTGTAGGAAAATGAGATGCCGGTAAAACGCACTTCCGCCGGGAAAGCGCGCACCATTACGTAAGGTACCGCCCCCACCACGCCGACACACAGCCCCACCGTCCCATACAGCAGAAACAGCCGCTGCGGGCTGGCGCCGGAAAAGTGATAAAAGGCCCAACTGGCGGCCGCCAACAACAGGCTGCCGACGATAAAAGTGCGGCTGGCGCCGAAACGGTCTGCCGCCAGACCGGCGAGTAGACAGCCGATGCACAGCATGATCGTGGCGATACTATTGGCCTGCAGGGTAATCGCCGGCGCAAAGCCATAATGTTTTTGCAGCCAGACCGGCGACATCAGGATCACCACCACCACGCCGGCGGACAGCAGCCAGGTGAGCAGCATCGAAACGATGACGGCCTTCTGGTGCTTAAGCGCCACCGCCTTCACCGGCAACTCCTGCGCCAGCGCTTTGCGCTTCTGCATCTCCAGAAATATCGGCGTCTCCTGCAGCCAACGACGCAGGTACATCGCCACCAGGCCAAAAACGCCGCCCAGCAGGAAAGGAATACGCCAGCCGCCGTCGTGGATACCTTGCGGCGTCATGCTGGTATTGATAAGCGTCGCCACCACCGAACCTAACAGGATCCCGACGGTCAACCCCGCGGTCAAGGTACCGCAGGCGATACCGATGCGTTTTTCCGGGACATGTTCGGCCACGAAGACCCAGGCGCCCGGCACTTCTCCGCCAATCGCCGCCCCTTGAAAAATACGCATGAGCAGTAATAGCAGCGGCGCAACGATGCCCATCGAGGCATAAGTCGGCAGCAGGCCGATCGCCAGCGTCGGCAGCGCCATGAGCAGAATGCTGAGGGTGAACATTTTTTTGCGACCGACCAGGTCGCCAAAGTGGGCCATGATAATGCCGCCAAGAGGGCGCGCCAGATAACCCGCGGCGAAAATACCGAAGGTCTGTACCTGACGTAGCCATTCCGGAATATCGGCCGGGAAGAACAGTTCGCCGACGACGGCGGCGAAGAAGACAAAGATAATGAAGTCATAAAACTCCAGCGCCCCGCCGAGGGCGGCCAGCGTCAGAGTTTTATAATCCTGTCGATTCAGTGCTCGGGTGTGTTGTGACATAACTGGCGCTTCGTCCGCAGTAATATTACGCAATGTGTAAAGTAAAAAACACTATACCGTAAATAAAACAGCACACCACCGGCGATGCAGGTTATATCAGCAATGCATTAAATTCAGGATAAAGTTTCACGTCGTGCACTTTTCGGGCGAAAAGCTGCTACAACGCTCGCTTCCGTCTCCACATACGGCCCCTCAAGCAACTGTACACAATAAGGTACACTTGCAAAGACACCATGCACCAGCACCTTACCGTCCGCGTCTTTGACTCCTTCGAGAGTCTCCTGAATCGCTTTCGGCTGGCCAGGCAGGTTGAGGATCAGCGCCTGCTTGCGGATGACGCCAACCTGCCGGGAGAGGATAGCCGTCGGCACAAAGTGTAGGCTAACCTGGCGCATTTGCTCGCCGAAACCGGGCATGACGCGATCGGCAATCGCTAAAGTTGCGTCCGGCGTCACATCACGGCGCGCCGGGCCGGTGCCGCCGGTGGTCAACACCAGATGACAGCCCATCTCGTCTACCAGCTCGCACAGCGTTTGTTCAATGATGGGCTGTTCATCAGGGATCAGGCGAGTTTGCAGTTCAAAGGGCGTTGTCAGCGCACGCGCCAGCCACTCTTCCAACGCAGGAATACCTTTGTCCTGGTAAACGCCGCTGGAGGCGCGGTCAGAAATAGAAACTAAGCCGATGCGTAATTTATTCATATTCATTCCGTTCAAATAGTGCAATTAAGCGGAATGATACACGCTGGAGAGAATTACAGACAGGATTCAAAAGAAGTAGCGTGACCGGTAGCCCGGTCACGCTGGGATGATTACAGCAGGTCGCCGATCATTTTTTCCAGTTTTTCCTGGTCGATGGCAAACTTACGGATACCTTCCGCCAGTTTGTCTACCGCCATCGGATCCTGGTTGTGCTGCCACAGGAACTGGGATTCAGTAATGCGTTCCGGACGCGCTTTCACTTCGCCGCTGAACGCCAGTTTACGTTCGACAGCGCCTTCGCTTTCCGCCAGCTCTTTCAGCAGCGCAGGGGCGATGGTCAGACGGTCGCAACCGGCCAGCTCAAGGATTTCGCCAACGTTACGGAAGCTTGCGCCCATCACGACGGTTTCATAGCCGTGCTGCTTGTAGTACTCGTAGATTTC
Source organism: Klebsiella aerogenes KCTC 2190 (assembly GCF_000215745.1). Classification (GTDB taxonomy): domain Bacteria; phylum Pseudomonadota; class Gammaproteobacteria; order Enterobacterales; family Enterobacteriaceae; genus Klebsiella; species Klebsiella aerogenes. The sequence continues at coordinate 2,283,097 of NC_015663.1, read as the reverse complement.
GCTAACGGAAACCACGCCCGGATCTTCTGCCGGCGCGTACTCTTTCTTATCCGTGTTCGCTTTGTACCAGTCGAGGATACGGCCAACGAACGGAGAAATCAGGAAGACGCCCGCTTCGGCGCAAGCGCGAGCCTGAGCGAAGGAGAACAGCAGGGTCAGGTTACAGTTGATGCCTTCTTTTTCCAGCTGCTCAGCGGCGCGAATGCCCTGCCAGGTGGAAGCCAGTTTGATCAGGATACGATCGTTGCCGATACCGGCATCGTTATACAGTTTGATCAGGCGTTTCGCTTTCGCGATAGAGGCGTCGGTGTCATAGGACAAACGGGCATCAACTTCGGTAGAAATACGGCCCGGGATCAGTTTAAGGATTTCGAGACCGATGTTCACCGCCAGTTTGTCGGAAGCATCGATAATCTGCTGCGCGCGATCGCTGCTCTGGCCGCGAGCCCAGGCAACAGCGTCGTCAATCAGCTTACGGTACTCAGGGATCTGAGCCGCGCCGAGGATCAAAGAAGGGTTGGTGGTGGCATCCTGAGGCTGATACAGCTTCATTGCCGCGATATCTCCGGTGTCAGCTACGACAGTGGTGTACTGACGCAGAGAAGTCAATTTATCCGTCATGATAGTGTTTCTCTTAAACAGCAGTTAAGGGGATGTAACCGGTCTGCCAAGATGATAACACGCCATAGGGTCAGCGCAACCGCCGACAATGCAAGAGCGCAGAGTGTGATAAACTCGACATATTAATTATCTGAATGCTAAAGGATTGTCACCGGAGTGGTAGCGCTTACACCGCGCGCCGGCATGGACAAGAGGACGTTTAATGCCTGATTTTCTCTCGTTTATCAATGAAATACTCTGGGGCTCGGTAATGATTTACCTGTTACTGGGCGCCGGTATTTGGTTCACATGGCGAACGGAGTTTATTCAGTTCCGTTATATTCGCCAGTTTGGCAAAAGTCTTAAAAAAAGCCTTCGCCCGCAGCCCGGCGGATTAACGTCTTTTCAGGCGCTGTGCACCAGCCTGGCGGCTCGCGTCGGCAGCGGTAATCTGGCGGGCGTGGCGTTAGCGATTGCCGCCGGCGGCCCAGGCGCCGTGTTCTGGATGTGGGTCTCCGCACTACTCGGCATGGCCAGTAGCTTCGCCGAATGTTCGCTTGCCCAACTGTACAAAGAGCGCGATGGCGAAGGCCAGTTTCGCGGCGGCCCGGCGTGGTATATGGCCCGCGGCCTCGAGATGCGCTGGATGGGCGTGGTCTTCTCAATTCTGCTTCTGCTGGCCTATGGGGTGATTTTTAATACCGTGCAGGCCAACTCGGTGGCGCACGCCATGGCCTATGCCTTCGATTTGCCGATGGTCGCCGTCGGCGCCGCGCTGGCTGCCGCAACACTGTTGATTATCGTCCGCGGTCTACGCGGCGTAGCGCGATTGATGCAGTGGTTTGTGCCGCTTATGGCTCTGATATGGGTGGGCGCCAGTCTGTTGATTGGCCTCTGGCACTTCGCCGCCCTGCCGGCGGTTTTTGAAACCATCTTCCGCTGCGCTTTTGGCTGGCAGGAAGCGGCGGCGGGCGCGGTGGGTTATACCATCAGCCAGGCGCTTACCGGCGGTTTCCAGCGCGGGATGTTTTCCAACGAAGCAGGCATGGGCTCAACGCCAAATGCTGCCGCTGCCGCTGCATCATGGCCTCCGCATCCCGCGGCGCAGGGCATCGTACAGATGATTGGCGTCTTTATTGATACCATTGTTATCTGTACCGCCAGCGCGGTCATTATCATGCTGGCGCCGCGCGAAAACCGCGACAGTGCGGTCAGCGGTATTCAAACCATGCAGCACGCGATGGGCGATCTTATTGGCAGTTGGGGACCGGGATTGGTGGCTGCCGTGCTACTGTTCTTCGCTTTCAGTTCGATTGTCGCCAATTATATTTATGCCGAAAACAATCTGATCTTCCTGCGTCTCAATAAGCCGCTACATATCTGGACGCTCCGGGTTATCACCGTGTTGATGGTACTGACAGGCACCCTGGTGAGTCTTCCGGTGGTCTGGCAACTGGCGGATATTATTATGGCGCTAATGGCGATCACCAACTTAACGGCGATTTTGCTGCTGTCGCCAACGGTTCGGATCCTCGCCAGCGATTATCTGCGCCAGCGCAAACTCGGCGTGCAACCGGTCTTCGACCCCGCTCGCTATCCGGAAATTCAGCAACATCTGGCACCCGGCGCCTGGGATGAGATACCGCGTGAATAGCGCGGTAATCGCAGCAATCGATCCCATCGTACTCTTTTTTTGTTAAAATTCGTCGAAATTCCCTGCAAGGACTGGATATGCTGATTCTGATTTCACCTGCTAAAACGCTCGATTATCAAAGCCCGCTGGCAACGACGCGCTATACCCAGCCCGAACTCCTGGAGCATTCTCAACAGCTTATCGGTATCGCCCGTAAGCTGGCAGCGCCGCAAATCGGTAAGCTGATGAGCATCAGCGATAAGCTGGCCGATCTCAACGCCACCCGTTTTCACGACTGGCATCCGGACTTTACCCCGCAAAATGCCCGTCAGGCGATACTGGCGTTCAAAGGCGACGTTTATACCGGTCTGCAGGCCGAAACCTTTAGCGAAGCGGATTTCGATTTTGCCCAGCAGCATCTGCGCATGCTTTCCGGCCTTTACGGCGTATTACGCCCGTTGGATCTGATGCAGCCCTACCGTCTGGAGATGGGTATTAAGCTGGAAAATCCGCAGGGCAAAGATTTGTATCATTTCTGGGGCGATATCATCACCGATAAGCTCAATCAGGCGCTGCAGGCCCAGGGCGACGATATCGTCATCAACCTGGCGTCCGATGAGTATTTTAAATCGGTCAAACCGAAAAAATTGCGGGGCCAATTGATTAAGCCGGTGTTCCTCGATGAGAAAAACGGCAAATTCAAGGTGATCAGCTTCTATGCCAAAAAAGCGCGCGGTCTGATGAGCCGCTACATCATTGAAAACCGTTTAACCAGGCCGGAGCAGCTGCAGGCGTTTAATAGCGAAGGCTATTTCTTTGATGGGGAAGCATCGGAGAAAGGCGAACTGGTGTTTAAGCGCCACGAGCAGTAAAAACGACGACACCCCTGTCCGGTAAGCGACAGGGGTGTTTTCAGTCTTAATTAGCCCATCATCAGCTTACGCAGCGCGGCGAAATCAGCCGGCAGATTATGCGACAGCAGCGGCAGGTCGGCGCGGTCAGCCAGTTCTTTCGGCAGCGGCAGCGTCTCCTGCAGAATCTCTTCTACGCTCTCTTTGAATTTCGCCGGATGCGCGGTACCGAGGAATAACCCGTACTCGCCCGGTTGCAATTGGTCGCGCAGCGCGCGATAAGCAATCGCCGCATGCGGTTCAGAGGTGTAGCCGATGGATTTCAGTTCACGCATGGTTGCTTTGGTGGTTTCATCATCAACCGCGGCGTATCCCAGCTCATTAAGACGCCAGATTTTGCGGCGGAACAGCTCTTCCACGCGCGGCCAGTTGTTCGGTTGGCTGACGTCCATGGCGTTAGACAGGGTCGCCTGCGTCGCCTTCGGCGCCCAGTTGCCATCCTGCAGGAAGCGCGGCACGGTATCGTTGGCGTTGGTAGCGGCAATAAAACGCTTAATCGGCAGCCCCAGCGATTTCGCCAGCAGGCCGGCGGTGAGATCGCCGAAGTTGCCGCTTGGCACCGACACCACCAGCTGGTTACGGGCCTCCTGCGGCAGCTGCGCGACCGCCTCGAAGTAGTAGCAGATCTGCGCCAGCAGACGACTGATATTAATAGAGTTGGCGGAGTTGAGACCAAGCGCGACCTTCAGCTCTTCATCGTCAAACGCCTGCTTAACCAGCGCCTGACAGGCGTCGAAATCACCGTCAATCGCCACGGTTTCGATGTTGCCGCCCAGGGTGCAGAACAGCTTCTCCTGCAGCGGGCTAATCTTACCGCGCGGATAGAGGATAACTACTTTGACGTTCGGCAGGCCGTAGAAGGCATGCGCCACGGCCGCGCCGGTGTCGCCGGAGGTCGCGGTCAGGATCGTCACCGGCTTATCGCCTGCGATATGCGTCAGCATCTGGGCCATAAAACGGCCGCCAAAATCTTTAAACGCCAGGGTCGGGCCGTGGAACAGCTCCAGGCAGCCGACATCATCCTGTACTTGAGTGACCGGCGCCGGGAAGGCGAACGCCGAAGCTACGCGGGCCTGCAGTTCATTCTGCGGGATCTCATCGCCAATAAAGGCCGACAGGATTTTCGCGCTGCGGGTCACGAAATCCTGCTCCAGCATTTCGTCGATTTCGGTCAGATTGAATTCCGGCAAATCGTGCGGAAAGAACAGCCCCTGTTGTTTGCCAAGCCCTTGCGTCACGGCCTGCGCAAAGCTGACCTGTTCGTTATGATCTTTTAAGTTATACAGTTTCATCACTTATCCCACTACTCGAGCGCCCGCCGTGTCCAGCCGGCAAATATGAACGAAGCCTTCCTGATTTTGCAGATAATGCGCGGCCAGCCAGTCGGCGACGCGCTGCGCGGTGTCCGGTTTATCGCACAACGCGAACAGCGTCGGGCCGGAGCCGGAAATACCGCAAGCCTGCGCGCCGATTTCCATCGCCGCCTGACGCGCTTCGCTGAAGCCCGGCAGCAGTTTGGTGCGGTACGGTTCGGCAATAACATCTTTCATTAACTTTGCCGCCAACTGCGGCTGACGGCTATAGCAGGCGTGAATAAACCCTGCCAGATGGCGACCATGGGCGATGCAATCCTGACGACGATACTGCGCCGGAAGAATCGCGCGCGCTTCGGCGGTAGAGACCTTAATGCCCGGATAGGCCAGCACCCACAACCATTCATCAAAACCCGGGATCTGCTGGCTGATGATGCCGTGCTCTTCAATCATCAGCTGCATACCGCCAAGATAGCATGGCGCCACGTTATCATAGTGAACGCTGCCGGAGATGCGCCCTTCCATCTCGCCCATCAGCGCCAGCATCCGGTTTTCATTCAGCGGCTTGCCGCAGTGTTCGTTCATCGCCACCAGCGCGGCGACCACCGAACAGGCGCTGGAGCCAAGGCCCGAGCCAATCGGCATATTCTTTTCCAGGGTCATCGCCACCGGAACCGTCTTACCGATCTCGCGGCAAAAGGCTTCCCAGCATTGATAAACGATATTTTCCTGCGGCGCCGACGGTAATTTGCCGGCAAAGCGGCCTACGTTACGCAGGCTAAACTCCGCCGCCGCCTCTACCGAGACGTTATCACCCAGCAACGTGCCGTCGACCGGCGTCACCGCGGCCCCCAGCACATCAAACCCGACGCTCATATTGGCACTGGAAGCCGGGGCGTATACTTTGACCATCTTAAACTCCTAACTTCCATGACAGGGTACGCAGCAGGTCGGCGAACACACCAGCCGCGGTTACGTCGTTACCCGCGCCATAGCCGCGCAGCACCAGCGGCAGCGGCTGATAATAGTGGCTGTAAAACGCCAGCGCGTTCTCGCCGTTCTTCACCTTATACAGCGGATCGTTACCGTCCACTTCGGCGATTTTCACCCGGCAGACGCCATCTTCTTCAATATTGCCAACGTAACGTAAAACTTTACCCTCGTCGCGCGCTTTAGCAACCCGCGCGGCGAATTGATCGTCAAGCGTCGGCAGGCGCGCCATAAAGCTTTCGACATCGCCGCTGGCATCAAAATCGGCAGGCAGCGCAGGCTCAACGATAATATCCGAGAGCTCCAGCTCGCGCCCGGTTTCGCGGGCAAGGATCAGCAGCTTGCGCGCCACATCCACGCCGGAAAGATCGTCGCGCGGATCCGGTTCGGTATAGCCCATCTCACGCGCCAGTTTAGTGGCTTCCGAGAGGCTCATACCCTCATCCAGCTTACCAAAAATGAATGAAAGCGAACCAGACAGGATCCCGGAGAAGTGCAGCAGTTCATCGCCGGCATTCAGCAGGTTCTGCAGGTTTTCAATGACCGGAAGACCCGCGCCGACGTTGGTGTCGTAGAGGAATTTGCGCCGCGAGCTGCTGGCGGCGTGGCGTAACTGGTGATAGTAATCCAGTGAAGAGGTGTTGGCCTTTTTATTCGGCGTCACCACGTGGAAACCTTCACGCAGGAAGTCAGCGTACTGGTCGGCTACCGCCTGGCTGGAGGTACAGTCAACGATAACCGGGTTCAGCAGGTGATACTCCTTCACCAGGCGGATTAAACGGCCCAGATTAAAGGGTTCTTTCGCTTCCGCGAGTTCGCCACGCCAGTTTTCCAGATTCAAACCATGGACGTTGGTCAGCAGCGCCTGCGAATTGGCGACGCCGCATACGCGCAGATCGATATGCTTGCCCTTCAACCAGCTCTGCTGGCGTTTAATCTGTTCGATTAACGCGCCGCCGACGCCGCCGACGCCAATCACGAAGACTTCAATAACCTGGTCGGTGTTAAACAGCATCTGATGCGTCACGCGCACGCCGGTAGTCGCATCATCATTGCTGACGACCACCGAAATTGAACGCTCGGAAGAGCCCTGGGCAATCGCCACGATATTAATATTGGCGCGCGCCAGCGCGGCGAAGAATTTCGCCGAGATACCGCGCAGCGTACGCATCCCATCACCCACGACGGAGATGATCGCCAGCCGCTCCATGATTGACAACGGCTCCAGCAGACCTTCTTTCAATTCGAGATAAAATTCATCTTCCATCACCCGCTTCGCGCGAGCGCAGTCGCTTTGCGGCACGCAGAAGCTGATGCTGTATTCCGAAGAGGATTGGGTAATCAGCACCACAGAGATACCGGCGCGGGACATGGTGGCAAAGACGCGCGCCGCCATGCCAACCATGCCCTTCATTCCTGGCCCGGAAACGTTGAACATCGCCATATTGTTGAGATTCGAGATCCCTTTTACCGGCAGGCCGTCTTCATCAAGGCTGGCGCCGATAAGCGTTCCCGGCGCCTGCGGATTACCGGTATTTTTAATCAGGCATGGGATCTGGAACTGGGCGATGGGCGCGATGGTGCGCGGGTGCAGCACCTTAGCGCCAAAATAGGAAAGCTCCATCGCTTCCTGATAAGACATGGATTTCAACAGGCGCGCATCCGGTACCTGACGCGGATCGCAGGTATAAACGCCATCGACGTCGGTCCAGATTTCGCAGCAGTCAGCGCGCATACAGGCGGCCAGCACGGCTGCGGAATAGTCAGAGCCATTACGCCCCAGCACCACCAGTTCACCCTTTTCATTGCCGGCGGTAAAACCGGCCATCAGCACCATGTGGTCTGCCGGGATTTGGCTGGCGGCGATACGGCGAGTGGATTCAGTAATATCGACAGTGGATTCAAGGTAGTGGCCGACGGCCAGCAGTTTTTCGACCGGGTTAATCACGCTGACCTTATGACCGCGCGCTTCCAGTAGCGCCGCCATGATAGCGATAGAGAGCTTTTCACCGCGACAGATCAACGAGGCGTTAACGCCGTCCGGGCACTGGCCCAGCAGACTGATACCGTGCAGGACGTGTTTAATCTGCGCAAATTCCTGATCAACGAAGGTTTTCAGCTGTGCGAGCGGGAAGCCTGGCTGCATGTCGGCCAGTCCCTGCAGCAGGTCGGCAAAGATGCGTTCGGCGTCGGCGATATTGGTCAGAGCGTCCTGGCCGCTGATAGTTTTTTCAATCATCGCGACCAGATGGTTAGTAATTTTCGCCGGGGCAGACAGCACGGTCGCAACCTGCCCCTGCCTGGCATTGCTCTCCAGAATATCGGCAACTCGCAGAAAGCGTTCTGCATTTGCCACTGATGTACCGCCGAACTTCAACACTCGCATGGTTCTTACCCCTTGATCTCTTGTCAAAAAAAAAGCCCGCACTGTTCAGGTGCGGGCTTTTTTCTGTTGTTTCCTGTACGCGTCAGCCCGCACCGTTACCTGTGGTAATGGTGGTGGTGATAATGGTGGTAATCATGCCGATGCGATTCATGGATGTTGTGTACTCTGTATTTTTATCTGTCTTGTGTCCTGCCTATATTGGTTAAAGTATCTGCCTGCTTAAGTCAACGAATTTCTAAATTGGCGACTTTTCAACCAACACCATCATTCCGCCACAGCACCCCGATATTTCCGCCGCATAACCAGGCTGTTGCTATTGCAATCAGTACACAAAACCATAAAAAAAACTTATTACGGTATTTTATTCCGGAAGACTTTTTTCAATATCATGCAACAAACGATGCAGCATGGCGGTGTCGCGCTGCTGTAACAGCCCGATTCGCTGTTGTAGCCAGTCGGCCAGTTTCATGTCGTCATCGACCCCCAACCGTCCAAGTAGTGAAAGCGCCCGCTGACGAAGCGCCTGCAGTTGTTTTTCGTCGGTTTCAGTCTGCTGAACCGCAGTCTGCTGCTGCAGTGAGCTCAGCTGATAGCAATACACCATCACCGATTGCCCAAGATTCAAGGAGGGATAATCGGCGACCATCGGCACGCCGGTAAGCACATCGGCCAGCGCCAGTTCATCGTTAGTTAATCCGGAATCTTCACGGCCAAAGACCAGCGCCGTATGTTTCATCCATTGTGCTTTTTCTTCCAGCAGCGGTAGCAACTGCTGCGGCGTGGCGTAGTAGTGAAAACGCGCGCGACTGCGGGCGGTAGTGGCGACGGTAAAGTCGACATCGTGCAGGGCCTGCTCAAGCGTCGGGTAGGTTTTTATATTATCTAAAATATCTCCCGAACCATGCGCCACCCAGCGCGCGGCGGGCTGCTGATGCGCTTCGCTATCGACAATCCGCAATTCGCTGAATCCCATGGTTTTCATCGCTCGCGCCGCCGCGCCCACGTTCTCCGCCCTGGCGGGCGCCACCAAAATAATTGATAAACGCATTGTGCTTCTCTTTATCCTCTTACGCGGCGCGACTCTGCGGTCTCCCCCATTTTACGCGGCGAAAATTTACAAATCTGCAACAAAAATCACTAAAAATGGGCTTTCTTACTCTTAAAAAAAACTAAACTGTTCACATTGGACACCAATACGGAGTATGTTAACAGAACGCATTTATCCATATGTTTGGCAATGATATTTCAGTTTTCATTTGCCCACAGGCTTAGGATTCACTGCATTTATTAATTCATAGTTGCAACTAATTGAGCTGTGTAAGAAATGTGACGATAAGTCGCAAATCGATGCAATGATTTCACAAGACTGTTAACGTGCTACAATTGAACTTGATATATGTCAACGAAGCGTAGTTTTATTGGGTGTTCGGCCTCTCTTAGCCTGTTATGTTGCTGTTAAAATGGTTAGGATGACAGCCGTTTTTGACACCGTCGGGTCCAGAGGGAAAGTACCCACGACCAAGCTAATGATGTTGTTGACGTTGATGGAAAGTGCATCAAGAACGCAATTACGTACTTTAGTCATGTTACGCCGGACATGTTAATTTGTGGCATGTACCAGGCAGGTCAGGGACTTTGGTACTTCCTGTTTCGATTTAGTTGGCAATTTAGGTAGCAAACATGCAGACCCCGCACATTCTTATCGTTGAAGACGAGTTGGTAACACGCAACACGTTAAAAAGTATTTTCGAAGCAGAAGGTTATGATGTATTCGAAGCGACCGATGGCGCGGAAATGCATCAGATCCTGTCTGAAAATGATATCAACCTGGTGATCATGGATATCAACCTGCCAGGTAAAAATGGTCTTCTGCTGGCGCGTGAACTGCGTGAGCAGGCTGACGTCGCGCTGATGTTCCTTACCGGCCGCGACAACGAAGTTGATAAAATTCTTGGCCTCGAAATCGGCGCCGATGACTATATCACTAAACCGTTTAACCCGCGTGAACTGACTATCCGCGCGCGTAACCTGCTCTCCCGTACCATGAACCTCGGTACCGTGAGCGAAGAGCGTCGCAGCGTTGAGAGCTACAAGTTCAACGGTTGGGAATTGGATATCAACAGCCGTTCGTTGGTGAGCCCAAACGGCGAGCAGTATAAGCTGCCGCGCAGTGAATTCCGCGCGATGCTGCACTTCTGCGAAAACCCGGGCAAAATCCAGTCACGCGCAGAGCTGCTGAAGAAAATGACCGGTCGCGAGCTTAAGCCGCATGACCGTACCGTGGACGTGACCATTCGTCGCATTCGTAAGCATTTCGAATCCACGCCGGATACCCCGGAAATCATCGCCACTATTCACGGTGAAGGTTACCGCTTCTGTGGCGATCTGCAGGAATAACTTCGGTTATGCCGCAGTTATAATGCAAAAACAGCGCCTTCTGGCGCTGTTTTTTTATCTCTCTTTTACTTCCAGATACGTAACGTGTCTTCATCCTTACTTTGCGGTTTTTGCGGATTGCTTTGCGGTAGTGACAAGGCGTACCAGTCCACGCGGCGGGTCAGGAACATCAACGCGCACAGCGCCAACAGTAGCACTCCGGTGCCGAGCAGCAACGCGCTATCCTCAGAACGCAACAGTAACCACATCACGCCATCCAGCAGCAGTAGCACTGCAACAAATAACAGACTATTACGCCACCCTTTCAGTACCGCCTGTAAATAAACGCCGTTTATCACCGCGCCAATCAGGCTGGCAACGACCCAGGCAGGCGTAAACCCAACATGTTCCGAGAGCGCCAGCAACACCAGGTAGAACATCACCAGCGATAACCCCACCAGCAGATACTGCATTGGGTGCAGACGGCGATGCGTCAGGCTCTCGAAAACGAAGAAGGCCATAAAAGTTAGCGCGATTAACAGGATGGCGTATTTAGTCGCCCGGTCGGTGAGCTGATATTGATCGGCCTGCGACATCACGTCCACGCTGAAGGCGGGTAAACGCGGCCATTCAATATCGGTATCATCGTTGAAATAGCTGCCCATATTGTTGGCGAACCAGCTGCTTTGCCAGTGCGCGCTATAACCCGAGGCGCTCACTTCGCGCTTTGTAGGCAGGAAGTTGCCCAGGAATCCCGGATGCGGCCAGTTACTGGTTAGCCGCAGCTCGCTGTTGCGGCCCAACGGTACGACAGAGAAGTCGCCGGTACCATTAAGATCGAGGGTAAAAGCAATCTCCAGCGGTTTGTTGTCTGCGGTTAATACCGGCATCGGCATATGAATGCCCATACCGCCGCCGTTCAATCCCAGCCCCGGTTCAACGACCAGTGCCGTACCGTTAATGACCGGCGCGTTGATGGCGCCGATGCCGCGGGCATCGCTCACGCTGAGAACTAAAAACGGCTTTCCTAACGTGGTATTCGCTTTTTTCAGCTCCGTCAGCCGCGTAGGATCATACTGCGCCTTAATTTGCAGGGTGTTATGCCAGACCTGCCCACTGTAAATGCCGACTTTTCTCGACTCCACATTTTGCGCGCCGCTGACCGCCAGCGATTCCGGTAGCCAGTAGTAGATCCAGCGACGCTGATATTCGACCTCTTTTTGGTTCTCCATTCGGGTCAGCGTCTCGGTTACCGGGATGGCGATCAGCGGCCCGGCCAGCTTTTGTGAACCGCTGGTGCTGTGCTCTATCGCATCCACAACATCGCTACGATAGTCCGCCCGCTCGACAATAAGCGCTCTGACCATCATCAGCGGCACGGACAACAGCAAAATACAGCCCAACAACGTACTAATTTTCCAGAACAACGGTGATTTCATCATAGCCTTCTCCCAATCGTGATGGGCTCACTGTAAGGGGGCTATGTGCAGTGTGTTTGAAGTTATGTGAAGGGACGGTGAAGATGTAGCGTCGCGACCACGCCGCCTTCAGGGCGATTGTGCAAACTAATATCGCCCTGATGTAGACGCGCGACTTCACGAACAAACGCCAGGCCAAGACCACTGCTTTTATGGCCGTCATCCCGCGGCAGCGAGTAAAAGCGTTCAAAGATGCGCTCCAGCGCAAAATCAGGAATTCCGCTACCGTTATCCTTGACGCTCAACCACGCCTCTTCATTACGCATCTCTACCGCCAGGGAAATTTCACCGCCGTACGGGGTAAAGTCAATCGCATTGTCGATAAGATTGCCCAGCGCCTGCCCCAGTAGTTCGCTATCGCCATTCACCGTTACCCCGCTCTCCTGCCAGCGTAAGGTGATGGCCTTCGCCGTCAGCGCAATGTCGCGGTCTTCCGCCAGACGTTGGAAAAGCGCATCAACCGAAACCAACTGCGGCGTTATCTCCAGACGATTTTCCAGCCGCGCCTGCTGCAGCAGTTTTTCCACCAGCAGTTGCATGCGCGTATTCTGCGCAAGAATATTGGCGGTGAAACGCGCGGCGATCTCGGGCGGCGGCGCCTCGCTCAGGATCTCCGCCGCGCCGCGAATGGCCGCCAGAGGGCTTTTGAGTTCATGCGTGAGATCGTAGACATAGTTTTCAATCGCGTTTTTGCCTTCAAGCTTCACGCGCATGCTCTCCAGCGCCTGCGCCAGCTTGCTTAGCTCGCGACTACCGACGTTCGGTAGAGGTAACGGACGCTCGGCGGTCACCGAATCGGCGTAACGAACCAGTTTGCCAATTGAGAAGTTAATCCACCAGACGATCCCGCCGCCGATCAGTAAAGCGATCCCCAACAACGCGCCGCCAGCCCACAGGATCCGCCGCTCGCTGCGTTTAATCACCGGCGTCATGGCCAGATTAGGTTTGCCGACGCTCACCACGCCGATGATACGGCCGTTATCCATTACCGGTGCGGCAATGTACATGACTGAGCTATTATCATCATCAGGATCGCTGCGCGTGCTGCGCGCGCCGTACTGGCCGCGTAGGGTCAGCCAGACGTCGTTCCAGCGCGAATAATCCTGGCCCACCGCCTGCCCGCTGGAGTCAAACACCACCTTTCCCTGAGCATCCGTCAGATAGACGCGATACTCATTGCGCATTTTCCTGATACCGCTGATATTGGCGTTGATGGGCTGCTGATTAAGCGACTGAAACGCCTGCGCCAACCGCCCTTGCTGCGGGTTTGCCGAAAGCAGGTCATCACGAGCCAGCGCCGCCAGTAGCGTTGCGGTATCGTTAAGCGTGCCTTCCGTTGCCCGACGCACGCCCGGTTTGACTTCCTGCACAAATATTGAGAGCACAAACCACGCGGCAATGGCGACAATCAAAAAATAACCCAGCAGCAGGCGCATCCCGATACGCATCAACAGCCTCCCAGGCTATAGCCCAAACCGCGATGCGTATTAATAGGGTTAACATTCGGATTCACCGCCCGCAGCTTGGCGCGCAGGGTCTTGATATGGGTATCGACGGTGCGATCGATACTCTCGTAGGCATCGCTCCACACCAGTTCCATAAGCTGCTGGCGGGAGAATACGCGGCCGGGGGCGTTGATTAGGGTTTTCAGCAGCAGGAATTCGTAACGCGTCAGATTCAACGGTTGGCCAAACCAGCTTATCGCCATCGCCTGCTCATCCAGCAGGAACTCGCCAACGCGCACCACCGGCGAAGGAGCTGAAAATTTCTGTAGCCGACGCAGAACAGTACGCACCCGCGCGCAAACTTCGCGCGGCGAAAATGGTTTGGCGATGTAGTCATCAGCGCCAATTTCCAGTCCCAGCAGCTTATCAACCTCTTCGCTGCGTGCGGTCAGAAACAATAGCGGCAATGCCGGATGGCGCGCCAGCAGTCGTCGGCATAGTTCAAAGCCGCTAATATCGGGCAAACCAACGTCGAGGATCGCTAAATCCGGGATCTGATGCAGCGCCGCATCAAGCGCGGGCAACCCGCGTCCGAAAACGGTCACGTCGAATCCTTCCTGCTGCAGCATGTAAACAAGGGTATCGGCGATACTCTGTTCATCCTCAACTAACCAAATCCGTGGCTGTTGCATTGCGACTCCCGTTTATTTATTCCAGGGCATGATTGGCACGGCGCTGATGGCATTCTTCGGCGAGCCGTCGACCACTTTATCCGAATAGGTCAGATAGACCAGCGCGTTGCGTTTGGCATCATAAAAGCGAACGACCTGCAGTTTTTTGAACACCAGCGAGGTACGTTTCTGGAACACGACATCGCCCTGACTTTTGCCGTTTTTGATCTTGTCCGTCAGCTCAATCGGCCCGACCTGCTGACAGGAGATGGCGGCGTCTGAGGTATCTTCCGCCAGTCCCAACCCGCCTTTAATACCGCCGGTTTTCGCCCGGCTGATATAGCAGGTGACGTTCTGTACATCGGGATCGTCGAAGGCTTCGACCACGATTTTGTGATCCGGCCCCAGCCATTTAAATACCGTATCGACGGAGCCAATTTGCTCGGCGTGCGCCAGTTGGCCCGCCGCCAGTAAGAACAACCCTGCTACTAACTTCTTGTATTTCATATTGTTACCATTTCTTAAAATTCCGCTGCGTGATAATCACAAACGCTGTGGAAAAGGTTTAAAGATCACAGCTTTACAAAATTACTAACGATATCCACCAGATAATCGCATTTAAAAGCAAAAAAAACACTGAATGCTAAAACATCAAAAAATGCTATTATCCGCTACCTTAATATAGGTACCTGAGTTTAAAGGATGGGGACATTTTATGGATCAAGCTGGGATTATTCGCGATCTCCTGAGCTGGCTGGAAGGTCACCTGGATCAGCCCCTCTCGTTGGATAATGTGGCGGCGAAGGCAGGTTATTCCAAGTGGCATTTGCAACGTATGTTTAAAGACGTCACGGGTCAAGCTATCGGTGCCTATATTCGCGCACGTCGCCTGTCAAAATCCGCCGTTGCGCTACGCCTGACCGCACGTCCGATCCTCGACATCGCGCTACAGTACCGCTTCGATTCTCAGCAGACGTTTACCCGCGCCTTTAAAAAACAGTTTAACCTGACCCCCGCGCTCTATCGCCGTTCTGCGGACTGGAGCTCGTTTGGGATGCGTCCGCCGCTGCGCCTCGGTGAATTTACCATGCCGACGCATGAATTCGTGACCCTGAGCACCACGCAACTGGTCGGCGTGACCCAAAGCTATACCTGTAAGCTGGAAGAGATTTCTGAATTCCGTAACCAGATGCGCGTTCAGTTCTGGCGCGAATTCCTCGGTAACGCGCCCAGCATTCCGCCGACGCTGTACGGCCTGCATGAACCGCGTCCAAGCCTGGAAAAAGATGACGAGCAGGAGGTGTTCTACACCACCGCGCTGACGCCAGAGCTGGCGAACGGCCACCTGCATAATTCCCATCCGGTGATTCTGGAAGGCGGCGAGTACGTGATGTTCACCTACGAAGGGTTAGGTACCGGGCTGCAGGAGTTTATCCTGACGGTGTACGGCACCTGTATGCCGATGCTCAACCTCACCCGCCGTAAGGGCCTGGATATTGAACGCTTCTATCCGGAAGATGATAACCGGAACCAGGCCACGCCAATTCAGCTGCGCTGCGAGTACCTGATTCCGATTCGTCGCTAACGCTGCAGTTCGTCCATCGCGGGGGCATCGAGATGCGAAACGTCCCCCGCAGTCTCCACCACCCATCCTGACGCCAGCCACGGGCTCTGCTGGTAATCAACACGTGAAATCGAACAGTTGCGCAGGCGCAAACGACGCTCCGCATAAGCAGGCAGTCCGAGGATCGTGCTCACCAGACAGCCCAGCGCCATCCCATGACTCACCAGCAGCGGCCGGCTCCCTGGCGGTAACTCCAGACAGGATGATAGCGCCGCGCGCATACGCTCGCTCAGCTCCTGCATGGATTCGCCCTGCGGAATGCGGCCATCCGGCGTACCGTTGACCAGCTGACGGCGCCAGCCCTCCTCTTCTTCGCTAAGCGAGTCGATATGTCGCTTCTCCAGCACCCCCATATCCAGTTCGCGCAGGCGTGAATCGGTGACCACGCCGCAACCGCAGGCTTCGGCGATAATTTCTGCCGTGCGGCGGGTACGGCCGAGGTCGCTGGCGATAATATGGGTAATCCCCAGCGTTCTGGCGCGCTCGCCAACCTGCCATGCCTGGCGCTCACCGTGAGCGGTCAGCGGACTATCGGACTGGCCTTGAATACGTCGCTCGGCGTTCCACTGCGTTTCACCGTGGCGAACAAGGTATACCTGTAACATGCTTATTTTCCGTTCTGAACCCTTCATCATTCAACGAGCAGCGCGATCGGCTGCCGCCAGAGTGATTTAGAGTATACTGCGATGACGTTAATTAATTCTGAGTTGTTTTGATTATGCACCATGTTGTCTCAGCTACCACTAATCCCGCCAAAATTCAGGCAATTCTGCAGGCTTTTAACGAGATCTTCGGCGAAGGATCCTGCCATATTGAGTCCGTCGCCGTCGAGAGCGGCGTGCCGGAACAACCCTTCGGCAGCGAGGAAACGCGGGCTGGCGCACGAAATCGCGTCGCTAATGCCCGGATCGCACAGCCGGAAGCCGATTTTTGGGTGGCGATCGAAGCCGGGATCGACGAAGGCAGCACCTTCAGTTGGGTAGTGATTGAGAGCCGGCAGCAGCGTGGCGAAGCGCGCTCGGCAACCCTACCGCTGCCGGAGGCGATCCTTGCGCAGGTTCGCGCCGGAGAAGCGCTGGGGCCGGTCATGTCGCAACATACCGGGATCGACCAGATTGGCCGCAAAGAGGGCGCTATCGGCGTCTTTACCGCGGGTAAGCTGACGCGCAGCAGCGTCTACCATCAGGCGGTAGTGCTGGCGCTCAGCCCATTCCATAACGCTATTTATCGTTAAGCAGCGTCTGTTCCAGCCACTGGCGTAGCTCTACCGGTGCCGATTTCAGGCTATTTGAGCCGCGAGTAATCGTGGCAATACCGGCGCCGAGTTCGTTTTTCAGCTCGCGCTGGCTCATCTCGCCGCGCAGCAGCTCTTCAATAATACGCACCCGGGTGCCCAGCGCTTCGCGCTCGTCGGGCGTCAGCATCAGCTGTAGTAACGGCAGGTGAAGATCTTCGGCGTAGGCCTGCTGCAGTAGCGCCACAAAGCGCAGCCACTCCTGATGACGTTGTTCGGCCACTGCCGCTGAATAGGGAGATTGTTGGGTCATGTTACGTCGCCATGTTGAGACGGGCAGCCAGGCTGCCCGTCGAATGTACTCATCAACGAGTACAAAGAATAACATACTTACGGACGATCAGTAACGCTGTCGCCATTCGGCGTCGCTCAGCAAGTTATCCTGCTTGCCCATAAAGTAGCGGTAATAGGCATCGTAAGAGAGGACGTTTTTTACGTACCCGCGGGTTTCCGAGAACGGAATACTCTCGATAAATGCCACCGCATCGATGCGCCCGGCGCTATTGCCCTGCCAGGTGCGTACGCGTCCTGGCCCGGCGTTATAGGCGGCGGAAGCGTAAATGCGGTTATTGCCGAACTGCTGGTAGACGTACTGCAGGTAGCTGGTACCAATGTTGATATTGGTTTCCGGATCCAGCAGCTGAGACGGGCCGCTATAACCAGGGATGCTGAACATGCTGACGGTATGCGTCGCGGTGCCCGGCATAATCTGCATCAAGCCACTGGCGCCGACCGGTGAACGCACTTTCGGGTTCCAGGCGCTCTCCT
Organism: Klebsiella aerogenes KCTC 2190; assembly: GCF_000215745.1. Classification (GTDB taxonomy): domain Bacteria; phylum Pseudomonadota; class Gammaproteobacteria; order Enterobacterales; family Enterobacteriaceae; genus Klebsiella; species Klebsiella aerogenes. The sequence continues at coordinate 2,265,608 of NC_015663.1, read as the reverse complement.
GACGCGCAATCGCCATCGCGTAGCTCTGCGGAATATCTTTGCCGCTAATGTAACGCGCGAACAGATCGTTGTACGCCAGCGGGAAGCGCTCTTCCAGTTGATCCCACAATTTACCCGCGATCGTCGCCTGCACGCTGAGATCCCACCAGTGTTGATCAAACGCGTAACGCGCCAGCTGCGCCTGTTGCGATTTGGTCCGGCTGCTCACCAGGTTCGCCCATTCGCTGCGCGCGGTGTTGTCCATGTTCCAGTACATCAGCTCGCGAACGCGCGCCATCTCAGGGCCAGAGGCCAGCGCCGGGTCGATAGTGCCGGAGGCTTTATCAATGCGGAAGGTGTACTCTTCGCCCAGACGTTGAGCAGCAACCATCGGATAGAAGCCGCGCTGCTGCATCAGCGAATGCAGGATCGTCTTCGCTTCGTCATCGCGCCCGCGCTCCAGCAGCAGATCCGCCTGCCAGTAGCGCCACTCGTCTTTTTCTTTCGCCTCCATCGGCAGACGCGCCAGCCAGGTGTTCAGCCCATGACGATCGCCGTTGCCGAGCGCCATACGAACCCGGCGTTCCACAAGCGAGGTTGATTGCGAACGCATGATGGCGTCATCGCGCCACTCCGCCTGCGCTTCGGTCACATCGGTGCCCATCAGGCGCCAGGCGACAATATCGCGCAGCTCCTGGGTTTGATCCTCATTCAACTGCTGCGCCTGCACCAGCGACGGGATCATCAGACGAGCGTTTTCTACATCCTGACGCGCGACGCTGGCAAAAGCGACCGCCGCCATCTGGCGGGTAAAGTCGGTGGCCCCGGTGGTGCGGGCAAAGGTCATCACGCTATTGGGATCGTTGGCCAACGCCACCACCGCCGAAGAGATGCTCTGATAGTTTGACGGCATCTGCTGAGCAAGCACGCGGACCAGACTGGTATTGCCTGCCTTCATCGCCAGACGAATTCGTTCGAGATAGGCCAGCGGATCCTGCTGCCCGGAATCGCGCCACGCGCTGAACAGCGGATCGCAGGCATTTGGCTGGCTCTTGCCGGTTAGCCACAGCTCTTTCGCCCCGCTCCAGGCTTCCTGCGATTGGCCGACGCTGAGTTTGGCGTAGTAGTAGTTACACTGCGCTTCGGTTGTCGCCGGTTTATCCGGGCTGAACGCCAGTAAGCCGCGCCAGTCGGTGCGCCGCGCCAGCTCATTAACAAAGCGTGATTTCAGCGAACGCGCCGCCGGTAAGGTCGGGTTCGCCGCAATGAAATTAGTGACCACCAGCGGCGGCTGGTTCATCAGGTCATCGGTAATTTGTCGATATTGCAGGTAGGGATACAGCGGATAGCTGCTGAGCGTGGGCATCAACTGGTTGACGACATCCATCTGGCGGTTGTCCCACGCCTGTTTAATTTGAGCATAGCGGCTGCGCTGTTCATCCAGTGAATCCGCATGCGCCAGCTGGCTTAGCGTCAGCAGACTCACGCCGGCAGCCAGAAGACACCATGCCGTAGTTTTGGCTTTTTCCACAAGCTCTTCCTCTAGTTTGGTGCATCACCGCGGCATCGTGCCGCTTCAAAAAATTCAGGTATTGCTTAGTTATGCTAATCAGACAACTGAAAACATGCCATGTCCTGAACATTTTTTTACGCTTCTGTGAATCCTGTCGCCTCGCTGGGATTACCGCGCGAAAAAGGCTACACTTCGCCTTTGAACTATCTATCAGAATAGAAAGAGGCGAAGTCCAACGTGGCTCAATTCGTTTATACCATGCATCGTGTCGGCAAAGTGGTTCCGCCGAAACGTCATATTTTGAAAAATATCTCCCTCAGTTTCTTCCCTGGCGCGAAAATCGGTGTTCTCGGTCTGAACGGCGCCGGTAAATCTACCCTGCTGCGCATCATGGCCGGTATCGACACCGAGATCGAAGGTGAAGCGCGCCCGCAGCCCGGTATCAAAATCGGCTACCTGCCGCAGGAGCCGCAGCTGAATCCGGAGCACACCGTGCGCGAATCCGTTGAAGAAGCGGTCGCCGAAGTGGTTAACGCGCTGAAAGGCCTGGACGAAGTTTATGCCAAATACGCCGAGCCGGATGCCGACTTCGATAAGCTTGCCGCGCAACAGGGCAAGTTCGAAGAGATCATCCAGGCGCACGACGGCCATAACCTGAACGTACAGCTGGAGCGTGCGGCCGATGCCCTGCGCCTGCCGGACTGGGATGCGAAAATCGCCACTCTTTCCGGTGGTGAACGCCGCCGCGTCGCGCTGTGCCGTCTGCTGCTGGAAAAACCAGACATGCTGCTGCTCGACGAACCGACCAACCACCTCGACGCCGAGTCCGTCGCCTGGCTGGAACGCTTCCTGCACGATTTCGAAGGCACAGTGGTGGCGATTACCCACGACCGTTACTTCCTCGATAACGTCGCCGGCTGGATCCTCGAACTTGACCGCGGCGAAGGTATTCCGTGGGAAGGCAACTACTCCTCCTGGCTGGAGCAGAAAGATCAGCGTCTGGCGCAAGAAGCTTCTCAGGAAGCCGCACGCCGCAAATCTATCGAGAAAGAACTCGAGTGGGTTCGCCAGGGCGCGAAAGGCCGTCAGTCTAAGGGCAAAGCCCGTCTGGCGCGCTTTGAAGAGCTTAACAACGTCGAATACCAGAAACGTAACGAGACCAACGAACTGTTCATTCCGCCAGGAGCGCGTCTGGGCGATAAAGTTCTGGAAGTCAGCAATCTGCGCAAATCTTACGGCGACCGCGTACTGATTGACGATCTGAGCTTCTCCGTACCGAAAGGCGCTATCGTTGGTATCATCGGTCCGAACGGCGCGGGTAAATCCACCCTGTTCCGCATGATGTCCGGCCAGGAACAGCCTGATTCCGGCACCATCACGCTGGGTGAAACCGTTAAACTGGCTTCCGTCGATCAGTTCCGCGACGCGATGGACAACAGCAAAACCGTTTGGGAAGAAGTGTCCGGCGGACTGGATATCATGAAGATCGGCAACACCGAGATGCCAAGCCGCGCCTACGTTGGCCGCTTTAACTTCAAAGGCGTCGACCAGGGCAAACGCGTTGGCGAACTGTCCGGTGGTGAGCGTGGTCGTCTGCACCTGGCGAAGCTGTTGCAGGTCGGCGGTAACGTCCTGCTGCTCGATGAACCAACCAACGACCTGGATATCGAAACCCTGCGCGCGCTGGAAAACGCCCTGCTGGAGTTCCCGGGTTGCGCCATGGTTATCTCGCACGACCGCTGGTTCCTTGACCGTATCGCGACCCACATTCTGGATTACCAGGATGAAGGTAAAGTTGAGTTCTTCGAAGGTAACTTTACCGAGTACGAAGAGTACAAGAAACGCACCCTCGGCGCCGATGCACTGGAACCGAAGCGTATCAAGTACAAACGCATTGCCAAGTAATCTGTAAGTGCCGGATGGCGCTACGCTTATCCGGCCTACCAGGCGTGTAGCACTTGTAGGCCGGATAAGGCGTTCACGCCGCCATCCGGCAAAAAGCCTACCCCTGCTCGCCCATCAACTGCTTCACCAGCTCAACGCAGCGCAGGAACCGGGCGTCGTAGTCCGACTCTTCCACGTGGACAAATTCGATCTCGTTTTCTTTCAGCAGCGACACCAGCAGCGTCTGAAACTCTTTGCGATCTACCGAACTGCCGAGGCTACGCAACCCATCGGCTACCCACGGCGTGTTGTTTTCCAGCAGGATCACCAGATCAAAGCGATATTCATCGATTAACGCCTGCACGAACGGATGTTCGCGGCCTTCGTACTTCAGGCAGAAGGCCTGAGTGCTGACGAAGTCGGTATCGATAAACGCCACCTTATTGGCGTATTTCACCGCGAAATCAATGTACTGTGCGTGCCCCAGCGCGATTTTATCGTAATCGGAATACTGCAACGCCATTTCATCGCCGCCGAGGTGTGAGAAGACGTAATCGCGGCCATACTCCCAGGCGCTGGTAGTATTGAAGATATTGGCGAGCTTATTCACCAGCGTCGATTTACCGCTCGACTCGCCGCCGAGGATCGCCACCGTACGCACAAAGAACGGCTTTACCTCAGTCGGAATATATTCCCAATAGCGGAACGGGTTTTCGCGGATCTGGCCGCCGCTGATACTCATGAAGGTTCGCTTCGGATCGATAAGCACGGTTTCGATCCCCAGATGTTCCAGATACTGCGGCGCATCGGCCTCTTCCGAGGTATAAATCCAGTTTGGCTCGATTCCCTTTTCACTCATGAAGGCGCGGATCCCACGGCTCCAGACATCCCAGCCGTGCGGGTACGGCTCCATCCCCTCTTCATTGAAGGCATGGATGCGAATGTTTTTTTGATATTTAAAGGTTTGCAGCAGCCAGCGCAGACGATCGGGAACCGTCGGCTGTTGCGACATGGCGCTCTCTTCGAACAGCTCGCGGTCACGAGTGTCGTCATAGCCCATGATGATATGAAGCTCATCGACCTGGCTACAGGCGCGCTGAATCAGGTAAATATGCCCGGTATGCAGCGGATAAAATTTACCAAAAACCACCCCGACGCTTTTTTGTTTGCGCGGGAATTCAAGGCCGAGGAAGCGATGTAACGCTTCAAGCTTCTGGGCGCTCGGGCTTTTGATTTTCGCGTTTAATAGCTGACTGAGATAACCTTTGGTCATCCCGCTGGCTTCCGCCACCTGCTGCAGCGTACAACCCTTTTGCTTAATGGCGTTTTTCAGATAGTCGAATGACGACATAGTTTATGCGTGCCTCCTGCAAACTCGGGTTTGCTACCCGTCATACCCTGAAGTATGACGGGTATCATTATAAGTCGTCAAAAACGCTCAGCGCATCGGCCAGTTTTTTCACGCCAAAGATTTGCATCCCTTCCGGCGCTTTTTTGGGCACATTGGCCGCTGGTACGATGGCGCGACGGAACCCATGTTTCGCCGCCTCGGAAATGCGCTCCTGGCCGCTTGGCACCGGACGAATTTCACCGGCTAATCCGACTTCGCCAAAAACCACCAGATCCTGCGGCAACGGACGATCGCGCAGGCTCGAGACCATCGCCAGCAGCAGCGCCAGGTCGGCGCTGGTTTCAGTGACTTTGACCCCGCCAACCACGTTGACGAAGACGTCCTGATCGGCCATCTGCAGGCCGCCATGACGGTGCAGCACCGCCAGCAGGATCGCCAGACGGTTCTGTTCCAGGCCTACCGCTACGCGACGCGGATTAGACATCATCGAGTGATCGACCAGCGCCTGAATCTCAACCAGCAGCGGGCGGGTGCCTTCCCATACCACCATGACCGAGCTGCCAGAGGTAACTTCATCGCCGCGGCTGAGGAAGATGGCGGAGGGGTTGCTGACTTCGCGCAGGCCCTGCTCGGTCATCGCGAAGACGCCGAGTTCGTTGACCGCGCCAAAGCGGTTTTTATGGCTGCGCAACGTGCGGAAACGGGAATCGGCATCGCCGTCCAGCAGCACCGAACAGTCAATACAGTGTTCCAGTACTTTCGGACCGGCCAGCGAGCCATCTTTGGTGACGTGGCCGACCATCACAATCGCCACGCCGCGAGTTTTGGCAAAGCGCGTCAAATAGGCCGCGGTTTCACGTACCTGGGCCACGCTCCCCGGCGACGACTGGACATCAGCCATATGCATCACCTGGATGGAGTCGATGACCATCAGCTGCGGCTTTTCTTCATCGGCAATCTGGCAAATTTGCTCGATGCTGGTCTCCGAGAGCATATTCAGGTTCGCCGTCGGCAGCCCGAGACGATGCGCGCGCATCGCGACCTGCTGCAGGGATTCTTCCCCGGTGACGTACAGCGTTTTCATTCCTTCCGCCAGCTTGCAGAGCGTTTGCAGCAGCAGCGTCGATTTCCCGGCGCCGGGGTTGCCGCCGATTAGAATGGCGCTACCCGGTACCACGCCGCCGCCGAGCACGCGGTCGAACTCTTTAAATCCGGTGGAGAAACGCGGCAGCGCCTCCAGGCTTATCTCCGACAGCTTCTGTACCTTCGACACGCCGGCATTACCGGCGTAGCCTGACAGACGCTCGTTTCTCGCCACCTGCGGCGAGGCGGCGATGCGCATCTCGGTGATGGTATTCCAGGCATGGCAGGCGCTGCACTGCCCCTGCCAGCGCGGATAATCCGCACCACATTCATTACAGACAAATGCGCGTTTTGGAGCTTTCGCCACGTTAACCTCTTACTTTTGATTCATGCTGCCGGAGAGAATACAGAATACCCCCATCAGGTCAGCGTGGCGGATGGTGACTTCCGCCTGTTCATTGACTTTTGGTTTCGCATGATAGGCAATGCCGAGACCTGCCGCCTTAATCATCGGCAGATCGTTGGCGCCATCGCCAATCGCCACGGTTTGCGCCGGCGGAATCTCATATTTTTCCGCCAGTTTACGCAGAGTATTGGCTTTATATTTGGCATCGACAATGTCGCCGATAACGTTGCCGGTGAGCTTGCCGTCCATGATTTCCAGCTCGTTGGCGAATACCGCGTCGAGATGCAGCTTATCGCGCAGGTATTCGGCAAAGAAGGTAAAGCCGCCGGAGGCGATGGCTACCTTCCAGCCCAGCGTTTCCAGCTTCAGCACCAGTTGCGTCAGCCCCGGCATCAGCGGCAGCGCTTCCCGCACCTGCAGCAGGATGTTCGCGTCGGCGTCTTTCAGGGTGGCGACGCGCTGGCGCAGGCTGGCGGTGAAGTCGAGCTCGCCGCGCATCGCGCGTTCGGTCACTTCCGAAACCAGCTCGCCGGTGCCGGCAAGCTTAGCAATTTCATCGATACATTCGATCTGAATCGCCGTGGAGTCCATATCCATCACCAACAGGCCCGGCGTGCGCAGATGCGGGATTTTGCCCAGCGGCGCGACGTCCAGCCCGGCCTCGTGGGCCAGGCGCGTGGCGCGCTGCGTCAGCGAACCCGCCAGGCGAATCACCTGATAGTCTTCCACGACCCAGGAAGAGACGATAACCAGCGCCGCGCCGAGCTCGCGCTGCCACGCCGTCAGCCGACGTTTATCGAGACCGCGACCATACAGCAGCCAGCCGCTGCGCCCGGCGTGATAATCCAGCGGCATGACCTCGTCGCCGCTTAGGGAAAGCGGCAACCCAGGCCACAAGGAAACATCTTCGGGCAGGTCGCACCAGGTCAAACTGTTAGGCATTACGGCTCCACATCTCTTCATTCAGGCGAGGAAAATAACGCATGAGGCTACCTTGTAACCAGCGCTTCTGGCAACATTAAGCTGCAAATTTTCAAAGGTGGAATATGGTACGAGCAAAACTGAAATTCCGACTGCATCGCGCCGTCATTGTTCTGATCTGTCTCGCGCTTCTCGTCGCGCTGATGCAGGGCGCCTCGTGGTTCAGTCAGAATAGCCAAAAGCAGCGTAATCCGCAGTTGGAAGAGCTGGCGCGAACGCTGGCACAGCAGGTTACGCTGAACCTGGCGCCGCTGATGCGCAGCGAAACGCCCGACGAAAAGCGCATTACCCGCCTGCTGGAACAGCTGACGGATAAAAGCCGGGTGCTCGATGCCGGGGTATATGATGAACAGGGCGATTTGGTGGCCCGCTCCGGCGAAAGCGTCGATGTACGCGACCGCCTGGCGCTGGACGGCAAAAAAGCCGGCGGCTACTTTAACCAGCAAATCGTCGAGCCGATCCTCGGCAAAAACGGTCCGGTCGGCTATCTGCGCCTGACGCTGGATACCCACACGTTGGCCACCGAGGCGAAACAGGTGGATAATACCACCAATATCTTACGCCTGATGCTGCTGTTGTCGCTGGCCATCGGCGTGGTGCTGACCCGTACGTTGCTGCAGGGCAAACGTACCCGCTGGCAGCAATCGCCCTTCCTGCTCACCGCCAATAAGCCCGTCCAGGACGAAGATAAAGATTAATCAGACAAGGATATCCTATGCCGACGCTCCGCCTGTTGCTCTCCGATTCCTACGACCCCTGGTTTAACCTCGCGGTCGAGGAGTGTATTTTCCGCCAGATGCCGGCCACCCAACGGGTGCTGTTTCTGTGGCGCAACGCCGACACCGTGGTGATTGGCCGCGCGCAGAACCCGTGGAAGGAGTGCAATACCCGGCGCATGGAAGAGGACCACGTCCGGCTGGCCCGGCGCAGCAGCGGCGGCGGCGCGGTATTCCACGACCTCGGCAATACCTGCTTTACCTTTATGGCGGGCAAACCGGAATACGACAAAACCGTTTCTACCGCTATCGTGCTCGCGGCGTTGAATTCGCTTGGCGTGACCGCCGAGGCTTCCGGGCGCAACGATCTGGTCGTGAAAACCGACAATGGCGACCGCAAGGTTTCCGGATCCGCCTATCGCGAAACGATGGACCGCGGTTTTCATCATGGCACCCTGCTGCTAAACGCCGACTTAAGCCGTCTCGCCAACTATCTTAATCCGGACAAAAAAAAGCTGCAGGCCAAGGGCATAACCTCGGTACGCGGGCGCGTAGCGAACCTGGTTGAACTCCTACCGGGCATTACCCATCAGCAGATTTGCGAAGCCATTCAGGAGGCATTTTTCAGCCATTACGGCGAACGGGTAGAGGCGGAAGTCATTTCGCCGGACAACACGCCGGATCTGCCGAATTTTGCCGAGACCTTCGCCCGCCAGAGCAGCTGGGAGTGGAACTTCGGCCAGGCGCCCGCTTTCTCCCACCTGCTGGATGAGCGCTTTCGCTGGGGCGGCGTCGAGCTGCATTTTGACGTCGAGAAGGGCCATATCACCCGCGCCCAGGCTTTTACCGATAGCCTGAACCCGGCGCCGCTCGAGGCGTTGGCGGCACGATTAGTCGGTTGTCAGTATCGGGCGGAAATATTACAGCAGCAGTGTGAGGCGCTGCTCGCCGATTACCCTGAGCAGGAAGCGGAACTGAAAGAACTGTCGGCGTGGCTGGCCGGCGCGGTGCGCTAATAAAAAAGCCCGCTGCGCTTAGCGGGCCTGGAAACCGTAGGCCGGGTCAGGCGAAGCCGCCACCCGGCACAACAGGTCTTACTCTTTATCACCCAGCAGTACGGATTCCAGCGCGATTTTGATCATATCGTTGAAGGTGGTCTGACGCTCAGCGGCAGTGGTCTGCTCGTGAGTGCGGATATGATCGGAAACGGTGCAGATGGTCAGCGCTTTCGCACCGAACTCAGCCGCTACGCCATAAATGCCGGCCGCTTCCATTTCCACGCCCAAAATGCCGTATTTTTCCATCACGTCGAACATGGACGGGTCCGGCGTATAGAACAGGTCAGCGGAGAAGATGTTGCCAACGCGCGCGTCAACGCCCAGCGCCTTCGCCGCGTCTACCGCGTTACGCACCATGCCGAAATCGGCAATCGCCGCGAAGTCGTGGTCTTTGAAACGCAGACGGTTGACTTTAGAGTCGGTGCACGCGCCCATGCCGATAACCACATCACGCAGTTTGACATCTTCACGTACCGCACCGCAGGAGCCGACGCGGATGATTTTCTTCACGCCGAAATCGGTGATCAGCTCTTTAGTGTAGATAGAGCAGGATGGGATCCCCATACCGTGGCCCATCACGGAGATTTTGCGGCCTTTGTAGGTACCGGTGAAGCCCAGCATGCCGCGCACGTTGTTCACTTCACGCACGTCTTCGAGGAAGGTTTCTGCAATGTGCTTCGCGCGCAGCGGGTCGCCCGGCATCAAAACTACGTCAGCAAAATCGCCCATTTCTGCGTTAATGTGTGGGGTGGCCATCGTTTTATCCTTATATAAATTGTTCGGGCCTGATGGCGGCTACGCCTTATCAGGCCTACAAAACGTATTCAAATACCCTAAGGATTTCGCGTTGTAGGAAGGCGACGAATTCGTGAATCCCCGGGAGCATAGATTAACTATGTGACCGGGGTGAGCGAATGAAGTCAACGCATCTACAGCGCGAAAGACAACGGGTATCACAGCATGTTTTTACCGTATTCCATTGGCGACGTACCAAAGTATGTCGCCAGCGTCTGGCCGATATCGGCGAAAGTTTCGCGGTGGCCTAACGAACCCGGCTTCACTTTCGGGCCGTACACCAGCACCGGAATGTGTTCGCGGGTGTGGTCGGTACCGGTCCAGGTCGGGTCGCAGCCGTGGTCGGCGGTGAGGATCAGAATGTCGTCTTCCCCAACCAGCTCCATCAGCTCCGGCAGACGACGGTCGAACAGCTCCAGACCCGCCGCGTAGCCAGCGACGTCGCGACGGTGGCCCCAGGAGGAGTCAAAATCGACGAAGTTAGTGAAGACGATAGTCTCGTCGCCCGCTTCCTTCATCTCTTTGATGGTCGCGTCGAACAACGCGTCCAGCCCGGTGGCTTTCACTTTCTTAGTGATGCCGCAGTTGGCGTAGATGTCGGCGATTTTACCCACGGAAACCACGTGGCCGTTTTTCTCGTCGACCAGCTTCTGCAGCACGGTCGGCGCCGGCGGCTCGACCGCCAGATCGTGACGGTTACCGGTACGCTGGAAGTTACCGGCTTTGTCGCCAACAAACGGACGAGCAATCACGCGGCCAATGTTATAGCCGCCTTCGGTCAGCTCTTCACGGGCGATTTCGCACAGCTCATACAGCTTGTCGAGGCCGAAAGTCTCTTCGTGACAGGCGATCTGGAACACCGAGTCAGCAGAGGTATAGAAAATCGGTTTCCCGGTTTTCATATGCTCTTCACCCAGTTGGTCCAGAATCACGGTACCGGAAGAGTGGCAATTGCCGAGGTAGCCCGGCAGGTTCGCGCGCTTAACCAGTTTATCCAGCAGTTCCTGCGGGAAGCTGTTCTCGTGGTCGCTGAAGTAGCCCCAGTCAAACAGCACCGGCACGCCGGCGATTTCCCAGTGGCCAGACGGCGTATCTTTACCAGAAGAGAGTTCATGCGCCCAGGCATAGGCACCAACGACTTCGGCATTACCGTCCATACCGGCGGCAATTTTACCGGTAGAACCTTCATGCGCTTTCACCAGACCCAGACGGGTCAGGTTAGGTAAATTCAACGGGCCTTTACGACCATTGTCAGCTTCACCTTTGGCGCAGGCTTCCGCAATGTGGCCCAGGGTATCGGCGCCAACATCGCCAAAGCGGTCAGCGTCTTCCGTTGCGCCAATCCCAAAGGAGTCCAGCACCATAATAAATGCACGTTTCATCTTGTTCTCCATACATCATGCGCTGCAAAAAAGCGATCAGATCAGTATATCGCTACTTGGTGATACGGCGATAGACCGTCGGTGTAATTTCTGGGGCGTGGGCGTCCAATTTTATTGCCGCTTTCACGGCTTTGGCCGCTTCCTGCCAGCTCGATTCATCTTTCGCATGAATCACCGCCAGCGGACGTTCGCCATCAACTTTATCGCCAAGGCGCGCCATATCGGTAAAGCCAACGCTGTAGTCAATAGTATCGGAAGCCTGGCGACGACCGCCGCCCATCGACACCACCGCCATCCCCAGCGCGCGGGTATCCATTTCAGAGACAAATCCGGCGCCTTCAGCATAGACCGCTTTGCTCAGCATTGCCGTCGGCAGGTATTTCGCATAGTTTTCGACAAAGTCGCTCGGCCCCTTCTGCGCCGCCACCATGCGGCCAAAGACTTCCGCCGCTTTACCGTTATCCAGCACCGCCTGCAATTTCGCGCGCGCCTCGGCGTCATCCGCCGCCAGCTTGCCGGAAATCAGCATTTCCACGCACAGCGCCATGGTGACGTCGTACAGGCGCGGGTTGCGGTATTCGCCGGTCAGGAACTGTACCGCTTCGCGAACTTCAACGGCGTTACCCGCGCTGGAGGCCAGCACCTGGTTCATATCCGTTAACAGTGCGGTCGTGCGCACGCCGGCGCCGTTAGAGACGCCAACGATAGCTTCGGCAAGCGCTTCTGAAAGCTCATAAGTCGGCATAAAGGCGCCGCTGCCGACTTTAACGTCCATCACCAGCGCGTCCAGACCTTCCGCCAGTTTCTTGGCCAGAATAGACGCGGTAATCAGCGGGATGGAATCCACCGTCGCGGTAATATCGCGGGTGGCATAGAAACGTTTGTCAGCCGGCGCGAGCGAGCTGGTCTGCCCGATAATCGCCACGCCGACATCTTTAATAATTTCGCGGAAACGCGCGTCGTCCGGGAAAATATCAAAACCCGGGATCGCTTCCAGTTTATCAAGCGTACCGCCGGTATGGCCGAGACCACGCCCGGAGATCATCGGTACGTAACCGCCGCAGGCGGCAACCATTGGCCCCAGCATCAGCGAGGTGACGTCACCCACGCCGCCGGTCGAGTGTTTATCGACGATCGGGCCGTTGAGGTTAAGGCTTTTCCAGTCGAGAACGGTTCCTGAATCCCGCATCGCCATGGTCAGCGAGACACGTTCCGGCATAGACATATCATGGAAGAAGATGGTCATCGCCAGCGCGGCGATCTGTCCTTCAGAGATAGTATTATCGCGGATACCGTTGATGAAAAAGCGAATTTCTTCATCGCTTAATACATGACCATCACGTTTTTTACGAATAATTTCTTGTGCGAGAAACACGGTAACCTCCCAAATAGTATAAAGTGCCGGATGGCGGCGCGAGCGCCTTATCCGGCCTACAGGCATCCATTCGTAGGCCGGATAAGCGCAGCACCATCCGGCGTATCAAGGGATTAGTAGCTGCTGGCGCTCTTACCGTCGCCGTGACCCAGGGCTTTCAGCAGGCTAGCCAGCAGGCTGGATGCGCCGAAACGGTAGTGGCGGGAATCGGCCCAGTCGGCGCCGAACAGTTCATCAGCAATCGCCAGGAACTGCTGCGCGTCTTCCGCGCTACGCACGCCGCCGGCAGGTTTGAAGCCAACGGTCTTCTCAACGCCCATATCGCGGATCACTTCCATCATGATGCGCGCGCTTTCCGGCGTCGCATTCACCGGCACTTTACCGGTAGAAGTTTTGATGAAATCCGCGCCCGCTTTAATAGAGATTTCAGACGCCTTACGAATCAGCGCTTCTTCTTTCAGTTCGCCGGTTTCGATGATCACTTTCAGCAGCACATTCGCCGCCGCACAGGCTTCTTTACAAGCTTTCACCAGATCAAAACCCACCTGCTCGTTACCCGCGATTAGCGCGCGGTACGGGAAAACCACATCCACTTCATCCGCGCCATAAGCGATTGCCGCGCGGGTTTCCGCCAGCGCGATATCGATATCGTCATTACCATGCGGGAAGTTAGTCACCGTCGCGATGCGGATATCCGGCGTTCCTTGTTCGTTCAGCGTCTTACGGGCAATCGGGATAAAACGCGGGTAGATGCAGACCGCAGCGGTATTGCCCACCGGCGTTTTCGCCTGATGACACAGAGCGATCACCTTCTCATTGGTGTCGTCATCGTTCAGGGTGGTCAGATCCATCAGTTTCAACGCGCGCAGGCTGCTTGCTTTCAAATCAGTCATTTCATACTCCGACGGCGTATTGCCGGTTCAATAGTTTGTTCACCTTGCGAGCCTGTTACTATTGTAACAACCGCTCGCCATTACACTTCGACATTCATCACAGTTAATGAAAACTAATTACTAATTTGCATTACTGTAACGTGATAAAAATCACAATTAACCAGCAATTCCCGCCAGCCTCACCGTCATCTCCTGTTTAAGCATAATCGGCAAACCGAAGTTCATGGTGATGTTATTATTCTAACATATCAAAACGAGTTATCTCGACGTCATGGCGCACAAATTGTGCAAATCCTGGCCATAAATATACTTTCTGATTGAAACTTAATGAATTTTATATTTATAAAAAATGATGGGATTGTCACACCCGACCAGAGCCGGGGACGACGTTGTCCAGTATGTGGGTCGTTAGAGGGTTAGCGCGGTAAAGAGGTTTTTGGTATTCGCCAGTAGTGCCGCTTCAATTTCCTGCGCCGGTTCCGCGCGCAGTTCGCAGAGCGAGTCAAAGACGCGGGCCGCCTGTTCCGGGCGGTTCGGCTGTCCCTGAAAACCATTCAGCGGCATATCCGGAGCATCGGTTTCCAGCAGCAGCGAAGAAAGCGGCAGACGCGCCATAACATCGCGAGTTTTGCTGGCGCGGGGATAGGTAATGGTACCGCCAACGCCAATCTTATAGCCCAGCTGTACAAAACGTTCCGCCTGCTGCAGGCTGCCGGCAAAACCATGCACCACCCCGGCGCGCGGCAGGTTATGTTTTTTTAGCAACATCGCCAGCTTATCGTGGGTGCGGCGCGAATGCAGGATCACCGGCAAATCGTAACGCTTTGCCAGCCGCAATTGCGCTTCCAGCAGCGCCTGTTGGCGATCGTATTGCGGATCGTCGCGGTAGAGATCGAGGCCAATCTCCCCGACTGCCACGAGTTTCGGATGACGCTGTGCAAGATAGCTTTCCAGTTGCGCTAACCCGCGGTCATCATGCTGTTCGATAACAATGGGATGCATCCCTAACGCGGCATACAGCGGCTCGTGTTGCTCCGCCAGCGCCAGCACGCGAGCAAAGCTCGCGGCGGATATCGACGGCACGATTATGCGCCCAACGCCGGCCTGCGCCGCCCGTGCGATACTCGCCGGCTCATCCTCTGTAAATGGGGGAAAATCGAAATGACAGTGGGTATCAATAAAGCGTAACGTCACGCCAGATCCTCGTTATTAAAGCTGGGGTCATTAGCCTGCGGCGCGGTGATAATCGCCTGTTGCGGCGTTTCGTTAGCTACCGGCAGCGGCGGCACCACCACCGGCGTCGGCATTGCCACACGCGGCGCATGACGTAACAGCGGCGGTTGCTCGGTCAGCAGTTTCCCTACCGTGGCGAGGAAGTAGCGGCCGCACTGGCGCCCGGTTTTATAATCTTCCAGCAGCGCCGGCAGACGGCTGCCAAGCGCCATACTGCGCAGTGGCCGCTGCGGATAGATTTCGAATATCCGCAGTTTACCCGGCGGCTTTTCAATAAACTGCTGCGTCGCGCGATAGGTGGTTTCGTGGTGCTGTACCAGGTTCACAAAAGGCTGCAAACTGCTTTCCCCCAGCCAGCGCTCCATCCGTTTAAACCACTGCGGAGTGTAGAACATCTGCGAAGGGACGGTACGGATAACCACAATAGTCTGCGCGCCGCGGCGCGCCGCCTCCTGCACAGGGATCGCGTCGCTGACGCCGCCATCGAGGTAGTTCACGCCATCCAGCAGGACACCGCTACGGTAAAAACCTGGAATGGCGCTGGAGGCGCGGATCAGATCAAGCCAGGTCTGGCGGGTAGGGGAAAAATAGTTTGCCGTGTAGTCGTCACCGCGGCAGGCGCACATCCACAACTCTTTACCTAGCGCGAACTGCTCCTCGGCATAGTTCATCGCCAGCGGCATTTGTTGTGCAGTGGAATCGACCAGCCAATCGAGATCGATAAGATTGCCGCCGCGTACGAAGCGCATCGGGTCAAAAAATTGCCGCGAGGTGGTGTAACGCGTAATGACTTTACGGGCGTAGCCCTGCTGATTACAGATATAAGCGGAGATGTTTTGCGCGCCAGCGGAAGTGCCGAGCATCAGGTCGAAAGGGTTAAATCCAGCGCGCATGAATTCGTCCAGAACCCCGGCTGTGAAAATACCTCTCTGACCACCGCCTTCACACACCAGAGCCAATTTGCCTGGACGGAAGGGTTTTACCGCTAACGGGGCGATATTGCCCAACGTCACGGGAATGCGTTGCCCCACCCTGCTTTCCTGTTTGTCTATTTTCTGTCATTAAAGTAACGCAAATTGTCGTCCCCTGAAACCGCAAAAGCCAGTCACATTGACTGGCTTTATGTAAGACGTTATGTCATCACTGCGCGGTTATTGATTCACGCCTTTCGGCACATCGCCTCTAGGGTCGTTTTCGCCCGGTAAACAGGCTGACCAGGAAAATGATAATACCGACAACAAAGACGATTTTAGCCGCCCACGCCGCGGTACCCGCCAGACCACCAAAACCCAATGCGGCGGCAATTAACGCGATGATCAGAAAAATAATGCCCCATCTAAACATACTGTTCTCCTTACCATATGATTAACGGTCGCTTTTCTGCGCGCTCAGGCCGCGCATACATCAACCCTGCGTACAACTCGCTCAGCGGTCTCGCCGCTGGCGATATCTTTTAATAAATACCCTTACTGCACTTTAAGATCGTTCTTCACGCTCTTAACACCGGTAACCGCTTTGGCAATGTCTGCCGCGCGATCGACCTGCTTGCTCGATTCCAGGGTTCCGGAGAGATGAACGACCCCGTCACTGGTTTCAACCGTCACCTTACGCGACGGAACGATATCGTCCGCGAGCAGTTTGGCTTTGACTTCGCTGGTGATAGCGGTGTCGCCAGCATAGCCCTTCAGGCTTGCCGATTTTTCACCCGCCACGGTCAGCTTATCGCTTACCGAACTCACCCCTTCGACGCCTTTCGCCGCGCTAACGGCCTGTGATTTTTGCTCAGCGCTCTCCACCGTTCCGCTTAAGGTCACCACTTTGTTTTCCGTTTTCACCGAGATATCGGTACTACGGATCCTTTTGTCATCGATCAGCGCCGCTTTGACACGGGCGGTGATCGTGCTGTCATCCATAAAATCGCCAACCTTGTTGATCGATTTATCGACGCTGTCTCCGGCGCTGGTCGCGGCAGCCTTGGCGCTATCTGTGACGGTGGTTTCCGCATAGGTCGAGGCGCTTATCAACGCTGAGCCTAAGAAGAGAGGCAGCAATAGCCTGGCGCTCTTTAGTCTGGTCATTGGTATGCCCTCACGATGTCTGCTTTGGTAAAACACATGGCTGTTTATTCAGCCAGGTTTCTGAAAAGTGCTTAATAAATATAGTAGATGAGCGGAGATGCGGCGGAGGGTTTGAATAAAAAAGCTACGATTCGCGCAGATTTAAGAACTTTCTATGGTAAGGAGAGAGACGGGTAAAACAGGCTGGAGCGCAGCGTCGCCGCGCTCCAGAGAGGCATTAGTGCTCGCGGGTTTTGCGGAACACCACGTCAGGGTAACGCTCTTGCGTCAGGTTCAGGTTCACCATCGTCGGGGCGATATAGGTCAGATTATCGCCGCCATCCAGCGCCAGCTGAACTTCGTTCTTACGCTTAAACTCTTCGAATTTCTTCACGTCTGTCGATTCAACCCAACGCGCGGTGGCCACGTTAACGGATTCGTAAATCGCTTCAACGTTGTATTCGCTTTTCAGACGCGCTACCACCACGTCAAACTGCAGCACGCCGACGGCGCCAACGATCAGATCGTTATTAGCGATCGGACGGAAGACCTGTACCGCACCCTCTTCAGACAGCTGTACCAGCCCTTTCAGCAGCTGTTTCTGCTTCAGCGGATCTTTCAGGCGAATACGACGGAACAGTTCCGGCGCGAAGTTCGGAATACCGGTGAACTTCATCATTTCGCCCTGGGTAAAGGTGTCGCCAATCTGAATGGTGCCGTGGTTATGCAGACCGATAATATCGCCAGGGTAGGCTTCTTCAACGTGCGAACGATCGCCCGCCATAAAGGTCAGCGCGTCGGAAATCACCACGTCTTTGCCGATACGCACCTGACGCAGCTTCATGCCTTTCTCGTATTTGCCGGAAACCACGCGCATAAAGGCCACGCGGTCGCGGTGTTTCGGGTCCATGTTGGCCTGAATCTTAAACACGAAGCCGGTGAATTTCTCTTCTGTAGCCGTCACTTCACGGGTATCAGTGTTACGCGGCATCGGCGCCGGCGCCCACTCCACCAGGCCATCCAGCATATGATCCACGCCGAAGTTGCCTAATGCGGTCCCGAAGAACACCGGAGTAATTTCGCCCGCCAGGAACAGTTCTTTATCGAACTCGTTCGAAGCGCCCTGCACCAGTTCCAGTTCATCGCGCAGCTGCTGCGCCAAATCGTCGCCCACCGCGGCATCGAGTTCAGGGTTATTCAACCCCTTAACCACGCGCACTTCCTGAATGGTGTGCCCTTTACCGGTCTGATAGAGGTAAGTTTCATCTTTATAAAGATGATAAACCCCTTTAAACAGCTTGCCGCAGCCGATAGGCCAGGTAATCGGCGCGCAGCCGATTTTCAGCTCATTTTCGACTTCATCCAGCAATTCCATCGGATCGCGGATATCACGGTCGAGTTTGTTCATAAAGGTGAGGATCGGCGTATCGCGCAGACGGGTAACTTCCATCAGCTTGCGGGTACGATCTTCGACGCCTTTCGCCGCATCGATAACCATCAGACAGCAGTCAACCGCCGTCAGGGTACGGTAAGTATCTTCGGAGAAGTCTTCGTGCCCCGGGGTATCCAGCAGGTTAACCAGGCTGTCATGGTACGGGAACTGCATCACCGAGGTGGTAATCGAGATCCCACGCTGCTTTTCCATTTCCATCCAGTCGGATTTAGCATGCTGGCTGGAACCACGGCCCTTCACGGTACCTGCGGTCTGAATCGCCTGTCCGAACAGCAGCACTTTTTCAGTGATGGTGGTCTTACCGGCATCCGGGTGAGAAATAATGGCAAAAGTGCGGCGTTTAGCCACCTCTTGCAGATAAGGAGACAACGTCATAATTCAATCTTCTAAGTAAACGCGGCAATGGGCCGCGCATGTGGAATACGAAAAATTGCGGCTATTTTACCCATCAATGGGGGGGAGGCAATTAGTGTTTACACAGGAGTTGCTCCAGTTCGCTTAAAGAGGTCACCGTCCAGTCTGGCTGCAGGTCTGCCGGCAGCGTTTGCTGGTGCGCATTCAACCAACAGGTGGCAAGCCCGGCATTGACGCCGCCGCGGATATCCGACTCGGCGGTATCGCCAACCATCAATACCCTGTCGCGCGACGGATTACCCGCTTGCGCCAGCGCGTAATCGAAGATACGCGCATCCGGCTTCGCGACGCCGACTTCCTCAGAAATAATCAGCAAATCAAAGTGATCGCGCAGGCCTGTTCGTTCCAGTCGAGTCTGCTGCAACGAGGTAAAACCGTTGGTGATGATGCCCATTTTTACCTTGCCCTGCAGCGCATTCAGCAGCGATACGGCGCCCGGCAGCGGCGCGCAGATTTCCGCCATCGCATTCATGAAAGCGTCGTTCAGTTCGCCCGGAGGGACGTTCAAACGTTCCGCCCAGCTATCAAAACGCTGATGCTGTAATTGTAGCGAGGTGATGGCGCCGTTTTGATAATCCACCCACAGCGGCTTATTAACGGCCTGATAGTCCTGAAAATCTTTGGCGGTAAATGTCACGCTATAGTCGAGAAACATCCGCTGTAAACCGCTGAAAGAGTCAAACGTAAACAACGTTTCATCGGCATCAAAGAAAATCCAGTCCCATTTCATCGTTTCACCTTGTCTTACATACTGATTGGCAGAGCCATGATAATTGCGTCTTCACGCCCGTCGGCCGTAGGGTAGTAATTGCGGCGGATAGTCGCCTCGTTAAAGCCTAAGCTTTCGTAGAGCGCGATGGCGGCGACATTCGATGCCCGCACCTCCAGCCACAGCGTGACGACGCCGAGTTTTTCTACTTCATCAATAACATGTTCCAGCAGTTCCCGTCCCAGGCCGCGGCGCTGGTAGGCGGGGTCGACGGCGATGTTAAAAAGCGTCGCTTCATCAAGGACAATCTGAGTAATGGCAAATGCCGCCATTTCTCCATCCACTGCCAGTTGGTAATTCAGATAACGTTCACCCTGATTGCTGGCAAAGGTTTGTTCGCTCCACGGAAAAGCGTGGGCGCGTTTTTCGATTTGCCAGGCTTTGGATAAATCAGCCGTGCTGAGGGTAGAAATCGTGTTCATGTGCGCAGATTTGTTGCCAGAGCGCGATGCGAGCCGGCGCGCTGCTCTGAAGTTCATCAAAAACGGGCGTCGAGACCTGGGCGCCCGCCAGCGACAGCGGCGTCTCGCAGCCCAGTCGCCAGCTGTTGCAGCGGCTATTTTGCGGCAGCATCGCTACCCGGTCCGGCGTAAGCTGCAGTACCTGATCGGCGCGAATCGAGAGCGCGCGCAGAATATCGCTAATAAGCGGTTCAGTCAGCGACGGCGGGGTTTCCGCCACCATCACCAGACGAATATGTTCAGGAAGCGAGATAGCGATTTCGCCCTGCAACGCCCCCGGGCGACGCAGCGACCACTGGGTAATTCCCAGTTGCTGTAATTGCCAGTCTCGTCGGGAAGTCATAGCGAAACACTCCTGTTAAACAAGCGCGCAATATAGCAAATCCGTCGTATCTGCGCCAACAAACTACTATAATCGGCGCCAGTCTTATTGAAGGAGTGTTTCATGTCAGCTTTTACCCCGGCAAGTGAAGTCTTGCTGCGCCACAGTGATGATTTCGAGTCCGCCCGCGTTCTGTTTGCCGGTGACCTGCAGGATGACCTGCCTGCACGTCTGGATACCGCGGGCAGCCGCGCTCATACCCAACAATTCCACCACTGGCAGGTCCTGAATCGCCAGATGGGCGACAACGTTCGTTTTAGCTTAGTGGCCGAGGCCGCCGACGTCGCCGATTGCGATACCCTGATCTACTACTGGCCGAAGAACAAGCCAGAAGCGCAGTTCCAACTGATGAACCTGCTCTCTCTGCTGCCGGTGGGGATCGATATTTTTGTGATCGGCGAAAACCGCAGCGGCGTACGTAGCGCCGAGCAAATGCTCGCCGAATACGCGCCGCTAAGTAAAGTGGATAGCGCCCGCCGCTGCGGTCTCTACCACGGCCGTCTGGAAAAACAGCCCTCCTTCAACGCCGAACAGTACTGGAACGAGTACACGCTCGATAATCTGACCATTAAAACGCTGCCGGGCGTGTTCAGCCGCGACGGCCTCGATGTCGGCAGCCAGCTGCTGCTGTCGACCCTGCAACCGCACACCAAAGGTAAAGTGCTCGATGTCGGCTGCGGCGCCGGGGTGCTTGCCACGGTACTGGCCAGTCATTCACCGAAGGTACGCCTGACGCTATGCGACGTCAGCGCTCCGGCGGTCGAAGCCAGCCGCGCGACGCTTGCCGCGAATGGTTTTGAAGGCGAGGTTTTTGCCAGTAACGTCTTCTCTGAAGTCAACGGCCGTTTTGACATGATCATCTCAAATCCGCCATTCCATGACGGCCTGCAGACCAGTCTTGAAGCGGCGCAGGCGCTGATCCGCGGCGCGGTCCGCCATCTGAACAGCGGCGGCGAACTGCGCATCGTTGCCAACGCCTTCCTGCCGTATCCGCAGGTGCTGGATGAGACGTTTGGCTTCCACGAAGTGATCGCCCAAACCGGCCGTTTCAAAGTTTACCGCACGGTGATGACTCGCCAGGCCAGGAAATAATCTTCTTTTCCCATCGGCGGCATGCTCGACGTGCCGCCAGGCCTTCCCTTCGCTCTGAATAGCCCATTTTTGCAGCAATCGAGAAAACCTGCATAATTAACTATTGACGTGTCGCCGAAAACCACTAGAATGCGCCTCCGTGGTAACGATACTTTTTAGTGTCGATGGTATGCGAAGGTGGCGGAATTGGTAGACGCGCTAGCTTCAGGTGTTAGTGTCCTTACGGACGTGGGGGTTCAAGTCCCCCCCCTGCACCATAATCCACGTTGATATTGCTCGCACTGGGCGAAGGTGGCGGAATTGGTAGACGCGCTAGCTTCAGGTGTTAGTGTCCTTACGGACGTGGGGGTTCAAGTCCCCCCCCTCGCACCAACGAGGCGATATCAGATTAAGAATACTGTGCGAAGGTGGCGGAATTGGTAGACGCGCTAGCTTCAGGTGTTAGTGTCCTTACGGACGTGGGGGTTCAAGTCCCCCCCCTCGCACCAATATTCTTACCCTTCTCTGTTTTATCCCATCAGCTTCAAATTCAACATGATCAGCATTATTCCACTGACCAGCGCTACGCTTGACGGCAACAGTACGAAATGACGTAACTGACGGTGCCAGATCATTGCCGCCGATAGTAGTAACCCCAGCACAATCATCACGCGCCAGGCTTCCACCGGCAGGCCAATCATGCCTAACGCCATCACCAGTACGCCCGGCAGCAGAATTCCCCAACCACTCCCTAAAGCTCGCTGCAACATGGTTTCGCCTCTCACAACGATAATGATAACCAATATCATATGATAATTTTTATCATTTGTCATGCCGGAGAGTTTAACTTTTATTACTCTTGCATTCAGGAGTAATGACATACATTCATTGGGATGATAAATTAAGCAAATTAAATCTATATATTACATTGTCTGATCATTTGCGCAGATAGCCTTATATTACGTGTTGTTTTATATCTTTCCCCTTTGGCAGCCATCATCTTGAAACTTAACTACTAATAATGATAGTACCAATATGACTGCACAAACCTGGCGGGCTCATTACGAGCAAAAATATCAGTATTCCTTACGACTTTTTTTATTACTTAATTGTGTTTCTGCCGCTCTGTCGCTGCTCAGTCCGCTGTTTACCATTGTCACCGTCACGCTGCCGAGTTCGCTGATCTGTGCCGCCAGCCTGGGGTTCTTGTTATGGAATTGGAAATTTCCAAAACAGAAAATAAATATTCCTGTTATTTCTCTGTTATTTGGCATGCTATGGGCCTGGCACATCGTAATAAAAGCCTCATTGTTACCACCTCCACATTTTAACTTTCTGGTTATTGCCTTATTAAGCATCCTGTTTATTGGAACTATCGCTTTTTCTAACAATATCATTGCCTTTACTCTACATTCGCTACCGACTTTTATGGTGTGTCTGGTACTGGCCGGCGGCGAACAGTGGATGCGGATGTTTTACTGCTTTGTCCTGCCAGTTGCTGGAATTACGTTGCAAAACATTATGCAAAAGCGCAGCGATAATTTTACCCAAGGGCTAATGGATAAACTGTTGCAAGAGCGTAACACCCTGAACGATCTCAGTATGCTTGATCCATTAACCGGCCTGTATAACCGCCGTGGCCTGCAAAACCGGATGGATAACATCCTGGCAGTGGATACCTGCGAACATTTCATCCTGCTTTTGGATATTGACCATTTCAAAGCCTACAACGATAACTATGGCCATATGATGGGCGACCAGGCGCTAATCCAGGTATCCGCGGCGATTCGTAATTCCGTGCGTTCACGCGATATCGTCGCTCGCTTTGGCGGTGAAGAGTTTATGGTGGTGCTGACCAGCAGCTCGGCGGAATCCGCCTTCCAGACAGCAGAGCGTATTCGCCAACGGGTTTACGATTTAAAAATCGCGCATCGTTTTAACGAAAGCGTCGCCACTCATGTCACTATCAGTATCGGGATGACCCCTCTGGTGAGTGGCGACATCGACAGTGCGATAAAACGCGCCGATAGCGCGCTATATGAAGCCAAAAACCAGGGACGTAATATCATTCTCGTCAACTAACGCTTCCAGCCCGCCGCGAGGGATATGCGGCGCTGACAAATCGCTTGCGCTCCCTGCAACGAACAACTAGTATCAGCAATCATTATCATTTAGATTTGTATCTGGAAATCTGATGGCTTACCGTACCTTCTCCTTCAGCGATGACATCATCTGGCGTGCGCCGCTTGCGCCCGTCGAGCATGCATTGGCGAATGCGGTACGGGAAAAGATCGCTGCGGTACGCCCGCATCTACTGGATTTCCTGCGTCTGGATGAAGAAGCTCCCCCGTTTGCTCTACCCCTCGCGGAATGGTCACGACCAACGTCCCTTAGTTCATTACTGTCCACCTATTCCGACCATATTTATCGCCATCAGCCCAGCCAACCGCGCGAACAAAAACCCCTGCTTTCACTGTGGGCGCAGTGGTATATCGGCCTGCTGGTGCCGCCGCTAATGCTTGCGTTGCTTACGGAAGAACAGGCAATTAGCCTTGAACCGGAGCATTTTCGCGTTGAATTCCATGAAAGCGGGCGCGCGGCTTGCTTCTGGATTGACGTGCATGCCGACCATGATGCGTTGATGCTTCCCGCGCAAGCGCGTATGGATATGTTGGTCAATAAAGCCCTGAAACCGGTGGTGGAAGCGCTGGAAGCTACCGGCGACATTAACGGTAAGCTTATCTGGAGCAATACCGGCTATCTGATTAACTGGTATCTCGGTGAAATGAAAAATCTGCTTGGCGACGAGCAGGTGAACGCGCTACGTCAACACTGTTTTTTTGCAAAACAACAGGCCAGTGGCGAGGATAACCCGCTGTGGCGAACGGTAGTCCTGCGCGAAGGGCTGCTGGTACGTCGAACTTGCTGTCAGCGTTATCGCCTGCCGGACGTTCAACAATGCGGCGACTGCACGTTAAAGTAATTACCTGACGGGCGGCAATATGCCGCCCGTTGTCATTTTATGCGGTCTGCTCGCTCTCCTGCGCCGCGCGCTGCGCCTCTTCAGCTTCCTGCGCCAGCAGTTGCTTTTCGTACACTTTAAAGAACGGGAAGTAGATGATAGCCGATACGCAAGCGAGGACAACGACCAGAATCGCCGCGCGGAAATCCCATCCCAACGCCCATGCGCCGCCAATCGGCGCCGGCGCCGTCCACGGCACAACGGAGATAACACGACCGATCAGATCCAACTTCATGGCCGCCCAGGCAATCACCGCGTTAACCATCGGCGCCAGCAGGAACGGAATAAAGAATACCGGGTTCATCACGATAGGCGTGCCAAAGATAACCGGCTCGTTAATGTTAAACAGGCTTGGCACCACGCTTAAACGGCCGATAGAGCGCAAATGCGCGGAACGGCTGCGCAGATAGCAGAACACCAGCCCCATAGTTGCGCCGGAACCGCCGACAACGATGAAGAACGTCCAGAACGCTTCCATAAAAATATGCGGCAGCGGCGCGCCCTGCGCCAGGGCCTGCTGGTTCATCCCCAGATTAGTGAGCCAGAACATCTGCAGCATGCCGGAGACAATCGCCGCCCCGTGAATCCCTGCGAACCACAGCAGGTGGCCAATCAACACTGCCAGCAGAATGGCCGGTAATGAATCTGCGGCAGAGACCAATGGCTTAAAGATAGCCATGATGGCCTGCGGGATCAGCATGTCGAAATGATGCTGGATAAACAGACTCAACGGATAGAGCGTCAGCACCACCACCAGGACCGGGATCAGCAAATCGAACGAGTTTTTGATCATCGGCGGCACCTGATCCGGAAGACGGATCCCGATATTGTGCGCCTTCAGGAATCGCATCATCTCCACGCAATAAATCGCCACCAGGATCGCGGTAAAGATCCCGGTGCCGCCAAGACTATCAACCGGCAAACTGCCATTGGTTTTTGGCGCAGCGATCAGCAGGAACGCCATGATCGACAGCATGGCGCACATGAAAGGATCGAGCTGGTGCGCCTTTTCATAATGCTTGCCCAGGTTGTAGGAAATCGCCGCGCAGATATAAATGGACATGATGCCCATGGTCATATCAAAAGGCGTCAGAATGCGTCCTTCGAACTCTTTAGCCAAATCCAGCCAGGCGCGGGCGAAGCCCCAGGTAGTATCCGGCGAAAAAGGCGGATAAGCGAAGACTAAGAGAAAGGAACCCACGATCATAAACGGCATGGCCGAGATAAATCCGTCACGAATAGCCATGACGTGGCGCTGCGAAGAAATGCGCCCGGCAACGGGACTTATATAGTTCTCTACAAAGCGAAATATCAGATTAAACGCAGCATGGTTAGCAGACATAGCAGCCCTCCTGACAGGCTATCGAAACAGGCCCAACAACGGTAATCTTGCCGCTATGCTGAAATTAACTGCGTATGGACAGTAGCTACCCGGGGTTTAAGGTCGCCATATTGTCAGCAGGAATATCTCACGCGCGGCTGTTAGTTATCTTTGCTACAGGGAGTTACCTTGTCAGTATTCATCGACGAAGGTCATACTGCAACCGGTTACAGTAACCGGTTGCGGCGATTGTGAAGAAGATCCAGAAATCAGAATAATTCCTGATTATCTATCGACAATATTTACAGATTTCCGGCCTTGTGACAGATTTAAGCGGAAAACTATCAGGAGAACCCCATGAGTCTGCAGTCCGTGAGGCAGTTTTTTGCTGAACATGCCCCCGATATTGAAATCATCGAATTGAATCAAAGCACGGCGACCGTTGCGCTTGCCGCCGCCGCGCATCGAGTCGAGCCGGGGCAAATCGCTAAGACTTTATCTTTAAAAGTAAAAGACCGGGTTATATTAATCGTCGCCAAAGGTGATGCCCGGCTTGATAATAAAAAACTGAAAGACGCTTTCGGGGCGAAAGCGCGCATGCTCAGCAGCGATGAAGTCGTTACGCTCACTGGCCATCCCGTCGGCGGCGTCTGCCCGTTTGGCCTGGAAAATCCGCTGCCGGTTTACTGCGATATCTCGCTCAAACAATATCCCGAAGTTCTGCCAGCAGCGGGGGCTATTCATAGCGCGGTACGAATTTCACCTGAACGTATGGCGCAACTGACAGAAGCCGACTGGGTCGACGTCTGCCTGTAGATTGCCAGTTATTGCGCCAGGCGCATTCCCCGGCCGTCGTCATTATTAGCCGGCAGACACAGCAGAATGTCTGCCGCGCTGAGCAAGCCAATGTCAGAGTTCACACCCAGTTTGGTCATTGCATTAAATTTATGCGCGCGAATGGTTTTGATATTTCTATCAAGCCGGGTGGCTATTTCGGGCAGTGAATAGCCGTAAGTCATGTAACGCAGGATCGTATGCTCGGTTGGGCTAAGAATTTGCCCGCAGGAGCTATAGCTGCGATTGAGAATACTTTCTTTGTCCAGCGGCGCCTGTTCAATTAGCTGCAGTAAACGTTCTTGCAGGCGAGTAAGACAAGATGATTTATTGAGGATAGTTTGCGGGCTTGATGGCGTCAGATGGCTGATCAGACGCATTTCCGCCGTATTATCCGCCAGTACGATTCGCTGTATTTCGGGACGAGTTTGCGCAATCTCGTGTAAGAAGAGCAGGCTTTCCAGACGAATACGCCTGCTACCGGAAAGAGAAAAAATAACGGCAATAAAGTTTTTGGAAGCGAATTCGCGCTTTAGAGCCTGAGTATCTTTATAAAAATGAATGCTATATCTTTTACCCGCATCGTTACTTAAAATGTAACGAAGCGCCGTCTCAGTCATTGCGCATTTTTCTACGATAGCGACACATCGTGTTGTGAGATTTTTTTCCATTCCGTGTTATCTCCATAGGCTGAATACAGATTCAGTTCCTTCATTCCTTGAGCGCTATTGATCCAGGCATACATTTCTGCATTACTGCGTAACGAAAGTCGGCGCATGGCGCTATTTTTCTGCGCGCTTATCGTTTTATTGCTCTTTTTCAACAAGGCAGCAATCTGGTTAATTCCCCACCCTTTTGCCAGAAGCCGCAAAACTTTGCGTTCTGAAAAAGTTAAGATGACCGTCTCGCCAGCGTCATCACCTAAGTTATCCATCTCGGGTGAAAAAAGTGTCTGGCTAATTCTCTCAGCAGAAAGTTTGCCGGCGCGGATGACTTCAATGAAACGTCTTACCGGCTCGCTATCAGAAATCAGCGAACTCTCCGGCCGCATGAGAAACTCGACTGCCAAAGGGAAGCAGGAGTGGCCAACCATAAAAATCCAGTGAATATCCCGGTATTGATTCATTAACGAATAATAATGCTCACAAATATCTCGCGGGCGTTCAATGTGTCCGGAGAGGTCAACGACGACCAGTACGGCGCGGCGAAGCTGCAGTAACGTGAGTTCATCCTGCGAACCACAGAAACTTAGTTCGTAATCAGGAAGATGTTCCCTTAAAATAGCCTTCAGGCCGGATTGCATAACCGGTATTCTACTAATAATGACGCCAAATTTACCTTGTCCTGGCAACATAAAACCTCCGCATCCTGTCAAAGATTCACACCCGAAATAAATGACGGATGAATGGCTACTATAATATTATTTCACCTATTGAATCTTTATCGTCCCTGGTGGGCATAATGCACGCCCTGAAGTTAATTCCATAACCGTGAGGGATATATAACTATTACTCTCACCAACGATTTACCCTAACACAAAATGATGCCATCAATAAATTAGAAAAATTAAAGCCCTCATTAGAAAAATTACCTTAAGAATTAAATAAATAACTTATTTAATTTCTTTCCTAAATGCTTTTGGCGAGATTCCGCTATATCGCCGAAAGAATCTCGAAAAATAAGCAGCGTCAGTAAACCCTAAATAATCAGAAAGTTGTGTGATGGTCATGCTGGTATATTGCAGGTTACGCCGCGCTTCTAACATTAAGCGTCGATGTAAGACGCCTAATGCGCTGCAGCCATGAAATTCACGACACAAATAATTTAAATGCGTTGTGGAAAGCCCCACTAGCTTTGCATATTCAGCCAGCGGCAGATGCTCCCGGTAATGGCTTTCAATCAGGCGGGAAAAATGGCGCATGACGCTGCGCTTACGTTCGGCTTTGTCTTCTGTCACCGATGTCGGCTGACACTGGCGGTTTAACCAGACCAGGAGCGCCCCCAGCAGCGAATGCAGCATCATTTCTCGCGCATCATGCTCCTCGCAGTACTCTTCACGCAAAGCGGTAAACAGCGAGTGAATATGGCCACGTGAGCGTTTTACCGCCACGCACTGCGGCTGTGATAGCACATCAAGCGTTCGACCAAACTGGCTTTCAAAGCGGCTCAGCAGCGGCAATGAAAGCGACAGGACAAATCCCTGAGTACCGGGGGAAAAACGGAAGCCATGAATGCATAATGCCGGCACAACCTGAATACAGGCTTCGGTCATGACCCTCGTCGCGCCCTCAACTTCGATTTCAGCGCGCCCCTTGTGCAGATACAATAGCTGCACCATTTCGGCATGTTGATGCACGCGGATATGCCACTCATAAAGGCTGCTGCGCTGTAAAATGGATTCACAATGCAGCAGATCCGGCGTCGGCCAACCGCGCTCTTCGCCATATAATTTAAAAACAGGGATCGTACTTGCGGTCGACATGGCATCTCCGGTTTTCGTTAGCCGTTACGTTACCTGCTCCATCGGCAAACCCACATAATTTTCGGCAATCGTCGTCAGCCCTGCGCGAGACCCCAGATAGTAGCGGCGGTCAGCAGCCTGCATTTTTTTATCGAAATCAGTTTGTTCAGGGAAGTCATGCAGCAGGCGAGTCATAAACCAGCTGAATCTCTCCCCTTTCCATACGCGGTCGAGAGCGAAGCGCGAATAGCTCGCAAGCAGGTCCGCACGGCCATGGCGATAATACTCGCGCAGGATCCGCCATAAATAATTGACATCCGACGCCGCCAGATTAAGCCCCTTCGCGCCGGTTGGCGGTACGATATGCGCAGCATCGCCGACCAGAAATAGCCGGCCATACTGCATCGGCTCGACGACATAGCTGCGCAGCGGCGCAATGCTTTTCTCAAGTGAGTGACCAGTCACTACCTTACTTGCCAGATCCTCCGGCAGACGCCGCTTTAACTCATTCCAGAAGCGTTCATCTGACCATGCCGAGACGTTATCGCTTAACGGCACCTGCAGATAATAGCGGCTGCGAGTGAGTGAGCGCTGACTACATAATACAAATCCCCGTTCGTGATGGGCGTAAATCAGCTCCGGATTTACCGGCGGCGTGTCCGCCAGCAAACCTAACCAGCCAAACGGCCACACGCTTTCATACTCTTTGAGAATGTCACGTGGAATGCTTTGCCGCGAAACGCCGTGGAAACCATCGCAACCGGCAATAAAATCGCACTCCAGGCGACACTTTTCGCCGCCGCTCACGTAAGAGACCACCGGTCGGTCGCTCTTAACATCCTCGATTGCCACCTCGCTAACGCCATAAATAATCGGCGCGCCGCTGTCGCGTCTTGCCGCCATCAGGTCACGGGTGACTTCGGTCTGGCCGTAGACCATCACGCTTTTACCGCCGGTCAACTCGCTGAGCGGTACCGGTACCCGCTGGCCTTCAAATAAAAACTCCACGCCATGATGAACCAGCCCTTCCGCATCCATTCGCTTTGCTACCCCCGCTTCGCGCAATAGCTCGACGGTACCGTTTTCGAGGATCCCCGCCCGTATACGTCCCAGCACATATTCCGCGCTCTGACGCTCAAGGATGACGGTATGAATACCAGCGTTATGCAGCAGTTGGCCTAACAGTAGCCCCGAAGGGCCCGCGCCAATAATGGCAACCTGTGTTCTCATGGGGTACTCGCTCTCAAAGGTTAATTATTTGTTTATTTTTTGTTTACTAAAAGTTCCTGGATGCATTTTTGATAACTCAAACGGGAAAAAGAAGGGATGAATGGCGGTAAAAATTGCACTTTCCAACGAAGTGGTGAAAGTGTGGCGCGGTTCAAATTTCAGCCAACGCCATTGATGGAGCAATTTTTGCACATTGTTTGATCCGGCACGCCGCACAACGGGGTGGAGTTCAGGTACAAGTATCAATAGAGACGCGGACAGCAGGTACTTATGCAGGCAGATAAATCAGAGCAGCGCGCCGTCACCCGGTTGTGCATCCAGTGTGCCCTTTACTTACTCCAGCATGGTGCGGAAAGCGCGCTGGTTGAGGAGCTTTCTACCCGCCTCGGGCGGGCGTTAGGTATGGATAGCGTTGAAAGCGCTATCTCCTCTAATGCGATCGTGCTCACCACGATTAAAGACGGCGAATGTCTCACCTCCACGCGTAAAAACAGCGATCGCGGAATTAACATGCATGTGGTGACGGAGGTACAGCATATTGTGATCATGGCCGAACATAAGCTGTTGGATTACAAAGACGTCGAGAAGCGCTTCTCGCAGATCAAACCCTTACGCTACCCGCGCTGGCTACTGGTATTAATGGTCGGCCTCTCCTGCGCCTGCTTTTGTAAATTGAACAACGGCGGTTGGGATGGCGCGGTGGTTACCTTCTTCGCCAGTACCGTCGCCATGTATATTCGCCAGCTGCTAACCCACCGTTCCATGCATCCGCAGATTAATTTCTGCATTACCGCCTTTGTCGCCACCACCATTTCCGGGCTGATGCTGCGTCTGCCGGCATTTAGCGAGACGCCGACTATCGCCATGGCCGCCAGCGTGCTGTTGCTGGTTCCCGGCTTTCCGTTAATTAACGCCGTGGCCGATATGTTCAAGGGCCATATCAATACCGGGCTGGCCCGCTGGGCGATCGCCAGCCTGCTGACGCTGGCGACCTGTATCGGGGTGGTAATGGCAATGACCATGTGGGGGCTACGCGGATGGGCATAATCTCTTATCTTTTCGACCTGGCGCAGGATATGGCGCTGGCGGCCATCCCTGCTGTCGGCTTTGCGATGGTGTTCAACGTCCCACAGCGCGCGCTGCGCTGGTGCGCGTTACTGGGCGCTATCGGCCACGGCTCGCGGATGGTGATGATGAGCGCAGGCTTCAATATAGAATGGGCCACCTTTCTCGCCGCGTTACTGGTCGGTAGTATCGGCATTCAGTGGTCGCGCTGGTATCTGGCGCACCCGAAGATATTTACCGTCGCCGCGGTGATCCCGATGTTCCCTGGGATTTCGGCTTATACGGCGATGATCTCGGCCGTCAAAATCAGCCATTTTGGTTACTCCGAAGAGATGATGATTATGCTGTTGAGCAACTTTTTAAAAGCCTCCTCCATCGTCGGGGCGCTCTCTATCGGGCTGTCTATTCCCGGTCTGTGGCTCTATCGCAAACGCCCGCGCGTGTAACCGCCAGCGCTGCTTCCTGGCCTCGCACTATGCTACTATGTCAGCAATTCCCCCACTCTTTGCTGTTCAGAGTTGAGATAGCGTTATGTCTTCACGAATTTTAACCACCGACTTTTGCGGTCTTGACGATTTCGTCGAGAACCACGCGGCCAGGCTGCAAAAATCAGCCAGCGGCGCCGTCGCCGTATTTGCCAATAACGCCCCGGCGTTTTACGCGCTGACGCCGGAGCGCCTGGCGCAGCTGCTGGAGCTGGAAGCTAAACTGGCGCGCCCCACCAGCGATATCGCGCTGGATGCGCAGTTCTTTGATGAGCCGAGCGCCGCGCCCGTCGCCGTGCCGATGGGAAAATTCGCCATGTATGCCGGCTGGCAGCCGGATGCCGATTTTCAGCGTCTGGCGGCGCTGTGGGGTATCGCCCTGACGCAGCCGGTCACCCCGGAAGAACTGGCCGCCTTCGTCGCCTACTGGCAGGCGGAAGGCAAAGTTTTCCACCACGTGCAGTGGCAGCAGAAGCTGGCGCGTAGCGTGCAAATCGGCCGCGCCAGCAACGGCGGGCAGCCGAAGCGCGATGTGAACGCTATTAGCGAACCCGATAACCAGATCCCGCGAGGTTTCCGAGGATGAGCATGAAAAACGTTGGCGATCTCATGAAGCGCCTGCAAAAAATGATGCCAGCCCACGTGCAACCGGCGTTTAAAACCGGCGAAGAGCTGTTGGCCTGGCAAAAAGAGCAAGGTAGGCTGCGTTCAGAGGCGCTGGAGCGGGAAAATCGGGCGATGAAAATGCAGCGCACCTTTAATCGCTCCGGGATCCGTCCATTACATCAGAACTGTTCATTCGATAATTACCGGGTCGAAAACGACGGGCAGATGATCGCCCTGTCCCGCGCCCGCCAGTACGTTGAAGAGTTTGACGGCAATATTGCGAGCTTCATCTTCTCCGGCAAGCCGGGCACCGGTAAAAATCATCTTGCCGCCGCTATCTGCAACGAGCTGCTGCTGCGCGGTAAATCGGTATTAATCATCACCGTCGCCGATATTATGTCGGCGATGAAAGATACCTTTGGTAATCGGGAAACCAGCGAAGAGCAACTGCTCAGCGACCTGAGCCGGGTCGATCTGCTGGTTATCGACGAAATCGGTATGCAAACCGAATCACGCTACGAGAAAGTGATTATCAACCAGATTGTCGATCGTCGCTCCTCCTCGAAACGCCCAACCGGCATGCTGACTAACAGTACCATGGATGAAATGAACAAACTGCTCGGCGAACGCGTTATGGATCGCATGCGCCTCGGCAATAGCCTGTGGGTGAATTTCACCTGGGATAGCTACCGCGATCGCGTTACCGGTAAAGAGTATTGAGAGATTTCCGAGCGTAAGCGGCGTTATACTGAAGGGATTCTTAAGTAACGACGAAGAGTACGTTTATGAAATCTTTGCAGACAGCTTTTTGCGTCGCTATCGCAGCCGGCGCGTTGATGGCGGCCCCTACCTACGCCGCCTCCTGGCAGGACTCGCTCAATAGCGCCGCCAGCCAGCTCAGCAGCAGTTCCCAGCAAAGCGGCGGCGGTATGTCGATGTCGTCCTTAACCAGCCTGCTCAACGGCGGCAACCAGGCGCTCACCTCCAGCAGCATGAACAATGCCGCCGGCGTTCTCTCTTATTGCGCGCAAAAAAAACTGACCTCGGTCACCAACGCCGACAACGTTAAAAACCAGGTACTGGATAAGCTTGGCCTGAGCACGCCGGAGAAACAGAAACAGGATACCGGTTATCTGGAAGGGCTACAGGGATTGCTGAGCAGTAATAACGGCCAGCAGTTGAATCTCAACACCCTGGGTAGCAGCCCGCTGGCTGAAAAAGTGAAGACCAAAGCCTGTGACCTGGTACTGAAACAGGGCGTTAACTTCCTGTCTTAAAGTTCCCCGCCGATGCCGCGTTTGGCGCTTTAGCGTTGCCAGCGCGGCCGCAATCGCTATTTTTACTTTTCTGCTCCTGTTTTCCCCGTGACGACAGGATGAGACATCGTACAAAAAAGACGCTTTCTAAACCAATTCTGAATCACAGCACACTTTCATGACACTACAATTGCAGCAGAAAGGCGCTGCCATTACAGTGTAGCGTGAAAATCGATCTATCCGGCCAGCCCGCCGCTGGCGCATACGAGGGTTAGCTGTGTCAGAGTTGTTATCCATCGCCTTGTTTCTCGCCTCGGTGGTGATCTATGCCTGGAAAGCCGGTCGCAACACCTGGTGGTTCTCTGCCACCCTGGCGGTGTTGGGGCTGTTTGTTGTGCTTAATATCACCCTTTACGCCAGCGACTACTTCACCGGCGACGGTATTAACGATGCGGTACTCTATACCCTGACCAACAGCCTGACCGGCGCGGGCGTCAGTAAATATATTCTGCCGGGTATCGGTCTGGTGCTGGCGCTGGTCGCCGTATTTGGCGTTCTCGGCTGGATATTACGCCGTCGCCGGCATCATCCGCATCACTTTGGCTACAGCCTGATTGCGCTGGTACTGGCGCTGGCCTCCGTCGACGCCAGCCCGGCGTTCCGCCAAATCACCGAACTCGTGAAATCGCAGTCCCGCGATGGCGATCCGGACTTCGCGGCCTACTACAAAGAGCCGTCGAAAAGCATCAACAATCCGCAGCTGAATCTGGTCTATATCTACGGCGAGAGCCTGGAACGCACCTATTTCAATAACGAGGCTTTCCCCGAACTAACGCCGGAACTGGGTAAAATCAAAAGCGAAGGGCTGGATTTCAGCAACACCGCGCAGCTTCCCGGCACCGATTACACCATCGCCGGCATGGTCGCTTCCCAGTGCGGTATTCCGCTGTTCGCGCCGTTCGAAGGCAACGCTTCCGCGGCGGTATCCAGCTTCTTTCCGCAAAATATCTGTCTCGGCGATATCCTGAAAAATTCCGGTTACGAAAACTACTTTGTGCAGGGCGCCAACCTGCGTTTTGCCGGTAAAGACGTTTTCCTCAAATCTCACGGCTTCGATCACCTGTACGGCGCGGAAGAGCTGAAAACAACGGTGGCTGACCCGTCCTACCGCAACGACTGGGGCTTCTACGACGACACCGTGCTCGACGAAACGTGGAAAAAGTTCGAAGCGCTCTCCCAATCCGGCAAACGCTTTTCGCTGTTCGCTCTCACCGTCGATACCCACCACCCTGACGGCTTTATCTCACGCACCTGCGAGCGTAAACGCTATGACATGGATGGCAAAAAGAACCTCTCCTTCAGCGCCGTGGCCTGTAGCCAGGAGCACATCGCCGCGCTGATTGAAAAGATTAAGGCCTCGCCGTACTTCAAAAATACGGTCATCGTGGTTTCGTCCGATCATCTGGCGATGAAGAACACCGCCTGGGATTATCTGAACAAACAGGATCGCAGCAACCTGTTCTTTATCCTGCGCGGCGACCAGCCTCAACAGGATGTGCTGGCCGTGAAGCGTAATACCATGGATAACGGCGCAACGGTATTGGATATTCTCGGCGGCGATAACTATATCGGCCTTGGCCGCAGCAGCCTTTCCGCCGAATCGCTTTCAACCATTTTCATGAACATGAAAGAGAAAGTGCTGGCATGGAAACCGGACGTCATTCGTCTGTGGAATTTCCCGAAGGAGATAAAGAACTTCAGCATCGACTCGCAGAAGAACATGATCGCATTCTCCGGTAGCCACTTCCGTCTGCCGCTGCTGCTGCGGGTCTCTGATCAGCGCGTCGAGCCGATTCCGGAAAGCGAATATTCCGCGCCGCTACGCTTCCAACTGGCGGATTTCGCCCCGCGCGACAACTTCGTATGGGTCGACCGCTGCTACAAAATGGGCCAACTGTGGCGGCCGGAACTGGCGCTGTCCACCGACTGGTGCGTCTCTCAGGGTCAACTGGGCGGCGAACAAAAAGTACAGCATGTCGATAAGCCGCAGTGGCAGGGCAAAACCGCCTTTAAAGATACCGTCATCGATATGGAGCGCTATAAAGGCAACGTCGATACGTTGAAAATTGTCGATAACGATATTCGCTACAAAGCCGATAGCTTTGTGTTTAATGTCGCCGGCGCGCCGGAAGAGGTCAAACAGTTCAGCGGCATCTCGCGGCCTGAGCTGTGGGGACGCTGGTCTAATGCCCAGCTCGGTGACGAGGTGAAGATTGAATATAAAGAACCGCTGCCGGAAAAATTCGATCTGGTGATCACCGCCAAAGCCTTCGGCCCGAACGCCAACCAGCCAATACCGGTGCGCGTCGGGAAAAGCGAGCAAGTACTTACTTTAGCCAATGAAGTGACCACGACGACGCTGCATTTCGACAATCCGGCGCGCAGCAACACCTTAACCATCACTCCGCCGGAGCCCCAGTCCACCAACGAAGGCAATATTGTCGGCCACGCGCCGCGCCAGTTGGGCATTGGTATGGTCGACATTAAAATCGTCAGTCGCGAAGGTTAACGCCTGCGGCCCGGCGTCTGCGCCGGGCTAGTTCAAGCGCAGGCACATCTCGTACTGCTGCAGCGCCAGCGGCGCATAGCCCGCCGATTTAAACAGCGGCGTGAAGGTTTCCGGGATGGTCACCGAAGTGCTTAATCCCGGAAACTGTTGAGCCAGCGCGAGCAGCATTTCCCGCCCCAGCCCGCGTCCGCGCGCCGCCGGCGTCAGCCATAAAAACTGTAACTGCGGCTTGCTGGCGGTGGTTGCCAGTACGGCGAAGGCCTGCTGCTGCAGCGTCAACGCCCGACAGGGCAAGGTAATAAAGGTCAGCGGATCCAGCAGCCACGGCAGTTGCCCTTCCAGCTCCAGGCTTGCATGACGCAGCAGGCTCAGCAAATCATACTCATCCAGGCTGGATTCACGCGGCTCCGCTTGCCCCGCGCTGAGATAGCCGCACAGCCCGTGACGCACGGTAAAGCCCAATGACTGATACAGCGCCACCGCCCGGTGATTATCGCGGATCACCTCCAGCCACATTCGCTGTACGCCCTGAGCGCGTAAATCGGCGATAAGCGAGGTCATCAATTGTCGCCCTCGTCCTTTGCCGCGAAAGCCGGGATGTATAGCAAAGGCCGCCAGCCGCGCATCACGCCCGCGACGGGCGATGAGCCCGATAGCCGCCGGTTCATCTCCTGCCAGCCACACCTTAGACTGCAACAGGTTTAACCCTTCGGCGCTAAAGCGTTGTACAAACAGATCTACCGACATCGACACCGGCACCAGATAATCGGCAAAGCAGTCATTCAAAATCGTAGTCAACTGCGCGCCGCTAAACTGGACGGCAGGAACGGCGGTGAACTCCATGCATTTCTCCCTGAGGCTGCTATGCTGAGGCGATGAAAACTAACACTATAAACCCCACTATCACTTTTCGCCTGACTGAAGAAGGCGATCTGCCGCAGCTGCCCGCGCTGGAACGTTCGGCGGCACAATCCTTTGCGCGCATTCCCGCTTTCGCCTGGCTGGCGGAAAGCCCGGTAATGAGCGTTGAACAGCACCGGCAATACCTGGAAACCGGCCATAGCCTGCTGGCGCTCGCGGACGACAGGCCCGTCGGTTTCCTGCTGAGCGAGCCGCTGGACGATGCGCTGTTTATTGTAGAAATCTCCGTCCATCAGCAGTGGCAGGGCCAGGGTATTGGCCGCGCCCTGCTTAGCCAAACTATCGACAACGCCCGCCGCGACGGCTTCCCGGCGGTGACGCTCACCACCTTTCGCGAAGTGCCGTGGAACGCGCCATTTTATACCCGGCTGGGCTTCACCATCCTTAATGAACTGCACCTACCCGAAGGGCTGGCGGCGAAACGCGCGCTGGAAACGGAGCACGGCCTGACGGCGGAAACCCGCTGCGCGATGCGCCTTGATTTTTAGCGCCGCGAGAGGCGCCGCGCTGATTTTGTCACCGGCATATGGTACAAAGTACCATTCCCAATACATAACCTAATACATAACCTGATACCCGGAATGGCCTACTCGATCGATATCATCTCCTGCATCACCGACCGCTTTATGGCGCTGACCGCGACCGAAAAGCGCATTGCGCAGTTTATTCTCGACGACGTCGCCGCCGCGGCGGCAATGCCGATTGCCGAACTGGCGCGCCTGACCGACACCAGCCAGGCATCGGTGACGCGCTTTGCGCGTGCGCTGGGCTGCAAAGACGTGCGCGAACTGAAAATGAAGCTCGCCCAGTCGCTGGCCATTGGTCAGCGCTTTATTCTCGATGTGCCGGATCTGGAAGGCGTACAGGGAATTTATGAATCGATTATCAGCGTACTGGAAACCAACCGCCGGGCGCTGGATCTTGCGGCGCTGAAACGCGCGGTGGAATGGATTAGCGGCGCCCGCCAGGTGCTTGCGCTGGGTATGGGCGGCGGCTCGACCATCTGCGCGCAGGAGATCCAGTATCGCCTGTTCCGCCTCGGGTTGCCGGTAGTCAGCCAGAACGACGGCCTATTGGTTCGCATGATGAGTTCGGCGGTGACGGCGAAAGATGTGGTGATTGTGCTGTCGCTCGGCGGCTATACCAAAGAGATGATCGAAAGCGCCGCTATCGCCCGGCAATACGGGGCGAAAATTGTCGCTATTACCCCGCCGGAAACGCCGCTGGCGGCGCAGGCAGATTTATTGCTGCCGCTGCTGGTGAGCGAAAACGACTATATCTTTAAGCCCAGCGCCTCACGCTATGCGATGCTGGCGATGGTGGATGTGCTGGCCACCGAGCTGGCGATGGCCAATAAACCGCAGGCGAAAGACCGCCTGCGCCGCATTAAGCTGGCGCTCGACGACCACCGAGACGGCGTCGACCGACTGCCGCTCGGCGATTAATCACCGCAGGCGGCGATAAAGCGTTGCGCCTGCTGGCGGGTACGCGCCAACGACTGCCCGGCGCGGTAGAGATCGCTGCCTAGCCCCGCCCCCGCGCAGCCCGCCTGACGCCAGCTGTGCAGGTTTTCCGGCGTCACGCCGCCGACCGCCAGCACCGACACCTCCGGCGGCAACACCGCTTTCAGCGCGCGGATATAGTCCGGGCCGAATGCCGATGACGGAAAGATTTTCAGCCATTGCGCCCCGGCATCCAGCGCGCTAAACGCCTCGGAGGCCGTCGCGCAGCCGGCGCACACCAACATCCCCTTATCTACCGCGCGGCGGATCACCGCCGGGGCCGTATTGGGCGTCACGATAAGTTTTGCCCCGGCTTCAGTCAGAAAATCAACCTGTTCAACCTTCAGCACCGTCCCCGCACCAATCACCGCCCGCTCGCCAAACTGGCGCACCATCGCCGGAATACTTTGCTGCCAGTCCGGCGAGTTAAGCGGAATTTCAATATAGCGAAAACCCGCCTCGATAAGCGCGGCGATATGCTCCGCCGCCTCACCAGGCTGAATACCGCGTAAAATCGCCACCAGTTTAACCTTGTCCATCAATCATCCTCGCTATACCCGAAAGAAACGCCGTCTCGCCGGAACAACAGGAAACGGCTAACCCACGCGCCGCCATCGCCTGCTGATAACGGGCGCTGAGCGAGTGCTCACCAACCAGCACCACGCGGCTGGCGCGGTAGCGTTCGCTAAAGGTCGCCACCTCCGCGCCAATCAACAGCCCGGAGAGATAATCGCTCACCGAAGCCGCCGCCAGCGCGCCTAACACCCGCGCGGCGCGAGCGCTGAATAACCCGTCCAGCAGCGCCGGCTGAGTTAGCCCTTTTTCCATACCGAGAGCGAAAGCGGCGTCATCGGGTTGTTGTACCGGCAGTTGCTGGCCGAGCAACGAATGGTTAAGCAGCAGGTGATGCAGTTCGCCGGTCATCGCCGTGGCGAACTGGCGTACCACGCCGTTTTGCACCTGCACCCATTTGCAGTGGGTGCCGGGCATCACGTAACACTCCGCGGGCATCAGTTGCCAGGCGCCCAGCAACTGAGTCTCTTCACCGCGCATCACATCGTAATCTGCGGCCTGCGCCACTTTCAGCCCCGGCACGATCCACACGTTTTCCGCCACCTCATGTAACTGACCGTTGAGCGCCTCCAGCGCCAGCGGGCAGGCCAGATAAGGCACCGGTTGCCAGCCGGCATCACTGCCGATCATGCCCGCCATCACCACCGGCAGCGCGGGGTCGCCGCGCCACGGCGCCAGCTGCTGCTGAAATACCGCTTCGGCGCGCTGCCCGTTCAGGCGCGTGACGCCGCAGGGCAGCTTCAGCTGGTCGATGCATTCGCCATCACGCATCCGCCATGCCCGCAGCTGCGTAGAGCCCCAATCGACGGCAATATACTCGTTCATGATGGCCCCTTACCCGCGTGAGGTATGACGTTTGCCAATCGGCAGCGGCGGCGGCGTCGGGCGGCTTTCACGCTCGCGGGTAATCATTTCCAGCGCCTGCTCGCGGCTCAGGCTGCTGGCCGGGGTCAGTAACGTCACCACCACCGAAGCCACCAGGCTCGTCAGTACCGCCGGAATACACGGGTTGCCCCAGAACGCCAGCCAGTCGCTATCCACCAGCACCGCAACCGATGCCCCGGCGCCGCCGGCCAGCGCAGCGACCGCGCCCTGCCAGTTAAAGCGTGTCCAGAAACGGCCAAGCATGGTGCAGATAAACATGCCGGACATAATCATCGAGATCATTTTGGTGATATAGCTGATGATGTCGTTGGAGGTCAGCGCAAACAGCAGCGCCAGCGCAATCACCAGAACCAGGAAGATCCGCGACAGGCGAATGGCTTTCTCCGGCGCGGGCATATGGCCGGTCACCAGGGTGTAGAGGTCGCGCAGCATAATGGACACCGCGGCGATGGCATCAGAGCTACCGGAAGACATATTGGCCGACATCCCGGCAATCAGGATCGCCATCGCCAGCACCGGCGGCAGCACCTGAGTGGCAAACAAGAAAGCGAAGCCGCTGTTTTCCAGCTGCGGGTTCATGGTCCATACCGCCATACCGATGATCGCCGGCAGGAAGGAAAATCCCAAATACAGCAGGCCGGTAATGGTAAAGGACTGGCGCACCGAGGAGACGGTCTTCGCCGAGTAAATACGCTGGCGATAAGAAGGCGTCGCCAGCACGCCGACGCCGATCACCATCGCCAATGATAGCGCCGGCAACACGCCTAATTTATCGACCGCGAACAGGCTTTGCGCCGCCGGATCGACGGCCTGCTGAATATGGCTCCAGCCGCCAACGTGATGAACCGCCAGCACCGCCATTAAAATAAAGCCGACGAACAGCACGATTGATTGAATGGTATCGATCCACACCACCGCGGAA
The DNA here is from genome assembly GCF_000215745.1 of Klebsiella aerogenes KCTC 2190. GTDB lineage: Bacteria > Pseudomonadota > Gammaproteobacteria > Enterobacterales > Enterobacteriaceae > Klebsiella > Klebsiella aerogenes. The sequence goes on along the minus strand of NC_015663.1, from coordinate 2,224,700 downwards.
TAGCCGCCGATACCGACATAAACCACAAAAGCCAGCGCGATAATAATTTTCGCGACATTAATATCAATGCCGCTGGCCCACGCCAGATATAATCCGCCGCCTAATATATGCGCTCCCAGCCAGCCGATAGAGGCAATAAAAATAAGTATCGCGACGAGGTTTTTGATAATTTTACTGCCGCCGGTGTAATACGACATTTCTTCACTCATGGTCATGAAGCGAAGTTTACGTACCGGTGCGAATAACCATGCCACCAGCAGGATCCCCACCGCGCCGCCAAGGCCGTAAAGCATCCCGGCCCAGCCGTTGCTGTAGCCAAAGCCGACGGCGCCGACGCTGGAGCCGGTCCCCACCATGGTGCCGACCGTCGAACCGAGAGTGAGGATCATCGGCAGCGAACGACCGCCAAGTAAAAAGTCTTCGCCGGTTTTCTGTTTGCGCGAAACGTACCAACCTAAAGTAATCATCGCGCAGGCATAAACGGAAAACCAAATCATAAATGACATATTATTCATGGCTCACATCCAGACGTAATAAATAATATTCGTGCCGCTGAATATTATGAGTTAACAGGAACCATGCCTGAAAAAAGGCATAGCGAACCCAGTGGCACCGATTTATTTATTCACTCTGGTGCCGATATCACATTTTTTTGATGATCCCTCCCGGAAAGGGAGGGAATTATTTTTTTGCCGTCAGGCGTTATTGTCGCGCAGCGTTAAAACAGGTCACATCCACTTCAACTTTGCAATCCACCACCAGGTCCGCCACGCAGCAAATGCGCGCTGGCGGATTATCGCCAAAGAACTCGCGAAATACCTTATTGAACGACTGGAAATAGCGCGCGTCGGTGAGGATCACTTTCACGTGTACCACGTCCGCCAGGCCGTAACCGGCTTCGCTCATGATGTCGACGCAGTTCTGGATCGCCAGCCGCGATTGTTCGACGATGCCGCCTTCCACGACTTCGCCATTTTTCATCGGCGTCTGCCCGGAGACATATAGCCATCCGCCGGCTTCCACCGCGCGGGCAAACGGCAGATGCTGACCGCCGGTGCCGGTACCGCCTTCTACGCCATAACGTTTGATACTCATACTCAACTCCTTAGTCCATCCGACGGCGCAGGAAACGCCCTGCCCGCCCGGTAATTTTCTTATCACTGCCGTAGCTCATCACGCCGTTGACCATCACCGCCTCAATGCCGTCCGCCGGTCGTTTCGGGTCGGAGAAACTGGCGACATCGCGCACCGTCTGCGGGTCAAACAGCACCAGGTCGGCAAAGTAGCCAATTTTCACCAGCCCGCGATCCGCCAACTGGAAGCGCGCCGCCGACAGCCCGGTCATCTTGTGTACCGCGGTAGTCAGCGGGAATAACTGCTCGTCGCGGCTATAGTGGCCGAGTACCCGCGGGAAGGCGCCCCACAGGCGAGGATGCGGCATCGGATCGTTCGGCAGCCCGTCAGAGCCAATCATGGTGACCGGATAGCGCATCACTCGCCGTACGTCCTGCTCATCCATGTTGTAGTAGATAGCGCCCGCCGGCATCAGCCGCGCCGCGGCGTCGTGCAGGCTCACCTGCCACTCATTGGCGATCTGCTGCAGCGTTTTCCCCGCCTGCTCCGGCTGCGCTTCGGACCAGGTGATCACGATATCAAACTCATCGGTCACCTGTTTCATATCCAGCGTCGACGAGCTGGCGGAGTAGGGATAACAGTCGCAGGCGATATCCTGCTGCTGGCGCATCTCATCGAAAAACGCCAGCGTTTCTTTGGTACGCCCCCAGTTTTTCGCCCCGGCGCACTTGTGGTGTGAAACCACCACCGGCACGTTGCCGTGGCGGCCGATGCGGAAGGCTTCATCCAACGCCTCGAGAATCGGCTCAAACTCTGAACGTAAATGGGTGGTATAGATGCCCTTCCCGGCTGCCAGCTCTTCCGCCAGCGCCATCACCTCTTCGGTAGTCGACTGGAAGGCGCTGGCATAGGCCAGCCCGGTACTGAGCCCTAATGCTCCCTGGCGCAGCGCATCGCGTAGCTGTACGCGCATACCGGCGATTTCCGTCTCGCTCGCCGGACGAAACAGATCGTCCATATGGTTATTACGCAGCGCTGTGTGACCGATTAGCGTGCCGACGTTCAACGACGGTCGCGCCGCTTCCACCGCGTGGGCATAAGCCTCCACGGTGGGATAGATAAAGTGCTGCTGTTCGCCGAGGAGATTCATCGGGTCCGGCACTTCCCCGCGCATGGTGGCGGTCGCCGCGCTGATCCCGCAGTTGCCGACGATCACCGTCGTCACCCCCTGGCTGAGTTTCGGCAAGTACTCAGGCATACGGATAACGTTGATATCATCATGGGTATGCACATCAATAAAGCCCGGCGCCAGTACCCGCCCCTGGCCATCAATCACCTGCTCCGCCGCGACATCCAGCGCCGGGGCGATAGCCATTATTCGGTCGCCCTTCACCGCCACATCAGCACGGTATTGCGGCCCGCCGCTCCCATCGATCACCGTGACGTTTTTGAAAAGCCAGTCAACTTTCATAGCAATTACTCCCTTTCGACATGCCGATAAGTTAACCATTTACAAGCGCAAAAAACAGTGGAAAACTACGCAAAACCCAGATCATTTTGTGATACTTTTATTCAAAACGAATAACATTTTTATATTAAAAATATATTTATCAAATAGTTATAAATGATACCAAGAGACTAACCGATTATAACCCCTGAAAGGATAGTGTTATGAAATACCATTCAGCACCGCTCATCCCGCACAAATCCGCCCTCATGTCCGCGCCGGCTAATCTGCTGGCGGAAGAGGTCTGTCTACCCGCCGCGCTGCTAAAAAAGTCGGCGCTGGAAAATAATATTTCATGGATGCAGCGTTACGCCGACGCCCGCGGGGTGTCGCTGGCGCCGCATGGCAAAACGACAATGACGCCATGGATATTTCAGGCGCAGCAGCGAGCGGGAGCGTGGGGGATCGGCGTGGGCAGCGCCTGGCAGGCCAGCGCGGCGATGGCCAGCGGCATCCAACGCGTCCTGATGGTCAATCAGCTGGTCGGCAAGGCCAATATGCAGGTGGTCGCGCAGCTAAAAGCCCACTATCGGGCAGTGGATTTTATCTGCTGCGTCGATAGCGAGGCTAACGTACGCACCCTCTCCGCTTTCTTCACCGCCCAGGGACAAACGCTGGATGTGCTGATTGAACTTGGCGTGCCGGGCGGGCGCTGCGGCTGTCGTAGCGTTGATGACGCGCTGGCGCTGGCGCAGCGGGTAAGCGATCTGCCGGGGTTACGGCTACGCGGACTGGAATTGTATGAAGGAGTGCTGCACGGCGACGATCCGCAACCGCAGGTGGAAGCGTTATTACAACAGGCCGCGGCGCTTGCCTGCCGCATGGAGTCGCTGGTTGACGGCGAATTTATTCTCACCGGCGCGGGCACCGTCTGGTATGACGTGGTGTGCAACATCTGGCTGGCGGCGGCAAAACCGCGCCGCTGCCGTATCGTCATCCGCCCTGGCTGTTATATCACCCACGATCGCGGGATCTACGATCTCGCACAACAAGAGCTGATCGCCCGCGATCCGATTGCCTGCGATCTCGCCGGCGATCTTACATCAGCGCTGGAGCTGATGGCGATGGTGCAATCGGTGCCTGAGGCGGATCGCGCGGTGGTAAACTTCGGCAAGCGCGACTGCGCTTTCGACGCCGGGCTGCCGCAGCCGATCACCCATTATCGTAACGGCCAGCAGTTAGCGCTGCGCGCGGAGTCGATCGTCAGTATCGGCATCATGGATCAGCACTGCATGCTGCGCCTGGCGCCGGGCAGCGATGTGCAGGTCGGCGATATTCTGCTGTTCGGCACCTCGCACCCCTGTCTGACCTTTGATAAGTGGAAGACGTTGCTGCTGGTCGATGACGACTACAATGTGCTGGACGAGCTCGACACGCTGTTTTGACAGGCATCCCGGGTGGCGGCGCTTCGCGCCTTACCCGGGCTACACAACCCGCGACGTTCGGTAGCCGGCTAAGCGTAGCGCAAGCAGGGGGATGCCCCAGTGGCGGCGCTTCGCGCCTTACCCCGGCTACACAACCCGCGACGTTCGGTAGCCCGGCTAAGCGTAGCGCAAGCCGGGGGATGTCCCGGGGGACGGCGCTTCGCGCCTTATCCACCCTGGCGCAAGGCGCAAATCTCATCATGCAATGAACGGCTGATGGCGACCCCCTGCCGCTCACTCTGCTGGCGGCAGGCGAAACGCCGCTCGCCCGGCAGCCGCGCGCCCTGATCCTGCATCGCATTGAACAGCGTTTCGGCGCGCTCCAGCTGCTCTTGTGCCTGCGCGCCGAGAAAGCGCTGCGGATCCAGCGCCAGGATAAGCTCGCCGCCGTAGGGGAGACCTCCCGCGCCGTTATCCCACGCCAGCGATTCGGCGCTGGTCATATCGCCAATAAGCGGCCCGGCCAGCAGCTCAACCATTGCCGCCAGCGCCGAGCCCTTATGGCCGCCAAAGGTTAACATCGCGCCGTTCAGCACCTCTGCGGCATCGGTCGTTGGCTGTCCCTGACTGTCGATTCCCCACCCTTCAGGTAGCGCTTTGCCGGCGCGCTGATGCAGCTGTATCTCTCCGCGCGCCGCGGCGCTGGTCGCCATATCAACAATAAACGGCGGTTTGTCCCGCCGCGGCCAGCCAAAAGCTATAGGATTGGTGCCGAACAGCGGACGCGTGCCGCCCGCCGGGGCGACCCAGGCGTGGCTTGGCGTGCAGGCCAGCCCCACCAGCCCTGCCTCGGTCAACGGCTCAATATCGGCAAACAGCGCGGAAAAATGGACGCAGCGGTTAATCGCCAACGCCGCAATGCCGCTGTGCCGCGCCTTCTCCAGCAGTAACGGCAGCGCGCGCTCGTAGGCCAGCAGCGAAAAAGCGCCGCCGGCGTCCGCCCGCGCAATCGCCGGCGCCTGATCGTGGATTTGCGGCTCGGCATCAGGCGATACCTTACCTTTACGCAAGGTATCGACAATGCCCAACAGCCGCCACAGGCCGTGGGAAGCGCAGCCGTCGCGCTCCCCGGCGGCCACATTACGTGCAATGGCCGCCGCGTGGTCGGCGCTAAATCCATTGGCGCTGAGTACCTCCAGCGCCAGGTCATAAGCTTCAGGTAACGATAGAGTTACCGACTCCATACTGTTCTCCTTTACTCTTCTTCGTCTCCGCTAAAGTTAGCCTGCGGCAGGCAGCTGCGCGCCCCCCAGTAGTAAATCCCCAACGACATCGCCGCCACCAGCACCGTATCCCAGGGGTGACCGATAACATTAAGCCCGCCGAAGCTGCCCAGCCAGGAAAAGAGGATAATCAACGCATAAAAAACGATCAGCCACAGCGAAGACTTCACCTGCTGCGCCAGGCTCACGGTATGTTCCGGCACCTTACCTTTGCACATCACGTAGACGACAAACATCACGATTTGCAGCCCCAACAGCCACGAGAGCGTATTCCAGCCGGACCAGTAGACAATCAGCGCCGAGATCATAAACGATACCGGGCCGATGATGCCGAAGGCGCGCACGCGGAACGGCCGCGGCAGATCCGGCGCGTTGCGGCGCAGCCCGGCGGCAGTCACCGGGGCGATGGCGTAGCTCAGCACCAGGGCTGCCGATACCACGCTAATGAGCTGTTCCCAGGAGGGGAACGGCAGCGTCCAGAAAATCGACAGCCCAAAGGTCAGCCATAGCGCCGGGCGCGGAATCCCGGACGCTTTATCAATATGGGTAAAGGCCTTAAAGAAAGTACCCGCCTTCGCCCAGCCGTAGATCACCCGCGGCGTCGCGTTCATATAGATATTGCCGGTGCCGCTCGGGGAGATAATCGCATCGCTTATCACCATAAAGGCCAGCCAACCCATGCCGAGGGTAATGGCGATATCGCGATACGGCAGCGAGAACTGTTTGCTCACCTCGGCCCAGCCGCCGTTCAGCATCTCGGTGGGGATACTGCCAAGGAACGCCAGCTGCAGCAGCACGTAGATAATCGTCGACAGCACCACTGATAAAATCAACGCAATAGGGATAGTCCGCTGCGGCTTTTGTACTTCGCTGGCCACCGAGATAATCGGCGTCAGTCCCAGATAAGCGAAGATAATTCCGCCCGCGCTGATCGCCGCTTCCACCCCGGACATGCCGAACGGCGCAATCCCCTGAGCGTGCAGGTTCTCCGGTTTAAAGAAGGCGAACAGCGTCACCACCACCAGCAGCGGCACCAGAAACTTGAGCACGCTGATGAAGTTGTTCGATCGGGCGAAGGTCTTAACGCTGTAGTAGTTAAGCGCAAAGAAGAAACAGAGTAGCAAGAACTGCACCACCCACCCCAGCAGCGTCGGCGAACTGGAGCCCGGTTGGGTCAGCGCCGGAAACCAGGCGGCGGCATATTGCCGGGCGGCGACAATTTCAATCGAGATCAGGCTGGAGAAAGCGATCAGGGTGATGAACCCCAGTAGATAGCCCATCAGCTCGCCGTGGGAAAAGACCGGGTAGCGAATAATGCCGCCGGCGCGCGGCAGCGCCGCCCCCAGCTCGCAGTAGACAATCCCCAGCAGCAGCACCGCAAAGCCGCCGATCACCCACGATGCGATCCCGGCCGGACCAGCGATGGATGCGACGTGGCTGGCGGCGAATAACCATCCGGAGCCGAAAATTGCCCCCAGGCCGATAAAGGTGAGATCGGTTAGGGTCAGCTGTTTTTTAAACTTACCCGACTCTGCAACGCGGGTTTGACTGTTATGCGTAGAGTGAATGGTCATGGTGATGCCCTTGCGTCAATGAGAGGAGGAAATCGCTTCCCGGGTCCACTGGCCGTTGACCAGGCGCAGCAGGTTCAAAGGGTTCGCATCCTGCAGCGCCGGCGGTAACAGGGCGGCGGGCGCGTTCTGCAGACAGACCGGGCGCAGAAAGCGTTCAATCGCCCGGCTGCCGACCGAGGTCCCGCGTGCGTCGGTGGTCGCCGGCCACGGGCCGCCGTGGACCATCGCATCGCACACTTCCACGCCGGTGGGATAACCGTTAAACAGCACCCGTCCGGCCTTCTCACAAAGCAGCGGTAGAAGGCTCGCCGCCAGCGGGCCATCATCCGCCTCGGCATGCAGCGTCGCGGTGAGCTGACCCTGCAGCGCTTTCACCACCGCCTTCAGTTGGGCCTCATCATCCACTTCCACCAGTAGCGATAGCGGGCCGAAAACTTCGGTCTGCAGCAGCGTATCCTGCGCCAACAGATCCTCGACCTGAGCCTGCCACAGCAGGGTCTGCGCCTGCCCGGCGCCGGCGGCGATGCCGCTCGCCAACTTCTCGATACGCGGGTGCGCCGCAAGCGCCGCCACGCCCTGACGGTAGTGCTGAAGGGTCGGCGCATTGAGCAACACCTGCGGCGGGGAGCCCGCTACCGCCGCGCACAGCGCCGACTTAAAGCGTTCCAGCCCGGCGCCGCGCAGCGCCAGAATCAGCCCCGGACGGGTACAGAACTGGCCGCCGCCGAGGGTGAATGACGCCACCAGCTCGTTTGCCAGCGCCTCGGCCCGCGTCTGCAGCGCCTGCGGCAGAATAATCAATGGGTTAATCGCCGACATTTCAGCAAACAGCGGAATTGGCTGCGGGCGCTGCTGCGCCAGCTGATACAGCGCCTTACCGCCGGCTAACGAACCGGTAAAGCCGACGGCCTGAATCGCCGGATGACGGACCAATTCGGCGCCGATATCGGTCCCGAAAATCATATTGAATACGCCGCCGGGTAAACCGCACCGTACCACCGCCCTGACGATCGCCTCGGCGGTCAGCTCGGCGGTGGCCATATGGCCCGGATGGGCCTTCACCACCACCGGACAGCCAGCCGCCAGCGCCGAGGCGGTATCGCCGCCGGCGGTGGAAAAGGCCAACGGAAAGTTGCTGGCGCCAAACACCGCCACCGGCCCTAACGCCTGCTGATACTGGCGCAGGTCCGGGCGCGGCAGCGGCTGACGGTCGGCTAAGGCGATATCAATACGGGCGGCGAAGGTATCGCCGCGCAGGATCACGCCAGCAAACATCCGCAACTGGCCGCTGGTGCGCGCCCGTTCACCCTGTAGCCGCGCCAGCGGCAGCGCGGTCTCCTGCCCGGCGATAGCAAAAAACGCCTCGCCCAGCGCATCCAGTTCATCAGCAATGGCGTTGAGAAAGCGCGCCCGCTGCTGCGGCGTGGTTTGTGAATAGACGGCAAAGGCCTGCTGCGCGGCTTCTGCGGCCTGAGCGGCTTCCTCACAGGAAGCCGGATAAAAGCGGTGGCCGGTGGCTTCGCCGTCCACCGCCCGCAGGCTCAATAGCGTCGCCTCACCGCTGGCAATACGGCGTCCGGCGATAAACTGCCGTCCCGCCATGGTCTGAGATGCATTCATATTGACTCCTGTGCTCAGAGGCCGACATCCGGCAGCGTCGGACGAGTGGCCAGCGCCTGTTCAACGATCGCCACCACCTGCTGGCGCGTTTCGCCTTCCAGCGCCAGACGCGGCGGACGGGTAATGGCGCTACCGCGGCCCAGCAACTCTTCACACAGCTTGATGCACTGCACCAGATCCGGACGCGCATCGAGATGCAGCAGCGGCATGAACCAGCGGTACAACGCCATCGCCTCTTCGTAACGCTGCTGGCGGGCGAGACGGAATAACGTTTCCCCTTCGCGCGGGAAGGCGTTGGACATTCCGGAGATCCAGCCTTCCGCGCCGACGGCAATACTTTCCACCACCACGTCATCCAGCCCGGCAAACAGCACGAAGCGGTCGCCAACGGTGTTACGCAGGTCGATAAAGCGGCGGGTATCGCCGGAGGAGTCTTTAAAGCAGACGATGTTGTCGCAGTCGGTCAGGGTGGCGAGAATGTCCGGCGTCACGTCGTTTTTGTAAATCGGCGGGTTGTTGTAGACCATAATCGGCAGGTCGGTAGCGCTCGCCACGCTGCGGAAGTGGGCCGCGGTTTCATGCGGTTTTGAGGAGTAGACCAGCGCCGGCATCACCATGATCCCGTCGACGCCGACGCGCTCCGCCTCTTTCGCCATTTTCTGGGCAAAGGCGGTGGTGAACTCGGCCACCCCGGCGATGACCGGAATTTTGCCGCCGGCGGCATCCTTCGCCACCTCGATAATCTGTAGTTTTTCATCGGTGCTCAGCGAGGTGTTTTCACCCACGCTGCCGCATACCACCAGCCCGGAAACGCCATCTTTCACCAGGTTTTTCATCACCGCGTGAGTGGCGTCTAAATCGAGGGAGTAATCGCTACGAAACTGCGTGCTGACCGCCGGGAATACGCCGCTCCAGTGAATCGCTTTTTTGCTCATGCTCGGTTCCTTGTCGTCATTTTGTTAAGTCGAAGTGAATGAATGGTGAATATTCACTGACAGATTGACGTGTCGCGGAACCGGCGGCTTGTCGGTTTTCCCTCAATACGATGACGAAATTAGCACAGTCGGCAAAAGTGTGAGCCAGCGTTTATCCGAGCAGCGTGAGGCGAAAATCGCGCGGCGTCGAGCCGGTCATCGCCTTGAACTGGCGGCTAAAGGCGCTGTGATCGGTATACCCGCACTGCAGGGCGATATCGGTAATCGGCGTATCGCCAGCCAGCAGTTCGGTAGCTTTTTCCAGCCGCACTTTGTGGATCATTTGCCGCGGTGTGAGATGAAAGATCCGTTTGCAGTAGCGTTCGATCTGCGCAATCGACATTCCGCTTAAGGCGGTCAACTCTTCCATGGCGATCGGCCGGTGATAATGGCGGCGGATATGATCGTCGACGATCGCCAGCCGCTGCCACGCCGGATGGCGGGCGTGGGCCTCCTGCAGATCGTGCGAGATCCCGGCCATGCCGATCACCTGCCCGCTGATATCGCGTAGCGCCAGTTTCTGCGTCAGGCACCAGCCGCGCTCGCGACCATTGTAGAGATGCATTTCCAGCTGATCGCGCAGGGTCACGCCTTCGCGCAACACCCGAAGATCCTGCTCGGTATAACCCTGACCCAGCGCGGAAGGAAAGACATCGGCGGAGGTTTTGCCCAGCAGCGAGGAGACGCTTTTGAAACCACAGCGGCGGGCCAGCGTCAGGTTCGCCAGCAGATAGCGCGCCTGACGATCTTTGATAAAAAAGACCACATTAGGGATGGCATTGAGCAGGGGCGCAATCAGCGCCAGCGCATTCAGCAGCGCGGGCATATTTTCCGGCCGCTGGCGCGCCAGCCCTTCGCAGATCTGGCTTAGCTCATCGACGGCCAGCTCAGGTTGGTTAACCGCGCGCGGCGGCGGCGCATCAGAAACACCGATCATAAGGCCTCCTCATGGTAAGTGACCGAAGGATATTTATTCACTTTCCGTTAACACCTCAAGCAGCAACCGTCGGTTTTGCGATCCTGGATCCGCTTTACGCCTTCCCCTGGTTTAGCCACTGGCACAATGGTCGCTTTCGGTTTACCACAGCATTAAACAAATGATTAATAAGAAATAACTATGTGAAATAGAAATATACCGCGCTCATTACTGTGCAGATTTCGTCATTTTCTCTGACGAAAGCGCTCAAGCAGGTCGGGAAAGGTTGCGCCAGCATGATGAAACATGTTGTTAACTTCCGGAGAGCCTGATGACCGCGCCACGCCCCCCTATTACGTTGAGAGCTATTGATTCACACACCGGCGGCGAACCAACCCGCCTGATCGTTGACGGATTCCCCGACCTCGGCGACGGCAGCATGGCGGAGCGCCGCGTCCGCTTCGCCCGCGACTTCGACCATTGGCGTCAGGCGGCCATTCTCGAACCGCGCGGTAATGACGTACTGGTCGGCGCGCTGCTGTGCAAACCGGTCTCGGCGGCGGCTACCGCTGGCGTGATTTTCTTCAACAACGCCGGTTTTCTGAATATGTGCGGCCACGGCACAATCGGGCTTATCGCCTCGCTGGCCTGGCTTGGGCGTATCAAGCCTGGCGTACATCTGATTGAAACGCCGGTCGGCGACGTAAGCGCCACGTTGCACGACGATGGCAGCGTATCGGTGCAAAACGTCCCGGCCCGTCGCTGGAAAAAACAGATCCGCGTTGAAACCGCGCTGGGTCCCGTCATCGGCGATATTGCCTGGGGCGGCAACTGGTTTTTCCTGATTAACGACCACCCGTTCGCCATTACCCCCGAACAAATTCCACAGCTCACCGACTACGCCTGGGCAGTGCGCGAGGGGCTGGAAGCCGCGGGGATCCGCGGCGACGACGGAGGAGTTATCGATCATATTGAGCTGTTCGCTGATGACGATACCGCCGACAGCCGCAGCTTCGTACTCTGTCCGGGAAAGGCCTGGGATCGCTCGCCGTGCGGTACCGGCACCAGCGCCAAGCTGGCCTGCCTGGCGCAGGATGGCAAGCTGCAGCCGGGGGAAATCTGGCGTCAGGCCAGCATCATCGGTAGCCAGTTTACCGCCAGCTACCAACGCACCGCTGAAGGCATCATCCCAACGATCCGCGGCGAAGCCTGGGTCTGCGGCGATAACCAATTGATCCTCAACCCTGACGATCCCTTCTGCTGGGGGATCGCGCCGTGAAGCAGTGCGACGTCATCGTGATCGGCGCCGGGATCATCGGCGCCGCCTGCGCGTGGCAGCTGGCGAAGCGGGGGCAGAGCGTGACGCTTATCGATGACGGTCAGCCTGGCGCGACGGCGGCCGGTATGGGCCATCTGGTGTGCATGGATGACGACCCCGCCGAGCTTGCATTATCGGCATGGTCGCTGGAACGCTGGCGCGCTATCACGCCACGGATGCCCGACAATTGCGCCTGGCGCGGCTGCGGTACGCTGTGGCTGGCGGAAAGCGAAGAAGAGATGGCCGGGGCTGGCGACAAACAGCGGCGGATGGCCGGCCATCAGGTGCACAGCGAACTCCAGACCCCGCAGCAGATCGCCGGGCGCGAGCCGCTGCTGCGCGACGGGCTGGCCGGCGGCCTGTGGGTGCCAGGCGATGGCATCGTCTACGCGCCGAACGTCGCCCGCTGGCTGATTACCGATGCCGGAAACCATCTTACCTGCCTGCGCGATAGCGTACAGACGATTGACGAGCCGCAGGTGCTGCTCGCCAGCGGCAAACGGCTACAGGCGCGGGCGATCGTGGTGGCCTGCGGCCTTGAAGCTAACGCGCTGTTAGCGGAAAACTGGCTGCGACCGAAAAAAGGCCAACTGGCGATTACCGATCGCTATGGGCCGCAGGTGCATCACCAGCTGGTTGAGCTGGGTTATGGCGCCAGCGCCCACGGCGGCGGCACCTCGGTGGCGTTTAACCTTCAGCCGCGGCCAACCGGCCAGCTGCTAATTGGCTCTTCGCGTCAGTTTGATAACCGCAAGCGCGAGTTGGATCTGCCCTTGCTGGCGCAGATGCTCGATCGCGCCCGCCATTTCGTGCCGGCGCTGGCGACGTTGAATATCATCCGCTGCTGGAGCGGCCTGCGCGCCGCCTCGCCGGATGGCAACCCGCTGATCGGCCCGCACCCCACCCGCCGTGGTTTATGGCTAGCGCTGGGCCATGAAGGGCTGGGCGTCACCACTGCCCCGGCCTCGGCTGAACTGCTGGCGGCGCAGATCCTCGATGAACGCTGCCCATTGGCTCCCGACGCCTGGCTCCCGGCTCGTTTATCTCAACAGGAGGCGATTGCATGAATGCCACGCTCACTATCATCGTTGATGGCGAAGCGCTGACGGTGCCGGAAGGGATCAGCGTGGCGGCGGCGCTGGCGTTGACCGGCGACCCCACCACCCGCCAGGGGGTTAACGGCGGCCTCCGCGCGCCGTTTTGCGGCATGGGCGTCTGCCAGGAGTGCCGGGTCACCGTCGATGGCCTACGGGTGCTGGCCTGCCAGACCCTGTGCCGGTCCGATATGCAAATAGAAAGGAGCCGCGATGAACACGCTGCGCTGTGACATTTTAATCCTCGGCGCCGGCCCCGCAGGGATGGCGGCCGCGCTCTCCGCCGCCGCCTGCAATAAACAGGTGATTATTCTCGACGATAATCCCGCCCCTGGCGGGCAAATCTGGCGTGCCGGTCCGCAGGCGACGCAGCCCGCCCTGGCCCGGCGCTACCGCGACGCCATCGCCGCGTCTGCCGCCATCCGGTTAGTGAACGGCGCGCGGCTGATTGCCCGCCCCTCCGCGTACAGTGTGCTGTTTGAAACCGCCGACGGCGGTGGCGTGGTTCACTGGCAGAAACTGATCCTCTGCTGCGGCGCGCGCGAGCTGTCGCTGCCCTTTCCCGGCTGGACCTTACCCGGCGTGACCGGCGCGGGCGGCCTGCAGGCGCAAATCAAACAGGGCCTGGCGCTGAAAGGAGAAAAGGTGGTGATTGCCGGCAGCGGTCCGCTACTGCTGGCGGTGGCGGATACGGTGAACAAGGCCGGAGGCGAAGTGACAAGTATCATTGAGCAAGCGCCGCTACCGGCACTGCTGCGCTTCGCCGGTGGGCTGTGGCGCTGGCCGCAGAAGCTGCGCCAGTTAGCGACGCTGGCTCCGAAAGGCTATCTTAGCGGCACGCAGGTGATCCGCGCTCACGGCACAACGCGGCTGGAAGCCGTTACGTTGCGCCAGCGCGGCGTCGAGCGAACTATCGCCTGCGATCGGCTGGCTATCGGCTACGGGCTGATACCCAATATCGAGACGGCGCTGCTGTTTGGCTGCGCCACGGCGCAGGAGGCGATACAGGTTAACCGCTGGCAGCAGACCAGCATCGCGGATATCTACGCCGCCGGCGAGTGCACCGGTTTCGGCGGTAGCGAACTGGCGCTGGCGGAGGGCGAAATCGCCGGTTTTGCCGCCGCCGGGGCCAGCCATCAAGCGCAGGCGTTATTTGCCCGCCGCGCCCGCTGGCAGCGCTTCGCCGACGCCATAAATCGCGCCTTCCGGCTGGCGGAATCTTTGAAAAACGCGGCGACGCCGGAGAGCCTGCTGTGCCGCTGCGAGGATGTGCGCTGCGGCGATGTGGCGGCCGCCGGAGGCTGGCCGCAGGCCAAACTTACCCAGCGCTGCGGAATGGGCGCCTGTCAGGGGCGCACCTGCGCCGCCAGCGCCCGCTGGTTGTATGGCTGGCCGCTGCCGCAGCCGAGAGAACCGCTGGCCCCTGCCCGCGCGGAAACGCTTATTGCCCTCGCCAGGTTGAGCGCCGAGCCGTAACCGCTACTCTTCTTCATCACCGCGCCCGGCAGGGACGCCAAGCGCAATAAACTCCTCCAGCAGCGTGGTCAACTGACGCATCTTCTCCGCCGTAAACTGCGCTTCTATCTGCCGGTAGGCCTCTTCCACCTGCGCCTGGGCGCTCTCATACAGCGCCAGCCCGGCGGGCGTCAGCGACAGGTAGAGCTTGCGCTGATCGTTGACCGGTTTTAAGCGCAGCACTAAACCGTCGCGCTCCATGCGCGTCAGAATCCCGGTCAGGCTGGGGCGCAAAATGCAGGCGCGCCAGGCCAGGTCGTGGAAATCCATCGATGGGTTTTCCGCAAGGATACGCACAATACGCCACTGCTGTTCGGTCAGGTTGTGGCGTTTGACGATCGGCCGGAAATGGGCCATCGCCGCTTCCCGCGCCTGCAGCAGCGCAATGGTTAATGAATCATGCATGGTATCCCCTCAACAACGCTCACCAAAACTTATTAACAATTTAATAATTAGCCATAATCCTGCCATGTACAACCGGTTTCTGCACCTGAAAAGTACCAGTCGTTTATAAAAATAAAATTAATCCTTTGATATAAAACGAATAAATAATAAATATGTAAATATTGTGTTAATCAGATCACAAAACATTCACTTCTATTTGCCAAACCAGCGCGCAAAGAATAAAAGATGATCATTAACATATTAATGAAATCCCTTTGAATCCGAAATCAGTACCAGAGGAGTGGTGAATGAAAGGTACCATCTTCGCCGTTGCGCTCAATCATCGCAGCCAGCTCGACGCCTGGCGCGAAGCGTTTCAACAGGCCCCCTACAAGACGCCGCCGAAAACCGCGGTCTGGTTCATCAAACCCCGCAATACCGTGATTGGCGATGGCGAAGCCATTCCCCATCCGCAGGGCGAGACCGTACAAAGCGGCGCGACGGTGGCGCTGATTGTCGGCAAAACCGCGCGTAAAGTGGCGGCGGAAGAGGCGGCGCACTATATCGCCGGCTACGCGCTGGCTAACGACGTTAGCCTGCCGGAAGAGAGTTTTTATCGCCCGGCGATCAAAGCCAAATGCCGCGATGGCTTCTGCCCCATCGGCGCGCTGTCGGCGGTGCGCAACGTCGATAACCTGACCATCATCACCGAAATCAACGGCCGCGAGGCGGATAGCTGGCATACCGGCGATCTGCAGCGTAACGCCGCGCAGCTGCTTAGCGCCTTAAGCGAGTTCGCCACCCTCAATCCCGGCGACGCGATCCTTATCGGCACGCCCCACTCCCGCGTCACGCTGCGCCCCGGCGACCGCGTACGAATTCTCGCCGACGGTTTCCCGGCGCTCGAAAACCCGGTTGTCGCAGAAGGAGAGCTGGCATGAAACAGGCACGTATTGAATGGCAGGGACAGGTACGCGACGTGCTGGTCGATGAACGCGACCAGGTGCGCCTGCCCGATGGCACGGTATTGAAAGAAGGCGAATTCCGCTGGCTGCCGCCCGCCGACGGCACGCTGTTCGCGCTGGGGCTGAATTACGCCGACCACGCCAGCGAGCTGGAGTTTAAACCGCCAACCGAACCTTTGGTGTTCATCAAAGCGCCGAACACTTTTATTGGCCACCAGCAGCAGTCGGTACGCCCGGATAACGTCGAATATATGCACTACGAAGCCGAACTGGTGGTGGTGATCGGGAAAACCGCGCGCCGCGTCAGCGAAGCCGAGGCCATGGACTATGTCGCTGGCTATACCGTGTGCAACGACTACGCGATCCGCGACTATCTGGAAAACTACTACCGCCCGAACCTGCGGGTGAAAAGCCGCGACACCCTGACGCCGATCGGCCCGTGGATCGTCGCCAAAGAGGCGATCCCGGATCCGCATAATCTGGCCCTACGCACCTGGGTCAACGGCGAACTGCGCCAGCAGGGCACCACCGCCGATCTGATCTTCAGCATCCCGTTCCTCATCGCTTATTTAAGCGAATTTATGACCCTGCAACCGGGCGACATGATCGCCACCGGCACGCCGAAAGGGCTATCCGATGTGGTGCCGGGCGATGAGGTGATCGTTGAAGTCGAGGGCGTGGGCCGCCTGGTCAACCATATCATCAGCCAGCAAGCGTATGAGGAGACACTGTCATGAAAAAGATTAACCATTGGATCAACGGTAAAAACGTTGCCGGCGCAGACTATTTTCATACCACCAACCCGGCCACCGGCGAGGTACTGGCTGAAGTCGCCTCCGGCGGCGAAGCCGAAATCAACCAGGCGGTAGCGGCGGCGAAAGAGGCCTTCCCGAAGTGGGCTAACCTGCCGATGAAAGAGCGCGCGCGCCTGATGCGCCGCCTGGGCGATCTGATCGATCAGAACGTCCCGGAGATCGCGGCGATGGAAACCGCCGATACCGGCCTGCCTATCCACCAGACCAAAAACGTGCTGATCCCGCGGGCGTCGCATAACTTCGAATTTTTCGCCGAAGTGTGCCAGCAGATGAACGGCAAGACCTATCCGGTCGACGACAAGATGCTTAACTACACCCTCGTGCAGCCGGTTGGCGTCTGCGCACTGGTGTCGCCGTGGAACGTGCCATTTATGACCGCCACCTGGAAGGTGGCGCCGTGCCTGGCGCTAGGCAATACCGCGGTGCTGAAAATGTCCGAGCTGTCGCCGCTGACCGCCGATCGTCTGGGCGAACTGGCGCTGGAAGCCGGGATCCCGGCTGGCGTGCTCAACGTGGTGCAGGGCTATGGTGCCACCGCTGGCGACGCGCTGGTACGCCATCATGATGTGCGCGCCGTCTCCTTCACCGGCGGCACCGCCACTGGCCGCAACATTATGAAGAACGCCGGCCTGAAAAAGTACTCCATGGAGCTCGGCGGAAAATCGCCGGTGCTGATTTTTGAAGACGCCGATATTGAGCGCGCGCTCGACGCCGCGCTGTTCACCATTTTCTCGATCAACGGCGAACGCTGCACCGCCGGTTCACGCATTTTCATTCAGCAGAGTATTTATCCGGAGTTCGTCAAGCGCTTCGCCGAGCGCGCCAACCGCCTGCGCGTAGGCGATCCGACCGATCCGAATACCCAGGTCGGCGCGCTGATTAGCAAGCAGCACTGGGAGAAAGTGTCCGGCTACATTCGCCTCGGTATCGAAGAGGGGGCCACCCTGCTGGCCGGCGGCGCGGATAAGCCGTCCGATCTGCCGGCGCATCTGAAAGCCGGCAACTTCCTGCGCCCGACGGTACTGGCGGATGTCGACAACCGCATGCGCGTCGCCCAGGAAGAGATTTTTGGCCCAGTCGCCTGTCTGCTGCCGTTCAAAGACGAAGCGGAAGGGCTGCGCCTGGCCAACGATGTGGAATACGGCCTGGCGTCGTACATCTGGACCCAGGACGTCAGCAAAGTGCTGCGTCTGGCGCGCGGTATTGAAGCCGGGATGGTGTTCGTCAACACCCAGAACGTGCGCGACCTGCGCCAGCCGTTCGGCGGCGTGAAGGCCTCCGGCACCGGCCGCGAAGGCGGCGAATACAGCTTTGAAGTATTCGCCGAAATGAAAAACGTCTGCATCTCGATGGGCGACCATCCGATCCCGAAATGGGGAGTCTGATATGGGTAAGTTAGCGTTAGCAGCAAAAATCACTCACGTGCCGTCGATGTATCTGTCTGAGCTGCCGGGGAAAAACCACGGCTGCCGTCAGGGCGCGATCGACGGGCATAAAGAAATTGGCAAGCGCTGCCGTGAAATGGGCGTTGATACCATCATCGTGTTCGATACCCACTGGCTGGTCAACAGCGCCTACCACATCAACTGTGCCGACCATTTTCAGGGCGTCTACACCAGTAACGAATTGCCGCATTTTATTCGCGACATGACCTACGACTACGACGGCAACCCGGAGCTGGGCCACCTGATTGCCGACGAGGCCGTCAAGCTTGGCGTACGCGCCAAAGCGCACAATATTCCGAGCCTGAAGCTGGAGTACGGCACCCTGGTGCCGATGCGCTACATGAATAGCGATAAGCATTTCAAAGTGGTGTCCATTTCCGCCTTCTGTACCGTTCACGATTTTGCCGACAGCCGCAAGCTGGGCGAGGCCATCCTCAAGGCCATCGACAAATATGACGGCACCGTAGCGGTGCTGGCCAGCGGTTCGCTGTCGCATCGCTTTATCGACGACCAGCGCGCCGAAGAGGGGATGAACAGCTATACCCGCGAGTTTGATCATCAAATGGATGAGCGCGTGGTGAAGCTGTGGCGCGAGGGCAAATTCAAAGAGTTCTGCACCATGCTGCCGGAGTACGCCGACTACTGCTACGGCGAAGGCAACATGCACGACACGGTGATGCTGCTCGGCCTGCTGGGTTGGGATAAATATGACGGCAAGGTGGAGTTTATCACCGAGCTATTCGCCAGTTCCGGTACCGGCCAGGTTAACGCCGTGTTCCCGCTGCCGGCGCAGGCGTAAGGAGGCCGTATGCCGCATTTTATCGCCGAGTGTAGCGACAATATCCGCGAACAGGCCGATTTACCGGGGCTGTTCGCTAAAGTCAACGAGGCGCTGGCCGCCACCGGTATCTTTCCGATTGGCGGCATTCGTAGCCGCGCCCACTGGCTCGATACCTGGCAGATGGCCGACGGCAAGCATGATTACGCCTTCGTGCATATGACCCTGAAGATCGGCGCCGGGCGCAGCCTTGAGAGCCGTCAGGAGGTGGGCGAAATGCTTTTCGCGCTGATCAAAGCCCACTTTGCCGCGCTGATGGAGAGCCGCTATCTGGCGCTGTCGTTCGCCATGGAAGAACTCGACCCGACGCTGAACTACAAACAGAACAACGTGCACGCGTTATTTAAATAATACATCGAGGCTCAAGCAGGTAGCCCGGCCGAGCAACGCGACGCCGGGGTTTGCTCCGGGCCACCCCGGGGTCGGCGTAAACGCCTCGCCCGGGCTACTCGATTGTGCACATTTCCGGTAATGCCACAGGAATCTCTATGCTCGATAAACAGACCCGTACCCTGATTGCCCAGCGGCTGAACCAGGCCGAAAAACAGCGTGAACAGATCCGCGCGATCTCGCTGGATTATCCGTCGATCACCATTGAGGACGCCTACGCCGTCCAGCGCGAGTGGGTCGAGATGAAGATCGCCGAAGGCCGCGTGCTCAAAGGCCACAAGATCGGCCTGACCTCTAAAGCGATGCAGGCCAGTTCGCAGATCAGCGAGCCGGACTACGGCGCGCTGCTCGACGATATGTTCTTTCACGACGGCAGCGATATTCCCACCGACCGCTTTATCGTGCCGCGTATTGAAGTCGAGCTGGCCTTCGTGCTGGCCAAACCGCTGCGCGGCCCGAACTGTACGCTGTTTGATGTCTACAACGCCACCGACTACGTTATCCCGGCGCTGGAGCTTATCGACGCGCGTTGCCACAACATCGACCCGGAAACCCAGCGTCCGCGCAAAGTGTTCGACACTATCTCCGATAACGCCGCCAACGCCGGGGTGATCCTCGGCGGCCGGCCGATTAAACCAGACGAGCTCGACCTGCGCTGGATCTCCGCCCTGCTGTATCGCAACGGCGTGATTGAAGAGACCGGCGTCGCCGCGGGCGTGCTTAATCATCCGGCCAACGGCGTGGCCTGGCTGGCCAACAAACTGGCGCCATACGATGTCCAGCTCGAAGCCGGGCAGATTATCCTCGGCGGCTCCTTCACCCGCCCGGTCCCGGCGCGCAAGGGCGATACCTTCCACGTCGACTACGGCAACATGGGCGCCATCAGCTGCCGCTTTGTTTGAGGAGAGCAACATGAACAACGCATTTAAAGAGGCGCTCAAGGCCGGGCGTCCGCAAATCGGCCTGTGGCTTGGGCTGACCAGCAGCTACAGCGCCGAACTGCTGGCCGGCGCGGGCTTCGACTGGCTGCTGATCGACGGCGAACACGCGCCCAACAATGTACAAACGGTGCTGACCCAGCTTCAGGCCATTGCGCCCTACCCCAGCCAGCCGGTGGTGCGTCCGTCGTGGAACGATCCGGTACAAATTAAACAACTGCTGGACGTCGGCGCGCAAACCCTGCTTGTGCCGATGGTGCAGAACGCCGAAGAAGCGCGGCTGGCGGTCAGAGCCACCCGCTACCCGCCTGCCGGCATTCGCGGCGTCGGCAGCGCGCTGGCCCGCGCCTCGCGCTGGAATCGCGTCCCGGATTATATCCACCGGGCCAATGACGCCATGTGCGTACTGGTACAGATTGAGACCCGCGAAGCGCTGAAAAATCTGCCGCAGATCCTCGATGTCGAAGGGGTGGACGGCGTGTTTATCGGCCCGGCGGATCTCAGCGCTGATATGGGCCACGGCGGCAACCCACAACACCCGGAAGTGCAGGCCGCCATTGAAGATGCCATCCAGCAAATCCGCCAGGCCGGAAAGGCGCCGGGGATCCTGATGGCCAATGAACAGCTGGCGAAACGCTATCTCGAACTGGGCGCGCTGTTCGTCGCCGTCGGCGTCGATACCACCCTGCTGGCCCGCGGCGCAGAAGCGCTGGCGGCCCGTTTTACCCACACCGCAACCACCACAACCGATAACAATAAATCCGTCTATTGAACGGATAATGTGGAGCGCAACATGACTACCTCTACCCTGCAACACAATGATAATAAAGCCGTTGAAGTAGAAAACCGGGTGATCAAAAAGCTGTTCCGCCGCCTGATCACCTTCCTGTTTGTTCTCTTTGTTTTCTCATTTTTGGATCGCATTAATATCGGCTTCGCCGGCCTGACGATGGGTAAAGATCTCGGCCTGACCTCCACCATGTTCGGCCTGGCGGCGACGCTGTTCTATGTCACCTACGTGCTGTGCGGGATCCCCAGCAATATCATGCTGGCGAAAGTTGGCGCGCGCCGCTGGATCGCCGGGATCATGGTGGTCTGGGGGATCGCCTCGACCTGCACCATGTTCGCCACCAGCCCGCATACGCTGTACATCCTGCGGATGCTGGTCGGCATCGCCGAAGCCGGTTTTCTGCCGGGGATCCTCGTCTATCTGACCTGGTGGTTCCCGGCCTATCATCGCGCCCGCGCCAACGCCCTGTTTATGATCGCCATGCCGGTGACCATGATGCTCGGCTCGATACTTTCCGGCTATATCCTGGCGCTCGACGGCCTGTGGAACCTGAAAGGCTGGCAGTGGCTGTTTCTGCTGGAAGGCCTGCCGTCGGTGGTGCTCGGCGTCGTCACCTGGTTCTTCCTCAACGACACGCCGGATAAAGCCAACTGGCTGGACAACGAAGAGAAACAGGCGCTGAAGGCGATGATCGATCGCGAACGGGAACATGCGGCGATCGTCCCGGCTTCGCCGCGTTCCACGCTGCGCGAAGTACTGACGCCAGCGGTGCTGATGTATACCCTCGCCTACTTCTGCCTGACCAATACCCTCAGCGCCATTAATATCTGGACGCCGCAGATCCTGCAGAGCTTCAACACCGGCAGTAGCAACATCATGATTGGCCTGCTGGCGGCGATCCCGCAGTTCTGCACCATTTTCGGCATGATCTGGTGGAGCCGCCGCTCCGACCGGCGCAAAGAGCGCAAGATGCATACCATCCTGCCCTACCTGTTCGCCGCGGCGGGTTGGCTGCTGGCTTCGGCAACGCACCACAGCCTGATCCAACTGATCGGCATTATTATGGCTTCGGTGGGATCCTTTACCGCGATGGCCATTTTCTGGACCACCCCGGATCGGGTGATCAGCCTGCAATCGCGCGCGGTGGCGCTGGCGGTGATCAACGCCATCGGCAACGTCGGCTCTGCCGTCAGCCCGCTGTTGATCGGCATTTTGCGCGATACCACCGGCAGCTTTAGCTCCGGGCTGTGGTTTGTCGCCGGGCTGCTGATCGTCGGCGCGCTGGTGCTCACCCGCATTCCGATGAGCCAGCGCGAGGACGCCGCCGCCGCGCCGGGCTTAGCGGCGCAAAAAGGCCACTAAGGAGCGGGTATGTGCCAGCATTCAATCGCCAACATCGACATCAATAAAGATTACGACGAGAGTCTGGGCACCGAAGAGGTGCACTATCAGTCGTTTGCCCGCATGGCGGCCTTTTTTGGCCGCGACATGCAGGCGCATCGCCACGACCGCTATTTTCAGATGCACTTTCTTGATACCGGACAGATTGAGCTGCAGCTTGATGACCACCGCTATTCGGTGCAGGCGCCGCTGTTTGTGATAACGCCGCCCTCGGTGCCGCACGCCTTTATTACCGAGTCCGATAGCGATGGTCACGTGTTGACGGTGCACGAAGAACTCATCTGGCCGCTGCTGGAGGTGCTTTATCCCGGTACGCGGGAGACCTTCGGCCTGCCGGGGATCTGCCTGTCGCTGGCGGATAAACCCGACGAGCTGGCGGCGCTGGCGCACTACTGGCAGCTGATTCGCCGTGAATCCACCGCTCAGTTGCCGGGGCGCGAGCATACCCTGGCGCTGCTGGCGCAGGCGGTATTTACCCTGCTGCTGCGCAACGCCAGGCTCGACGATCATGCCGCCAGCGGCATGCGCGGCGAGCTGAAATTATTCCAGCGCTTTAACCAGATGATCGACAGCCACTTCCATCAACACTGGACGGTACCGGATTACGCCAGCGAGCTGCATCTGACCGAATCGCGGTTGACCGATATCTGCCGCCGCTTCGCCAACCGCCCGCCGAAGCGGCTGATATTCGACCGCCAGCTACGCGAGGCGAAGCGGCTGCTGCTGTTTTCCGATAGCGCGGTCAATGAGATAGCCTGGCAGCTGGGGTTTAAAGATCCCGCTTATTTTGCGCGCTTTTTTAGCCGCCAGGTCGGCTGCTCGCCAAGCAGTTACCGGGCGCAAAAAGTACCGGTGTCGTAATACCCCGGCGGCGCTGAGCTTGCCGGGGCTACGCTCCACAGGGCCGGTCAGCGCCGCGCCGCCCGCCAAAAGCTGCAGAGATCACAAAATTCACTCCCGCCTGAAAAGTACCCGCCGTTGTCGCAAACGTCCCTTCACGACAAGCGCAATAACCGCTTCAATTAAACAACAAAAACAAAACATATATTTAACATCATTATTCCGATAAATACTGAAGAGGCCCCTATGAAACCTGAAGATTTCCGCGCTGACGCGAAACGCCCGTTAACTGGCGAAGAGTATTTAAAAAGCCTGCAGGATGGCCGCGAAATTTATATCTACGGCGAGCGCGTGAAGGATGTCACCACGCATCCGGCCTTCCGTAATGCCGCGGCTTCCGTCGCTCAGCTGTACGATGCGCTGCACAAACCGGAGATGCAGGATTCCCTGTGCTGGGGCACCGATACCGGTAGCGGCGGCTACACCCATAAATTCTTCCGCGTGGCGAAAAGCGCCGACGATCTGCGCCAGCAGCGCGACGCCATCGCCGAATGGTCGCGCTTAAGCTACGGCTGGATGGGCCGCACCCCGGACTACAAAGCCGCTTTCGGCTGCGCGCTGGGCGCCAACCCGGCGTTTTACGGCCAGTTCGAGCAGAACGCCCGCAACTGGTACACCCGCATTCAGGAAACCGGCCTGTACTTTAACCACGCTATCGTCAACCCGCCGATCGACCGCCACAAGCCGGCTGATGAAGTGAAGGATGTCTACATCAAGCTGGAAAAAGAGACCGATGCCGGGATCATCGTCAGCGGCGCGAAAGTGGTCGCCACCAACTCGGCGCTGACCCACTACAACATGATCGGCTTCGGCTCCGCACAGGTGATGGGCGAGAACCCGGACTTCGCGCTGATGTTCGTCGCGCCGATGGATGCCGAAGGCGTCAAGCTTATCTCCCGCGCCTCCTATGAGATGGTCGCCGGCGCGACCGGATCGCCGTACGACTATCCGCTTTCCAGCCGTTTCGACGAGAACGACGCGATTCTGGTAATGGATAAGGTGCTGATCCCATGGGAGAACGTACTGATTTATCGCGACTTTGACCGCTGCCGCCGCTGGACCATGGAAGGTGGTTTCGCCCGCATGTACCCGCTGCAGGCCTGCGTGCGCCTGGCGGTAAAACTCGACTTTATCACCGCCCTGCTGAAGCGTTCTCTGGAATGTACCGGCACCCTCGAATTCCGCGGCGTACAGGCCGACCTTGGCGAAGTGGTGGCGTGGCGCAACATGTTCTGGGCGTTAAGCGATTCCATGTGCTCGGAAGCGACGCCGTGGGTCAACGGCGCATGGCTGCCGGATCACGCCGCGCTGCAGACCTATCGCGTGATGGCGCCGATGGCCTACGCCAAGATCAAGAACATCATCGAGCGTAACGTCACCAGCGGCCTGATTTATCTGCCGTCCAGCGCCCGCGATCTGAACAACCCGCAGATCGACCAGTATCTGGCGAAGTACGTGCGCGGCTCCAACGGTATGGATCACGTTGAACGTATCAAGATCCTCAAACTGATGTGGGACGCCATCGGCAGCGAATTCGGCGGCCGCCATGAACTGTATGAGATCAACTACTCCGGTAGCCAGGATGAAATTCGCCTGCAGTGTCTGCGCCAGGCGCAGAGCTCCGGCAATATGGACAAAATGATGGCGATGGTCGACCGCTGCCTGTCCGAGTACGACCAGAACGGCTGGACGGTGCCGCATCTGCACAATAACGCTGATATCAACATGTTGGATAAGCTGCTGAAGTAATTCACAGCGGGAGGTCATAATGCAATTAGATGAACAACGCCTGCGTTTTCGCGATGCCATGGCCAGCCTATCGGCTGCGGTTAACGTTGTCACCACCGCAGGCGAAGCCGGCCGCTGCGGCATTACCGCCACGGCGGTTTGCTCGGTAACGGATACGCCGCCATCGGTGATGGTTTGTATCAACGCCAACAGCGCGATGAACCCGGTATTTCAGGGCAACGGCAAGTTGTGCATCAACGTGCTGAACCACGAACAGGAAATCATGGCCCGTCATTTCGCCGGGATGACCGGGGTGACGATGGAAGAGCGGTTTGCCCTCAGCGGCTGGCAGCAGGGCGCGCTCGGACAGCCGGTACTGAAGGGTTCGCTGGCCAGCCTCGAAGGCGAGATTAGCCAGGTGCAAACCATTGGTACCCACCTGGTGTATCTGGTGGAGATCCGCAATATTACCCTGAGCCCGCAAGGGCACGGCCTGATTTACTTTAAACGCCGTTTCCACCCGGTGATGATGGAAATGGAAGTCGCGGTGTAATGGCCTCGCCAGCCTCTCCCCGGATAACGGGGAGGGGCTACACAGATTCGCGTTAGCCTTCCTGCCGGGCAAACTGTGTCAGCGCCGCGCCGCCTTCTGGTACTTTCCGCCCGTCCGTAGTCCGCCGTCGCCGTCCGGCTCACTTGCGCGCTGATTTGCTCCTCGCTCGGGCTGCCATTCCCTCCCGCTACCTATTACGATTTTTCTTGTAGCCCTGGTAATAAATCCACCAACAACCAATTGCTCCGATAAGACCTCCGACAATACTTCCCTTTAGGATTTTCATGAAATCAATTGCATATAAATAAAAAGGTTGACCGAAAATCAAAAATAAAACAATTTCTATCAAAAAATGAGTTATAACAACACCTACGAAGACACAAACAGGAAAGGAAATAATCAAGTAAATGAATATCAAGAACCATTTTGAGGTTGAGATTTTCATTTCTTACCCCCTAAATTTTTACCTGCCTGATCATTACTATATTCTGTTATTATTGAGCTTGTTATATTACCAGCAACTCCTGGTATTGGGTCTAATGACAATGGCTTCGATATCCCCATTCCGACATCAGTCCACATCCAGTCTTTCCATGGCTTCATCGGGTTGTAAATTTTATCCATAGGCAGCTCAATGAGTTTTCCTGCACCATAACCCACCCCAGAGGCCAAACCATTAATTAAGCCACCTGTAAAAGGATTATCCCCTTTCAGATAGCTGGATGTTGCACCACCTGCCGCATTCCAGCCCACGGTTCCCCAGGCTCCCGTATTTGCAGTAAATGCTCCAACATACGTCGCAATGAGCACATCCGTTGGATTAACTTCTCCATTCATAAGATACTGGATACCAGCATTTGCCGTTCCGCCTATCGCGCCAGTAATCTGCATTCCCCCCGGCAGGTAGATTAGCCCCGCTGAAGCCAACGCACCTGCATAAGCTTTATTTTCAGCAATTCCTCGCTGGCAGGCTTCACCAGACGGGTTATCTGCGCATGAGAGAACATCTGCGCCATGCTCTCTGGCTTTCTCACCCTGGCTCCATTCGTTCCCGCCCATCAGGTTATTCTCCACCGCATTCTTCCCGGCCTGCGCCCCCGCCACCGCATCCGCGCTGCTGCCTCCGCTAGGCCCCCCCATCAGTCCCGCCGCCAGCGTACTCAGCGCGCTTATCGTCGACTTCTGCTCATCCGACAGTTCTTCTGTCTTAACATCCGGATAATATTCCGCCGCTATCCAGCGGCCCAGCAGCTCGCCGCTCACCGCGCCTGCCGCTCCCGCCAGCGCGCTGTTATTTCCCGATGCCGCCGCTATCGCTCCCCACACCGCGTGCGCCATCGCATTGGCTTCCACATTCACCTCACCCGTCGCGCTGTCCGTCGTCTGGCTGTGAATGATTTCCGCCACATACGGACTCACTGCCCCGCTCGCCGCCTGCGCCAGGTTGCCACCCGCCAGCCCCTGCATCGCCGCCGTTACCGCCTGCGCCACCTTCTGGTACTTTCCGCCCGTATCGTAGTCCGCCGTCGCCGTCCGGCTCACCTGCGCGCTGATTTGCTCCTCGCTCGGACTGCCATTCCCTCCCGCTACCAGCTTCGCCCGCGCCGCTGCCCGCGCCGCCGGGTCGCTCTGCGCCGCCTGCGCGTTCAGCTTGCCCTGCGTCACCAGCACATCACTCACCTGGCGCCCGATTTCACCTATCTTCTGCGCCGTCGCCAGACGGTTCTGCTCTTTCTCCTTATCAAATATCGGACTCAGCGTCTGGTTCGCATGCGCCGCATCCCGGCTTAACCCCGTCACGTCCTGCTGCTGATTCGCGCCGTCGCGGATAACCGCCGATAACTCGATCCCGGCTCACTAGCCGAGATCTTTACTCAGGCTGGAATTTTAGCCAGCAACTCATTTACTTTTTCAGTATCTTCAGGATGTAACTGAATATACTTTTCACAGGCCAGACGGACATATTTAAAGCCTACAAATTCAGGAACTATAAGTTCTCCGTCCCATACCCCAAACATTATGCCCTCAAAATGACATTC
Source organism: Klebsiella aerogenes KCTC 2190 (assembly GCF_000215745.1). GTDB lineage: Bacteria > Pseudomonadota > Gammaproteobacteria > Enterobacterales > Enterobacteriaceae > Klebsiella > Klebsiella aerogenes. The sequence goes on along the minus strand of NC_015663.1, from coordinate 2,197,275 downwards.
TGGATCAGGGTCTTCAAAATCAGGGAATGAACAATATGTTTCGTTAACACCGCAGCCTATTTTATTTATAAGATACGGTAACATCCATATGAATTTACCCTGTAGATACATTGAATTAAAATAATCCCGAACAACCCATTCAGGATCGTTTTCATAATCTATGTTCTCAAAAATATATTCGTTCATTATTTAGTCACCGGATGAAAATTTTCTACCATTCCTGTCTTTTTATCCAAATAAACTTGGAATTTTATCCCGCCGGCGGTTGCCGTATATTCTCGTTGTCCAGATGCAATAGCTGCTTTGTAACCACTACTTGCAGCTTGCTGCCCCAATTCTAACATTTTTTGGTCAGTAAAGATCTTAGGGTCATAGATTGTTTTGGTAAATATTTTATCCTTATAACCTGTAATATTACCGGCGCGATCGTAAGCGGGTATTTTATATTGAACCTCAGTAATACCCTTCACGCTGCTTTGAGTTTCACCGACAATTTTCACATTTTTCTCACTTACTGTTGAATAGAAAGCATCAGCATTATGACCACCTGTAATACCTTTCTGTTGATTGTATTTTACAACAGAACCCATATGTTCCAGTTGGTCAATTTTAAAACTAATTCCAGATGGATAAGAGGTGTTCTTCGCAACAACCAAAAACGCCTTAGCTGCTACATATTGTACTAACTTCGCTTCACTGGTCGGCACGCCACTTGCCAAGATTTCCGCAGCTCGTTGCGGCGTCATTTCCCCATCCGCCGCCAACGCACTCACCGGAACCCCAAAGAATTCTGCCCAGGCAATCATCAGGCCTTTAGCTGCATTCTGTCCGTCCGGTATCTGTCCCTGTGAGTTCTTGATCAGCGCCGCCGTGAGTTCTTCTGGTGTGGCACCATTCTGGAGCATATGAACGCCGAGCGACTGCTGGGATAAACCCATGTCAGCCATGCCTTTACCGAAATCAATCGGACTCAAAGCATTATTCTCCACCGCGTTCTTCCCGGCCTGCGCACCCGCCACCGCATCCGCGCTGCTGCCTCCGCTAAGCCCACCCATCAGTCCCGCCGCCAGCGTACTCAGCGCGCTTATCGTCGACTTCTGCTCATCCGACAGCTCTTCTGTCTTAACACCCGGATAATATTCCGCCGCTATCCAGCGCCCCAGCAGCTCGCCGCTCACCGCGCCTGCCGCTCCCGCCAGCGCGCTGTTATTTCCCGATGCCGCCGCTATCGCTCCCCACACCGCGTGCGCCATCGCATTGGCTTCCACATTCACCTTACCCGTCGCGCTGTCCGTCGTCTGGCTGTGAATGATTTCCGCCACATACGGACTCACTGCGCCACTCGCAGCCTGCGCCAGGTTGCCGCCCGCCAGACCCTGCATCGCCGCCGTTACCGCCTGCGCCACCTTCTGGTACTTTCCGCCCGTATCGTAGTCCGCCGTCGCCGTCCGGCTCACCTGCGCGCTGATTTGCTCCTCGCTCGGGCTGGCATACCCTCCCGCTACCAGCTTCGCCCGCGCCGCCGGGTCGCTCTGCGCCGCCTGCGCGTTCAGCTTGCCCTGCGTCACCAGCACGTCACTCACCTGGCGCCCGATTTCACCTATCTTCTGCGCTGTCGCCAGCCGGTTCTGCTCTTTCTCCTTATCAAATATCGGACTCAGCGTCTGGTTCGCATACGCCGCATCCCGGCTTAACCCCGTCACGTCCTGCTGCTGATTCGCGCCGTCGCGGATAACGATACTGCCCTCGCTCACCGCCGCCCGCGTCAGCGAACTGTCGCTGCCGCCCGCGTCAGCGAACTGTCGCTGCCGCTCCCGTTCGCCCCCATCAGCAGACCGCTGGCCGCATTCCCCAGGAACTGCCCCGCCACGCTACCACTCGTGCTCACTCCCGCTACCGCTACGCTGCTTCGAATCGTAGTTATCGCTGTCCTGCTCGCTGCTCAGCGTCAGGTTACGCCCGACGTCCATTGTCACATAGCGGGCTCAGGGGCTGATTCGGACATTCCGCATTCCACCATCTGCTACAAGTTCTACTGCCTGAATTGACTGACAGGATGCCGATCCGGATCGGGTGACACCAGACTGCATCATCATCACCACCAGAACACCCGCAAGTTGTACGGCTGCGCCGAGGGGCTGAACGTGGTCTCCGTTAACGGGCCAAAGATGAAGCAGTGGCTTAAGACCTTCCCCGGCGCGCTTAACGACACCGGCGATCTGCCGGTGATCAAGCGTGGCAAGGGACATTTTTCGGGAGTGTAACGGCTGATAATACGATCCCGGCCAGTTCAGGCCGGGATCGTATTATCATATTAAACCTAAAGATTCGGGTAAATCCCTAACATATTCTGATTTATCGCCTTCATATTCATTTGATAAATCAATAAAAATATTAGCAAGATTGCTCCGTTCTTCATCATCTAACAACTGAAGTTCTGCTGCTACTTGTTCCATTGCTTCTACAGCAGCATCAGGATCAAGAAGCTCTTCACTCGTAAATTCTAAGAAAATAGCCAGATCCGCAATGATCTTAGCTAGTTTAACTTCGCTACTCTTTAACAATTTTCACCTCTATGTTCTTGATCCCTAAATCATCAAACATCTTTTGAGCACGATTAGCCTGAGTCTGATTTGGCACTTCCCAGCGCCCTGTAATACCACTGTTTTTCAGTGCTTCTGATTGTCTCAGGGCTTGGTTTTTCGCTTTTTGAGTTGTCACTACAGATATTTTTCTATCTATCATGACATTGCCATCCACTCCATCGAACCGAACCGGCTTGCTATTCCCATTAGCATCAATTCTATCAATGGTAGGAGCTTGACCTTTTTGGGTGTCAATATTTGACCGGGCACCTGTTGCAGAGTCGTTATAATCTCTTGCTCTCTGGCTCATTCCCGCATTTTCATCAACCCATTTTACCTGTATATCATCGCTGGCTTTATTAATCAGCTTGGAAGCAGATTCAAGATCACCTTTTGCCAGTGCCTTCTCCGCTGCTTTAATCGCTTTACCTGCTCCGTCACCTAACCCCGGAAATATTCCTATTACAGCGGCCAGATAATCTATCGCACTTTCTGCTTCCGCAAATCCCTTGATATCCCCGGCAATGGGCAAGAAGTCCACACCAAGCGATGCCATATCCTTCAGGGCTTCCCGGCGATGGTCGTACATTTTGGCGCCACAGGCGTCTGGACTTAATCCGGCGCATTCTTCCCGACTGAATCGCTCTTCTTCTGCCTTATTCAGCTTGTCGAGTTTCTCCGCCGGTGATTGCCCCGAAGCAAGTTGCTCTGCAATATCACTCAGCGCATTATTCTCCACCGCGTTCTTCCCGGCCTGCGCACCCGCCACCGCATCCGCGCTGCTGCCTCCGCTAAGCCCACCCATCAGTCCCGCCGCCAGCGTACTCAGCGCGCTTATCGTCGACTTCTGCTCATCCGACAGCTCTTCTGTCTTAACATCCGGATAATATTCCGCCGCTATCCAGCGGCCCAGCAGCTCGCCGCTCACTGCGCCTGCGGCTCCCGCCAGCGCGCTGTTATTTCCCGATGCCGCCGCTATCGCTCCCCACACCGCGTGCGCCATCGCATTGGCTTCCACATTCACCTTACCCGTCGCGCTGTCCGTCGTCTGGCTGTGAATGATTTCCGCCACATACGGGCTCACTGCGCCACTCGCCGCCTGCGCCAGGTTGCCCCCCGCCAGACCCTGCATCGCCGCCGTTACCGCCTGCGCCACCTTCTGGTACTTTCCGCCCGTATCGTAGTCCGCCGTCGCCGTCCGGCTCACCTGCGCGCTGATTTGCTCCTCGCTCGGACTGCCATTCCCTCCCGCTACCAGCTTCGCCCGCGCCGCTGCCCGCGCCGCCGGGTCGCTCTGCGCCGCCTGCGCGTTCAGCTTGCCCTGCGTCACCAGCACATCACTCACCTGGCGCCCGATTTCACCTATCTTCTGCGCTGTCGCCAGCCGGTTCTGCTCTTTCTCCTTATCAAATATCGGACTCAGCGTCTGGTTCGCATACGCCGCATCCCGGCTTAACCCCGTCACGTCCTGCTGCTGATTCGCGCCGTCGCGGATAACGATACTGCCCTCGCTCACCGCCGCCCGCGTCAGCGAACTGTCGCTGCCGCTCCCGTTCGCCCCCATCAGCAGACCGCTGGCCGCATTCCCCAGGAACTGCCCCGCCACGCTACCACTCGTGCTCACCCCCGCGCTCTGCTGCTCCACGCTGTACTCGGCATAGTTTTTAATATCCCGGAAACCCAGCGTCCCGGTATCCAGCCGGTTCAGCTCCGCCGCCGCCGTGCTCGCCAGCACGCTGCCATTCAGCTGCGTATGCCCGCCCACCTTCACATCAAAACCGCCCTCACCGGCAAAAATCCCCGTCTGCGCCTCCACCGACGCCCAGGTGCTGTGCATTTTGCTCTGGCTCAGGTTAAGAGAACCCGAACCGCCGCCCATGCTGCCGCTCGCCCCCAAGCTGCCGCTACGCTGCTTCGAATCGTAGTTATCGCTGTCCTGCTCGCTGGTCAGCGTCAGGTTACGCCCGACGTCCATTGTCACCTGATGACCGCTCACCTGCGCCCCGGTCAGCGTCGTATCGCGACCGCTGACGATAGTCACCCGCTCACCGGCGCTGAGGGTCGTTTCGTTATGCGTCAGGCTGTTGCCCTTCTCGTGGCCCTTCCCGGCGTTGGCGCTGGCGCTGACCGTCAGCCCGTTCGCGCCCTGACCGAAGTTAATACCGACGCCAAACGAACTCCCATGGCTCTCGTTTTTACCGCTCAGGGTGCTGGCGTTCTCCGCAGAGAATAAATTCACATCGCGCGCGGCATTGAGCAACGCGCTGCCGCCGGCCTGCAGCTGGCTGCCCTCAACGTTGATATCCGTCTCCGTGGCGATAATGCTGAGATTGTTGCCGGCCATCAGGCTGCTGCCGCGGCTGGTGTTCTGCGTTTGTCGCTGAGTGGATTTCGAGGACTGGCTACCCCAGGAGAGGTTGACCCCTATCATGCTCTCCGAACTGGAATCCGCAGTCTGCATCTGCGATGCCTGATACGCCTGTACGCCCGATAATGCCGACTGCAGCCCGCTCAGCGCGGCGAGACGGCCATTGCTCTCGGTGCTGGCCTGGTTGGCGCTGGAAACCGCGGTATTAATGGCGCTGCCCACCATCCCGGATAACGCCAGCGTCAGGCCGCTGGTTTTCTGCTCCACGGTATGGGTCTGGGTGCTCTGGTTTTCCGCTGCCAGAATATTCACGGTTTTACCGGTCAACGCCATATTGTTGCCGGCCACCAGGTCAGATCCCTGAACCGTCAATACATTACCGGCGCTCAGTCTAAGGTTGCCCTGTGAGCTTCCGACAGTACTGGCGGCGCTACTCAACGCCGTCGTCACATCGGTGGCTTTCAGCGACGAACTGCCGACGCTGAAGCCAACGCCGCCGGTGCCGGAAAAGCCGCTATGTTTCTCTTTACGTAGATGGTTTTCCTGGCGACTTTCCTCGGCGGTGGTGATGGTCAGGTTACGCCCCGCCACAAGGTTGACGTCCTGGGTGCCGGCAACACTGCTGCCGGACACCAGCAGGTCGCGCCCGGCCTGCATCACAATACTGTCACCGCTAAAATTGCTGCCGATGGCGTTCTGCGCCCACACTTCATCGTGAGTGGTGAGCGAGCGGCGAGCCAGCAGGCCGCTGCTGCTTTGATGGCTGTTTTCCGTCAGGTGCCATGAGGACTCGCCGCTGCTGAGGTTAATATCATTGCCGGCGGCAACCGTCAGGCTGCTGGTCGCCGTCACGCTGGCGGCGCGAGCATTCATATCGTGGCCGGCGGACAGCGCCACCGCGCCGCCGTTAATTTGCGTGCCGATATCGCTACGCTGGGTCAAGGAACGATCGTTGCCTTTCCCCCAGCTTCCGCTTTCGCTATGGGTGGTGGCGAGCGTCTGCAGGTTGAGATCGTTGCCGGCGATAATCTGCGTCTGGCTGCCCGCCGCGCTGTTACTCACCATGCTTGCCGTCAGATTAATGTTATGTAACGCCTGCAGCCCCAGTTGGCCGTTTTCATTCTGGACATAAATCCCCGCGGGCCGATCGAGGCTGATGTTACCCGGGCCGCCGCCGAGGGTGCTGGCGCTGTTGATATCACGCCCGGCTTGCGCGATCAGGCTATCGCCGCCCTGCAGCGTTCCGCCAATATTGTTGATATCAGTACGCGCGTTTAGCGTGAGCTGGTTGCCGCCGATATAGCCGCTGTTATGAATGTTTTCCGCGGTTAGCTGCGTCACGCCGCGGCTGTGGATGTGCCCGCTGTTGGTCACATCACGGCTCACGCTGAACGCCACGTTTTCACCGCCGAGCAACGCGCCGCTGCCATCGAGATCGCCCGCTTTAACCCGCGCGTAAACCTGCGGCACCAGCACCTGCTGCACGGAGCCATCCGTTAGCGTGACCTCTCTGGCGACCAGCCAGACCATATCGCTGGTCAGCAGCGCCATCTGCGCTGGCGTCAGCGCCACCCCGACCGTCAGGTTGTACTGTTTGGCGAAGGCGACGCCCGCGTCCATCAGCGCCCGGTACTGCTCTTCATCGTTACTGTAGCCCTGCAGGTAGCGCCCGCCGCTCAGCTTAACGATCTGCTCACGCACCAGCCGCTGTTCGTAATAGCCGTCGCCAAGCCGCTTCATCGCCTGATCAACGCCCAGCTGATTTTGCATGTAGTCGCTGGCGAGCCACGCTTTACCGTTGGTAAAACGCGGATCGGTTTCCACCAGATAGCCTGCTTTAGCCTGCGGGTCGATCTGATACAGACTGCTGACAGGAAGCCGGGTATCCGGCGTGACGACGCGAATAACCGTTCCGTCAGCGTTAACCGGCGTCACTTCCACCAGTCGTCCGGCGGGTATTTCGCCTGTTTCATCGGCGCGATCGCGCGGATTAATCACACCGCTATGGCCATCAATTTGGGTATTGCCCTGCCACTCCATGGTTTGCAAATCGATGGTCTGAACCGTCGGCGTCGGTTCATATTCGCTGCTTTTTTTCCCCTGGCTGGTTTTGGTGCCGCCAAACGGGCGGCTGGTCTTTTTCTCATACCAACGGGTCTGGGTGCCGACGTCGGTGGTCACCCGTTTGCCGGTCGTGGCGACGTTGTTTAGTTCGCCAATCACGCCACCGAGCGCTCCTCCGGCGATAATCTGGCTATCGTAGTTATTCAGCTTATCGCTGTTGATGATGAGCTGGCCGCCGGAGAGGATTTTGCCAGGATCGCTTTCCACCACCTGCGTTTCCACAACGGTATGCTGGTACTGGTATTCATAGAACTCATCGCCGCGGCTACCGTCCGGCATGATGGCGTCGTGAACGCCATATTTGTTTTTATAGCTGGTATCGACCAGCGACCAGTCGAAGCGCTGTACCGATCCTTTCAGCGCCGCTTCATGGCGCCATGACTGCTCGACCACCACATCTTTCGTCACCAGATGATCGTTGTAGTTATTGATTTGTTGGATATCGAGCGCCATATCACCGGCGGACTCAAGCGTTGCGCTGTGGTTATTAAACACTCCCGCCCGGCCGCTGAGCGAACCGTCTTCGGCAAGCTGGCCGCCAATGGCGAGCGTACCGTCGCTGTAGATTAGCGCGTGATCCTGGTTATTGAGCGTGCCGACGCCCATTGCCAGCGATGCCCGTGCGGCAATCGTCGCCGCCACGCCGTTCTCCGCGGCGTTAGTCAGCGTTGCCGCCTGCAGCGCAACGGCGTCGCCGTACAGGCGCCCGCTGCCGATATTGGTTAACGTCGTGGCGACAATATGGGTTAAACCACCGTCAATCAGCCCCCGATTGACCAACTCGCCGCTGACCGTCAAATGGTTCTCGCCAGCGCTGATTTCACCTTCCTGACGGTTATCCAGCTTCGCCGCATAGAGATTGAGCGCCCGGCCGGCGCTGATAACCCCCTGATTAATCAGCCCCAGTCCGGAGAGATTCCACTGCAGGTTGCCGTTGGCGATGATCCTCCCGGCGTTATGAAACGCCTGACGCAACGTGAGCGACATATCGCCCTGAGAGAGCACCTCGCCATCGCCGCTGAGGGAATCGGCATCGAGGCTAAGTTGGCTCGCGGCAAGTAACGTTCCGCCCGTATTAGCCAGCGCCAGGTTGACGCCTGCTATTTCCAGAGTGGCGGCGGAGACGATCTGCCCCTGTCGGTTATCCAGCCCCCGGTTGTGAATGGTGATGTTGAGATTACCGCCGGACTGCAGTTCTCCCTGCCGGTTATCAACGGTGGCGCTCTGAATACCCAGGGCATCAAAGGCGGTAATTGTGCCCTGCTGGTTATCCAGTAAACCGCTCGTCGTCAGGTTGACGCTGCCCCGCTGCGCCGTGCCTATCTGCCCGTGACGATTAGTAAGATTTTCAGCCTGGAGTTGGATATCGCCGCTGGCGATGATATTCCCCTGCGAGTTATCCACCCCATGGCGCGCAGTGAGCTGAATGTCGCCCTGCGCCGCAATCACTTGCCCCTGCTGGTTCCGAAGGCTGGCCACTTGTAGAGAAAGGCTGCCGCCAGCAACGATATTCCCTTGCGAATTTTCCAGCTCATGACGCGTAGTGAGCTGAGCATTGCCCTGCGTCGTGCTGATTTTACCGCTGCGATTATTAATGTTATCGGAGTACAAAACGATATTGCCGTTAGCGGCAATAGTGCCTTCACCGTTGTCCAGCGCGCCTTCGCTGGTAATAGACATGCCGCCGCTGCCGGTATGCAGCAGCGTTCCGTTTTGATTGAGCAACTGGCTGGTGCTGAGCGTCAAAGCATGGCTGTTGCTGGCAATCTCACCGCCGCGGTTATCCAATCCCGCACGAAAATCGAGGCGTAGATCGTCCTCGCCCGTCTGCTGGATTACGCCCTGTTGGTTATCCAGCGCCATTGCTTTCAGCTCAAGCTGGCTGGCCGTCAACAGGCCACTGTGGTTGTTGAGTTTGCCGCTGGTGGCCAACTGCAGTTTTTCTCTGGCCGCCACCACCGCATCTCGGGTGGTGATATCGCCGGACGCGGCGCTGACCACGATCCGCGCCCCCGAGGTTCGACTGTTATCAAGATCCACCGTCCTGCCCTGCGCCGTCAGCGTTCCTGCCGCCATATTGCGGCCATTCAGCGCCAGCGAGCTCTGGCTATTCAGCGTCAGCGCGCCGCTGCTGGCGGTAGAACCATCGCTATTTAATCCGGCGGCGAGCGTACTGTTTTGCGCGCTACGCAAAGCGTTGGCGGCAATCCGCGTATCGCCTTGCGCGGCGATCATGCCGTCATTGGTTAGCGTCGCGCTGGCCGTCACCACGCTATCTTTACCGGCATACAGCTGGCCCAGGTTGTGAAGATCGCCCTTAACGGACAGTTGCAGATTCTGCGCGGACTGAATCACGCCGCTGTTGCTGAGCGCGCCATCAGCGCTGATTGCTACGTCCCCCGCCGCCGCGCCGATATTGCCGGCATTGTGAACGCCTACGCCGCGCTCGGTACCGACAAGACGAATTTTATGAGCGTACATCCCGCCCAGCGCGCTGACGTCTATCGCCACCGCAGGCGGCGCACTGCCGTCGGCTGATTTTACCGTCGTTCGGCTGTGCGCCGCATCGATCTGATTACGCCCTGCGGTGACCTTTAGCTCCTGCGCCCAAACCCCGGCGTTGATTTTCACCGCGCGGGCGAGCAGGTCGGTACTGTCTACCGAGCTCGCATCAAGGCCGCCGCCCTGTACGATAATTTCGCCGCGATTGACATCATAACCACTAATCTGCCCGTTACCGTACTGCACCTGGCCTGTCGTCAGCGTCGCGCGGTTGGCATTGATGAACCCGCAGCCGTCGCAGCTAATTCCGGCAGGGTTAGCGATCACCACCTGCGCTTTTTGTCCGGCAACCTCGATATAGCCATTCAGCCGGCTCGGATCGCGGGTATTCACCTCGTTGAGGATCACTCTGGCTTCTCCTTTCGCCAGATTCGGGTTGCCGGCGACCATCCCGGCCAGTTGGGTTGAAGTGTTAGCGTGGCTGTTATTCAGCACCACGCCGCGCCCATCGACATCAAACTGGCTGTAGACGTTGCGTGAAACGCCTGCGCCGCTCGGTGTCTGAATATTGACCTGCGGCGTGCCATTGGCGCTATTAGCGATCTGCGGTTGCTGGCCGCCGGGCGCATGGTTATCGGCGACAATCGCTGCCTGAGCCGGAGTGAGACAGGAAAAAGCGAGCAGAAAGCTAAAGGCCAGCGGCGCCAGGGTGGACGCCAGCGTCGACCCGGTTCGCGCGTCGGCGCCGGATTGCAGCGACACGCCCGCCCGATGAGAGCGGGTCGTTTCCGCCACCACCATCAGCATCCCGCGAGCCTTATTAAATACGATTCGATAAAAGCGTTTATTCATTGCCGTTACTCGTCATCCGTTGTCCACCGCGGCGCGGAAGATCGTCCATGTGCGCAGCACGCGCCGCCGGGCGGCGCGTGAGTAAAGTCAGTAGTTCCAGCTGACGCTGAAACCAAAAGTCGCCGGGTCGGTTTTAAAGCCATCTGGTTTGGCTAAAGGGATACCGGCGAACAGGTCGTAGCTGGCGCGCTGGTACTGGCCGCGCAGCCCTGCCACGCCCCCGGCGAGGTGTTTGCCCACCAGCGTTTCACTGCCTGCGCCGCCGACTTCGCCGTAATCCGCCCCCAGATAAAACTCCTGCCCCGGCAACGGAGTCGACCAGGCGATATCGTTACGTACGTACCAGCCGTGACTGGCGGTCAGGGTGCGCTCGCCGTCAAAGCCGCGTACCGTCCAGCGGTTGCCGATGGAAAACATATCCGGCGAAGTCAGCGGCGTGCTGCTCATCTGCCGCTGATAGCGGCTGGTAAAGCGAAAATTTTGCCCGCCCAGGGCAAAAGGCAAATTGAGCTGAGCATTGAATTGCAGGATTTTGCTGAGGGCGGTTGCTTCCCCCCATTGCTCTTCCGGCGCGGGCTGAGCGCCAAACCAGCGGGTACCGCGCTGATAGCTCGCTCCGGCATCGAGAGTGGCGTTGCCCAGGTAATGGCGATGCTGCAGACCAAGCTTCCAGGCCGCCGTTTGCCGCCGCTGAACGGCAATCTCGGTGTCGTTAATGAAGTTGCGCTGCTCGCGGGCTAACACATCGGCGCTAAGCGTGGTCTTCTGACTACCGCTACGGTGCAGTACGCGGCTCATCTGGAAATCAACGTTCTTGCTTTTACCGCTGTACTGGTAATCGCCGTTGGCCCCCGCCACGGTTTGCACGTAATCGTACTGGCTGGCGGTTAATCCGAGCTGCCAGTAGCCCAGCGGGATCGAATAGTGGCCGGTCAGGTTCTTTGAGGATTTACCGCCGTTGCCGTCGAGGTTATGTGAGCCGGAAAGGTAAAAAAGATCGCTTAAGGCTAGCGGGTTATCCAGTGACAGCGTCAGGTTCCCCTGATAGCGGCCGGTGGCATTAGAGCCGGAATCATCGAGCGAGGCGTCAACGCGCCAGAAGCGTTCCTGTCGGCGGTTAATAACAATATCGCTTTGCCCCGGCGTTTCGCCCGGAACAATCTCCATGCTGGCCTGTACCGTCGGCAGGCGCTGCAAGTTTTCCAGCCCCTGTTCAATATCGCGCAGATCCAGTAGTTTCCCGTCAGTCGCCGGAAACGCGCTCGCCAGCCACAGATAATCATCGCTGTCCTCCGTAAGTCTGGCTTCACGGATATAACCCGGCATCACCACCAGGCGCAAAACACCGCTTTTTAAATCCTGCTGCGGGGCAAGGATCCGGCTGGTGATATAACCGCGATCGATTAATATATTCTGCAACTGGGCCATCAATAGATTAATGCCCTTCCCTCCCAGACAACGCCCAATCGCTTTATTTGTCTGGCGCTGGAGCGGAAGCCAATGCGGTAAGGCTTCAGCGCCCTGCAAAATAACCTGAGAAATAGCAAAGCAAGGTTGTTCCACGGGAAATAAACCATCATCGACATTTATTTCTTCCGCTGATAAATGAATATCCGGTGACGGCGGCGCGAGCTGGTTTTCCAGCGCCTGCTGGCGCTGCTGCTGGTTGATGAACTGCTGCTCACGTTCGGTATCCCCAGGCGCGGCGTATCCCCACACTGGCAGCGCAGAGATAATAAAAACCTTATGAATTAAACTCCATTTATTCATTATTTTTTAAGCCAGGGCTATCCATGTCGATGATAAGCATTCAATGATGGCAATTAAATACATTCAAACGTGTATAAATATCAACTCATATTAATAAGGCAATCACCGCAACAATAATTCAGCGGAAATTTCATCAATGACAGGCTATTTTTATCGGATTAGTGAATATATTTCAGTAACCGACATAAAATGTGAAGTCATTATGAAATGAGAAAAATGAGTTTGAATTGATATATTCTGACGCAGGTATGCCTCGCGACACACGACAATACCCCGTGATCTCAATCACATATTTCCCTCTTGCTCACTTCATAGCCAACCGCTTACCCCGGCTAGCGACCGCTTAACCCCGCATATAACCACTCACCGATTTACCCAACTTTACGCGCGCGGCGTTCTGGCAAGATCGGAGGCAGCCTAGCTAATCAATACCTCCACCAACCCAAACACAAAACCAGACGGCTTCGGCCAATTATTAATCTAATTAACGCCAGGTTTTACTATGGATACCAAAAAACTACTCAAGCACATACCCTGGGTGATTCTCGGAATCATCGGGGCATTTTGCCTCTCAGTCGTCGCGTTGCGCCGTGGTGAGCACGTCAGTGCCCTGTGGATCGTCGTCGCGTCGGTTTCCGTGTACCTCGTCGCCTACCGTTATTACAGCTTGTATATCGCACAGAAGGTGATGAAGCTTGACCCAACGCGCGCGACGCCAGCGGTCATTAATAACGATGGCCTGAACTACGTGCCGACCAACCGCTACGTGCTGTTTGGCCACCATTTTGCCGCCATTGCCGGGGCCGGCCCGCTGGTTGGCCCGGTACTGGCCGCGCAGATGGGTTATCTGCCGGGCACCCTCTGGCTGCTGGCCGGTGTGGTGCTGGCGGGCGCGGTACAGGATTTCATGGTGCTGTTTATCTCCTCGCGGCGTAACGGCGCCTCGCTGGGCGAGATGATTAAACAGGAAATGGGGCCGGTACCGGGTTCTATCGCCCTGTTCGGCTGCTTCCTGATTATGATCATCATCCTCGCGGTACTGGCGCTCATCGTGGTGAAAGCGCTGGCGGAAAGCCCGTGGGGCGTCTTTACCGTCTGCTCGACGGTGCCTATCGCCCTGTTTATGGGTATCTACATGCGCTTCCTGCGTCCAGGGCGCGTGGGTGAAGTGTCGGTGATCGGTATCGTACTGCTGGTGGCATCCATCTGGTTCGGCGGCATCATTGCCCACGACCCGTACTGGGGCCCGGCGTTGACCTTTAAAGATACCACTATCACCTTTACCCTGATTGGCTACGCGTTCATTTCCGCGCTGCTGCCGGTATGGCTGATTCTGGCGCCGCGCGACTATCTGGCCACCTTCCTGAAAATCGGCGTGATCGTCGGCCTGGCGCTGGGGATTGTTATCCTCAACCCGGACCTGAAAATGCCGGCAGTGACCCAGTACATTGATGGTACCGGCCCGCTGTGGAAAGGCGCGCTGTTCCCGTTCCTGTTTATTACCATCGCCTGCGGCGCGGTCTCCGGCTTCCACGCGCTGATCGCCTCCGGCACCACGCCGAAGCTGCTGGCCAACGAAACCGACGCCCGCTTTATCGGCTACGGCGCGATGCTGATGGAATCCTTTGTTGCAGTCATGGCGCTGGTTGCGGCCTCGATTATCGAACCGGGCCTCTACTTTGCGATGAACACCCCGCCGGCAGGCCTTGGCATCGTGATGCCAAACCTGCATGAAATGGGCGGTGAAAACGCGGCGATGATCGCAGCGCAGTTGAAAGAAGTCACCGTCCACGCGGCGGCGACCGTCAGCTCCTGGGGCTTCGTAATTTCACCAGAGCAGATCCTGCAGACGGCCAAAGATATCGGCGAACCTTCAGTCCTGAACCGCGCCGGCGGCGCACCGACGCTGGCCGTTGGTATCGCCCATGTGTTCCATAAAATCATCCCGATGGCGGATATGGGCTTCTGGTACCACTTCGGTATCCTGTTTGAAGCGCTGTTTATCCTCACCGCGCTGGATGCGGGTACCCGCGCAGGCCGCTTTATGCTGCAGGATCTGCTGGGTAACTTCGTGCCGTTCCTGAAAAAAACCGACTCGCTGGTCGCCGGTATTATCGGTACCGCCGGCTGCGTCGGGCTGTGGGGCTACCTGCTGTATCAGGGCGTGGTCGACCCGCTGGGCGGCGTGAAGAGCCTGTGGCCGTTGTTCGGTATCTCTAACCAGATGCTGGCCGCGGTGGCGCTGGTGCTTGGCACCGTCGTGCTGGTCAAGATGCAGCGCACCAAATATATCTGGGTCACCGTTATCCCGGCTGCATGGCTGCTGCTGTGCACCACCTGGGCGCTGGGCCTGAAGCTGTTCAGCAGCAACCCGCAGATGGAAGGCTTCTTCTTTATGGCTCAGCAGTATAAAGAGAAGATTGCCGCTGGCGGCGAGCTGACCGCACAGCAGATCGCCAACATGAACCATATCGTGGTCAACAACTACACCAACGCCGGCCTGAGCATTCTGTTCCTGGTGGTGGTGTATAGCATCATCTTCTACGGCATCAAAACCTGGCTCAATGTCCGCAACAATAAGGTGCGTACCGACAAAGAGACTCCGTACGTGCCGGTACCGGAAGGCGGCGTGAAGACCTCGTCACATCATTAATCCCGATGCCGGATAGCGCTACGCTTATCCGGCCTACAAAAAGCGCATTAACGTAGGCCGGATAAGGCGCGAGTCGCCATCCGGCTTTATTCGTTATCTGGAACTTACAATGTTTGGTAACTTAGGTCAGGCAAAAAAATATCTCGGTCAGGCGGCGAAAATGCTGATCGGCATTCCGGATTACGACAACTACGTCACCCATATGCAAACCAACCATCCGGATCAGCCGTACATGACTTATGAAGAATTCTTCCGCGAACGCCAGCAGGCCCGCTACGGCGGCGACGGCAAAGGCGGCGTACGCTGCTGTTAATGGAGGCAATAATGGCACCGATTGCAGTCACCCTATTAACCGGTTTTCTCGGCGCAGGAAAAACCACCCTGTTGCGCCACATCCTTAATGAGCAGCACGGTTTCAAAATCGCCGTGATTGAAAATGAATTTGGCGAAGTTTCCGTTGACGATCAATTGATCGGCGACCGCGCCACGCAGATTAAAACCCTGACCAACGGCTGTATTTGCTGCACGCGCTCCAACGAACTGGAAGATGCCCTGCTCGATCTGCTCGACAGCCGCGATCGCGGCGAGATTGCCTTCGACCGACTGGTGATTGAATGCACCGGCATGGCCGACCCAGGGCCGATTATTCAGACCTTTTTCTCCCATGAGGTGCTCTGCGAACGCTATCTGCTGGACGGCGTGATTGCCCTGGTCGACGCCGTCCATGCCGACCAGCAGATGGATCAGTTTACCATTGCCCAGTCGCAGGTCGGCTACGCGGACCGGATTCTGTTAACCAAAACTGATGTCGCCGGTGATACCGAAAAGCTGCGCGAACGGCTGGCGCGAATTAACGCGCGGGCGCCGATTTATACCGTCATCCACGGCGATATCGATTTAAGCCTGCTCTTTAATACCAGCGGTTTTATGCTGGAAGAGAAGGTTGTCAGCGCCACGCCGCGCTTTCATTTTGTGGCGGAAAAACAGAACGACGTCTCGTCGATTGTGGTCGAGCTCGACTATCCGGTGGATATCAGTGAAGTTTCACGGGTGATGGAAAACCTGCTGCTCTCCTTCGCCGAGCAACTGATGCGCTATAAAGGCATGCTGTGGATCGACGGCGAGCCAAATCGCCTGCTGTTCCAGGGCGTGCAGCGCCTCTACAGCGCCGACTGGGATCGCCCGTGGGGCGATGAAACGCCGCACAGCACGCTGGTGTTTATCGGCATTCAACTGCCGGAAGAAGAAATCCGCGCCGCGTTTGCCGGGCTCCGTAAATAGCCGCCGCAAGGAAGAATCCCTCCCCCGATGGGAGAGGGATTCTTCATGATGGATGGTTTAGCGGCGAACGACCACCAGCTTCTGATTCACAAACTCTTTGATACCGAGGTCGGAAAGCTCACGGCCAAAGCCGGAGCGCTTCACGCCGCCAAAAGGCAGCTCCGGCGCGGTATCCGTTAACCAGTTGATATAGACCATGCCGGTTTCAATCCCCGAGGCCATACGCTTCGCCCGCTCAATGTCCTGACTAAACACCGCGCCGCCCAGGCCGTAGTGAGAGTCGTTGGCGAGCGCAATCGCCTCATCATCGTCTTTCACCACGTATATCTGCGCCACCGGGCCAAAGAACTCTTCGAAGTACGCAGGGTTCTCACGGGTAATTCCCGTCAGAATAGTGGGTTCGTAGAAATTACCTTCGCCGGAAACCGGCTTGCCGCCGAGGTGTAATTTGGCGCCATGCTTCACCGCCTCGTCGACCTGTTGACTTAGGGTTTCCAGCGCCTCTTTCGACGAGAGTGGGCCAAGGGTGGTGCTTTCATCGAGCGGATCGCCGATCTTCACCTGGCGGAAGGCATCGCTAAACTTGCTCAGGAACGACTCGGCGATTTTTTCATGCAGAATGAAGCGTTTAGCGGCGGTGCAAACCTGCCCGGCGTTGTTCAGCCGCGCCTGTACGCCTATTTTCACCGCGCGTTCCAGGTCGGCATCGTCGAGTACCACAAACACATCATTGCCGCCCAGCTCCAGCGTCGCTTTCTTGATATGTTTCGCCGCCTGCGATGCCACGATCCCCCCCGCTTTTTCCGAGCCGGTCAGCGCCACCCCCTGCACCCGATCGTCAGCGATGATTTTCGCCACCTGCTCCTGGGAGATAAACAGGTTGGTCCACGCCCCTTCCGGCGCGCCAGCCTCGCGCACCAGATGCGCGAAGGTCTCGGCGCATTGCGGAACGATGCTGGCATGTTTAGCAATAACCGGATTACCGGCCGCCAGATTTGGCGCCAGCACGCGCATTAACTGGTAATAGGGGAAGTTCCACGGCTCCACCGCCATTAAGACGCCGATGGGATGGTGCTCAACCCAGGCTTCGCCAAGGTCGGAGGGATACTTCACCGGCGCCAGGAACCGTTCGGCGTTGTCGGCATAATAGCGGGCGATCTGCGCGCAGAGTTTGACCTCGCCGCGGCTCTGTTTAATGAGCTTGCCCATCTCCTGGCTGGCGATTTTCGCCAGCTCCTCCGCCCGGCTGTCGATAAGGTCGGCAAGCTTATGCAGCACCGGCAGACGCTGCGCAATATCGCCTTTCGCCCACGCAGAATGATAAAGCGCATCTGCCTGCCGCAGCGCCGCCTCCACGTCAGCATCGCTGTGTGCGGGATAGCTTTTAATAAGCTGGTTATTCGCAGGATTCACTGTCTGATAAGCCATATCGCATGTCTCCTTGTTATCGCTATTAACGCAGTCAAAAATGCCGCTAAGGATATTAAGGGTAGTAGAGATAGCTGACGACGCGGGTAAAGTTAGGTATATCCGGAATATTCCATGAGGGCAAACCGCGCTTTCACGAGCCGTGCCGAAAGCTATTTTCTGCTTGCTGCATACGTGACCTGACTTTGGCAGCCCACTCGCAAATTGGCCCGCGCGTACAGGAAGTTGTGCCGATTTTTGCATGACCTCGCCGTCAGGTTATATGCTTAACCCTATGGAAAAACTCGCTGAATTAAAACGCGCCAAACTGCTGGCGCTGTCGCTGCTGCTGATTGCGGCGGCGCTGTTTATCACTACGCTGCTGCTACCGCCGAGGCCGTGGGTCAGCGCGCTGAAGGCTATTTCCGAAGCGGCGATGGTCGGGGCGCTGGCCGACTGGTTTGCGGTGGTGGCCCTGTTTCGCCGAATTCCGCTGCCGTTTGTCGCCCGCCATACGGCGATCATCCCGCGCAATAAAGACCGTATCGCCGATAATCTTGGCCATTTCGTGCAGGAGAAGTTTCTTGATACTCCCTCACTGGTGGCGCTGATCCGCCGCTACGAACCGGCCTTGATGCTCGGTAACTGGTTTAGCCAGCCCGAAAACGCCCGCCGGGTCGGCCAGCATTTACTACAGGTCATGAGTGGTTTTCTCGAGCTCACCGATGATACCCGTATTCAGCGTCTGCTGCGGCGCGCGGTGCACAAGGCTATCGATAAGGTCGACCTGACGCAGACCAGCGCCATGATGCTGGAGGGACTAACCCGCGACAACCGTCATCAAAAGCTGTTGGATTCACTAATAAGCCAGCTGATCGCCCTGCTACAGCGCGACAGCTCACGCGCCTTTATTGCCCGCGGTATCGTGCACTGGCTGGAGACCGAACACCCGCTGAAGGCCAAACTGTTACCCACCGAGTGGCTTGGCGAGCACAGCGCCGAAATGGTCACCGACGCGGTAAATACGCTGCTTGATGAGGTCACTCAGGACCGCAGCCACCAGATTCGCCAGGCCTTTGACCGCGCGGCGCAGAAGCTTATCGACAATCTGAAATCCGATCCGCAAATGGCGCAAAAAGCCGATAACATCAAAGCGTATCTGAAAAACGATGAGACCTTTAATCGCTATCTCGGCGAGGTGTGGGCGGATCTGCGCGGCTGGGTGAAAAACGATATCAGCAGTGACGATTCGCGCATCAAGCAGCGGATCGCCGAGGCTGGTCAGTGGTTCGGCGAAACGCTGGTGCGCGACGACGCGCTGCGTGAATCGCTGAATGAGCATCTGGAGCAGGCGGCGCATCGGGTCGCGCCGGAATTTGCCGCCTTCCTGACTCGCCATATCAGCGATACGGTCAAAAGCTGGGACGCGCGCGATATGTCGCGACAGATCGAGCTCAACATCGGCAAGGATCTGCAGTTTATTCGCATCAACGGCACGCTGGTCGGCGGCACTATCGGCCTCGGCCTGTGGCTGTTATCGCAAATTCCGGCGCTGCTGCATCTGCATATTGGCTGACAATGGTAGCATCTTAACCATTCTAACGATGAATACCCGACGGCAAGGAGACGGCTATGTCATGGATTTCGCGATTGAGCACCCGCTACTGCGCATCGCTGTTCTTTCCGATGGCGCTGATCCTGTACGATTTTTCTGCCTACCTGACCACCGATCTCATCCAGCCGGGGATCCTACACGTAGTGCGGGATTTTAACGCCGATGTGGCGTTGGCTCCGGCCTCGGTGAGCCTGTATATGGCCGGAGGAATGGCGCTACAGTGGCTGCTGGGGCCGCTATCCGATCGTATTGGCCGCCGACCGGTACTGCTGAGCGGCGCGCTGATTTTTACCCTCGCCTGCTTCGCCACCCTGTGGACGACCTCAATGACCCAGTTCCTGATTGCCCGCTTTGTGCAGGGCACCAGCATCTGTTTTATCGCCACCGTCGGTTACGTTACCGTGCAGGAGGCCTATGACGAAAAGCGGTCGATCAAGCTGATGGCGGTGATTACCTCCATCGTGCTGGTAGCGCCGATCGTCGGCCCGCTTTCCGGGGCGGCGCTGATGCACTTTATCCACTGGAAAGCGCTGTTTGGCATTATCGCCGCGATGGGGCTGGTGGCCTGGCTGGGTTTACTGTTTAACATGCCGGAGACGGTGCGTCGCGGCGACGTGCCATTCAGCCCGCTCGGCGTGGTGCGCGATTTTCGCGACGTCTTCCGCAACCGCATCTTTTTACTCGGCGCCGCCACGCTGGCGCTGAGCTATATTCCGCTGATGAGTTGGGTGGCGGTATCGCCGGTGATTTTAATGGACGCCGGCGGGCTCACCACCAGCGAGTTTGCCTGGAGCCAGGTGCCGGTCTTCAGCGCTGTCATTATCGCTAATCTGTCGGTGGCGCGCTGGGTGAAAGACCCGACTCGCCCGCGCTTTGTGTTAAGCGCCGTGCCCATCCAGATGGTTGGTCTGGCGATCCTGATTATCGGTAATCTGACGTGGCCGCACGTCTGGCTGTGGTCGGTGCTCGGCACCTGCTTCTACGCCTTCGGTATCGGGCTGATTTTCCCGACGCTGTTCCGCTTTACCCTGTTTTCCAACGACTTGCCGAAAGGTACCGTGTCCGCCTCGCTGAATATCGTGATCCTTAGCGTCAGCGCATTGTCGATTGAAGGCGCGCGCTGGTTATGGTTCCATGGCGGCAGATTGCCGTTCCACCTGCTGGCGGTAGCTGCCGGGATCGTCGCCGCCTGTTGTCTGGCGGGGTTACTCCGTAATTTACGCCAGCGTTCAGAGACGGTCATCGAAGCCCGGCAATCCTGAATAACCCACAGAGAATAACCACGCATGAGCGATATTGAACTCAGCCCGGCGCAGCGCGATCTGCTGCGCGAGCGGCTAAGCAAGTACTGCGAAGAGACCTTTAACCTGGAGCTGGAACAGTTCGACGCCGAGTTTTTTGTCGACTTTATCGCCAAAGAGCTGGGGCCTTTGTTTTACAACGCTGGTATTGAGGAAGCCATCCGCACCCATCTGGCATGGAGCGAGCGCATTCAGGAAGAGATGGATTTGAAGAAGGTCTATTAACGCCGTCAGGATGGGCGGGAGATCAATAAACACATACAAATAACATGGTTATAATGGCGACTCTTTCATCATCTCCCGTGTACGGGGAAGGAAAATCATGTCGCTCATCACCGATCTACCCGCCCTCTTCGATCAATTCTCAGAAGCTCGCCAGAAAGGCTTTCTCAGCGTAATGGAACTCAAAGAGCAGAACGTACCGCTGGTCGGTACCTATTGCACTTTTATGCCCCAGGAGATAGCCATGGCGGCGGGCGCCGTGGTCGTCTCACTGTGTTCCACTTCTGATGAAACCATCGAAGAGGCGGAGAAAGACCTGCCGCGCAACCTCTGCCCGCTGATTAAAAGCAGCTACGGCTTCGGCAAAACCGATAAATGCCCCTACTTTTATTTCTCCGATCTGGTGGTCGGCGAAACCACCTGCGACGGCAAAAAGAAGATGTACGAGTACATGGCCGAATTCAAGGCGGTACACGTAATGCAACTGCCGAACAGCGCCAGCGACGCCGCCTCCCGCGCGTTGTGGAAAGCGGAGATCAAGCGTCTGCAGCAGGTGATTGAAACCCGCTTCGCCACGCCCATTAGCGAAGCGGCGCTGCGTGAAGCCATCGTACTGAAAAATCGCGAACGCCGCGCGCTGGCCAACTTCTATCGCCTCGGGCAGCTCAATCCGCCGGCGCTTAGCGGCAGCGATATTCTAAAGGTGGTTTATGGCGCTACCTTCCGCTTCGACAAAACCGCGTTGATTGACGAACTCAATGCCATGGCGGAAAACATCCGCCGACAATGGCAGGAGGGAAACCGGTTAGCCTCCCGCCCGCGCATTCTGATCACCGGCTGCCCGATCGGCGGCGCGGCGGAAAAAGTCGTCCGCGCTATCGAAGAAAACGGCGGCTGGGTGGTGGGCTACGAGAACTGTACCGGCGCGAAGGCCACCGAGCGCTGCGTGGCGGAAGATGGCGACGTCTACGATGCCTTAACCGATAAATATCTCGCCATCGGCTGCTCCCGTATTTCACCTAACGACCAGCGCCTGCAATTGCTAAGCCAGATGGTTGAGGAATACCAGGCCGACGGCGTGGTCGATGTCATTCTGCAGGCTTGCCATACCTACGCCGTGGAATCGCTGGCGATTAAGCGTCACGTTCGCCAACGGCACGACATTCCTTATATCGCGATCGAGACCGATTATTCGACGGCGGACCTCGGCCAGCTCAGTACCCGCGTCGCCGCGTTTATCGAAATGCTATAAGGAGCAAGCGTGATCTACTCGGTAGGTATTGATTCCGGCTCCACCGCCACCAAAGGCATCCTGCTGGCAAACGGCGCCATCGTGCGCCGTTTCCTCAGCCCGACGCCCTTTCGCCCCGCCGATGCCATTCATGATGCTTGGGAGACGCTGCGCGCGGACCTCGCGGCAACGCCTTTCTTAACCCTCACCGGCTATGGTCGCCAGTTGGTCGATTTTGCCGATAAACAGGTCACCGAAATTTCCTGTCACGGGCTCGGCGCGCGCCTGCTGGCGCCGGAAACCCGCACGGTGATTGATATCGGCGGCCAGGACAGCAAAGTCATTCAGCTGGATGCGCAGGGCAACCTCAGCGATTTTCTGATGAATGACAAATGCGCCGCTGGTACCGGGCGCTTTCTGGAAGTGATTTCACGGACCCTCGGCGCCAGCGTCGACCAGTTGGACGCCATTACCGAAGGTGTAGAACCGCACGCCATCACCAGCATGTGTACGGTGTTCGCCGAATCGGAAGTCATCAGCCTGCGTTCCGCGGGGGTTGCCCCGGAGGCGATTCTGGCCGGGGTGATCAACGCCATGGCGCGGCGCAGCGCGAACTTTATTGGCCGTTTATCGACGCAGGGACCGCTGCTGTTTACCGGCGGCGTCAGCCACTGCGTCTCCTTCGCCCGCATGCTGGAGAAGCATGTTGGCATGCCGGTCGCGACCCATCCCGACGCCCAGTTTGCCGGGGCGATCGGCGCGGCGCTGATCGGCCAGCGCCAGCGGAGGCGCGGATGAGCAAATATCTATTCTTATTCCATTCAACGGTGGGCGTCGTGCGGATGCGCAAAGCCTTGCAGGCGGCAGGAATGACCTTCGAGGTGAAGGATATTCCCCGCCAGCTGCGCAGCGGCTGCGGGTTGTGCATTTACCTGAGCTGTATGCCGGGCGATGAGCAACGATGGGTTATACCCGGCGAAACGGCAGCTCTGTTTCGCGTCGCCGGAAATGACTATCACCTGTTGGCGAACTATGCGCACCGCGGTAGCCCGGATGAGGCGTTAGCCGACATCCGGGACTCTTCCCCGCTAGCGCTTACGCGTACCGGGGCTACCGACAAAATGCCCAACCGTAGCTCGGGTAAGGCGTAAGCGCTACCGGGGGGCTGGCAGCTTAGCCTCAGCCCAACAGCTGGCGAACGCAGGATTTGAATACCCGCACGCCATCTGCCAGCGCGGCGCGATCGAAATGCATCTCCGGATGATGCAGGCCCGGCTGCAGGTTGCAGCCCAGCCCCCAGAAGCCGCCTTTCACCGCCGGGCGCAAACGCAGGTAGTGAAAAAAGTCCTCGCTACCCGGCGTACTCTTCGCGGCCGTTAAGCCCGCCTCGCCAAAGGTTTCGCGAATTGCCTGGCTCACGATAGCCGTGGCGTCTTCATCGATAATCGCCGCCGGCATCTCTTTGACGATCCGGATATCCGCACTGGCGCCATATGCTGCGGCGCTGCTCTCAATCGCTCTCACCACCCGCTCTTTGAGCGTCGCCATGCCGTCATTTTCCTCACAGCGTAGATCCCAACAGACGTGCGCGTTCTCCGGCACAGAATTGGTGACGCCCGCATCGCAAAGAAAACGCGTCGCTTTCGCGCTCCAGGTGAGTGAAGGCGCCAGATGGATGCCATTCACCGCCTGTACCGCATGCGAAGCGGCATCCAACGCGTTTATGCCCAGATGGGGGCGAGCGGCATGGGCGGCTTTGCCGTGAAAATCAACCATCACCGTCGCGGAGGCGGAGTAGTACATCGCCGGAACGGCCTTGCCCATCGGACACTCTTCCAGTGGCCGGAGGTGGAAGCCAAATAACATTTCCACGTCATCAAGTACCCCGGCCTCCGTTAACGCAATCGCCCCCGTACCCAGCTCTTCGGCAGGTTGAAATAACACTTTTAACTTGCCGCGTTTTACCATCCTCTCGGCGAGGATCTCTTCAGCGGCGGTTAATACCACCGAGGAGTGACCATCATGGCCGCAGGTATGGCGGGCCTCTAAGCGCCCATCGATAATATGGCCCAGCGCATCCATATCTGCCCGCAGCGCCACCACAGGCCCTGGTTCGCCGCTATCGATTTCGGCGACAATCCCGGTGGTCCCGCCAACATGGCGGTGAACTCTGAATCCCGCCGCCTCTAAGGTATCGCCGATGTAAGCCGAAGTTTTGTACTCCTCAAAGCCCAGCTCAGGAATTTGATGCAGATAATTGAAATGTTCTAACGTTCGCGACACGACTGACTCCTTGCCTTTTATTATGCAATCACGCGCATGACCAACATGGCGATGACGGCGTTGATAATGCTCACCGCCATCAGCAGCGGCCAATACTTTTTCGGTACATCCGCCACCCCAAGCAGCCGCCCCATATACTGTAGCTGCGATCCCATCAGAAAGATTGCCGGGATCAGGATGGTGATGTCCGCCACGTTGAGGGTGCCTTTACTCAACAGGCTGACAGCAACCCCGGTCCCCGCCGAGGCGGAAAGCCACGAGGTCAGCAACACGGTAATCGCTTCGCCCGGCAGGCCAAACAGCCCCATCAGCGGTGCGCATAGCTGGCCGATTAACTGCATCACCCCGAGCAAATTAAGCATTTCGGCAATCACATACGCCATTAATACATTCGGCATCAGGTTATTGATGGCGATATTAAATCCTTTACGTGCGCCAATAACAAAAATATCAAACGGGTTACTGGCGACTTTTGGCGAATTATTCATTATCAAAGTCCCCTTTGTAGGCGGTATTTAAAACCAAACGGGTGATTGCCGCACCAACGAATTTCAGGACAAACATTAAAAGCAGCGGAATAATAATAGGAATGGTTAATGATGCAAAAAGCGCTGAACCAATTGAGAAATAGTTATTAATCAGACCGGCGCCGGAATATTGCCATGCCCCCATGATCACCACATCTTTACGACTGATTTTTTTACTGTCATACAGTTCTTTGGTCAACGCGGCGCCGGCATCGGTGCTTTGTAGATCGGTAATCAGCGCCAAACCGGTATAACCCGGGATCCCCAGTAACGGACGTAATAGCGGTGTCAACAGTTTATGCGCCGCGCGTATTGCGCCATAGTGGGTAAAAATTTCCAACAAACCCAGCGCCAACATTACCGTTGGAACCAGCGATAGCGCAAAGAGGAAACCGGCCTTAGCGCTGATGCCGCCGCTACCGATGAAAGTGTTGGTTTCCGGGGTCTTCATCGTGCCAAACGCGCCCCCCAGGGTGGTGAAGTCAAAGGCCCCCAGCCAGGCCATTCCTTCCACTTTAAAAAGCAACCCGGAGAACACTAATAACACCACGACCAGCGAGACCCATGCTCCCGCCCCAACCCGCCACTCATTTGTCGCGTCGTTGGAGGAACGTTCCAACGTTTTATTTTCACTCATACCCTATCCTCACATCATGAAATATCTGTTAGTTGTTTATAATTTGGCAGTTTTTTAATGTATTGCTTTTTTATTTATAACGTTGATATAAGACATCCTGCAATAAATAAGACACGGGCCTTTTTCCGAAAATTCACCAGAATGCATGCACCTTACTTATTTATCTTTTTTGTGGCATATCGATATCTTATTTTTGGCAACCACTGCGACTACTGCCTTATTTCATGATGGCTTACTCCCGTTTTTTCTCCTTTTCTATTTTCTGCACGAATGATGATTATCTATACCCTAAATAATTCGAGTTGCAGGAAGGCGGCGACGCAGGGAATCACCAGGAGCTTACTCCAGTAAGTGACTGGGGTGAGCGAGGAAAGCCAACGCACATGCAACTTGAAGTATGACGGGTATATAACTAGCCGGGCAGCCGATATTGCGGGGATCTTTTATGACTGAGTTTGCCGTCCGGAAAGCGATAGCCCACGGCATTTTGCGGGCTATCCCTGGCGATCATCCCATTGCCGGCAGGGCCTGACGATGTGACGTCATTCACTCACTACAAAGCGAGTCGGCGCGAAGCAGTTCAGTACCCGATGGACCAGAAACACCATGGTCAGCGTCGCCACCAGCGATACCGTGACTGAAGTAATACGGTACAGATCGCTGAACACCAGATCCTGATTCGGATGCAGATTCTGGCCAAACATAATACCGATAGTGGTGATGCTGGCGAATCCCACGCCCGCGCCCACTTTTTCCATCACGTGCAGGCGGGCGCTAAAGGCCAGACCAAGACCAATCAACGGCATCATCAGGATCATGTGGTTGCTGAAATCATAGATAATCAGCTGCACCACCAGAATGTACAGACAAGCCAGTACCACCCCCGCCACACGCCAGATCGAGCTGATTACCGCGCCGCGATAATGCATCGGGAACAGGATCAGTACCCCGGCCATCAGCGCCGATAGCGAATCGCTCAGATCGCAGATCTGAAAGATCACAAAGATAATGGTCGCAACCGTGCCGGAAAGCAGCGATTCATGACGGATCCGCGCGGCGTCTTTCTCTATGCGCGGCGGCGGCTTACGCGGTTCAACATCCGGGATCAAATAGTGCAGCAGCGCGCTCAGCGCCACCGCCATCACGCAGGCCTCCATATTGGAGAACATCAGCGTGTGCCAGTTGCTGGTGGGATAGCTCATAAAATTGAGCATCGTGCTCTGGCACACCACGCCCATCGACCCCAGCAGGAACAGCGGCCCCTGGCTCATGAAGCGAAAGCGCATCACATACAGACCGAACACAACTAACGTCATGATCACCGGCCACTGCGACAGATAGCCAACGATGAGCACCATTTCGACGCAATTGACCGCCGCGCTGAACACAAACTGCCGGGCGACGTGGCGGTTGAATACCGGCACCAGCGACATCAGCATCAGCGGATAAACGACGAAAAACACGCCGTACTGCACGTCGTAGAAGGTCGAAATACTCAGCGCGATGGTCCCGGCAACGGCAATGCGTACCGTCTGGCGAAAATCATTGGCCGTATAGACGATATTGCCGTGCGGGGTAAAGACGTGCGCCAGGGTGTTAATAGACATAGTGCAACCAGCTCACCAGGTGGATCTGCAGGCCGGCAAAGGTGCGGGCGAAGGGGCCGTCGCTATTGTACAACTGGACGGTGGCGCGGGCGCCGGTCGGCAGCGGCTTATCCAGAGGTTGATCCAGCGCGACGTGAATCCGCATGCGCTGCGCATCGCGCACCCAGCGGGTAGACTGCTCAGGCTGCGACAGTTGGCCATTCACCGCTTCCTGACCGGCAAGAATACCGGCGTCGCTGCTGGTCACGTGCGCCGGGAACACTTTACCCGGCAGGGCATCGAAAACCACCGCCGCATCGGTATTCACCGCCGTATGGCGCAGGCTTTTTTCACGAAAGTCGGCGACGATATCGGTGTTGTTGTTAACCAGCGCCAGCACGGCGGTGGCGGCGGTGGCGTAAATTCCCGGGTTAAGCTGCAGGTTGCTGACCATACCGTCGGTCTCGGCGCGCACCTGGGTCCAGCCGAGGTTGAGCTGCGCCTCTTCCAGCGCGTTGCGGTATTTCTGCAGCGTCACGTTGCGCTTGTCGTCGCGCTCGCCGCGCTGGATCAGCAGGTTCTGAATTTGCGCATTCAGGGCGCTGACCGATTGTTCGCTGGTCTGCCATGTCGTGCGCACCTTATCGAGATCCGATTGCGACACGTTTTGCATGGTGCTCAGGCGCTGGTAGCGGTCGAGAGTGACTTTGTCATTACGCGCGGTGTACTGCGCGGTGCGCAGGTTGGCGCGAGCGGCGGCGATTTGCGCATCCAACTGCTGGTTGCTCAGTTTGGCCTGTTGCAGGGCGATTTGCGCCGCTTCAACTTTATTAATGAATGGCGTGGGATCGAGCTCATACAGCAGATCGCCCTTTTTCACCTGGCTATTGTTGTGCACGTAGACGTGCGAGACGTAGCCGGAGACCCGCGACGAGACCGGAGTCACCACGCGCATCACGGTGGAATCCGGGGTTAGCGGGATCCAGATATCGGCAACGATAAACCAGGCGAATATCACCAGGAAAGCGGCAATACTTACCCTTACCCAGCGGGCAAATTTTTGTTCTGGCGTCATCATAGTGTTTTAGATCTTGTTATCTTCTTCGCGGATTGTCCGCAAGTTGCAGGCGATTTGATTTAACGTGGCGCTGAAGGTGTCGAGATCCGCATCGGGGATGGTTTCCGTCACGCGCCGTTGATAAGTCTCAATGACGCGGTTCAGCTTTTCCAGGATGGTACGGCCTTCTGCCGTCAGCGTAAGCAGGCGGATGCGCTTGTCGTATGGCGATGTTGAGCGCAGTAGATACCCCTGCTTTTCCAGCTGCGTGAGGGTGCGCATTAGCGGCGGCAGTTCAATACCCTGCACTTCCGCCAGTTCGCTTACCGAGACGTTGCACCCCAGCTGATGCAGCTGCATCAGCACCGTCCAGCTTGACTGGGTCAGGCCGGTATCGGTAATGGCGCTGTCGATAATCGCGCGCCACTGGCGCACCACCATCGCCATGCGCATCCCCATCGGGCGGCGGGCAAACAGTTCGTCTTCGGTCATGTTACTTTCCTCACTTAGCTGTGGGGAAAATAATACTTATCAGGGTAAGTATCAAGAAACGAAGGATGTAGAAGCATCAATTGATAAATTTTGTGAATGTAATTCCCCGGTGGCGCTGACGCTCACCGGGGCTACCAAAAAGCACTTTTTAATTAATCTGATCCCGGCGCAACCCGACATCTTTCAGCTGTTCGTCGCTCATTCGCTGCAATATTTTGCGCGTTTGCCCACGAAGCCACCATTTTCTAATTGCTCGCGCCAGAAATACCCAGCCGATAAACGGCTGTTTTGCCCGATTCTCGTGAAATTCCATCCTCTACCTCCTCGCCTTGCCAGAGGCTTTATCTTCACGGATCCGGGCCTGAACAATACAGATTCAAAAAACACTTTTCTTTAACATACAGATTGGCTAAAACGTACACCATGCCCCATTTTTGACCGCCATCTGTACTGGTTTATCTATCTGTATGGCGATAATTAAGGATACAGCATGACCCGTTATCAACATCTGGCCAGCCTGCTGGCTGAGCGTATCGAACAAGGTCTGTATCGCCACGGCGAAAAGTTGCCGTCGGTGCGCAGCCTGAGCCAGGAGCATGGCGTCAGCATTAGTACCGTTCAGCAGGCCTACCAGACGCTGGAACAGCAACAGCTGATCGTGCCGCAGCCGCGCTCCGGCTATTTCGTCGCCCCGCGCAAAGCCCAGGCGCCGGTGCCGCCGATGTCGCGCCCGGTGCAGCGCCCGGTGGAGATCACCCAGTGGGACCAGGTGTTGACCATGCTCGATGCGCGCAACGATAAATCGATCATCACCTTTGGCGGCGGTTCGCCGGACGTCACCCAACCAAGCCTTAAGCCTATCTGGCGCGAACTGAGCCGGGCAATTCAGCACAACCTCAGCGAAGTGCTTAACTACGACGAGCTGGCCGGGCGTCGCGAACTGCGCGAACAGATCGCCCGCCTGATGCTCGACGGCGGCTCAGTCGTCACCGCCGACGATCTGCTGATCACCAGCGGCTGCCACAACGCATTATCGCTGGCGCTGCTATCGGTGTGTCATCCCGGCGATATTGTCGCCGTCGAATCCCCCTGCTACTACGGCACCATGCAGATACTGCGCGGCCTGGGGCTGAAAGCCATTGAGATCCCAACCGATCCGGAATCCGGGATCAGCATCGAGGCCTTAGAACTGGCGCTGGATCAGTGGCCAATCAAAGGGGTGATCCTGGTGCCTAACTGCAACAATCCGCTGGGATACATCATGCCTGACTCGCGCAAACGCGCGGTGCTGTCCCTTGCCCAGCGCCACGATATCGTGATTTTCGAGGATGATATTTACGGCGAGCTGGCGACCGAATACCCGCGCCCGCGTACGATTCATTCATGGGATATCGACGGTCGGGTGATACTTTGCAGCTCGTTTACCAAAACCATTGCCCCCGGCCTGCGCATCGGCTGGATTGCCCCCGGACGCTACTACGATCGCCTGCTACAGATGAAGTACGCCGCCAGCGGTACTAACGTCCCCTCCACCCAACTGGCGGCCTGTAACTTTATTCGCGAAGGCCATTACCACCGCCACGTGCGGCGGATGCGGCAGATCTATCAGCGTAATATGGAGATCTATACCTGCTGGCTGCGGGAGTTTTTCCCCTGCGGCATCTGCGTTACCCGGCCGAAAGGCGGCTTTATGCTGTGGGTCGAGCTACCGGAGCAGGTGGATATGGTCTGCGTCGCCAAGCAGCTGTGTCGGCTGAAGATCCAGGTCGCGCCGGGATCGCTGTTTTCAGCATCCGGGAAGTATCGCAACTGCTTAAGGATCAACTGCGCCCTGCCGCCGATTGAGAAGCATAAAGAGGTGATGGTCAAACTGGGGGAAGCGGTGAAGGTGGCGATGGAGTGATTTTCCGCTGACGCTGTACTCACCGGAGCGATGGGTTTATCACCTGCGCCAGCTCGTTGCCAGGCAAGAGATTGCTATCTTCTTCTCTGCTCAGTCGAAGTGCTGGCGAAAATAGTAAGAGTTATTGATAATTACTATGGGTGTATCTCGCGGATCGCCAATTTAATTATACTTGGCATAATATGCTGCAAAATAAGCAGGTGAGCAGTAAAAATCAGGAAATTAGCTATAGTGAATAAGACAATAAACAAAAAAACATTAGATACACCACTTTATTATATTTAATACAACCAAGTATAAAATTTTGATTTTAAATAATAATCACCGCAAACACTCTTAGGCCACTCATAATTGCCTTCCTGCGATATTCCCGATACATTCACCCTTTCCCCGACGGGAAATACCAAATAAAAAAACACAACAATATTACCGGGATGAATCTAATGAAAATAACCAAAGATCGGGTGGTTTACGCCATGTCGCGCGATAACGTTCCTTTCGCCACCGTCAACAGTGGAAGTGAAGTGTTATTCGAAACCTGCGACTGCTTCTCCGATCAAATCACCTCAGCCGATGCCGTCTTTAATGAACTGGACTGGCAGCGCATTAACCCGGCGACCGGCCCCGTCTTTATTGAAGGCGCAGAGCCGGGCGATTGCTTAAAAGTCAGCATCAAACGCATCACCCTGACGGCTCAACAGGCGGTGATGGTGACCGCGCCGCAGCTCGGCGTCATTGGTGATGAACTGCATGAGCCCACGGTCACCATCGTCCCAATCGTCGAGGATCATGCGGTCCTCCCGGGGAACGTGCGCGTGCCATTGAAGCCGATGATCGGCGTCATTGGCGTTGCTCCAGCAGGAGAACCCATATCCTGCGGCACGCCGGATAGTCACGGCGGCAATATGGACTGCAAAATGATCGCCGCCGGCAGCACGCTGTGGTTGCCGGTCAACGTGCCCGGCGCGCTATTCGGGCTGGGTGATTTGCACGCCGCGATGGGGGATGGCGAAGTGTCTGTCTGCGGTCTGGAAGTACCGGGCGAAGTCCTCGTCGAGTTAACCGTTGTTAAAAACCGTCAGCTACCCTTACCGATGCTGGAAAACAACGAAACGATTTTCACCCTCGCCTCCGCCGTTACCCTAGACGATGCGGCAGCCCTTGCGGCACGTAATATGGCCCATTTCATCGCCGACAATACCGCATTAACGCTGGCTGAGGCGATCAACGTGCTGAGCATCGCCGGAGACCTACAAATTTGCCAGGTCGTTGATCCGCTGAAAACCTGCCGCTACGCGCTGCCGAAAACGGTCGCCAAACAGCTTTCTCTGTCGATTGATGGGGGCAAGCATGAGCGTTGAACAGTTCGGCTATAAACAGGAGCTCCATCGAGCGCTGACCTTCCGCGATCTGCTGGTTTACGGCATGATTTTTATGGTGCCCATCGCCCCTTTCGGCGTCTTCGGCTACGTCTGGGATGGCGCGCAGGGCATGGTGGCGCTGGCTTATCTGATCGGCATGGTGGCAATGTTTTTCACCGCCATGAGTTACTGGTCGATGTCGCGCGCATTCCCGGTTTCCGGTTCGGTATACGCTTACGCTCAGCGCGGAATACACCCTATCGTCGGCTTTTTTGCCGGCTGGCTGATATTGCTGGACTACATTCTGGTGCCATCGCTGCTGTATATCGTCAGCGCGGCGGCGCTGGGGCCGATGCTGCCGGGCGTTCCGGGCTGGGTCTGGATTATCGGCTTTATCGCGATTAACAGCCTGATTAACTTACGCGGCATTACCTTTACCGCGCGAGCGAATAATACCATTTTGGTTGCTGAAATCGTGGTCCTCGCGATTTTTGTGGTGCTGGGATTGATTGCACTTTATTCCGGAGCCGGGGCAGGCCACCTGACGCTCGACCCCTTGTTTAATGCCGATAAATTCAGCCTGCCGCTGGTGATGGGCGCAGTCTCGATTGCCGTACTCTCTTTCCTCGGCTTCGATGGTATATCGACGCTGTCGGAAGAAACCAAAGGCGGCGTCGATACCGTCGGCAAGGCCTCGTTAGGCGCCCTGATGCTGGTGGGGACGCTGTTCATTGTCCAGACCTGGATTGCCGCGGATCTGGCGCAGGGTATGAAATTTGGCAGCCTCGATACCGCGTTCTACGACACCGCCAATCTGGCCGGCGGCCAATGGCTGAAATACGTCACCATGTGGTCCACGGTGATTTCCTGGGGGATCGCCAACGCGCTGGTTGCCCAGGCGGCGGTTTCACGCATCTTGTTTGCGATGGCCCGCGATAAGCAGCTCCCGCAGCTGCTGGCGAAGGTGCATCCACGCCTGAAAACCCCGTATGTCAGTACCTTATTTGTCGCGCTGATTTCACTGGTTTCCGGTCTCTGGTTCTACGGCGATATCGACAACCTCAGTCGGCTGGTGAACTTCGGCGCGCTGATGGGCTTCCTGGTGCTGCACGTGGCGGTGATCAACCACTATCTGATCCGCCAAAAGTCGCGCAATCTGGTGATGCACCTGCTCTTCCCGGTGATTGGGCTGTGCATTATCGGCTTTGTCATTTATGAGATGGATGTTGAAGCCAAAGTGCTCGGCCTGAGCTGGCTGGCCGTCGGCGTGGTCTATTACGCCATTATGCGTCTGGTGCTTAAGCGCAACGTGGAGCTGAATCTGGAAGGGTAAACATCACTGGGCGTCGGGCTCGCCGCTATTTGCGGGCCCGACGCCCCTGAGTATTTCCCCGCTCGCGCTGCGCTTAGCGGGGCTACTGGTTCACAGCCGTTTACGGGCCGGTAGCCCCGAAAAGGCGCGGCAAGCGCCGCCTCCGGGAGCCTCTCTATCACTCGCCAAAAAACACCATCCCCTTATACGGCTGCTCGCGGCAGGCGGCCAGGCGCTGGGCGAGGTTGCCAACATGTAGCTCCAGCTTGTGGCCGTCGGGGTCGAGGAAATAGTGCGATTCGCCTTCGCTACGGTTTAGCTTCCATACCGCTACGCCAGCGACCTCAAGACGGGCGGCAAAGCTGGCGAAATCCGCCTCGCTGATGCTAAACGCATAATGGGTGTAGTCGCTCTCCTCCGGCGGAGTGACGCGCCGCTGCGGATCCAGCGACAGGCACAGCCACAGATCGCCGCAGGAAAGATACGCGCCGCTATCCCAGCGCGCGTGCAGCGTCATGCCGAGTAGCTGATGATAAAACGCCACGCTCGGCGCCAGCTGGCTGACCGCCAGGGTCAGATGATTTAATCCGCTCAACATATCTGTTCCTCCGGTGAGATGCGCTAACCATACCCAATCCCACCCTAAACCACCATTGTGGCAGCGAAAGGACATCCTGCTGGCCGCTAAGACCGGCAACTTCGCCCCCGGTCTCTTTCTGACGCCGCGTAATAGTGTATGTTCTCAACTATCGACATTGAACAACCCGGTAATGAGATGAGACGTATTGAGATAGTACTGCGGGAGCTGGAGAGGCTGAGCCAGGCCGTGACGCTGGAGGATTTAGCCAGGGGCTCGAACGCCTTCACCGCAGAGCAAATCGGCTTTAACCTCGGGCTGGCGCGCAACTCGGTGAGTAAAGATCTCAATCAGCTATGGAGTGACGGGCTGGTGATTAAAACGCGCGGCCGCCCGGTGTTCTTTTTACATCGCCGGACGACGGAAACGCTGCTCGACCGTATGCTGACGGAAAGCGAACGCGAGCCGGCAACGCTCGCCGATCTCCTGCCGCAGCCACAAGATAACAATAAGGCTGTCGACCCGTTCGCCATGCTGATCGGCCACGATCGCAGCCTGCACGATGCCGTGGAAAAAGGGAAAGCCGCGGTGCTGTATCCCCACGGCCTGCACGTCCTGCTGACCGGCCCCTCCGGCGTGGGTAAAACCTTTTTTGCCGAGCTAATGCACCGCTACGCCTGCGAGCATGCCGGTGAAAAACGGCCGCCGCTGGTCTACTTCAACTGCGCCGAATACGCCAACAACCCGGAGCTGCTGTCATCGCATCTCTTTGGCCACCGCCAGGGCGCCTTTACCGGGGCGACGGAAAACAAAAGCGGGCTGATCGAACAGGCCGACGGCGGCTATCTGCTGCTGGATGAAGTGCATCGCCTGCCCTATGAAGGGCAGGAAAAGCTCTTCTCGCTGCTGGATAAAGGCGAATATCGCCCGCTCGGCGCCAGCGGCCCGGCGCGCAATATCGCCGTCCGTCTGATCTGCGCCACCACCGAGCCCGTCAGCTCATCGCTCTTACGTACCTTCCAGCGGCGTATCCAGGTGGCTATCGATTTGCCAGGTATCCGCCAGCGTTCGGTAGAAGAGCAGATTGAACTGATCATCGGCTTTTTACAACGTGAAAGCCGCAAGATCGAACGCACGGTGAGTATCGATAAAACCTTGCTGCTATGGCTGCTGAACAAGCCGCTGGAGGGCAATATCGGCCAGCTCAAAAGCGATATCCAGTTTTTGTGCGCCCAGGCATGGGCCTCGGGGATGGCGGCCCATAACGAAGTATTGCTACTGGATAGCAAACTGGCGGACGGCCCGATCAATACCACGCCGGAGCAACGACAGCTGGTCGATGCGCTGTTTAACGGCCGTCCCCTGCTAAACATCGATGCCCGTACTCTTCCGCAGTTGAAAAGTTCGGCGGCCGATGACAGCGTCGAGGAGAGCGACCTGTTCTACAGTTTCCTGACCCGCGAGTACGTTAACCTGCGCAACAGCAACGTGCCGCCCGCCGAGACGCTGGCGATCCTTAAAAATAAGCTCAGTTCGATTTTTGAATATGGCCTCTATAGCCGCGATAACGCCAGCCATGCCCCGCGCTATGGCGATCGGATTGAAGAGCGGGTGGATCTGCTGATCGGTTACGTTGAGCAGGTACTCGGCTTCGCCCTGCCGGAAAACCTGGTCAACCCGCTGCGTAAACACTTTCTCGCTCTCATCAGCTACGTACAACGCGGCCTGATCCCGCAGTTATACTCTTCGAGCCTGATCCTCGATCGCTGCAAAGATGAATACGATAACGCCACTCTGTTATGTAAGAAGATCAACGACCTGCTGCACATCCAGTGCCCGGCCACCGAGGTGGTCTGGCTGTGCCTGTTCCTCAAAGAGTGCCGCCATTACCGCCAGCGCATCAACGCCAGCCCGGACTGCGGGGCGATCCTCATAGCCCATGGCGCCACCACCGCCACCAGCATGGCGCAGTACGTCAATCGGGTGCTGGAGCGCGAATTGTTCAACGCTATCGACATGCCGTTCGAACAATCGGTGCACGATACGCTGGAAAAACTGATCCAGTTGATCCACAGCAAAGGCTGGCAGCGGCTGATCCTGATGGTAGACATCGGATCGCTGGTTCATTTCGGTAGCACCATCAGCAAACTGTTCCAGATTGATGTCCTGCTGATGCCGAATATCACCCTGACCAGCCTGCTGGAGATCGGTCTCGATCTCAGCTACGAAACCGGCGATCTGCCGCGGTTGGTCAATCTGATGCAGGAAAAAGGCATCGCCAGCCAGCTGTGCACGCCGCAGCAGGAGAACGCCGGCAAGGTGCTGGTGATCTCCTGCATTACCGGCATGGGCACGGCGGAAAAAATCAAAAAGGTGCTGGAGGAGAGCTTTGGCGAGCTGATGTCGCAGGATACCCGGATGGTTATCCTCGATTACAACGAAGTTCGCAGCCCGGAGCGCCTGCAGCAGGCGATCAGGGCGCATGAACGGCTGGCGGGTATTGTCGGGACATTCCAGCCGGGGCTGCCCGATATCCCGTTTATCTCGCTGGAGGAGCTGTTTTCCGAGCAGGGGCCGGAGTTGGTGCTCAGCCTGCTGACCCCCGATTTGTCCAGCAGTGAACGTCGTCTGGAGATGGAGCGCAGCGCTTCACGGTTTATCAGCGCCCTGACCATGGAAAGCATTATCAACCATATTTCGGTGCTCAATCCGCAGCGCATATTAAAAGAAATGGAAGGGATCCTGAACCATCTCAGGAACGCGCTGGCCATCGCGCCTAACCGCCAGGTGACACTACGCTTTCTGATCCACTGCTGCTGTATGGTCGAGCGTATCGTGATTAACCGTAAACCGTTACAGATGGCGCTGGAAACGCGGCCGGATATGGACGCTCAGGCATTTAGTGTCATCAAATCGGCTTTCCATCCGGTTGAAGAGGCCTACGCCATCCGTTTATCCGATGCCGAGTACATTTATATCTACGAATTATTATTTAGTTAACGCCTGTTCTGGCGCGGCTTTGCGACCCGCCAGCCCTTTCCTCTTTGGTAGGTGACACAAATTGTGGCACGCGCTTTGCTCTTATTAGTGCGTCAACGATTCGGCGCCAGGAGGCCACTTTGTCATCCACTGAACCTACCACCCAGTTACCCCAGATTCTGCTGCTGACGCACGGCGGCTGGGGCACGCAACTTTGCGACAGTCTGCGCATGGTGACCGGCGAAATCGCCGGCGTCAGCGAAATCGCGCTTATGCCGGTCGATACCCTCGGCGAGTTTTATCAGCGCGTCGAAGCGGCCGTACAGGCGATGCCGGCAGGCTCGCTGATTTTGACCGATTTTCTCGGCGGCACCACCTCCAACGTCGCCGCGCGCCTGAGCGCGGATTACCCCATCGCCGTCGTCTGCGGGCTCAACGCCTCGCTGCTGCTGGAGGCGTTGGATCTGCGCGAACAGGGTCCGCTCACCGGCTGCGTTAATGC
Organism: Klebsiella aerogenes KCTC 2190; assembly: GCF_000215745.1. GTDB lineage: Bacteria > Pseudomonadota > Gammaproteobacteria > Enterobacterales > Enterobacteriaceae > Klebsiella > Klebsiella aerogenes. The sequence continues at coordinate 2,160,148 of NC_015663.1, read as the reverse complement.
GCTGGTCGAAGCCGGACGCAGCAGCTGCCGCGACGTTGTCGCCCACGTGAACCAGTTAACCTCTTAAGGAGCCCATCATGGCAAAAATCGTTTTATGTCGTATCGATAGCCGTCTGATCCACGGTCAGGTCGTCACCAAATGGGTCGGCCAGTCGCAGGCCAATCGTATCGCCGTGGTCAGCGACGAGCTGGATGCCGATCCGTTTATGAAAAATATCTATTTAATGGCCGCGCCGCCGAACATCAAAGTCGACTGTTACGGCAACGCCAGCTTCGCCGCCGCCTGGAAAGAGAATCAGCTCGGCGATGGCAATGTGCTGGTACTGTTCCCGTCGCTGTCGGCCGTTCAGGAAGCCGTCCAGTTGGGCTTTGACGTGCAGACGATTCAGGTTGGCGGGCTGGGCGGCGGGCCGAACCGCAAGGCCGTGTTCCAGAACATCACCCTTGATGAAAAAGATGTCGGCATCCTCGGCGCTCTGAAGGATAGCGGCATTCAGGTGTTCTTTCAGACCATCCCGGAAGATAAACCACAGTCACTGGACGACATCCTGAAAAAATTCTAACCAGTTGATAAAAAGGTAAAAAACTATGGATACCTTACTTTTTGCGAGCCTGATGGGGTTGTATTACTGGTTCGCCCGATTACGTTTAGGCTATACCTTCTCCGCCATGTTGCTACAGCCCGTGGTGATCGCCGTATTCGTCGGCCTGCTGCTGGGCGATATGAAAACCGCGATGATCATCGGCGCGGGTATGCAGCTGGTCTATCTTGGAGTGACCTCCACGCCTGGCGGCAACGTGCCGTCGGACCCGGCGCTGGCCGCCTGTATCGCCATTCCGATCGCCGTGAAGGCCGGGATGGAGCCCAACCTGGCGATCGCGCTGGCAATCCCGTTTGGCGTCATCGGGGTATTCCTCGATCAGCTGCGCCGCACGCTCAACGCCGCGTGGGTGCATATGGCCGACAAACACGCCGAAAGCGCCAACATGGCGGGCATCATGCGCTGCGCCTTTATCTATCCGGCGCTGCTGGGGCTGGTGCTGCGCTTCCCGGTGGTCTTCGCCGCCAACTACTTTGGCCAAAGCGTAGTGGAAAAATTCCTCAAACTGATGCCGCACTGGCTGACCCACTCGTTTGAAATTATGGGCGGTATCCTGCCGGCGCTGGGCTTTGCCATCACCATCATGGTGATCGGCAAAAAGAGCCTGCTGCCGTGGTTTATCGGCGGATTTTTCGCGGTGCTCTACCTGAAGGTGGACATCATGGCGATGGCGATTTTCGGCACCTGCGTCGCCTTCCTGATTAAAGGCCTGGCCAAAAATGAAGGAGCTGCATGATGAGTAGCGATGTAATGGAACATGAACTGGTTGAACGCGCCCGCGAAACCCAGGCGCTGAGCAAAGCCGATATCACCAAGGCCTGGCTGATTTACTGGCTGGGGGCGGAGGTATCCAGCTCCTACGAACGTCTGCAGAGCCTGATTTTCTGCGCCTCAATGACGCCCATCATCAAAAAGCTGTACCCGGGAAAAGAGGAGCAGACCGAGGCGCTCAAACGTCACCTGAACTTCTTTAACTCGGAACAGACTTTCGGCTCGGTTATCCAGGGTATCTCCATCGCCATGGAAGAGCAGAAAACCCGCGGCGAGCCGATCAGCGATGCTTCAATCACCGGGATCAAAACCGGCCTGATGGGGCCGCTGGCCGGGATGGGCGACTCGATCATCTGGGCCGCGGTGATGCCGCTGCTGATTGCCATTTTCATCCCCTTCGCCGCCAGCGGCAGCGCGTTCGGCGGGATCGCCCCGCTGATCCTCTACCCGGCGATCACTATGGCGATAAGCTACGTACTGGTGCATAAAGGCTACACCCTGGGCCGTGACTCCATTATCGGCCTGCTGCAAGGGGGGCGAATTAAAGAATTGATTTACGGTGCCAACGTGCTGGGTCTCATCATGATGGGCGCGCTGTCGGCAAGCTACGTCAAAATCACCACCCCGCTGAAAATCAGCGCGCTTAAAGGCTCGGAAGTGGTGGTCCAGCAGATCCTCGACTCGATTGCCCCCGGCCTGCTGCCGCTGGCGGCAGTGTTCGCTATCTATTTCTACTTACTGAAAAAAGGGCCGCGCTACACCACCATTTTACTGTCAATCGTCGCTATCAGCATCGTCTGCTCGCTGTTGGGAGTGCTGTAAATCATGAACGGCAACATCTACCAGCAACTGGGCTTAAAACGGGTGATTAACGCCTGCGGCAAAATGACCATCCTCGGCGTGTCCGCCGTCGACCCGCAAGTGATGCAGGCCACCGCGCAGGCGGCGGGGGCCTTCGTCGAAATCGATAAATTAACCGACCGTGCGGGCGAGCTGGTTTCCGCCCACACCGGCGCGGAAGACAGCTATATCACCTCCTGCGCCTCCGCCGGTATCGCTATCGCCGTCGCGGCGGCGATCACCCGCGGCGAGCCGGAAAAGGTGGCGCAGATGCCGGACAGCGGCCAGTGGCCGAACGAGATAGTGATACTGCGCGGGCATAATGTCGATTACGGCGCGCCAATCACCAGCGCCATCCGCCTCGGCGGCGGGCGCATTGTCGAAGTCGGCTCCAGCAATCTGGCGGCGCGCTGGCAGTTGGAGAGCGCGGTGAACGCACGTACGGCGGCGCTTCTGTATGTGAAATCGCACCACTGCGTGCAGAAAGGCATGCTCGGCATTGACGATTTTGTGCAGGTTGCCCGCCAGCATAATCTGCCGCTGATCGTCGATGCCGCCGCCGAAGAAGACTTGCGCCAGTGGGTTGCCAGCGGCGCGGACATGGTTATCTACAGCGGGGCGAAAGCCTTTAACGCCCCAACCTCAGGCTTTATTAGCGGCAAGCGCAACTGGATCGCCGCCTGTAAAGCCCAGCACCACGGTATCGCGCGGGCGATGAAAATCGGCAAAGAGAATATGGTCGGTCTCGTCTACGCGCTGGACCGTTACCGGACGGCGGCGCCGGCGCCTGACGCCGCCGCGCTGCGTCCATTCGCCGAGGCGATTTCCGCGCTACCCGGCCTGTGCGCCGATATCGAGCAGGATGAAGCCGGTCGCGCCATCTGGCGCATTCGGGTCACCGTCGACGCCAATGAACTGGGACTCAGCGCCCGTGAGGTTGAAGCTCAGCTACGCGGCGGCGATATCGCTATTTACGCCCGCCGCTACTATCTGCATGAGGGCCATTTTAGCCTTGACCCCCGCACCGTCGGCGAAGGAGAAATGTCGCTCATCGTCGCGCGCTTACAGGAGATTACGCAGCATGCAGCGGATTAACTTTTATCGCCAGCGAGTGGCGATTAATGTGCTGGCCAAGGACATCGCCAACGCCCGGGAAATCCATGAAGCCGCCGAAGGGCACGCAGTGATTGGCGTACTCTCGGCGCAATTTACCAGCGTCGAACAAGGCGTTGCAGAAGTGCGCCGCTGGATGGCGGAAGTGCCTTCTATTTCCGTCGGTCTCGGCGCCGGCGACCCGGCGCAGTTTTACAAAGCAGCAATGATCGCCGCGCAGGTCCACCCCGCTCACGTCAACCAGACCTTCACCGGCAGCGGCTTTGCCGCCGGGGCGTTGGCGGCGACCGGAGGCCAGCAAACCTTTATTAATGCGCTGGTCAGCCCCAGCGGCACGCCCGGTAAAGTACGTATCTCCACCGGCGTGCGCAGCGCCAAGGGCACCCCGGCCCAGGTTTCCTGCGATGCGGCGGTCAGAATGATGCAGGATATGGGCGCGCACGCGGCTAAATTTTTCCCGATGGGCGGCGAAAAGTCGCTGGCGGAGCTGAAAGCGCTCGCCCAAAGCGCGGCAGAAAACGGTATGACGCTGATTGAGCCCACCGGGGGCATCGATCTCGATAACTTTGCGCTGATTCTGCAAACCTGCCTGCAGGCCGGCGTCGCGCAGATCATGCCACACGTGTACAGCTCCATTATCGATCCGCAAAGCGGCAATACCCGCCCGCAAGATGTCCATGCTCTGATGAACATCGTCAAGGAACTGGTCGATTAATCCCCCCGCGCGTGCGGTGTAGGCCACTATTACCGCACGCGCTAACTGCCTGATCTGCTGAAGGTCACTGTCAATCTGTGAGCCTCCACGCAATAACAGCATCCCGCCGTGCAAAGCGCCCTCTCATATTGATAGCGATCAAGAATAATCATACCGTCTGGTCGGTATGATCCGGGCCATGAACATGGAAGCCCAGCATCGTAAAAAAGACCCCGTCCGTTTGCATCGTCAACTGCTTGAATCCGCAGCGATGATTGCCGGCCGGGACGGTATCGCCGCCCTGTCGCTGAACGCCGTCGCCCGCGAAGCTGGCGTCAGCAAAGGCGGGCTCATGCACCATTTTCCCAATAAACAGGCGCTAATTTTCGCCCTGTTCGCCCGGCTGTTGGCGATTATGGAAAAGGCGATTAGCGAGCTGATGGCCGCCGATAACATCGCTTACGGGCGCTTTACCCGCGCCTATTTGCGCTATCTGTCCAACCCGGAGCTGACGGATACCCACGAAAGCCGGCAACTGATGGTGCTGTCGCTGGCGATGCCCGACGAACCGGTGCTGCGAAAATGCTGGCGCGACTGGATGCTGGATCATCTGGCGCAGGGCGATGCGCTCGATAACGGCCCGACCGGCACGCTGGTGCGCTATGCCGCCGACGGCATCTGGTTATCGGAACTGACCGAAGGGCGCACCATGAGCAGCGAACACCGCCAGGCGCTGGTAAACGATCTGACAAAAATGACGCTTCCCGCGTGAAGCGAGTAGAGTGAGGCCGCGATGCGCTACAACATCAATGCCCGTCTCATTTATGACGCAACGGACGGCACCCTAACATTACCGGGCGGCAATGAGCCGGATAGTCAGCTATCCATTACCGCCAACGCGCTGCTCTATTTCTTTCTTCGCCATACCGGCGTTGTCAGTCGCGATGAAGTGTTGAAAAAGGTCTGGGACGATAACGGCTTAACCTCATCCAACAGCAATCTCAATCAATACCTGAGCATGCTGCGCAAAACCTTCCGCCACTACGATATCGATAACATTATTGTCACCGTGTCGCGCGGCATGCTGCAGCTGAATCAGGATCTCAGCATCGAACTGCTCGACGCCGAGCCGACGCCCGCCGATGCCGTTCTCACATGCGCTACGCCTGATGAAGCCGCCCCCGCTGCGGCGCCGACGCCGCCCGCCGCTTCTCTACATGCGCGCGGTATGTGCTGGTATCTGGCCGGCGGCTGTCTGCTGCTCATCGCCCTGCTGCTGGTGGCATTTAGTCTCGCCGGCACCCACGTCGCCCGGCCAATCAATCTGACGCTGATGAGCCACAGCCAGTGCGAACTGCTGGCCAGCGATGAAATGCTGCGTTCGGTTTCCGCCACGGCCTACGGTAAGAATTTTGATGAGGTGCGTCAGCGGCTGAAGCTCAGCTGCAAGCCGGGGGAGCGTTTCGTTTTCTTCTACGGCGACCGGCTGGAGACTAACGGCCTGGGCCGGGTATTTCTCGCCCACTGCGCGATGCACGAAGACAACCCATTTAGCTATTGCGATAACTACTTTTACTACTCCTGGAAGCCGCAATGAGACTCGCGCCCCGCCCCTTTTTCGCCCTTTCCGCCCTCGCGTTTATCGCCGCCGCCGGGTTTAGCGCCTGGCGCCTGCTGCCGGATGCCAACGACGGCGTGATGAGCTGTTCCACCAAAGCAATCATGCGTTTTGAGAACATGGAAAAAGAGAATGTGAACGGCAATATTCATTTTAATTTTGCCGCCAACGGCAACGGTTCGATGGTGGTGGAAGGCTATACCGACTCCGCCGCCGGCTGGCTCTACCTGCAGCGCTACGTCAAATTCAGCTACACCAGCCAACGCATCTCGGCAACCGAACGCCACTACCGCATTAAAAAATGGGAATCCAGCGCCTCATCCATCGACGAATCGCCGAATGTCATCTTCGACTACTTCATGCGCGAGATGTCCGACAGCCACGATGGCCTGTTCCTCAACGCGCAGAAGCTTAACGACAAAGCTATCCTGCTGAGTTCTATCAACTCGCCGCTCTACATCTGCACGCTGAAGTCCGGCAGCACGCTTAACTAACCCGTCCCCCCTGTACCGCCGCGAGGAAAATGCGCCCTCGCTCACGCGCCATTATTGCCCCTCTTTCCACGATGCTAAAAGCGCACGTTTTGCATTTAGCTTCGACGCCAAAACATGAGCATACCCACAATTATCCCATGGCTATATTACTAACCGCTGGCAAGTAATTAGCATCTTATTAACATTCACCTCTCGCCGATAAATAGCCTAAAAAAGCGCCATATCATCATAAAAATCAATACGCATAAAACAGAACGAACAGATAAACAGAAGGCTAAATAAGGCTAAATCACAGAGTAAAAACCTAAAATATTCATCCTCACGGATTTAAATTTCACTTCTTTCCCCATTCCCTATAGTGAACCCCGAACGCCGCTTCCGCGTGTTGATGCCGTTACGCGGACGGTTTTCCCGAATAACAAAACCTGTTCTGGAGGAAATCACGATGGGTGATGCATTGGGGCTTATCGAAACCAAAGGTCTGGTGGCCTGTATTGAAGCAGCGGACGCGATGTGTAAAGCCGCCAACGTCGAACTGATCGGCTATGAAAACGTCGGCTCTGGCCTTGTCACCGTGATGGTGAAAGGCGACGTCGGCGCGGTAAAAGCGGCGGTGGATTCCGGTGTGGAATCCGCGCAGCGCATCGGCGAAGTGGTGACCTCGCTGGTCATCGCGCGTCCACATAACGACATCAACAAAATCGTCATTAAACACAAGGCCTGAAGGCCAGGAGAACGCAAATGGGTGATGCATTAGGTCTGATTGAAACCAAAGGTCTGGTGGCCTGCATTGAAGCGGCGGACGCGATGTGTAAAGCCGCCAACGTCGAGCTTATCGGCTATGAAAACGTCGGCTCCGGCCTGGTCACCGCGATGGTGAAAGGCGACGTCGGCGCGGTGAAAGCAGCGGTGGATTCCGGTGTGGAATCGGCGCAGCGCATCGGCGAAGTGGTGACCTCGCTGGTTATCGCCCGTCCGCATAACGACATCAACAAAATCGTCTCGCATTACAAAATTGCGGACTAACGGAGAAACCTGATGAAAGAAGCGCTTGGTCTTATCGAAACCAAAGGTCTGGTGGCCTGCATTGAAGCCGCGGACGCGATGTGTAAAGCCGCCAACGTCGAGCTTATCGGTTATGAAAACGTCGGTTCCGGCCTCGTCACCGCAATGGTGAAAGGCGACGTCGGCGCGGTCAACGCGGCGGTCGACTCCGGCGTGGAAGCGGCGAAACGCATCGGCGAAGTCGTCAGCTCTCGCGTCATTGCGCGTCCACATAACGACATCGAAAAAATCGCGGCGCAGCACAAAGCATGACCTGACAGGGCGCGCCCCGTCTCCACTCTTTTCGTCTGATGAAGGATAGACTCATGATTGAACTGGATAACGATTTGCAATCCCGGCAGAACGCGCGGGAACTGGTGCGCAACGCCAAAAAGGCGCAGGCGATTCTGGCCACCTTTTCGCAACAGCAAATCGACGCCATCGTGAAAAACGTGGCCCAGGAAGCAGCGCACCACGCCGAAGCGCTGGCGAAAATGGCCGCGGAAGAGACCGGTTTTGGCAACTGGCAGGACAAAGTGCTGAAAAACCGTTTCGCCTCGCTGCGCGTCTACGACGCCATCAAAGATATGAAGACCGTTGGCATCATTCATGACGACCCGGTAAAAAAAGTGATGGACGTGGGCGTGCCGCTCGGCGTGATTTGCGCGCTGGTCCCCTCAACTAACCCAACCTCTACGGTTATCTACAAAGCGCTGATCGCCCTCAAGGCCGGTAACGCCATTATCTTCTCCCCGCATCCGGGCGCGCGTCAGTGCAGCTGGAAGGCGATTGAAATCGTCAAACGCGCGGCAGAAGCGGCCGGCGCGCCGGCAGGCAGCGTCGACGGCATCACCCAGTTAACGCTCGAAGCCACCTCCGAACTGATGCACAGCAAAGACGTGTCGCTGATCCTCGCCACCGGCGGCGAAGGCATGGTGCGCGCGGCCTACGCCTCCGGCACCCCGACCATCAGCGGCGGCCCGGGTAACGGCCCGGCGTTTATCGAACGCAGCGCCGATATCCACCACGCGGTGAAAGATATCGTCACCAGTAAAACCTTCGATAATGGCGTGATCTGCGCCTCCGAACAGTCGATTATCGTCGAACGCTGCATTTACGACGAGGTCCACCGCGAGCTGGAAGCGCAGGGCGTCTACTTCATGAATGAAGATGAGGCGGCGAAAATGGCGGCGCTACTGCTGCGCCCGAACGGCACCATCAACCCGAAAGTGGTCGGCAAAACCGCGCTGTACCTCAGCCAGATGGCGGGATTCTGCGTCCCGGCCAGCACTAAAGTACTGATCGCCGAGCAGACCACCGTATCGCCGAAAAACCCCTACTCGCGCGAAAAACTGTGCCCGGTACTCGGCCTGTACGTGGAAGAGGACTGGAAAGCCGCCTGCCACCGCGTGGTGGAGCTGCTGACCAACGAAGGACTTGGCCATACGCTGGTGATCCACACCCGTAATCAGGACGTCATCCGCCAGTTCAGCCTCGAAAAACCGGTCAACCGCATTCTGATTAATACTCCGGCGGCGCTCGGCGGTATCGGCGCGACCACCAACATCTCTCCGGCGCTGACTCTCGGCTGCGGCGCGGTCGGCGGCGGCTCCAGCTCCGACAACGTCGGCCCGATGAACCTGCTCAATATCCGCAAAGTCGGCTATGGCGTGCGTTCGATTGACGAGCTTCGCGCGCCGGGCAGCCGCCCTGAGCCCCAGCCAACCATCGTTACTCCGGCGAGCGATCCGCAGCGCAGCATTCTTGATGACGCGCGTTTCAACGCTCCGGCGAACGCCGCGCCAGCGCGCTCCGCAGGCAACGATGACCGTTTCGCCAGCGCAGGCGCCGCCAGTATGGAAGGTGAAATCAACGAACAAAATGTGGAACGCGTTATTCGCCAGGTGCTGGAGCGCCTCGCTAAGTAACGCACTGATATAAGGCGATAAACGATGATTCTCGCAAAGGTAACCGGCCATGTCGTCGCCACGCAGAAATGCGATGAGCTACGCGGCAGCAACCTGCTGTTGATCACCCGCTTAGATGACAAACAGCAGCCGATGAAAGACCAGACCTGGGTTGCCGTCGATAACGTCGGCGCCGGCATGCACGACATCGTGCTGGCGGAAGAGTACTTCGCGCTCAATAAAGACCGCTACAAAGCGATGTCGGTGGTCGCCATTGTCGAGAACGTGTTTCGGGACGCCTAACAGGAGTGAATAGCCCAATGAGTGAATTTTTACTGAAACCGCGGATTTGCTTCGGTCAGGACGCCCTCTCGGTGCTGAACGAACTTTCCGCCCGCAGCGTGCTGCTGGTGACCGATAAAGCGATGGTCAAGTTTGGTCTCGCCGAGCGCGTCACCGCCCTGTTGCGCCAGCGCGGGATCGCCTGGCAGATGTGGGACGACGTGGTGGCGGATCCGGATATCGCCACCGTAGTGCGCGGCATGAAGTTAATGGATAACCACTACCCGGATCTGGTTATCGCGCTCGGCGGCGGTTCGGTAATCGATGCCGCCAAAGCGGTTATTTTCTCCCTGGCGCAAACCCGTCCGCAGACTGACCGCCCGCGTCCATGCTTTGTCGCTATCCCAACCACCAGCGGTACCGGCTCGGAAGTCACCGCCTTTTCGGTGGTGAAAGCCAACGCGGAAAAGCTGGTACTGGTGGATGCGTCGCTGCTGCCGGATATCGCCATTCTTGACCCGTCGCTGGTGGCTTCGGTGCCGCCGGCGATTACCGCCGACACCGGCATGGACGTGCTGTGTCACGCCCTTGAGGCCTACGTCTCCCGCGCCGCCAGCGACTTTTCCGACGCGCTGGCGGAGAAAGTGGTGCAGCAGGTATTTCGCTATCTGCCGACCTGCTGGCGCAGCGGCGACAACCTGCAGGCGCGCGAAAAGATGCATAACGCCTCCTGCATGGCGGGGATGGCCTTCACCAACGCGTCGCTTGGGATAACCCACAGCCTGGCCCACGCCCTCGGCGGCGTCTTCCGCGTGCCCCATGGCCGCGCCAACGCCCTGTTGATGGCGCAAGTCGTCGCCTGGAACGCCGATTTCGACGGTCAGTGCGACACCCTTGCGGCAACGAAATATGCCCGTCTGGCGCATCTACTGGATCTGCCAGCCGCCTCGCCGCGCCAGGGCGTCGCCAGCCTGCTGGTCGCCATTCAGGCTTTAAAAGAAGAGATGAGCATGCCCTCCGGCATTAGCGACACCGGCATTGAGGCGGCTGAATTCGAACGCCGTTTGCCGGAGATGGTCGGCCAGGCGCTGCGCGACAGCTGTACCCCTACCAACCCACGCGCGCCGGACGCTAACACGTTAACCGAGCTTTATCGCCGGGCCTGGTCCGGTCATCCCGTACAGGGCCACTGATAACAAGATTTGGAGAACCTTACCCATGGCACACTACAGCTTAACGCCGCGCGTCAAAGTGCTGGCAGACCGTTTACGCGCGCAGGCAAGCACCCTGTGCACCGAGCACGCCGCGATCCTCAGCGCGCTGGATAGCGATATCGCGGGCATTCCCGCCGCCGTCAAACCGGCTCGCCGTTTCTATGAACTGATGCGCCAGCTGCCGCTGACCATCAGCGCCGACGAACTGATTGTCGGTAACCAGACCCGTAAACCGCACGGGGCGATTTTCCATGATGAAAGCGCCGCGCATCGCCCATCCGTGTTCCAGTTCCTCAACCTCAACAGCGATCTCGATTCACCGGACTACAACCTGGTCGTCGAAAAAGGCGTGCTGGCGATTAAGCACCAGTTGGAAGAGAAAACCCGCGCCCTCGGCAGCGCCGTTAGCCGCAGCGGGATGGATGAAGTCAACGGCTGCCGCGCCGCCATCTACGCCTGCGACGCCCTGCTCGCGCTGGCGCAAAATCTGGCCAACAGCGCCGAACAGCTGGCGGCCGCGGAAACCAATGCTTATCGCAAAGCCGAGCTGCTCGATAGCGCGGCCATTCTGCACCACGTTCCGGCCCATCCGGCGCGTAATTTTAAAGAAGCCTGCCAGGCGTTCTATCTGTTCCAGCTGGCGCTACAGCTGGATAACGGCAGCTATGCGGTTAACCCGCAAGGGGCGGATATCGCGCTACTGCCTTACTTCCAACGCGATATCAACAGCGGCGCGCTGAATACCCAGCAGGCCTATGAAATCGTGGAGTGCCTGTGGTTCAAGCTGGCGGAACTGAGCGAAGTCCGCGCCGCCTGCGCCATTGACGGCTATCCGATGCTCGACGCCATGCTACACGGCGCCGCTTTTGACAACGCCGAAGTGAACGAACTCTCGGCGATGTTTATCAGCGCCCAGCGCAACCTCAGCGCGCTGAATCTGCCGGTGCGTCTGTTTAGCGGCGTACAGCAGGTCAGCCACGCGCCATTCGCCGCCTGCGCCGACACGCCGGCGATGGAAGGCTTAACCCCGCGTATGCAGCGCCTGCGTAACCACTACCTGACGGTGCGCCCGAGCGTCTCTATCTATCGCGCGCTGGCCTTTACCGAAGTGGTCAAAGCCAACCCTGGCATGCCGACCATTCTGCTACGGGCGAAAGCCTTCCGCCACGCCTGCGAAACCGCGCCGATTCTGATTCAGGACGATGAGCTGATCGTCGGCCATCCGTGCGGCAAGCCTCGCGCGGGCGCCTTCTCGCCGGATATCGCCTGGCGCTGGGTGCGCGACGAGCTCGACACCATGAGCACCCGCCCGCAGGATCCGTTTGAAATCAGCGAAGCGGATAAAAAAACCATTCGCGAAGAGATCGTCCCGTTCTGGGAAGGGCGTTCGCTGGACGAGATTTGCGAAGCGCAATACCGTGAGGCCGGCGTCTGGGCCTTCAGCGGCGAGACCTTCGTCAGCGATCTCTCCTATCACCAGATTAACGGCGGCGGCGATACCTGTCCGGGCTACGACGTGCTGCTATTCACCAAAGGGATGAACGGCATTAAAGCCGATGCCGAAGCGCATCTGGCCAGCCTGAGCATGGAAAACCCGGAAGATATCGACCGTATCTACTACTACAAAGCGGCGATTGAAACCTGTGAAGGGGTGGTCAACTACGCCCGCCGCATCGCCGCCCACGCCCGCGAACTGGCGGCTAAAGAGCAAAACGCCCAGCGCCGCGCCGAGTTGCTGACCATCGCCGACGTCAACGAAAACGTGCCGGCCAATCCGCCGAAGACCTTGCAGGAAGCGCTGCAGAGTATCTGGACCGTCGAATCACTGTTTGAAATCGAAGAAAACCAGACCGGGCTGTCGCTGGGGCGCGTCGACCAGTACTGCTACCCGATGTTCGAAGCCGATATCCGCGAAGGCCGCCTGACCCACGACACCGCGCTGGAGCTGCTGCAGGCGTTCATCATCAAATGCGCCGAACTGATGTGGATGTCGAGCGAGCTGGGAGCGAAATATTTCGCGGGTTATCAGCCGTTTATCAACCTCACCGTTGGCGGCCAGAAACGTAGCGGCGGCGATGCCTGTAACGACCTGACCTATCTGATTATGGACGCCGTGCGCTTCGTGAAGGTTTACCAGCCGTCGCTGGCCTGCCGTATCCACAACCAGTCGCCGCAGAAATACATGGAAAAAATCGTCGACGTGGTGAAGGCGGGAATGGGCTTCCCGGCCTGCCACTTCGATGACTCCCACATCAAGATGATGCTGCGCAAAGGCTTCGATTTTGAAGACGCCCGCGATTACTGCCTGATGGGTTGCGTTGAGCCGCAGAAATCCGGGCGCATCTACCAGTGGACCTCCACCGGCTACACCCAGTGGCCTATCGCTATCGAGTTCGTGCTCAACCGCGGGCGGATGGTGCTGTTCGATAGCTATCAGGGGCTGGACACCGGCGACCTGCGCGACCTGCGCACCTTCGACGAATTCGATGCGGCGGTGAAACAGCAGATCGCCCATATCGTGCGCCTGTCGGCCATCGGCACCGTCATCAGCCAGCGCGTCCACCGCGATGTGGCGCCGAAGCCGCTGATGTCGCTGCTGGTCGAGGGCTGCATGGAGAGCGGCAAAGATGTCGCCGCCGGCGGCGCGATGGTCAACCACGGTCCGGGGCTGATTTTCTCCGGCCTGGCGACCTACGTCGACTCAATGGCGGCGATCCGCAAGCTGGTGTTTGAAGAGAAGAAATACACCCTTGAGCAGATCCGCGATGCGCTGCTGGCCAACTTTGAAGGTTACGAAGCGCTGCGCCGCGACTGCCTGAACGCGCCGAAATACGGTAACGACGATAACTACGTCGACCAGTACGCGCTGGATATTACCGAATGGACCGAGAAAGAGTGCCGTAAGTACAAGATGCTCTACTCAACCCTCAGCCACGGCACCCTGTCTATCTCCAACAACACGCCAATCGGCGAGCTGACCAACGCCACGCCGAACGGCCGCCTGGCGTGGATGCCGCTCTCCGACGGCATCAGCCCAACCCAGGGCGCGGATAAACAAGGCCCGACGGCGATTATCAAGTCGGTCAGCAAGATGAACGTGGAAACCATGAACATCGGCATGGTGCACAACTTCAAGTTCCTCAAAGGGCTGCTGGATACCCCGGAAGGACGCCACGGCTTGATTACCCTGCTGCGTACCGCCTCGATTCTCGGCAACGGCCAGATGCAGTTCAGCTACGTCGATAACGAAGTGCTGAAGAAGGCGCAGCAAGAGCCGGAGAAATACCGCGACCTGATCGTTCGCGTCGCTGGCTACAGCGCCTACTTCGTTGAGCTGTGCAAAGAGGTCCAGGACGAGATCATCAGCCGTACGGTGATTGAGAAGTTCTAGTTCTCTTAAAGAGAATTAAATGAGCTGTATTTGAGAAATAACCGGAAGTTCTCCGTCCCGTAACGGGACGGAGCGGGAGGCAAGCGTGATCGCAAAACAAGAATTAACGGGCCGAATTTTCAATATCCAGAAATATTCGATCTATGACGGCGATGGCATTCGCACGCTGGTGTTTTTTAAGGGCTGCAACATTCGCTGCCCGTGGTGCGCCAACCCGGAAGGGCTGAACAGCCAGTTCCAGGTGATGTTCTCGCACGACAAATGCATTAACTGCGGCGACTGCGTCAGCGTCTGTCCGGCGGGTATTCATTATCGGGCGGAAGAGAACGGCGAAATGAAGCACTTCGTCAACCGCAATAAAGACTGCATTGGCTGTCGCAAATGCGAAGAGATTTGCACCCAGAACGCGCTGGACATTATGGGCAAGGACGTCACCGTCAGCGAGCTGATGGAGATCATCATGCAGGACTACGACTTCTACATCTCCTCCGGCGGCGGCGTGACCATCGGCGGCGGCGAGATGAGCCTGCAGACCGATTTTGCCGTCGCCTTATTCAGCGAATGCAAAAAAATGATGATTAACACCGCCGTCGAAACCCAGGGCACCACCCCGCTTGCCAACTACCAGAAGCTGGCGCCGGTCACCGACACCTTCTTGTTCGACCTTAAGCAGATTAACAGCGAACACCACAAAGCGATGCTCGGTATCGGCAACGAAGGGATCCGCCGCAATCTCGAATGGCTGGTGGATTCCGGCGCCAACGTCATTGTGCGTATGCCGCTCATTCGCGGCTACAACGACTCATTCGACGCCATTACCGGCGCCATTGATTACGTACAGAAGCTGGCGAAGCGTGGAAATATCCGCCGCATCGACATGCTGCCGTACCACCAGTTGGGACGCAAAAAGTACGAACGCCTGGATATGCCCTACCCGATTACCCAGGACCCGTCTTATTCACCGGACGAACTGGACCGGCTGGAAACCTTCTTCCAGCAATTTGATTTTGATATTCGCTTAGTCCGCCATTAACAGGAGCCGACCATGAAAAGTTTAGGCGTAATTGAAACGCGAGGATGGGTCGCCGCCATTCAGGCCGTCGACGCCGCCTGTAAAGCTGCGGGAGTGACCTGCATTGGCTATCGCAAACCAGGCTCCGGGCTGGTGAGCGTCTGCTTTGAAGGGGAGATCAGCGCCATCCACACCGCCATTGAACGCGGCGTGGCGGTCGCAGGCGCCGAGCACACCGTGAAGTCGCTGGTGATTGCCCGCCCGGAGCGCTGCGTGGTTGAAGCGTTAAGCAACCTCAAAGGCAACCCGCCGCGCGAGCAAAAAACGGCCGAACCGGTGGTTATCCCCGCCCCGGAACCTATCGTCCCCCCTGCCGCCCCGAACGAAACGGAAGATAAACATCCGGCGCTGAAGAAAGGGAAGAAGTCATGATCGACACCCTGGTTCGCGAAAAAATCGCCGCCCGCCTGAGCGCAACGGCGCCGGCGATCCCGGTGGGGATCTCCAACCGCCACGTCCATCTCGCGCAACAGGACGTCGAGGCGTTGTTCGGCAAAGGCTACAGCCTGACGCCGTTTAAACCGCTGCGCCAGCCGGGGCAGTTTGCCGCCCAGGAGTGCGTGACCATTGTCGGGCCGAAGGGCTCGCTGACCAACGTCCGTGTCCTCGGGCCGACCCGCCCGGTTTCGCAACTGGAAGTGTCGCGCGCCGACTGCTTCACGCTCGGGATTAAGGCGCCAGTTCGTGAGTCCGGCCAGTTGGAGAATGCCGGTAGCGCGCTGCTGATTGGGCCCGCTGGCCACGTTGAACTCCATTCGCAGGTGATCTGCGCCTGGCGGCATATTCATATGTCGCCGCAGGATGCGCGCCGACTCAACGTTAGCAATGGCCAGAAGGTCAGCGTGCGCAGCAACGGCGAGCGCCAGCTGACGTTCGATGAAGTGGTGGTGCGGGTGCGCGATGACTTCGCGCTGGAGTTTCACATTGACACCGAAGAAGCCAATGCCGCCGGGTTGAAAAACGGCGCGCAGGTGACGCTCATCGGCTAACGGAGGCTCGCCATGACCGACGAACAGATTGAAGGTTTAGTCGCGCGGATTTTACAGCGCCTGCAACCGCCGGTACTGGTGATGGTGACCGCCGCTGACGGCTACCGCGCGGCTATCCGCCAACGCCTGGCGGGAAGCGGCTATCCGCTACGCCTCGCGCTGGAGGATGGCCTCGCTGACGCCGCCGCGTGGCGGGAGGTCGGGGAGATAATTCCCTCTTCTGCCTGGCAGGATGCCCTGCCGTCAGCGCCGTGGCGGGCGGTACTGCTGCCGTTTCTCGATTATCCGCTGGCTTCAGACCTGCTGAACGGCACGCTCAGCAGCCCGCTCGCCCGCTGCGCACACGAGGCGCTGCTGGCGGGTATTCCCGTGCTGGCGCTGCGCTACCACTGCGATCCGCTCAGCGAACTCAACCAACTGCGCGGGGCGCAGGCCGACAGCGCCTATGCCGGGCATCTGCAGGCCACGCTGGCTCGTCTGGAAGCCTGCGGCGTCTTCCTCGGCACCATGAATGAGCTGCTGGCGACGCTGGACGCGCCCACCGCGCCTGCCGCCGCCAGCAGCGAACCGCGCCGTTATCTCACCGTCACAGACGTGGTGAATAATCCGGCGCTGGCGGCGGCCCCGCACGCGCAGCTGACCGATGCGGCCATTGATTATTTAAAAAACAGAAAGATATGACCTTACCCAACTATGAACCTGGAGCTTAACGATGTCTTCGAAAACAAAATGCTGGTTATGGATGCTGCTGGTTATCCTCTCCGAAACCTCGGCAACCTCGACGTTAAAAATGTTCGGTAACAGCGAAGGCAGCACAAAAATGCTGCTGCTCGTATTGCTGATTGCGCTCTATTGCACCTGCTATTACTCGCTCTCAAGGGCGGTGAAAGATATCCCGGTCGGCCTGGCGTACGCCACCTGGTCCGGCACCGGTATCCTGGTGGTCTCGACGCTGGGAATGGCATTCTACGGCCAGCATCCGGATACCGCCGCCATCATCGGCATGGCGGTGATCGCCAGCGGCATCGTTATCATGAACCTGTTCTCGAAAATGGGTTCCGAAGAGAGCGAAGAGGCTGCGCCCGTCACGCCAGTCGCCTCCATGGATAAAAAAATCGCCAACTAACAGGAAAGGAACACCCTATGTTTAATCTCGGATTTTTATGGCTGGCGCTGTCTATCGGCTCCGAAATCACCGGCACCTCGATGATCAAAAAAACCAACGGTTTCAGCAAACTGGCGCCTTCGGTGCTGGTGGTCTGCGCCTATGGCCTGTGCTACTTCGCCCTCACCCGCGCGATGAGCACCATTCCGGTGGGCGTAGCCTACTCGCTGTGGTGCGGCTTCGGTATCGTCGGCGTGACGATCTGCTCCATGATCCTCTATAAGCAGAAACCGGACCTGGCGGCCATTATCGCCATGGCGCTGATTATCTCCGGCGGCGTGATCATGAACGTCTTCTCGACTATGTAATACAAGGCGGGTTTACCCCGCCGTGATTTCGTGGCAGGATAAAAAGATGAACAGAAACGTTATCGTTACCTACCCCCGTCGTTGGTGGCTGCCTGCATAACAGGCGGCACGATACACGTTTCCATTTTCAAAGCCGCCGGAAGGCGGCTTTGTTATTTCCAGGACGTCTTTCGGCTGAACAGTCTGATAAGGAGTCCCTGATGAACCATCCACAAACCATCCTCACCGGCGACCGCCCGACCGGCCAACTACATCTTGGCCACTACGTCGGTTCGCTGCGCCAGCGCGTCGCGCTGCAGCACGACCACCAGCAGTTTATCCTGATCGCCGACCTGCAAGGGCTCACCGATAACGGCAGCAACCCGCAAAAAATCAGCCACCATATCCTCGAAGTCATGGCCGATTATCTGGCCGTCGGCATCGACCCCAGGCTCACCACTATTTGCCTGCAGTCCGCTCTGCCCGCGCTGGCTGAGCTCAGCGCGCTGTATATGAATATCGTCACCGTCGCTCGCGTGGAACGTAATCCGACGGTAAAAAATGAGATTGCCCAGAAGGGATTCGCCCGCTCGCTGCCGGTTGGCTTCCTCGCCTATCCGATTAGCCAGGCCGCCGATATCACCGCCTTCAAAGCCGAGCTGGTGCCGGTGGGCGACGATCAGCTACCGATGATTGAGCAGACCAATGAAATCGTCCACAAAATGAATAGCCTCACCGGCGAACCGGTACTGCGCCACTGCAAAGCGCTACTCAGCGAAGTGAGCCGCCTGCCGGGCGTCGACGGTAATGCCAAAATGTCGAAATCGCTGGGCAATACGCTGACGTTATCGGCCAGTGAAGAGGAGATTTACCGCGCGGTCAGCGCGATGTATACCGACCCGACACACCTGAGAGTCAGCGATCCGGGGAATGTCGACGGCAACGTGGTATTCACCTATCTCGACGCTTTCCATAGCAATAAGGCGCGGGTTGCCGAGATGAAAGCCCACTATCAGCGCGGCGGGCTGGGCGATCGCCAGTGTAAGAATGAACTGGAAACCTGCTTGCAGGAGCTACTGGCGCCGATCCGCGAACGCCGGGCTACCTACAGTCAGGATAAAGGAATGCTGCTGGAATTGTTGCGCCAGGGTAGCGAACGCGCCCACCAGCTCACGCAGCAGACGCTGCATGAAGTGAAGCGCGGGCTGGGGCTGCCGATACTGTTCTGAGCTTCAGAGCCCTGCCCCGGTCGCGCTACGTTTACCGGGGCTCGGTTTTATACCCTGCCTTTGTGCATTTTCACGCAGTTGCGCCCCTCGCGTTTGGCGGCGTACAGCGCATTATCGGCATCGCGCAACAGCAGGTTGTAATCAGGATGGCCGGAGTGCACGGCATAGCCAATGCTGGCGGTGATCGGGATCTGCGTGTCGCCGCCAACGTTAAACGCCAGTTGGCTAATTTTCTTGCGCAGGCGGTCGAGGATGGTAAACGCCTCTGACACGCCGGTCTCCACCAGCACCAGCAGAAACTCTTCCCCGCCGTAGCGGAAGATATAGTCGCTGGAACGGATATTATCGCTGAGCAGTTCCGCGACATGTTTAATCGCCCGGTCGCCGACCATATGGCCCCAGTTATCGTTAATGCCTTTGAAATGATCGATATCTACGATCGCTACCGTCATTGGCAGCTCATGCTCCATTGCCAGCGTCACTTCATGCTTCAGCACTACCGGCAAATAGCGGCGGTTAAGTAGGCTGGTTAACGCATCTTTGCCATTTTGCATCTGCGACAAGCTGCTAAAAATCACCCCCAGTTGGCTGCCTATTTGCTGGCAATGAATATGGATCCCCTGAATCAGGTTTTGTGTATTTTTATAATCCATGACAGAGGCGGATGCTCGCCAACCTATTAATAAGTCGTCGACCTGCGAAATTAATGCGGCGATTTCGTCCATCTGGCTATTTTTGTTAAAATAGCGTACGCATTTATGGCGGAACCATAGACCAAATTCCGATTCAGATAATAACGTAGCGTTAGTATTTGCTTTATTTTCGCTAACAATATTAAAAATCGCCGTATTTTCCCAACCGGAAAGCGCCGCCTGCTGTTTGCCATATTCCATCGGAACATTGTCCATCAAACTATACAGGCGATACGCCTCTTCGTTTTTGGTCGCCCGATAGTGCGATAAGGTATAGGCATGGCACATCATCTCAACGGCCATATTAATCGCCATAATAGCGTAATAAATGGCATCGACGGCAATCCGGCGGTCGTTTACGTGGCTGCGGATATACTCGATAAGCCCGGCCTTAATCTGCCGGGCGCCGCGCAGCACCGCCTCCGCCGGGATGCCGATCCGCGCGTGGATGCTGCCAATCTGATATTGCCGTTCCGCCAACGCCGGCAACTGCGCTTTGTCGCTGGTCAGGATCTCCTTCACCCATAGCGCCAGCGAGCGGCTCAGACGCTCCTGAACTAAATCATAAGTCAGGTGGCGGGCAATATCCGGATCCTGAAAAATAAAATCATAAAACCGGGCCGCTAACGCTTCCGATTGCTCCTCTGCGATATTTTTAAGTACCTCCTTAACGGCTGGCGTCAGGCTGTCATACAGCGGTAGCCACTCCTTAAAAATAACAGAGATATATTTTTTGCTTTCATCGTTCATGAATAAAGCGCTCGCCGGGCGTTAGTCTATTTCGGGGTTGCCGATCATACATGAGTTACCGCAGGTCAACCAGACGAAGAAAATCATAGGGATAGCGTAGTTCTCAGCCATTACAATGAGGGGTTCGCAATTCCATAGTTTATATATGGACTTTGCCGCTACCAATGTTAGTATCCAGATTATAAATATGCGTGTTTCATTTAAGGCCAGGATTGCTGATGATGACCACTCTAAAAGCACATCTTCCCCACCGGTTGGCAACGTAACAGGATTTTGCGCCGGACGGCCTTATCTCCCCTTTTTTATCGTCCCGCCGGGCGAAATAGCGAAACGCGCACCACTCAGCAATATGGAACAGAGCGAGTCGCGTATGGATAAGAACAAACGACGTTGGGCCGGGTATATCGTAGTTGCAGCGGTGGTTATCGCCGCAGCATGGTGGATGTTGCGCCCGGCCGGGCTACCGCCGGGCTTCGCCGCCAGTAATGGCCGCATCGAGGCGACGGAAGTCGATATCGCCACCAAAATTGCCGGGCGTATCGAGACGATTCTGGTCAAAGAGGGGCAGTTCGTCCATAAAGGCGATGTGCTGGCGCGGATGGATACGCGGGTACTCAATGAGCAGCGCCTGGAAGCCGCCGCGCAAATCAAAGAAGCGCAAAGCGCGGTTGCCGCCGCCAATGCTTTACTCGACCAGCGGCAGAGCGAAATGCGCGCCACCGAAGCGGTGGTGAAGCAGCGCCAGGCGGAGCTCGATTCCACCGCCAAACGCCACGTCCGTTCCAGCACCCTTTCGCAACGTGGCGCCGTCTCCGCTCAGCAGCTGGATGACGATCGCGCGGCCGCTGAAAGCGCCCGCGCGGCGCTGGAATCGGCGAAAGCGCAGGTCTCTGCCGCCCGCGCCGCCATTGAAGCCGCTCGTACCAGCATTATTCAGGCTAAAACCCGCGTTGAAGCCGCCGAAGCGACCCATCGGCGGATCCTCGCCGATATTGACGATAGCCAACTGAAAGCGCCGCGCGACGGCCGCATCCAGTATCGCGTTGCTGAGCCAGGCGAAGTGCTGGCCGCCGGAGGGCGGGTATTGAACATGGTCGACCTGGCTGACGTCTATATGACCTTCTTCCTGCCAACGGAGCAGGCGGGCCTGTTGGCGCTCGGCAGTGAAGCGCGCTTGATCCTGGATGCCGCGCCAGAGCTGGTGATCCCGGCAAATATCAGCTTTGTCGCCAGCGTCGCACAATTCACGCCAAAAACGGTAGAAACCAGCGACGAGCGGCTCAAGCTGATGTTCCGCGTCAAGGCGCGCATTCCGCCAGAGCTACTGGAGCAGCATCTGGAATATGTCAAAACCGGCCTGCCTGGGATGGCCTGGGTACGACTGGATAAGCAGAAAAGCTGGCCTGAAGCGCTGACGGTGAGGTTGCCGCAATGAAACTGACGCCGCAGGATACTTCGCCCCCCGTCGCCCTGCTGGAAAACGTTGGCCAGCAGTTTGGCGCCACCATCGCGTTGCGCGATATCAACCTGGCGATCCCGGCGCGGCGTATGGTTGGCCTGATTGGCCCGGATGGGGTCGGCAAATCAAGCCTGCTCTCGCTTATCGCCGGGGCGCGGGCCATCGAGCAGGGTAACGTGATGGTGCTCGGCGGCGATATGCGCGACGTTCGTCACCGCCAACAGGTATGCCCGAAAATCGCCTGGATGCCGCAGGGCCTGGGGAAAAACCTCTACCATACACTATCGGTCTATGAAAACGTCGACTTCTTCGCCCGCCTGTTTGGTCACGATAAAGCCGAGCGTGAACTTCGTATCAACGAACTGCTGCAGAGCACCGGGCTGGCGCCGTTTCGCGATCGCCCTGCCGGTAAACTCTCCGGTGGAATGAAACAAAAGCTCGGCCTGTGCTGTGCACTGATCCACGACCCGCAGCTACTCATCCTTGATGAACCGACAACCGGCGTCGACCCGCTCTCCCGCGCGCAGTTCTGGGATCTGATAGACAGCATTCGCCAGCGTCAGCCGGAAATGAGCGTGCTGGTCGCCACCGCCTACATGGAAGAGGCCGAGCGCTTCGACTGGCTGGTGGCGATGAACGCCGGTGAGATTCTGGCGACCGGTAGCGCGGCGGCGCTCAAAAAACAGACCGGCAGCCAGACCCTGGAACAGGCGTTTATCGCGCTTCTGCCGGAAGCGCAGCGCCTGGCGCATAAAGACGTGGTCATCCCGCCGCGCGACAGCAGTGAGGAAGAGATCGCTATTGAAGCGCGCGGCCTGACCATGCGCTTCGGCAACTTTGTCGCCGTCGACCACGTTAACTTTCGTATCGCCCGTGGCGAAATTTTTGGCTTCCTCGGCTCTAACGGCTGCGGCAAATCCACCACCATGAAGATGCTCACCGGCCTGTTGCCCGCCAGCGAAGGCGAGGCCTGGCTGTTCGGCCAGCCGGTCGACCCGAAAGATATCGCCACCCGCCAACGAGTGGGTTATATGTCGCAGGCTTTCTCGCTCTATAGCGAACTGAGCGTACGGCAAAACCTGGAGCTGCACGCCCGCTTGTTTCACATTCCGGACCATGAAATAGCTGGCCGGGTCGCAGAAATGAGCAAGCGCTTTATGCTGACCGAGGTTGAAGACGCGCTTCCCGCTGACTTGCCGCTGGGGATCCGCCAGCGCCTGTCATTAGCGGTCGCGGTAATCCATCGCCCGGAGATGCTGATCCTCGATGAACCCACCTCCGGCGTTGACCCGGTGGCGCGCGATATGTTCTGGCAGCTGATGGTTGACCTGGCGCGGCAGGATCGTGTCACCATCTTCATCTCTACCCACTTTATGAATGAGGCCGAACGCTGCGATCGCATCTCGCTGATGCACGCCGGCAAGGTGCTGGCCAGCGATACGCCGCAGGCGCTGGTTGAGCAACGTGGCTCCGCCAGCCTCGAAGAGGCGTTTATCGCCTGGCTGCAGGAAGCGGCGGATGCCGCGCAACCGACCGTTTCTGTCTCTACCACGCCCGCGCCGTCTGCTGTCGTATCACACCAGCAGAACGCGTCCCCACGCCAGTCATTCAGCCTGCGCCGCCTGTTTAGCTATAGCCGCCGCGAAGCGCTGGAACTACGCCGCGATCCGGTACGATCGACGCTGGCGCTGCTGGGGACGGTGATCCTGATGTTTATCATGGGCTATGGGATTAGCATGGACGTCGAGGATCTGCGCTTTGCCGTCCTCGACCGCGATCAAACGATCAGCAGCCAGAACTGGTCGCAGAATATCGCGGGCTCACGCTACTTTATCGAGCAGGCGCCACTGCGGAGTTATGACGAATTGGATCGTCGAATGCGTAACGGCGAGCTGGCGGTAGCGATAGAAATCCCGCCGAACTTTGGCCGCGATATCGCTCGCGGTACGCCGGTGCAAATAGGTGTTTGGGTGGACGGCGCAATGCCAAATCGCGCGGAAACGGTGCGCGGATACGTACAGGCGATGCATCTGGCCTGGCTGCAGGAGATGGCCGGGCAGCAAAGTAGCCCGAATCGTGATACCTCGCTTATTTCCATCGAGACCCGCTATCGCTATAACCCGGACGTAAAGAGCCTGCCGGCCATCGTCCCGGCGGTGATCCCGCTGCTGCTGATGATGATCCCGGCGATGCTCAGCGCTCTGAGCGTAGTGCGTGAAAAAGAGCTCGGTTCGATCATCAACCTGTACGTGACGCCGACCACCCGCAGCGAGTTCCTGCTCGGCAAACAGCTGCCTTACATCGTGTTGGGGATGTTTAACTTCTTTCTACTATGCGCGTTGTCGGTCTTCGTATTTGGCGTCGCGCATAAGGGCAGTTTCCTGACCCTCACCCTGGCGGCTCTGCTGTATGTCACCATCGCTACCGGGCTGGGATTGCTGATCTCAACATTTATGAAGAGCCAAATCGCCGCTATTTTCGGTACCGCGATTATTACGCTGATTCCGGCCACCCAGTTCTCCGGGATGATTGACCCGGTGGCATCGCTGGAGGGGCCAGGTCGCTGGATCGGACAAATCTACCCGACCAGCCATTTCCTGACCATCGCCCGTGGCACCTTCTCCAAGGCGCTGAATATTAGCGATTTGTGGGTTTCGTTCATTCCACTATTGATTGCGGTGCCGCTGGTGCTCGGGCTGAGCGTGTGGCTGCTGAAAAAACAGGAGGGGTGATGCGCGGATTACGCAATATTTATAACCTCGGTATCAAAGAGCTGCGCAGCCTCCTCGGCGATAAAGCGATGCTGGCGCTGATTGTATTTGCTTTTACCGTGTCGGTTTACTCCTCGGCCACGGTAATGCCCGGCTCTCTGCACCTGGCGCCTATCGCCATTGCCGATATGGATAAATCACAGCTCTCATCGCGGATCATTAACGGCTTTTATCGGCCGTGGTTTTTAACGCCGGAGTTGATCAGCGCCGATGAAATGGATGCCGGGCTGGATGCGGGACGATACACATTCGCCATCAATATTCCGCCAAACTTCCAGCGCGATGTGCTGGCCGGTCGTCAGCCGGAGGTGCAGGTCAACGTCGACGCCACGCGAATGAGCCAGGCCTTTACCGGCAACGGCTATATCCAGAATATTATCAGCGGTGAAGTGAACAGCTTTGTCGCCCGCTATCGCGACAACAGTGCGCTGCCGGTAGAGCTGGCGGTGAGGATGCGCTTTAACCCTAACCTTGAGCAAGAGCGCTTCGGCGCGGTGATGGCGATTATTAACAATATCACCATGCTGGCAATTGTCCTCACCGGCTCGGCGCTTATCCGCGAGCGAGAGCACGGCACCATTGAGCACCTGCTTGTGATGCCGGTAACGCCGTTTGAGATAATGATGGCCAAGATCTGGTCGATGGGTCTGGTGGTACTGGTTGTCTCCGGGCTGTCGCTACTGCTGATGGTACAGGGAGTTTTGCAGGTACCGATTGAGGGGTCGATTCCGCTGTTTATGCTGGGGGTTGCGCTCAGCCTGTTCGCCACCACCTCCATTGGCATTTTTATGGGCACGCTCGCCCGTTCTATGCCGCAACTGGGGCTACTGATGATCCTGGTGCTGCTGCCGCTGCAGATGCTCTCCGGCGGATCCACGCCACGGGAGAGTATGCCGCAGCTGGTTCAGGACATTATGTTGACCATGCCGACCACCCATTTCGTCAGCCTCGCGCAGGCGATACTTTACCGCGGCGCCAGCTTTACCATCGTCTGGCCGCAGTTTTTAATTTTGTTCGCTATCGGCGGCGCTTTCTTTACCATTGCGCTGCTGCGTTTTCGCAAGACAATTGGTGAGATGGCATAAAACCTGGAGCAGGCGCTGCGCCGATGGCTTATTTTTGACGATTCATAAAGCGGCGCAGACCCCAGGTGAAGGCCATCGCCATACTGAAAAGGATGAATAACAGCACAACCCAACTGATAGAAATGCGTAGCAACGTGCCGGGCGTCATAAACGGCTGAAGATAAACGGTGAAAGAGTGGGCAGGCGATTTTCCCAGCAGTTGATAGGTGCTATCAGTAAGCCACACGCCAACCCGGCAGAACAGCCAGATAATCGCCGGCCAGCAGAGCAGAACCAGAAAGGTAAAGCGCTCCTGAATGTAAGTAACGATCTGGCGCAGCGGCGGCCAGTTAAGCAGGATTTTCATTTATATTCTCATATTGCCAGCCGATGACCTGCAACATTCATCGCAAGGCATTCCGGGCAGCATCCATACAGGCAATCTACCCTATTTGTATATCAAATTTACCGTCACTTAAACCAGATCAAGTTAACAAAGTGTTAATGATGTATCGCATCAATACCAAAAAGCGCGGATAACGCCTGCCGATCGTGGAAATAAGCGGGGGAGAAGTATTCAACGGCGGGAATAAATTTTCAAGCCAACAAATAGCTGATTTTTATGGCTGATAGCAGCGCGCCATTATTTCGCCGCTGGGCAATATAATGGCGCGGAAATATAAGTGGGTGATTAATCGTAGCTGCTGATAATTATTTTCCTGTTTGCATCATTCGGTAAATTCACCGTTTGGGTAATCACCCCATGAGATGGGACTGCCATATTTTGCGTGTTAATGAGGTAAGTATTTTGCCCACAACGCTGTTGAGCTTTTTCGTTAATGATATTGGTGCTGCAGGTAGGTGTAGCCACACGCCCGGAGATGGTTAATGTAGCGGTATCAGCAGCGAATGCAGGCAAGCTCAATCCATAAGCTAATGTCAGAATCCCAATTAGCGGTTTTTTCATTGAATTTATAACCAGTTAACAGGATGAGAAATAAGCGATTTGCTTTCTATTTTTCTCCCTCAGGAGAAGTGATGCGTTGGTGTCATCACGCAGGAAAGATAGTCCATATAATTAATAAGGACAATTATACTGAGAGCTATTAGTGTGATAGGTATTACTGATGTTAACGAACCAGGCGACCGGGCCGGATGTTTTCCCGGAGGCGGCGCAGGCCGGGGAACGATCGGTAGCCCCGGTAAGCGCAGCGCCACCGGGGAGATGGCGGCGCGTCTGGCCGCAAAACACAAAAACAAAAGGCCCAGTCTTTCGACTGAGCCTTTCGCTTTATTTGATGCCTGGCAGTTCCCTACTCTCACATGGGGAGACCCCACACTACCATCGGCGCTACGGCGTTTCACTTCTGAGTTCGGCATGGGGTCAGGTGGGACCACCGCGCTATCGCCGCCAGGCAAATTCTGTTTTCAACACGTCCTCAGGACGCATCGAGTAATCTGTATCAGGCTGAAAATCATCTCAAATCGCCAAAACACCTTCGGCGTTGTAAGGTTAAGCCTCACGGTTCATTAGTATCGGTTAGCTCAACGTATCGCTACGCTTACACACCCGACCTATCAACGTCATCGTCTTTAACGTTCCTTCAGGAGACTTAAAGTCTCAGGGAGAACTCATCTCGGGGCAAGTTTCGTGCTTAGATGCTTTCAGCACTTATCTCTTCCGCATTTAGCTACCGGGCAATGCCATTGGCATGACAACCCGAACACCAGTGATGCGTCCACTCCGGTCCTCTCGTACTAGGAGCAGCCCCCCTCAATTCTCCAGCGCCCACGGCAGATAGGGACCGAACTGTCTCACGACGTTCTAAACCCAGCTCGCGTACCACTTTAAATGGCGAACAGCCATACCCTTGGGGACCTACTTCAGCCCCAGGATGTGATGAGCCGACATCGAGGTGCCAAACACCGCCGTCGATATGAACTCTTGGGCGGTATCAGCCTGTTATCCCCGGAGTACCTTTTATCCGTTGAGCGATGGCCCTTCCATTCAGAACCACCGGATCACTATGACCTGCTTTCGCACCTGCTCGCGCCGTCACGCTCGCAGTCAAGCTAGCTTATGCCATTGCACTAACCTCCTGATGTCCGACCAGGATTAGCTAACCTTCGTGCTCCTCCGTTACTCTTTGGGAGGAGACCGCCCCAGTCAAACTACCCACCAGACACTGTCCGCAACCCCGGTCAGGGGCCAACGTTAGAACATCAAACATTAAAGGGTGGTATTTCAAGGTTGGCTCCACGCAGACTGGCGTCCACGCTTCAAAGCCTCCCACCTATCCTACACATCAAGGCTCAATGTTCAGTGTCAAGCTATAGTAAAGGTTCACGGGGTCTTTCCGTCTTGCCGCGGGTACACTGCATCTTCACAGCGAGTTCAATTTCACTGAGTCTCGGGTGGAGACAGCCTGGCCATCATTACGCCATTCGTGCAGGTCGGAACTTACCCGACAAGGAATTTCGCTACCTTAGGACCGTTATAGTTACGGCCGCCGTTTACCGGGGCTTCGATCAAGAGCTTCTCCTTACGGATAACCCCATCAATTAACCTTCCGGCACCGGGCAGGCGTCACACCGTATACGTCCACTTTCGTGTTTGCACAGTGCTGTGTTTTTAATAAACAGTTGCAGCCAGCTGGTATCTTCGACTGATTTCAGCTCCACCCGCAGGGGCTTCACCTACATATCAGCGTGCCTTCTCCCGAAGTTACGGCACCATTTTGCCTAGTTCCTTCACCCGAGTTCTCTCAAGCGCCTTGGTATTCTCTACCTGACCACCTGTGTCGGTTTGGGGTACGATTCAATGTTACCTGATGCTTAGAGGCTTTTCCTGGAAGCAGGGCATTTGTTACTTCAGCACCGTAGTGCCTCGTCATCACACCTCAGCGTTAATAAGGTACCGGATTTACCTGGAACCTCCGCCTACATGCTTAAACCGGGACAACCGTCGCCCGGCTAACATAGCCTTCTCCGTCCCCCCTTCGCAGTAACACCAAGTACAGGAATATTAACCTGTTTCCCATCGACTACGCCTTTCGGCCTCGCCTTAGGGGTCGACTCACCCTGCCCCGATTAACGTTGGACAGGAACCCTTGGTCTTCCGGCGTGCGGGCTTTTCACCCGCATTATCGTTACTTATGTCAGCATTCGCACTTCTGATACCTCCAGCAACCCTCACAGGCCACCTTCGCAGGCTTACAGAACGCTCCCCTACCCAACAACACATAGTGTCGCTGCCGCAGCTTCGGTGCACAGTTTAGCCCCGTTACATCTTCCGCGCAGGCCGACTCGACCAGTGAGCTATTACGCTTTCTTTAAATGATGGCTGCTTCTAAGCCAACATCCTGGCTGTCTGTGCCTTCCCACATCGTTTCCCACTTAACTGTGACTTTGGGACCTTAGCTGGCGGTCTGGGTTGTTTCCCTCTTCACGACGGACGTTAGCACCCGCCGTGTGTCTCCCGTGATAACATTCTTCGGTATTCGTAGTTTGCATCGGGTTGGTAAGTCGGGATGACCCCCTAGCCGAAACAGTGCTCTACCCCCGAAGATGAATTCACGAGGCGCTACCTAAATAGCTTTCGGGGAGAACCAGCTATCTCCCGGTTTGATTGGCCTTTCACCCCCAGCCACAAGTCATCCGCTAATTTTTCAACATTAGTCGGTTCGGTCCTCCAGTTAGTGTTACCCAACCTTCAACCTGCCCATGGCTAGATCACCGGGTTTCGGGTCTATACCCTGCAACTTAACGCCCAGTTAAGACTCGGTTTCCCTGCGGCTCCCCTATACGGTTAACCTTGCTACAGAATATAAGTCGCTGACCCATTATACAAAAGGTACGCAGTCACACCCGAAGGTGCTCCCACTGCTTGTACGTACACGGTTTCAGGTTCTTTTTCACTCCCCTCGCCGGGGTTCTTTTCGCCTTTCCCTCACGGTACTGGTTCACTATCGGTCAGTCAGGAGTATTTAGCCTTGGAGGATGGTCCCCCCATATTCAGACAGGATACCACGTGTCCCGCCCTACTCTTCGAGTTCACAGCCTGTGCATTTTGGTGTACGGGACTATCACCCTGTACCGTCGGACTTTCCAGACCGTTCCACTAACACACAAGCTGATTCAGACTCTGGGCTGCTCCCCGTTCGCTCGCCGCTACTGGGGGAATCTCGGTTGATTTCTTTTCCTCGGGGTACTTAGATGTTTCAGTTCCCCCGGTTCGCCTCGTTAACCTATGTATTCAGTTAACGATAGTGCAACGAATTGCACTGGGTTTCCCCATTCGGACATCGCCGGCTGTAACGGTTCATATCACCTTACCGACGCTTTTCGCAGATTAGCACGTCCTTCATCGCCTCTGACTGCCAGGGCATCCACCGTGTACGCTTAGTCGCTTAACCTCACAACCCGAAGATGTTTCGTAAAACACCAACGTGTTGCGAAAATTTGAGAGACTCGAACACACATTGACTGTGTGTCGTTTCAATTTTCAGCTTGATCCAGATTTTTAAAGAGCAAATATCTCAAACGTCACCCGAAGATGAGTTTTGAGATATATCGGCACGCGTCTTTCACTCACGAACCAGCAAGTGGCGTCCCCTAGGGGATTCGAACCCCTGTTACCGCCGTGAAAGGGCGGTGTCCTGGGCCTCTAGACGAAGGGGACACTGAAGTCTCAATCGCAAGACGCCTTGCTTCTCTACTTTCATCAGACAATCTGTGTGAGCACTACAAAGGCAGGTTCTTTAAGGTAAGGAGGTGATCCAACCGCAGGTTCCCCTACGGTTACCTTGTTACGACTTCACCCCAGTCATGAATCACAAAGTGGTAAGCGCCCTCCCGAAGGTTAAGCTACCTACTTCTTTTGCAACCCACTCCCATGGTGTGACGGGCGGTGTGTACAAGGCCCGGGAACGTATTCACCGTAGCATTCTGATCTACGATTACTAGCGATTCCGACTTCATGGAGTCGAGTTGCAGACTCCAATCCGGACTACGACATACTTTATGAGGTCCGCTTGCTCTCGCGAGGTCGCTTCTCTTTGTATATGCCATTGTAGCACGTGTGTAGCCCTACTCGTAAGGGCCATGATGACTTGACGTCATCCCCACCTTCCTCCAGTTTATCACTGGCAGTCTCCTTTGAGTTCCCGGCCGGACCGCTGGCAACAAAGGATAAGGGTTGCGCTCGTTGCGGGACTTAACCCAACATTTCACAACACGAGCTGACGACAGCCATGCAGCACCTGTCTCAGAGTTCCCGAAGGCACCAAAGCATCTCTGCTAAGTTCTCTGGATGTCAAGAGTAGGTAAGGTTCTTCGCGTTGCATCGAATTAAACCACATGCTCCACCGCTTGTGCGGGCCCCCGTCAATTCATTTGAGTTTTAACCTTGCGGCCGTACTCCCCAGGCGGTCGACTTAACGCGTTAGCTCCGGAAGCCACGCCTCAAGGGCACAACCTCCAAGTCGACATCGTTTACGGCGTGGACTACCAGGGTATCTAATCCTGTTTGCTCCCCACGCTTTCGCACCTGAGCGTCAGTCTTTGTCCAGGGGGCCGCCTTCGCCACCGGTATTCCTCCAGATCTCTACGCATTTCACCGCTACACCTGGAATTCTACCCCCCTCTACAAGACTCTAGCCTGCCAGTTTCGAATGCAGTTCCCAGGTTGAGCCCGGGGATTTCACATCCGACTTGACAGACCGCCTGCGTGCGCTTTACGCCCAGTAATTCCGATTAACGCTTGCACCCTCCGTATTACCGCGGCTGCTGGCACGGAGTTAGCCGGTGCTTCTTCTGCGAGTAACGTCAATCGCCAAGGTTATTAACCTTAACGCCTTCCTCCTCGCTGAAAGTACTTTACAACCCGAAGGCCTTCTTCATACACGCGGCATGGCTGCATCAGGCTTGCGCCCATTGTGCAATATTCCCCACTGCTGCCTCCCGTAGGAGTCTGGACCGTGTCTCAGTTCCAGTGTGGCTGGTCATCCTCTCAGACCAGCTAGGGATCGTCGCCTAGGTGAGCCATTACCCCACCTACTAGCTAATCCCATCTGGGCACATCTGATGGCATGAGGCCCGAAGGTCCCCCACTTTGGTCTTGCGACGTTATGCGGTATTAGCTACCGTTTCCAGTAGTTATCCCCCTCCATCAGGCAGTTTCCCAGACATTACTCACCCGTCCGCCGCTCGTCACCCGAGAGCAAGCTCTCTGTGCTACCGCTCGACTTGCATGTGTTAGGCCTGCCGCCAGCGTTCAATCTGAGCCATGATCAAACTCTTCAATTTAAGTTTGATGCTCGTGAATTAAACTTCGTAATGAATTACGTATGTTCACTCAGAGACTTGGTATTCATTTTTCGTCCGAGGACGTTAAGAATCCATGTCACTTTGAGTGCCCACACAGATTGTCTGATAAATTGTTAAAGAGCAGTTGCGAC
Organism: Klebsiella aerogenes KCTC 2190; assembly: GCF_000215745.1. Taxonomy (GTDB): domain Bacteria; phylum Pseudomonadota; class Gammaproteobacteria; order Enterobacterales; family Enterobacteriaceae; genus Klebsiella; species Klebsiella aerogenes. The sequence goes on along the minus strand of NC_015663.1, from coordinate 2,128,242 downwards.
GCGCTTTAGCGCTCTGTCGCGAGGTGGCGTATATTACGCTTTCCTCTTTCAGAGTCAACCCTGAATTTCAGAATTTTTCTCTTCAACCGAACCGGCTGTTTGTGTGAAGTGATTCACATCTGCCGTGTCAGTGGGTGCGCATTATAGGGAGCTGCTGAGATATAGCAAGCCTTAAAATACAAAAAACTTATCAAGCGCTCATTAATTACACTTTTCACGTTTATCCTTCTTGATATATAAATGCGAAAACCCAGTGTTTATGCGGCTTGTAGCGTAGTAACAGTCAAAATCGTTTTTTGCGGAAAAGTGATTTTTCTCGCTCTGCCGACGCCCTCATAACGCTAATGGTGAATTAAGCATCACTCTTGACCCATGACAAAGCGCCACGCTTTCCCTCCTTTCTATAATCAGAGCCGTTTCTTCCTACTGGTAATAATCTATGGCTTATCAACTCAACATTAACTGGCCCGAGTTCTTAGAGAAGTACTGGCAAAAGCAGCCGGTCGTATTAAAGAAGGCGTTCCCTAACTTCATCGACCCCATTACGCCAGACGAGCTGGCCGGGTTAGCCATGGAACCGGAAGTCGATAGCCGGCTGGTCAGCCTGGTCAACGGTAAGTGGCAGGCCAGTAACGGTCCTTTTGAACATTTCGATGGGCTGGGTGAAAACGGCTGGTCCTTGCTGGCCCAGGCGGTAAACCACTGGCATATGCCTGCCGCCGAACTGGTGCGCCCATTCCGCGTACTGCCGGACTGGCGTTTAGACGATCTGATGATCTCCTTCTCCGTTCCTGGCGGCGGCGTTGGCCCACATATCGATCAGTATGACGTCTTTATTATTCAGGGCATGGGCAGCCGCCGCTGGCGCGTGGGTGACAAGCTGCCGATGCGTCAGTTCTGTCCACATCCGGCGCTGCTGCACGTTGATCCGTTCCCGCCGATTATTGATGAAGATCTGGAGCCGGGCGACATCCTCTATATTCCGCCTGGATTCCCACACGACGGAGTGACCCACGAAACGGCACTGAACTACTCCGTCGGCTTCCGTGGGCCAAACGGCCGCGACCTGATCAGCAGCTTCGCCGACTATGTGCTGGAAAACGACCTCGGCGGCGAACACTACAGCGATCCGGACCTCACCTGCCGCGACCATCCGGGCCGGGTTGAAGAGTATGAACTCGACCGTCTGCGCAACATGATGATCGACATGATTCGCCAACCCGAAGACTTCAAGCAGTGGTTCGGCAGTTTCGTCACCACGCCACGTCATGAGCTGGATATTGCGCCAGCGGAACCGGCATATGAAGAAGAGGAAGTGGTCGATGCGCTGCTGGGCGGGGAAAAGCTTTCTCGCCTGAGCGGCCTGCGCGTTCTGCATATCGGCGACAGCTTCTTCGTGCATAGCGAACAACTCGACACTACCGATGCCGGCGCGCTCGATGCGCTATGTCGCTATACCTCGTTAGGTCAAGAAGAGCTCGGCAGCGGCCTGAAAAATCCGGCGTTCGTTAGCGAACTGACGCGCCTGATTAATCAGGGCTACTGGTATTTCGAAGAGTAAGAGAACGGTAATACTGCGGGCAGCCGCCTGGCGCTGCCCGCTTGCTTTCAGCCGTTATTGCGCATATTTCGGCAACACGATAATAAAGCGAGTGGAGCGCAGATCGGACTGCACCGCTACGCTGCCGTGGTGAGCGCTGACAATCGATTTTACAATCGCCAGACCGATGCCGCTGCCCTCGCCTTTGCGCTGGCGCGAGGGGTCGACGCGATAGAAACGATCAAACAGGCGTGGCAGATGCGCGGCGGCAATCGGCGCGCCGGGGTTCTCCACCACCAGGCGAATCTTCTCGGCGCTTTCGCTCAACTGAATGGTCACCGCCTGCCCGGCCGGCGTATAGCGAATCGCGTTCGACAGCAGGTTGCTGATTGCCCGCCGCAGCATCAGCGGGTCGCCAATCACCCGGCAGTGGCTACCGACAAAACGCAGCGCCACCTCTTTTTCTTCCGCCCACGCTTCAAAGAACTCAAACACCTTATTCACTTCCTCGGCCAGATCCAGCGCACGCTGTTCAGGGATCAGCTGGTTATTATCGGCCTGGGCAAGGAACAGCATATCGCTGACCATCCGCGACATGCGCGAGAACTCTTCGAGATTGGAATAGAGCACCTCTTCCAGCTCCTGCTGGCTGCGGCTCTGGCTTAAGGCGATTTCGGTTTGCGTGACCAGGTTGGTAATCGGCGTACGGATTTCATGGGCGATATCGGCGGAAAAGTTCGACTGGCGAGTAAAGACATCCTCTATGCGCTCCAGCATATGGTTAAACGACAGCGCCAGCCGTTCCAGCTCAATGGGCACCGCCTGCGGGTCAAGGCGCACATCAAGATCCCGCGAGGTAATATTCTGGATCTGGCGGCTGATTTGGCGAATCGGCTTATGCCCCTGATAGACTACAAACAGCACGATGGCGATAATCAGCAGGCTGATTATCGCCGCCGCGGAAATCAGCTTCGCTTTGAGTTCATTAATATAGTGCAGGTGAAAATCGATCGATAAGGCCATCAGCAGATGCCAGGCCGGTTTGCCATCTGCCTGCTTGCCCAGCGGCAACATGATTAGCCGCCAGGAGCGAGTCTCCATTTGATGATTATCATGAACCATTTCCCGCGGCTGCGGGTCAGTCCATGAAATCACATTACCATCGCGCAACTTCATCGCCAGCCCCGGCGTGCTCATTATATGGCTGAGTTCCGGGCCGTTTGGCGACTGAAACAGAATATTGCCCTCGGCATCATCCAGACAGATAAAGACGTTAGCGTAGCCGCCAATCACGTTTTTTAAGATCTCCAGCCGCCGCGCCTGCGGGTAGTCGGCGTGGTTGAGCACCGTCTCAAGCGTGGTGCTGAGCTGCTTGAGATCGTGAACGTCGCGCTCTTCAAAGTGGGCCTTCACCGAATGGATCATGATCCAGGTGAAGGCAAAGAAGGCGATGATGGTGGCGAGGCTAATAAAGAAGGTGAGCCGGGTGGCCAACGAAAAGGGGCGCTTAGCGGCCATCCGGCACCTCAAGCATATAGCCGACGCCGCGCACGGTCTGGATAAGCTTCGGCTCGAAGTCGTTATCGATTTTGGCGCGCAGCCGCTTCACTGCCACGTCGATAGCGTTAGTGTCGCTGTCGAAATTCATATCCCACACCTGCGACGCGATCAGCGAACGGGGTAGCACCTCGCCCTGATGGCGCAAGAAGAACTCCAGCAGGGTAAACTCTTTGCTGGTCAGGGTGATACGAGTCGCGCCACGCGTCACCTTGCGGCTGACCAAATCAACGCTGAGATCGGCCGCCTGAAACTGGCTTTCTACTATTACCGCCGCCCCGCGACGCAGCAGAGTGCGCACCCGCGCCAGCAGTTCCGCAAAAGCAAAGGGCTTCACCAGATAGTCGTCGGCGCCCAGCTCCAGCCCCTTCACCCGATGCTCGATAGTGCCAAGCGCGGTGAGCAGCAGGATCGGCATCCCTTTATTGGCGGCGCGCAGCATGCGCACGATATCCCAGCCGTTGACGTCCGGCAGCATGATGTCGAGGATCAGCAGATCGTAGTCGCTGGTCATCGCCAGGTGATAACCGTTAAGGCCGTTGTCGGCCAGGTCGACGACGAATCCGGCTTCGGTAAGCCCTTTGGTCAGGTACTCCCCGGTTTTCTTCTCATCTTCGACAATCAAAATCTTCACGGTTGGCTCCTTCACGCGCGCTCTGTGCGGGTATTCAATTTTAGAGGAGCCCCTCCGGATAGCAATGAAATATCAGGAAAATGACAGCTTTGTCATTTTCCTGTCACGCGTTGAACAGAGCCCGCTGCGTAACGTATCCGCCATTGATAAATCGCCGAAAACCGTCTGTCGCCATGCGCCCAATAAAGCTTCTTACTCTCAGCGTGATATTCGCCTTAACCGGCTGTTTGTCACTTGCTCCGGACTACCAGCGCCCCGCCGCGCCGGTACCGCAGCAGTTCTCTCTCAGCCAGAACAAACTGGTTACCGCGACGGCGGGCTACCAGGAGACCGGTTGGCGCACCTTTTTCGTCGACCCGCAGGTGAAAAGCTTGATTAGCACCGCGCTGACCAACAACCGCGATCTACGGATGGCGACGCTGAAAGTGCAGGAAGCCCGCGCCCAGTACCGGGTGACCGACGCCGACCGCTACCCGCAGCTTAACAGCGACGGCAGCACCACCTATGGCGGCAAGCTCAAAGGCGACACCACCACCAGCAGCGATTATGCCGCCGGCTTGAATCTCAGCTACGACCTCGACTTCTTTGGCCGGTTGAAAAACCTTAGCGAGGCCGACCGACAGAACTTCTTCGCCAGCGAAGAGGCGCGGCGCGCGGTGCATATCCTGTTGATTGCTAACGTTTCACAAAGCTACTTCAACCAGCGGCTGGCGGCGGCGCAGCTGCAGGTGGCGAACGACACCTTACAGAACTATCAGCAGTCTTACGCCTTCGTTGAAAAACAGCTGCTGACCGGCAGCACCACCGTTCTGGCGCTGGAACAGGCGCGCGGCATGATCGAAAGCACCCGCGCTGATATCGCCAAACGGCAAGGCCAGCTGGCGCAGGCCAATAACGCCCTGCAACTGCTGCTCGGCAGCTATCAGCGCCTGCCGGACGATAGCGCCAGCAGCACGGTGGACCTGAAAGGCGTAACCCTGCCGCCGTCGCTCTCCTCAGAGATCCTGCTGCAGCGGCCGGATATTCTGGAAGCCGAACATAGCCTGCTGGCGGCAAACGCCAATATAGGCGCCGCGCGGGCGGCCTTCTTCCCGTCAATTACCCTGACCAGCTCGCTCTCCGGCAGCAGCAGCGAGCTCTCCAGCCTGTTTAACGCCGGCAGCGCGATGTGGAACTTCATCCCCAAAATTGAACTGCCGATTTTCAACGCCGGGCGTAATCAGGCCAACCTCGATCTGGCGGAGATCCGCCAGCAGCAGCAGGTAGTCAACTATGAACAAAAAATCCAGTCCGCCTTTAAAGAGGTGGCCGACGCGCTGGCCCTGCGCCAAAGCCTGGCCGATCAAATTGCCGCCCAGCAGCGTTATCTCGCTTCACTAAATATCACTCTGCAGCGCGCCACCGCGCTCTATCGCCACGGCGCGGTCAGCTACATCGAAGTCCTGAGCGCCCAGCGTGACATTTTTACCACCCGACAAACCCTGCTGGAACTCAACTATTCCCGTCAGGCGAATGAAATCACCCTGTTCACCGCCCTCGGCGGCGGCTGGATGGAATAATCCGAGGAGTCTTGATTATGAATTCACTGTCTAAAATCGCCCTGTTCACGCTGTTATCCGGTGTGATGTTCACTGCCCAGGCCGCCGAACCGCACGCCGGCATGGCGATGCATGAACAACCCGCTGCCGCGCAGACGCAAAGCATCGCTGGCAAAGGCGTCATTAAAGCCATTGATATGTATAGCAAAAAAATCACTATCGCCCACGAGGCCATCCCGGCGGTGAACTGGCCGCCGATGACCATGCGCTTCACCATCACCCCGCAGACGCAGCTCAACAATGTGAAGGATGGCGACAGCGTGGATTTCACCTTCGTTCAGCAGGGCAATCTGTCGTTGTTACAGGATATCCGCGCCCAATAACGGCCCGGCGACGGTAGCCCCCTCAACAACTGAATGGACGACACATGGCATCCCTGACACTGAAAAATACGGCGCTGATCCTTGGCAGCATGGTGATTGGCGGCGCGCTTACCGCGGCGCTGTACGCCCGACTGACGCAGACCCACGCTGCCGCTCCGGCGGCCGAGCAGCAGCGTAAAGTGCTGTTCTGGTACGACCCGATGTACCCGAACACCCGCTTTGATAAACCGGGTAAATCGCCGTTTATGGATATGGATCTGGTGCCGAAATACGCTGATGAGGAGAGTGCCGTCGCCGGTGCGCCAGGGGTGCGTATCGACCCGACGCAGACCCAAAACCTCGGCGTAAAAACCGCCGCGGTCACCCGCGGGCCGCTGCGTTACGCCCAGACCTTCCCGGCCAACATCAGCTATAACGAGTACCAGTACGTGATTATGCAGGCGCGGGCGGCGGGCTTTATCAATAAAGTCTATCCGCTGACCGTCGGCGACAAAGTGAAACAAGGCACGCCCTTACTCGAGCTGACCATCCCGGACTGGGTGGAAGCGCAGAGCGAATATCTTTTATTGCAGGAAACCGGGGGCACCGCTACGCAGGTCGAGGGGATCCTCGAGCGTCTACGCCTCGCCGGAATGCCGGATGACGATATCCGCCGCCTGAAAACCACGCGCAAAATCCAGACCCGCTTTACCCTCAAAGCGCCAATCGACGGGGTGATCACCGCCTTCGATCTGCGCGCCGGAATGAATATCGCCAAAGATAATGTGGTGGCGAAAATTCAGGGCATGGACCCGGTGTGGGTCAGCGTGGCGGTACCGGAATCCATCGCCTGGCTAATTAAAGACGCCTCGCAGTTCGCCATTCAGGTTCCCGCCTGGCCGGGAAAAACCTTCAGCATCAACAAATGGACCATTCTCCCCAGCGTCGATAGCGCCACCCGTACCCTGCAGCTACGCCTGCAGGTTAACAACCCGAATGAAGCGCTGAAGCCGGGGATGAACGCCTATCTGAAACTGACCAGCGAAAGCGCGCCGATGCTGCTTATCCCATCAAAAGCGTTGATCGACAGCGGTAGCGAGCAGCGAGTGATTACCGTGGATAACGAGGGCCGCTTCGTACCGAAGCTCGTACAGGTATTCCATGAATCCGCCGGCGTCACGGCCATTCGCAGCGGTCTGCAGGAGGGCGAAAAAGTCGTCGCCAGCGGCCTGTTCCTGATCGACTCGGAAGCCAATATCTCCGGCGCGCTGGAGCGCATGCGCGCACAGGCTCCTGATGTCACAGCCCCTGCCGCCCACGCGCACTGAGGAACGGAACATGATTGAATGGATTATCCGCCGCTCGGTGGCCAACCGCTTCCTGGTGATGATGGCGGCGCTGTTTCTCAGCATCTGGGGGACCTGGACCATCATCCAAACCCCGGTGGACGCCCTGCCGGACCTCTCCGACGTACAGGTAATCGTCAAAACCAGCTACCCGGGGCAGGCGCCGCAGATCGTTGAAAACCAGGTCACCTGGCCGCTGACCACCACCATGCTGTCAGTCCCCGGCGCCAAAACGGTGCGCGGCTTCTCGCAGTTTGGCGACTCCTACGTGTATGTAATATTTGAAGACGGCACCGATCCTTACTGGGCGCGCTCGCGGGTGCTGGAGTATCTCAATCAGGTGCAGGGCAAACTGCCCGCCGGGGTCAGCGCCGAAATGGGCCCTGACGCCACCGGGGTTGGCTGGGTCTTCGAGTACGCGCTGGTCGACCGCAGCGGCAAACATGACCTCGCCGAACTGCGCTCGTTGCAGGACTGGTTCTTAAAATATGAGCTAAAAACCATTCCAAACGTCTCGGAAGTGGCGTCGATAGGCGGCGTGGTCAAGGAGTATCAGATTGTCGTCGACCCGATGAAGCTGACCCAGTACGGCATCAGCCTCGGCGAGGTGAAATCGGCGCTGGACGCCTCTAACCAGGAGGCGGGCGGCTCTTCCGTCGAACTGGCGGAAGCCGAATATATGGTGCGCGCCAGCGGCTACCTGCAGACGCTCGACGACTTCAAAAATATCGTGCTGAAAACCGGTGACAACGGCGTGCCGGTGTATCTCGGCGACGTTGCGCGGGTGCAGATTGGCCCGGAGATGCGCCGCGGTATCGCCGAGCTTAACGGCGAGGGCGAAGTGGCCGGCGGCGTGGTGATCCTGCGCTCCGGCAAGAACGCCCGCGAGGTGATCTCGGCGGTCAAAGAGAAGCTGGCGTCGCTGCAAAGCAGCCTGCCGGAAGGGGTTGAAGTGGTTACCACTTACGACCGCAGCCAGCTTATCGACCGCGCCATCGACAACCTCAGCTACAAGCTGCTGGAAGAGTTTATCGTCGTTGCGCTGGTCTGCGCCCTTTTCCTGTGGCACGTGCGCTCGGCGCTAGTGGCGATTATCTCGCTGCCGCTCGGCCTGTGCTTCGCTTTTATTATGATGCATTTCCAGGGGCTTAACGCCAACATCATGTCGTTGGGCGGGATCGCCATTGCGGTGGGGGCAATGGTCGATGCCGCCATCGTGATGATCGAGAACGCCCACAAGCGGCTGGAGGAGTGGGAACATCAGCACCCTGGAGAAAAACTAAGCAACGACATCCGCTGGAAAATCATTACCGATGCATCGGTGGAGGTCGGCCCGGCACTGTTTATCAGCCTGCTGATCATTACTCTGTCGTTTATCCCGATTTTCACCCTCGAAGGCCAGGAGGGCAAACTGTTCGGCCCGCTGGCCTTCACCAAAACCTGGTCGATGGCCGGGGCGGCGCTGCTGGCGATCGTGGTGATCCCGATCCTGATGGGCTTCTGGATCCGCGGCAAGATCCCAGCGGAGAACAGCAATCCGCTGAACCGCTTTTTGATCCGCATTTATCACCCACTGCTGCTGAAGGTACTGCACTGGCCGAAGACTACCCTGCTGATTGCGCTTCTGTCGATCCTGACGATTGCCTGGCCGCTTAACCGGGTCGGCGGAGAGTTTCTGCCGCAGATTAATGAAGGCGATCTGCTGTATATGCCGTCAACGCTGCCGGGGATCTCCGCTGCGCAGGCGGCGGATATGCTGCAGAAGACCGATAAGCTGATCATGACGGTGCCGGAAGTGGCAAGGGTGTTCGGCAAAACCGGCAAGGCCGAAACCGCCACCGACTCGGCGCCGCTGGAGATGGTAGAGACCACGATTCAGCTCAAGCCACAGGATCAATGGCGGCCGGGGATGACCATGGAGAAGATCGTCGAGGAGCTGGATAAAACCGTACGTCTACCCGGGCTGGCGAATCTGTGGGTGCCGCCGATCCGCAACCGCATCGACATGCTCTCCACCGGCATCAAGAGCCCGATCGGCATTAAAGTTTCCGGCACCAACCTGGCCGATATCGACGCCATCGCCGAACAAATTGAAGTGGTGGCTCGCACCGTGCCGGGGGTCACGTCAGCGTTAGCCGAGCGGCTGGTCGGCGGGCGCTACCTCAACATTGATATTCAGCGTGAGAAGGCGGCCCGCTACGGCATGACCGTCGGCGACGTGCAGCTGTTTGTTTCGTCCGCCATCGGCGGCGCGATGGTCGGCGAAACGGTAGAGGGCGTCGAGCGCTATCCGATCAACATCCGCTACCCGCAGAGCTATCGCGATAGCCCGGAGACCCTCCGCCAGTTGCCGATCCTCACGCCGCTGAAGCAGCAGATCGTGCTCGGCGACGTCGCCGAGGTTAAGGTCGTTACCGGGCCATCGATGCTGAAGACCGAAAACGCCCGCCCGACCAGTTGGATCTACATCGACGCTCGCGACCGCGATATGGTCTCGGTGGTGCGCGATCTGCAGCAGGCCATCGGCAAAGAGGTAAAGCTGAAGCCGGGCATCAGCGTCTCCTACTCCGGGCAGTTTGAGCTGCTGGAGCGCGCCAATCAGAAGCTGAAGCTGATGGTGCCGATGACGCTAATGATTATCTTCGTGCTGCTGTACCTGGCGTTCCGCCGCTTCGGCGAGGCGTTGCTGATTATCACCAGCGTGCCGTTCGCCCTCGTCGGCGGGATCTGGTTCCTCTACTGGATGGGGTTCCATCTGTCGGTGGCCACCGGTACCGGCTTTATCGCCCTGGCCGGGGTGGCGGCAGAATTTGGCGTAGTGATGCTGATGTACCTGCGCCACGCCATCGAGGCGGAGCCATCGCTGGAGAACCCGCAGACCTTCAGCGCCGATAAGCTCGACGAGGCGCTGTACCAAGGCGCGGTGCTGCGCGTGCGGCCAAAGGCGATGACCGTGGCGGTGATTATCGCTGGCCTGCTGCCGATTTTATGGGGCACTGGCGCCGGTTCGGAAGTGATGAGCCGTATCGCCGCGCCGATGATTGGCGGGATGATCACCGCGCCGCTGTTGTCGCTGTTTATCATTCCGGCGGCATATAAGCTGATGTGGCTGTATCGGCATCGGGGCAAGCGCGGAGAATAAATAAAGGCAAGCCCGTTGGTATTTCACTGGCGGGCTTTTTTATTATTAGCCCCACAAGCAATTACCTCATTTAACCCTCACCCGTTCTCATATTATCTCATCCTCTGCGCCAATCGGCCTTCACTCGACGTTATTCCCTTTAGCTTCATTGATTTTCCTGCTCACCCTGACTGCGTATTTATCACGCGGAGAAAAGGTGGGCCTTAATTCAATGAGCGCTATCGATGAACCTGAATCCTTTTCCACCCTGTTTATTTTTGCTGTTATTACTTTCTGCCCTGAATACGATATCACCCTGCCATGCCGCGACAGCAAAGGTGGATAATTGCGAAGTTGGCTGCCCAACCGGCGGCAGCCAACAGACGCTCTTCCGCGCGGCCTACACGCTGAACAATAACCCCAGTCGTAAACTGGCCAACTGGGTAGCGTATAAAATCACCCGTGCCAGCGAGGCCAGCAACCGTGAGAGAGTGTGGAAGCAGGACCCCGATTTACCCGCAGCCGATACCCTGGCGCCCGCCGACTATCGCCGGGCCAACACCTTACTGGCGGTCGATCGCGGCCATCAGGCACCGCTGGCGAGCCTCGGCGGCGCGGAGGACTGGCCTGCGCTGAACTATCTGTCGAATATCACCCCGCAGGAAGCGGCGCTGAATCAAGGAGCATGGGCGCGGCTGGAAGACGCGGAGCGCGCGTTAGCCGAGCGCCCGGAGGTGACGGCGGTTTATGCGGTTACCGGGCCACTGTTCGAACGGCATATCGCCACCCTGCCCGCCGCGCCGGGCGTGGAGATCCCCAGCGGCTACTGGAAGATTATTTTCCTCGATAGCGGCCCGCAGAGCGGCCAGTACGCAGCATTTGTGCTGGACCAGGCGACGCCGCGCGATGCTAATTTTTGCGACCATCAGGTGACGGTGGCGGAGATTGAGCGCCGAACCAGTCCGCATTTGACGCTGTGGTCGGCACTGCCGGCCTCTGTTTCTACATCGCTAAAGACTCTGCCGGGGACGCTGGCGCGGGAGATGGGTTGCAGGTAGGGAACGGAGGGGTAAAGTTGTCGACCTGTCGCGATTAACAATCGGCATCTTACCGCCAGCCAACAAACCAGGTATAGTTGCCGTCTCTGCCACCGCTAAGCGCTGTTGATATCGTATGAAGCTCGGTTATTTTTGTTACTTCCTGCTGGCCCTTGCCGCCGTCGGCAGCGTGTTACTGCCCCATTCCATCGCCATGTGGTTCCTGCTGGCGAACGTACTGACCTGGCTTATCTACGGCATCGACAAATTAGCCGCCCGTAAAGCCTGGAGCCGGATCCCGGAATCCACCCTGCTGACCTTCGGCCTGCTCGGCGGATGGCCGGGCGCGATTGCCGGGCAGCAGTGTTTTCGCCACAAAACCCAGAAGCAGCCATTCAGAACATATTTCATTATTAGCATCGTGCTGAATGTTGTGGTGCTGGTTGGCGGATATTGGCTGTATCGGAATTATGGGGTATAGGATTGGTGACCTGCCCGCTAGTGGTGGATCTCTTTTTAACCACTAATGTCGAAGACGCGCAGCAGGATATCCCTATGGAGGAGGGCCCCTATGCCACCCTGCTTAAAAAAATAGCCAAGCTTCAGGAACGACTACCGATCCGCGTTGAGTATTCTCCCGTCCGTATCGCGCTGGTGACGGCCAGAAACAGCCCATCAGAAATGCGCGTCATTAAGACACTGAGAAGCTGGGGGGTATATGTCGACGAGGCTTTTTTTCTTGGTGGTGTAGAGAAAACGAAAGTCCTGAAGGCCTTTAAACCGCATATTTTCTTTGATGACCAGGATGTACATTTGGTTGCTGCTGCAAAAGTTGTTCCTTCTGGTAAGGTTCCTTATGCTAGCAATTCCGAGCTTTTTAAAAAGGAAGCATTGTAAAAATTGACAACAAATAGCCACCCAGCAGCAAAGATGGCTATTTTTCTATTTTTACTGTCTTCCTACATGTTCTTCGCGTATGACGGCTAAATAACCCAATTAATGCTTGCCTTACTGATTGGCTTGTAGTGACCGCTCCTGCCGATTCAGTTGCGATAGTCCCTGTAGCAGGTATTATTTTGCGTACAGCATTCCAAAATTGAATTTTTGCCTGAGCATTTTGCTCCATGGCCGCAATCTCTTCCGAGGGCTTCATGACTAACACTAACTTTTCTCAAACGGCTGCGTTTATCTGGTCGGTGGCCGATCTGCTACGCGGTGATTTCAAACAGTCTCAGTACGGGCGCGTGATCCTGCCTTTTACGCTGCTGCGCCGTCTTGAGTGTGTGTTGGCGGAGACCAAAGATGCGGTGGTGGCGAAATATGATGAATTAAAAACCAGCCCGCTGCCGGAAGATGCCAAAGAGAAGTTTCTGCTGCGCGCAAGCACGCTTTCCTTCTTCAACACCTCGAAGATGGATCTGGGCAAGATGGGTCAGAACGACATCAAAGCCAACCTGGAAAGCTACGTACAGGCATTTTCACCGGATGCACGTGAAATCTTCGAGCACTTCAAATTCAGCGAGTTTGTCGGCCTGCTGGAGGATGCCAACCTGCTGTTCAAAGTGGTGAAGAAATTTGCCACTACCGACCTTAGCCCAAAAGCGATTTCCAACTATGAAATGGGCCTGGTGTTTGAAGAGCTCATCCGTCGTTTCGCGGAAAGCTCTAACGAGACCGCCGGTGAGCACTTCACCCCACGCGATATCGTGCGTCTGACTACCTCGCTGGTGTTCATGGAAGATGATGAAGCCCTGACGCAGCCCGGTATCATCCGCACCATTTATGACCCGACGGCCGGGACCGGCGGCTTCCTCTCTTCAGGCATGGAATATGTGCACGAACTGAACCCTAACGCGGTGATGCGTGCCTTTGGCCAGGAGCTGAACCCGGAATCCTACGCAATCTGTAAAGCCGACATGCTGATCAAAGGTCAGGACGTCAGCCGCATTAAGCTGGGAAACACCCTTTCTAACGACCAGTTACCGCAAGACCAGTTCGACTATATGCTCTCTAACCCACCGTTTGGCGTGGACTGGAAGAAGATTGAGGGCGAGATTAACGACGAACATACGCAGAAAGGTTTTAACGGTCGCTTTGGCCCGGGCCTGCCGCGTGTATCCGACGGCTCGCTGCTGTTCCTGATGCACCTGATCAGCAAAATGCGCGACAACCACAACGTGGATGGCACCGTGAGCAACGGCGGGCGTATCGGGATTATCCTTAACGGTTCGCCACTGTTTACCGGCGGTGCGGGCAGCGGTGAGAGCGAAATCCGTCGCTACATTCTGGAAGCCGATTTGCTGGAAGGCATTGTCGCGCTGCCAACGGACATGTTCTACAACACCGGCATTGCCACCTACGTCTGGATCCTCTCCAACAAGAAAGCGCCTGAGCGTAAAGGTAAAGTGCAGCTGATTGATGGCACCAACCTGTGTGGTAAGATGCGTAAATCACTGGGTTCCAAGCGTAACCTGATGGGCGATGACGATATCAAGCTGATCACCAAGACCTTCGGTGACTTTGAGGTGGTGGATGCCACCACCCTGGAAGAACTGGGTCTGGAAAAAGCCGCCGAGCAAAAATCCAGCCGCGGTCGTCAGCCAGCAACGGCCAAAACCGAAGCGCCGAAAACCTTCGCCAGCAAAATCTTTAACAGCACCGACTTTGGCTATCGCCGCCTGACCATTGAGCGCCCGCTGCGGTTATCCGCACAGGTGACCGATGAGGCGATTGCGACACTGCGCTTTGCGCCGAAGCCGTTTAACGCGCCAATGGAACACCTGTATGAAGAGTTTGCGTCCCAATGGCAGGAAGACACATACGGTGATTTCTCCGAACTGGAGGCAGAAGCGCGCGCCATCATCAAAGCCGAATTTGCCGAGCTGAAAGAGAAGCAGATTAAAGATCTGCTCGACAGTAAACTGTGGCTGGCACAACGCGGGTTAATGGAAAAAGCGCAGCAGATTCAGACGGCATTGAGTACACAGGCGGGTGGCAAAACGCTGGTGAGCAATGACTTCAACCAGTTCCAGCTGACCCTTAAAGGGGCCATCAAAACCGCGGGCGTGAAGCTGGATGCGAAAGAGAATAAGCAGTTTATCGACGCTATCACCACGAAAAATCCGGATGCCGAACCGGTGGTGAAAAAGGTGCTGAAAGAAGCCGCTCAGCCGCTGTACGGTGCGTTTGAATACAAAGGCAAGGTTGTTGAGTTCGAACAGGACGGCGAGCTGCGCGATAACGAGAACGTGCCGTTGAATCCGACAGTCTCCACCAGTGACCTGATTGAAAACTACTTCAAAGCGGAAGTGCTGCCGCATGTAAATGACGCATGGATCAACGCCGATAAGCGCGATGTGAAAGATGGTGAGGTGGGGATTGTCGGTTATGAGATTCCGTTTAACCGCCATTTCTATGTCTATCAGCCGCCGCGCCCGCTAGAGGAGATTGATGCCGATCTGGATGCGGTCAGCGCCGAGATTATGAAGCTGCTGCAGGAGGTACATTCCTGATGGCTAAGTATAAGGCGTATCCGGAGTATAAGGATTCTGGGGTTGAATGGTTGGGGATGGTACCCTCTCACTGGAATATTAAGCGGCTTGGTCAATTTTTTGAGGAAAGAAGAGATAAAGTTAGTGATAAAGACTATCCTCCTTTATCTGTAACTATGCAGGGTATTGTCCCCCAAATTGATACTGCAGCTAAAACAGATGCAGGGGATAATCGTAAGCTGGTTTTGAAAAATGATTTTGTTATTAATAGCCGTTCAGATAGGAAGGGCTCGTCAGGGGTGTCTCAGCTTAATGGGTCCGTTTCATTAATTAGCATAGTAATGGAGCCTAAAAGGATAGACCCTAAATTTGCTCACCATTTACTCCGCAGTTATCCGTTCCAGGAAGAGTTTTACCGCTATGGTAAAGGCATTGTTGCCGATCTTTGGAGTACAAACTCTTCTGAAATGAAGAATATCCTAATCCCTGAATTGGCAGACGATGAGAGTAATGCAATTGCATGTTTCCTCGATCACGAAACCGCAAAGATCGATAATCTGATCGAGAAACAACAGCAACTGATTGAACTGCTAAAAGAAAAACGTCAGGCGGTGATTAGCCATGCCGTCACCAAAGGGCTAAACCCTGATGTGCCGATGAAAGATTCTGGTGTTGAGTGGCTGGGGGAAGTGCCGGAGCATTGGACAGTTTGCAGACTTAAACAAATCATTAAAAGTGGTACTTCAATATCTTATGGAATTGTTCAGCCTGGTGATTCTTTAGATGAGGGAGTTCCATTCATACAAACAACCAATATTTCACAAGGGAATATACAATTAGAAAGCCTCCCAAAAACCTCAAAAATAATTGAAAAAAATTATCCTCGTTCACGCCTGGATGGAGGAGAGGTTATTTTAGGTATCAGGGCATCTATAGGTTCCGCATATGTAGTTCCTCTTGAATTAAAAGGTGCCAATTTATCTCGTGGAGTTGCCAGAATTCAACCGGGGACTAATATTTCTGCTGATTATTTGGTTTGGTACTTAAAAACCAATGCAGTTGAACAATATTGGGCATTAAGTAAGCAAGGTAGTACTTTTAGCGAGGTTTCAATAGAGACTGTTAGAGAATTAACTGTCTGTGTTCCCCCTAAAGATGAACAATACAACATTGCGTCTCGTTTAGAGGGGGCACTAGATAGAATTCATAAGCTAATTGTTAAATCAGAAATAAAAATGAATTTGCTTAGAGAGCGCCGCACTGCGCTTATTTCCGCCGCCGTCACCGGAAAAATCGACGTTCGCGACTGGGTTGCCCCCGACACGCAGAACGTTGAGGAGCCACAGGAGGCCAGCGCATGAGCATGGACAGCACCAAAGAGCTGATTTTCCAGAATGAGATGATTGCTCAGATGGAAGCAAAAGGCTGGATTTGTGGAAAAACCGACGGCTACGATCGCGAACGTGCGCTGTATTCCCAGGATGCACTGACCTTTGTGCAGACCACGCAGCCGCAGGAGTGGGAGAAGTTTGCCAAGGTTTATCCTGGCGACACCGAGCGTCATTTCCTCGATGCGCTGGTGGCGCAGCTGAAAAAAGCAGATATCAACGCTACCGATATGCTTTCACGCACTTACGGCACGCTCGGCGTGCTGCGTCACGGTATCAAAAGCCATAATGCGCGTTTTTCGCTGTGTCAGTTTAAGCCGGAACATAACCTCAACCCGGAAACCCTGACCCGCTACAAACAGAATATCTGCCGTATTGTGCCGGAGCTGGTTTACAGCCCGCATGCGTCGAACGCCGCATTTGAAGAAACGGGTATAAAAGCGAAGAAGTGGCGTATCGACCTGGTGTTGTTCGTCAATGGCTTGCCGGTAGCGACGCTGGAACTGAAGTCTGAATTTAAGCAGACGGTACAAAACGCTATTGCGCAATATAAGAAAACGCGTTTGCCGAAAGATCCAGGCACCAATAAACCCGAGCCGCTGCTGACCTTTAAACGCGGCGCTCTGGTGCACTTTGCCGTCAGTCAGTACGAAGTGTTTATGGCGACCAAACTGGATGGCGATAAAACCTTCTTCCTACCGTTTAACAAAGGCACCCGTGACGGCGGCGCAGGGAACGACATCCCGGAAGATGCCAACGACTACGCCACCAGCTACCTGTGGAATGAGGTGCTGCTGCCGGACAATCTGCTGAAAATTCTCGCGAGCTTCGTGCATCTGCAAATCGTCGAAAAAGAAAACGCCATTGGCCTGAAGTACAAAAGCGAGAGCCTGATTTTCCCGCGCTATCACCAGTGGGATGTGGTGAACAAACTGATCATCGCCGCTACGGTGGAAGGGACCGGCAATAAATACCTGATTCAGCACAGTGCGGGGTCGGGCAAATCGAACTCTATCGCCTGGACGGCACATCAGCTTTCCCGCCTGTACGACGAAAATGGCGAGAAGCAGTTCCACTCGGTGATTGTGGTGACGGACCGCACCGTGCTTGACGACCAGTTGCAGGACACCATCTATCAGTTTGAACATCAGGACGGAGTGGTCGGACGTATCAATAACAAAGAAGGCGATGGTTCTAAATCGGAGAAGCTGGCCAGCGCGCTGGAAAACTCGCAGCCGATTATCATCGTCACCATTCAGACCTTCCCGTTTGTCCTGAAGGCGATTGAAAATAGCGTCAGCCTCAAGCAGCGAAAATACGCGGTGATTGCCGATGAAGCGCACTCCTCACAGAGCGGTTCTACGGCGCGTCAACTGAAAGAAGTGCTGATGACCGAAGAGGCGGATGACGATGTGGAGATGTCTTCAGAAGATATTCTGGACGCCACCGTCGCCGCGCGTAAAGGCAGCAACAACCTCAACTATTATGCCTTTACCGCCACGCCGAAAGCCAAAACGCTAGAGCTGTTTGGCCGTCGTCCTCATCCGCAGGAACCGGCGTCAAAAACCAACAAGCCGGAAGCGTTCCACGTTTACTCCATGCGTCAGGCCATCGAAGAAGGCTTTATTCTCGATGTATTGAAGAACTACACCAACTACAAAGTGGCATACAAGCTGCTGCAAAAGCTCGACGATCCTGACCGGGAAGTGGACAGCAAAAAAGCTAAAATCAAACTGAACCAGTGGGTCTCGCTGCACGATCATAACGTGTCGCAGAAGGTGAAGGTGATTGTTGAGCATTTCCGCAAGCACGTGATGCATTTACTGGCTGGCCAAGCGAAAGCGATGGTGGTGACCAGTTCGCGTAAGGCGGCAGTGCGTTACAAGCTGGCGTTCGATAAATACATCGCCAAGCAAAAATACGACAAGATCAGCGCGATGGTGGCCTTCTCCGGTGAAGTGGAGTTCCATGAAGATGACCACAACAGTCTTGCGCTGCTCAACCAGAAATTCACCGAGATCACTATGAACCCTGGCCTGAAAGGCCGGGATATGCGTAAAGCATTTGATACCGACGATTACCAGGTGATGCTGGTAGCCAACAAATTTCAGACCGGTTTTGACCAGCCTAAGCTCTGTGCCATGTATGTGGATAAAAAGCTGGGCGGCGTGGAGTGCGTACAGACGCTGTCTCGCCTGAACCGCACCTATCCTGGGAAGGCGCAGTCCGGTACCTTTGTGCTCGATTTCTACAACGAACCCGAAGATATTTTGGGAGCTTTCCAGCCGTACTACCAGACTGCGGAACTGACTGATGTCAGCGATCCGCAGTTGGTCTTTGAACTTTATGAAAAACTGCGTACCAGCGGCATTTTCCTGTGGAACGAAGTGGAGCAGTTCTGCGAAGCGTTCTTCAGCAAAAATAAATCCAACGCGGCTATTAGCAATATTTGCAAACCTGCGGTGGAGCGTTGGAAACATCGCTACACCTCGGCGATTGAGGCGTATGTGCTGGCCAAAGAGATGTTTGAACGCACTAAAAAAACCGGCGATGTTGTACTGATCACCAATGCGGAAAACACCTTTAAGGACTGCGAGAAAGAAAAAAGTAAGCTGGATATCTTCAAGAAAGATCTCGGCAGCTTTGTCCGTTTTTACGAGTTTATGTCGCAAATCGTCGATTACGATGACAAGAACCTGGAAAAACTGAGCCTGTTTGCCCGCCACCTGCGTCCACTGCTACATGAACAACGAGTGGAAGAAGATGAGATTGATTTAAGCAACGTGGAGATGAGCCATTATCGCCTGTCGAAACTTCACGAACAGCACCTGAAGCTACAGGAAGATGCGGCGGAATACAAAATCACACCGGGAAATGATGTCGGTACGGCGAAGCCGAAGGACAAGAAAGAAGAGTTTCTGTCGAATATCCTTGCGCGTCTTAACGAGCTATTCGTTACCGATAATCTCACCGATAAAGACATGATCAATTACGCCTTCGCGGTGCGCGACAAACTGTCAGAAAACCAGGCGGTGATGACCCAGATTGCGAACAACACGCGTGAACAGGCGATGCTGGGTGATTTCCCGAAAGCCATTGACGATGCCGTGATGGACAGCAACGACGCCCAGCAGGAGATGATGGTGCAATATCTCTCTAACCCTGAGCTAGCGAAAGGCTTTGCCCGCGTGGTGTTTGATATGTTGAAAGGGGCTTAGCGCTTTTTCATCAAGGAGTGGTGTAGAAATGCTGAATTCTTTCGAGATATACCTGGCATTGAATGAATTGGGTTACCAGCTTGAGGCTGGAAAATTCGAGCCTAGCTATGCTTCTGAACATGCGCTCGGGAATGGAAAGTATCTGTATGTCAAACGCGGTCGGGACGGCGTAGTTAACGAGAGCCCATTAGTTCTTGCGCCAGAAACCCTTACCTTAAAAGCGGAAATTGATCGCATTGCGGGTATCCACTGCCTTTGGGAAAAAGTAAAAAGCACCAGCTACCGCCGTTACCCGAAAGATAATGGTACGTCCCAATATGGTTTTGCGGCAGATGTTGAATCAATTGAAGCGTTACAGGCGCTGGTAGCTTTGCTGGGTGGCCAACCATCTATAACTCCCCAACCGGGACTAAAAAGAGACGACAAAAACAAGGAGCAATCGTTCATGTATCCCTTAAACCAGATTCTCTTCGGGCCACCCGGCACGGGTAAAACCTACAGTACCACTGAAATGGCGGTCAAAATTGCCGATGATACCTGGTACCAACAGGCTATACGGGAACATCATGGTAATCGCTTACGGGAATTGGTAAAAGAACGCTATAGGGCGTTGGTAGAAAAGCAGCGCATTATGTTTACCACCTTCCACCAGAGCTTCTCCTATGAAGACTTTATCGAAGGGATCCGCGCGACTACTGATGAAAAATCGGGCACGCTTCGCTACGAAGTGGTCGATGGTATTTTTAAACAGCTGTGCCTGAATGCTGAAGTTAAAACGCGTGGTAGTTCAACCCAGTCATTGTCCTTGAATGGGAGACGGATTTGGAAAATGTCTCTTGGAAATACGCTTGACGGTGAAGATTATATTTTCGATGAATGCCTTGTAAATAATTATATTCTATTAGGTTGGGGGGATAATCTTGATTTTAGTGGCTGCACGACAGCGGCTGATGTCCGACTGCGCATAGATGGAGCGAGTGATAGTCTGGTTGAGCGAAGCGAATACATGCTGACTGCGGTCAATATGTTTAAAAACATCATGAAAAATGGTGACCTGGTTATTATTTCCGATGGCAATCATAAATTTAGGGCCATTGCCGAGATCGCTGGCGATTATCAATATCTGCCCAATGATGAACGCGTAGGCTATCATCAAATGCGTAAGGTCAACTGGCTACGAACCTACTCGCCGAGCTTACCGAAAGAACAGCTTTTTTTAAAAGCGCTTTCACAGATGACATTATATGAGTTGAGGGACACCTCAATTGATCGGGAAAAACTGTCCCAACTACTGGCCCCGGTTGAAACAACTGACAATCAAGCATTGCCGCACGTACTCATCATCGATGAAATAAATCGTGGTAATATTGCCCGCATCTTCGGTGAATTAATTACTCTGTTGGAACCCGATAAACGATCGGGTGCCGAAGATGCCCGTACCTTAATGTTACCGTATTCTAAACAGCTGTTTTCCGTGCCCAGAAATGTCTATGTGATTGGCACTATGAATACGGCTGATAAGTCGTTAATTCAAATGGATCTGGCGTTAAGACGCCGCTTTAGCTTTACCGAAATGCCTGCACAACCGGAGTTGCTAGCCGGGGTCACTGCGTTTGGCATTGATGCCGCACAGTTGCTAACGCGTATTAATCAGCGTATTGAAGCTCTGCTAGATAGTGAGCATATGATTGGCCATGCTTACTTTATGCCGCTAAAGAAATTAGAAAATTCCGCCGACCGCGAAGCCTGTCTTGCCAGCATCTTCCAGAACAAAATCATTCCATTACTGAGAGAGTATTTCTTTGATGATTATGAACGCATTGGATGGGTACTTAATGATTCGGTGAAAGCGAAAGAATATCGTTTTATCTTGTTACAACAGTCAGCACAACTGCCATCATTTTCTGCACTATTCCCGAAAGATATTGCTGATAGTTTGTCTGACAGGCGTTTTCGTATCAATAAACATGCTTTCAAGTCGGCAGAAGCTTATCAGGGGATTGTCGCATGATGATCCAGGTCCGGGAATATGCCCTGCTTACTTGTGATAACTCTCAACCAGCCAGTATGGATTTGGGGATTGTCTCTGAGGCAACGTTTTCCTGGCTTGAGCAGTTACAACAAACGTGGAGTGGAACCTCTCACATTCTCAGCCGAGAAGGGAAGCGGTTTTTGCGTTTGGGAAGCTATGTCGGTTATCTACAATCCCCGAATGGCGAGTCAATTGAAATTCTGCCAAAAACCACATTTGAAGCGCCAACTGAGGTAGTCCCTCTACGTCAGCTTTTGCGCCGAATGCTAAGCGCCTCTTTAGGGATTACACCCCGTGAAGCGAACCAGGCGGCATTGCAATATAGTGACCAGCCTCTACATGAATGGATAATTAGTGAGTTCTTGCGGCATCTTGCTGATTTAGTGCGTAAAGGACTTCGTTTCGACTATCACCTCATCGAGGACGAACATAGCGCGTTTATCCGTGGTCAACTGAATGTCACTGCGCAAATGAGAATGCCGCCGGGCCGAGGCACTTATTTTCATGTGTGTTATGCCGAGTTCTCTCCTCAGCGCATCGAGAACCGTCTGCTACGGACGGCTTTGGATTGGGCGCTTAAAATGACCAGGCAAGGGCAAAGCTGGAGGCAGGAAAATTCTTTAAGCCATCAACTGGATGACATAGCCCCAATTTGTGGGAGCACAACGCAACCAATGAGGCAATGGAGTGACGGCAAATATCTCCTCGGCTATCGCGCTATAAAGCCGTGGTGCCAGCTCATTCTTGAACAGATGAATCCAGATTTTCAACATGGGTCATATCAGGGTATTTCCCTGCTGTTCCCTATGGAGAAGTTATATGAAGGATGGGTTGGGTGCGGCCTGGCTAGTGCGTTACATCACGATTATCAGCTCATAAGACAGACCAGGAGCCAGCACTTGTTAGAGCATGTTCCAGTTGGTGAAAAGTCATCTCAACGATGGTTCATGCTTAAGCCAGATTTTATTATAACCGGCGGGCAGACGTTGGTTCTTGATGCTAAATGGAAACTATTAGATAGCAGAGTCGATGACAGTCTGAGGAAATATGAAATCAGCCAGTCGGACCTGTATCAGATGTTCGCCTATGGGCAAAAGTATCTTCATGGGAAAGGAAATATGATGCTTATTTATCCACGTCACCTGTACTTTGATGTACCTCTACCGGTGTTTCGTTTCGATGAAGACTTATCTTTATGGTGTGTGCCCTTTGATCTTGAATCGGGTAGATTAGTGAAAGGTGAGTGGCAAGGTTCTTTCCACTGTTTTCCCTGTGAAGAGGCTGTAACAGTCTCATAGCAGCTAAACAAATAACCATGTGCTTATTGAGTGCTAAAACAGCAAGGGGGCAGCAATCATGATTTATAAAGATTTTTACCATTTAATGTTGGAGTCTTTTTCCCAACCAGTTAAGCTGTTCACCGAGTCAAGGAATGTACCTTTTACTCTCTATGTTGAAGAACAAAAACTTTTTGTTCGAAATGGAAAAGATAATACCAGCCGTATTGGCCCCAAAGAAGTCGCAGCATTTATTGAGCGGTTTGAAGAAAATGAAAGTTTGGCTGCTAAAGACTATCAGGATGTGACATTCAAAGCCTCCTACTTATTGGCTGCAATGAAATATATCACTATAAAAAACTCACTGAATACTGATAATAAGTAGTCATCTTTACCGCTGGGTGGTCATTTGTAAAACCCACCCAAACGCTCCCTCCATCACTGACCCATATTTTCTATCTTCCCCAACTCACCGATTTAAATCACATACCACCGCCTCATATTTCCACACGCAACAATGTAATAACCAGAATAATATATCATTGATTGACTTGCGGAGTTTCCATCATCAATACGGCGCCATACAAAGAATTAACTCGGTGATATTTATGCGATTTAACTATACGAGTTTGTAATATGGTATGAAATCGATATGACGAAGTTCAGTTCACCATATCAATCAGCGCGTTGAAGTTAGTATATGACTCAATAACATAATCCATGGATGCTTTACCGCGGATCTCGAAACAATCATTAGCGAAGTAGTAGGCAAATACGGACATGCCATTTTCACCAATCAAACACGTTAGGATTCGAACTATATGACTAAACCTAAAGAAGCCACACCTTCCTGAGGTAGACGCCGATGGTTCGCCAGAAGAGTCTTCATTTCTCGTAAAACAAACTGTGGCATCCACCTACACTGCAATTCAAAATCAAACCGTTCGTTGTTGGCGTTCCCTTCTGGCGTCATTAGACCATTTAAAATCAGTTCATTATAAAGCCATTCATCCAAATGTAAGCTGATACCGTAATCACTAAGCAGCTTACACCGCAACTGATGGGCGATTTTTAAGCCCGCTACATCCAGATCGCCAAAATAAAGTAGCTGTTTTACCTGTTCGACCTCAAGGAGTTGTGACACGCATTCCGCCTGGCCGGACACTTTGTTACCTGCGCCGTAAATGACCAGTGACCAGCGAGTCTGAACTCGATTAAGTTGACATAGTCGATAATACACATCGGAGTTTTCAACAATGATAGCCGGAAGATCATGGCAACATGATGATTCATACGGTAAAGGCGGTGCACGTCGAAACGCGCCCATATCAGCCAAAGTCAGAGCGACATGCTTCCAGCCATCAGGTGGCAAGGAGTCCAGCGCTTTTTCGTCACCAAATATAAGCAGAGACCGCTCACGATGCCCAAGCAAGCCCGGGAATAGTGACTTGTCGCCCTCGGTTTGGCGAAAAAGATATGTATTCAGCTGTTGTAAGCGTGCCTTGATTGGCTGGGTCAGTTGTCCTGTAATACGTCGAGCCAACCAAGGATGCCAGGCTATTTCTGATGTTGTCTTCGTAGGAACGATGGCACCTTCGTAAACAAAAGTACTTGGCAGGCTCATACCCCGCCAGTAGCGCTGCCAACTCGCTTTGTGCTTAGGCTGAGCCCGCCAGTCCCTCTCAAGCAATAGCGTAACAGCCTGACTCAGCAAATCAGGCGCCTCCTGGCTCAAGGCCTCTTGATTGTGTGCGCGTAATACCTCATCCAGCACCGCATTAGCTTTCACTGTACGGGCGGCCTTACCAACGGCAAGACGATGTTTAGTGGCTGTCGACTCCAGTCGGGATAGCCAGATCATTACGCTACTCATCTCATATCAGCCTTAAATGACGGGATCGAACTGTGGCTTAGCAGCCAGAGAAGCCGCCCACAGGGCATGGCGTTCTTTATCAACGGTGACCAAATCGCGCCGCCTCAGTTTTTGAACTTTATTCAGGAAGAGATGATTATCAAACATTGATTGGGCATTTTCATCCGAAATACCAGTCAGGTAGATGAGCTGGATTTTATAGGCTTTGGCCATTTGGGTTTGAATTCGCATTAGATCATCGGCATTCGATTTACCCAGCGGGTTATCGGCTAACAAGAATCCTGCACTTGAAATACCCGTATCGTATTCTCGTACTTTACCAACCGTTACAAACAGTAAAAAGGCAGATGTAAGGCGCTGTCCACCTGAACCTTCAAGTCGGGTGACAGGAGTCCATTGTGGACGGCTGGCATTCGTCTTCAGCAAACGCACCTCCAGCTCCCCTTCGCCAAATACCGACTGAACCAAATCAGCTGTCAAGGCATCCCGATTGGGCGCTCGAGGTATCTGTCCCTTAGCTATCCACTGCTGCAAGCGGCTGCTGGCAAACCCCCTGAGATCAGCGGCAACATCATTCAGCCGGTCCGTCATTTTGATAATGGGCCGGCCAGGCAGTACGGGGCAATCCTCAGGAATTTTGACCGACATCGCGCGCTTGAGAAGTTTAATCGCCCCTTCCAGATGAGCAGTCAGATGGGTGACAGTCAGATCAATCGAACGCTGGAATTGTTCCAGGCTATCCTGCACAGCTTCGAATACCTGCGTGATCCCTGTACCGACCCTGTCCAAATCGCCCAGCACTTCATGATAAGTTGCGATTGAGTCCAACTGCCGTAAGTATTCCTGACTGGCTTGGGCGTCTGGATCCTTGGCCAACTCTTCTTCGATCCGTTTGCGGAATTTTCCCCAGACCGTAGAGACGCGTATATTTTGCTGTTTTAGCGTTTCATTTAGACCGGCATACATTTGGCATTGTGTCGCCAGATTGTCAGCATATTCAGTGATGCTCTGGATCCTGCCAGGTAGACCCGCCGCAGAGGTCGGCGTAATGTGCTGGATCATCGCTTGAGCTGTTTTGGCGTTCTGTAGCCGTTCCTTCACATTTTCAATCTTTTGCAACTGCAGCTTCTTTTGCTCCAGGTGAAGTTTTAGCTGGTATTCAATTTCATGGAGGCTGTTGACGATTTCAGCCAGAGACGTTTGGATTGTCTCTATCTCAATGGGCTTCTCTTCCCAGACAAAATCCTCGTCAATTGCTTTACTAGCCTCCTCGCAGCTTTGGGAAAAATTTTGCAGAGTTACCTGAGAATTAATTAGATTTTGCGTGAATTGCTTCTGCTGTTCGTTGAGGCGTACGATGCGGTTATTAATGACCGTTAGCTCATTGATGGCCGCCGCTTTTACCTCGTCCGGATATGTATTGTAGGTGGGGTGAGCGATCAAACGCTCAGAGGCAGAACGTTGTGCCTGTTCAGCATCTTTCAGTTGTTGCTTGAGAGCGGTCACTTGATCACCGCTGGCTGCTTCGAGCAATTTTTTGTGCGCCTGAGCTGCCATCTCATGGGCATCTTCGGGGCTTCGTCCTACCATACCTTCAGTCGCCGTAATCTCTGAATAGAACGGCTCGTTACACAGATTACTCCAGTTGCCCATCTGGATATTTAAAAGGGTTTTCTCGGAGAGCTTGTTCTTCTCGATTTCGTTCAGCCGTTCCAGTCTCTCTTTCTGGGTGCAAATAGTGTCCTTGCTTCGTTGAATCTGTGCAGCTAACTGCTCCATTTTCATTATCGCCGTTTCACGCTTCGCCCATTCTGTTTCTACAAAAAGGCTTAGTTTATCATGTGCTTTTTCTGCCCGAATTTTCTGCTGTCGGGCGTTGTTTAACCTCACCAGGGCATCTCTCTTCTCGTCACGCAGTGTTTGCTCATCATGCTCAGCTTGCTTAAGTACTGCATCAGCATTTTCCAGTATTAAGAGAGCCTGCTCCTGTTGGTCAAGCAGTCCCGCCCAATGCTTACCATACTGTTCATAATGCAGACGCCATTCATTACTGAAATATTCCAGTACTTTGAAGGCGCTCTTTGCAGCCTTCACACTGACTTCCTGCGACGCTACGATATTCTCCAGGTCTTGCAGCCGGGCTTCGTAAGCAGCCTGGCTATATCCATGCTTATCGTGGTTTGAGAGGACGACCTGTACTAATTCAGACGTTTCTCGGCGGAGATCTTGTGCTTCATCCAGCAGGTAAATAGCAATAGGTGCCTTCTTCCAGGGCAAGATCTCACTAATTTTATGGACCTGTTCAAACGTTACATTGTCGAGTGCGACCAGGCTCAGGTAGCGGCCAGGGTTTTGATCGATCACCGCAGCAATCTTTTGTGCATCATCGTTGTAAACAGAGGCCAAATAGTGTGGAAATGTCCAGAGCTTATCCCGTGCAATACCCGCCGCATAAAACGCTTCAAGTGCCTCATTGACCTGCTTTGCGACCAGTTCATGTCCCGTCATCCTTAACTCGTCCAGTTCGTGCCGGGCTTGCAGTAAACGCTCTTTCATTCCATTCAGCGTGTGAGAGTTCGCATTCAATACCTTGTCGAGCTGCAATCCACACAGCTCGCTGTGCCAACTCGTGTCTTCAATATCTAGATCATGTTGCATTGACGTTGGCAGTTTTTGATAGGTTTTTGCTAAAACTAAAGCACTATCCACAGCTGACTGGTGTTTTTGTTCAGCCAGAATGAGTTTTTGCTGGGCCTCACTTTTCTCAATTGATGCCTCCCGCACAACATTCAGCTGTGCTTCCAGCGCCTGCTCTTTCTGATGAAGAATTGTATGAGCCAGCTCTTCACTCTGCTGTGCATTGCGTAAGGTTAATTCCAGTCGGTATTGGGCTGCTACTGGTGTTTCATCCTTCTGGATCAACCCAGCTTCACATAGTTGGCCCCGTTGCGATTCGCCCTGCCGTTTGTCTCTTTTATATCTCTCACGATCCGCCTCCAGGCCACCCAGCATCTTTTGTAGTTCGTCGTATGATTGTTTAAGGGTATTGCTTTCCCTATCCATCTGCCCTAATTCTTCCTCAAGCGTAGCCTCCTGCTGGCGATGTCTGTCGATTGCCCACTCTAATGTGCCCAAGGCTTCGCCAGCAGTACGCTCGAAAATCACCTGTAGCGGCCTTTCCGTTTCACTTTGGAATACCTTCAGATCTTCATCTGCCTGGCGGTACTCATTCAGGGCCTTAGCATAGGCTTTGTAGTCTATAGCAGCTTGAGTAATCTCAATCTGGCGCTGATTGGTATCGGCTTCGTCTTGAAGCGCATCGACTATCGCTTTTTGCTTGTCGAACTGATACTGCACGAAATCATATTCAAGCAGAGCTCTGCGCTTACCTAACTGCTCACGCAGAGACATCGCCTGACCAATATGCGTTTGCAAACTCTCCATGTTATCTTCAAGCTGCGTCTGTTCAACCTGAGCATCCCCGACAAAGGCTGCGAGATCGCGCATTGCTTCCCGGAAGCCATCATCCAGCAGTTGCTGCTGCGCCTGGATGCTTTCCAGCTGTTTAGCCGGCTCAAGAAACGCCAGCCAGTTAGCCAGCACATCCTTCAGGAAGGACTCGTTACGACGGATCCCCTCTAACTCTCCCTGACGTTCAACTTCATGCGCTACTAGTTCCCGCAGCCGCTCAGCCGCATCTTTAGACATGGTGCAGGCGAAAAACGCGCCAAGGAAATCATGTTCAGTTTTGTATTCGATAAAACGGGTCAGGCCACCTTCTTCGGAGTTGAAGGTCACCATTGTTTTGATAAGATCAACGTTAATTTGTTGTTCCAGTAAAAATGCGCGCCACTCGTTCTGTCTGGTGGTTTTACGCCAATGCATGCCGCCTTCACTACTGGCCTTGAGACTAAGCCAGCTATCAAAACTGCGCAGGCTATTAGCATAGGGGCGCAGCTCAGAATTGCGTTCCGCGCGGGAATAAGAAGGGACTTCATCAAACGGCGCGCCCATCAGGGAGTCGGGCGCATCACAAATAAACAGTGTGCGGTCAACATCATCTCCATTACGCTGATGAGCATGTCCCAGTAATAACGTTTGTCCTGATTCATTGACCATCTCAACCAAAACAACAGAGAGTTCTTTATAGAAGTAATTGCGGTAGTGGTATTCACTCTGGCGATGATTTGCCAGATATTGGGTGAAGTCACTAACGGACGGCTCAAAAATCGATAACAGCAGCGCGATGTAGGTTGACTTACCGCCCCCATTTACAAGCTGCTGATAAGTACTGGTCACCACCTTCGCATTTCTGACGGGCGAGCGCAGGCCTTCAACAACAGGGCTACCGACCGCTTGAGACAGGCCAATATAGTCCAGTGTGAGGTCCTTGTAGAAAGCTTCTTCATGGCCTGCGCCATCCATATAAACCCGTTTAATCAGCCACATGCTTAAATCTCCGTCAAGCGTTGCGTTTCTGTGGTTCCAGTTGTAACTGGACGTTCATTGAGCGAAGGAAACTCCAGGGTATCTGCTAATGCTGCAATATCGCTTTCAGCTAAATCGGACGACCGTTCTTCTACGGCTGGACTGATACTCATGACAAAACGCACCGTCTCTTCAATGCCAGTATGGCGCAGATAATGTTTGAGTTTTTGGGTCGGATACCAGTCGGACTCTCCCGACAGACTGCTGTCTTCGGCCAGAAAGCCTTCCTCCTGCAGCAGTTGTATCCAGCGCGTTGCCATTTCAGTTTGCGAGCGAATACTCGAGACACGCCCCACCTTTTCGTCGTGAATACGGGGAATACGTTCTTCCTGCACAAACCTGGCCGTCATAAGTAGGCCATCTACGGTATCGTCCCCCTCGGCCTTGCGCTGGGCAATCACCTGGTCGGCAACATTATTGAGCCTGGCTACCACCGAGGCGGCATTAATGGCATTACTCTGACCGAACTCGACACGAACGGTGTCTGGAGTTGGAAACAAATCAGCCAACAACGCAATCAGTGTTAAGCCTGCAAACAGGCGCTGTTCTTTCCGTTCCTTACCCTGTTGCTCAGCCATTGTTTCAGGTAGCAAGCGTTTGTTCAGCCAACCCAAAGATGGGGAAAACGGACCTCGGCCATCTGCAGCCAGTAATACCCCGTAGGTCTCATGAATCCCGAGGTACCGCAATTTCATACCTGTCGCCACGCCACGGATAATCTCTGCGAACAGGGCATCACCTTGCAGATCAAGCGCACGTTGAATCAGCTCGTCTCCCATCTTATATCCCAGTGAATTCATAATTGCCTGCGTGGCAATCTCGGCGTAGCGTTTAGCTTGTTGATGCGTGTTGTCGTACATAACTACTCCTCAAAGGGGTGTAAGGGAGCGACCTTTAACAGTTTGATATTGTCAGCCCGCCAGAGCGTTGTTTCGATAGCGTCGTCTATCTCTACTTCTATTGCGGGATCGCTGTTAGCTGCCAGGCTGCCAATATGAAGTAAACAAACCTGTTGTTCTTGTTCAGATAATTCTTCGCACTCATAGGCGTCGAAAACATCTCTAAAGCTCACATGCCCCCAATTCTTCAATCGGTCACTAACCCAATCGCTGCATTTTTTAATGACGGATTCAGGGATATTTCGCAGGTTGGTTTCAATAGCTACAGGCTGCTCGGTGGGGTCCTGTATCTCATGTGGAAGCGCCTGTTCAAATCTATCGAGATAGAGGTTCAGCAGCGCTTCAGGATCAAACAGAATGTGCCGATCATCATCCTGTCTTCGGGGAGCCAACAGGCGTGCGGTGAGACGATCGATTTCCTTTTCGACAGTGTCAGGGGAATGAGACAGCAAGGGCTTGAGTACACCTTTTTCCAGCGTTTCCCGGAAAAGGGTATTATCTCTGGGAATAATGAGTTTCAGACGAGCTCGCTCAAAATCTTTGTTAACATCAAGTAAGCAGTCTTGATAGCGCTGCGTAAAAGCGCAGACCTCAGCAAAAATCTCTTGTGCCTTACGTAGCTTATTTAATTTGTCGGGATTTAATTTCGAACTTCCTTCAACCAGCATTTCGGTAATGGCCGACATTGAGTTCTGGATATGTTCCAAAACCTCTCGGGTTTTATCAAAGGAATCATTGAGTACGGGACGGATATCGTGTGCATAAGATGCGCTCAAATCACCAGACTGGGCAGCACGTACTTTCATCCGCATCCCAATGAGATATTGCTCCAGTTGCCGCTGCGTTGATTGGATCTGGTGTACTGCCTTGTCGATCTCACCGCGACGGATGGTTTTAAGCGTGCGCCAGGCCAGAATCGCAGCGCGTTCTATCGGCGTTTCATCCAAACGGAGGGTATAGAAAAGCATTCCTTCATCAGTCAGCGACCAGAGAATATCATCTGAGCCGGATAGCTGATCATAGCGTACCAGACGGACTATCTGCTCTTCGGAATGCGTTCGTTGCGAGAAGTCGTAATAACTGAGACGGAAAGGGTCTTTGATCGCCGCAAAAATCTTGCTGGCAACTTGCGCGTAGTCGGACGCTTCTTGCCCCGGATAGGCTTCATTGAGATGCCCAACCAGACATAGCTCGGCTTCTTTACGCGTCATACCAGGCTGGCGCTCGCGGTCAGCATAATAAAGCATGGCGTCAAAGAGATACATAATTGCCGCCAGTGCATCAAGCTTGAAGCCATCAAACGGATTGCGCTGTAGGGCGCTGTATATTGAATCCAGCGTCCGAACTACAAGCAACGCGTGAGATTGAATCGTCAGCTCGCGGCGTGCCATAGATTCATTACGAGCCTGCTCCAAAAACCCTAGTGACATAACATTCTCCCTCCGAGACGGAAGTCACTATAGTACTCCCCGCCCAATTAAGCAAAGAAACTTTGCTTAATTTTCTTTGATAACAATGTTATTTGTTTTGATGACATTCGCCTTCTATACTTAGTCCGTATATCAAACCGCAATTGATTAACCTGCAAATAAGAATAAAACTGATATGTACTACTCAATGTTTCTTGATAAACACAAATCCCCCCTCAGCCACGCACAATGGTTGCGCTTGCGCTATATTGAACGCCAGCTACTGTGGGAACGAAAAGTCACTTCGCGCATGATTGCTGAAGAGTTTGGCGTCTCGGCGCAACAAGCTCGTACTGATGTAAGAACCTATATGGAGGTCGCTCCAGGCAACGCTATTGAGAAGGGAGCCGGCCGAAAAGGGTATTTCCCCAGTATGACGTTTTCGCCTGTTTTGCTTGGAGACAACGATCTGGTCTGGCGTGCGACGGTAGAATTTCAACCGCCACAAGCGGCCCACGCGCAGGAAATTCCGCTCATCCATCGCGCAGTACATAGCCGCACGCTGGCAATTTTTTTGTCAGCAATCGAACAGAACGGACAAGTAAAAGTGACTTATGCGTCAATGGAAAACCCGGAAGGCATATCCCGTACACTAAGCCCAACGGTAATTATTACCGTTAACGGGCGCCAGCATGTGCGAGCCTATGACTGGGGTAGTTCGGCGTTTAAGGACTTTGTTTTGGCGCGATTTCTGGACTCGCCGGAACTGATTATTCCTGCCCCTCCCCCTCCGCGCAAAGATACCGCGTGGGAGGTCGTAATCCCCGTGCGTTTTATCGCCAATCCAACACTAAACAAAGCGCAACAAGAGGTAATTAAGCGGGATTACATACTTGAACCATCTGAATTCAGCATTCGTGCACCAATGATTTTTTATTTATGTCCTGAAAACAATCTGCCGAAAACAGATGATGAATATGCACAAGCTACTGACGCCAGCAGCCACGGCCCCTTTGTCTACCCTGTTCTAGCTGTGCACGCCCAAACAGGTGAGCCTATTCATAAGTACCGCCATGCAGGTGAAAAATAGACATTCTGTTTACTAATAATTTATAGCCATTTACGGTAACTGTTCCTGTATCAGAGATATGATGCAGGAATATAAAACGCCTTCCACCTATAAATAATGATTTATTAATTTCTGATTCAGTTAAATCCCCCAGCTCTCCTCTATGGCCAGAATTTAGCGGTTAATTAGCCATGAAACAGGGACGTTTTTTACTGTTTCAACTACTACCCGGGGTTAAACTGTAAGTATCCCGGCGGCTTTCGAACCTTTCGGGCCTGCCTCAGGATCGGCAGAACGGAAACCCGCTTTCGCCGATAGCTCAGATGCTGTCAGCCATTCCGAGTCGGCCAGTATCCGGGCTTTTAGCTCCTCCAGTTGTCGGTCATTGCGCTCCTGGAAGCTCATATGGTCAAGTGCACCTCCCGGCGATTTTTTGAAGCCATACGGCACCACATGCCTGAACCGGTTTGCATCCAGATAATCCGCCCACCACTGCATCATCTCCCGGCGCTCTACCGCGTCGCTTGACCACAGGCCTGACTCCACCAGCGCGCTACAGGCCATCGAACTGCTGCACCGCGCGCAGAGTACTTAACGCCGGGGATCGGTTCTCGCTCGGCGGGAATGGTCCACATGGCGTTATGCAGGTCAATTTCACCCCAGCGGGCAAAGCGCAGTTCGCTGGAGCGAATAAACAGCAACAGCGCCAGCTTTACCGCCAGTTGAGTCAGCTTACGTCCTTTGAAATCGTCGACTCTTTCCAGGAAATCAGGGATGAGATTAAGCTCCAGTGCAGGGTGGTGACGCACTTTGGGCGTGGAGACAGCGCCGGTTAAATCCGATGCGGGGTTATGATCGATAATGCCGTTCTGGACGGCGTAGCGCATTACACAGGCGGTACGCTGCTGGAGACGAGAAGCGACATCCAGTTTGCCCGCTTTCTCCACCTCTTTGATGGGCACCAGCAGCTCTTTGACCTTCATCTTGGTGATGTCGCAGCTGCCGTTCGTGGGGAATACGTAAAGTTCGAAATAACGCAACACCCGCTTCTTATGCTCCGCTGACCAGTTCACGTTGCTGGAGACCCATTCGCGCGCCACGGACTCGAACGTATAAAGGGGCTCTCCACCCCGCTTTTCCTCTCTGCGTTTTTCCACCGGATTAATGCCTTCTAAAATAAGCCTTCTTATATCTGCTTGCTTCTCCCTTGCCAGTGCCAGAGAAATAAGCGGATAAGGGCCTAATGCCATACGGTTCTCTTTGTTTCCAAAGCGAAATTTCAGATACCACAGCTTAGATCCGCTGGGGTTAACCTGAATGTAAATACCGTGACAGTCAGAGAGCCTGTATGACTTGCCAAGCGGCCTGGCATGCCGGATTGCGCGATCTGTAAGCGCCATTTGGGGGTCACTCCTCTATCGAACCGGGTTTGCCCCCTTTTTTGCCCCCAAATCGCGTGGATGTCAATGGATGAAAAATGACCAACTCGGAAAGACTATAAAATAAATATGGCTATTACCGAAAAATAAATTATCTTTGAATTACAGACGGATATGGACGAATTTGGACGGAAATGGACACAAAAAAAGCCACCCTTAGGCAGCTAATTATTGCATCACTTGGTGCCGAAGGCCGGACTCGAACCGGCACGTATTTCTACGGTTGATTTTGAATCAACTGCGTCTACCGATTTCGCCACTTCGGCACTGAAGGGATACGGAAAACGTTTTGGATTATACCTGTCGATAGCCGCCATGCAAGCAACAGCGTGCATCAGTAGTGCTAAGTGTTGAAAAAAACAGCGTAATCCCATAAACGAGCGGTGCGGCGTCACATTTTTCAGTCATCAATGCGCAACAAACCGGCTCCCTGGCCTTCACTTCCCTGCCCCTACGACCAACACATCACCAATCCCGCCCCAATTTTTCTCAAATCCATCTCACATTACACCCTCATCGCGCCAACGTTTTATCGCCGCCCACCATAAGTATTTACGCTTCCTCGAGCACTCAATATAAGATTCCAGAATAATTAATGTAATTAATTTATATATTCCATAAAAAACTACTCCATCGCTTTTTCTTATTACCGCAATCCTTAAGAATTTATTAATTACGTCAATATTTTTATAACTTTACATTAATGAAAAGTTTTGTGTTCGTACTTTATTCCAGGATTTTCCTCAGGCGTGAAAGTTCCGGTAAATACTATTTTTACTAGTCGCTGTACGAGTCTCGATGGACATCTTCACTCGGTGAATTAAATCAGGAGAAAGACTGTGACTACCCTAAAACCTTTACTGGCGCGTAACCGCAGCTGGGCGCTGCAGAAGTGCCAGCATGACCCGGAATATTTTGAAAAACTGGTGGCCGGGCAGCGGCCACATTCGCTGTGGATTGGCTGCTCCGATAGCCGCGTTCCCGCCGAAGTGCTCACCGGCAGCCATCCCGGCGAACTCTTCGTCCACCGCAATATCGCTAACATGATTGACCCCGCCGACGACAACTTTATGAGCGTACTGCAATATGCCCTCCACTATCTCGAGGTCGAACGGGTGGTGCTCTGCGGCCACTACGGCTGCGGCGGCGTGCAGGCGGCGCTCTCGTTGCCGGAGATGCCGCTAGCCCGTGAGTCCTCGGCGCTGGCCCGCCGCATCGGCTCGCTGCGCGATACCCTGCAGGGTGATATCGCTACTCTGACGCTCACTGACACTGACCCTGACGCCGACGCGGCCGAAGCGCTCAACGCCCTGGTGGAGGCCAACGTTCGCGCCCAGTTCAGCCGCCTGCTTGACTGTGAACCCGTACAGACGCTGCTCGCCAGCGGACGGCCGCTCAGCCTGCACGGCTGCGTCTACGATCTGGCATCCGGCCATCTGACCACTCTCGTCGAACACCTCTCACCTCAGGAGCATGCCCCATGAATACTCTTCGTCAGGACTCTCTCGCAGGCATTGTCGTCTTCCTTGTCGCCCTGCCGCTGTGCCTCGGCATCGCCCAGGCCAGCGGCTTACCGCCCTTTGTCGGTCTGCTAACCGGTATCATCGGCGGCCTGGTCGTCACCGCCCTCAGCCCCTCCCGCTTCGCCGTCAGCGGCCCCGCCGCCGGACTGGTCACCATCGTCGTCGCCGCTATTGAATCCCTGGGTTCCTTCTCCGTCTTCCTGATGGCGCTGGTGCTGGCCGGCGTGCTGCAGCTGCTGTTCGGCATCCTGCGGGCCGGGCGCTTTATCTCGCTGGTTCCCGCCAGCGTCATCAAAGGTATGCTGGCGGCAATCGGCATCCTGCTAATTATGCAGCAGATCCCCGTCGCGCTTGGCAGCGCAGAAGAGACCGAGCTCGCCGATATCGTGCAGGGTAACG
This sequence comes from Klebsiella aerogenes KCTC 2190, assembly GCF_000215745.1. GTDB lineage: Bacteria > Pseudomonadota > Gammaproteobacteria > Enterobacterales > Enterobacteriaceae > Klebsiella > Klebsiella aerogenes. Next base: position 2,092,602 of record NC_015663.1, on the reverse strand, counting down.
CCACCTTCTCCCTCAGTGCTATCGCCGTCGCCTTGGGCGGCCTGCTGGTGCTATGGCTGTGGGGTTCGCCGCTTATCCGCCGCGTGAAGAGCCTGCGCTGGATCCCCGGCCCGCTGATCGCTGTCCTACTCGGTTGTGCCACCACCGTATTAATGACCCAGGCCGCGCCGCAGCAGCTTGCCGCTCTGCCGCGCATTACCCTGCCGGAGTTCGGTAGCCTCGGCGATCTGCTGGGCGAGCTGGAGTCTCCTGCGTGGAGCGCGTGGCGTAATCCGTCGGTGTGGGTGGTGGCACTGACCCTCGCGCTGGTCGCCAGCCTCGAAACCCTGCTCAGTCAGGAGGCGCTGAAAAAACTGCGTCCGCAAAATCCGCCGCCTTCGCCGAACCGCGAAATGGTCGCCCAGGGCGTCGGCAACCTGCTCTCCGGCGTACTAGGGGCGATGCCGATCACCGCGGTCATCGTCCGCAGCTCGGTCAACGTCAGCAACGGCGCTCAAAGCAAACTGTCGATCTTTATCCACGGCGTGCTGCTACTGATCTGCGGACTGTGGTTTAGCGGCCTGCTGACGTTAATCCCACTCGCCAGCCTCGCTGCCGTACTGCTGTACACCGGCTATAAGCTGGCGACGCCGCGGCTGTTCATTGAACAGTTCCGCCAGGGCGCCGCACAGTACGTCCCCTTCCTTGCCACCATTGGCGGGATTATCGGCTTCGGCATGCTGGCGGGGATCGGGATTGGCCTCGCCACCCAGGTGGCGTTCAGCATCTGGCGTAGCCATCGCCATTCGCTGCAGCTGGCGCGCTACGACGACCACTACGTGCTGCGCATCCAGCAAAACCTGACCTTTTTACACAATCCACATCTGCTGGCGCTGCTGGCGAAAATTCCGGAAAAGAGCGTGGTGATCGTCGAGCACGATAACGTCGGCTATCTTGACCCGGATGTGCAGGCGGTGCTGGATGATTTTGCCGAGAGCGCGCCGCAGCGCGGTATCCGCCTCAATCAGTGGCCGCTTGCCAGCCGCTGACCGTCTCCCGGGCGGCTGGTCCGCCCGCTTATCCACCCCTCCTAATGCCAAGCGACGCCTGTTGCCATGCTCTACACTTTCTTCGTTACTACGCCAACCCCAAGGAAACAAACATGAGCATCATTAAAAGTTACGCCGCCAAAGAAGCGGGCGCCGATCTGTCGCTGTGGGAGTACGATGCCGGCGAACTGTTGCCGGAAGATGTCGAAGTCGAAGTGGAGTACTGCGGGATTTGTCATTCGGACCTGTCGATGATCGATAACGAATGGGGCATGTCGAGCTACCCACTGGTCGCCGGTCACGAGGTTATTGGTCGGGTGGCGGCGCTGGGCAGCGCGGCACGGGATAAAGGGCTGAAGATTGGTCAGAAGGTCGGGATCGGCTGGACGGCGCGCAGTTGCGGCCACTGCGACGCCTGTATCAGCGGCAATCAGATCAACTGCCTGGAAGGCTCTGTACCGACCATTATGAACCGCGGCGGCTTCGCCGATAAGCTGCGCGCCGACTGGCAATGGGTGATCCCGCTGCCGGAGAGCATCGATCTGGCTTCCGCCGGCCCGATGCTGTGCGGCGGCATCACCGTCTTCAAACCGCTGCTGACCCACCACGTTACCGCTACCAGCCGCGTCGGCGTGATTGGTATCGGCGGCCTCGGCCATATCGCGATTAAACTGCTGCGGGCGATGGGGGCGGAAGTAACCGCTTTCAGTTCCAACCCGGCGAAAGAGCAGGAAGTGCTGGCAATGGGTGCCGACCGCGTGGTGAACAGCCGCGATCCGCAGGCGTTAACCGCGCTGGCCGGTCAGTTCGATCTGATCATCAACACCGTGGCGGTGGATCTCGACTGGCAGCCGTACTTCCAGGCGCTGGCCTACGGCGGCAACTTCCACACCGTCGGCGCGGTGATGAAGCCGTTCCCGGTACCGGCCTTTACCCTGATCGGCGGCGACCGCAGCATCTCCGGCTCGGCGACCGGTAATCCGTCCGAACTGCGTAAGCTGATGAAATTCGCCGGGCGTAGCAAAGTGGCGCCAACAACCGAACTGTTCCCGATGTCGCAAATTAACGAAGCGCTGAAACACGTGCGCGAAGGCAAAGCCCGCTATCGCGCGGTATTAAAAGCCGACTTCTGATTGGTATTTATCGCCGGGCGTCCCGTGCGCCCGGCGCTTTTCTTCTTGCTTCATCAAACCGTCATCTCCCCGCCATTCCTCTGTAGTCATCGCTTCCCACAATCCGGGCTTCCATAAACGCCTGAACGAGACGCCCGTCACCATGAATAAGCGCTGGCTCCCCTGGCTGATACTGTCGCCTTCCCTGTTGTTTTTACTGCTGTTTACCTGGTTTCCGCTTGGCCGTTCGGTCTATGACAGCCTGTTTGATACCCGCATGGCCAGCGACGGCGCACAGTACGTCGGGCTGGATAACTTCGCCCGCCTGTTTGCCGACGGCGTTTTCTGGCAATCGCTGGTCAATAATCTGCTCTATATCCTGCTGACGGTGGTACCCGGCGTGACGCTCGCCCTGCTGCTGGCGGTGGCGCTGAGCGAGAATCACCGCGTCAACCGCTGGCTGCGCACCGCCTTTTTCTTCCCGATGATTATCCCGATGGTTAGCGCCGCCGCGCTGTGGCTGTTTATTTTTATGCCCGGCCTCGGCCTGCTCGATCACTATCTGGCGAAGCTATTTGGCCCTCAGAACAACAACTGGCTGGGGCGCAGCAACAGCGCGCTGCTGGCGCTGGCGCTGATTGGCGTGTGGAAATTCGCTGGCTACTACATGCTGTTTTTCCTCGCCGGGCTGCAGAGCATTCCGGCCTCAACGCGGGAAGCGGCGCTGATGGAAGGGGCCAGCCGCACCCAGGTGTTTTTTAAGGTCACGCTGCCGCTGCTGCGCCCGACGCTGAGCTTTGTTATCACCACCGCGCTGATTTACTCCATTACCCAGATTGATCACGTCGCGGTGATGACGCGCGGCGGGCCGGATAACGCCACGACCGTGCTGCTCTATTACATCCAGAATCTCGCCTGGGATACCCACGACCTTGGCAAAGCCTCCGCCGCCACCTTCCTGACGCTGGCCGGGTTGTTTGCCTTCTCGCTGATTAACCTGAAATTGCTGGAAAAAGGAGCCCACTATGAGCGCTGAAATCTCGCCGCTGATGGTCCGCTCGCCCGCCGCTTCGCGTCCGCTGTGGTTGCGCCTGCGTCGCTCGCAGCCCTTTACCCTGACGGTAATCATGTGCTGCCTGGCGCTGCTATGGGTGAGCCCGTTTATCTGGATGCTGGCGACCTCGTTCAGCGCCACCACCTTCGGCGAAGATATGGCCTCATTGCTGCCCCGTCTGCCGCTGACTCTCGATAACTTCCGCGACGCCTGGGACAGCGCCGACTGGCTGAGCCTGTACGCCAACACCCTTATCTTTACCTTCGGCACTTTCTTCGTGCAGCTACTCACCATCACCACCGCCGGCTACGTCTTCGCCTGCCACGAATTTCGCGGCAAGAAAACGCTGTTTCTGCTGTTTCTCGTCCAGCTGATGATCATGCCGGTGGTGATGATGGTGCCGAACATGCTGACTCTGAAAACCTTCGGCCTGCTCAACACTCTGACCGGCGTGATGATGCCTTACTTTACCTCGGCGTTCGGCGTGTTTCTGATGCGCCAGGCGTTCCTCGCCATCCCGAAAGAGCTGGAAGAGGCAGCGCTGATGGAGGGATGCCGCTGGTGGCAGGTGCTATTCCGCGTACTGCTGCCGATGTCCTGGCCATCGGTGCTGGCCTTCGCCACCGTCAGCATTACCTACCACTGGAACGAGTACCTGTGGCCGCTGATGATGCTTAACGATCCCGATAAGCAGGTGCTGACGGTCGGGCTGGTCTCTTTCGCCATGGGCGCTGAATCCGGCGGCCAGTGGGGCACCATCGGCGCCGGGACGCTGATGGTCTGCCTGCCGCTGATGCTGGCGTTCATCCTTTTCCAGAAACAGTTCCTGCGAAGCTTCGGCTTCTCCGGGATCAAATAAGGAGTTATTCATGCTGTTAGCGCACATTTCCGATACCCATTTCCGCAGCCGCGGCGAGAAGCTGTACGGCTTTATCGACGTCAACGCCGCCAATGCTGATGTGGTTTCTCAACTTAACGCGCTGCGCGAACGCCCGGATGCGGTGGTGGTGAGCGGCGATATCGTCAACTGCGGCCGTCCGGAGGAGTATCAGATCGCCCGCCAGATCCTCGGCAGCCTGAACTATCCGCTGTATCTCATCCCCGGCAACCACGATGATAAAGCGCTGTTTCTGGAGTACCTGCAGCCGCTGTGCCCACAGCTCGGTAGCGATGCCAATAATATGCGCTATGCGGTTGACGACTTCGCTACCCGCCTGCTGTTTATCGACTCCAGCCGCGCCGGCACTTCAAAAGGCTGGCTGACCGACGAGACCATTAGCTGGCTGGAAGCGCAGCTGTTTGACGGCGGCGACAAACCGGCAACGATCTTTATGCACCACCCGCCGCTGCCGCTGGGCAACGCGCAGATGGACCCGATTGCCTGCGAAAACGGCCACCGTCTGCTGGCGCTGGTGGAACGTTTCCCGTCGCTGACGCGCATCTTCTGCGGTCATAACCATAGCCTGACCATGACCCAGTATCGCCAGGCGCTGATCTCCACCCTCCCCGGCACCGTCCATCAGGTGCCTTACTGCCACGAAGACACTCGCCCGTATTACGATCTCTCGCCGGCTTCGTGCCTGATGCACCGCCAGGTCGGCGAGCAATGGGTGAGCTACCAGCACTCGCTGGCCCACTACGCCGGGCCGTGGCTGTACGACGAAAACATCAGTTGTCCAACGGAAGAGCGCTAACCGCCATGCTCAGTCTGCAAAACATCAGTAAACATTTCGACGGTAAACCCGCGCTCAGCGCGCTGTCGCTTGATATTCACGAAGGCGAATTTGTGGTGCTGGTCGGCCCGTCGGGCTGCGGTAAAAGCACCCTGCTGCGCCTGCTTGCCGGGCTGGAGCAGGTCAGTGAAGGCGAAATCTGGTTGCATGGTGAGAACATCACCGACACCACGCCGCGAGAACGCAATTTTGCGATGATCTTCCAGAACTATGCGTTGTTTCCACATCTCTCGGTGCGCGACAACATCACCTTCGGCATGAAGGTGCGTAAGGAAGAAAAAAGCGGCTGGCAGCCGCGGGTAGATAAAGTCGCGCAGATGCTGCAGCTGGAGGCGCTGCTCGATCGCAAACCGGCTAAGCTCTCCGGCGGCCAACGGCAGCGGGTAGCGATGGCGCGGGCGATCGTGCGTAATCCGCGGCTGTTCTTAATGGATGAACCGCTGTCCAACCTCGACGCCCGCCTGCGCAGCGAAGTCCGTGACAGCATTATGGACCTCCACCAGCAGTTGAAAACCAGTACCGTCTACGTCACCCACGATCAGACCGAGGCCATGTCGATGGCCGACCGCATCGTGGTGATGAACGGCGGCCACGTGCAACAGGTAGGACGGCCAGAATATCTGTATGCCAACCCGGCCAATCTGTTCGTGGCCGGATTTATCGGTTCGCCAGCGATGAACCTGCTATCACTTCCCTGCGTTGACGGCAACGTTCAGCTTGGCGAACTACGCCATCCGCTACCGCCGCGCCACCGCAGCCAGACCCGCGTCTGGCTGGGCATTCGCCCGGAACATATTACCGACCGCGTGGAGCAAGGCCATCTGCGCCTGCCGGGCACCGTCCTGCAACGAGAACTGATGGGAGCCGATTATCTGCTCCACGTCAGCACCCCGATCGGCACCCTGCGCTTTAGCCGCCGCCACCGTGGCACGGTACCTGAAAAAGGCGAATCGCTGATCCTCGGCTTCTCGCCTGCCGATGTGCATCTTTTTCATGCTGAGACCCAGCATAATTTACTGATGGAGACAGACCATGTTTAACCCCTTAACCGCCCTGACGGTTGGGCTCAGCCTCGCTCTGAGCGGTGCGGCGCTGGCGAAAGAGAAAATAGACTTCATGTTCCCGGCTCCGGTAGACGGCAAGCTGACGATGGAGATGACACGCGTTATTAAAGCGTTCAACGACTCGCAGCAGGATGTCGAAGTACGCGGCATCTTCACCGGCAACTATGACACCACCAAGATCAAAGCCGAATCCGCACAGAAGGCCGGACAACCGCCGGCGCTGGTGATCATGTCCGCCAACTTCACTACCGATCTGGCGCTGAAGGATGAGATCCTGCCGATGGACGAACTATTTAAATATGGCGATCAAAAGGCTGGCGATTTTCTGCAAAAGGAGTTCTGGCCCGCGATGCATAAGAACGCCCAGGTGATGGGCACCACCTATGCGATCCCGTTCCATAACTCGACACCGATCCTCTACTACAACAAGACGCTGTTCGATCGGGCGGGGATCGCGCAACCACCGCAGACCTGGGCCGAGCTGCTGTCTGATGCCAAAAAGCTGACCGATGAGAGCAAAGGCCAGTGGGGGATCATGCTGCCGTCGACCAACGACGACTACGGCGGCTGGATCTTCTCGGCGCTGGTGCGCGCCAACGGCGGTAAATATTTCAATGAAGACTATCCGGGTGAGGTTTATTACAACTCGCCGACCGCTATCGGCGCTCTGCGCTTCTGGCAGGATCTGATCTACAAAGACAAAGTGATGCCTTCCGGGGTACTGAATTCGAAGCAGATCAGCGCTTCATTCTTCTCCGGCAAACTTGGCATGGCGATGCTCAGCACCGGCGCACTGGGCTTTATGCGCGAGAACAGTAAAGATTTTGAACTCGGTGTCGCCATGCTACCAGCCAAAGAGCAGCGCGCGGTGCCGATCGGCGGCGCCAGCCTGGTGAGCTTTAAAGGCATCAACGACGCGCAGAAGAAAGCGGCCTACCAGTTCCTGACTTATCTGGTGAGCCCGCAGGTAAACGGCGCGTGGAGCCGCTTTACCGGCTACTTTTCGCCGCGTAAGGCTTCTTACGATACGCCGGAGATGAAAGCTTATCTGCAGCAGGATCCACGAGCAGCGATCGCCCTTGAACAGCTGAAGTATGCGCATCCGTGGTACTCCACCTGGGAGACCGTCGCCGTGCGTAAGGCGATGGAGAACCAGCTGGCGGCGGTGGTCAACGATGCTAAAGTAACGCCGGAAGCCGCGGTACAGGCGGCGCAGAAGGAAGCTGACGCGCTAATGAAACCTTATGTTGATAAGACTGCGCTGGGAGAAGTGAAGTAGCGCAGTTCTATAGCGGGGCGCCCGGCTTGCGGCGTAAACGCCCAAGCCGGATGACCAACCGCCCCCAGCGTAGAATGCGCCGGGGAGATTTTGCAAAGCCTTAGATTTTATCCGCCTGCGACGAAGCCCAGGATTTACGCGCGTAGGCTTTTCCCGCCGGGCTGGTATCCAGCTTCTCGCGCAGATAGTGCTCGATCTGCTCAAGGCTGCGGTTGCGCGTTTCCGGCACGCATTTGATCACGAAGATCGCGCCGAAGATGCCGATTGCCGCAAAGATAAAGAAGGTTCCGGAGAGGCCGACCCACGCTAGTAGTATCGGGAAGAACAGCGAGATCAGGAAGTTGGCAATCCACATTGAGAACACCGCCCCGCCCATAAACATCCCGCGCATCCGGGTTGGGAAAATTTCCGACAACAGCAGCCAGGTCACCGGCGACAGCGCCCCCTGCTGGAAGCTCAGGAACAGCAGCATTCCCGCCAGTACCATATAGGCGCGCAGCGCATCCGGCTGACCATTGACCGTTTCCGGCAGCAGGTAGCTCACCGCGCCGATAAACACCAGGCAGGCAGTACAGCCGAACTGGCCGATCATGGTCATCGGGCGACGACCTATCTTCCCCAGCATCCAGATGCCGACAAAGGTCATCAGCACCGAAACCACGCCGTTGGCAATGGTGGCGAACAGCGCGGCGTTATCGGTCATACCGACCGAGGTCAGCACCGTCGGCGCATAGTACATAATGGTATTGACGCCGGTAAGCTGCTGAATAACCGCCACGCCGATACCGATCATGAACAGCTTAAACAGCCAAGGGGTCATGATTTCACGAATTTTTGGCTTACCAAGATTGCGCTGCTCGTCGAGAGTTTCCGTAATCTCCATTAGCTCCCACTCGACATCATCTTTACGCCGCGTACGCTCCAGCACCCGGCGTGCTTCCGCCAGTCGGCCTTTCATCGCATACCAGCGCGGGGTATCCGGCATAAACATCATGCCAAACCACAGCAGCACGGCAGGTAGCGTCGCCACCGCCAGCATCCAGCGCCAGGTACTTTCACCGCCCCACAGCTCATGGAAGGTGGCGTTAGAAATATAGGCCAGCAGCTGTCCAGAGACGATCATCAGCTCCTGCAGCGTGACCAGTTGCCCGCGTTTATTGGCCGGCGCCATCTCAGCGATGTAAACCGGCACCGTTGCCGCCGCGCCGCCAACCGCTACGCCGAGAACCAGGCGGAAGAAAATCATCCAGTTGACGTCCGGCGCGAGGGCGGTTCCCACCGCACCGATAGCAAAGATCACCGCCAGCCAGAGGATGATTTTCTTTCTGCCTGCGGCGCTGGCCAGATGGCCAGAAAGCAGTGCGCCGAATGCGGCGCCGAACAGCAGTGAGCTGGTCACCAGCCCGGTGGTAAAGGGCGTGAGATGCAGTTCCTTACCCATAAACAGCAGGGCGCCGGAAATCACCCCGGTGTCGTAGCCAAAGAGTAAACCGCCTAAGGTCGCAATCAACGCAACGATCTTAACAAACGGCGTTGCCGGGGCGTCGCTATTCGGCCCCGACGCTTTATTGAGTGTGAGATATTGTTCCTGTGACATAGAAGACTCCAGTAACCTACCTTGTAGGGGAAGATATGCTCTTGTCTGAATACAGAGGCCTCCTGCCTCACGGACGTGTCGTTCTCGTGTGGTTCTCTTGAGGTTTAGAAAAAGCGGGCCACGCAGCTGTGTGGCCCGAAATGCATCAACGATCAGATTCCTGCCGTTTCGCAGATGTACTTACGCGCCTTTACGGCGTATTCGAAGGGGTTCGCCAGCGCAGGGTCTTGTTCGGCTTCCACTACCATCCACCCCTTGTAGCCGTAGTCATCCAGCAACTGGAAGACCGGACGGAAATCTATTTCGCCGTCTCCCGGTACGGTAAAGGTGCCTTTCTTGACGCCGTCGAGGAATGAGAGCCCTTCGCGGCGCACCTGCTCAATTACCGCGGGGCGGACGTCTTTCAGATGCACGTGGTTAATGCGCGGCAGATATTTTTTCAGGATCGCCAGCATCGGCGCCTCGCCGCCCTCTGAATACCAGGCGTGACCGGTGTCGTAGAGCAGGAAGACGCGTTCGTCCACCAGCGACATAAACTTGTCGATCTCCGCGGCAGTCTGAATGCCGGTGCCCATATGGTGATGCAGGCAAACCTGCATCCCCTTCTCTGCCGCCAGTTTGCCAAGCGCGTTATAACCTTCGGCTACCCGCTGCCACTCTTCGTCGCTAAAGCACGGTTTTACATCGCCGAGGATCGGTTTATCGAGCCCCTGGATACTGCCGCTTTGTTCAGAGCAGCCAATCACCTTCGCGCCCATCGCATGGAGGAAATTCATGTGGTTAACGAATTCATCGATGGTTTTTTCTCTTTGGCCATTCGCGAAGAAGGTGCTGAACCAGGCGTTGCAAATCTGCATGCCGCGAATATCCAGCATCGGCTTCAGCACCGCCGGGTCGCGCGGATATTTGCTGCCGACTTCGCTGCCGGTAAACCCGGCCAGCGCCATTTCGCTGACCGTTTGCTGGAAGGTGTTTTCGCTCCCCAGCTCAGGCATATCGTCGTTAGTCCAACCGATAGGGGCGATAGCCAGTTTGACGTTCTCTTTGTTCATTTTGATGCTCCTGCCGCCGCGCCTTACCGGCGCAGCAGTTCACGTTCGATAAGTTCACGCGTTTCCACGGCTTGGTATTTCATCTTTTCCGGGTAACCAAACAGCGAGGTGCAGACGATCGGTTCACCGCCAACTTTGAAGGTCTGTTCAGCGAAGCGCATATCGCGCAGGGTGCGGAACAGAGCATCGAAATCGACATCCCCCTCGCCGACGCCGACGTGCTGGTGTACGGCGGCGTCAACGCCCGGCGGATTAACGATATAGCGGCAGTGTTTGGTGTGATTGCGGGTATCGGCAATCAGCACGTGCGACAGGTCCTGACCGGCATAGCGCAGCATCTTCTCGACTTCACCTTTACCTTTGTCGTAGAAGAAGGTGTGCGGCACGCTGTAGACGTACTTCACGTTGTCGCTACGGAAGGACTTCACGATATCCACCGTCTCGTTGTTTTCTTCGCAGAAGTCCCACGGGTGGGCCTGGATTTCGACGCGGATACCTTCACGTTCGAATATCGGCAGTAATTCTTCCATCGAGCGGTAGAACATTTCTTCGCAAATTTCCGGCTGGTTAGGATCGCCAGAAAATTCGGTGTTGATAACCTGCACGCCCATCTCTACCGCTACTTCGATGAGCCGCTTCCAGTTCTTCACCGCCGCCTGACGGCGCAGCTCATCCGGGCCGGACCAGCGATAAACGCAGATGAACGAGGAGAGTTCAACGCCGTTGTCACGCAGCGCCTGCTTATACTCGGCCATGATCTCCCGGCTGGCGCGCGGATGTTTGTAGAATGGGTTAATCTGCGGGTGCGGCGACTGTTCAATGTATTTGTAGCCCCACTCCGCCACCTGCTGAACCATTCTGGTGATCCCGAGATCGCGAATCACATCGACATCAAAAGCAATTTTCATCGTCGTTACCTGTTTGAAACGTTACGTCGGTGAAGGAGGATTTAGCGTTGGTAGAATGCCGGGCACTCAGGCAGCGACACAGCTACCGGTTCGTTGCACTCCTGCGCCTTCAGACAGGCGTCGGCGGCAACCGATGCCGCATAACCGTCCCAGGCGGAGGGGCCCTGCAGCTTGCCGGCTTTCACATCATTGATAAATGCCTGCAGTTCGACGTCGTAGGCTTTGATGAAACGGTCTTTCCAGTCGGTGAGGATGGCTGTCGACAGGCTGGCGGCTTTACGCATCTCCACCGCCGACGGTTCCGGCAGGCGCGCAATGCCCGTTTCGCCAACGACTTCGCACTGGATGTCGTAGCCGTACTGGCAATTTACGAAGACTTCGACGTCGATCAGGGTGCCCTTTTTCGTTTCAAACGAGACTATCTGAGGGTCTTTCAGCCGCGCATGGGTATGGGAGGTCGAGCGCGGGAAGCGTACCTGTACGGAGCGGTAGTCGTCATTTAGCAGCCAGCGCAGCACGTCCAGCTCGTGGATCAGGGTGTTGGTGATCGCCATATCGGTGGTGTAGTTCTCGCCGACCGACTGGTTGCGGTGGGCGCAGCGCAGCATCAGCGGCGCGCCGATATCGCCGTCATCAATGACTTTCTTCAGCGCCAGATAGCCTTCATCGTACGGGCGCATAAAGCCGACCTGCACCAGGCGACGCCCGGCTTTCATTTCAGCATCAACGATGCGGCGGCAGCCTTCCGCGCTCATCGCCAACGGCTTTTCGCAAAAGACGGGCTTACCGGCCTCAATAGCCGCCAGGGTGTACTCTTCATGGGTTGGATCCCAGGAGGTCACCAGCACGGCGTCAACGTCGCTGGCTTTAATCACATCATGACCGTCGGCGTAGACTTCCGCCTGCACGCCCGGCAGCGCTACTGCCGCACGGGCGTTATCGGCGTTGATATCGGAAACGGCGACCACGGTCGCCCCCTGTAGGACCTGGGTGCAGCGACGGATATGTTCTTTACCGATGGCGCCTGCGCCGATGACACCTAATTTGAGTGACATGATGGTTCTCTCCGTAGTTCTGTAGGGTTCAGGGTTCGTGTTCTTTGTTAGTAATCCCGCGCCTGGGCGCGTTTTTCATTAATCATTTCAGCGACTTTACGGATACGTTCCGACAGCGCCGTCTGCGCCACGCCAACGTTCCACCAGCTACCGTATTTGTGGACCATGGTTTTCGGCAGTACTTTAATGTCGATAAGCGTGCTGACGGTTTCACGGCGAGCGGCATCCAGCGCGTGGCGAAGCTCATCGAGGGTGGTGACCCGCCAGGTCTTGCAGCCGTAGCCGGAAGCAATCGTGGCGAAATCTACCGGTACCAGCCCGCCCTGCAGCTGGCCGTTTTCCGCCGAGCGGTAGCGGAACTCGGTGCCAAAGCTATCCATACCGTGTTCCAGCTGCAGGTTGTTGATGCAGCCGTTCGCCATGTTGTCGAGCAGGATGACGTTGATCTTCGCCCGCTCCTGCAGGGAGGTGACCAGCTCAGAGTGCAGCATCATGAAGGAGCCATCGCCGACCAGCGAATAGACTTCGCTCTGCGGCTGCGCCAGCTTAACGCCGAGGGCGGCGTTGACCTCATAGCCCATGCACGAGTAGCCGTACTCGACGTGATAGGTATTCGGCGCGCGGTTGCGCCAGACGCGTTGTAAATCCCCCGGCAGGCTGCCCGCCGCCGCCACAATGACCGCATCCGCCGCCAGCGACTCGTTCAGCAAGCCAAGAACGCTGCTTTGCGTCAGGGTAGAATCCGTGATTTGACGGAATTCGCGATATACCGATTCACGGTCAATATGGTCATCAATTTCTGGTACGAAATCCGTTTCCTGCCAGACCGCCTGATAGACGCGCTGGGTCTCTTTCATCTGCCGGCTCTGGACGCTTGCAATCTGCGCGCCCCATTCTGCCTGCCAGGACTCGTTCGCCAGCGCGGCGCTGAGCGCGCTTAGCGCCTCGCGGGCGTCCGCCAGCATTGGGATGCCGTCCAGCTTCCAGGCATCAAAATTACTGACGTTAACGTTAAGAAAGCGCACGCCCGGGGATTGGAATATCCATTTCGAGGAGGTGGTAAAATCGCTAAAACGTGTGCCGATACCGATGACCAAATCGGCTTCTTTCGCCAACAGGTTGGCAGCCAGACAGCCCGTTTCGCCAACGCCGCCGACGTTCAGCGGATGCGATGAAACCACCGTGCCCTTTCCGGCCTGCGTTTCCGCAAACGGGATGTCGTAACGTTCGGCGAAGCTCACCAGCGCTTCGCCTGCCGCGGAATATTTCACGCCGCCGCCGCAGACGATGAGCGGTTTACGGCTGGCTTTAATTGCCGCTACCGCATCCGCCAACTGCGCCGCGCTTGGCGGACGGCGATCCAGACGGTGGACACGGCGGGCAAAAAAGGACTCGGGATAATCCCAGACTTCACCCTGCACGTCCTGCGGCAGACACAAGGTGACGGCGCCGGTTTCCGCCGGATCCGTCAGCACGCGCATGGCATTAATGCAGGCGCTCATGAGCTGTTCCGGGCGGATAATACGATCCCAGTACTTACTCACCGCGCGAAATGCGTCGTTAGTCGTGATACTCAGATCGTAGCTCTGTTCGATTTGCTGCAGTACCGGGTCCGGCTGGCGGGTGGCGAATACATCGCCCGGCAGTAATAACAACGGGATACGGTTGGCCGTTGCCGTCGCCGCGGCGGTGATCATGTTGGCCGCTCCCGGACCGATGGAAGAAGTGCAGGCAATGATCTGCCGGCGCAGTGACTGGCGGGCAAAGCCGGTGGCCGCATGGGCCATGCCTTGTTCATTACGCCCCTGGTAAACCCGCAGTTCGCCGCTGTTCTCTTCCAGCGCCTGGCCTAAGCCCAACACGTTGCCGTGACCAAAAATAGCGAAAATCCCTTTCACGAATTTCTGCGCTTCGCCGTCCACCTCCAGATACTGGTTATCAAGGAACTTCACCAGCGCCTGCGCCATTGTCAGTCTCAGTTTGCCCATGTTGCCTAATCCTTATCGTTCAGTATTTGTCGTGTGAGTTAGCGCTTTGCTCGCCAAAGAAGATGGCGTAGGTGAGGGAAAGCCGTTAACGTCCACTGGAATATTTTTGGATTATAGGCAAACATTTTTTTCATTAAACACAAATACAGAAGAAATGTTTCATTTTGCGAGAAGGATCAAACTCTCTACCCATTTCACACGTTTCACTTACATCTCCTTCGCGAGCAGGTTTCCAAACAAAAGAGGAAAAACAAGATTATCTACATGAAAATTATGGATAATATTGGTATTAAAAAAAGGAGAGCATGGGTAAGCGGGACGCAGACAGCATGTATGGGTGGGCAGCTGCGTACCCACGCAGAGTGGTAGATCCTTCACACTTTTGGTTTTTTAATTTCGATTAGATTTGAAAATGAAATATTTATTTCTCAAACTAGAGATAACTAATAACCATCAGGCTGTTCACGGCAGACCGTCACTCATGCGACCTTCTCCTGGCAGCAGATTTGCAAAAGGAAACCCTAGCGATGAATGCAGCAGTTAAGCGGCTCGACGTCATCTGTATTGGCCGGGTGGCCGTCGATCTCTACGCCCAGCAGATAGGGGCAAGGTTGGAAGATGTGGCCAGTTTCGCCAAGTATCTCGGCGGTTCCTCGGGCAATGTCGCCTTTGGTACCGCGATTCAGGGATTAAAATCGGCGATGCTGGCGCGGGTGGGCGATGAGCATAACGGCCGGTTTCTACGTGAAACCCTCCGCCGCGCAGGTGTCGATACCGAATATCTGATCACGGATAAAGAACGGCTGACCGCGTTGGTGATGCTGGGCATTAAGGATCAGGATACCTTCCCGCTGATTTTCTACCGCGACAACTGCGCCGATATGGCGCTGACGCCTGACGATATCAATGAGGAGTACATCGCCTCTTCACGCGCTCTGGCGGTGACCGGCACCCACCTTTCACACGCCAATACCCGCGATGCGGTACTGAAGGCGCTGGAATACGCCCGCCGCCACGGCCTGCGTACCGCGCTGGATATCGATTACCGTCCGGTGCTGTGGGGGCTTACTTCGCTGGGCGACGGTGAAACGCGTTTCATTGAGTCGGGTCCGGTGACCCGTCAGTTGCAGGAAGTTCTGCACCTGTTCGATTTAGTCGTCGGCACTGAAGAGGAGTTTCATATCGCCGGCGGCAGCACCGATACCCTCACCGCGCTGAAAAACGTTCGCCATGCCACCAAAGCGACGCTGGTCTGCAAGCGCGGGCCGATGGGTTGCGTGGTGCTGGAGGGCGCCATCCCGGATAGCTGGGACGAAGTGCCGTTGCAGCAAGGCGTTCGCGTCGAAGTACTCAACGTGCTCGGTGCCGGCGATGCTTTTATGTCCGGGCTACTGCGCGGCTGGCTTAACGATGAGGGCTGGGAGCAGGCCTGCCGCTACGCCAACGCCTGCGGCGCCTTAGTGGTTTCGCGCCACGGCTGCGCGCCGGCGATGCCGACAAAAGTAGAGCTTGATGATTATTTATCGCGGGCCGATGCCGTTCCGCGCCCGGATATCGACGCGCGGTTAAATCATTTGCACCGGGTGACCAGCCGACGCCAGCCGTGGCCGGAACTGTGTATCTTCGCCTTTGACCATCGTAAACAGCTGGCGGATCTGGCATTAGAAACCGGGCGCGACCCGGCCTGTATTCCCGAACTCAAACTGCTGCTGTTGGCCGCCGCCGAGGCGGCCGCCACAGAGGCCGGGCTGGATCGGCGCAGCGGCATCCTCGCCGATGGTACCTATGGTCAACGTTCACTTAACGCCATTACCGGTAAAGGCTGGTGGATCGGTCGGCCGATTGAGCTCCCCAGCTCGCGTCCGCTACGACTTGAACATGGTAATATTGGCTCACAGCTGATCGACTGGCCGCTTGAGCACGTCGTCAAATGCCTGGTCTTTTACCACCCGGATGACCCGGCGGCGCTGCGCGCCGAGCAGGATGCGCTGCTGCTGGAAGTCTGGCAGGCCTGCAATAAGTCCGGGCACGAGCTGCTATTGGAAGTGATCCTGCCGGAGAACGGACCGGACAAAGATGAACGCCACTACCACACTATGCTGGAGCACTTCTATCAGTTGGGCATCCAGCCGGACTGGTGGAAGCTGCCGCCGCTGGCCAGCGCCCAGTGGGAGCGGATCTCAGCGCTTATCGAGCGCGAAGATCCGTGGTGCCGGGGCATCCTGCTCCTGGGGCTGGATGCGCCATCGGATCGATTGCGTTCAGGTTTCGCCGAAGCGGCCGGGCACCCGATGATCAAGGGTTTTGCCGTCGGCCGAACCATCTTTGGCCAGCCTTCGCGCCGCTGGATGCAGGGCGAACTGGATGACGCAGCGCTAATCGATGAAGTGAAACGCAACTATCTACGGCTCATCGGCTACTGGCGCGAAGCGCGCGGCTAACCTCCTTCAGGCCCGCCACTTCCTTGAAAGCGGCGGGCCTGCGGTTTCTTCGTGAAATGAATCGCGTATTTCATCGCAAAAAATGAAAAATTCGCTTCATTTGGTACACTGGAAGCCATATTCCTTCCATTTTCTCAGAGCGCAACTTATGGCTAATAATCCGACCCAACTGACCATCCTGCAGGATGAAATCAGACGGCGCTACGACACGCTCAGCAAACGTCTGAAGCAGGTGGCGCGCTATATACTGGATAACAGTAATAGCGTTGCTTTCGATACCGTAGCCTCCATTGCGCAACAGGCTGACGTTCCGCCCTCAACGCTGATTCGCTTCGCTAACGCCTTTGGCTTCAGCGGCTTTAACGAAATGAAGCAGATGTTCAGGCAGCATCTGATGGAAGAGACCGCCAACTACACCGAGCGCGCGCGTCTGTTCCGCCAGACGACTAACGACGAAACAACCCCGCCGGAAACGCCGACGGAAATCCTCAACATGTTCAGCATGGTCAATACCCAGGCGCTGCAGCAACTGGCAATGCAGACCTCCGGCGAAGATCTCAACCGGGCGGTAGATTTACTGGCGGATGCGGAAAATATCTATGTTATCGGTCTGCGTCGCTCGTTCAGCGTCGCCTCTTACCTGACCTACGCGCTGCGCCATCTGGATCGCAAAGCCTTTCTGATCGACGGCCTTGGCGGGATGTTCACCGAGCAGCTCAGTCTGGTGGGGCCGAAGGATGTGGTCGTGGCGGTGAGCTTCTCGCCTTATGCCCGTGAAGTGGTGGAGCTGGTTGAGCTTGGCGCCCAGCGCAAGGCGCGACAAATCGCCATTACCGATAGCCAGGTAAGCCCGCTTGCCGCCTTCAGTGATGTGTGCTTTGTGGTGCGTGAAGCGCAGGTCGATGGTTTCCGTTCACAGGTGGCCTCGCTGTGCCTGGCGCAGACGCTGGCGGTATCGCTGGCATTGAATAGCAGCAAAGAGCCGCAGCAGCACCGCGCCTGATTGCCCGTTGCGCTAGCGGTAAACAGGGGCAATCAATAGACAAAAAAGCCGGGGACATCCCCGGCTTTTCTCGTATATCGCGCACTATGAATAGCGATCGCTGTTGATCCAGGCGTGATCGTCTTCCCAGGTGAATAGCCACTTACGATCCGGCCCCGCCATCACGTTCAGATAGTAGCTGTTGTAACCGGCGATCGCCGCTACCGGATGGTAGCCGCGCGGCACCATCACCACATCATGGTTATAGGGCGCCATACAGGCATCCAGACTGCGGTCATCGGTGTACACTCGCTGAAAGGCAAAACCTTGCGGCGGATCGAAACGGTGGTAGTAGGTTTCTTCCAGCTGGGTTTCCTGCCCCGGCAGCGCGGTATCGTGCTTGTGCGATGGCCAGGAACTGGTCGCCCCTTCTTCGGTGTAGACTTCCACTACCAGCAGGCAATCCGCCTGCGCATTATCCGGCAGAATATTATGTACCAGCCGCTGGTTACGCCCTTTACCGCGATGTTCTACGCCAACATCCTCAGGCCGTATCACTCGCGCCGGGAAGCTGCCTTTGCCCGGCGCGCTGCAAACCGCCAGCTCAAGATCGGAATCTGCAGTGACCTCGACCTTATCTTGCGGCGGCACATAGACCGACCACGGCGGCGTACGCTCGAATGGCGACATGCGTTTACCGAGGTCGGGAAAATCGGCGTGCTGAGTTTTGATCGAGGCCAGCCCGGAGACCAGAACCAGACATAGCTCACGATTACCGCTTTCCAGGGTCACGGTTTGCCCCTGTTTTAACATCCAGACATCAAAGCCAATATACTGCCACCCCGCGCTCTGCGGGGTGATGTGCTGGATATGTCCCTCTTTTTGCGCTTTAGCCAATAACGACATAGCGTTCTCCTTCGCCGATTAACCTAACGTCGGCATACTGAATTCAGATACGGTTTGCTGCCCCTGCGGCCAGCGCACGGTGGCAGTTTTCATACGGGTATAGAAGCGAACGCCGTCAGGCCCGTGGACGTTCAGCGCGCCAAATACCGAGCGCTTCCAGCCGCCAAAGCTATGGAAGGCCATTGGTACCGGCACCGGTACGTTGACGCCAACCATGCCGGCCTGTACATCATGAACGAACTCGCGGGCGGTATGGCCATTGCTGGTAAAGACGGCGCTGCCGTTACCAAATTCGTGGCTGTTAACCAGCGCCAGCGCGCTTTGGTAATCAGCAACGCGGACGATCCCCAGCACCGGGCCAAAAATCTCTTCACGCCAGATGGTCATTTCCGGAGTGACATGGTCAAACAGCGTACCGCCAACGTAATATCCGTCCTCATGCCCGGCCACGCGCAGCCTGCGGCCATCCACCACCAACGACGCCCCTTCGCTGACTCCCTTATCAATATAGCCGAGTACTTTTTTCTGATGCGCTTCGGATACCACCGGCCCCATTTCGTTTTCGTCTTTGCCGCGCAGGCAACCAGGTCCCACTTTCAACGACTCGACTAATGGTTTCAGGCGGGCAATGAGCTTATCTGCGGTCTCGTCACCGACGGCCACCACTACCGGCAGGGCCATACAGCGCTCGCCTGCGGAACCATACGCACCGCCCATGATGGCATTTACGGTCGCATCAAGATCGGCGTCCGGCATCACGATGGCATGATTTTTCGCCGCGCCAAACGCCTGAACGCGTTTTCCGTGAGCGCTGGCGGTTTTATAGATATATTCCGCCACGCCGGAGGAGCCGACAAAGCTGACGGCGGCAATACGCGGGTCGGTATAAAGCTGCTCGGCATCTTCATTGCTGCAATGAATGACGTTAAAAACGCCGTCCGGCAGACCGGCTTCTTTCAGTAATTCAGCCATGCGTACCGCCGCGGTCGGCGCCAGCGCCGGTGGTTTCAGCACGAAGCTGTTGCCGCAGGCCAGCGCGATGGGGAACATCCACATCGGCACCATAGCCGGGAAATTAAACGGCGTTATCCCCGCCACCACGCCCAGCGGCTGCATGAGCGAATAGCTGTCGACGCCGGTACCCACGTCGGAAGAAAACTCACCTTTAATGAGATGCGGAATACCGCAAGCGAACTCAACCACTTCCATGCCGCGGGTCAGCTCGCCCAACGCATCGGACCACACTTTGCCGTGCTCGCTAACGATAATTCCCGCCAGTTCATCGACGTGCTGTTCAAGCAGCATTTTAAAATTGAACAGCACGCGGGCGCGGCGCAGCGGCGTGGTACGGGACCAGCTGTCAAAAGCGTCGCGAGCGACCTGGATTGCGTCGGAAACCTCCTGCGCGGTGGAAAGCGTGACTTCGCGAACCACATCGCCAGTGGCCGGGTCGTACACCGGCATCGTTTCCCGGCTGCTGCTGGTTACCGTTTTCCCACCAATAAAGTTACCTGTGATAGTCATCTTCTCGCCTCATAGTGTAGAAGGCCGTTCAAGTTACGGCCCGTCGCTGATTGTGCTGTGCTATAACCGTAGTAAAATGAAATTTATATTTCAATAAACAGATAAAATGAAATTCCACTTTGGTGATAGCTGTCGCATTTTTCAGCAAGCCTCTCTCTACATAATTTCATATCGCAGCGGTAGTGAAGGTGAGATTTTATGCGGTTGACGTTGATGTAAACTATGAAATAGCGCAGCAACTATTTTGCGATCGTGCTCAAACAACCATCATTTCATCCATTGCCAACGATGAAATAAACATTTTAACTATCAGGCAAGCGAACTAAACCAGTCAACATCTTGTCAGGAGTGTCAAATGGCCATTGCCCTGCAGCGTTTCTGTATCAATCGTAAAATTGCGCCATCGCTTAGCATTGAAGCGTTTTTCCGTCTGGTAAGCGAACTCGGGCTGCATAAGGTCGAGCTGCGTAATGATTTACCCAGCGGTAAAGTCACCGATGAGCTAACCCACCAGCAGGTGCGCAAGCTGGCCGACCGATACCAGCTTGAAATTCTGACGATCAACGCCGTCTATCCCTTCAATCGCCACAGCGCTGAAGTACGTCAGCTGACGGAGTCGCTGCTGAAAGAGGCGCAGTCCATTGGCGCCAAATCGCTGGTGATGTGCCCGTTAAATGATGGCACCGCTGTAGCGCCGCAAGAAACGCTTGCCGCTATGCGCGAGCTGGCGCCGTTGTTCGAACAATATGGCGTTCAGGGCCTGGTTGAGCCGCTGGGCTTCCCACAAAGTTCGCTGCGCTCGGCGGCGCAGGCGCAGGCGCTCATTCGCGACGCCCAGGTACCGTTTAAGCTGTTAATTGATACTTTCCACCACCACCTGTATCCACAAGCTGAAGAGGAATTCAGCCAGCTGGACATTGCTGAGATAGGTCTGGTTCACCTCTCCGGCGTTGACGATCCCCGCCCACGCGAACAGTTGACCGACGACGAGCGCATCATGCTGACACCACAAGATAGGCTGCTGACCTGCCAGCAGGTAAAACATCTCGAAGCCAGCGGATATCGTGGCGATTACGCCTTCGAGCCTTTCGCTCCGCAGCTGGCGTCATGGCGCGAAGAGGAGATTCGCCGCGAGATTGAACAGAGCATCGCGCTGATTCAGCGCCACTGCGCCTGAGATTAAACGTTGAGAGTTATCGATTTCCTCCATCTTTTTACTGTCAGGTTGCCTATAATCGACGCAGGATAAATGGAGGAATCGATCATGAGCTCACCCCTGCTGATTGCGCGCACGCTGGATAAACAACTGTATCTGCTGCCTGCAATGGCTAACCGTCACGGCCTAATTACCGGCGCCACCGGCACCGGTAAAACCGTAACTTTGCAGAAACTGGCGGAGTCATTTTCCGAGATCGGCGTGCCGGTCTTTATGGCCGATGTGAAAGGCGACCTGACCGGTATCGCGGAAGCAGGCCAGAGCTCTGAGAAACTTCAGGCGCGTCTGGAAAAAATCGGCGTTACCGACTGGGAGCCGCACGCCAACCCGGTGGTTGTTTGGGATATCTTTGGTGAAAAGGGCCACCCGGTGCGCGCCACGGTGTCGGATCTCGGCCCCCTGCTGCTCGCCCGCTTGCTCAACCTGAATGAAGTACAAAGCGGCGTGCTAAACATTATTTTCCGTATTGCTGACGATCGCGGCCTGCTGCTGCTGGACTTTAAAGATCTCCGCGCCATCACCCAGTTTATCGGTGATAACGCTAAAGCCTTCCAGAACCAGTACGGCAACATCAGCAGCGCGTCGGTCGGCGCTATCCAGCGCGGGCTGTTAACCCTGGAGCAGCAGGGCGCAGAGCACTTCTTCGGCGAACCGATGCTGGATATTCAGGACTGGATGCGTGTCGATGCCAGCGGTAAAGGGGTGATTAATATCCTCAGCGCCGAAAAGCTCTATCAGATGCCGAAGCTTTACGCCGCCAGCCTGCTGTGGATGCTCTCCGAACTCTACGAACGCCTGCCGGAAGCCGGCGACCTCGAAAAACCGAAGCTGGTGTTCTTCTTCGACGAAGCCCACCTGCTGTTTAACGATGCGCCGCAGGTACTGCTGGATAAAATCGAGCAGGTGATTCGCCTTATCCGTTCTAAAGGGGTCGGCGTCTATTTTGTCTCGCAGAATCCGTCGGATATCCCGGATGCCGTGCTCGGTCAGTTGGGCAACCGCGTACAGCATGCCTTGCGTGCCTTTACCCCGAAGGATCAAAAAGCGGTGAAAACCGCCGCCCAGACCATGCGCGCCAACCCGGCATTCAGTACCGAGCAGGCCATTCAGGAGCTCGGTACCGGCGAAGCGCTGATCTCCTTCCTCGACGAGAAAGGCAGCCCGTCGGTCGTCGAGCGCGCAATGGTCATCGCCCCATGTTCACGGATGGGGCCGGTCACCGATGATGAGCGAAATGGCCTGATTAACCACTCGGCGCTGTACGGCAAGTATGAAGAAGAGATTGACCGCGAGTCGGCCTTCGAAATGCTGCAAAAAGGGGTGCAGGTCGCCACAGAGCAGCAGTCGGCACCGCCGGCAAAAGGTCAACAAAACGGTGATGATGACGGGCTACTCGGTGGACTGAAAGATATTCTGTTCGGCACTACCGGCCCGCGCGGCGGTAAACGAGATGGTATCGTGCAGACCGCGGCCAAAAGCGCCGTACGTCAGGTCACCAACCAGATCGTCCGCGGCATGCTGGGAAGCCTGCTCGGCGGAAGGCGCCGTTAGCGTAAAAAGGATGCCGACCCCGGATGGCGGCGCGCTGCGCCTCATCCGGGTTATTTGTTGGCTCGGTGAGCGTAAGCGTTAGGCCTTAGTCGCCTCAGGGGGTTGTCTTAAAATAATCCCCATATCCCCGCGCGCTTTTGCGCGCTTCGAGGCGGTGATTGCCACGCCAGCACAGCGCCAGCACGACGGCCACCGCAACCTGATGAAGATATAGCGGCAGGCCTTTGTCCAACACCACGAAAGCAAACAGAAAAGCGAATATCGATAGCGACAGTATAACCCCCGCTAACGTGCCATTGAGATCGAACCAGAACAGCACCCGATTGGCTTTTTGCTCTTCTGCTGTGCCCGCACGCACCAGCCCCGTCGTCAGGCTCAGCACATCCGCTCGTTTCAGCGACCAGATAAAAAACACCAGCATAAGCAGAAAAACTGTGCCTTCAAACAGGAACCAGCCGCTGGCCCACTCTGGATGCAACGCGCCGAAGAAGATGGTGGCGATGATAAAAATATCCGGGATCCACAAGATTCCGGCAGCGACCTGCAGAATGAATATCAGGGATTTACCAAACATCAATGCCTCCATGCAAAGACGAAAAAAAAGGGTGCTTTCGCACCCTTCTATTGTACTACGCTTTTCTCATCATCAGCCAAAGGCTTATCAGGAAGAAACTTGCGCTTGGCAGCAGCGCGCCGATTATCGGCGGGATGCCGTAAACCAACGTCAGTGGGCCAAAAATCTGGTCGAGTACGTAGAAGATAAAGCCGAAGCTAATCCCGGTAACCACTCTCACGCCCATTGCCACGCTCCGCAGTGGGCCAAAAATGAACGACAGCGCCATCAGCATCATCACGGCCACCGACAGCGGCTGGAAGATTTTGCTCCACATATTGAGCTGGTAACGGCCCGGATCCTGACCGCTGGACTTCAGATAGGTCACGTAGTTATGCAGGCCGCTGATTGACAGCGCATCCGGATCCAGCGCGACCACGCCGAGTTTGTCTGGCGTTAGCTTGGTCTTCCAGGTGCCGCTCACCATTTGCGTGCCGGTAACCTGTTTTGGATCGGTGAGATTAGACTCATCCACCTGCGACAGGCGCCAGATCTTAGCTTCATTATCAAACTTCGCGGAAGCGGCGTAGCGAACTGATTGCAGACGACGGTTATCGTTAAACTGGTAGATGCTCACGCCGCCCAGCTCATCATTGCCCTTCACCCGCTCAATGTAGACAAAATTATGCCCGTCTTTCGCCCACAGCCCCTGCTGGGTCGACAACAGTGAACCGCCGTACATCTGCTGCGCACGGTAGTTACGCGCCATCTGTTCGCCCTGCGGCGCCACCCACTCACCCATCGCCATGGTTAACAACACCAGCGGGATCGCCGTTTTCATCACCGCCAGCGCCACCTGCATACGGGTAAAACCGGAAGCTTGCATCACCACCAGTTCGCTGCGCTGCGCCAGCATCCCCAGCCCCAGCAATGCGCCAAGCAGCGCCGCCATGGGGAAGAAGATTTGCACATCTTTTGGTACGCTGAGAATGGTATAAAGCCCGGCGCCCATTGCATCATAGCTGCCCTGTCCGGCTTTTTTCAGCTGGTCGACAAACTTAATAATGCCGGAGAGCGACACCAGCATGAACAGCGTCATCATGATGGTGTTGAAAATGGTTTTACCGATATAGCGGTCAAGTACGCCAAACGCCTGCATCACACCGCTCCTTTATTAAACCGGGCACGGAAACGACGCATCGGCACCGTATCCCACAGGTTAAGCAACACCGCCAGCGCGAAGTAGAGCAGGTTCACGCCCCACATCCAGATAGCGGGGTCCATTTTGCCTTTACCCGCGTTCGATTTGATCGACGTTTGCAGCAGGAAGAACACCAGATACAGCAGCATCGCCGGCAGCATAGACAGCACGCGGCCCTGACGCGGGTTCACCACGCTAAGCGGGACAACCATCAGCGCCATCATGAACACCGCCGCCACCAGCGTAAATCGCCAGTGCAGTTCGGCGCGCGCGCGCGCGGTATCGGTCTTCCAGAGGGTGCGCATATTCATCTGTTCGGTGTCGCTGGGATCGGCCGCTACCGCTTGATGGCCAATTACCGCCTGGTAGTTTTTGAAGTCGGTAATACGGAAATCGCGCAGCATCGCCGTGCCCTCAAAACGCGTCCCCTGAGTCATAGTGACCACCTGGGATCCGTCTTTTTTCTGCGACAGTTCGCCGGAATCCGCCACTACAACGGAAGGACGCGCGTTGCCTTTCGGCCGCAATTGCGCAAGGAACACGTCGTTGAAGCGGTTGCCGTTCACGTTTTCGATAAACAACACAGCGCTGCCGTCGCTGGCCTGCTGGAACTGGCCCTGAGCCAGCGCCGCCATTCCAGGGTTGGCTTTGGCTTCCGCCAGCACTTCATCCTGATGGCGCGACGACCACGGCCCCGCCCACATCACGTTGACTGCCGCGACGGCGCCGGTAAACAGGGCGAGGATCATTGCCGCCTTAATCAATACGGCTTTACTTAAGCCGCAGGCGTGCATCACCGTAATTTCGCTTTCGGTATACAGTTTGCCCAGCGTCATCAACAGCCCGAGGAAAAGACTCAGGGGCAGAATGAGCTGCGCCATTTCCGGTACGCCCAGCCCTAACAGCGAGAGCACCAGGTTGGTCGGGATATCGCCATCTACCGCGGCGCCAAGGATCCTGACGAGTTTCTGACAGAAGAAAATCAGTAACAGGATGAATAGGATCGCCAACTGGCTTTTCAGCGTCTCACGAACCAGATATCTTATGATTATCACTATAAATACGCCCGTAAAAACCCGTCTTATTGCAGGAAAATTGCTTGTTTCATGGCTTAAACGTCATTTATTCTCTTTTGTCGTCGAAAACATCGCTAAGATTAAATGACTCATCGGTTCTGCGTATCAGGATCTTTTCTGACGAACCAAGGCCGTAATAACGTTAAGATTAACACGAAGTCACCGCAACAGCGGACATGAGTTACGAAAGCTTGCAATTATATACTCAATGGATTTCGAGTTGTAGAAAGGCGGCAGGACTGTGAAGCCCCAAAGCGGCATCAGCCAGCGTCAGGGGTAAGCAGGCGTAGCCAACGCATCTGCAACTGGAAAGGCGACGAGTATAGCCGTAGCCACCACTGTTGTCTTTAAGATTCAGGAGCATAGTGCATGGAGTTCAGTGTAAAAAGCGGTAGCCCGGAGAAGCAGCGGAGTGCCTGTATCGTGGTCGGCGTCTTCGAACCACGCCGCCTCTCCCCCATCGCCGAACAACTCGATAAAATCAGCGACGGTTACATCAGCGCCCTGCTGCGTCGCGGCGAGCTCGAAGGCAAGCCAGGCCAGACGTTGTTACTGCACCATGTGCCGAACATCCTGTCTGAGCGCATTCTGCTCATCGGCTGTGGTAAAGAGCGCGAACTGGATGAACGTCAGTACAAACAAGTTATTCAGAAAACCATTAATACTCTGAATGACACTGGCTCGATGGAGGCCGTCTGCTTCCTGACCGAACTGCACGTCAAGGGCCGCAACAACTACTGGAAAGTTCGCCAGGCCGTTGAAACCGCCAAAGAGACGCTGTACAGCTTCGATCAGTTGAAGACCAACAAAAGCGAGCCACGTCGCCCGCTGCGTAAAATGGTCTTTAACGTGCCGACTCGCCGCGAACTCACCAGCGGCGAACGCGCCATTCAACATGGCCTGGCGATCGCCGCCGGTATCAAAGCGGCGAAAGATCTCGGCAATATGCCGCCGAATATCTGTAACGCGGCTTACCTTGCTTCCCAGGCGCGCCAGTTGGCCGACACTTACAGCAAGAACGTCATCACCCGCGTGATCGGCGAACAGCAGATGCGCGAGCTGGGGATGAACTCCTATCTCGCCGTCGGCAACGGCTCGCAGAACGAGTCGCTGATGTCGGTCATCGAGTATAAAGGCAACCCGTCTGAAGACGCGCGCCCTATCGTGCTGGTCGGTAAAGGCCTGACCTTCGACTCCGGCGGTATCTCCATCAAGCCTGCCGAAGGCATGGACGAGATGAAGTACGACATGTGCGGCGCGGCGGCGGTCTACGGCGTAATGCGAATGGTTGCCGAGCTGCAGCTGCCGCTAAACGTCATCGGCGTGCTGGCAGGCTGTGAAAATATGCCTGGCGGTCGCGCGTATCGCCCGGGCGATGTTCTGACCACCATGTCCGGGCAGACCGTTGAAGTGCTGAATACCGACGCCGAAGGCCGTCTGGTATTGTGCGATGTGCTGACCTACGTTGAGCGCTTCGAGCCGGAAGCGGTTATCGATGTGGCGACGCTGACCGGCGCCTGCGTGATTGCCCTCGGCCATCACATCACCGGCCTGATGTCGAACCATAACCCGCTGGCTCATGAGCTGATCGGCGCCTCCGAACTGGCCGGCGACCGCGCATGGCGTCTGCCGCTGGCCGACGAGTTCCAGGATCAGCTGGAGTCCAACTTTGCGGATATGGCGAACATCGGCGGCCGTCCTGGCGGCGCGATTACCGCTGGCTGCTTCCTGTCACGCTTCACCCGCAAGTACAACTGGGCGCACCTCGACATCGCCGGTACCGCCTGGCGTTCCGGTAAGGCCAAAGGCGCGACCGGCCGCCCGGTGGCGCTGCTGTCGCAGTTCCTGCTCAATCGTGCGGGTTTTAACGGCGAAGAGTGATTGCCGTCTGATGCCCGGTGGCGCTACGCTTACCGGGCCTACGGAAAAATGCCGTATGTAGGCCGGGTAAGCGTAGCGCCACCCGGCTTTGCATTTAAATCCACAACAAGAAGCCCCATATATGAAAAACGCAACGTTCTATCTTCTGGACAATGACACCATCGTCGACGAGCTCAGCGCCGTCGAGCAGCTGGTGTGTGAAATTGCCGCAGAACGTTGGCGCAACGGCAAACGCGTCCTGATCGCCTGTGAAGATGAACAGCAGGCTATTCGCCTTGACGAAGCGCTGTGGACGCGGCCGCCGGAGAGCTTTGTGCCGCATAACCTGGCGGGCGAAGGCCCGAGAGGCGGCGCGCCGGTAGAAATTGCCTGGCCGCAAAAGCGCAACAGCAGCCCGCGGGATATTCTTATCAGCCTGCGGCTAAACTTTGCAGATTTTGCCACCGCTTTCACAGAAGTGATAGACTTTGTCCCTTACGAAGATTCTCTGAAACAACTGGCGCGCGAACGCTATAAAGCGTACCGCATGGCTGGTTTCAACCTGAACACGGCAACCTGGAAATAATGGAAAAGACATACAACCCACAAGATATCGAACAGCCGCTTTACGAGCACTGGGAAAAGCAGGGCTATTTCAAACCGAATGGTGATGAAAGCCAGGAGAGCTTCTGCATCATGATCCCGCCGCCGAACGTCACCGGCAGTTTGCATATGGGTCATGCCTTCCAGCAAACCATCATGGATACCATGATTCGCTACCAGCGCATGCAGGGTAAAAACACCCTGTGGCAGGCCGGTACCGACCACGCGGGTATCGCTACCCAAATGGTGGTTGAGCGTAAGATTGCCGCTGAAGAAGGTAAAACCCGCCACGACTACGGCCGCGATGCCTTCATCGATAAAATCTGGCAGTGGAAAGCGGAATCCGGCGGTACCATTACCCGCCAGATGCGCCGCCTCGGCAACTCCGTCGACTGGGAGCGCGAGCGCTTCACGATGGATGAAGGCCTGTCCAACGCGGTAAAAGAAGTCTTCGTTCGCCTGTACAAAGAAGACCTGATTTATCGCGGCAAGCGCCTGGTCAACTGGGACCCGAAACTGCGCACCGCCATCTCTGACCTGGAAGTAGAGAACCGCGAATCGAAAGGTTCCATGTGGCACATCCGCTATCCGC
This sequence comes from Klebsiella aerogenes KCTC 2190, assembly GCF_000215745.1. Taxonomy (GTDB): domain Bacteria; phylum Pseudomonadota; class Gammaproteobacteria; order Enterobacterales; family Enterobacteriaceae; genus Klebsiella; species Klebsiella aerogenes. Next base: position 2,064,227 of record NC_015663.1, on the reverse strand, counting down.
TGGCCGATGGCGCGAAAACCGCTGACGGTAAAGATTACCTGGTGGTCGCCACCACCCGTCCGGAAACCCTGTTGGGCGATACCGGCGTGGCCGTTAACCCGGAAGATCCGCGTTACAAAGACCTGATCGGTAAATTCGTGGTGCTGCCGCTGGTTAACCGCCGCATTCCAATTGTTGGCGACGAACACGCCGACATGGAAAAAGGCACCGGCTGCGTGAAAATCACCCCGGCGCACGACTTTAACGACTACGAAGTTGGCCGCCGTCATCAGCTGCCGATGATTAATATTTTGACCTTTGATGGCGACATCCGCGAAAGCGCGGAAGTCTACGATACCAAAGGCAACGAATCCGACGTCTATTCCAACGAGATCCCGGCTGAATTCCAGAAGATGGAACGTTTTGCCGCGCGTAAAGCGATGGTTGCCGCCGTCGACGCGTTGGGCCTGCTGGAAGAGATCAAACCGCACGACCTGACCGTGCCTTACGGCGACCGCGGCGGCGTGGTTATCGAACCGATGCTGACCGACCAGTGGTACGTGCGTGCCGACGTGCTGGCCAAGCCGGCAGTCGAAGCCGTTGAGAACGGCGACATTCAGTTCGTGCCGAAGCAGTACGAAAACATGTACTTCTCCTGGATGCGCGATATTCAGGACTGGTGTATTTCCCGTCAGCTGTGGTGGGGTCACCGCATCCCGGCATGGTACGACGATCAGGGCAACGTCTACGTTGGCCGCACCGAAGACGAAGTACGCCAGGAAAATAATCTCGGCGCCGACGTCGCGCTGCGTCAGGACGAAGACGTCCTTGATACCTGGTTCTCTTCCGCGCTGTGGACCTTCTCCACCCTCGGCTGGCCGGAAAACACCGACGCGCTGCGTCAGTTCCACCCGACCAGCGTGATGGTGTCCGGCTTCGACATTATCTTCTTCTGGATTGCCCGCATGATCATGATGACCATGCACTTCATTAAAGATGAAAACGGCAAGCCGCAGGTTCCGTTTAAGACCGTCTACATGACCGGCCTTATCCGCGACGACGAAGGCCAGAAGATGTCTAAATCCAAGGGTAACGTCATTGACCCGCTGGATATGGTTGACGGCATCACCCTGCCGGAGCTGCTGGAGAAACGTACCGGTAACATGATGCAGCCGCAGCTGGCGGAAAAAATCCGTAAGCGCACCGAGAAACAGTTCCCGAACGGCATCGAGCCGCACGGCACCGACGCCCTGCGTTTCACCCTGGCGGCGCTGGCCTCTACCGGCCGCGACATCAACTGGGATATGAAGCGTCTGGAAGGTTACCGTAACTTCTGCAACAAGCTGTGGAACGCCAGCCGCTTCGTACTGATGAATACCGAAGATCAGGATTGTGGTTTTAATGGCGGCGAGATGGTGCTGTCCCTGGCCGACCGCTGGATCCTGGCTGAATTCAACCAGACCGTGAAAGCGTACCGCGAAGCGCTGGATAACTTCCGCTTCGACATCGCCGCGGGCATCCTGTATGAATTTACCTGGAACCAGTTCTGCGACTGGTACCTCGAACTGACCAAGCCGGTCATGAACGGTGGCAGCGAAGCGGAGCTGCGCGGGACTCGCCATACGCTGGTGACCGTGCTGGAAGGTCTGCTGCGCCTGGCGCATCCGATCATCCCGTTCATCACCGAGACCATCTGGCAGCGCGTGAAAGTAATCTGCGGTATCACCGCCGATACCATCATGCTGCAACCGTTCCCGCAGTACGAGGCTTCTCAGGTTGATGAAGCGGCGCTAGCCGACACCGAATGGCTGAAGCAGGCGATCGTCGCCGTACGTAACATCCGTGCGGAGATGAACATCGCTCCGGGTAAACCGCTGGAACTGCTGCTGCGCGGCTGTAGCAAAGATGCCGAGCGTCGTGTTAACGACAACCGCAGCTTCCTGCTGAACCTGGCGCGTCTGGAAAGCATCACCGTGCTGCCTGCCGATGATAAAGGTCCGGTTTCCGTGACCAAGATTATCGACGGCGCCGAGCTGCTGATCCCGATGGCGGGTCTTATCGACAAAGAAGCCGAGCTGGCGCGTCTGGCAAAAGAAGTGGCGAAAGTCGAAGCGGAAATCGGCCGTATCGAAAGCAAGCTGTCCAACGAAGGCTTTGTGGCCCGCGCGCCGGAAGCGGTTATCGCCAAAGAGCGTGAGAAGCTGGAAGGCTACGCGGAAGCGAAAGCGAAACTGATTGAACAGCAGGCAGTGATCGCCGCGCTGTAATCCTCCCGCCCCTTATCCCATCCGGTAAGGGGCGTTATTTTATGAAAGATCCTCGCTTGCACTCTCCCCGCCCGCAGTGTTATTAACAACATCATCCGTCATTATTATGTAATGAGTCTTCAAATGAATACGAGCGCAACCCTAACGCTATCCCTGCGCCGCATCACGGCCACTGATAATCCGGCGATTGCCAATGTTATCCGCCAGGTCTCCGCGGAATACGGTCTGACCGCCGATAAAGGCTATACGGTCGCTGACCCGAATCTGGATGAACTCTATGAGCTCTATAGCCAACCTGGCTCCGCTTATTGGGTGGTTGAGCAAAATGGCGAAGTGGTCGGCGGCGGCGGCGTGGCGCCGCTCTCGTGTAGCGAGTCCGATATCTGTGAGCTACAGAAAATGTACTTTATGTCCTCGGCGCGCGGCAAAGGGCTGGCGAAAAAGCTGGCGCTGATGGCGATGGATTACGCCCGCGAGCAGGGTTTTAAACGCTGCTATCTGGAAACCACCGCTTTTTTGAAAGAAGCGATTGGCTTGTATGAGCATCTCGGGTTTGAGCATATTGACGAGCCGCTGGGCTGCACCGGCCACGTCGATTGTGAAGTACGGATGTTGAAAACGCTGTAACGCCTCGCTACCGTGGGCCTCCCCGGTAGCGCTGCGCTTACCGGGGCTACAGGGGCCGAATACCGCGGGCTACGGCGCCGTCGGCACGCCGCTGTGGAAACGGAACTCGGGCTCCGGGCGGAGGATCAATGCCGCTTCCGCCTCGCCAAGCTGGCGTACGCGCTCGCTGATATCTCCCCCCGCTATCTTCTGCGCCAGGTCCAGGTAGTCCTGATAATGCCGGGCCTCGGAGCGCAGCAACGACAGATAAAACTTCTGTAAATCATCATCCAGCCACGGCGCCAGCGCGGCAAATCGCTCGCAGGAGCGCGCTTCGATATAAGCGCCGCAAATCAGCTTATCGATTAGCATCACCGGCTCATGGGATCGCACCTCCCGGCGCATACCGCGGGCATAGTTGCTGGCGGTGATTTTGACGTAAGGGATATCCCGCGCCAGCATGATCTCACGCACCTGCCAGAAGTGGTGCAGCTCCTCTTTGATAAGCAGAATCATGCTGTCGAGCAACTGGCTGCCCCACGGGTCGTTGGTTCGCGGCATGGCGCTTTTGTTGATCCGTTTATGCAGAGCGACAAAATCCGGCTCCGGCCCACGGCGATAGGTAAAGTCTTCGTACGGTTTCAGGCATTCCAGCAGCTCGTCGGCGCCATCTTTATCGGCGACGTAGCGGCGCACCAGCAGCATGGCGTTTTGCGCCGCTTTCAGCTCGCATACCATATGGTCGGTCAACAGCAGCGGCAGGTTGTCCGGTTTACGGGCTTCGTCAATCCACGCCTGCGGCGTTGGGCAGTGCAGGAATGCTAAAATCGGGGAGAGTATTTGCGGGTAATCCATTGAAGCTCCAGGCTATACCCTAATCAGGACGGGTATATACGGCGGCAGACGCCGCCGTATCCGTTGACGACTTAGTGGCGTACGCCGTTGTCGTCTTCGTCAATTAAATCTTCGTCATCTTCGCCGTCATCGTCTTCGCCGTTCGGGTCTTCGTAGTAGGTACCCCAACCGTCGTACTCGACGTTGAATTTTTCCGCCAGGTTCATCAGCTGTTCAACCTGGGCGTCGATCAGATCGGCATTGAGCGCGCTTTCGCTCAGGATATCGCAGCAGATCACCACTTCACCTTCTTCGACTTCCAGCTCTTCCGGCTCGGTGACTTCATAACCCATCTTGAAGGCCTCTACCGCCACTTTTTCCAACGTTTCGAAATCGTCGGCAGAGAGATGATGCTCAATGGTATACAGCGCGTCCGGATCGCTGCCATCTTCCAGCAGCTCTTCGATAATCAGACGCGTTTCCTCACGCTGTTCTTCCAGTAGTTCCGGGTTTGCCATGGCTCGTTCCTCATAATGTGCGGCAGATACTCCTATTGTCACATACCGCCGTGATTGCCTCCACCTTCTGTGTAAAAGATTTCTAACTCGGGGTTGCAAATGAATATTCATACATATAAAGTGAATTTTAATTCAATAGTAGCGTTTGCCAGGTGAGGGAATTATGTCCGCGTTATATCAGAAGCATTTCTTGAGATTACTGGATTTTACTGCTGCAGAAATTACCGGCCTTGTCGACCTGGCCGCGCAATTAAAAGCCGATAAGAAAAACGGTATCGAGGCCCAGAAACTGAAGGGCAAAAACATCGCGCTCATCTTCGAAAAAGACTCAACCCGCACACGATGCTCTTTCGAAGTTGCCGCTTACGACCAGGGCGCCCGCGTGACCTATCTCGGTTCCAGCGGAAGCCAAATCGGCCACAAAGAATCCATGAAAGATACCGCCCGCGTGCTGGGTCGCATGTATGACGGTATTCAGTATCGCGGCTACGGCCAGGAGCTGGTGGAAACCCTGGCGGAATATGCCGGCGTGCCGGTATGGAACGGCCTGACCGATGAATTCCACCCGACACAGCTACTGGCCGACCTGCTGACCATGCAAGAGCACCTGCCGGGTAAGGCATTTAATGAAATGACGCTGGTCTACGCCGGCGACGCGCGTAACAACATGGGTAACTCCATGCTAGAAGCCGCCGCGCTGACCGGGCTGGACCTGCGTCTGGTGGCACCGAAAGCCTGCTGGCCGGAAGAGGGTTTAGTGGCGGAATGCACTGCGCTGGCGAAAAAGCACGGCGGCAATATTACCCTGACGGAAGATATCGCCGCGGGCGTAAAAGGCGCCGATTTCATTTATACCGACGTGTGGGTATCGATGGGCGAGGCGAAAGAGAAATGGGCGGAGCGTATCGCCCTGCTGCGCGGCTATCAGGTGAATAAAGCCATGCTGCAATTAACCGGCAACCCGCAGGTGAAATTCCTGCATTGTCTGCCCGCGTTCCACGATGACCAGACCATTCTCGGCAAACAGATGGCGGCGGAGTATGGACTGCACGGCGGTATGGAAGTGACCGATGAAGTCTTTGAATCCCCAGCGAGCATCGTCTTCGATCAGGCGGAAAACCGTATGCACACCATCAAAGCGGTGATGGTGGCGACGCTTGGAAAATAACCATTAATCACGGTAGGTTCCCGGATAGCGCGCTACGCGTATCCGGGCTACCCGTTTTAAGCCATCAGCACCTTCACCACCGCTTTGCGCACCTTCGCCGGCGCCCCGACCGCACAGAGCGGTTTATGCACTTCGCCTGGATAAAACACCACAAAATCGCCCTCGTTAAGGATAACGGTTTTCTCCTGCGCGCCCTCGGCGAGGAAGGCGATGTCTTTGTCCGCCAGCCAGTCAGTCTGCGGCTCGCCTGCGGGTAAGGTGCTGAAGGTCATCCCTTCCTGACCGCGAAGTACAATTTGAATATCCAGATAGCGGGCGTGATACTCGGCGCGACGCTCGGCCTGTGCTTCGGTGCTGTCTTCAGAAATCAGATAGAACAGATTATTGCCGTCGATGTCGTGCTTGCCGAGCGGCGTCGACTCGCTAACGTGGGCTTTAACATGCTCAATCGCCTGACGCAGCGCGTCCGGCAGCCAGGATTGCAGATGATGAATATTGCCGATAATCATAGTAGCCCTCAAATATAAAACAGCTTTTCATTTTTGTTTTATACGCTGCTTACCACTACCAGACCACATTTTTATCGCGGTTTTTTGCGCTGGCGCAGCCTTCGCAGGCAAACGTTTCCCTGATTGTGGATTAATCGCTTGATTGCTCATCAAAGCTGCGTATAATGCCAGCCGTTTTGCCGGGAGGAAATATGGTCAATTGCGTACGACATTGCTGTGTCTTACCGCGTCTGAAAGCAGGCACTGGCCTGGCGTTTTTCTTTCCGTTGCTCAATGAATTCTCGAAGCCCCTTATTTAAGGGGCTTTTTTTTTGCTCAGGCGTCAGGAGATAAGCATGGCTAACCCGCTATATCAAAAACATATCATTTCCATAAACGATCTCAGCCGCGAAGACCTCGAACTGGTGCTGGCGACAGCCGCAAAGCTGAAAGCCAATCCGCAACCCGAGCTGCTGAAGCATAAGGTTATCGCCAGCTGTTTCTTTGAAGCCTCCACCCGTACTCGCCTCTCTTTTGAAACCTCCATGCACCGCCTCGGCGCCAGCGTGGTCGGCTTCTCCGACAGCAGCAACACCTCGCTCGGCAAGAAAGGCGAAACCCTGGCCGACACCATTTCGGTTATCAGCACCTACGTCGACGCTATCGTAATGCGCCATCCGCAAGAGGGCGCCGCGCGTCTGGCAACCGAATTCTCCGGCAACGTACCGATTCTCAACGCCGGCGACGGCGCCAATCAGCATCCAACGCAAACCCTGCTCGACCTGTTCACCATTCAGGAAACTCAGGGCCGCCTTGAGAACCTCAATGTCGCGATGGTCGGCGACCTGAAATATGGCCGTACCGTACACTCGCTGACCCAGGCGCTGGCCAAATTCAACGGCAACCGCTTCTACTTCATCGCCCCGGACGCGCTGGCGATGCCGCAGTACATTCTCGATATGCTGGATGAAAAAGGCATCGCCTGGAGCCTGCATAGCGCCATCGACGAAGTAATGGCTGAGGTCGATATTCTGTATATGACTCGCGTGCAGAAAGAGCGCCTTGACCCATCGGAATACGCCAACGTGAAGGCGCAGTTCGTGCTGCGCGCCGCGGATCTCGAAGGCGCCCGCGTCAACATGAAGGTGCTGCACCCGCTGCCGCGCGTTGATGAAATCACCACCGACGTCGATAAAACGCCGCACGCCTGGTACTTCCAACAGGCCGGCAACGGCATCTTCGCCCGCCAGGCGTTACTGGCACTGGTATTGAATAGCGAGCTGGCACAATAAGGGGGAATGAGAGATGACACACGACAATAAACTGCAAGTAGAAGCCATTAAACGCGGCACCGTGATCGACCATATCCCGGCCCAGGTCGGCTTCAAGTTGTTGACCCTGTTCAAGCTGACCGAAACCGACCAGCGCATCACCATCGGCCTGAACCTGCCGTCCGGCGAGATGGGCCGTAAAGATTTGATTAAAATCGAGAACACCTTCCTGACCGATGAGCAGGTCAATCAGCTGGCGCTGTATGCGCCGGACGCAACGGTTAACCGTATCGATGATTACGAAGTGGTGGGCAAATCCCGCCCGAGCCTGCCGGAGCGCATCAACAGCGTGCTGGTCTGCCCGAACAGCAACTGCATCAGTCACGCTGAGCCGGTTTCGTCGAGTTTCGCAGTGAAAAAACGCGCCGATGACATCGCACTCAAATGCAAATACTGTGAAAAAGAGTTTTCCCATTATGTGGTGCTGGCCAACTAATTGCGGTTGGTATTAATACCGGCCCTCCCTATAATGGCTACGACCTAATTACTGCAGTTCATCTGGAGATATTATGAGCAAAACTATTGCGACGGAAAAGGCACCAGCAGCTATCGGCCCATATGTACAAGGTGTTGATCTGGGTAGCATGATCATCACTTCCGGCCAGATCCCAGTAGACCCGAAAACCGGCAGCGTGCCGGAAGATGTCGCCGCGCAGGCGCGTCAGTCCCTGGACAACGTAAAAGCTATCGTTGAAGCCGCTGGCCTGAAAGTGGGCGATATCGTGAAAACCACCGTTTTCGTGAAAGATCTGAACGATTTCGCCACCGTGAATGCCTCGTATGAAGCGTTCTTCACCGAGCATAACGCCACTTTCCCGGCGCGTTCCTGCGTAGAAGTCGCACGTCTGCCGAAAGACGTGAAGATTGAGATTGAAGCTATCGCGATCCGTCGCTAAGCGCTTCTCTGCCCTCACCCCAGGCGCTTGCGCCATCCGCGGGGTGAGGGAAATGCCCTATTTTATCTTCGTTGCCCGTAGCAGTTTCTCCAGCGGATAGACCGCCGCAATCACCAGCTCATCCTGGGTTTTCGCCGCCGTATCCAGTTGCGCCTGGATTGAGGCGAACTCTTTATCGTCCAGCGTTCCCTGCCGCGCCACCAGATCGGTCAAGCGCAGCCCGAGGCTCGCCAGCTTATCAACCTGCTGCACCACCGGTTTAATCGCCGCCAGCTGATAGTTATTGTCGGTCAGCGCCAGCGCATCGCCGCTGTTGTTCTGCCAGCGGGTAAAGACGTGGCGCAGCGCATCGGCGCTCTCAGTATCCTCGGCATCGCTGATTAGCCGCTCCGCCCACTGGTTCAGGCTGCGTACGGTGTCGCTCTCCGCCGGCAGCGCATCGGCCAGCCGGTTAAGCGGTTCAAATTGATGGTAATTGTTCGCCTGGAACTTGAGATGTTGACGGGTGTAGTAATGCGCCGGCTCCAGCGCCTCGGCGAGGATCTGCAACGCCAGCGTATGGCTGCTGTTCGCCAGGCGGGTGAACTGCTCCAGCTGCTGAGTGTGCTGCTGCAGGCCGACGGAGACCGTTGACCAACTGTCCATCGCCTGCAGGCGCTGATACATATTGTCGCTGTCTTTGACGTCTTCGGCCGACCACAGCCGCTCCGCCACCGCAAAAGCCCGCGGCCACAGCTTGATATCGATGACCGGCGCGGCGACGTTTTCCGCCCACAGCGCCGCCTCGCCGCCGAGCAGATTCTTCTGTTGCTGCGCGTCGGGCAGCGTCGGCTGAATGCCCTGCGGTACGGCATCCAGCCGCTTGCCGTCAATGGGATAACGGGTGTTGCCAAGCAGGAAGTAGCCTGCGAGCTTGTCGTCGTTAATGGTTAGCACCGGGCGGGTCTCGCCCATCCAGGTATCGACGCGGAACGTGACCTGATTGTCGCCGAGCCATTCAATCTCCTGCACGGCACGCCGTGATTTCCCTTTAAAATCAATAAATCCACGCCAGCCGCTATCGCCTTTTACCAGCGTAAAGCTGCCCTCAACCGCGCTGCCCTTCAGGCGCGGCATCGAAAACTGCCAGCTCTGGGCGCTGTCGTTATCGGTAATCGTATCCACACCGTTAAGCCCCTGCGGGATAATCTCATTACGATAGTGATAGGCGGTGTACTGCGGCTGGTCGAGGTAAAAACCGGTGGAGAGAATGCCGCGATAGCCGTGTTTGGCGACGTCGCCTAATGCGTCCTGCCCCTGCCAGGACTGAATCAGAATGCTCTTCGGTAAATCAGGGTGGTAGATTTCATCCCAGCCGACCATCTGCCGGTGATGTTTTTCGAGTAACGTCTCCAGGCGCCGGTTGAAGTACGCCTGTAGCGCGTGGCTGTCCGCCAGCCCCTTCTCTTTGAGGAATTTCTGAATGGCCGGATTGGCGCGCCACTGGCTATCATCGACTTCATCACCGCCGATATGCAGATACGGATCGGGGAAGATAGCCGCCAGTTCGCTGACCATCGCCTCGGCAAACGCGTAGGTGGCCTCTTTTGTTGGGTCGAGAACCGGTTTCAGCACACCCCAGTGGCGCTCCATCGCGTAAGGCCCCGGCGCGCTCATCAGCTCCGGATAAGCCACGGCGATCGCCGAGGCGTGGCCCGGCATATCGATTTCCGGCACCACGCGAATACCGCGTTCGGCGGCATAGCGCACAATGTCTTTCATCTGCGCCTGGGTATAAAACAGGCCGTCGCTGGCCTGCTGCTGCAGCTTCGGATAGCGGCTGGAGGCGAAGCGCCAGCCCTGATCGTCGGTCAGATGCCAGTGCAGTACGTTAAGCTTCGCCGCCGCCATACCATCAATCTGCCGCTTGATCGCCGACAGCGGCATAAAGTGACGGGCGGAATCCAGCAGCAGTCCACGCCACGGGAAGCGCGGCGCATCGTCAATGGCGACATAAGGAATGGTGGTGCCGTCAGGGCCGTTTTGTACCAGCTGTAGCAGCGTTTCCATGCCGCGCAGCGCGCCAAAACGCGTATTGGCTTTCAGGGTCGCGCCGTCTGCGTTAACGGTTAGCTGATAGCTTTCGTCGCTATCCGGCTGCGGCAGGAAAGGCACTTTTTTACTGACGATCACGTTAATGGTTGGGCTTTTTGCCGGCGCCGTCTGCGGCTGGAGCGTCCAGCCGGTTTGCCGCGCAAGACGTTCGCGCCAGCGGTTCGCCGCCTCGCCAAGATCGTCACCGCTGACGTTGATCGTCAGCTGATTATTTAGCGCCAACGCCCCCTGCGCCTGCGGGCGCTCCACATGGGCGGGCCACGGCATCAGCGGCAGATCGCCCGCCGGGGCGGCAAGCGCCATGCTGCTCAGTAATATTCCGCTGGTCAGCAGACTGTAACGCACGGTGTTAATCATCAATGTTCCTTTTTATGACGGGCCAAAAAAAGCAAAACATTGGGTTAACATGCGCACAAAATTGCGTCAATACATGGTGATGACGGGCTTCACAACTTGATGAGATTTAAGAGAAATACCGGTAAGCCCCTCTGCCGAACGGCAAAGGGGCGAAACCTCTACTGCCAGCCGTAACGGCGGCTGTAGAAGCCTTTAACGGTCTGGGTCAACACCATGTAACCCGCCAGAATCGCCACCAGCCATGGGAAATAGCTGAGCGGCAGCGCCTGCAGCTGCAGGTAGCCCGCCAGCGGCGAGAACGGCAGCGCGATCCCCACCGCCATCACCAGCAGCGTCATCGCGAACAGCGGCCACGCGGCGCGGCTCTGGACGAACGGAATGCGGCGGGTACGAATCATATGCACAATCAGCGTCTGCGACAGCAGCCCTTCAATGAACCAGCCGGACTGGAACAGGGTCTGCATCTCGACGCTGTTGGCGTGGAACACCCACCACATCAGGCCAAAGGTGAGGATATCGAAAATCGAGCTGATCGGCCCGAAGAAGACCATAAAACGCCCGAGATCGGCCGGGTTCCAGCGCTGCGGCTTACGGATCTGCTCATCGTCGACGTTATCAAACGGAATCGCCACCTGGGAGACATCGTACAGCAGGTTCTGAATCAACAGGTGCAGCGGCAACATCGGCAGAAACGGCAGGAAGGCGCTGGCCACCAGCACGCTGAAGACGTTGCCGAAGTTGGAGCTGGCGGTCATTTTGATGTACTTGAGCATGTTGGCGAAGGTGCGGCGGCCTTCGATAACCCCTTCCTCCAGTACCATCAGGCTTTTTTCCAGCAGAATGATATCCGCCGCCTCGCGGGCGATATCCACCGCCCCGTCAACGGAAATGCCAATATCCGCCGCGCGTAGCGCCGGGGCGTCGTTAATACCGTCACCCATAAAGCCCACCACGTGACCTTCGCGTTTCAGCAGCGTCACGATGCGCTCTTTATGCAGCGGCGCCAGGCGCGCGAACAGCGTGGTGCGTTTCGCCAGCGCTGCCAGTTCGTCGTCGCTCATGGCTTCAATCTGGCTGCCAATCACCACTTCGCCCGCATCCAGCCCCACTTCATGACACACTTTCGCCGCCACCAGTTCGCTGTCGCCGGTGAGGATTTTTACCGTAATGCCGCTGGCCTTCAGCGCTTTCAGCGCCGGGGCGGTGGTCTCTTTCGGCGGATCGAGGAAGGCGATGTAGCCTTCGAGGATCAGGTCGGATTCATCCGCACGCTGATAGTCGCCTTCCCGCGCCGGCAGGTATTTGGTCGCCACCGCCACCACCCGCAGCCCCTGACGGTTCAGGGTATCGGTCACCCGGCGGATACGGCGCAGCATGGTGTCGTCCAGCGGTACGATTTCACCGTTGTAGCGCACCTGAGTCGAGACGTTGAGGATCTCCTGCAGCGCCCCTTTACAGATCAGCTGATGCGCGTCGTCCTGCTCTTTTACCACCACCGACATGCGGCGGCGTTCGAAGTCGAACGGGATCTCATCCACCTTCTGCCAGCGCTCCGCGAGACCGCGAGCGGCATCCAGCTCTACCCCTTCCAGCACCGCGGTGTCGAGCAGGTTTTTCAGCCCCGTCTGATAATGGCTATTGAGCCAGGCGGTGTGCAGGACTCTCTCGCTGGATTTACCGGAAACATCGGTATGGTTCTCCAGCACGATTTTATCCTGGGTCAGGGTGCCGGTTTTATCGGTGCAGAGGATATCCATCGCGCCAAAGTTTTGAATGGCGTCGAGGTGTTTGACGATCACTTTTTGTTTTGACAGCTTCACCGCCCCGCGCGCCAGCGTCGAGGTGACGATCATCGGCAACATCTCCGGCGTCAGGCCGACCGCCACCGACAGCGCGAACAGCGCCGCTTCCCACCAGTCGCCTTTGGTGTAGCCGTTGATCAGCAGCACCACCGGCGCCATCACCAGCATAAAGCGGATCAGCAGCATGCTGACCCGGCTGATGCCTTTCTGGAAGGCGTTCGGCTCGCTTTCCTGCTCGCTGACGCGCCCGGCAAGCTGGCCGAACCAGGTGTTGCCGCCGGTGGCGTAGACGATAGCCTGCGCCGAGCCGCTCACCACGTTGGTCCCCATAAAGCACAGGGTGTCGCATTCCAGCGGATTGGTTTGTAGCGGATCGCGGGTGCGCGCGACTTTTTCAACCGGCAGCGATTCGCCGGTCAGCGAGGCCTGAGCGACAAACAGGTCGCGCGCCACAATGATGCGCAGGTCAGCCGGGATCATATCTCCCGCCGATAGCCTGACAATATCGCCCGGCACCAGTTGGTCGATGGGTAGTTCGAGCCAGCGGCTCTCGCCCTGTTCGTTGATGACCCGTAACACCGTGGCGGTATTGCTGACCATCGCCTTCAGCGCATCCGCCGCTTTGGTCGAGCGCGCTTCCTGAATGAAGTTAAGCAGCGTCGAGATGCCGACCATCAGCGCGATAACGCCCGCAGCGAACAAATCTTCAGTGGAATAGGAGACGATGCCGAGCACCGTCAACAGCAGGTTGAACGGGTTGCGATAGCAGGTCCACAGATGAACCCACCACGGCGACGGCTTCTGCGCCGGGATTTGGTTATCGCCGTGCAGGGCGATTTTCGCCGCCACTTCGACGTCGTTCAGCCCTTCAGGGTGGCTATCGAACGCGCGCCAGATCTCCTGCTCATCCATGGCCGCCACGTCCAGGCAGCGCTTGCCGAGTGAATCCGGGATCGGCGCGCTGGCCAGATTGCGGGCATCGGGCAGCGGATCGCGCTGGATCAAACGATGTGGTAAATGGCGGCTAAGCTGCGCGAACAGCTGCCGGGTAAAATTTTTCAGCATAAACAGTCCCTCCGCGCTCGCGCGAGCGAACGCAGCGTTGCCAACAGGCGCGGCAAAGCCTTACCTGTCAGGCATTATTTTTATAGGGCAGGGACATCGTGGACGTCACTGCTTTACGCTTTCCGGTAAAGCAGTGCTAAACAGGCTTACCGGAAAGAAAGGTTGATCCATCGAGGATGAGGAGTGGGATCGGGGTCCATAAAATTCTCCGGTAAGTGACTCAAGACGGCGCGGAGTATACCGCGACCAGGAAACTATTTGTGGCTATTATGGCTATCATACCGCCCGGCAACTAAACCAGACATCAACCAGTCTTTGCTCATTGAGGATTCGTTGAGTAGCATTAGACTCACTCAAATCGGACGATGGCGAGAACCCCGTATGCAAAACCGGCTAACAATCAAAGATATCGCCCGCTTAAGCGGCGTCGGAAAGTCGACGGTGTCGCGCGTGCTGAATAACGAAAGCGGCGTCAGCGAGCGCACCCGCGAACGGGTGGAAGCGGTGATGCAGCAGCACGGTTTCTCCCCTTCCCGCTCCGCCCGCGCCATGCGTGGTCAGAGCGATAAGGTGGTGGCGATTATCGTCACGCGTCTGGATTCGCTGTCGGAAAATTTAGCGGTGCAGACCATGCTGCCCGCCTTTTATCAGCAGGGCTACGATCCGATCATGATGGAGAGCCAGTTTTCTCCGGCACTGGTGGAAGAACATCTGGGCATGCTCGCCCGGCGCAATATCGACGGCGTGGTGCTGTTCGGCTTTACCGGTATTAGCGAGGAGATGCTTGCGCCGTGGCGCGAAACGCTGGTGCTGCTGGCGCGCGATGCCCCCGGCTTCGCTTCGGTGTGCTATGACGATCATGGCGCGATCAAGTTACTGATGCAGCGTCTCTATGAGCGCGGGCACCGGCATATAAGCTTCCTCGGCGTGCCGCACAGCGACGTCACCACCGGGGAACGCCGTCATCAGGCGTATCTCGATTTCTGCGCGCAAAAGAAGCTCACGCCAACCGCTGCTTTGCCGGGGCTGGCGATGAAGCAGGGGTATGAAAGCGTCGCCAGCGTACTGACGCCCGAGACCCGCGCGCTGGTCTGCGCCACCGATACTCTCGCTCTCGGCGCCAGTAAATATCTACAGGAACAGCGTATCGACACGCTACAACTCGCCAGCGTCGGCAGCACGCCGCTGATGAAATTTCTGCATCCGGAGATCCTCACCGTCGATCCCGGCTACGCCGAAGCCGGACGCCAGGCGGCACAGCAGTTGATCGACCAGATCGCCGGCCACGCCGAACCCCGCCAAATCGTCATTCCCGCTGCCCTGAATTAATCTCGTTCGGGCGATTTATGTGATCTTCGCCGAGTTTCGGGAACGTTCCCATTTTGCATTCCCAACGGAACGGTTAGGATGCATGCAAGGTAAAAAACGGCATCTCTCCCCTCTGTTTTTGAGGCTTCATCATGAGCAAAGTAAACCAGCAGGACATCGATAAACTGATCGAACTGGTGGGCGGGCGCGGCAACATTGCCACCGTCAGCCACTGTATTACCCGTTTGCGCTTTGTGCTGAACGATCCGGCCATCGCCAAACCGAAAGAGATTGAGCAGTTGCGCATGGTGAAGGGATGCTTCACTAACGCCGGGCAGTTTCAGGTGGTCATCGGCACCGAAGTCGGCGATTACTATAAGGCGCTGCTGGCCACCACCGGTCAGGCGTCCGCCGACAAAGAGCAGGCCAAACAGGCCGCGCGGCAAAATATGAAGTGGCACGAACGGTTGATCTCGCACTTTGCCGAGATCTTTTTCCCGCTTCTGCCGGCGCTGATCAGCGGCGGTCTGATCCTCGGTTTCCGTAACGTCATCGGCGATCTGCCAATGAGCAACGGCCAGACGCTGGCGCAAATGCACCCGTCGTTGAAAACGATTTATGACTTCTTGTGGCTGATTGGCGAGGCTATCTTCTTCTATCTGCCGGTGGGGATCTGCTGGTCAGCGGTGAAGAAAATGGGCGGCACGCCGATCCTCGGGATCGTGCTTGGCGTCACGCTGGTCTCTCCACAGTTGATGAACGCCTACCTGCTCGGCCAGCAGGTGCCGGAAGTGTGGAACTTCGGCCTGTTTACCATTGCGAAAGTCGGCTATCAGGCGCAGGTGATCCCGGCTCTGCTGGCGGGGTTGGCACTGGGCTTTATCGAAACACGTCTCAAGCGCATCGTGCCTGACTACCTCTATCTGGTGGTGGTGCCGGTGTGCTCGTTGATTCTGGCGGTGTTCCTCGCTCACGCTTTTATCGGCCCGTTTGGTCGTCTGATTGGCGACGGCGTGGCCTTCGCGGTGCGCCACTTGTTAACAGGCAGCTTCGCGCCGATCGGCGCCGCGCTGTTCGGCTTCCTCTATGCGCCGCTGGTAATAACCGGCGTACATCAGACCACCCTCGCTATCGATATGCAGATGATTCAAAGCATGGGCGGCACGCCGGTATGGCCGCTGATTGCGCTGTCGAATATTGCTCAGGCGTCGGCGGTGGTCGGCATTATTATTGCCAGCCGTAAACAGAATGAACGCGAAATATCGGTACCCGCGGCGATCTCCGCCTATCTCGGGGTCACCGAACCGGCGATGTACGGCATCAACCTGAAGTACCGCTTCCCGATGCTGTGCGCGATGGTCGGATCCGGCCTCGCGGGCCTGCTGTGCGGCCTGAACGGCGTGCTGGCGAACGGTATCGGCGTCGGCGGCCTGCCGGGCATCCTGTCAATTCAGCCAAGCTACTGGCAGGTCTACGCCACGGCGATGGCCATCGCCGTGGTAGTGCCGATAATCCTCACCACCGTGGTTTATCAACGCAAGTACCGTCAGGGCACCTTGCAGATTATCTAACGTCTTCTTTCGGGGCGCCGCTTGCGCCCCCTATATTCGCAGGAACGTAATATGAATACCCTTCCCCGCTGGTGGCAAAACGGCGTTATTTATCAAATCTACCCGAAGAGTTTTCAGGACACCACCGGCAGCGGTACCGGCGATTTACGCGGCGTCACCGCCCGTCTCGACTACCTGCAAAAGCTCGGCGTCGACGCTATCTGGCTGACGCCGTTCTACGTCTCGCCGCAGGTGGACAACGGCTATGACGTGGCGAACTATACCGCTATCGATCCCTCATACGGCACGCTGGAGGATTTCGACCAACTGGTCGCCGGAGCGAAAGCGCGCGGTATCCGCATCGTGCTGGATATGGTGTTTAACCATACCTCGACGGAACACGAATGGTTCCGCCAGTCGTTAAATAAGGCGAGCCCGTACCGCCAGTTCTATATCTGGCGCGACGGCGAGCCGGGAGCATTGCCGAATAACTGGCGTTCGAAATTCGGCGGTAACGCCTGGCAATGGCATGCGGAAAGCGAACAGTATTATTTGCATCTTTTCGCCACCGAGCAGGCGGATCTCAACTGGGAAAACCCGGCGGTACGCGCCGAGCTGAAAAAAGTCTGCGAGTTCTGGGCCGATCGCGGCGTTGATGGCCTGCGCCTCGATGTCATCAATCTTATCTCCAAGGAGCAGGACTTCCCCTCCGATACCGTTGGCGATGGACGCCGCTTCTACACCGATGGCCCACGGGTTCACGAGTTCCTGCAGGAAATGAGCCGCGATGTCTTTACCCCTCGTGGCCTGATGACCGTGGGCGAAATGTCTTCCACTTCACTTGAACACTGCCAACAGTACGCCGCGCTGGACGGCCGCGAACTGTCGATGACGTTTAATTTTCATCACTTAAAAGTCGATTATCCCGGCGGTGAAAAATGGACCCTCGCCCGTCCGGACTACGTGGCGCTGAAAGCGCTATTCCGCCACTGGCAGCAAGGGATGCATAACCGGGCGTGGAATGCGCTGTTCTGGTGTAACCACGATCAGCCGCGCATCGTGTCGCGCTTCGGCGACGAGGGCGAGTACCGGGTGCCGGCGGCGAAGATGCTGGCGATGGTACTGCACGGCATGCAGGGCACGCCCTATATCTATCAGGGCGAAGAGATTGGCATGACCAACCCGCATTTCAGCAACATCAGCGATTATCGCGATGTGGAAAGCCATAACATGTTTATCGAGCGCGCGGCGCAGGGACAAAGCCCGGATGAACTGCTGGCGATTCTGGCCAGCAAATCGCGCGACAATAGCCGCACGCCGATGCCGTGGCACGACGGCGATAACGGCGGTTTCAGCGATGGAAAACCCTGGATCGCGTTGGGTGATAACTATCGCGAGATTAACGTCGAGGCGGCGCTGGCGGATCCGGAATCGGTGTTTTACACCTATCAGCAGCTGATCGCGCTGCGAAAAACCACGCCGGTGCTGACCTGGGGGGATTATCAGGATCTGCTGCCGGACCATCCGTCGCTGTGGTGTTATCGCCGCCAGTGGCAGGGGCAGACCCTGGTGGTGGTCGCCAACCTGAGCCGTGAGTTCCAGCCGTGGCAGCCGCCGGAGATGTCTGGCGACTGGCGGGCGCTGATTGGCAACTATGCGGAGACGTCCAACCGCCCGGCGGCAATGACGCTGCGGCCGTTCGAAGCGGTATGGTGGTTGCAGGCGTAAAGCTTTTCCCCGGTGGCGCTACGCTCACCGGGGCTACCGGTTCGTGGGGCTGGAGATTACGCGCGGTCAGCGTCAGGAAGGATAACGCTCTCCTGCGGCTGCGCTGAGGCGTGCTCCTCTTTGGCCTTCAGCCGATCCCAGGCGCGGAAGAACGGATAGTAAACCACCAGCGAAATAGTTAAATTCACGACCTGCAGTATGGTGCCGGAAATATGGCCGCCGGTCGCCAGATAGCCGCTGATGAAGATCGGCGTAGTGAACGGCAGTGCGATTCCGGCCGGCGGCGCAACCAGCCCGGTCGCCATTGCGGTATAGGACACGATCACCAGCAGCACCGGCGTTAAAATAAACGGCAGGAAGAAGTACGGGTTCATCACCAGCGGGATGCCGAATACCATCGGCTCGCTGATGTTAAACAACGCTCCCGGCGCGGCAATTTTCCCCAGCTGTTTCATCTGCTGACTACGGCTGCGCAGCAACATAAATATCACCAGCCCCAGCAGCGCGCCGGTGCCGCCGGGCGCAATCCACAGATCGTAAAATTGCTGGGTAATGATATGCGGGATCGGCTGGCCGTTCTGAAAGGCCGTCAGGTTCTCTGACATATTCGACAGCCACACCGGCTGAATAAATACCAGCACAATCGCGTCGCCGTGCAGGCCCAGCGTCCACAAAATACCGATCACTATCACCGAAATAATCATCCCCGGCAGCGTACCGCCGACGTGATGCATCGGAATACCGATCAAAGTGGCGATCATGCTGTTGATGTCGCCGAACGGCGAGGCCTCAACCGCCAGGCGCAGCGCCAGCACCACCGCCAGAACACAGAAGCCGGGGATCAGGGCGAGGAAAGATTTCGCCACTGCCGGCGGCACGCCGTCCGGCATGCGGATAACGAGATTGCGGCTGGCGACCAAACGATAAATCTCCGTCGACAGCAGCGAAATGACAATAGCGACAAACAGCCCCTGGCTGCCGACCATGCTCACCGGGATCACCCCTTTAATTACCTCCGCCGCGCCGTGTACCGGGGTAAAGAGGGTGTTCTGCGGGATAGTCATCACAAAGGCCACCAGCGACATCGCCCCGGCGCTCAGCGGGTCGATGGTGCGGTACTTCTCCGCCAGCCGATAAGCGATGCCAAAACTGGAAATCAGCGCCATAATGTCGTAGGTCGCTTTCACCGGGTACAGCATTTTATCGCGCCAGACCTCGCCAAACAGGCCGCTCATCATGTCGGCATAGCCGGGGATCGGCAGGTAGGCGAAAATCAGGAAAAACGAGCCAATCAGCATAAACGGCATATTCAGAATGATGCCATCGCGTACCGACAGGACGTGCTTTTGCCCGGCGATTTTCAGCGCCGCCGGCATGACGTAACGTTCAATCCAGCTTGTATTCGACATGGTGTGCTCCCGAGGGAAATAGCGGTCAGTTAAATTGCGTCAGCCATTGACGGTTTATCGTTAATACTTCATCCAGCAGCGCCTGGGCATCGGTGACGTTACCGACCAACGGGTTAGCCACCAGCGCCAACAGCGCGCTCTCGCGGCAGCCGTGTACCGCGGCTTCAATCGTCAGCCTTTCAAAGGCCTTCACCTGCTGCGTCAGGCCGTTCATCGCCGGCGGCAGCGGGCCGAACGCCAGCGGCCGTGCCCCTTGCGCATCAATAATGCTGTTGGTTTCCACCACCGCATCATCATCCAGGCCGTGAATCGCGCCGTTGTTGCGGGTGTTTACCACCATCTCCGCGCCCAGGTTGTTGTGAATCGCATTGATAAGTTCAACGGCCACTTCCGAGTAGTAAGCGCCGCCGCGAAAGCTCAGCTGCTCTGGTTTTTCTTCCAGCTGCGGGTCGGCGTACAGCGCAAACAGCTCCTGCTCGACCTTCATCACCTGCTCGGCGCGGGTGCCTTTGGTTTTCGCTGCGGCGATCTCTTCCGCCAGCATCGCCGGCGTCAGCCAGAAATAACGATGATAAGGGCACGGAATCGCCTTCAGCGCGCGGAGGAATTCCGCCGGCCACGGCAGTTCTTTAATGTTGTTCATCGACAGTGCCTTACCGTCGCAGAGCATATCGATCACTTTGCCGGTGACATCCTCGCGCCCCTGTAGCACCTTATGCACCCAGACCATATGGTTGAGCCCGGCAAAGCGCAATTTCACTTCGGACTCCTGCGCGCCTAACATCCCGACGATCATGTGCTGCATGTTGATCGGCACGTTGCACAGGCCGATGATCTTCGCCGTGCTGTAGCGGCTGACCGCCTCGGTGACGATCCCCGCCGGGTTGGTAAAGTTAAGAATGAACGCTTCCGGCGCCAGCTGTTCCACTTTGCGCGCAACTTCGAGGATCACCGGGATCGTCCGTAGCGCCTTGGCGAACCCGCCGACGCCGGTGGTCTCCTGGCCCAATAGATGATATTTGAGACCCAGCCGTTCATCCGCGGCGCGCGCCGCCAGTTGCCCGACGCGTAGCTGCGTCAGCACAAAGCTGGCGCCGCGGATCGCCTCATCGAGCGTAAAGTGGACGCTGACCGCCACCTGATCCAGCCCTTTATGTTTCAACATCCGCCGGGTCAGCGCGGCAATGATCTCAACCTTTTCCCTGCCGGATTCGACATCCACCAGCGCCAGTTCGGTGACCGGAAGCTGTTCATAACGAACGATAATCCCTTCAATAAGCTCCGGCGTGTAGCTGCTGCCGCCGCCGATAACGGCGATTTTCAGTGCTTGCATAGTGACCTCTATTCGCATTTTCGGCATGCAGATCGCCGCGCGCGATCGCCAGGACCGCACGTGAGGGTGATAAAAATGGGATTAGAAAATTAGCGTTCGAGCAGGGCCAGCGCTTTATCCAGCACCGCTGCGCCGCGCATCATGCCGTAGTCGGCCATATCAATCACCGCCACCGCTTTACCCTGCGGCGCCGCCAGCGCGGTCAGGCGGCCGGCTTCGTATTTGACCTGCGGCCCGAGCAGGATGACGTCGGCGTTCGGCAGTTCGCGTTCAAATTCCGCCACCGCTACGGCATAGATTTCCAGCGCCAGAGCGCGCTGCTGGGCTTCCGCTTTCATTTTGTTCACCAGCATGCTGGTCGACATGCCTGCGGCACAACAGAGTACGATTCGTGGCATTGCGCTTCCCCTTTGCGTGTTTATCGCTTCAGCCTTCACGACCTATGCGACTATATTGTTAATATTGTGTGATAGTGAAGGCTATATGAAAATAATTTTCACCGATGTGATCGAGGCTCAATTTTTGCGCATTATTTCCTCATGCCATTGCGAAACATCGATGCCAGACATAGGAAATATTCTGCGCAGATGCTATAAAAACGGCTATTCACTAAGTGAAAAATATTTTCAATTCCGGGTACTGCCAAAGGGAACATCAGGATGGATATCGTAGGTCAACTACAGGACGGATTGGTCCGCTTTAGCGCTCAGGAGTCGCGCGTCGCCGCCTTTATTCTGGAAAATCTTAGCTTTACCGCCAGCGCCTCGATTGACGAACTGGCCGCCAGCGCGGGGGTCAGCCCGGCCACCATCACCCGCTTCGCCCGTTCAGTGGGCTGTGATGATATTCGTGATTTACGCAAACAGCTGGCGCAGGCCAGCGAACGGCGCGCCAGCTGGCTCACGCCGGATAGCGCCGCCCTGCCCGTCGCCTGGCGCGACAAACTTAGCAGCCTCGGCGATACGCTAACCCGTCAGCTCGGCCACACCGCCGAAGCGGCGGTGGAGAAGTGCAAATCGCGCCTGCTGAGCGCCCGCGCGGTGCATTGCTTCGCCCTCGGCGCCCAGGACGTGGCGCTGGCGGCGCTGCTTCAGCACCAGTTGCTGCCATCCGGTATCGCGATTAATCTCTGCCAGGATTCGGCGCTGATGCGAATGACTGCCAGTACCCTTAATGACGATCACCTGCTGCTGGTGCTGGCCACCGCCGATGCCAATGCCGTATTACAAAGCGCGACGCTGCAGGCGCGTACGCAAGGGGTGACGATTATCGCTCTGACCCCGGAACAGCACGCGCTGGCGGATATGGCCAGCGCCGTGCTTCCCCTGCCCGTCAACCCGCAGCATGCCCGCTACGCCCTGCTGCTGCTTGTCGATCTGCTTAACGATACATTGATTGCCTGAATATTCTGCCCGTTCCCTTCACGATCGGGCCCAATTTTTGCTTATATTTTAAGCGCCTAAATTTACATTTCACGCTAGCGCCCATCATCCGTACTCTCACCTTTTTACCTTGTTCTGGGTCAATAAAATCGCAAACATCTTTGATGCAAATCACTACATATAGAACTTAAAATGCGCCTCGGCCCTACATATTGTATTAATCGTCTATTATGTCACCATATCTTGTCGTTGTTGGGCGGTGATGAGATGTGGATAAAAAGGGCCGGATCCGAAGGCAAACGCCGCTAGTCGTAGCGTGGCGCGCTTTTGGGAGACCTTCCGCCTCTGTGGATAACCTGTTCTATATATGGAGTGATCATGACACCGCATGTGATGAAACGTGATGGCTGTAAAGTGCCGTTCAAGTCAGAGCGCATTAAAGAAGCAATTCTGCGTGCAGCTAAAGCAGCGGGAGTCGATGACGCAGACTATTGCGCCACCGTCGCAGAAGTCGTTAGCCAGCAAATGCAGGGCCGCGCGCAGGTCGATATCAACGACATCCAGACCGCCGTGGAAAACCAGTTGATGTCCGGCCCGTGGAAACAGCTGGCGCGCGCCTATATCGAATATCGCCACGATCGCGATATCGAGCGTGAAAAGCGCGGCCGTCTGAACCAGGAAATTCGTGGTCTGGTCGAGCAAACCAACTCATCGCTGCTCAACGAGAACGCCAACAAAGACAGTAAAGTGATCCCGACCCAGCGCGATCTGCTGGCCGGTATCGTGGCCAAACACTATGCCCGTCAGCACCTGCTGCCTCGCGATGTGGTGCAGGCGCACGAGCGCGGCGAGATCCACTACCACGATCTCGACTATTCGCCGTTCTTCCCGATGTTCAACTGCATGCTGATCGACCTGAAAGGCATGCTGACTCACGGCTTTAAAATGGGCAATGCCGAAATTGAGCCGCCGAAGTCTATCTCTACCGCCACCGCGGTCACGGCGCAGATTATCGCCCAGGTCGCCAGCCATATTTACGGCGGCACCACCATTAACCGTATCGATGAAGTGCTGGCGCCGTTCGTCACCGAGAGCTTCAAAAAGCATCGTAAAATTGCCGAAGAGTGGCAGATCCCGGATGCCGAAGGCTATGCCCGTACGCGGACCGAAAAAGAGTGCTACGACGCGTTCCAGTCGCTGGAGTATGAGGTCAACACGCTGCATACCGCCAATGGCCAGACGCCGTTCGTCACCTTTGGTTTTGGCCTCGGCACCAGCTGGGAGTCGCGCCTGATCCAGCAGTCGATTCTGCGCAACCGCATCGCCGGCCTCGGGAAAAACCGCAAAACGGCGGTATTCCCGAAACTGGTCTTCGCCATTCGCGACGGCCTGAACCATAAGTTCGGCGATGCGAACTATGACATCAAACAGCTGGCCTTAGAGTGCGCCAGCAAGCGCATGTACCCGGATATTCTCAACTACGATCAGGTAGTGAAAGTCACCGGGTCGTTTAAAACGCCGATGGGCTGCCGCAGTTTCCTCGGTGTATGGGAAAACGAGAACGGCGAACAGGTACACGATGGGCGCAACAACCTCGGCGTTATCAGCCTGAACCTGCCACGTATCGCGCTGGAAGCGAAAGGCGACGAAGCCGCCTTCTGGGCGCTGCTGGACGAACGCCTGCTGCTGGCGCGCAAAGCGCTGATGACCCGTATCGCCCGTCTGGAAGGGGTGAAAGCCCGCGTCGCGCCAATTCTGTATATGGAAGGCGCCTGCGGCGTGCGTCTGAAAGCCGACGATGACGTCGCGGAAATTTTCAAGAATGGCCGCGCGTCCATTTCCCTGGGCTACATCGGGATTCACGAGACCATCAACGCGCTGTACAACAATCAGCATATGTACGATAGCGAAGCGCTGCGTGAAAAAGGCATCGCCATCGTTCAGCGTCTGCGCGACGCCGTTGAACAATGGAAGGAAGAGACCGGCTACGGCTTCAGCCTGTACAGCACGCCGAGCGAAAACCTGTGCGATCGCTTCTGCCGCCTCGATACCGCCGAATTCGGCGTGGTACCGGGCGTGACCGAAAAAGGCTACTACACCAATAGCTTCCATCTCGACGTCGAGAAGAAGGTTAACCCGTACGACAAGATCGATTTTGAAGCGCCGTATCCGCCGCTGGCCAACGGCGGCTTCATTTGCTACGGCGAATATCCGAATATCCAGCATAACCTCAAGGCGCTGGAAGACGTGTGGGATTACAGCTATCAGCACGTACCGTATTACGGCACCAATACGCCGATCGATGAATGCTACGAGTGCGGATATACCGGCGAGTTCGAGTGCACCAGCAAGGGCTTTACCTGCCCGAAATGCGGCAATCACGACGCCGCCCGCGTATCGGTGACCCGCCGGGTATGCGGTTATCTCGGCAGCCCGGACGCGCGTCCGTTCAACGCCGGCAAGCAGGAAGAAGTGAAGCGCCGCGTGAAGCACCTGGGCAATGGGCAGATTGGTTAAAGATCAATGCGCTTTTCCCGGATAGCGGCGCGCAGCGCCTTATCCGGGCTACCACTGCCACTGTCGTAGCCCGGCCGAGCTCAGCGACGCCGGGAAATGGCCGCACTCCTTCGTTTTCGCAAAGCAATTAACGTCAGAGCAAGGCGGCAAACGAGTAAGTCCCGGGGAGCTTACTGGAGTAAGTGACCCGGGCGAGCGAGCGCAGCCAACGACGCTGCAGCGGCAAATGAGAAGAGGAAACAATGAATTATCACCAGTATTACCCCGTCGACATCGTCAACGGCCCCGGCACCCGCTGCACCCTGTTTGTCTCCGGCTGCGTCCACGAATGCCCCGGCTGCTACAACAAAAGCACCTGGCGGGTAAATTCCGGTATGCCGTTCACAACCGGGATGGCCGACCGCATCATCGCCGACCTCAACGATACCCGCATCAAACGCCAGGGGCTTTCACTCTCCGGCGGCGATCCGCTGCATCCGCAAAACGTCGCGGAGATCCTCAATCTGGTTCAGCGCGTACGCGCCGAATGCCCCGGTAAAGATATCTGGGTCTGGACGGGCTATAAGATTGACGAACTGAACGCCGGGCAGATGGAAGTCGTGAACCTGATTAACGTGCTGGTCGACGGTAAGTTTGTGCAGGATTTAAAAGACCCGGCGCTTATCTGGCGCGGCAGCAGCAACCAGGTCGTGCATCATTTGCGTTAATCCCCTCTCCGTCAGCCTCTCAAAACCGGCTGACGCACTCCATGGCTACCGTTTTAAACTCATCGAAGCTACGGGTCGCGGCAAGGCGGCTCATGGCGCGCTCGCGCAGGAAAGTCACGAAAATATCGTAGATCGCCATTGCCTCTTCATACTCGCTCTTGCTGATAGCGAGCAGGAAGATGATATGGGCGGTTTCGTCGCCCCAGGCGATACCCTGCGGGGCGATCACGGTATAGACCACCGTCTTTTTCGCTAACAGGCCGAGGGCGTGCGGCAGCGCAATACCGTCGCCCAGCATGGTGCTGACAATCGCTTCACGCTCGACCACCGAATCATGAAACTCCGCATCGACGAAGCCTTCCTGCTGCAGCTGCTGACACAGCTCGGCGAACAGCGTTTGCTGATCTATCGGCTTATCGATCACCCGGAAATGGGCGGCATCGAAGTATTTATTCAACATCCACGGACGGGTGCGATCCACCAGCACCAGCTTGCCAATCTGATCTAACTGGTAATCGGTGGGGAACGGCGCGATGGTCACCACCGGTTTGTCTTTTTCGCCGATCCGTACCGTTGAGATAACAAAATCCTCATCGATCGCCTCCCGCTGTTCATATTCACGCTGGAAAATGGTAGCGGCGATCGCCAACTGCGGATATTTACGCTGCAGGATCGCTTCGATCATCCGCACCATCGCATTACTGGTATCGCACACCAGCAGTACGTGCGGCTGGCGCTGGTAGCCGATGTTGTAGTGGCGTTCCAGCCCGACGCCAATATGCAGCACCAGAAAGCCGATTTCGTTTTCGCTGATGGTATAAGGCGTGTATTTGCCCCAGCTCGATACCGCGGCGAGTGTCATATCCCATGCCATCGGATAGTGCTGTTTGATGTTATCGAGCAGCGGATTGGGGATCATTATCTGATAGCGCACACGGGTGATCATGGTTTTAATGTGGGTCAGCAGATCGGCGTGCAACTGGGCGTCGTCCAGCAGGTTGTAGTTATACTGACTGTTGATGTAACGCAGAATGTAATTGACCAGCGCTTCGTCATCGTCGGCGCTGATGGTTTCGGGATCGACATCCTGTACCTGACGGGCGGCGATATGCACGCACAGCCACTCTTCCTCGGCGGGCGAGAAGGGTTTTCCGGCCAACCGCTGTAGCTCTCCCGCCAAATCGCGCGCCGCGTCGCGGACGTTTTGCGCCACATCTTCGGCGCTAAAATCGGCCAGCGGGTAGCCTTCACTCACGCGGCGTACCACAACCGCGCCGTACAGGCAGATAAAGCGCTCGCCGACATCGGTGAGGCGAATATGATGCCGGGTGAGCGTCTCCTGCAGCACCGGTTCCAGTTGCGCAGGAACATCCGCTTCCAGCGCCTCGGCGCTAATCAGCGGATTCATGCCGCCCTGCAGCGTCAGCTCCCACAGTAAATCGGTCAGGCAGGCGCGAATCGATACCTCGCTGCCGAACAGCTTCATGCCGTGGCGCGGGCGGGTTTCAAGAGTCAACTGATAACGCTGGAAGCGCTCGCGCACCTCGACCATATCATTTTGCAGCGTGGCGCGGCTGACGAACCACTCATCGGCCAGATCTTCCAGCTTGATGGAGAACGCCGAGGTCAGGAAACGCACCAGCAAAAAGTGGATGCGCTCCTGGGCGGTACGCGGCACGTGCTGCGTCTTCGGCGCCGTCTCCTCCAGCGCCTGAAAACGCGACCGATCGTCAATTTTCAGTTGATAGCCGCTACCGCGGTTGAGCGTAAACTGCGCGCCATACTGCGCCAACAGCGCATTCAGCGCGGTGATATCGGCGCGCACGGTACGGGTAGAAACCGACAGCCGCTGCGCCAGTTCATCCTGCGGCAGCGTTTCATTTCGCAGCAGGGTGAAGAGTTGCGCTAAGCGTTGGTTGGGAAATCGCATGTCAGTTCCTTGTTGTTACGGCTCAGGGTTGGGCGGATATCACCATCTGCGATGGGCTACCGACCGGCGTGTAGTCAGGGGCAAAGGTTAATTTGCCATCCTTCGGCGCCACGCTAAAACGGGTAATATTATCGCTACGCTGGTTCATGACGTACAGCCACTGCCCCTGATTATCCAGCGTCAGCGTACGGGGGTAATCCCCACGCGTCCAGATATCCTCCTGGTGGCTCAGGCTGCCGTCAGCCAGCACGCTAAAGTGGGCAATGCTGTTATGCAGGCGGTTGGCGACATATAGCTGTTTGCCATCGTTGCTCAACACCAGGCCCGCGGCAAAGCTGGTACCCTTATACTCTTTCGGCAGCGCGGAGACGGTTTTGCCTTCGCGCAGCAGGCCGCTTTGCTTATCAAGATGATAGAAGGTCAGCGTCGACGCTTCTTCGTTAATCAGCCACAGACCGTCGCCCTTTGGCGTAAAGACGAAGTGGCGCGGGCCGGCTCCCGGCGATGAGGCGGCGATAAACGGCGGATCGTTCGGCGTCAGCTTACCGCTGGCGCTATCCAGCCGGTACTGATAGATCCGATCCAGCCCGAGATCGGTGGAGTAAACAAACTTCCCACTGGGATCCGCGGCGATCATATGGGCGTGAGGGCCATTGTGATCGCTAATGGCAAAGCTGCCCTCGACGGCCGCCGCCGGACGTTCGGCGCCGGCCGGACCTTCATCCTGATGCACATCCACCGCCTCGCCCAGGCTACCATCTTCTTTCACCGGTAGCACGGCGGTGCTGCCGCTAACATAGTTGGCCACCAACAGATATTTACCATCCGGCGTCAGGGAGAGATACACCGGCCCGGCGCCGCCGGAGGCAACCTGGTTGAGTTCCGTCAGCTCGCCGTTCTTGTCAATTCGCCACGCCTGCACCACGCCTTTTTCGACTTCACTGGCGGCATACAGCGTTTTGCCATCGCGCGATACGGTTAACTGCGCGACGTTCGGCAACGAACTCACCAGCGCCTTATCGCGCAGAGCGCCGGTTTTGGCATCGACGGTAAAGCGATACAGACCTTCGCCATTAGGATTATAGGTACCAATCCAGGCGTAGTGGGTTTGCGCGGCGGCGCCGGCGGCAAGCAAAGACAGTGAAGCAACAAGCAGGTGACGAGCGGTTGGCATGGTAACTCCTTGATGGTTCGGTGGGATAAGTTGCCCCTCACCCTTTGAGGGTGAGGGGCAAGAGCACTACTTCACTAACTGTTTGGTCATCTCCAGCAACTGGCGCACATCGGCCGGGCGGGTGTTGCCGCTGGCTTTATCGATAATCGAGCTGTAAATATGCGGGATGATTTTACTCACGCCGGCATCCAGCGCGATTTTCAGGATCTCGCTGTAGTTTTCCAGATCGATACCGCCGGTCGGTTCCAGCCAGAAATCGTGCGCGGCGCAGGCTTTGGCGACGGCTTCAAACTCGGCGCGGTGCTTCAGGCCGCCCATCGGGAAGTATTTGATTGAGCTGCCGCCCATATCTTTTAACAGCGCGATGGCGGTTTCCAGCGGAACAATCCCATCCGCCGCGCCGCTGCTCAGCGGGCCGGTTGAGATCTTCACCATTCCCGGCGTGCCGGTCGGCGAGACCAGGCCATTCACCACGGTCTCATTCTGCCCGAGCAGCGCGCGGCTGGTAGCCACGCCGGTGAAGACCTGGTTGACGTGCTGCGGCTGCACCTGGCGAGAAATCTCGCTCACCATCGCCGACTGGTTTGGATCGCCTGCGCCCAGCCCGACGGAGAGCGCGTTATCAATCAGCTTCGCGTATTCACGCATATCGGCCACCGCGCTGGCGACGTCCGGATAGTTTTTGGAGAGCACGCCGACCAGTACGTGACCTTCCGCCGCCTCGTAAATTTCACGGGCGTTGTCTTTGCTGCCCGCCAGTACGTTCAGGCACACGCGGTCACGGTAAAAGTTTGGGGTCAGTTTCATGCTTTTTTCTCCTTATTCAGAACTTCTGCGATGCGGCGAGCGACCACCTCCAGCTGCTGCGCGTTCACGCTGCGGACATCGGCTTCGATAATGCCTTCATTCGCTTTATAGCCGCGGAAGTAAATGGCGTATTCGCCCTGCTTCAGGGCGTTAACCAGATCGCCGGTATTCACGCCGGTGGTCGCTTCATCAAATTTAATTTCGGCGCGGGCGATATCACGGCCCGCGCTATCCCACACCACCCGCGCGGTCACGCCGTTGAGAGTGTTGAGCTGTTCGATAAACGGCGTCATCTTGTCCACCATCTGCTGGCCGCTCTCTTTGGTCGCCGTCAGGTAGTGTTCAATGGCGCAGGTCAGGCCGAGAATGCCCTCTTTACCCACTTTCATCGCCCGGCCAATCCCCATCGACTGGCGCTTAACCCACTCAACGTACTGCGTTTTGCCGATGACCAGCCCGCTGGTCGGCCCTTCAATCGCTTTCGCGCCGCTGTAGATAACCAAATCGGCGCCCATGCGGTAGTAGCACTGCAGATCTTCTTCCGCCGCCGCATCGACGATCAGCGGCAAGTTATGCTGGCGCGCCACTTCCGCGGCCTGCGCGACGTTAAGCATGCTTTTTTGCACGCAGTGGTGGGATTTGATGTACAGAATCGCTGCGGTGCGCGGAGTGATCGCCGCCGCCAGCTGTTGGGCAGAACATTCGTTGGCGTAGCCCGCTTCCACCAGCTTACCGCCGCCCAGCGCCACCATGGTGCCAACCGGCGCGCCGAAGTTGACGTTGTGGCCCTTCGGCAGCACGATTTCGTTATTCTCAACTGGCGTTACGTGCAGGTTCTCCAGCAGCCAGTCGCTGTCTTTCACCAGCACCGCCGCGACCGACTGGGCAATCCCCGCCGACGCGCAGGAGACAACGGTCGCCCCTTCCACATCCAGCAGTTTGGCGATGTACTCGCCGGTTTTATTCACCAGGTCTTTCATTTCAAAGTACTGGTTCATACCGGCCATCGCGGCTTCAACCACTTCCGGGCGCGGCGTGGAAACGCCCAGCGCCGTCATTCGGCCAGAAGTGTTAATAACTTGTTTTAAATGGTATTTCTCAAAAATCGAAGGCATGTTCCGCGCTCCCTTGTTCGGTCAGATAGCCCTTGCCCGCGCGAATCGCGGCCAGCGGCACCAGAATGTTGTCAGCCTGCAGGCTCTCTTTTTCGGCATCCACCAGCAACGTGGGCTGATGCTGCAGGCTAAATAGCGTTAAATCGGCATCGAAGCCCTCTTCGAGGCGCCCTTTACGCGTCAGACGCAACCCCTCGGCGGCGCTAACGGTCACGCAGTCAATGACCTGCGGCAGGGTCATGCCGATGGCGAGGAATTTCGACATCACCAGCGCCAGCGAGCGCACCGGGCCGTCGATACGGTTACGGCAGTAAATATCGGAGCTAATAGTGTGCGGCAGAATGCCCATCGCAATCGCCCGACGCGCCACTTCAAAGCTGAAACTGGCGGTACCGTGGC
Organism: Klebsiella aerogenes KCTC 2190; assembly: GCF_000215745.1. Classification (GTDB taxonomy): domain Bacteria; phylum Pseudomonadota; class Gammaproteobacteria; order Enterobacterales; family Enterobacteriaceae; genus Klebsiella; species Klebsiella aerogenes. The sequence goes on along the minus strand of NC_015663.1, from coordinate 2,033,463 downwards.
CGACATCGAGGCGCACGCCGCGCTGCAGAGCGCGAGTAATGGAGCTGCGCAGCTCGCCGGCAGGATTAAGAATACGGTTCGGCTTGCCGTTATAGCAGTGGGTAATGATGTCGCCACTGCTCAGCAGATCGGCGATTTCATCGAGGTTCGGCGGGTTATTGCCGATGTGCACCATCAACGGCAGATCGCCGTTTTCCTGCTGAATGGCTTTGGCGCGCGCCAGCGGCGTAATGCCGTTTTCGCCGACGACGCTGCTGCTCATCCGCGCCTTCAGGCCGACGATAAAATCAGGATGACGTTGCACCGCCTGCTTCACCGCGGCGGCGTCGATATTAGCCATATTCGCCAGCTCATTCTGCGCAATCAGCCCGACGCGGGAGATGTTGAGCAACGCATAAACTTCCGTCGCCGCTTTACGGGTCAGTTGATAGAAGTCATCGACGTCGTCGGCGCCGGTGCTGCCGGCATCAATCACGGTGGTGACGCCGGTGGCGATGCCGACGCTATCCGGCTCATCGTGATAAATTGGTGAATTCGGGTAGCAGTGAACGTGAGAGTCAATCCAGCCAGCGCTGACGTAAACCTTGCCGTTCAGCTCGATGGTTTTACGGGAGGGCGCGCTAATCTCGCCCAGCGCCGCGATTTTCCCGTCCTGGATGGCGATATCAGTCAGGGTATCGTCGACGAGGCGCGCACGGCGCAGGAGTAAATCAAACATAGCTATCTCCTGATGAAAGAGTGAATATGTTGCCGGATGGCGGCGTACCGCCTTATCCGGCCTACAAATCGCTCTGACTTGCAGGCCCGATAAGCGCGGCGCCATCGGGCGATTAGCTAATCGCAATCGGGAAGATGGAACCGAGGATCATCGCGCCGAGGATGGCGCCGCCGGTGATCGGTTTCTGCCAGATGTAGAACAGCAGTGCGCCAACCAAAGAACCAATCCCGATAGGAATAGACGCCGTCATCGCGCTGAGGATGATCAATGGACCGAGGAAGCGGCCGGAGGCGTTACCGGCCCCCATCATCACGTCGGCGCCGTAGGTGGAATCGCTCTGGTTGATGGTGAACTTACGCGCCAGAATGATGATGTAGCCGACCGCCAGGCCGAGGATCAGGCCGGTTGCCAGCGACGCGGCGAAGTTCGCCACCGGGAAGACAAAGCCCGCGCCGAGCAGCAGCGCCGGTACGCCGAGGCCGATACCGGTCTGAATGGCGCCGCCGATATCCAGAATCCCCACCAGCGAACCTTCGATGATGCGGGCGAACAGGAAGCTTGCGCCGAATGCCGCCACCGCGCCGTACGCGCCGGTATCAATCCCTGCCTTCAACATCGCCACGAAGGCCACTTCGTTAAAGGCGCCGATGCCGTACAGATAGTACATGTGCGTCCCGGCGAAGACGCCGGAGGAGAGCAGGCCAACAAAGATCGGGAACGACCAGTCGGCATACCAAAAACCTTTATTCTGTTCCATTATCAGGCTCCCGTTACTTGCCGCTGAGTGAGTTGTGGATCATGTCCAGCCAGTTCGGCACGGTCAGATGGAAGGATTCGAGCATCTTCATGTCGAAGCCGCGGAAGAAGCCGCTGAGGACGAACAACGCGACAATGGCGATCATCATCACTTTGGTTACCCGGTTCCAGCCGCTCTCTTCCACGCCTTTACCGATCAGGATCCCCAGTACCAGACCCGGTACGGCGTTCCCCATAATCAGCTGCGCCGCGCCGCCGAAAATCGTCGCCCAGAAGCCTGATTTCTTACCGGCATCGATAGCCGCCAGCCAGAAAATCACCGGCATCACGGTGTTCACCAGCAGGTTTGCCGCCGGAACCAATACCTTAACGGCGGTGACCTGCAGCGCTTCCGGTACGGAAGAGGCGGTCAGGTTAAGGAAGGCGACGACGATCATGCCGATGATGCCGCAGGCAATGGCCATTTTTTTCGGATCGTGTAGCGTTTCGCCAACGTTACGATTTTTCACCATCAACGCCGCCGCGCCCCAGTTCGGGATAATGCGGTGGTCAACGTCCTGAGTGAAGGAGCCTGCTGCAACGGAAGAGGCCCAGGCGTTAAAGAAGAAGCCGAGACCAAAAGAGAAGTGAGAAGCCGGATCGCCTTCGCAGGAATTCAGCTCGCCCAAGGTACGAAACGCCCCCATCCCTTGCGTGGTGGGCGCGTGAAACATGCGTGCCGCTCCGGCGCCCACGCCGACGCCGACCAGGCCGCCGATGATGAGCGATTTTATTAAAATTATCAGGAACATAGTCTGACCCTTTGGTAACAATCAGGTTTGCGTGACGAAATCCACTTTATCGAGATCGATGGCGGTCACGTTGACGGTGACGTCCAGCTCCACGCTGTAGGTCCGTCGTTCACGGCGCAAAAAGATGAACAGAAACGCCTCTTTTCGTACCGCTTCGCGCGCATGAACAACCGTCACGTCCTGTGGCTCAATACGCAGTAGGATGCGCGATGATGATTTCATCACCGCAGCCTGCACATGGTTCAGGGCATCGGCGAAGGCCCGTGATTTGCTTTCGCCTTTGCCTGCAACCCTCACCGTGGTGGTGAATTGCTCTTTCATACTTATGCGCCGTATTTCTTTTTCCAGGCTTCAACCAGGCGCTCGCCCAGCTCTTCTTTATCCATGAAGCCGAAGCCCAGCACGTTGCAGCCTTCGTTGATGGCGGTGACGCCCTCTTCAATAGAACGCATGCCGTATTTTGCTTTGTAACCGTACTTGGTCTGCGCGGTGATGGCGCCTGCGCCGCCGCTACCGCAGAAGGAGATGCCGAAAGAGGCGTTTTCCGCTTTCATCATGTCGCCAAGTTTCATATCTGCAGCAACGCCAGGGACGACCACTGCACGTGCGCCGGCTTTTTCTGCGCCTGCCGCGACTTTTTGTCCTTTACCCAGACGGTCGCCAATAACTACGGTGATTTGTTCCATGTTTTGCTCCTTACAGGTTTTCTTTTGCGACTTCGAAGTGGACGGACAACAACCAGGCCTCTTCATCAGGCAGGTTGCCGAACTGTGCGACCACTTCGCGGGCCAGCATCATTGAATCTTCAGAAATTTCTTCGAACAGACTGGCATCCACTTCCGGTAGCGGTTCGCCGCTGATTGACCGGTGGGCCATGGCCCGCACGTGGGAAGTCAGCATTTGCTCCTGAACGTCGTTAGGGACGATGTCGTGACGGCTTAACAGGGCGAATACCTGCTGTAACATCTTGTCAGCCAGGCGTTCGGTCTGCGCCGCCTGCTCCCCTACGTCGTTTATTACCGCTCCGTTATTCACTTGTGTTACCCCGCTGATGTCTCTGGAATCCAAAGTAGCGCCGGGGGTCAGGAGTTTGTAGCGAGTTGTTTTCCACTTCGAAGTGGAAAGGGAGAAGGCTTAGGTGATCGACTCCACATATTCGCCGGATAAATGTAAAAACAGGCGATATGACGTGATGCACATCACAACAATGAGCGAGGTTTAGCGGAAAACGACCGCAGAAAGACCGGAAAAAGAAAAGGGAAAAATGTGATACAGGTAGGCTTTTAGGCGGGAGACATCGGCTGACGCCTCCCGAAAATGGCGATTAGCGATACTTCTTATGGTAAGTATTGCGGGTAGTTTTGAAGTCCTCCGCGGCAGCCTGCGCCTCTTTCAGCTTACCAGCGTCAGATAACTTCAGCGCGCCGTCGATCTGGCCGACCAGCGTTTCCAGACCGTGGCGGAAATCTTTCATCTCCGGGCTATCGGCCGCTTTGCCTTCCAGTTTTGGCGGCGTCTCTTTCTGCGCGTCAACCGCAGCGGTGCGCATCTTATTCAGCGCCGCTTTCAGCTCGCCAATGTCAGAGGTTTTTTGTACCACCTGCAGGTTTTCCGCAAGGGTGTCCATGTCTTCGCCAAGGTCGGCGAACGCCGATGCCGAACCGAGCGCAAAAGCAGAGACGGCCAGCATCGCTAACAGTTTTTTACGCATTGCTCACTTCCTTTTTATTATGAAGATATCAAACGGGCGCGGCAGGACGCGCCCGGCACACAGGTCATTGACCGGCGATTTTCATCTCCGGCAGCAGCACGGAACCACACTGAATATTGCTGCGCGTTTCGATATCGTCGCCGACGGTGACAATATTACGCCACATTTCTTTCAGATTTCCGGCGATGGTGATCTCACTGACCGGATACTGAATTTCGCCGTTTTCTACCCAGAAACCGGATGCGCCGCGCGAGTAGTCGCCGGTCACGCCACTAACACCCTGCCCCATCAATTCGGTGACCACAAGCCCGGTGCCCATCTCTTTAAGCATCTTTGCAAAACTCAGGCCGCGGCCGTTGATGCGCCAGTTATGGATACCGCCGGCGTGGCCGGTGCTTTTCATACCCAGCTTGCGCGCGGAGTAGTTAGTCAGCAGCCACTGGGTCAGCACGCCGTCTTTGATGATGTCGCGACGTTCGGTGCGCACGCCTTCGCTGTCGAACGGCGTGGAGGCCAGCCCCTTCAGCAGATGCGGGTGTTCTTCGATGGTCAGCCACTCCGGCAGGATCTGTTTGCCGAGGGAGTCGAGCAGGAAGGTCGATTTACGGTAGACCGCGCCGCCGGCAATCGCCCCGACCAGGTGGCCAAACAGCCCGGTGGCCACTTCGTTGGCGAAGATAACCGGCGCTTTCATCGTCGACAGCTTACGCGGCGCCAGGCGCGACAAAGTGCGACGGGCGCATTCGTTGCCGACCCACTCCGGGGTCTGTAAGTCGCCGATAGCGCGGCCAATGGTGTAGGCGTAGTCGCGTTCCATATCGCCGTTTTCTTCGGCAATCACGCAGCTGGAGAGCGAGTGGCGGGTAGAGCAGTAGCTCTGGAGCATGCCGTAGCTGTTACCGAAAACTTTAATTCCATAGTGGCTGTTGAAGCTGCCGCCTTCGGTATTGGTAATGCGTTTGTCGGCCTGCAGGGCGGCCTGCTCGGCGCGGGCGGCCAGCTCGATGGCTTCATCCGGAGAGACCTCCGCCGGATGGAACAGGTCCAGATCCGGGGCGTCAAAGGCCAGCAGTTCTTTATCCGCCACGCCGGCAAACGGGTCCGGCGAGGTGTAACGCGCGATATCCAGCGCCGCCTGCACGGTACGGGCGATAGCGTCCGGGCTCAGGTCGGTCGACGAGGCGCTGCCTTTACGGTTTTGATGATAAACGGTGATGCCCAGCGCGCCGTCGCTATTGAATTCAACATTCTCCACCTCACCGTAGCGGGTGCTGACGCCGATGCCGGTGGTCTTGCTGACGGAGACTTCCGCACCGTCGGATTTGCCTGCCGCCAGTTCCAGTGCCGTACTAACGGCTTCTTCCAGCGTCTTACGCTGCTGTGCAACTTGAGAGATGACTTTCATTGCTAATGCCATAATGTAAGAAGGAGTTAACTGAAGTCTAACAGAGAACCGTTTTTCAGTGCGCGCCTTAACTGGTAACATTAGCCTCTTTTTTAAGGAGCCTGAGATGACAAAGCAGCCCGAAGACTGGCTCGACGACGTGCCCGGTGATGACGTTGAAGATGAAGATGATGAAATTATCTGGGTCAGCAAGAGTGAAATTAAGCGCGATGCGGAAGAACTGAAGCGTCTTGGCGCGGAAATGGTAGACCTTGGTAAGAACGCGCTGGATAAGCTGCCGCTCGATACCGACCTGCGCGACGCCATTGAACTCGCCCAGCGTATCAAGAAAGAAGGCCGCCGCCGCCAGCTGCAGCTGATTGGTAAAATGCTGCGTAACCGCGACGTCGATCCGATTCGCCAGGCGCTGGATAAGCTGAAGAACCGTCACAACCAGCAGGTTGCGCTGTTCCATAAGCTGGAACAAATCCGCGATCGTTTGATTGATAATGGCGATGATGCGGTCGCAGAAGTATTGAACCTGTGGCCAGACGCTGACCGTCAGCAGCTGCGCTCACTGATCCGTAATGCCAAGAAAGAGAAAGAAGGCAACAAGCCGCCGAAATCCGCGCGCCTGATCTTCCAGTATCTGCGCGAACTGGCCGAAAACGAAGGCTAGTCCCCACGCTAACCGCCATCTCCCGGATGGCGGCGCGTTGCGCCTTATCCGGGCTACCCCATCACCTCTCGCCCTAAATCGCGGGCAAACTGCTGATACTGCGCCGCATCGATCGGCTGCGGATAGCTCAACACCAGCAGTTCATGATCGTCGATCCCTTGATGATAGGTCGGATGGCGGTGCGCCCAGGCATTGGCATGGAATCCCATCGACTGATAAAAACGCAGCCGTTTATGGGCGATTTCGCTGGTGAGCGGATCGATTTCCAGAATGGTCAGCGGCGCGCGCGTCAGGATCTGCGCCAGCAGCTGTTTGCCATAACCGCGCGAACGAAGGGTGTCGTCAATCGCCAGATGTTCGATATAGCTATAACCGGCAAACTGCCAGCAGCCGCTCAGGCCAATAAATCCCCCGTCATCAAACCACGCTTCCAACGCATAGTGCGGGTTGCTCAGCGCCTGAAGTTTGGCATCGCTTTCGCGCTGTTCGTGCCACGGAAAGGCGCGGGCGTACAGCGCGTCAAGCATGGCGAAATGGGGCGAGTCGGTAGAAAGTACTCTTTCACAGGTCAGCATCACACAATCCCTGGTGGCAAAAACAAAACTGCCCTCACGCGGAGGGCAGTAACCGGAGGCGTTCGCGCTTATTCTGCCGCGACCGCTTTTTGCGCCAGTTTATCCAGCAGCTTCTGATGAATGCCGCCGAAGCCGCCGTTGCTCATCACCAGAATATGGTCACCCGGATGCGCAGTTTTCACTATCATGTCCACCAGCGTATCGACGTCGGCGCTCCAGTGCGCCGGCTGTACGCAGGCTTCCGCCACTTCCGCCACCTGCCACGGGATATGCTGCGGCTGTAACAGGAAGACTTCATCGGCGCGGCCGAGAGACGGCGCCAGATCGTCTTTGCAGACACCCATTTTCATGGTGTTGGAACGCGGCTCCAGCACCGCCAGAATACGCGCGGTGCCGCCGACTTTGCCGCGCAGCGCCTGCAGCGTCGCGAGAATGGCCGTCGGATGGTGGGCAAAATCGTCGTAAACGGTCACGCCGTTGGCTTCGCCGCGTAGCTCAAGGCGACGTCGGGCGTTGATAAAGCTGCCCAGCGCGTTAGCGGCATCCGCCGGCACCACGCCGACATGACGCGCCGCGGCAATCGCCATCAGGCCGTTGTGCATATTATGCTCGCCGACCAGCGCCCAGTTCACTTCGCCAACTTTTTCGCCGTCGAGCAGGACTTCCCACTGCGAGGCATCGGCGTTGAGTTTCTTCGCCTGCCAGTGGCCCTGTTCGCCCACCAGCTCCTGTTCGCTCCAGCAGCCCATCGCCATCACCTGCTTCAGGTTGATGTCGCTCTCCGGCAGAATAATTTTGCCTTTGCCCGGCACGATGCGCACCAGGTGGTGGAACTGTTTCTGAATCGCTTTCAGGTCGTCAAAGATATCCGCATGGTCAAACTCAAGGTTATTGAGGATCAGCGTGCGCGGGCAGTAGTGAACGAACTTGGAACGCTTGTCGAAGAAGGCGCAGTCATATTCGTCGGCTTCAATCACGAAGAACGGGCTATCGCCCAGGCGTGCGGAAACATCGAAGTTCCCCGGTACGCCGCCGATAACGAAGCCCGGCTTATAGCCGCAGGCTTCGAGGATCCACGTCGCCATCCCGGCGGTGGTGGTTTTACCGTGAGTACCGGCGACGGCCAGCACCCAGCGGTCGCGCAGAACGAAGTCGTGCAGCCACTGCGGGCCGGACATGTACGGAATGTTGTTTTCCAGTACCGCTTCGACGCACGGATTACCGCGGGTCATAGCGTTGCCGATAATCACCAGGTCCGGCTGCGGGTCCAGTTGGCTGGCGTCGTACCCCTGAATCAGATCGATGCCCTGGTTTTCCAGCAGGGTGCTCATTGGCGGATAAACGTTAGCATCCGAGCCGGTTACTTGATGCCCGAGGGAACGTGCCAGCATTGCCAGCCCCCCCATAAACGTGCCACAGATTCCTAAAATATGAATGCGCATTCGTTACTTCCCTCATTAATCTGACCCGCATTTTACCCATATGTAGGCCCCCTGAGAAATGCATTTCAGGCAAATCTGCATTTGCTGGCGCGATTCACCTGTGCGCAGTTTTTTTATTATTTGTTAAGATTGTTGCGTTCGTTTTACTCAACATAAAAATGCAGGGAACGAGTTATGAAAACGTTAGGTGAATTTATTGTCGAAAAGCAGCACGAGTTCTCCCACGCTACCGGTGAGCTGACTGCTTTGTTGTCGGCAATAAAATTGGGCGCCAAGATCATCCACCGCGATATCAATAAGGCCGGTCTGGTCGATATCCTGGGTGCCAGCGGTGCGGAAAACGTTCAGGGTGAAGTTCAGCAGAAGCTGGACCTGTTCGCGAATGAAAAATTAAAAGCTGCACTGCGCGCACGTGATATCGTCGCCGGTATCGCCTCGGAAGAAGAAGATGAAATCGTGGTCTTCGAAGGGTGCGAACACGCCAAATACGTTGTGCTGATGGATCCGCTGGATGGCTCCTCCAACATTGACGTTAACGTCTCCGTGGGGACTATCTTCTCTATCTACCGCCGCGTCACGCCGGTCGGTACGCCGGTCACCGAAGAAGACTTCCTGCAGCCGGGTAACAAACAGGTTGCCGCGGGTTATGTGGTTTACGGCTCCTCCACCATGCTGGTCTACACCACCGGCTGCGGCGTGCACGCCTTTACCTACGACCCGTCACTCGGCGTCTTCTGCCTGAGCCAGGAGCGGATGCGCTTCCCGGAGAAAGGCAAAACCTACTCTATCAACGAAGGTAACTACATCAAGTTCCCGATGGGCGTGAAGAAGTACATCAAGTACTGTCAGGAAGAAGATAAAGAGACCCAGCGCCCGTACACCTCGCGCTATATCGGTTCTCTGGTGGCCGACTTCCACCGTAACCTGCTGAAAGGCGGCATCTACCTGTATCCGAGCACCGCCAGCCACCCGCAAGGGAAACTGCGTTTGCTGTACGAATGCAACCCGATGGCGATGCTGGCGGAACAGGCTGGCGGCAAAGCCAGCGATGGTAAAGAGCGTATTCTCGATATCATCCCGGAAAGCCTGCACCAGCGCCGTTCGTTCTTCGTCGGCAACGACCACATGGTAGAAGACGTCGAGAACTTCATTAAAGAGTTCCCGGACGCTTAATTTCTACCTTCCCTTCCCGCCCTGCGGGAAGGGAGTTCCCTGTTAGCGATTCATCGCCCCACCTACGCGAGTCACCGCCGCATTCTGGCGATTTTCCCACAGCACCGTCAGCCCACGCTGCAGCGCAATGAAGATAAACAGCAGGATGCCGATGGCTATCTTCGTCCACCATGAACTGAGCGTACCGTCAAAGTTGATGTAGGTCTGAATAAGCCCCTGAATCGCCACGCCGAACAGCGTCCCCAGGACCGTTCCGACGCCACCGCTAAGCAGCGTGCCGCCTATCACCACCGAAGCGATAGCATCCAGTTCCACGCCGACGCCCGCCAGCGCGTAGCCCGCCTGGGTGTAGATAGAGAAGACGATGCCGGCAAGCGTCGCCAGACCGGTCGACAACATATAGATGCGAATGGTGGTGCTACGCGTCGAAATGCCCATCAAATTGGCCGACGTGGCGTTGCCGCCGATAGCATAAACCTGGTTGCCAAAGCGGGTACGATGGGCGAGGAAAATTCCCAGCACCACCACCAGCAGCATCAGCAGCCCCATCGCGCTCAGGCGGCCGCCGCCGGGGATGGTCCACGCCAGCCCGGACAGAGTGTCATACAGCGGATGGTTAATAGGAATCGACTCTTCCGAGACCAGATAGCTCACGCCGCGCAGGAAAAACATACCGGCGAGGGTGATGATAAATGCCGGAATTTTCAGCGCATCGATCAGCAATCCCATAAACGCGCCGAAGGCGCAGCCCATGGCCAGTACCAGCGGAAAGGCCAGCAGCGGCGAGATCCCCCAAAAGCCGATCGCTTTGGCAAGAAACACGCCGGTGAAGGCAATCACCGACCCGACCGACAGATCGATACCGCCGCTGAGGATCACGAAGGTCATGCCGACGGCGATGATCCCAAGGAAAGCGTTATCGGTCAGGATATTGCAAATCACCCGCGTCGAAGCAAAACCCGGAAACTGGGTCAGGCAGTAGAGATAGCCCAGCACGAATACCGCGAGGGTGATCATCAAAGGTAAATTACGTTTTATCACGGCCGCGTACCCCTTTCAGTAGACCGATAAAGCGCGGAGACTGAACGATCAGTACGCACAGCACCACCACCGCTTTCACCACCTGGTTGAGCTCCGGCGGGAAACCGGAGAGTAAAATCCCGGTGTTCATCCCCTGGATAATCAACGCCCCCACCACCGACAGCAGCAGATTGAAGCGCCCGCCCATCAGCGAACCGCCGCCGATCACCACCGCCAGGATGGCGTCCAGCTCCAGCCACAATCCGGCGTTGTTGGCGTCGGCGCCGCGGATATCCGCCGCGACGATAATGCCGGCAATCGCCGCGCAAATACCGCTTAGTACATAGGCCAGCATCACCACGATGCGGGTATTCACCCCGGCATTTTTTGCCGCACGGATATTGATCCCCACCGCCTCAATAAACATGCCGAGCGCGGTCCGGCGGGTAAACAGCCAGAACAACAGTAGCGTTGCGACGGCAATAATCACCGGCGTCGGCAGCAGCAACAGGGAGCCGCTGCCGAGCCAGGAAAGCGCCGGTGAATCAAAGGTGACTATCTGCCCGGAGGTAATCAGCTGCGCGACGCCGCGCCCGGCGACCATCAGGATAAGCGTGGCCACAAAAGGCTGGATCTTCAGCACGGCCACCAAAATGCCGTTCCACAGGCCGGCCAGCGCGCCTGCGCCCAATGCGGCGAGCAGCACCACCGGCAGGCTGTGCCCGGCGACGGTCATTGAGGCGGCGGTCGCCCCGGCGATAGCCATCACCGCACCGACCGACAGATCGATGCCGCCGGTGGCGATGACCAGCGTCATGCCAATCGCCAGCAGCGCCACCGGCGCCGCGCGGTTGAGAATGTCAATCGGGCTACCAAACAGCCGCCCATCCTGCAGCAGCACCTGGAAGAAATGCGGCGCCACCAGGCTATCCACCGCTAATACCAGCAGGAGAGCGATAATTTGCGGCATCCCTTTCGGCCAGCTAAAGCGCCGTTTTGGCTGTCCGCTTTGTGGTACGGTTCTGGGCATCATGCTGGGCTCCTTATGCCGCAATCGCGTTCATGATCGCCGGGACCGATAGCTCGGCAAGCGGGATTTCCGCCACCTGCTGGCGATCGCGCATGATGATCACCCGGTCGGCGTAGCCCACCAGCTCTTCCAGTTCGGAGGAGATAACCAGCAGCGCCAGGCCATCGGCGCAGAGGGTTTCTATCAGGCGAATAATCTCGGCGTGGGCGCCGACATCGATACCGCGCGTCGGCTCATCGAGGATCAGGAACTGGGGTTTGGTCAGCAGCCAGCGCGACAGCAATACCTTCTGCTGGTTGCCGCCGGAGAGAAATTCGATCGGTTGTTCAGCGCTGGGAGTGCGAATGCCTAGCTGGCGAATAAAGCGTTCGGCGATCTCATGCTGTTCACGGCGCGGGATCGGCCGCAGCCAGCCGCGCTGCGCCTGCAGCGCCAGCACGATATTTTCCCGCACCGAAGCAGCGGCGATGATGCCGTCGGTTTTACGATCTTCCGGACAGAAGCCAATGCCGAGGCAGGAAGCCTGATGCGGCGAGCGCAGCGTTTGCGGCTTGCCCTTGATCCACGCTTTACCGCTGTCGGCAGGCTTGATGCCAAAAATGACCTCCGCCGTTTCGGTGCGCCCGGATCCCAACAGCCCGGCCAGGCCGACGATCTCGCCCGGCCGCACCTGCAGAGTAAACGGCGCAATCGTGCCCTTCTTGCCAAAATCTTCAAATGCCGCCACCGGCTTATCGCTAAGCAGCGTGCGCCCGGCGCGCTGCAGCGCCTGATGGTCCAGCTCGCGCCCCAGCATCATTTTGACCAGGTCGATTTGCGGCAGCTCGCGGGTCTCCCGACAGCCGACGAAACTGCCATTGCGCAGCACGGTAATACGGTCGCTGACGGCATAGACCTGGTCGAGAAAGTGGGTCACGAAAATCAGGCTGACGCCGTTATCGCGCAGCTGACGCATCAGGGTGAACAGCATCTCCACTTCCTGAGTGTCCAGGCTGGCGGTCGGTTCATCGAGGATTAATACTTTCGCCGACAGGTCGATGGCCCGGCAGATGGCGACGATTTGCTGCATCGCCACCGAAAAACGGTTCAGCGGTTCGCGCACGTCGAGCGAGAAGCCGTAAGAGGCCATCAGCGCGGTAGCGCGTTTTTCCATCTCTTTGCGCCGCAGCAGACCAAAGCGCTTCGGCTCGCGGCCAATAAACAGGTTATCCGCCACCGACATATTTGGCAGCAGGTTAACTTCCTGGTAAACGGTGCCGATACCCAACTGCTGAGCGTGGGCGGTGTTTTTCGGCGATATTTGCTGCCCTTCCAGCCAAATCGCCCCGCGTTCGGCATGGTACACACCGGTGAGCGCTTTTATCAGCGTCGATTTTCCGGCGCCGTTTTCGCCCAACAGGGCCATGATTTCGCCGCGCCGTAGGCTGAAATTAACGTTATCCAGCGCTTTGACGCCGGGAAAGAATTTGCTTAATCCTTCGGTGCGGAGGATTTCCTGATGTTGGTCGGTGGTCATGATTCCCCCTGCATCACGCCGGATGGCGCTACGCTTATCCGGCCTACAAAAGAGCGCAATGTAGGCCGGGCAAGCGTAAAGCCCCCGGCATTTTCATGAAGGCTTAGTAGCCCATATTTTTCTTCTTCTCTAACTCTTCTTTTGCCGTATCCGGCAGGTAGAGGGTCGATTTGGTGATGGTCAGCTTCTCAGGCAGGGTGCCGTCTTTTTTGTATTTTTCCAGCGCATCAAACGCCGGACCGGCCATATTCGGCGTCAGCTCGACGCTGGCATTCGCCTCGCCGGCAATCATCGCTTTATAAATATCCGGCACGCCGTCGATAGAACCGGTGAGGATATCTTTGCCCGGCTTCAGCCCGGCCTCTTTGATGGCCTGAATCGCGCCGATGACCATGTCATCGTTATGGGCGTAGACCATGCAGATGTTCTTGCCGTTATTCTCTGCTTTGATAAAGCTCTCCATCACCTCTTTCCCCTTACTGCGGGTGAAGTCGCCGGACTGCGAGCGGATAATCTTGATGTTGGGGGCTTTGGCAATCGCCTCGGCGAAGCCTTTCTTACGATCGATAGCGACGCTGGCGCCCACGGTGCCCTGGAGCTCCACGACGTTACACGGCTTGCCATCAACGGTTTTCACCAACCAGTCGCCAATCAGTTGGCCTTCCAGCACGTTGTTGGCGGTGACGGTGGTCATATACAGCGACTTATCTTTAACGTCGATCGAACGGTCGAGGAGGAACACCGGGATATTGGCCTCTTTCGCTTCTTTTAGCACCGGCTCCCAGCCGGTCGCCACCACCGGCGCGATAAAGATCGCGTCCACGCCCTGGGCAATGAATGAGCGCACGGCTTTAATCTGGTTTTCCTGTTTTTGCTGACCATCGGCAATCTTCAGGGTGATGCCACGCTTCGCCGCTTCTTCCTTAGCAACATTCGTTTCGGCCGCGCGCCAGCCCGATTCAGAGCCGACCTGCGAAAATCCTACGGTCAGGTTGGCGGCCATCGCCATAGACGACATAGCTGCCGAAACCGCGGTGACGAGAAGTAAGCGCTTCCACATAAGATGTTCCTCGTAGGGTTATTGTTGGTTAAATGCTCACCTGCGAACAAACTATAGACAATCCGTTATGTAACTGAATGCGTTACATCACACTTCGAAAAAGTAAATAAAATGTTAATTGGTGCGATTTGTCTGAGCTGAGCGGCGATAAGGCTTCCCGCCCAACGGCATGCCCTGCGCTAATGACGAAAATTTGCCTTCTGGATAACCGCCGCTCGCAACATTGAAAACGGTTACACAAAATTATTCAGAATGTAGCTATCTTTATGGATTTTAGGGTTATCTGATGAGGAGAAATTCAGACGCTTCCCCCCATAGTCTGGCAAAAAGAAGCGAAGACATTCGATGTGAGTTGGCTATAATACCGGGCACTTGTTTGCCAAACATTTTTAAAGGAAACAGACATGAGCTTACTCAACGTACCTGCGGGCAAAGAGCTGCCGGAAGACATCTACGTCGTTATCGAAATCCCAGCTAACGCAGACCCAATCAAATACGAAGTTGACAAAGAGAGCGGCGCACTGTTCGTTGACCGTTTCATGTCCACTGCGATGTTCTATCCGTGCAACTACGGCTACATCAACCACACCCTGTCCCTGGACGGCGACCCGGTTGACGTGCTGGTCCCGACTCCGTACCCGCTGCAACCAGGCTCAGTTATCCGCTGCCGTCCGGTTGGCGTACTGAAAATGACCGACGAATCCGGTGAAGATGCCAAGCTGGTTGCGGTACCGCACACCAAGCTGAGCAAAGAATACGATCACATCAAAGATGTGAACGACCTGCCGGAACTGCTGAAAGCCCAGATCACTCACTTCTTCGAGCACTACAAAGATCTGGAAAAAGGCAAGTGGGTTAAAGTCGACGGTTGGGACAACGCTGAAGCGGCTAAAGCTGAAATCGTAGCTTCCTTCGAGCGCGCTAAACAGAAGTAATTCTGTTTATCCAGCATAAAAAACACCGCCTCCGGGCGGTGTTTTTGTATGGGCCTGTTCTGGTTTCAGACGGCCAAAAAACAACGCCACCCGAAGGTGGCGTTGTCGTTTTCAATTACTGGTCTCTGTCCAACCAGTTTCCGCTCTCAATCTGCGCAAACCCCTCGACGGAGCGCTGGTAGACATACATCCACGCGCTGCCGTAAGGCGTTTGGATCAGATGGCGCGCGTATTCACCGCCCTTGGTGCGCAGCGCATCCAGCTCGGCCAGCGTCGATGCGTCGATACGATACACTTCACCATGTACTGTGCCCTCGCCCGGCACCGCGCCTGGATAGTGGCCCAGGCTGTACAGCTGATAATCGTCGACACTATGAGCGCCCAGCAACTGGGCGTTGGTCATCCAGTGGCTGTTGCCTTGTTTGCGTCGTAAACTGCCGTAAACAAATATTCGCATTGCTAAAACTCAAACTGATAGAGCAAATCGAGAGCCTGGTCTACGCCAGACACCGCTTCCATAT
Organism: Klebsiella aerogenes KCTC 2190; assembly: GCF_000215745.1. GTDB lineage: Bacteria > Pseudomonadota > Gammaproteobacteria > Enterobacterales > Enterobacteriaceae > Klebsiella > Klebsiella aerogenes. Next base: position 2,018,152 of record NC_015663.1, on the reverse strand, counting down.
ATAGCTTAGGCATCAGGCGATAACGCAGGGTAAGCGTCGCCAAAGAGTCGAAGATGCCGACGCCGTATTTTACCTGAAGACCTGGCAGCACATAGCCGCTGACCACCACCTGGGAGGAGTCGCCTACCCCCTGGGTATCCAGCGCCAAATTGCTTACGCCAAACGTCTCGCCGATTTTACCCATAACCTGACCACTTTGTGCAACCCCCATTCCAATAAGCATTGAGGTCATTGCCGCACTATCGCTCTGTTCGCTGCCTAAACCCTGACCGCGTAACAGATAAGAAAGCGCTTCCTGCTGCGACATTGCCGGGTCGGAGAAGATCTCGGCCTTCGGCTGATCGGCAGAACCGGTGACGCGAACGCCGGCGATCACGTCGTCTTCGGTGGCTTCCGGGTTACGAATCGCTTCGATATTGAGCAGCGGCTGATCCGGCGGCCCGGAGAACAGCAGCTCGCCTTTACGCACGATCAGATCCTGACCATAAGCGTGGAAACGACCTTCCGGAATATTGATCTGGCCATTGAGCCCCAGCCCCTGCTTATCCTGCGCCACTTTCAGATCGCCGGTCAGACGCGCTTTCAGGCCGAAAGCGTCCAGACGCACGTTGTTGCCGACGTGAATCGTCAGGTTGCTGTTGATCGGAATACCGGCGCTCTGCGGCTTAATCGGCTTCAGATCTTTATCCAGCATCACCTCATCAGAAGAGACGCCCACCGCGCTCTCCGGCACCTCGTTCACCACAATACGCGCCCAAGGTACGTCAACGCGGCCATCGAGGTTAAACAGGCTTGGCGTGGCGGTAAACACCACATCCGGAGAGACATCCAGGCGGACCATCGGCGGCACGGTAATGCGCACCCGGCTACCCTTCGCCGCAATCTGCGCGCGCCAGTTGTCGATTTGCGTCCAGTCGGCGTTGCCGCTCAGCGCAATCTGCCCCTGTTTGGTATTCACCGTCCCCTGCAGGGTCGAACGCGTTCCATTGAAGTTCATCGCCAGCTGGCTCGGCTGCATATCAAACGGCATAAAGTTGCCGTCGATATCAACGCCGCTCAACTGCATCTGACCAAACAGTTGCGGGCTCTGTAAGTTGCCGCCCAGACGCAGACGGGCATTAAGCTTGCCTTCTGCTTTCTCGCCGCGAGCGAAGATCGGGTTAATCATCGCCAGCGAGAAGTTGCTAATGTTGACGTTGCCGCCCAGGTTACGCCGCCCCTGCGGGTCGGTCACCTCCACCTGGCCATCAAGCTGGCCGTTGTTGGTCAGGCGTATCAGCCAGCCCAACTGCGCCCGGTTGTTATGCAGGTCGGCGCTGAGGTTAAGCGTATCGAAAGCCACCGGCAGCGGTGCGTCGTTGACCGTCTGGGTGACTTTGACGTTGCGCCCGCTGAGGGTGACTTTGCCCTGCGGCAGCCCCTCTTTGGTGGTATCCCAGCTCACATCGGCGTTACCGCTAAACACGCCGCTTGCCTGGGTCGCCTCCGGCATAAACGGCTTCAGCATCGCCAGATCGAAACGGTTGAGATTGACCACCGCGCGCCCGCTGGCGCCGGCATCGATGGTCTGCGGTACGCACAACTCGGCATTCGGGTTGCTCCAGCAGTGCGGCCCGATGCTGATTTTCTGTTCTTGATTACGGTAATCCAGCGCAATGTTGCGCGTCAGCGCCACCGGCCCTACCGGCGTCTGGAAACGGGTATTGCTCAGGGTGCCCTTCCAGCGCTCCTCTTTACGATCGAAGCTGCCCGCCAGCGTCAACTGGCCCGACACCGGCTCGCCCTGTACGCGCAGCTGTAAATCGTGCTGCTTCTCAGTCCCTTTGGCATTCAGCTGCACCAGGCTGATGTTAACGCCCGGCTGGCTGATACGATCGACGCGTACGTCAAGATTACCGCCAATCTGGTCGCTGGATTTGACATCGCCTTTGACGTTGACCTGGGCTACCGTCAGTTCCTGCCAGCGTAAAGCGCGAGCGGTGATATCCGCCAGCAGCTGCGGCGCATCGATGGTGCCGCGCACCTTCAGCAGACCTTTCGCCGTACCGCCGAGCCCCGGCAACGCGTTATCGAGATGCGGCGCATCGATGGTGGCGTCGAGATTGAGGTCTTTCACCCCCAGCTCGCCTTTCACATCGGCGCTGTTTGGGCCAAGCGCCAGATGCAGTCCCGGCACTTTCCACTGCATATAGCTGTTACCCTGCAGCGAACCGTGGACATCCACTTTATTCTGTTTCACGTTGCCGGTAATTTTCAGCTCGGGAACCGCCATCTGCCAGCTGCTGCCATACAGGCTACCCTGGGTTTTGATAATCCCGTTCAGCTTCGACGGCCAGTCCGGCACCTCTTTGGCGGTATTAATGCCATCGAGGGTCAATTCGCCGCGCCAGCTGATCGCCTGCTGCCAGTCGAGCAACGCTTTCAGTTCGGTTTTCCCCTCCAGCGCCGCTACGGTCAGCTTATCCAGGTTCACCTGCTGTTCATTGCCTTTAGCATTAAGGGTAATTTTAGCCGGCGGCAGCGACTGTCCTTTCACCGCGGTACTAAACGCCATGGTGTAGTCGGTCATTTTGCCGCTGAATTTCAGATGCAGATCATCCGCCTGGAACTGTTTCTCGCCGGTAAACGGCCAGTACAGCTGCTTACTCTTCACTTCCATATTCAGCGGCAAACCGGCTTCCGCCAGCTGCGCTTCGGCGCGCAGGGTCATGGCCACCGAGCCGGCTAAATCAACGCCGACCTGCAGTTTTTTACGCAGTTCGCCGCCAACTTTCAGCTTTACCTTCTCGCCTTTCAGCGGGTCGATGTTCAGCGTGCTGTCGAGGGTGATGTCGACCGGCCAGTTATCCTGCAGTTGCGCGGTGCCGGAAGCGGTAACCTTGCCCTGGTCGGAATCGACGTCCAGCGCATCAAGTTTCATCTGCCCGTCGATGCTGCTCACCTTCAGCAGCAGGTCGTAGACGGTCATATCGGTGTCGCCGGTCAGGCGCAGCTGTTCGCCGCGGAACTCCTGAATATTAAGGTTCAGCGGCAGATGTACATCGACCATTTCCGGCAGCACCGGCTGCGAGAACAGATCTTTCATCGTCTCGCCAAGCGGCTTCTCTTCCGGTTTCGGATGGTCAATTTTCGGCTCCACCACCTGCTCCTGCGCCACTTTTGCTACCTTCGGCAGGGCGATGAGCAAGCCCTGGAGCGAAGTCGGCGTCAGGGTCAGGTTTTTCTCCTGCCAGTTCAGGCCGGTGGAGAAATCGCGCAGCGAAACGGCGGTGTCGTCGATTTTGACATTGACGTTATGCAGCGCCACGCGGCTGAGGGTAATGGGGTATGGCGTCGAGAGGTTCAGCGGGCCGGAATCCTCTTCCTCTACCGGCGCCGAAGGCGGCATCTTTTTGGTATCGATAGCGACGTAGATATCACGCAGCGAGATATCGTTTACGCACAGGCTGCTATCCCACAGGCAGCGCAGCTTGACGCCGAGATGGAACTGGCCGGCCGTCACCGCCACGCCCGGCTGTTCGAAGCGCACGTTCTGTAAGGTCAGGTCACGCCAGCCGCCGGTAACCTTGCCGATCTCCAGCCCCGGCACCCAGCGGTCCGCCGCTTTCAGTACCAGATGCAAACCGGTAGTAGTGCCGACTAAAAAGCCGACCGCGCCAATCAGCAACACTAAAAAGAGTAATACGCCGAGGCTTATCTTCTTCCATAAACTCATAATTCAGGCCCCAGACCGATATAAAACTGTAAACCGTGTTCTTCTTTGTCGCCGATAGGTCTGGCGATATCCAGCTTGATCGGCCCGACCGGCGATTGCCAGCGCACGCCGACGCCCGCGCCGGTTTTAAAATCGCTTTTACGGATGTCGCTCACCGCTTCGCCGCTGTCAATAAACATCGCCCCCCACCATTTTCCGGTGACGTTGTATTGATACTCCAGCGAGCCTGTCGCCAGCTTTGACGCACCGATCAGCTTGCCGTCGTCGTCTTTCGGCGAGATCGACTTGTATTTATAACCACGAATGCTGCGGTCGCCACCGGCGAAGAAACGCAGATCCGGCGGAACTTTGCTGAAGTCATCGGCTTCAATCCAGCCGAGGTTGCCGCGCACCACGAAGCGGTGGCGGTCATAGAGGGTGCGGATCCACACGTCCTGCGCCTGCATGACGATAAAGTTAATGTCCGAGCCCCACATGGTGTTGGAGTAGTCCACCGAATAGCGCTGGGAATCGCCCCAGGTTGGCATCAGGCCGCCGCGGGAGCGGGTCCGGTTCACCGAGACGCCGGGATAAAGCAGCATGGTGGTATTGGTGACGTTAGCCTGGGTAAAGTGGTCCAGACTCCAGCGCAAATTAATCGCGCGCTGCCAGCCACTCGACATCTCCCAATAGCGCGACAGCGCCAGGGTGGTGGAGTCGGCCTTGGTATCGTTAAGGTCGGTACGCTTAAAACCGCCCTGCATCAGGTAATACTGCTCAAGCGGGCTTTTTAACAGCGGGACTTTGTAGCTGAAATCGAACTGTTGCTCCGGCGCGGATAGGCTGATGCTGGAGGTCAGGCTGTGGCCATAGGAGTTCATCCACGGCTTTTTCCATGTTGCTTTCACGCGCGGCCCAACGTCTGTCGAATAACCGACCCCGGTTTCCACGGTGTTCTCTTTGCGTGGCGAAACGACGCCCTGCAGAGGCAGCACCTTGGTTTTACGTGATTTATCAAACTGCGGGGCGACGACCACCGAGTTAAACCAGCCGGTTGCGGCCAGTCGGCGGTTCAGCTCCGCCAAATCCTGCGAGGTGTAATAATCACCCTGTTTAAAGGGCACCAGATTTTGCAGGTACTCTTCGCGGATCTGCGAACCGGTAAAGCTTACCGGTCCAAAGCGGTAGCGCTCGCCGCTGTTGTAATCTATATCCCAGAAAGCCTGATGGCGGTCGAGCGACACGCCGAGCTGGCTTTTATTGAACTCGCTATCGAAATAGCCTTTACGCAGCGCCACCTTAGTGAGCGAGCTTTTGAAGCCGTCATAATCGCCGTGATTGAGTACCGTGCCAATTGCCGGACGCGTTTTCAGCAGGTCCAGATAATCGTGGTCGGTGCGCGCGCCGCCGCGCAGGATAACCGCGGTACCGCCAATGCGCACCGGCTCGCCAGGAGTTACTTTGGCAATCAGTACCTGACGCCCTTTTTTGGGCGGCGGACGCAGATCGAAATCGATAGTGGGTTCATAATAACCCAGCGCTTTCAGGCCCTCGCGGATGGCGTCATCGACGCGCGCGCGAAAGCGACGGTCCGGCGTGACCTCATCGCTCTGGATCGTGGATAGTTGGGCGCGGACGTTTTTTTCCAGTTCCCCGGATAACCCCTCAACCTGCAAACGCACATTCGCTGCGCTGGCGACCCCGCTGACCAGCAAAAGGCTGGTAACGCATATCTGGCGGATTTGTTGCACGTGTTCTCCTGAATATCCTTGTTTCCCCCCGAAGGAAACGCAAGTGCCGCTCCACGGCTTAACAAAACCCTAACAACTAAGGGTTGAAAAAGTGACGGTAACCCAAATAATTCTTATGTTTAAATTTAGACGTATTGAGCGTGTTTATTGTCTAAAAAGATACGCGACGTTACAACCTTAACCACAAATTGCGAGGCCAACCGTGAGTCTATTTGATAAAACGCATCTTGTCGCCCAGGCGGATGCACTACCGGGGCGCAACACGCCGATGCCGGTAGCAACGCTCCACGCCGTTAACGGCCACTCAATGACCAATGTTCCTGAAGGAATGGAGGTCGCGCTGTTCGCGATGGGCTGCTTCTGGGGCGTCGAGCGTCTGTTCTGGCAATTGCCGGGGGTCTACAGCACCGCGGCGGGCTATACCGGCGGCTACACGCCAAATCCAACCTATCGCGAAGTCTGCAGCGGCGACACCGGGCACGCGGAAGCGGTGCGCGTGGTGTATGACCCGCAGGTCATCAGCTATGAACAACTGCTGCAGATTTTCTGGGAGAACCACGATCCGGCGCAAGGGATGCAGCAGGGTAACGACCACGGCACGCAGTACCGTTCAGCTATCTACCCGCTGACGCCAGAGCAGCTTGAAGCGGCGCAGGCCAGCATGCTGCGTTACCAGGCAGCGATGCGCGACGCCAACGACACCCGCGAGATCACCACCGAAATCGCCACGGCGAAACCGTTCTACTATGCCGAGGACGATCATCAGCAGTATCTGCACAAAAATCCGTACGGCTACTGCGGTATCGGCGGGATTGGCGTTTGCCTCCCCCCGCAGGCGTAATCCTGAAGAGTAAGGCCGCTGGCGAGAATAATTATCGCTCTGGTGGCTTTACAGACATTTACGCTATACTACGCTGTGTCATAGCCGGTCCAGCGCCTTCGGACCGGTTTTTTATGTATTCCACATTAAAAGAGTTATCCACTTCCCTTCCGAGGATCTGGCCTCAACGGTCAGAAAAGATATGTTAAACAGTATTTTAGTAATACTTTTCCTTATTGCCGTCAGTGCATTTTTTTCGATCTCTGAAATCTCACTGGCCGCATCACGTAAAATCAAACTCAAATTGCTGGCTGATGAAGGCAATGTGAACGCGCAGCGCGTTCTCAAAATGCAGGAAAACCCTGGCACCTTCTTCACCGTCGTGCAGATCGGCCTTAACGCCGTGGCCATTCTCGGTGGTATCGTCGGCGATGCCGCCTTTTCGCCTGCTTTCCACAGCGTACTGAGCCGCTACATGTCGCCGGAGCTTTCCGAGCAGCTGAGCTTTATTTTCTCCTTCACCCTGGTCACCAGCCTGTTCATCCTGTTTGCTGACCTGACGCCGAAACGCATCGGTATGATTGCGCCAGAAGCCGTGGCTTTGCGCATCATCAACCCGATGCGCTTCTGTTTACTGGTCTTCCGCCCGCTGGTGTGGCTGTTTAACGGCATGGCGAACAACATCTTCCGCCTGTTTAAAATCCCAATGGTGCGTAAAGACGACATCACCTCTGATGATATTTACGCGGTGGTGGAAGCCGGTGCGCTGGCCGGGGTACTGCGTAAACAGGAACACGAATTAATTGAAAACGTCTTTGAGCTGGAATCCCGTACCGTCCCCTCTTCGATGACGCCGCGTGAAAACGTGATCTGGTTCGATCTGCACGAAGACGAGCAGAGCCTGAAGAATAAAGTGGCGGAACACCCGCACTCCAAGTTCCTGGTATGTAACGAAGATATCGATCACATCATCGGCTACGTCGATTCCAAAGACCTGCTGAACCGCGTGCTGGCAAACCAGAGCCTGGTGTTAACCGGCGGCGTGCAGATCCGCAATACGCTGATCGTGCCGGATACCCTGACGCTCTCTGAAGCGCTGGAAAGCTTTAAAACCGCCGGCGAAGACTTCGCGGTGATCATGAACGAATACGCGCTGGTGGTAGGGATTATCACCCTCAACGACGTCATGACTACCCTGATGGGCGACCTGGTCGGCCAGGGGCTGGAAGAACAAATCGTCGCCCGCGATGAGAACTCCTGGCTGATTGACGGCGGGACGCCGATCGACGACGTGATGCGCGTGCTGGATATCGATGAGTTCCCGCAGTCCGATAATTACGAGACCATCGGCGGCTTTATGATGTTCATGCTGCGTAAGATCCCGAAGCGCACCGATGCGGTGAAGTTCTCCGGTTACAAGTTTGAAGTGGTGGATATCGATAACTACCGTATCGACCAGCTGCTGGTCACCCGCATCGACAACAAACCAACGGTACTGGTACCGAAACTGCCTGATATCGAAGAAGCGGCGAAAAAAGAGAAAGGCGCGGCGTAAGCGGCCCTGAAAACATCAACGGCTCCCATCGGGAGCCGTCTTTTTTCGTGCCGTCATACCACGTTATGCGGTCTCAGTTTGCAGACGCATAACCTGACGATTGACTTCGGACATCACTGAGAAATGCAGCTTGTCCTTAACCTTCGGGATAAGGATTTTTCCCTTATCAAATTCAAAAGCGCCAACGTCCTTGATGTACAACCGTCCACGAAACAGGATCTTCACGTACTTCGCCACTTGCAGCGGATTGTAGCGTTGGAAAATTTTCATTGTTGTCTCCTGCCAGGGTTACGCTCCTGCGGTGCCACAGTTAGCCCGCGTATCGGGAGCGCAAATTTTAATGCCCTAAAACTATAGTCCAGATTTCCGAAGACACCCAGTCTGTAGAAGTTTTTTTACCCTTTGATGACAATAATTCAGAATTTTCGTTTCAGGCATACGTAGTTGTTAGTATAAGTTTCCGTTTTTGGTCGAATGTGTGCGTTGGCACGCAAACTGGCATCACGCTTGCGGGTAATGGCGACGAATCGCACTTATCATTAAACAAGACCAAGTGGTCGGATCACCTGCATATAAAAAAGGATATCTCATGACCCTACGTAAGTTGCTGGCGGTTTCCGCCCTCCTGTTGCCGTTAATGGCTTCGGCGCATAATTTTGTCGACGGTCAGCGCGTCGCGCCGGTAGGCATCGCCGATCGCGGAGAACTAATACTGAATAACGATAAGTTTAGCTACAAAAACTGGAATAGCTCGCAGCTGGCGGGAAAAGTGCGCGTTATCCAGCATATTGCCGGGCGTACCTCGGCAAAAGAGAAAAATGCCAATTTGATTGAGGCGATTAAGGCGGCTGGCCTGCCGCACGACCGCTATCAGACCACTACCATCGTCAATACCGACGACGCTATCCCCGGCTCCGGGATGTTCGTGCGCAGCAGTATTGAGAGCAATAAGCAGCTCTATCCGTGGTCGCAGTTTATCGTCGACAGCAACGGCCTCGCGCGCAAAGCCTGGCAGCTCGATGAAGGCAGTTCGGCAATTGTGGTGTTAGATAAAGACGGGCGTGTTCAGTGGGCAAAAGACGGCGCGCTGACCCAGCAAGAGGTGCAGCAGGTTGTCGGCCTGCTGCATAAGCTGCTTAATAAATAGAGACGCGGAAGCCGGGATTGAGGAAGGATTCACGCGGCGTGTAGTCGAGGGTTTTACCCTGCCAGTCGTGAACGTGCGCCCCGGCGGCTACCGCGACCGCATGACCGGCGGCAGTGTCCCAGGTGCTGGTCGGCCCAAAGCGCGGATAGAGCTGCGCCTGGCCTTCCGCCACCAGGCAGAATTTCAGCGACGAACCGATTGAGGTGGTCTGGTGCTCGCCCAGTTGCTCCAGATACTCCTGCAGCTCCGGGTCATTACCGTGGGAGCGGCTAATCACCACCAGCGGCGGGCGAGCATCGCGAACCTGAATCTGCTTGCGCACGCCGCACTCTTCTTTCCACGCCTTGCCATTTTGCGCGCTGTACATCACTTTCATCACCGGCGCGTACACCACGCCCAGCGTCGGTTTGCCGTTTTCAATCAGCGCGATATTAACGGTGAATTCGCCGTTGCGCTTGATAAACTCTTTGGTGCCGTCCAGCGGATCGACCAGCCAGTAGCGCTGCCAGTGCTGCCGCACTTCCCACGCCGGCGGATCCTCTTCGGAGAGGATCGGGATTGCTGCATCCAGCGCCTGCAGGCCGCTGACAATGACTTTATGCGCGGCGATATCCGCCGCGGTAACCGGAGAATCATCCTTTTTGCTGCTCACATCCATCGGCTGGTTCCCATCGTAGACATCCATGATGGCATCGCCCGCGGTCCGTGCAAGCTGACATACTTGTTCTAACATTCTCCACCTCTTCTGGTTACAGTGGCGTTAACTCGTTGTTTTATTTATATCGCATCATCACCAGTTCCGCTATCTGTGATAACACTAGCGGTTTCCATTCACGCTTTTCTGGCAGAATTCACAATTCTGTAAGCAACAGAATGTAAATACATTTTCTTTTGTGCCATTGCTCATAAAAAAGGACGCCTCTGATGATTAAGTTTAGCGCAACGCTGCTGGCCACGCTGGTGGCGGCCAGCGTCAACGCGGCGACGGTCGACCTGCGGATCATGGAAACCACCGATCTGCACAGCAATATGATGGATTTCGATTACTACAAAGATGCCGCGACGGAAAAATTCGGCCTGGTCAGAACCGCCAGCCTGATTGAAAAAGCCCGCGCGGAAGCGAAAAACAGCGTGCTGGTGGATAACGGCGATGTTATTCAGGGTAGCCCACTGGGCGACTATATGGCGGCAAAAGGACTTAAAGAGGGGGATGTGCATCCGGTTTATAAGGCGATGAACACCCTGAATTACGCCGTCGGCAACCTGGGAAACCATGAATTCAACTACGGTCTCGACTTCCTGCACAAGGCGCTGGCCGGGGCGAAATTCCCCTACGTTAACGCCAACATTATCGATCTCAAAACCGGCAAACCGATGTTTACGCCCTACCTGATTCAGGATACCGAGGTTCAGGATAGCGATGGTCAACCCCATACCCTGCGCATCGGCTATATCGGTTTTGTGCCGCCGCAGATCATGACCTGGGATAAAGCTAACCTCAGCGGCAAGGTGAAGGTCAACGACATCACTGAAACCGCGCGTAAGTACGTACCGGAGATGCGCGCGAAAGGCGCTGATGTGGTAGTCGTGGTTGCGCATTCCGGCCTCTCCGCCGACCCCTATCAGGCAATGGCGGAAAACTCGGTCTACTACTTAAGCCAGGTACCCGGCGTTGACGCCATTATGTTCGGTCACGCTCACGCGGTGTTCCCCGGTAAAGACTTCGCCACCATTAAAGGCGCGGATATCGCCAAAGGTACGCTGAATGGTATTCCGGCGGTGATGCCGGGAATGTGGGGCGATCATCTCGGGGTGGTCGATTTGGTGCTGAATAACGACAGCGGTAAATGGCAAGTGACGCAGGCTAAAGCCGAAGCGCGACCTATTTACGACGCGGTAGCGAAAAAATCGCTGGCGGCGGAAGATAGTAAAATGGTGGCGGTGCTGAAAGCCGATCACGACGCCACTCGCGAATTCGTCAGCAAGCCTATCGGCAAGTCCGCCGACAACATGTATAGCTACCTGGCGCTGGTACAGGACGACCCGACGGTGCAGGTGGTCAACATGGCGCAAAAGGCCTATGTCGAACACTACATCCAGGGCGATCCGGATCTGGCGAAACTGCCGGTGCTTTCCGCCGCCGCGCCGTTTAAAGTCGGTGGGCGTAAAAACGATCCGGCAAGCTTTGTCGAAGTGGAAAAAGGCCAGCTCACCTTCCGTAACGCCGCCGACCTCTATCTCTACCCGAACACGCTGGTGGTGATGAAGGTAAGCGGTAAAGAGGTCAAGGAGTGGCTCGAATGCTCCGCCGGGCAGTTTAACCAGATTGACCCCGCCAGCAGCAAACCACAGTCGCTGATTAACTGGGACGGGTTCCGCACCTATAACTTCGACGTGATTGACGGCGTCAATTACCAGATCGACGTCAGCCAACCGGCGCGCTACGACGGCGAGTGCCAGATGATTCACCCGCAGTCAGAACGCATCAAAGACCTGACCTTTAACGGTAAGCCTATCGATCCGCAGGCCACCTTCCTCGTCGCCACCAATAACTATCGCGCCTACGGCGGCAAATTCGCCGGTACCGGCGACAGCCATATCGCTTTTGCCTCCCCGGACGAAAACCGTTCGGTGCTGGCGGCGTGGATTGGCGCACAGTCGAAGAAAGATGGCGCGATCCATCCGGCGGCGGATAACAACTGGCGACTGGCGCCGATCCACAGCAAAACGCCGTTGGATATTCGCTTTGAGACCTCGCCTGGCGACAAAGCCGCGGCGTTTATCAAAGAGAAAGCACAGTATCCGATGCGGCAGGTGGCGACTGATGATATCGGTTTCGCTATTTATCAGCTGGATTTGAGTCAGTAATGCCTGTTCCCCGGTGGCGCTGCGCTTACCGGGGCTACAAAGCGGAGCTGGCCGGCAACCCGGATAAGGCGCCTGCCGCTATCCGGGGTTACAGGGAGTGATACATTTTCACTCCCCGTGGTTAGCCAGCACCGCGGGGAGATTCAGCTCGATCCAGTCCGCCAGCGCCGCCACCTTCTCGCTCACCTGCAGGCCGAGCGACGTCAGGCTATATTCAACATGCGGCGGCACCACCGGATATGAAACACGGTCGATAAAGCCATCCTGTTCCAGCTGGTAGCCCGGATTAGGCGTCAGCCGCTATCCGGGTACATCTCCCCGGTGGCGCTGCGCTTACCGGGGCTACAAAGCGGAGCTGGCCGGTAGCCCGGATAAGGCGCCAGCCGCTATCCGGGGTTACAGGGAGTGATACATTTTCACTCCCCGTGGTTAGCCAGCACCGCGGGGAGATTCAGCTCGATCCAGTCCGCCAGCGCCGCCACCTTCTCGCTCACCTGCAGGCCGAGCGGCGTCAGGCTATATTCAACATGCGGCGGCACCACCGGATATGAAACACGGTCGATAAAGCCATCCTGTTCCAGCGCCTGTAAGGACTGCGCCAGCATCTTTTCGCTGACGCCGCCCATTTTGCGCCGCAGATCGCTAAAGCGGTGGGTCCCCTCGCGTAGCGCCACCAGAATCAACACGCCCCAGCGGCTGGTCACGTGTTTTAGCACATCACGCGACGGGCACTGTTCAGCAAACAGATTCCCGTTGCGCAGTTTGTCGCTCAGCGTCGGTTCGGCCATTTTATACTTACCTTTTTGTACGTACTTACTAAAAGTTAGTTAAGGTGTTAGCTTACCACAACTGCCAATGAACACGAAGGAGAAGACCTATGATCGCGATTACCGGCGCCACCGGCCAGCTTGGCCAGCACGTACTGCATGATCTGTTAAAAACCGTCCCCGCCAGCCAGATTGTGGCGATTGTCCGCAACCCGGCGAAAGCGCAAGCGCTCAGCCAGCAGGGCGTCACTGTGCGGCAGGCCGAGTACGGCGATGAAGCCGCCCTTACCGCCGCGTTGCAAGGGGTTGATAAACTGCTATTAATCTCCTCCAGCGAAGTCGGCCAGCGCGCCGTCCAGCACCGTAACGTCATTAACGCCGCCAAAGCCGCTGGGGTGAAATTTATCGCCTATACCAGCCTGCTGCATGCCGATACCTCACCGCTGGGCCTGGCCGGTGAACATATCGAAACCGAACAAATGCTGGCTGATTCCGGTATTCCTTACGCGCTGCTGCGTAACGGCTGGTATACCGAAAACTATCTGGCCAGCGCGCCGCCGGCGCTGGAACACGGCGTGTTTATCGGCGCCGCCGGGGAGGGTAAAATCGCCTCCGCCACCCGTGCCGATTATGCCGCCGCCGCCGCTCACGTTATTGCCGGTGAGGGTCATGCCGGGAAAGTTTACGAACTGGCGGGGGACAACGCCTGGACCCTGAGCGAACTGGCTGCAGAGCTGAGCAAGCAAAGCGGGAAAAATGTGGTTTATCAAAACCTCAGCGAAGCCGATTTCGCCGCCGCGCTGAAAAACGTCGGCCTGCCGGCCGGGCTTGCCGATATGCTGGCGGATTCCGATACCGGCGCGTCGAAAGGCGGACTGTTTGACGACAGCCGCACTCTGAGCAAACTGATTGGCCGCCCGACCACGTCGCTTGCCGATAGCGTAAAAGGCATCATTTAACCGCTCCCTGTCAGTTTTTGCGGTTGCGTCCCGGCGCTTCATCTCTAATATTGAAGGGATGAATCGTCGGGAGACACGGCATGCAGGGCGTACCACCACAATTTAGCGATGAAAAAGACCGCGCGCGCTTTCGCCATCTCGAACAACTTCCCGGCGTTGAGCTCTATCACGCCCATATTTCCCGTTATGCCTTTGAACCGCATACCCACGAAGCCTTCGGCATCGGCGTGATTGAACAAGGCGCCGAACGCTTTCGCTATCGTGGCAGCCAGCACGTCGCTTCAGCCAATTCCATCGTCACCATGAATCCGGATGAGCTCCATACCGGCGAGGCGGAAACCGCCGAAGGCTGGCGCTACCGGATGATTTATCTGGAGCCGGATCGGCTGGAAGCCTTCACCGGCGTTCGCCACTGGTGGTTCAGTGAGGTCGTGCGCCAGGAGCCGCAGCGTGCCCGGCAAATCGGCCAACTGATTTACGGCCTGTGGCACGCAGACGATCCGCTGGCGCAGCAGGGGATACTGCTCGACCTGGTTGATACCTTCCGCCCGCTGGCTCACCATGCGCCAATGGCGCCGGAAGCGGCGCACCGCTTCGATCGGGTACGCGACTACCTGCACGATAACTATATGCGCGCCGTCAGCCTTGATGAACTGGCGCAGGTGGCAGCGCTCAGCCCCTATCACTTCCAGCGCCAGTTTAAAGCCCACTTTCACGTTACCCCGCACCAGATGCTGATGGCGATTCGCCTGTGGCGCGCCAAGGCGTTTCTGACCCACGGCATGCCTGCCGCCGAAGTGGCCATTGCCGCCGGGTTAACCGACCAGTCACATTTAACCCGCGCCTTCACCCGTCGCTACGGCATCACACCGGTGCGTTACCAAAAGCAGGTCGCCGGGCGCTAAAGCGCAATCTCATACAATATTCTTTCCCTCGTACCCTCCTACACTTGGCGCAAGCAAACTGAAGATGGATGTCATCATGATTAGCGGCGTGTTGTATGCCCTGCTGGCGGGGTTAATGTGGGGGCTGATTTTCGTTGGCCCGTTGCTGGTGCCGGAATATCCGGCGGTGCTGCAGTCGATGGGGCGCTATCTGGCGCTGGGACTTATCGCCCTGCCGCTGGCGTGGCTCGGCCGCGCGCGTCTGCGGCAGCTGAACGGCAAGGATTGGTGGACCGCGCTGGCGCTGACCATGATGGGGAACCTGATCTATTACTTCTGTCTGGCCAGCGCCATTCAGCGCACCGGCGCGCCGGTATCGACAATGATTATCGGCACCCTGCCGGTAGTACTGCCGGTGTGCGCCAACCTGCTGTATAGCCAGCGCGATGGCAAGCTGCCGTGGCGGCGGCTATTTCCGGCGCTAATCTGTATTGCGCTGGGGCTGGTATGCGTCAACGTGGCGGAGCTGCAGCACGGGCTTCCTGATTTCAGCCCGTGGCGCTATGGTTCGGGCATTGTTCTCGCGCTGATCGCCGTCGTCTGCTGGGCGTGGTATGCCCTGCGCAACGCCCGCTGGTTGCGTGAAAACCCGGATAAGCCGCCGATGATGTGGGCCACCGCGCAGGCGTTGGTCACCCTGCCGGTCTCGCTGGTCGGTTATATCGCCGCCTGCGGGTGGCTACAGGGCCAGCATAGCGACTTCCCGCTCCCCTTCGGCCCGCGCCCGGCTGTATTCATCGCGCTGATGCTGGCGATTGCCGTACTCTGCTCGTGGGTGGGCGCGCTGTGCTGGAACGTCGCCAGCCAGCGTCTGCCGACGGTGATCCTCGGGCCGCTGATCGTCTTCGAGACGCTGGCTGGTCTGCTGTACACCTTCCTGCTACGCCAGAGCCTGCCGCCGCTGCTGACGCTGAGCGGGATCCTGCTGCTGGTGCTCGGCGTGGTGTCGGCGGTTCGCGCCCGCCCGGAAAAACCGGTTCTGCAGGAACTGCGCGTCGAGCCAAAAAAATAGCCTGGTATCCTAAAGGGGTATTCCCATGGATTAAAGATGCATTTAATATGCATCTTATATTCTTGATGACGAGGTAATTGCTATGGCTTTCCGTGACCAACCTTTAGGCGAGCTGGCGCTGAGCATCCCGCGCGCCTCCGCGCTGTTCCGTAAATACGATATGGATTACTGCTGCGGCGGCAAACAAACCCTGGATCGCGCGGCGGCGCGCAAAGCACTGGACGTCGCGGCGATTGAAGCCGAGCTGACAAAACTGGCCGAGCAGCCGATCGAGCGCGACTGGCGCGCCGCGCCGTTCACCGACATCATCGACCACATCATCGTTCGCTATCATGATCGTCACCGCGAACAGCTGCCGGAACTGATTCTGCAGGCAACCAAGGTTGAACGCGTCCACGCCGATAAGCCGAACGTGCCAAAAGGACTAACCAAATATCTGACCATGCTGCACCAGGAACTCTCCAGCCACATGATGAAAGAGGAGCAGATCCTGTTCCCGATGATCAAGCAGGGGATGGGAACCCAGGCCGGTGGTCCTATCAGCGTGATGGAAAGCGAGCACGACGAAGCGGGCGAACTGTTGGAAGTCATCAAGCACATCACCCATAACGTGACACCGCCGCCGGAAGCCTGCACCACCTGGAAAGCGATGTACAACGGCATTAACGAGATGATTGACGACCTGATGGAGCACATCAGTCTGGAAAATAACGTGCTGTTCCCGCGTGCCCTCGCCGGAAAACCATAAAAAAAGGCGCCCGCAGGCGCCCTCTCGACATTGTCAGTTTATTGGCCACTCCGGGTGGCCTTTTTTATTTCGCCAGACGTTTTTTACCGGCAAACAGCCAGCCCGCGCCCAGCAGAACAAACCACAGCGGGGTAACCATCAGCGCTTCGCGAGTATCATCTTCCAGCGTCAACAGCACCAGTACGAAGACGAAGAAGGCCATGCACACCCAGCACATCACTTTACCCAGCGGCATCTTATAGATGGACTTCTCGTGCAGCTGCGGACGCTTTTTACGATAGACCAGGTAAGAGCAGAGGATAATGGTCCAGACGAACATGAACAGAATCGCCGACACCGTGGTGATCATGGTGAACGCGGCAATCACGCTCGGGTTGACCATCAGCATCACCACGCCGCCCAGCAGGCACATGCAGGAGAAGGTTAAGCCCTTCGCCGGCACCGCGCGTTTAGACAGCTTGGCGAACATTTTCGGCGCCTGGCCTTCCTGCGCCAGACCGAACAGCATACGGCTGGTAGAGAACACTCCGCTGTTAGCGGAAGAGGCGGCGGAAGTCAGTACCACGAAGTTGATCAGGCTGGCGGCAGCCGGCAGGCCGACCAGAACAAACAGCTCAACGAACGGGCTCTTGCTCGGCACGACGGAGCTCCACGGCGTCACCGACATAATCACAATCAGCGCGAAGACGTAGAACATAATGATACGCAGCGGGATGGAGTTGATCGCCCGCGGCAGCGATTTTTCCGGGTCTTTGGTTTCCGCCGCGGTGGTACCCACCAGCTCAATCCCCACGAAGGCGAATACCGCTATCTGGAAGCCGGCAAAGAAACCGCTGAGGCCTTTCGGGAACCAGCCGCCGTCATTCCACAGATGCGCGAATGAAGCTTCAACGCCGGTCGGCGATTTAAAGTGCATCATCACCATCACCAGGCCGACCACGATCAGCGCCACGATGGCGACGATTTTGATCATCGCGAACCAGAACTCCATTTCGCCAAACATCTTCACGGTAGCGAGGTTCAGGCCCAGCAGCAGCAGGATAACCGCTAACGAAGCGACCCAGTCAGAAAGCCCGGGGAACCAGAACTGCGCGTAGGCGGTGATGGCGACAACGTCCGCCATCCCGGTGACCACCCAACAGAACCAGTAGGTCCAGCCGGTAAAATACCCCGCCCACGGCCCTAACAGGTCGGAGGCGAAGTCACTGAATGATTTATATTCGAGGTTCGACAGCAGTAATTCGCCCATGGCACGCATGACGAAAAACAGCATAAAACCGATGATCATATAAACAAAAATAATGGATGGCCCGGCGAGACTGATGGTCTTGCCTGACCCCATAAACAGCCCGGTGCCGATCGCCCCGCCGATAGCAATAAGCTGAATATGCCGGTTAGTGAGATTTCGCCGTAGCGATTGTTCAGTCGTCTCCTGCTCGTCGGCAACGACTTTGACCTGATCTACCATGTGATTTTCTTCCTGTTGTACCTGTCTGTGTTGTTCAGGCTCTGTTGGCCTGTCATTTGTCGCAACCCTGGCAAGAGGGTTTATCGATATTAGGTAAGAATCGGAGGGATGAATACTATGATTTAGATATAATGTTAATTTTATGTTTAAAGTGAGTGTTATATCACCAATGTAACGCGAAACAGCTCACAAAAATACACTCAACGAACTTATATGCAATACAAAATTCCAATAAATTTATAACTTAAGGATTTTACACTGTTTTTATTGGCTCCCTCCCCCTGACAGGAGAGGAAGCCCCTGGTGCTTAAATAATATCCAGCAGCTCAACTTCAAAGATCAGGGTGCTGAATGGCGGGATAGAAGCACCCGCGCCGCGCTCGCCGTAAGCAAGGTTGTGCGGAATAGTCAGTTCCCATTTGGAACCTACCGGCATCAGGGTCAGCGCTTCGATCCAGCCGCCGATCACGCCGGTCACCGGGAATTCAGCCGGTTCGCCGCGGGCCACGGAGCTATCGAACACGGTACCGTCGATAAGTTTGCCGGTGTAGTGAACGCGTACGCGGTCGGTGCGCGCCGGGATCGGGCCTTCGCCCTGCGTCAGTACGCGGAACTGCAGGCCGGATTCAGTGCTGTTCACGCCTTCTTTTTCACGGTTTTCATCGAGGTATTTCTGGCCATCAGCGGCCATCGCCTGGAAGCGCTCGCGACGCACGGCGTCAGCGCGTTCATGGATTTCACGCAGCGCGCGGTGTACGGCCTCAACCGGCACCTGCGGCTGGTTGCCTTCCAGCGCATCGGCAATGCCGGCAACCAGCGCTTCCGGCAGCAGCCCCTGCAGGCCGGATTCGCTCAGTTGTTGTCCAACCTGCAAGCCGATACCGTAACTTGCCTGCGCTTCGATAGTGTCAAAAGTCGGGGTTGCCATCTTTGTTCCTTTTTTTGGTGATAAACATCTTGAGAAAAGCGTTCGAAAGCATAACAGCCATAGAGGAATGGGTAAAACTTTGTCGGCGGATGATGACAAATCTCAGCGAAACAGAAACAATAGGCGATATCAGGTTAACCTCTACCTTCAGGACGTTAGCCGTCTATACTCATAAGCAGGATAAAAATATGCGGAGCAGGAGGAAAGCCATGCCCGGGCGCTTTGAATTGACATCTACCCTGGCGAAGATCTGGCACGCCCCGGATCAACTTCGTCTCATGGATCCGCTACCGCCCATGCATCGCCGCGGCATCATCGCCGGCTTCCTGCTGGTCATTATTGGTTTCCTGCTCCCCTCCGGCGATAACAGCACGCCGACCCAGGCCAGCCGCGAAGCTAATCTCGATCTGCAGTCCCAGTCTCAGCCGCAAGGTTCGGGCAATCAGGCCGTGCCGCTTCCGCCAATCACCAATACACCGACGGTCAGCGATGCCGACCAGGTTGCGCCTGTGGCGCCTGAAGCCATTCAGGATGAACAGCCAGACCAGACGCAAACCGCTTCCTCTTCTCAGCCGTATCAACAACCGGCGCAGCAGCAGTCTGCGCCGGGCATTGAACAGCAGTGGCGCACCTACCGGATTGAATCGGGCAAAACGCTGGCGCAACTGTTCCGCGACCACGGTCTGCCAGCCACTGACGTCTACGCCATGGCGCAGGTCGAAGGCGCCGGCAAACCATTAAGCACCTTGCAGAGTGGACAGACGGTGCAAATTCGCCAGAACGCCAACGGCGTCGTCACCGGCCTCACTATTGATACCGGCAACGGCCAGCAGGTGCTGTTCACCCGCCAGTCGAACGGCAGCTTCGTGCGTGCGCGATAAACACTTCGCTTAGGCCGGGTCGAACACCCGGCCTAACGCGCCTGGTTTTTGTTCACCCAGCGGATCCCTACACATACCAACACCAGTGCGATCGCGTACTTCCACTCAAAAATATTCTCGCCAAGAAAGATCGCCGACAGCACCGTCCCGGCCACCGGGATAACAAAGTTAAACGGCGCAATCATACTGACGCGGTTGTGCTTGAGCAGTACGCTCCATAGTGCAAAAGCTACCGACGACAGCAGAGTTAAATAGCCAAGGATCATCGCTGCGGTCACGCTGTGCATCCGTAGCTCCCCGCCGGTCAAATACCCGCCCGCCACCAGCACCAGGCCGCCGAAGGCCAGTTGCCAGCCGGTCATCACCGTTGGGTCGACGGTTTGCGAGATGCGTTTGCCGTAGAGCGTCGCCGCCGAGAGGATGAACGCCGCCAGCACGACAAATCCATCCCCCTGCCAGACAAAATTAAAATCGCCCAATGAGGTGTTGAAGTTCACCAACATCACGCCAATGAAGCCCAGCACGCAGCCGATAGTTTTGTTATAGCTGAGCCGGTCATTCTGGTAGATAAAATGCGCCAGCAGAACGCTGAAGAACGTCCCGGTGGCATTCATGATCGATCCCTTCACTCCGGTGGTGAACGCCAGGCCGACGTAGAAGAAGGCGTACTGGATAGCGGTCTGCGTCAGCCCCAGCATCGCCAGCTGCCCGCACTGGCGGCCATTGAGCCGGGCGATGGGTTTGCGCTGCGCGAGCGCAAACAGCAGCAACAATAAGCCTGCAAACAGGAAGCGATAACCGGCAAAAACAATTTTTGAGGGGACATCATCGGTGGCGATGTACAGAAGTTCATAGCCGTTTTTTATCGCGGGATAAGAACTGCCCCACAGCAGACAGCATAGCGTCGCGCAGACATAAGCTACTTTTTTATTGGCAAAAATCGAGGGGGTCGGAAAGGAAGCGTCCATTAACTTTACCGGAAATAAAATCGTGTTTTATTTTATCATCCAGAAAGTGGAGAGAATAGCTACCATACCAGATAAAAATCAGGCTGGCGCTAAAAAGCAAAACGCCGGCACAAGGCCGGCGCATCGACGTGAGTTGAGTAAAAAATTACTCAGCTACAACGTTAACAACCAGTTTAGCGAAGACTTCGCTGTGAACCTGGAAGTCTACTTCGTGCTCACCGGTGGTGCGCAGAACGCCGTTCGGCAGGCGAACTTCGCTCTTCGCAACGGCAACGCCAGCTGCAGAAACAGCGTCAGCGATGTCGCGAGTACCGATGGAACCGAACAGTTTACCTTCGTCGCCAGATTTGGACGCGATGGTAACGGTGCCCAGTGCGTTGATTGCTTCAGCACGTGCGTTAGCAGCGGCCAGAACGTCAGCCAGTTTGGCTTCCAGTTCAGCGCGGCGCGCTTCGAAGAACTCAACGTTTTTCTTGGTAGCTGGAACAGCTTTACCCTGTGGTACCAGGAAGTTACGAGCATAGCCCGCTTTAACGTTTACCTGATCACCCAGGCTACCCAGGTTTGCTACTTTATCAAGCAGAATAACTTGCATTACCTTATCCTCTCAAAGTCGTATTAATGGACCGTGACCGATTACTGATGACGATCAGTGTACGGCAGCAGGGACAGGTAGCGTGCGCGTTTGATAGCGCGAGCCAGCTGACGCTGATATTTTGCACGGGTACCGGTGATACGGCTTGGGACAATCTTACCGCTTTCGGTGATGTAGTTTTTCAGCGTAGCGATATCTTTATAGTCGATCTCTTGAACGCCTTCCGCGGTGAAACGGCAGAACTTGCGACGACGGAAATAACGTGCCATATGGCTAGTCTCCAGAATCTATCAATTCAATCTGCTCGGCATGCAGAACCATTTTACTCAAGCCGTTCTTTGCCTTATGGCAACTAATGAACCCTTGAACGGTGACTGCGCTACCGACCGTTATACTGTGAGTAATGGCCTGGTTCTCGTGTCCGCTAATAATAACGGGCATTTGGCACCACGCCTGCCGGTGAAAACCGGCTTCCTCCTGCACAGAACGATGCTCAAGCACGAACTGGCAATGAGGAATTCCTGACGGGCTGACCTTTCGAAGGGGCATCCTGCACACGGTGCCGGACAACACCAGACGGTTGGTCATCAGGATTACTCTTCAGAATCCCCAGCTTCAGAATCATCTGCGGTTTCGTTAGCGAAATCTTCACGACGCTCACGGCGCTCGTCTTTCGCTTTAACCATCGGAGATGCTTCGGTAACAGCGTGCTTAGTACGCATTACCATGCTGCGGATAACGGCGTCGTTGAAGCGGAAGTTAGTTTCCAGCTCATCGATCGCTTCCTGCGGCGCTTCAACGTTCAGCAGAACGTAGTGAGCTTTGTGCAGTTTGTTGATCGGATAAGCCAGCTGACGGCGGCCCCAGTCTTCCAGACGGTGGATCGTACCTTCTGCTGCAGTGATTGCACCAGTGTAACGTTCGATCATGCCCGGAACCTGTTCGCTCTGGTCAGGATGGACCATAAAAACGATTTCGTAATGACGCATCGAATTGCTCCTTACGGATTATTCAGCCTCCTGTCTGGGTCAGCCGCGGCCCATGGAGGCAAGGAACGTGTTAAAGGGCGGCTGAAAAATTGACGCGTCATTCTAATTGCGCCCCCCCAGGAACACAAGCGCATTTGCACAAATAATTCGCACTAAGCGCCAAGCTGGGCTAAGTGGGTGATTTAAAATTAACCAATAACGAACGCGGCATTTTTTTGAACAACTGCATCAGAAAAGGTCGCTATCAGGCGACGCGCCAGCGATTACAATTTAATCAATGGCCAGACACCAGCAAGAGGAGTCCAGCGTTTTACCCGTACTGTCAGTAAGGAGCGTTCTATGAAAAGCATTATCATCGCCGTTATGGCTGCGCTACTCCTTAGCGCCAACGCGCTGGCAGCCATCAAAATCGATGGGCGTCAGGCTCGCAACATGGACGATGTGCAGAGTCTGGGCGTAATTTATATCAACCATAATATGGCTAGCGAGCAAGAGGCCGACCAGGCCCTGAACCAGGAAAGCGATGCCCTGGGAGCGAAGTACTTCCAGCCAATCCTGATTCACGAACCGCAGAGCAATGGCCTTATTCATGCCAGCGCCGCTTTTTACCGCTAACCCAGGTCGATGCTTCGCCTCTCCTCACGAGGGGCGAAGCGATAGCCGATGTAAACGCAATTGAGAATTATTTTCCAAACTGACTTACCAGCGTCATCGCAACCTGATTTAATCATCAATTCACCGTTTGTTAATCAGGAGTGATTGATGGTCCCGCGTTTCGCGACGTTAGGTCGCATCCCGAAAGGAGTTTGGGTGCTCGGCGGCGTCAGCCTGCTAATGGATGTCTCATCCGAGATGATCCACAGCCTGCTTCCGCTGTTTATGGCCACCACGCTCGGCGCCAGCGTCATTATTATCGGTCTTATCGAAGGGCTAGCCGAAGCCACCGCCTTAATTCTCAAAGTCTTCTCCGGCGTCATTAGCGACTACGTTGGCAAACGCAAAGGGCTGGCGCTGCTTGGCTACGGGCTGGGGGCGCTGAGTAAACCGCTGTTTGCCCTCGCGCCGAGCGCCGGGGTGGTATTTAGCGCCCGCATGATCGACCGCGTCGGAAAAGGTATCCGCGGAGCGCCGCGCGATGCGCTGGTCGCCGACGTAACACCGCCGGAGATCCGTGGCGCTGCCTACGGGTTACGCCAGGCGCTGGATACCGTCGGCGCCTTTCTCGGCCCGCTGCTGGCGGTGCTGCTGATGTTCATCTGGGCCAACGATTTTCACGCTATCTTCTGGGTGGCGGTCATTCCCGCCGTACTATCCATTGCTCTACTGGGCTTTGGCCTGCAGGAGCCGAAATCCGCCATCGCGCACAAACGTAGCAACCCGCTGAAGCGCGAAAACCTGAAAAAGCTCTCTGCCGCTTACTGGTGGGTGGTGGCGATCGGCAGTATTTTCACCCTCGCCCGCTTCAGCGAAGCCTTTTTGGTACTGCGCGCCCAGCAGATGGAGATCCCGCTGTTTACTATTCCGCTGGTCATGGTCGCGATGAACCTGGTCTACAGCCTCACGGCTTACCCGTTCGGTAAGCTCTCTGACAGCATGAGCCACAGTAAACTGCTGCAATGGGGGCTGCTGGTGCTGATCCTCGCCGATATCGTGCTGGCGCTCAGCGGCCACTGGAGCACGCTGCTGATCGGCGTCGCGCTGTGGGGGATTCACATGGGGATGACTCAAGGCCTACTGGCGGCCATGGTTGCGCATACCGCGCCGCCGGAACTACGCGGTACGGCATTCGGCATGTTCAACCTGATGAGCGGGCTGGCGCTGCTGCTGGCCAGTACCGGCGCGGGGATACTCTGGGAAAGCTTCGGCGCCGCATCGACGTTTTACGCCGGCGCGGTTATCTGTCTGCTGACGCTCATCGGCATGCGCTGTATGCCATCGGCCTATCGTCAGGGTTAAAAACGGCTCCGGGGCCAGACCAGTTGCTTCACCCTGAGGTGAAAGCCCCGGAGCGCGTAGCTTACTTCTGCCCGTAGTAGGCGTCAGGCCCGTGTTTACGCAGAAAATGTTTCTCCATTAGCCAGCTGTCGATGGGCTGTAGCTGCGGATTAATGCCGCGGGCGATCCACGCCATTCGCGCCACTTCTTCCATCACCACCGCATTGTGCACCGCCTCGTGGGCATCTTTCCCCCAGGAGAAGGGTCCGTGCTGATACACCACAATTCCCGGCGTATGTAACGGGTTGGCCTCGCCCAGCGTTTCGATAATCACCTTCCCGGTGTTCAACTCATAGGCCTCTTCCACCTCCTGTGCGCTGAGCGCCCGGGTGCAGGGGATATCACCGAAGAAGTAGTCCGCGTGGGTGGTGCCGAGCGCCGGGATTGCCAGCCCCGCCTGCGCCCAGGCGGTAGCGTGCGTCGAGTGGGTATGCACCACCCCGCCAAGGCCGGAATAACGGCGGTATAACGCAAGGTGGGTAGCGGTATCAGAAGAGGGGCGCCAGCGCCCTTCCACCACGTTGCCCTGCAAATCGACCACCACCATATCATCGACGGTCATTGACTCGTAGGCTACGCCGCTGGGCTTAATCACCACCAGCCCACGCTGCCGGTCGATTGCGCTGACGTTGCCCCAGGTAAAGGTCACCAGCCCGTAGCGCGGCAGATCCATATTAGCTGCAAATACCTGCTGTTTAAGCTGCTGCATTATGCCGCCTCCGTCAGGCCCGCGCGGGCCATCCGCGCTTTCACCCAGTCACGGGCTTTCGCGACTTCCGCCGCCGGGTCATCGGTGGTTTCGCTCCACATCTCAATCAGATACGGACCGCAGTAGCCCGTCTGCTTGAGCGTTTTGAAGCAACGTTCAAAATCGACGACCCCTTCACCAAACGGCACGTTTTTAAAGACGCCGGGCTTCGTATCTTTGACATGTACCGCCACGATATGCCCCATGCCGGCCTGCAATTCCATCTGTACGTCGTTATCCCACGCCGATAAATTGCCAATATCCGGATAAAGCTGGAACCACGGATTGTTCAGGTAGTGGGCATAACCCAGCGCCTTACTGATCGAGTTCATCAGCGGATAGTCCATGATTTCCATCGCCAGCGTGACCTGAGCCCGGCTGGCCATCTCGACGCTCTCTTTCAGGCCTTCACGAAAACGGCGGCGCGTTTCATCATTCGCCTGCTGATAATAAACATCGTAGCCCGCCAGTTGGATCACCCGAATCCCCACATCCTGCGCCAGCTGAATGGCTTTACGCATGATATCCAGCCCCTGCTTGCGCACCGCGTCATCTTCGCTGCCTAGCGGAAAACGACGATGGGCGCTAAGGCACATCGATGGTACCCGGACGCCGGTTTCGGCTACCGCCTTGACCAGCGCGAGGCGCTGCTCCTGGCTCCAGTCCAGCCGGGCGAGACGGGCATCGGTTTCATCAAGCGACATTTCAACAAAATCAAAACCCAGCGCTTTCGCCAGCTGTAACCGCTCCAGCCAGCACTCCCCGGCGGGGAGCGCTTTTTCATAGATACCGAGCGGAATTTGTTTCGACAACATAACCGCTCCTTAACCCCACAGCTGGGCGATAGAGCGTTTAAACTGGCGAGCCGCTTCCACCGGCGAGGCGGCATCGCGGATGCTGCGCCCGGCAATAAAGACGTGAATAGGGATACCGGCGAACAGCGGCAGGTCTTCCAGCGCCAGTCCGCCGGTCACGGTGACTTTGAAGCCCATATCGGAAAGGCGCTTAATCGCGCTGATATCCGCCTCGCTCCACGCCACGCCCGCGGCCTGCGCGTCGCGGCTGCGGTGATAGACCACCTGCTGAATACCCGCATCACGCCACGCCTGCGCCTGCTCCCAGGTCCAGAAGCCGGTCAGTTCAATTTGTACGTCGCCATTGAACTCTTTGGCGACATCCAGCGCCCCTTTGGCGGTGTTGATATCGGCGCAGCAGATCACGGTCACCCAGTCGGCGTTGGCTTCAAAGCACATCCGCGACAGGATTTTACCGGCATCGGCGATTTTGGCATCCGCCAGCACGATTTTATGCGGATACAGCGCTTTCAGATCGCGCACCGCGCGCACCCCTTCACCGACGCAGAGAATAGTGCCGACTTCAATGATATCCACCTCTTCGGCGATCAGCCGGGTGGTCTCATAGGCGTGAGACAGGGTTTGGTTATCCAGCGCAACCTGCAACATTGGTAACTGAGACATCGTATCAACTCCCTCTTAAACAGCCGCCGCAGTGGCGTTTTCAATTAAATCCAGCACTTCCTGCTCGGTGCGGCAGGCGCGTAAACGGTCGAAATTGGCTTCGTCATCAAACAGGTTAACGATCTGCATGATGCCCACCTCCTGGTGGGTGGTGGCGTCAACTGCCGCCATGGTGATCAGAATGTCGACCGGGTCGTTATCTTCGTGATTGAAAATTAGCGGTTTTTTGAGCGTCACCAGCGCAAAGCCGGTTTTCTTAACGCCCTCTTCCGGACGGCCGTGCGGCATCGCCAGCCCCGGCGCGATAACAAAATAGGGGCCATGCTGCGCGACGCCATCGAGGATCGCCTGGTAGTAACGCGGTTCCACTACGTCGGCGGCCACTAGCAGATCGACGCCGATTTTCACCGCCTCCTGCCAGCTTTCCGCCTCCGCCTGCAGGCGTATGGAGTGGTTCTGCGCCAGAGAATCATGAAGTTTCATGGCGGCTCCTTATTTCACATCCTGCGGGAAGTGGGCTTTGATCACTTCAAGCAGTTTTGGGCCGAAATCCGCAGGCGACAGCATATTGCGCACGCCAACCACATATTTATTGCCAGTGACGGTGATTTCGCCTGCGATGTGGGTCGAGGCAATAATGATATCCGCGCCGTTTAGCTCGCTTTTATACTCACCTACCGCGCAGCTGTTCACCGTGTGGTCGATATTTGATTGCGTCAGGAACTGGTCCACCTTCATTTTCATGATCATGGAACTACCTTGCCCGTTGCCACACACAGCCAGAATACGTACGGTCATAATCAGAACTCCTTATTGAGCAGAGGCTTCTGCCAGTTGTTTTTCTGCGTCTTCCTCGGCGCGCAGCGCGCGGCCGGCGAAGAACATATAAGCCAGTGAAATCAGAATAATGACGGCCATAAACGCCAGCCCTATCGAGGCGAAGCCCTGCATCATCGGCGGCGCCAGGATTGACCAATCCGCCATGCCCATCCAGGCGCTCATTCCGGTCAACTTCACCGCCCACACGCAGCCGAAGATTTCAATCATGCCCATCACCAGACAGATCTTGAGCGCCGCGCGCCAGCCGCCGAAGTGGTTAGCAAAGACGCCAATCGTCGCGTTAGAGAAGAACATTGGAATAAAGCCCGGGATGATCAGGATGGAGGAGCCAACGCCGACGAGAATACCCACGGCAATCAGTTGGCCGATGGTACCCCACATAAAGCCCCAGACCACGGCATTCGGCGCGAAGCTATAGATAGCGGCGCAGTCGATCGCCAGCACAGCGCCGGGGATCAGGCGCTGAGAGATGCCGTTAAAGGCTTCGGACAGCTCGGCGACGAACATACGTACGCCCTGGGTAATGATGAAAATGGCCACGGCGAAGGAGAAACCGGTCTGCAGGATATAGACCGTCCAGTGGGTTTTGCCCGCCATCGCCTGTACAACGTCGATGCCAAAGGAGAGCAGAATGGCGCCAAAGAAAATGGTCATCACAATCGCGGTAGAGACGATGTTGTCGTGGAAGATATTGAGCCAGCCCGGCAGCTTGAGGTCTTCGACGCTCTCCTCTTTTTTCCCCAGATACGGCGCCACTTTATAGGCAATCCACGAGGCAAACTGCTGTTGGTGGCCGATAGAGAAGCCGCAACCGTCGGTAACCAGTTGAGTCGGCTTGAACATCATGTTGGAGGTGATACCCCAGTACAGGGAGACCAGTACCGCGGTACAGATAATGGTCGTCCACATGGAGTAGCCGAAGATGAAGAAAGAGACCGCAATCAGCCCCGCCTGCTGAAACATGATATGGCCAGTCAGCATGATAGTGCGGATGCCGGTAATGCGGCGCAGCAGGACGTAACAGATATTTAGCGCCAGCGCCAACAGCACCGCATACCCCACCCAGCTATAGGCTTCACCCATCCGGTCGATGGTCGCCATCATTGAGGCGTAGGTGTCGGAAATCGCGCCATTGATGCCATAAACCTCTGACATTTTCGCCACCACCGGCTTAAAGGTGCTGGTAAGAATGCCGGAGCCGGCTTGTAACAGCATGAAACCAATGATGGTTTTGATCGTGCCTTTGATAATCACGCTGACGCTTTTACGCAACAAGATATAGCCAAGGCAGGTCACGATACCCAGCAGCAGCGGGGCATTAGTCATTACCTGATTAAAGAAGACGGTAAAGATGTTGTAGAGGATCTCCATAACACACTCCAGAAGAGGAAGGCTTTGAACGCGCATGACGCTCAGCAGTTGTCGTCGCCCTCACTCTAATAATCAAAAACAATCACAACAAGATTGAATTTGATTAAATGTGACGCATCACGCAAATAATCACATTTTTTATGCGTGTATTTTACATTACGTCATATCACAACCAAACAAACCACTAATATCAACAATATACATACATCCATGATATTAAATTCAGGGTTTATCAGCGCGTTAGCGCAACGATATCAGCGCTTTTTATCGAAAATAGCCGATTGCATTCCTGAAAAAACAGTGACAATATCAATCAAAACAAATCACCAATTGATTACTTTTGAAATAAAAGAGGAAGAGATAGATGAGTAAAGTGCAAACCATCACCCGTGAATCCTGGATTTTGAGCACTTTCCCGGAATGGGGCAGCTGGCTGAATGAAGAGATCGAACAAGAGCAGGTTGCGCCGGGCACCTTTGCCATGTGGTGGCTGGGATGCACCGGTATTTGGCTTAAATCGGAAGGCGGCGCTAATATTTGCGTCGATTTCTGGTGCGGCACCGGTAAGCAGAGCCACGGTAATCCGCTGATGAAAACCGGCCACCAGATGCAGCGCATGGCCGGGGTGAAAAAACTGCAACCGAACCTGCGCACTACGCCATTCGTGCTCGATCCTTTCGCCATCCGTCAAATTGACGCCGTGCTGGCGACGCACGATCACAACGATCATATCGACGTTAACGTTGCCGCCGCGGTGATGCAAAACTGCGCCGCCGATGTGCCGTTTATCGGGCCGAAAACCTGCGTTGACCTGTGGATTGGTTGGGGCGTGCCGGCAGAACGCTGCATCGTCATGAAACCGGGCGATGTGGTGAAGATCAAAGATATTGAGATCCACGCGCTCGACGCATTCGATCGTACTGCTCTCATTACCCTGCCAGCCGATCAAAAAGCCGCCGGCGTGCTGCCGGACGGCATGGACCAACGCGCGGTCAACTATCTGTTCAAAACGCCGGGCGGCAACCTGTACCATAGCGGCGACTCCCACTACTCCAACTACTACGCGAAGCACGGCAACGAGCATCAGATTGACGTCGCCCTCGGTTCCTACGGGGAAAACCCGCGCGGCATCACCGACAAAATGACCAGCGCCGATATCCTGCGCATGGCGGAATCGCTGAATACCAAAGTGGTTATCCCGTTCCATCACGATATCTGGTCCAACTTCCAGGCCGACCCGCAAGAGATCCGCGTACTGTGGGAGATGAAAAAAGATCGTCTGAAATACGGCTTCAAGCCGTTTATCTGGCAGGTCGGCGGTAAATTTACCTGGCCGCTGGATAAAGACAATTTCGAGTACCACTACCCACGCGGGTTCGACGACTGCTTTACCATTGAGCCGGACCTGCCGTTCAAATCCTTCTTGTAACCGTATTCCGGCGGGCGCGCTCGCCGGAATTCCCTTTCCGCATTAGTATTTAGCGTTGATTTCAAATATCATCTTTGCTTGTCACTTTTAATCGGATTCGCTCATGACTGAAGCGCAAAGACATCAAATTTTACTGGATTTGCTGGCGCAAACGGGATTCGTCACCGTTGAACAGGTAATTTCCCGTCTCGGCATCTCTCCGGCGACAGCAAGACGCGATATTAATAAGCTGGATGAAAACGGTAAGCTGAAAAAAGTTCGTAACGGCGCGGAAGCCATCAGCGAACAGCGCCCACGTTGGTCGCCAATGAACATTCATCAGGCGCAAAACCATGATGAGAAAGTGCGGATTGCCCGCGCCGCCTCGCAGCTGGTGTCGCCGGGCGAAAGCATTGTTATCAACTGCGGCTCCACCGCCTTCCTGCTCGGCCGCGAACTATGCGGCAAACCGGTGCAGATCATCACCAACTACCTGCCGCTGGCCAACTATCTGATTGACCAGGAGCATGACAGCGTGATCATTATGGGGGGGCAATATAACCACAGCCACTTCATCACCCTCAGCCCGCAGGGTAGCGAAAACAGCCTGTATGCCGGCCACTGGATGTTCACCAGCGGCAAAGGGTTAACCGCCGAGGGATTGTACAAAACCGATATGTTGACTGCGATGGCCGAGCAGAAAATGCTTAACGTCGTCGGCAAGCTGGCGGTACTGGTCGATAGCAGCAAAGTCGGCGAACGTGCCGGGATGCTATTCAGCCAGGCCAGCCAAATCGACCTGGTCATTACCGGTAAGCAGGCCGATGAAACGATCCTCAAGCAGCTTGAGGATCAGGGCGTGCAGGTTATTCGCGTTTAAAGATGCCGCAGAAAAAAGGCGGTGGTCGCGTCCAGCGCTTCCGGGGTAATGCGATGACGCACGCCCTTTTGCCAGTGACAGGTCAGGTTAGTTGCCAGGCCGCTCTGCGTTAACGCCTGCTGTAGGCGGAAAGTGTCGCCGGGCGGAACCACATCATCGGCATCGCCGTGCCACAGCAGCAACGGCTTATCAGCCACTGCCGCCAGCTGATGAGTGACGTCCCACTCCGCCAGGCTTGCCGTATCGAATTCGGGCGACGGAAACAACGTCTGTGCAAGGGTGCTGAAATAGCCCGAGCCCATCAGGCAGGCCACGCATTTAAGCTCAGGATGATGGGTCATGATGCCGAGCGCGGTCATGCCGCCCATTGATGCGCCGGCCACCGACAGCCGCTCGTCTTCCAGCCACCCCTCAGCGATAATCGCTTCCCGCAGTGCGGCAAACTCAACAAAGTTTTGTCGCAGGATCGGCCAAAAGCGCAGCATTCGCCCGGCATCATCGCCGTGAAAACGCGCGCCATGTTCGGCGGCATCCGGCATAATCACCCGGAAGCCGGCTTCGGCCAGCGCGACGGCAAAGTAGCTGTAGACCAGTTTGGAAGAGGTAAAACCGTGATAGAAGACGATAACCGGCAGCGGTTTCTCCGCCATCCCTGCCGGACAGGCGTGAATCACTTCACCGCCCGCCAGATTGCGCATTTCGAGTGTTATCATTTATCGTCTCCTTCTTTATAGTGGCATCACGCAATGCGCAAAAAGCAACCACCAAAATTCTGCTTTTGCCGTGAATTATAATGTTGAGAGCTCGGTTACGCTTTCATAACATTTTCATTCGAAAATCGCGCGATAGATAACAATTCGGGAACATTCCCCAGAAATGATGTTCAGGCTACCACTACACTATCACTATCAGGAAACGAGATATGGTCATGCGTAGGTTTACACCGTGGTTACTGGCTCTCGCCTTAAGCGGATGTAGTGTCCTGCAGGGTACGCCGGAGGCACCGCCGCCGGCAAGCGATCATCCGCAGGAGATTCGTCGCAATCAGACTGAGGGCCTGCAAAAGATAGGTACCGTCAGCGTGCTAATGTACGGTTCGCCGATGGATGTCGAGACCGCGTTGAAAGCCAAAGCAGAAGCCGCCAAAGCGGATTACTACGTCATCGTCATGATCGATGACACCATGGTTCCCGGCCAGTGGTATTCGCAAGCGATTCTGTATCATAAATAGCAGCGTGATGCGCTTTTAATCAGCTTTACACTGCTTTGCGTCCATTCACGTTCTCCTGCGCATAATAACGTTCGGCCAGCCTTTTTGGCAGAACGTTAGCAAACGGACTGCCCTCGGGATTACGTGAAATGGAGCTGACGATGAAACGATCACTGACCTTACCCAGCCTGTTGCTGACCACCGCGACGGCCAATACTTCCGCTCAGTCAGCCGAATTCGCCAGTGCGGATTGCGTCACCGGCCTGAACGAAATTGGTCTGATTTCCGTCAATAATATCTCCGGCAGTCAGCAGGATGTCGAGCACGCCATTGCCGTAAAAGCCGATGAGCAGGGCGCTTCCTGGTATCGTATCGTTCAGATGTATGAAGAGCCGCAGCCGGATAGCTGGCGGGTGCAGGCCATTCTCTACGCCTGAGACGGCTGTCGTCCGCGCCCCATTGCTCGCAGCAGCGCATCGTCAAGCAGTTGAGCGTCCAGGCGGACACTTCCTCGCGTATCCAGCATCATTCGGCACCATGCCTGGGCCAGCGGCGGCGACGCAAAGCGCAGCATCTGCGCACCCGCCCCCAGGCAATACACCAGACGCGCTATTTCTCGTCCCTGCGCCTCAACCGGCCGCCGTAAAAGTTGCTGAAGCTGTCGCCACGCGCGATCGTAATGGCGATTTTGCCCTTTGACTTCCGCACACTCCGCCGCCAGCATTTCTAGCGCCGCCGGCTGCTTGCCAAGCACCCGCATCACGTCGAGACACATAATATTGCCGGAGCCTTCCCAGATACTATTCACCGGCATCTCACGGTATAAGCGCGGGAGTTCGCTCTCTTCGCAATAACCGATACCGCCCAGCACTTCCATCGCCTCAGCGACAAACGGTATACCGGCGCGACAGATAGCAAACTTGGCGACCGGGGTAAATAACCGGGCCCATAGCACTTCATGCGCATCGTCGCGCCTATCCCAGGCGCGAGCCAAACGGAACAGAAAAGCGGTTTGTCCTTCAAGACGCAGCGCCATCTGGCCCAGCACCTGACGCATCATCGGCTGATCGGCCAGATTCTTGCCGAACGCCTGACGCTGCAGCGCATGATACAGCGACACCGAGTAAGCGCGGCGCATCAGGGCATGGCTGCCGGCGGCGCAGTCGAAGCGGGTCAGCGCGCCCATCTTGAGAATTTGCCGCACGCCGTCGCCTTCTTCGCCTATCAGCCACCCGCAGGCGTCAAAGAATTCGGCTTCGCTACTGGCGTTAGAGCGGTTGCCTAATTTATCTTTCAGCCTCTCAAGACGCACGCCATTGCGTTGGCCATCGGGTAAAAAGCGCGGCACAAAGAAGCAGGAGAGCCCACCCGACGCCTGAGCCAGCACCAGATGCGCGTCGCTCTGCGGCACCGAGAAGAACCATTTATGCCCCACCAGCCGATAGAATCCTTCCGCCGTTTTTTCCGCCCGGGTGGTATTACTGAGCACATCGGAACCGCCCTGTTTTTCGGTCATTCCCATACCAATCAGCAACCCACGCTTCTGATCGCCGGGCGCCAGATGCGGGTCATAGCGGTCGCTGAGCAACGGCGGCAGCCAGTCGCTAAAGACGGTGGGCAGCGCGCGCTGTAGCAGCGGCGTTGCGGCGAAGGTCATGGTTATCGGGCATAACGTTCCCGCCTCCACCTGGGCATGCAGCATAAAGCGGGCAGTACGGGCAACAAACGAACCCGCGCGGGCATCCTCCTGCCAGGCAAGATTATGCACCCGGTTGGCGCACAGTCCCTGCATTAGCAAATGCCAGGCGGGGTGAAACCGCACGTCATCCAATCGGGCGCCGGTGGCGTCGTAGCGTAGCAGTTCCGGCGGATTACTATTGGCCAGACGCCCCAACTCCAGCGATTCCGCCGTGCCTAACTGCTGGCCGATGCTGGCGAGCAGATCGCTATCCCAGCCGGCGCCTTCACGCGTCACTGCCTCACAAAGCGCGGTATCGGACAAAAACAGATTACTGTTACACAACGGCGTCGGTTGATTGAATACGGTATGCGTTTGCCAGTGCATGATGTCTCCCTCCGTCAATGGCTCTGACAGTAAGTATGGTCGGCCGCATAGACGCTCACAAAAAAACCGCTCCGCCTTCGTGAAGCCCATCACAGGCATAAGAATTTAAAATTTTCTCATTAAAAATGTATGGAATAATTTATTCATTCGTTACTGTTTTGTATCAGTCGGGGCTTCCTATGCACACCGCCAGCACAACATCGGCAGCGCAAAAACGCGCGCTGATCGCCGGTTCTATCGGTAACTTTATTGAATGGTACGAGTTCGCGGTCTATGGCTTTCTGGCGACCGTAATTGCGAAAAATTTTTTCCAAATGACTGGAGAAGCGCCGCTGACCGGGCTGATTCTGACTTACGCCTCTTTCGCGATAGCGTTCTTCTTTCGCCCGCTGGGCGCCATCGTTTTTGGCCGTCTCGGCGACCGCATCGGCCGCAAGCCGACGCTGATTATCGTGTTGGTACTGATGACGCTCGCCACCACGGCTATCGGACTGGTACCGGTTTACGCCAGCATCGGTATTGCCGCACCGCTCATTCTGACCGGATTACGTATTCTTCAGGGATTGTTTGCCGGCGGCGAGTACGGAGGTGCGGTATCGCTGATGACCGAGTTCGCCCCTAAAGGTAAGCGTGGGCTGTATGGCGCATGGCAATCTTTTACCGTCGCGCTGGGGCTGCTGGCAGGCGCAGGCGTGGTCGCGCTGATTTCCGCCGCGCTTAGCCCCGAATCGCTGCATGACTGGGGCTGGCGCATCCCCTTCTTTCTCGCCATACCGATGGGCATCGTCGCGCTGTGGCTACGCGTTAAAATGGAAGAGACGCCGGGCTTTTTACGTCAGCAGCAGGCTACACCGCCCGCGGAAACCCGCGCCAGTTTGCGCCAGACGCTCAAAGCGATTCTCACCGGCATTGGCCGGCTGATGGTATGGTCGGCGGCGGGTTATACCTACCTGGTGATCATGCCCTCATACCTTCAGTCCGCGCTGCACACCGGTTTTAATCAGGCGCTGCTAATTGCGGTGATCTCTAACATTGGCTTCGCCATCACCATTTTGCCTGCCGGGATGCTCAGCGATAAGTGGGGGCGTCGGCGGGTGATGGTCGCGGCTGCGGTATTGCTGCTGGTACTGGCGCTACCGCTGCTGAAAATATTGCAGGCGGAAAGCAGTACGCTGCTGGTGAAAGGTATCGTGGTGCTGATTGCGGGTGGCCTGGTGGGGATTCTGGCCGGGCCTGGGCCGGCGATGCTGGCGGAGATGTTCCCAACCAGAGTGCGTTATACCGGGCTGGGGTTAGCCTATTCGCTTTCGAATGCTGTCTTCTCCGGCTGTGCCGGGTTGATTATTACCGGCCTGATTAAACAGACCGGTAATCTGGATATTCCGGCGTACTACGTGATGGCGACGGCCGTCGTCAGTATTGCCGCGCTGATGACGCTCAATAAGAACGATCATTTGCGGGCGCTGGACGACTAACCTACCGCGCCCGTGCCGGCTTAGCTGCGCTGGCGCACCGCTTCAAACAGGCAAATACCGGTGGCGACGGAGACGTTCAGCGAAGAGACGCTACCCGCCATCGGGATACTGATCAGTTCATCACAATGTTCGCGGGTCAGGCGACGCATACCTTCGCCTTCCGCGCCCATCACCAGCGCCATCGGGCCGGTCATTTTGCTCTGGAACAGCGTATGGTCGGCTTCGCCGGCGGTACCAACGATCCACACGTTTTCTTCCTGCAGCAGACGCATGGTCCGCGCCAGGTTAGTGACGCGGATCAGCGGCACGCTTTCCGCCGCGCCGCAGGCGACTTTCTTCGCCGTAGCGTTGAGCTGAGCGGAACGATCGCGCGGCACGATCACCGCATGCACGCCGGCGGCGTCGGCGCTACGCAGGCAGGCGCCGAGGTTGTGCGGATCGGTGACGCCGTCGAGGATCAGCAGGAACGGTTGATCGAACTGCGCCAGCAGATCCGGCAGATCGTTTTCCTGATACTGACGTCCCGGCTTCACGCGAGCAATAATGCCCTGATGCACCGCGCCTTCGCTTTTCTCATCGAGGAACTGGCGGCTGGCAACCTGAATCACCACGCCCTGCGCTTCAAGGGCATGAATCAGCGGCAGCAGACGCTTATCCTCACGGCCTTTCAGAATAAAAACTTCCTGAAAACGCTCAGGTGCGCGTTCCAGCAGTGCCTGCACCGCATGGATGCCGTAAATCATTTCACTCATTGATGTACTCGTTTTAGGTTCTGTTATCCGCCCCCTTCACCCCACCCCAGCAGGCTTCAGGGTGAAGGGACGTCAATCACTCGGCGTTCTTCTTTTTTGCCGCGCGCTTGGCTTTGGTTGCCGCGGCGATTTTCTGCGTTTTCGCCGACGGCTTTTTCGCTTTCTTTTCACCTTTCGGTTTGGCTTTAGCTTTCTCTTTTTCCTTACGGAAGGCGCTATCCGGCTCGAAGTTTACCTGCTTGCCAACCTGGCGACGACGGCCGCCGCCGTTTTTACCCGGCGCGCCCTTCTTCGCTTTTTCGCGTACGGTTTTGCCGACATTACGCGGGCCGCGTTCACTGGAAATCAGGCTGAAATCAATCTTACGCTCATCCATATTGACCGCTTCGACGCGTACTTCCACGCGGTCACCCAGGCGGTAAGTCTGGCCGCCGGACTCGCCGATCAGGCGCTGCCCGACCTGGTCGAAGCGATAGTAGTCATTATCCAGCGAGGAGACATGTACCAGACCATCGATAAACAGATCGTTCAGGCGGACGAAGAAGCCAAAGCCGGTGACGCTGGCGATCACGCCGGAGAAGGTGTTGCCCACCTGATCCTGCATGAAGTCGCACTTCAGCCAGTCTGACACTTCACGCGTTGCTTCATCGGCGCGGCGCTCGGTCATCGAGCAGTGCTCGCCCAGCTGCAGCATCTCTTCCATGCTGTAGTGCCAGCCGCCGGTCTCGGTGCTATTGCCTTTATGTCCCTGCTCTTTCGCCAGTAAATACTTAATAGCGCGATGCAGCGACAGGTCAGGATAACGACGGATCGGCGAGGTGAAGTGGGCGTATGACTGCAGCGCCAGGCCGAAGTGGCCGCGGTTTTCCGGATCGTAGACCGCCTGCTTCATAGAACGCAGCAGCATCGTCTGCAGCATTTCCGCATCCGGGCGATCGGCGATGGAAGTCAACAGCTCGGCGTAATCGCGCGGCTCCGGCTTGTTGCCGCCCGGTAGTTCCAGCCCCAGTTCCGCCAGCACGGTACGGAAGGCGGTAATCGCTTCGGTGCTTGGCTTATCGTGAATACGGAACAGCGCCGGCTCCTGCGCTTTCTCAACGAAACGCGCCGCGGAGATGTTCGCCAGGATCATGCACTCTTCAATCAGCTTGTGCGCATCGTTACGCTGAGTCTGTTCAATACGCTCGATACGACGCTCGGCGTTGAAGATGAATTTAGCTTCTTCACTTTCAAATGAGATACCGCCGCGCTCTTCACGGGCGCCATCCAGCACCTTATAGAGGTTATGCAGCTCTTCAATATGCTTCACCAGCGGCGCATAGTGCTCGCGTAGCTCCTGATCGCCCTGCAGCATATGCCACACCTTGGTATAGGTCAGGCGGGCGTGAGAGCTCATCACCGCTTCATAGAATTTAAAGCCGGTCAGGCGGCCTTTTGACGAGATCGTCATTTCGCAGACCATACACAGGCGATCGACCTGTGGGTTCAGCGAACACAGGCCGTTGGACAGCACCTCTGGCAGCATCGGTACGACCTGCGAAGGGAAGTAGACTGACGTCCCGCGGCTGCGCGCTTCGCCGTCCAGCGGCGTACCGGGGCGCACGTAGTAGCTCACGTCGGCGATAGCCACCCACAGTCGCCAGCCGCCACCGCGTTTTTTCTCGCAATACACCGCGTCATCGAAGTCGCGGGCATCTTCGCCGTCAATAGTGACCAGCGGCAGAGAGCGCAAATCGACGCGCCCGGCTTTCGCCTCTTCTGGCACTTGCTCTTTGAGGCCGGAGACCTGTTTTTCCACCGCCGGCGGCCAGACGTAAGGGATCTCATGGGTACGCAGCGCCATATCAACGGCCATGCCGGTGCCCATGTTGTCGCCCAGCACTTCAACTATTTTGCCGACCGCTTTGGTACGGCGGGTTGGACGCTGGGTCAGCTCGACCACCACCACGTAGCCCATACGCGCGCCCATGATCTCTTCAGGCGGGATCAGGATATCGAAGCTAAGACGGCTGTCATCCGGCACCACGAAGCCTACACCGGCATCGGTGAAATAACGGCCGACGATCTGGCTGGTTTTCGGCACCAGCACGCGAACGATGCGCGCTTCGCGACGCCCCTTACGATCGGCGCCCAACGGCTGGGCCAGCACCTGATCGCCATGGATACACATTTTCATCTGCTCAGATGAAAGATACAGGTCGTCTTTACGCCCTTCGACGCGTAAAAAGCCGTAGCCGTCGCGGTGGCCAATAACGACACCTTTGACTAAATCGAGACGTTCCGGCAGCGCATAGCACTGACGGCGAGTAAACACCAACTGGCCATCGCGTTCCATTGCACGCAGGCGACGACGTAGCGCTTCGGTTTGTTCTTCGCCCTCGATATTTAACTCAATCGCCAGCTCATCACGGCTGGCCGGTTTTTCGCGTTTGGTTAAATGTTCGAGGATAAATTCCCGGCTCGGGATTGGATTCGCGTACTTCTCAGCTTCGCGCTCCTGGAATGGATCTTGTGACATATCGGTTCCTCCGTTGTCATCTCCGATGAAAGTCTCTGGGTGGCGCACGCCGCCGCTTTGTGAGTTCTCTTTACGCTGCGGCGCGAATCACTCAGCGCTTTTCTTCCACCAGTAATAATTTATATAGCGGTTGATTCTTTTCAACCAAATCGGCCAGCGTGTAGTTATCCAGTTCCTTCAGGAAACTTTGCGCGGCTTCGGCAAGTGCCTGTTTCAGGCGGCAAGCGGGAGTAATGTGGCAAAATTCGCTGCTGCAATTCACCAGCGATAGCGGCTCAAGATCGCGCACAACATCACCCACGCGAATCATTTTAGCTGGCTTGCCAAGGCGAATCCCCCCATTCTTTCCCCGCACGGCCGTCACGTAGCCAGCACGGCTTAACTGATTGATTATTTTGACCATATGATTACGGGAAACGCCATAGACATCCGTCACCTCGGAAATACTGGTCATTCGGTCATCCGGCAACGACGCCATATAAATCAGCGCACGTAATCCATAATCGGTGAAACTCGTTAACTGCACATCAACCTCAGGGTAAGGGGAAAGCGGTGAATCCGCGGGTATTAACTCTATTGATGATAAACCAGCCAGCGCTCAGGCCGCTAATTTATTTGAAATGGGGCGGGCGAACTGCAAAAACAAGGGCGCCCGAACGGCGCCCCTGGATGATGATTACGCGTCGAACGGGTCGCGCAGAATCATAGTCTCAGTACGGTCAGGACCGGTAGAGATGATATCAACCGGCACGCCGGTCAGCTCTTCAATACGCTGGATGTAGTTCAGCGCTGCCTGCGGCAGACCGCTGCGCTCTTTCACGCCGAAGGTGGTTTCGGACCAACCCGGCATGGTTTCGTAGATAGGCTCGATACCTTCCCAGTTGTCGGCAGCCAGCGGAGTGGTGGTCACTTCACGGCCGTCCGGCATACGGTAGCCGACGCAGATTTTCACTTCTTTCAGGCCGTCCAGGACGTCCAGTTTAGTCAGGCAGAAGCCGGACAGGGAGTTAATCTGCACCGCGCGGCGTACCGCGACAGCGTCCAGCCAGCCGGTACGACGACGACGGCCGGTAGTGGCGCCGAATTCGTTACCCTGCTTGCACAGGAACTCGCCGGTTTCATCAAACAGCTCGGTCGGGAACGGACCCGCGCCTACACGAGTAGAGTAAGCTTTGATGATACCCAGAACGTAATCCACATAACGCGGGCCCAGGCCGGAGCCGGTCGCCACGCCACCAGCAGTGGTGTTGGAGGAAGTTACATACGGATAGGTACCGTGGTCGATATCCAGCAGCGTGCCCTGCGCGCCTTCGAACATCACGAAGTCGCCGCGCTGACGCGCCTGATCCAGCAGATCGGAGACGTCAACGACCATGCTGGTCAGGATGTCGGCAATCGCCATCACATCGTCCAGCACTTTTTGATAGTCGACCGCTTCTGCTTTATAGAAGTTCACCAACTGGAAGTTGTGATATTCCATCACTTCTTTCAGTTTGTCAGCGAAGGTGGCTTTATCAAACAGGTCGCCAACGCGCAGGCCGCGACGGGCGACTTTATCTTCGTAAGCCGGGCCGATACCGCGACCGGTTGTACCGATAGCTTTCGCACCGCGTGCTTTCTCACGCGCAACATCCAGCGCAACGTGATAGTCGAGAATAAGCGGACAGGCTTCGGACAGCAGCAGACGCTCACGAACAGGGATACCACGGTCTTCCAGACCTTTCATCTCTTTCATCAGCGCAGCCGGAGACAGCACAACACCGTTACCGATGATGCTGGTTACATTCTCACGGAGAATACCTGATGGAATAAGATGGAGGACGGTTTTTTCACCGTTGATTACGAGAGTATGGCCTGCGTTATGGCCACCCTGGTAGCGCACAACATATTTAGCCCGTTCAGTCAGGAGATCGACGATCTTCCCTTTACCTTCGTCACCCCATTGGGTGCCCAGTACGACGACGTTGTTACCCATTTTTTCAAAATCACCGTTTGCTTAAAAATGGATTCTACCATCGCTTTTTCAGAGTTACAGCACTTTTTGCACTCAAAATGAGGGTAATACGATTGTTTTTTGATCAGCCAATCGATTTCCTCAACATGTAGTAGATGACGATACCAGCTACCACAAGACCGCCGCCAAAGCGACGCAATAAATTATCCGGCAGTTGGCTCATGGTCGCTACCATCTTGCGCCAGGCGCGGGGATAAAGCAGTGGGCCAAGACCTTCGAGAACTAAAACCAGCGCCAGTGCCAGCCAAATTGTTGCATTCATTATTGATGACCCTTATAGAAAAACAAAACCGCCGCCAGTTTGGCGCCGGTGAGTATTACCGCAAAACCCTTTTCTTTCTTCACATTCTCCGGCATTTCACAGGCAATATGAAACCACTAGCTGAGAGAAAAATCACAATCTATGGCATGAAAAAAGGCGCCTCTTGCAAGGCGCCTTCTGATTTCACACTGACCCGGCTTATTTACGCACAGAATCCGGTGACTTCATGTAACGGAAGAAATCGCTATCCGGGCTGAGGACCATCACGTCCTGGTTGCTCTGGAAGCTCTTCTCATAGGCGCGCAGGCTACGGATAAAGGCATAGAAGCCCGGATCCTGACTGAATGCATCGGCAAACAGTTTTGCCGACTCGGCATCGCCTTCACCGCGCAGAATACGCCCTTGACGCTCGGCTTCCGCCAGGGTCTTGGTCACTTCATAGTCCGCGGTCGCGCGCAGTTTTTCCGCTTCTTCCTGACCTTGTGAACGATGACGACGAGCAACCGCTTCACGCTCGGCGCGCATACGGTTGTAGATCGCTTCAGACACTTCAGCCGGCAGGTTGATCTGCTTGATACGTACGTCAACGACTTCAATACCCAGCGCCGCCATACTGTTCGGGTTGATTACCTGAACCTTACCGTTAGTTTCAGCTTCTACACGCTCTGCCGCTTTAGCGATAGCGTCATCGGCTGCCGGCGTCGAGACTTCATCTTCTGTACCTGCAGAACCGGAGTTCAGCGCATCACGCACTTCCAGGGTCAAACGACCGCGGGAATCAGTCACGATGTCTTTCACGTCCAGACGACCAATCTCAGAGCGCAGACGGTCAGAGAACTTACGCTTCAGCAGAACTTCGGCCTGGGAGACGTCGCCGCCGCCGGTCGCCAGATAGTAACGACTGAAGTCACTGATGCGCCACTTGATATAGGAGTCGACGATCAGGTCTTTCTTCTCTTTAGTAACAAAGCGGTCAGCCTGGTTGTCCATGGTCTGGATACGCGCATCCAGCATTTTCACGGATTCAATAAACGGGATCTTGAAGTGCAGACCCGGCGCATACACCAGCGGCTTGTTCTCATCGTCGCGCAGAACTTTGCCAAAGCGCAGCGTAATGCCACGCTCGCCTTCTTTCACCACGAAGACAGACATGTAGAGCACTACCAGCACGACGACAATGATCGCGATAACAGATTTACGCATCGTTATTCCCCCTGACGCTGGTAGTCGTTACGCTGCGCGTTGGCGCGGCGTTGGTCCATAATGGTACCCCCGGTTGAACTCGAGGTTGATGAGGTGCTGGCGCTGCTTGAGTTGGACGCAGGCGGCAGGCGCAGCAGATCGCTTGCGCCACTGCTATCGCTCTTTGCCGGCGCACCAGTGGCGCCTTTCAGCATCTGATCCAACGGCAGAACCATCAGGTTGCCGCCCTTGCTGTCATTAACCAGCACTTTGCGGGTATGGCTCAGCACTTTTTCCATGGTTTCGATATACAGACGCTCGCGGGTAATTTCCGGCGCGGCTTTATATTCCGGCAGGATCTTCGCAAAGCGAGCGACTTCACCCTGTGCTTCCAGTACGGTCTGGGTTTTATACGCACGCGCCTCTTCGAGGATACGCTGCGCCTGACCGTTCGCACGCGGCTGAACTTCGTTGGTATAAGCTTCCGCTTCGCGGATGTACTGCTGCTCGTTCTCACGCGCGGCAATGGCATCATCAAACGCGGCCTTCACCTCTTCCGGCGGACGCGCCGTCTGGAAGTTGACGTCCAGCAGGGTAATCCCCATGTTGTACGGACGAATGGTCTCTTCCAGCTCGCGCTGGGTATCGCTACGGATAACGGTACGACCTTCGGTCAGGATACGGTCCATGGTGTACTTACCGATGACGCCGCGCAGGGCGCTGTCGGTGGCCTGACGCAGACTATCGTCGGCGCTGGTCACGCTAAACAGGTAGCGCTCCGGATCGGTAACCCGGTACTGTACGTTCATCTCAACGCGCACGACGTTCTCATCGGAAGTCAGCATCACACCAGATGCGGCCAGCTCACGAACCGACTCGACGTTCACCGCTTGCACATTATCGACAAAGGTTGGCTTCCAGTTCAGACCTGGCTCAACCAGATGGCTGAACTTGCCAAAGCGTGTCACCACACCACGTTCCGCTTCCTTGATGGTATAGAAACCGCTGGCTGCCCAGATAATCACCGCCGCTGCAGCAACGATGCCGACAATGCGCCCGCCCATCGGGCCGCGCGGCCCCTGCGTCACATTACCGCCACCCTGGCCGCCTTTACCGCCGCCGAGACCGCCAAGTTTTTTGCTTAACTTGCGGAAGATATCATCCAGATCGGGCGGCCCCTGATCGCGACCGCCTTTGTTGCCATTTCCCTCAGAGTTGCCGCCATTCTTGCTGCTTCCCCACGGGTCGCGGTCCTGTCCGTTATTACCGGGCTGATTCCACGCCATGTATATGCTCCATATTTGTTTTTGATATCCCCACAGGGGTTAATATCTTCAGGCCAGGTCAAACCACGTAGTCGACCAACGCAGGCTCTTGTTTGCAGAGGCGACGCCAGTCCACGATGGGCATGCGCACTTGCAGGCTTACGCTGCCGTCATCCTCCATCCACTCTTTTTCTATCGCCTGAAGCTGATAGAACCGGCTTCTCAGACGACCTTCCTGCGGCGGTAAACGCAGCGTATGCTGAGCCACTTCGCCGGAAAGACGTTCTGTTAACGCCTGAAAAAGCAGTGGTACGCC
The DNA here is from genome assembly GCF_000215745.1 of Klebsiella aerogenes KCTC 2190. Lineage (GTDB taxonomy): Bacteria > Pseudomonadota > Gammaproteobacteria > Enterobacterales > Enterobacteriaceae > Klebsiella > Klebsiella aerogenes. Next base: position 1,974,279 of record NC_015663.1, on the reverse strand, counting down.
AACTCCGGTCTGGGCGGAGAGCCAGACCCGAATCGGTTTATTCTCTTCATCCCGATCGATGCGCGGTTCAAAATCGTCAAGCACATCGATTTTGTTCATCACCAGCAATGACGGGATTTCATCGGCCTCGATTTCAGCAAGGACCGTATTTACTGCATCAATATTTTCCTGCACGCGGACATCCGCCGCGTCGATAACGTGCAGCAGCAGCGTCGCCTGACGCGTCTCCTGCAGCGTCGCTTTAAACGCCGCCACCAAATCGTGCGGCAGATGACGAATAAAGCCTACGGTGTCAGCCAGTACCGTTTCGCCGACGTCGGTGACGTTAATACGGCGCAGCGTTGGGTCCAGGGTGGCGAACAGTTGGTCCGCGGCATAGACTTCCGCTTCGGTCATCTGGTTGAACAGCGTTGATTTTCCGGCGTTGGTATATCCCACCAGCGAGACGGTAGGGATATCGGCCTTAGCGCGTGACCGCCGACCTTGCTCGCGCTGCTTTTCTACTTTTTCCAGTCGCGACAGGATCTGCATAATACGGTTACGCAACAATCGACGGTCGGTTTCGAGCTGGGTTTCACCCGGTCCGCGCAAACCAATCCCGCCCTTCTGCCTTTCAAGGTGGGTCCAGCCGCGTACCAGACGGGTGGCCAGATGGCGCAGCTGCGCCAGCTCAACCTGCAGTTTCCCTTCGTGGGTACGCGCTCGCTGGGCAAAGATATCTAAAATCAGACCGGTGCGATCGATAACCCGGCATTCGCAAAGCTGCTCCAGGTTACGTTCCTGGGCCGGACTCAAGGCATGATCGAACAGCACGACCGAGGCGCCGGTCGCTTTTACGGCTTCCGCAATTTCAACAGCCTTACCTTCACCAACAAAATACTTCGGGTGCGGTGCTTTACGGCTACCGGTAATCACCTGCATTGCTTCGACACCGGCGGAAGAGACCAGGGATTCAAACTCCTGGAGATCCTCCATATCTTTGTCTTGCGAAAAATAGATGTGTACCAGTACCGCCTGCTCACCGGCATCATAACGGTCAAACAAGCGTAAACCCCTTATAAAATACCAGCGGGGAACGCAGAAAACCTGGCTCCCCGACGTGGAAAAACAGCATTAGCCTTATTCGGCGTCGTCGCTGTCTTGCTGCGGCGCAGAAGAACCTTGCGCGCTACCACCGTGGTGATAGTTGTTTGCACCGCCGCCAGCATTATTGCTGTGGTGAGACACCGGACGGGACGGAACAACAGTAGAAATTGCGTGCTTATAGACCATCTGGCTGACCGTGTTCTTCAACAGGATCACGAACTGATCGAAAGACTCAATTTGCCCTTGCAGCTTAATACCATTCACCAAATAAATAGAAACCGGAACACGTTCCCGACGCAAAGCGTTCAGGAACGGATCTTGTAAAGATTGCCCCTTAGCCATTCTCTCTTTTCCTTATATGTATGCTTGTTTTGTACTCAGAACCTTACGATTCTTAAAAAAAATTACGCACGATACCATTCAATTGTACACGTTCAGTTCTGGCTAGCACCAACAACCTGTAATACTTTGTTGAGCGCTTGTTCAGGTTGCTCACTGTCTAACCAGTGAACATCTTCCCAACCACGCAGCCAAGTGACCTGACGTTTAGCTAACTGTCTCGTCGCGCAAACACCTCGATAAACCATTTCATCATACGGGACCTCGCCTTCAAGGTATGACCACATCTGGCGGTATCCGACACAACGAATGGAAGGCATATCCGTATGCAAATCTCCACGGGCAAATAGCGCCCGCACTTCTGCTTCAAAACCTGAAGCCAACATCTGATGAAAACGCTGCTCAATGCGTTGATGTAGCAGTTCACGGCTCGCCGGGGCGATGGCGAACTGATGCACCTGATACGGCAGAGCCTCTCCTGACGTTTGCGTCAGTTCCGTTAAAGTTTTACCCGAAATGAAAAAAACTTCCAGTGCTCGGGAAAGTCTTTGCGGATCATTTGGATGAATACGCGCGGCGGCCACGGGATCGATGTCCTGTAACTGCCGGTGCAATGCGTGCCACCCCTGCTCTGCTGCTTGTTGCTCAATTCTGGCCCTGACTGCGGGATCCGCCGAAGGCAGCGGCGATAACCCTTCCAACAACGCTTTGAAGTACAACATTGTTCCGCCGACCAGCAGCGGGATGCGCCCGGCGGCGACGATATCCGCCATTTCCGCCAACGCATCGCGGCGAAAATCCGCCGCCGAGTACGACTCTGCCGGATCAAGGATATCCAGCAACCGATGCGGCGCAGCGCTAAGCTCCGCGGCATCGGGTTTGGCCGTGCCGATATCCATTCCTCGATAGATGAGGGCGGAATCGACGCTAATCAACTCTACGGGCAAAACTTTACGCAAGGCGATAGCTAATGCGGTTTTACCGGAGGCCGTCGGCCCCATTAAAAAAATTGCCTTAGGCAGGCTCGCCTCAGTTACATCACTCATCTTTCAGGGCTGTCATCGCCGAATGTAAATCAACAGGTTGTAACAGACCACCCGGCGGCGCTTTAATCAGCTGCGGACATAAACGCTCAACGTCCGCCAGCACGGAAATCGCCTGCGCCATACTCCACTGCGCGTGCTCGCTCGTCAGATTACGCGCCGTCCACTGGGCAATGTCGCCGACGTCGAATGCCGTTAGCTGCGCCAGGTAGCCTATCAGTTCAGGAATCAAGATTTGTAAATTTTGTTGTCTTAAGGGTAAAGGCACCGCGCGAACCGTCACGTGCTGAGCATCTGCTTGTAAATCGATACCCAATTGCGCCAGCGCCGGCTGCGCCTTTTCCAGCGCCTTACGTTCTGCTTCACTCACTTTAAGACGCAGCGGGATCAGCAGCGGCTGCGCGCAAACCGCTTCCGCGCCCGGCGTTAGCTGCGCCTGACGCAGCCAGCGCTCCGCCACCGGCAGCGCCAGCAACGCCAATGTGCCGCCGCGCTCGAGCAGCGCGCAATCGCTGCCGATAATAGTCAGCACCCGGCCAAAGCTTTGGCTATGGGCTGCCAGGCTTTCAGCAGGCGCCGGCGCAACGGGTGGCTTTTCCGCCGCCGGGGTTTGCAGCAGTTGACGGTAAAGCGCCCCCTGCTGTTTTTGATAGCCCGGCTGCGCGTGGGGCCAGTTGGCGCCGCCTGCGCTATAGCCGCCGCCGGCGGCAGGTTCCCGCGGCGCGCGGGTATCATAACCCGCCGCCGGTTCCCGGGCAGGCGATGGGCGAGCGAAATGGTTAGCGCCCGCCGCTACGCGATTTTCCGGCACCGGCCGCGACGCGGGCGCTTCGTCTTCTTCCGCCAACGGCGCATCCAGTTGCTGCTGCAGCACGCTCAGTACGCCTTGATAGATAAAATCATGCACCAGCCGCGATTGATGGAAACGTACTTCGTGCTTCGCCGGATGCACGTTGACATCAACCTGATGCGGGTCAATCTCCAGATACAGCACAAACGCCGGCTGCTGGTCAGCGCCCAGCTTGTCTTCACAGGCCTGGCGAATGGCATGGTTGATCAGCCGGTCGCGCATCATACGCCCGTTGACGTAGCAGTACTGGATTTCCGCTAATGCCGGATTGGTATGCAACGGATCGGCAACCCAGCCGCGCAGCGTCAGATCGCCATGCTGCCACTCAATGGCCAACGCGTGTTCCAGAAACGCCGCGCCGCAAATCGAGCCGAGGCGGCGTTCACGCGGGCCGCCTTCCGCCACTGCGCGATACTGGCGCATCATTTTGCCGTTATGGCTGAGATTAATCGTTACATCGAAACGCGCCAGCGCGATGCGGCGGACGATTTCATCAATATGATTAAACTCGGTTTTTTCGGTACGCATGAACTTGCGCCGCGCGGGGGTGTTGTAAAACAGATCCAGGACTTCCAGCGTCGTGCCTATCGGATGCGCCGCCGGTTTCACCGTCACTGCCTGGTCGCGCCCTTCAGCATAAGCCTGCCATGCCTCGTGCTGCTCCGCGGTACGCGAAGTCAGCGTCAGGCGGGCGACGGAACTGATACTGGCCAACGCTTCGCCGCGAAAGCCAAGGCTGATGATCGCCTCAAGGTCATCCAGCGAGGCGATTTTACTGGTGGCGTGACGAGCCAGCGCCAGCGCCAGCTCATCTTTTTTGATCCCACAGCCATTATCGCGAATACGGATAAGCTTCGCGCCCCCGCGTTCGATATCAATGTCGATACGGGTTGCGCCGGCATCAAGGCTGTTCTCAACCAGCTCCTTCACTACCGACGCCGGACGTTCCACCACCTCGCCAGCGGCAATCTGGTTGGCGAGCTGCGGCGGTAGAACCTGAATCGGCATGACCTTCTCCTTAGTTAATCAACGTCCCGCCAGGCGAACTGGCGCTGGCGGTTTGCGCAGCCGTGCCGCGCGGCGCTGATTGCAGCGGGTGCTGCATATAATAGTTACGCAGCCCTTTATAAATCGCCTCTGCAATCTGCTGTTGGTAATCATCGCTACCCAGCAGGCGCTCTTCGCCGTTATTACTGATAAAGCCGGTTTCGACGAGGATCGACGGAATATCCGGCGAGCGCAGAACGCCAAGGCTGGCATGCTCCGGGCGGCGTTTATGGAGATTACCGACCCGCTGCAGCTGGCTTAGTACATCCGTCGCCACATCATAACCGACGCGCTGGGAATGGCCGAACTGTAAATCCAGCACCGCCTGGCTCAGATAAGGATCCGACTGGCTATTCGCCAGCACATCGCCCGCACCGCCCAAAAGTTCGGATTGTTTCTCATGCTGTTCTAGCCAGCCGGCCATTTCGCTATTCGCGCGGCGGTTAGAGAGCACCCACACCGATGCGCCGGTCGCGTCGCGGTTCGGGGCCGCATCGGCATGGATAGAGACAAGGAAATTGGCGTTTTGTTTGCGCGCCACGTCCGAACGCCCCATAACCGAGATGAAGTAGTCGCCGTTGCGGGTAAGCACCGGTTTAAACTGCGGATCGTCGTTGAGCAACGCCCGTAGTTTATGGGCGATAGCAATCGTGACGTTTTTCTCTTTGGTGCCGCCCGGTCCGATGGCGCCAGGATCCTGGCCGCCGTGACCGGCGTCAATGGCGATAATAATTTTATCGTCAGAAGAGACGGTACGCGCCGCCGGACGGCTGATGGTCTGGTTGTTGGTCATCGCCGGCTGACTGCTGGTCACCACCGTGGTTCTGTCGCTGCCAGAGTTTTTAAACGGATTGCGCGGCGGCGTGCTCGGACGCGACGCCACTACCGGCGCTTCGACCCGTTTCGCTATCACTGGCGGCGGCGGAGGTGGCGGCGGCACATCGGCGTTAATGGTAAAGACGACGGTATAGTTGGCGCCATTTTGCTGCTTCACCGCCCGCGTTTTACCATCTTCCGTCAGATCGACCAACAGACGCAGCGATTGCGTATCCTGAGGCGAGCCGGAACGAATGCTCTTGACCAGATTATTACCGCTAAACTGCAGCGGCAGCCCCTGAAGTACGCCGGTTTGTTTGATATCCAACGCCACCGCCCGCTTACCTTGCGGGGTGAAAGAATATTCAGGATCGCCGACAAAACTTAGCGTGATGCGGGCCTGCCGATCGCCGTTTGAGACCTGGATATCGGATAAACTTGCCGCGGATGCCTGAGTGCCGAGCAGCATCAGAGCGGCGGCCAGCCAACTGGTTATACGATACTTCATCCCGTCATCCTTTAGGCTAAATGGCTAAACGCGCCAATAAAGACTCACCCAATGAAGAGACCGCCGTTACGCGCGCCTCACGCCCTTGCGCCTGATAATCCAGGTGAATTTCGACATCCGGGTCAGGCAGTACACCCGCGCCTTGTTGCGGCCATTCTACCAGGCAGATGGCATCGTTAGCGAAGTAATCGCGGATCCCCATAAATTCGAGCTCCTCAGGATCCGCCAGCCGGTAGAGGTCGAAGTGATACACCATCAGATTGTCGAGGGTGTAAGGCTCCACCAGCGTATACGTTGGGCTTTTGACATTGCCGCGGTGGCCAAGGGCCTGCAGAAAACCGCGGCTGAAGGTGGTTTTACCCGCGCCTAAATCGCCATACAGATAGATAACCGTCGCGCCGCTACAGGCCTGCGCTACGCGGTTGCCAAGGTCTAATGTCGCCTGCTCGTCGGGTAAAGGAATCACACGGTTAATCATGGTCTAGGTCAATCACATCCGGGTTAACAACACGCCTCAGCGTGCAAAAAAGATCGGTCGCCAGCATCCCGCGGGCGCCATCTCTGGCGGCCAGCCGGTCTGCGGCTTCGCCGTGCGCCACGCAGCCTGCGCAAGCGGCATCATATGGGGTCAGCCCCTGCCCCAACAGTGCGGCGATAATGCCGGTGAGCACATCGCCCATCCCGCCGCTGGCCATTCCGGGATTACCGGCATCAATGATACCAATTTCCCCCGCGTTATTCGCCACGACGGTTCCTGCGCCTTTTAGCACCACCACGCCGCCATACCGTTTTACCAGACGTTGTACAGAATGTAAGCGATCGCTTTCAACTTCTGCCACGCTGATATTTAATAAACGGGCGGCTTCGCCAGGATGCGGGGTTAACACGCGATTGTGACGTTTATCGGGATTGATTGCCAGCAGGTTCAACGCGTCGGCATCCCAGACCATCGGTTTGCGAAAATTCTCTACCTGCCGCAGCGCCGCTTTACCCCATTCGCTTTGCCCAAGACCGGGACCAATCGCCACGACATCCGCCCACTCCAGGCTCTCGGCAAGAGAGTCACCGTTCAGCTCATGGACCATCAATTCCGGTCTGGCAGTCACAATGCCCGCGATATTTTCCGCCCTGGTCAGCACGCGTACTAAACCCGCGCCGGCACGCAGCGCGGCCTCACCTGCCATACGAATGGCGCCAGCGGTGCCGCGATCGCCGCCGATAATCACCAGCCGACCATGCGAGCCTTTATGCGACGTCGGGCGACGCGGCGGCAACCAGCCTGCCAGTTGCGCTGCGGAAAAACGGCGAATAGCGGTGTTTTGCCCGGCAAGCCAGCGCTCCAGCCCGAGCGCATGATGATGTAAGCGCCCGACGACGTCGCGGGCGTTGCCGGTCAGTAGTCCGGGTTTTAGCGCGATAAACGTCAGGGTATGGGCGGCGTGGATTACCGCGCCAGGCGTCGCGCCGGTTTGCGCGTTCAGCCCGGAGGGGATATCAAGCGCAATAACCGGCGCGGGATAGGCATTCGCCAGTTCAATCAGCCCGGCGACGTTAGCGCGCGGCGCGCTATGCAGGCCGGTGCCGAGCAGCCCGTCAATAATCAATGAGATATCATCCGGCCAGCCGCTATCGGCGGCGTGGATGACGCCGCCGGCATTGAGCCACTCTTCCCGCGCGGCCTGCGCCTCTTCCGGCAGCGGCTTATCGCTTTCCAACGCCAGTAGCGTTACCGCGATGCCCTGCGCCTGCGCCAGCCGCGCGACGACATAGCCGTCGCCGCCGTTATTGCCGTGGCCGCAAAGAATCAACCAGTGCTGGCTGGCGGGATAAAGGCTTCGGGCCAGTTGAAACGCCGCCTCGCCGGCACGCCGCATCAATTCAAAAAGCGTCAGCCCGAGACTATCCGCCGCCTCTCTTTCCGCCTGGCGCAGCGTCTCCGCTGGCCATACGATGTGTGGTATACTGTCAGGGTTTTTCGTCATTGTATGGTCCATCATGTCACAGCCCCTCGATCTCAATCAGTTAGCGCAGCAAATCAAACAATGGGGCACCGAGCTTGGCTTCCAGCAGGTCGGCATTACCGATACCGATCTCAGCGCCAGCGAACCTAAACTACAGGCATGGCTGGATAAACAATACCATGGCGAAATGGAATGGATGGCTCGCCACGGCATGATGCGCGCCCGGCCGCATGAACTGCTGCCCGGTACGCTACGCGTGATTAGCGTGCGCATGAACTACCTGCCCGCCAATGCTGCTTTCGCCAGCACTCTGAAAGATCCCACGCTGGGTTACGTCAGCCGTTATGCCCTGGGGCGTGATTATCATAAGCTGCTACGTAACCGCCTGAAAAAACTCGGCGAGATGATTCAGGAACAGTGTGCTTCGCTCAATTTTAGACCGTTTGTCGATTCCGCGCCTATCCTGGAGCGGCCCATCGCTGAAAAAGCGGGGCTTGGCTGGACAGGTAAGCACTCACTTATCTTAAGCCGCGACGCCGGATCGTTTTTCTTCCTGGGCGAGTTGCTTATCGATCTGCCACTGCCGATAGACCAGCCGGTTGCCGAAGAGTGCGGGCGTTGTGTCGCCTGTATGACTATCTGCCCCACCGGCGCCATCGTCGAGCCCTATACCGTCGACGCGCGGCGCTGCATCTCCTATCTGACCATCGAGCTGGAAGGCGCCATCCCGGAAGAATTTCGTCCGCTTATCGGCAACCGTATTTACGGCTGCGATGATTGCCAGTTGATATGTCCGTGGAACCGTTTTTCGCAGCTCACCGATGAAGAGGACTTCAGCCCGCGTAAAGCGCTACATGCGCCGCAGCTGATTGAGCTGTTCGCCTGGAGCGAAGCCTGGTTCCTGAAAGTCACTGAGGGATCGGCGATACGCCGTATCGGTCACTTACGCTGGCTACGCAATATCGCCGTCGCGCTCGGTAATGCTCCCTGGAATGAAGCCAATCTGGTCGCGCTGGAAAGTCGCCGAGGTGAGCACCCACTTCTCGATGAACACATTGAATGGGCGGTTGCGCAGCAGATCGAAAAGCGAAACGCCAACGTTGTCGAAGTGCAGTTGCCGCAGAAATTACGCCTGGTCAGGGTGGTCGAGAAAGGATTACCGCGCGACGCCTGATTCATTCACAGGCTGTGAATAAAAACAAAAACACATTGCGTTTCAACGGGCAGACGTACGTCAAGTGATCGAATTAACAGTTTGAAATGAAATTTAAATGTTAAATTTCAATCAGATACGACAATACTATTTACAAAGTGAAGCATTTATCGCGCCGTCAGCCAAACGATAGCCTGTGGATAACTCTGTTTACAGTATTTTTGGATAGGCAATGAAAATCATCCCCGGCGCGATTTCGCACTGTGGATAAACTGGATAAAGGAAGAAATTTGGAGCGGGAAACGAGACTCGAACTCGCGACCCCGACCTTGGCAAGGTCGTGCTCTACCAACTGAGCTATTCCCGCTTACATCGGTTTTCAATCTACCTGCTGGTAACCTGAAAACTATGCTTTGGTATGGTGTGTCTTTCAAATTTTGGAGCGGGAAACGAGACTCGAACTCGCGACCCCGACCTTGGCAAGGTCGTGCTCTACCAACTGAGCTATTCCCGCTTACATTGGTTTTCAATCTACCTGTCGGTAACCTGAAAACTATGTTTTGGTATGGTGCTGCTTTCAAATTTTGGAGCGGGAAACGAGACTCGAACTCGCGACCCCGACCTTGGCAAGGTCGTGCTCTACCAACTGAGCTATTCCCGCGTTACTGCTTTTTTGCCATATTTCGATGGCGTCGTAATTTGCATTTCTGCGTCGTTACGGGAGGCGCATTATACGAGAATTCGATTCACCTGCAACCCCCTGGCGAGCACTTTTTTTCGTTTTTGTTTGAATGGACACTTTCTCGCCACACAGTCCACTGAATTGTATAAATAACCGCCATAATTAGCAAAATATCTTTTTACCCCCGCGCGAATGGCGCAAAATCGCCCGCATGACACCGCGGAGGTTATCCGCGAAAAGGTCCACCATGACGACAATCAGGGATTCAGAATGAAAAAAGCGCTTTCCGTCCTGCTGCTGACCACATCCTTCATCGGAACGGCTTCTGCCGAGACGCTCCATTTTGGCACCACAACCGCCAATCCGCCGTTTGAGACCGTCAAAGGCAAAGGCCAGGCAACGGGTTTCGACATTGATTTGGCCAATGCGCTGTGTAAGCAGATGCAAGCGGAATGCAAATTCACGCCGCAGCGCTTTGATACCCTCATTCCGGCGCTGCGCTTTAAAAAGTTCGACGCCATTATCGCCGGCATTGAAGTGTTGCCGATGCGTGAAAAGCAGGTCGCCTTCAGCCAACCTTATCGCCAGGAGCTCTCCGGCGTGGTAGTCACGGCAAAAGACGCCGCCCACGGGTTTGCCGACCTGCAGGGTAAAAAGCTCGCCGTCGTCAAAGGTAGCGTCCACCAGCGTTATCTACGCGATAAACAAAAAGGCATTCAAACCGTCGCCTTTGGCAGCGATAGCGACGCGCTGGCGGCGTTGAAAAGCGGCGAAGTCGACGGCGCGATCGGCGATTTAGCGACGATGGACCAGTGGCTGGCGGAGAATCCTGATTACGCCGAGATGAAAGAGCGCGCCACCGACCCGGCCTACTACGGCAAACAATATGCCATCGCGGTACGCAAAGACGACCCGGAGTTGCTTAAGCAGATAAATGACGCGCTGGAGGTCGTGAAGGCGTCGCCGGAGTTCCAGCAGATGGAACAGAAATGGTTTAAGTAAGGCAGCAAAAAGAACGGGGCCATGAAGGCCCCGTTTACGCTTCAGAGCTTAATAAAATGCTCGCGATAATAGGCTAACTCGGCGACGGATTCGCGGATATCGTCCATAGCCTGGTGAGTGCCCTGCTTTTTAAACCCATCAAGGATTTCCGGCTTCCAGCGGCGCGCCAGCTCTTTTAGGGTGCTGACGTCGAGATAGCGATAATGGAAGTAAGCTTCCAGTTCCGGCATATATTTGAACAGGAAGCGGCGGTCCTGACCGATGCTGTTGCCACAAATTGGCGATTTCCCTGCCGGCACCCACTGCTTGAGAAACTCAATAGTGGCCAGTTCCGCTTCGCGGTCGCCCACCGTACTGGCCTTCACGCGATCGACCAGCCCGCTGCCGGTATGAGTACGCACGTTCCATTCGTCCATTAGCGCCAGCTGAGCATCAGACTGGTGCACGGCAATGGTCGGGCCTTCTGCCAGAATATTCAGATTCGCGTCGGTGACCAGGGTGGCAATTTCGATAATGCGATCGCGCTCGGGATCCAGCCCCGTCATCTCAAGATCGATCCAAATCAGGTTGTTTTCATCTGCACTCATGCTATTTTCCACCCTTCTTGCGTGACTATATTCATCTAAAATAGCGTGTATCATAGAGGTTTTGCCCCATCAGGGCGACCAGGAGCCAGTTCGATTGAGTAAAAATAAGCTCTCCAAAGGCCAGCAGCGCCGCGTCAAGGCCAACCACCAGCGCCGCCTGAAAACGACTTCGGAGAAGGCCGACTACGATGACAACCTGTTTGGCGAGCCTTCAGAAGGCATCGTCATCAGCCGTTTTGGTATGCATGCCGATGTCGAATCCGCGGATGGCACGACCCACCGCTGCAACATTCGCCGGACCATTCGTTCCCTGGTGACCGGCGACCGCGTGGTCTGGCGGCCAGGTAAAGACGCAGCCGACGGGGTCAACGTCAAAGGTATCGTCGAAGCGGTACATGAACGCGCCTCGGTGCTGACGCGCCCGGACTTTTACGACGGCGTGAAGCCTATCGCGGCAAATATCGACCAAATCGTGGTGGTTTCGGCCATTTTACCCGAACTGTCGCTCAATATTATCGACCGCTATCTGGTGGCCTGCGAAGCGCAGAATATCGAACCGCTGCTGGTACTGAATAAGATAGACCTGCTGGACGATGACGGCATGGCCTTCGTCAACGAGCAGATGGATATCTATCGCCAAATCGGTTATCCGGTATTGATGGTGTCCAGCCATACTCAGGACGGCCTGAAGCCGCTTGAAGAGGCGCTGACCGGGCGCATCAGTATTTTTGCCGGCCAGTCCGGGGTGGGTAAATCCAGCCTGCTGAACACGCTGCTGGGACTGCGGGAGGAGCAAATCCTGACGAACGACGTCTCCGATGTGTCAGGGCTCGGCCAGCACACCACCACCGCCGCGCGTCTTTATCACTTCCCGCACGGCGGCGATGTGATCGACTCCCCGGGCGTGCGCGAGTTTGGCCTGTGGCATCTTGATGCGGAACAAATCACCAACGGCTTTGTCGAATTTCATGATTATTTAGGCCATTGCAAGTATCGCGACTGCAAGCACGACACCGATCCGGGCTGCGCCATTCGCGAAGCGGTAGAAAAAGGCGCCATCGCCGAAAGCCGTTTCGCCAACTATCACCGCATCCTGGAAAGTATGGAACAGGTGCAGGTAAAAACGCGTAAAAGCTTTTCATCAACCGACGACTGACATTTAAGCTGTCGTCGCTATACGTACTCGCTTTGCCAGCACAACGGCGCGGATACAATTCGCTGAAGTTTACGTATAGAATCGTCCCCCTTTTCAGTACCCCGCACCAAAGCGGGGTCAGGAACGACAATTAACGGCCTGGAGGCTACCTTGTTAAACTCGTTTAAACTCTCACTACAATACATTCTGCCTAAACTGTGGCTCACCCGCCTCGCAGGCTGGGGGGCAAGTAAACGAGCAGGCTGGCTGACTAAACTGGTTATCGATCTGTTCGTCAAATACTACAAGGTCGATATGAAAGAGGCGCAGAAGCCAGATACCGCCGCTTACCGCACCTTTAACGACTTCTTCGTTCGCCCGCTGCGTGACGATGTTCGCCCGCTCAACACCGATCCCAACGTGCTGGTGATGCCGGCTGACGGCGTTATCAGCCAGCTTGGCGCTATCGAAGATGACAAAATTCTGCAGGCCAAAGGCCACAATTACACCCTGGAAGCCCTGCTGGCGGGTAACTACCAGATGGCTGACCTGTTCCGTAACGGTAGTTTCGCCACCACTTACCTGTCGCCGCGCGACTATCACCGCGTGCATATGCCGTGCAACGGTATCCTGCGTGAGATGATCTATGTCCCGGGCGATCTGTTCTCGGTAAACCACCTGACCGCGCAAAACGTACCGAACCTGTTTGCTCGCAACGAGCGCGTCATCTGCCTGTTCGATACTGAATTTGGCCCGATGGCGCAGATTCTGGTCGGCGCAACGATTGTTGGCAGCATCGAGACCGTCTGGTCCGGCACCGTGACGCCGCCGCGCGAAGGCATTATCAAGCGCTGGACCTGGCCTGCAGGCGAAAGCGAAGGCTCCGTTGCGCTGCTGAAGGGCCAGGAGATGGGTCGCTTTAAACTGGGCTCAACGGTGATTAACCTGTTTGCGCCGGGCCAGGTGAAGCTGGTTGAACAACTGCAAAGCCTGTCAGTCACCAAAATCGGCGAACCGCTGGCCACGGCCGTAGAAACTGATATCTCCGTGGAACCTGCGCCGTTGCCGGAAGAAGAGATCCGCGCCGAACACCGCGCCAGCCCGCTGGTTGACGATAAACAAGACGAAGGTTAATTCCTGACGACAAAGGGTTACGCCGTGCGCCTGATATACACTTTTCTGTTGGCCTTGAGCCTCAGCTTCGGGGCGTACGCAGCGACGGCCCCGGACGTCAAGCAAATTACCCAGGAACTGGAACAGGCGAAGGCGGCGAAACCCGCCCAGCCTGAAACCGTAGAGGTCCTGCAAGCCGCGTTGAATGCGCTGGAGGAACGCAATGCCTCCGTTGAGCGCGCTCGCCAGTACCAGGATGTCATCGATAATTTTCCCAAACTGTTTCAAACTCTCCGCGCCCAGTTAGCGAATGTCAGCGAAACGCCGCACCAGGTACCTACCGCCCTCACCGCCGACGCGCTGAATCAGGAGATCCTGCAGGTCAGCAGCCAGCTTCTGGAAGCCAGCCGCCAGGCGCAGCAGGAGCAGGATCGGGCGCGGGAAATTGCCGACTCTCTCAACCAATTGCCTCAACAGCAAACCGACGCCCGCCGCAAGCTTAATGAGATTGAACGTCGCGTCGGCGCGCAGCCCGGCAATACGCCGCTGGCGCAGGCGCAAAATCTCGGTCTGCAGGCGGAATCCGCGCGTCTGAAAGCGCTGGTCGACGAGCTGGATCTGGCCCAACTCTCCGCTAACAACCGCCAGGAGCTGTCGCGCATCCGCTCTGAGCTGGCGCAGAAACAGAGCGAACAACTCGATGCCTACCTGCAGGCGCTGCGCAATCAGCAGAACAGCCAGCGCCAACGCGAAGCGGAAAAGGCGCTGGAGAGTACCGAGCTGTTGGCGGAAAACAGTGAAAACCTGCCGCCGGGGATCATCGACCAGTTCAAAATTAACCGCGAGCTATCGCAGGCGCTCAACCAGCAGGTCCAGCGCCTTGATCTGGTGGCCTCGCAGCAGCGGCAGGCAACCAATCAAACGCTCCAGGTGCGCCAGGCGCTGAACACCCTACGCGAACAGTCGCAGTGGCTGGGATCATCGAATCTACTGGGCGAAGCGCTTCGCGCCCAGGTCGCCCGTCTGCCGGAGCGCCCGCGCCCACAGCAGTTAGATACTGAAACGGCCCAGTTGCGCGTGCAGCGCTTGCATTACGAAGACCTGCTCAGCAAGCAGGCGCAGCTACGGCTGATTCGCCAGGCCGACGGCGAACCGCTCACCGCGGACCAAAACCGCATCCTGCAGGCGCAACTGCGCACCCAGAGCGAGCTGCTTAACTCGCTGCTGCGCGGCGGCGATACCTTGCTGCTCGAACTGACGAAACTGAAAGTCGCCAACGGCCAGTTAGAAGACGCGCTGAAAGAAATTAACGAAGCAACCCACCGCTATCTGTTCTGGACCTCGGACGTCAGCCCAATTGGCTTCTCCTGGCCGCTGGAAGTGGTGCAGGATCTGCGTCGTCTGATCTCGCTTGATACCATCAACCAGCTCGGCAAGGCCAGCGTCATGATGCTGACCAGCAAAGAGACGCTGTTCCCGCTGTTTGGCGCGCTGGTGCTGGTGGGCTTCAGTATCTATTCGCGCCGCCACTTTACCCGCTTCCTTGAGCGCTCCAGCGCGCGGATTGGCAAGGTGACTCAGGATCATTTCTGGCTGACGCTGCGTACCGTGTTCTGGTCAATTCTGGTGGCTTCGCCGCTGCCGGTATTGTGGATGACGCTCGGCTACGGATTGCAGGCGGCCTGGCCCTTCCCGCTAGCGGTCGCCATTGGCGACGGCGTGACCGCCACCGTGCCGCTGCTGTGGGTAGTGATGATTTGCGCTACCTTCGCCCGGCCGAATGGATTGTTCATCGCCCACTTCGGTTGGCCGCGTAACCGCGTCGCCAAAGCCATGCGCTACTACCTGATGAGCATTGGCCTGATTGTGCCGCTGATAATGGCGCTGATCATGTTTGATAACCTCAACGACCGCGAATTCTCCGCCTCGCTGGGCCGCTTGTGCTTCATGCTGATATGCGGCGCGCTGGCGCTGGTTACGCTGAGCCTGAAACACGCCGGGATCCCGCTGTATCTTGATAAAGCGGGCGACGGCGAGAACATGGTGAACCGCCTGCTGTGGAACCTGCTGCTCGGCGCGCCGCTAATCGCGATGCTGGCGGCGGCGGTGGGCTATCTTGCCACCTCGCAGGCGCTACTGGCGCGACTGGAAACCTCGGTCGCCATCTGGTTCCTGCTGTTGGTGGTTTACCATATTATTCGCCGTTGGATGTTGATTCAGCGTCGGCGTCTGGCCTTCGATCGCGCCAAACACCGCCGTGCGGAAATCCTCGCCCAGCGCGCCCGCGGCGAAGAAGATACCGCCCACTCCACCAGCACCGAAGGCTCGGTCGAAGCGGAAGTCAGCGAAGTCGACCTCGACGCCATCAGTACCCAGTCCCTGCGCCTGGTCCGCTCGCTGCTGATGCTGATAGCCCTGCTGTCGGTGATTATTCTGTGGTCGGAAATTCACTCGGCATTCGGCTTCCTCGAAAATATCTCGCTATGGGATGTGACCTCCACGGTACAGGGCGTCGAAAGTCTTGAGCCTATTACCCTCGGGGCCGTACTGATTGCCATTCTGGTGCTGATTATCACCACCCAGCTGGTGCGCAATCTCCCGGCGCTGCTGGAGCTGGCGATTCTGCAACATCTGGATTTGACGCCGGGTACCGGCTACGCCATCACCACCATCACCAAATATCTGTTGATGCTAATTGGCGGGCTGGTCGGCTTCTCGATGATTGGTATTGAGTGGTCGAAACTGCAGTGGCTGGTGGCGGCGCTCAGCGTCGGTCTTGGTTTTGGTCTACAGGAAATTTTCGCCAACTTTATCTCCGGCCTGATCATCCTGTTTGAGAAACCGATCCGTATCGGCGATACGGTCACTATCCGCAGCCTGACCGGTAGCGTGACGAAAATAAATACCCGCGCCACCACCATCAGCGACTGGGACCGCAAAGAGATCATTGTGCCGAACAAAGCGTTCATCACCGAACAGTTCATCAACTGGTCGCTGTCGGATTCGGTCACTCGTGTGGTGTTGACTATCCCGGCGCCCGCGGAGGCCAATACGGAAGAGGTCACGCAGATTCTGTTGACCGCCGCTCATCGCTGCTCGCTGGTGATTGATACCCCGGCGCCGGAAGCGTTTCTCGTTGACCTGCAGCAGGGGATTCAGATTTTCGAGCTGCGTATTTACGCCGCCGAGATGGGACACCGTATGCCGCTGCGTCATGAGCTACATCAGCTGATTCTGGCGGGTTACCGCGCGCATGGCATCGACATGCCGTTCCCGCCGTTCCAGATGCGTCTGGAAAGCCTGGATGGCCTGCGCAGCAGCCAGCCGCTGAACTCAGCGGGTAAAAGCAGCCGTACGCCAGGAAGTTTGTAAGCACTAACTAGCCCGGTGAGCGCTTCACCGGGCATTCTCTTTCTTAACCCTCCGCCAGCGCTACCTGTACCGCCGTTCTCTGACGATAGTTCTCGTAGATCCCTAGCGCCAGTAGCGAGAAGAAAATCGGCCCGCCGACCATCCACAGCGTACTGTTCCAGTCGCCGGAATCCATCACCGGCTGAATAACGGTGAAGATATTGGCGAACGCTACCACCAGTACCACTATCGTCGTCGCCAGCAGCGTACTTATGCGGCTTTTGAACATCACAAATGGACGATCGAGATTGGCTTTGGCCTTAAAGAACGGGAACGCGATCGCCAGGAACAGATACGGCAAGGTCATCGAGACGTTAGCCATCAGCGTCAGCTTGTTATAAAACGCCGAGGCGGTATCGCCGCCGAAGGAGACCAGCAGAATAAACAGACTCACCAGCAGACACTGCAGCCACATGGCGTTAGCCGGCATACCGTTGGCGTTGACTTTGGTCATCATCGTCGGCCACAGCGCTTTCGGCGTCCCCTGAATAATCGCCTTCAGCGGCGAATAGCTCAGGGTGAAGAATGCGCCGGTATAGGCCAGGAACATCGACAGCCCGGTAATGCGTGCAAACCATACGCCGGTCAGCGCCGCCGCCTGCGGCGACAGATGAAGCGCTTGCCCAAGCGTTGCGCCAAGGCTGGTCATCAACACATAGGTGATATTGCCGAGGTTGGTACTGTGGTTGCTCAATACCTGCTGCCAGTTGGCGCTGACGCCCCACAGCACGATGGCCAGCGAGTAGCCGATCGAAATCACCAGCGCGGCGATAATAATACCTTTGGCAAAGTTCTTTTCCGGCTTCTCGGTTTTATCCACCAGCCCGCCGACCGCTTCAATTCCGCCGTAGGCGAAAATGGCGAACACCACGAAAGAGAGCATCGCCAGCCCGGATTGATATCCTGGGTTCGGCGACGCCGTGAAATCCAGCGGTTGTGCGAAATGGCCGCCGTTCAGCAACAGAATCGCCCCGCTCACCAGCAGCAGTACCAGATTCAGGCACATCACCGCGATACCGCCGACGGCGGTAATTTTGGCAATCTTATTTATTCCTTTCGCCGCTACCAGCGTCACCAGCACCATCCAGCAGGCGGCCAACACGCCGACGGTTTGCGTCGAGGTTAAGCCGGCAAAAGCCCAGCTCTGGGTTTTATCCGCGCCGAAGAGAAAGGTCGAAAAAGGGACCCAAATTTTCGCCGCGGTGCTGACCATCCACACCACATAAGAGGAAAACCACATAAAGGTGCCGATAAATGCAAAGCGCGGCCCGACGCTGCGGTTCATCCACGAATAGATCCCGCCCTCTTCCTTACGATATGCCGAGCCCATCTCCGCCATCATTAAGGCGAAAGGAATAAAGAAAAACAGCGCCGAGAAAAGATAAAACGGCATCGCGCTATAACCCATCAGATAAAACGCCGAAGGGCTGTTGGCAAAGCCAAACACCGAAGTAAAGATCATTAATATCAGCCCAATCAGGCTCATCTTCTTGATTTGTTGAGGCATAAATCGATCCAAACGTGAGCGTCGCCGAACGGCGTCGCCAGGTAAGCAGAAATTGAACGCGGATCCTAGCAATAATCCAGTTTGAAATTGTGGTTATTAGGGCTAATGCAGCGGGGAGAACTGTAAAAATCTTTGAATGAAGGGGAAAACGCTAACGGCGGGAAACCGCTTCCCTCTCCTCATGAAAGGGAAGCGCAGTTAATCAGGCGCGATCGACGGTGAATGAGATCACTTCGCCGATGGTCTCTACACCTAACGCCAGCATCACCAGGCGATCGACGCCCAGCGCGACGCCGGAACAATCCGGCAGGCCGGCTTCCAGCGCAGCCAGCAGATTATAGTCGATGGGCTGCTCCGGCAGGCCACGGGCCGCACGTTTGCGGTTGTCCTGCTCAAAACGCTGCTGCTGTTCGCGCGCGTCGGTCAATTCATGGAAACCGTTCGCCAGTTCCATCCCCTTGTAGTAGACCTCGAAGCGCTCGGCGACGCGGTGATCTTCGGTGCTGATCTGCGCCAGCGAAGCCTGGCTTGCCGGGAAGTGATAGACGAACGTCGGACGTTCTTTACCGATGTGCGGCTCTACGCCCATGGCGAACAACAACTGCAGCAGAGTATCGCGATCTTCTTCCGTATCAGCGATATTACTGAGATCGAGCTTTGCCGCCACTTCGCGCAGCTGGGTTTTATCTGCCGAGAGCGGATCGATCTCCAGATAGCGCTGGAAGGCCTGTTGATAAGAGAGGCTTTCCGCGGGTTGGCACTCGAGCACCTGCTGCAGTAAATCGTCAACTTCGTTAATCAGACGATACATGTCGTAGCACGGACGGTACCACTCCAGCATGGTGAACTCTGGATTGTGGTGACGACCCATCTCTTCATTACGGAAGCTTCGGCACAGCTGAAATACCGGCCCGCACCCGGCGGCCAGCAGCCGCTTCATGTGGTATTCCGGGCTGGTCATCAGATACAGATTCAGACCCTGAGAGTGGCCGGGGCCGACGAAACGGGTTTCAAACGGGAACATGTGGATATCGGTCACCGTTGCCTGACTCATACAAGGCGTTTCCACCTCCAGCACGCCGCGGTCGGTAAAGAAACGGCGAATTTCCGCCATTACAGCCGCACGTTTTAACAGATTTGGAATGGATGCGCTCGGCTGCCAGGTTGCCGTCTCGCTCATGGTACTTTTCTCCGATTTCATACAAGGGCACGAAGTCTACTCGCAACCGTCGAGTGAAACAAATTTTGTGCAATCCGGCGGCGATATTACATCCTGATAATTTATTGCTAACTTAATTGCATAAATAAAATTGATAAATTAGCGCACGGATTGATAAAAAAATCGAACGCGTCAATTTTCCCCACCATCCCTATGGCTATACTCATTTACCTATAAAGGAGCAGTGATACTTTTTCGCCAGCCCGGCGGCGAAATACACAAAAACTGGAGGAATGTCGTGCAAACTTTTCAAGCCGATCTTGTCGTCATTGGCGCAGGCGGAGCAGGTCTTCGCGCAGCCATCGCCGCTGCGCAAGCTAATCCAAAAGCCAAAATCGCACTGATTTCAAAAGTCTATCCAATGCGTAGCCATACCGTCGCCGCCGAAGGCGGTTCTGCGGCGGTCGCGCAGGATCACGATAGCTTTGAATACCATTTTCACGACACCGTCGCCGGCGGCGACTGGCTCTGTGAACAGGATGTTGTAGACTATTTCGTACATCACTGCCCCACGGAAATGACCCAGCTTGAGCTGTGGGGTTGCCCGTGGAGCCGCCGCCCGGATGGCAGCGTCAACGTTCGCCGCTTCGGCGGGATGAAAATCGAACGTACTTGGTTCGCCGCCGATAAAACCGGCTTCCATATGCTGCATACCCTCTTCCAGTCCTCCCTCCAGTTCCCGCAAATTCAACGTTTCGACGAGCACTTCGTGCTGGATATTCTCGTCGATGACGGCCAGGCCCGCGGCCTGGTGGCAATGAATATGATGGAAGGCACGCTGGTGCAAATTCGCGCCAATGCGGTCGTCATGGCTACCGGCGGCGCTGGCCGCGTCTATCGCTATAACACCAACGGCGGCATCGTCACCGGCGATGGCATGGGCATGGCGCTGGGCCACGGCGTCCCGCTGCGCGACATGGAGTTTGTCCAGTATCACCCAACCGGCCTGCCGGGATCGGGGATCCTGATGACCGAAGGCTGCCGCGGCGAAGGCGGTATTCTGGTGAATAAAAACGGCTATCGCTACCTGCAGGATTACGGTATGGGGCCGGAAACACCGCTCGGCGAGCCGAAAAATAAATACATGGAACTCGGCCCGCGCGATAAAGTCTCTCAGGCCTTCTGGCACGAGTGGCGCAAAGGCAACACCATTCCGACGCCGCGCGGCGATGTGGTTTATCTGGACCTGCGCCATCTTGGCGAGAAGAAACTGCTTGAACGCCTACCGTTCATCTGCGAACTGGCGAAAGCCTATGTCGGCGTCGATCCGGTGAAGGAGCCCATTCCGGTGCGCCCGACCGCCCACTACACCATGGGGGGTATCGAGACCGACCAGCAGTGCGAAACCCGCATCAAGGGCCTGTTCGCCGTGGGCGAATGTTCCTCCGTCGGCCTGCACGGCGCCAACCGTCTGGGATCCAACTCGCTCGCCGAGCTGGTGGTCTTTGGCCGCCTTGCCGGTGAGCAAGCTATGCAGCGCGCAATGGCCGCGGGCGAAGCCAACAACGCGGCGCTGGATGCGCAGGTCAACGACGTTGAAAACCGTCTGAAATACCTCGTCAACCAGCAGGGCAATGAAAACTGGGCCAAAATCCGCGACGAAATGGGTATGTCGATGGAAGAAGGCTGCGGTATTTATCGCACGCCGGAGCTGATGCAAAAAACCATCGATAAGCTGGCCGAGCTGCAGGAGCGCTTTAAGCGCGTGCGTATCACCGACACCTCCAGCGTGTTCAATACCGACCTGCTCTACACCATTGAGCTGGGCCATGGTCTCAACGTCGCCGAATGCATGGCGCACTCCGCTATCGCGCGTAAAGAGTCTCGCGGCGCCCATCAGCGTCTCGATGAAGGCTGCACTGAACGCGACGACGTCAATTTCCTCAAGCATACGCTCGCCTTCCGTGAGGCTGACGGCAGCACGCGCCTGGAGTATGGCGATGTGAAGATCACCACTCTGCCGCCGGCTAAACGCGTGTATGGCGCCGAAGCGGAAGCCGCTGAGAAGAAGGAGACGACCCATGGCTGAGATGAAAAAACTGAAAATTGAAGTGGTGCGCTACAACCCGGAAGTCGACACCGCGCCGCACAGCGCTTTCTATGAGGTCCCTTACGACGAACAAACCTCGCTGCTCGACGCGCTGGGCTATATCAAAGATAACCTCGCGCCGGACTTAAGCTACCGCTGGTCGTGCCGCATGGCGATCTGCGGCTCCTGCGGCATGATGGTCAACAAGGTGCCAAAACTGGCCTGTAAAACCTTCCTGCGCGATTACAGCAAGGGTCTGAAGGTTGAAGCGCTGGCTAATTTCCCGATTGAGCGCGATCTGGTGGTCGATATGACACACTTTATCGAAAGTCTGGAAGCGATTAAGCCGTATATCATCGGAAATAACCGCACGCCGGATCAGGGGCCGAATAAACAGACCCCGGCGCAGATGGCGAAATACCATCAGTTCTCCGGCTGCATCAACTGCGGTCTGTGCTATGCCGCCTGTCCGCAGTTTGGTCTGAACCCGGAGTTCATTGGCCCGGCGGCGATCACCCTCGCCCATCGCTACAACGAAGACAGCCGCGACCACGGCAAAAAGGAACGTATGGCGCAGCTCAATGGCCAGAACGGCGTGTGGAGCTGTACTTTCGTCGGCTTCTGCTCCGAAGTTTGTCCGAAGCATGTCGATCCGGCGGCCGCCATTCAGCAGGGCAAGGTAGAAAGTTCGAAAGACTTCCTGATCGCCACCCTGAAACCACGCTAAGGAGTGCACTATGACAACTAAACGCAAACCCTACGTGCGGCCCATGACCTCCACCTGGTGGAAGAAGCTGCCGTTTTATCGCTTCTATATGCTGCGTGAAGGGACAGCGGTGCCAACGGTCTGGTTCAGCATCGTGCTGATTTACGGCTTGTTCGCCCTCAAGCACGGCGCCGAAAGTTGGGAGGGCTATGTGGCATTCCTGCAAAACCCGATTGTGGTGATCCTCAACCTGATCACTCTTGCAGCGGCGCTGCTGCACACCAAAACCTGGTTTGAGCTGGCGCCGAAAGCCGCCAACATCATTGTTAAAGGCGAGAAAATGGGGCCTGAGCCGCTGATTAAAGGGCTGTGGGCGGTAACGGCGCTGGTTAGCATCGTCATCCTGTTTGTCGCGCTGTTCTGGTAAGGAGGCTGATATGATTAATCCCAATCCAAAACGTTCCGATGAACCGGTGTTCTGGGGGCTGTTTGGCGCAGGCGGTATGTGGGGGGCGATTATCGCGCCGGTGATGGTGCTGCTGGTCGGCATACTGCTGCCGCTGGGGCTCGCGCCTGGCGATGCTTTCAGCTACGAACGCGTTTACGCCTTCGCCCATAGCTTCATCGGTCGCCTCTTTATCTTTCTGATGATTGTTTTGCCGCTGTGGTGCGGCTTGCACCGTATCCACCATGCGATGCACGACCTGAAAATCCACGTGCCGAACGGCAAATGGGTCTTCTATGGCCTGGCGGCGATTTTAACCGTCGTCACCCTGGTCGGCGTGTTATTTATCTGATGCAACATCTCGCCCGGTAGCAATCTGTTACCGGGCTCGCTTATCGACAAAATCGCCCTACTTTTTTCCTGCCGCTATCTACACTTAGAGAAAAAGCGGTAAGGAAGATACCTATGCGTCTGCTGCCAGTTCTCACCGTGGTTATCGCGTCATTGCTGAGCGTTGCGTGCAGCAATCCCGTTCCTCCCGCTGGCGTGACCGTCGTCAGCCCATTTGAAAGCCAACGCTTCCTCGGCACCTGGTATGAAATCGCCCGCTTCGATCATCATTTCGAAAGCGGGCTGGAAAAGGTCACCGCGACTTACAGTCTGCGCGGCGATGGCGGCATAGATGTGGTTAATAAAGGTTATAACCCCGAGCGTGGGATCTGGCAGAAAACAGACGGCGTTGCCTGGTTCACCGGCGATCCCAACCGCGCGGCGCTGAAGATCTCTTTCTTCGGCCCCTTCTATGGCGGCTACAACGTGATTGCGCTGGATAAAGAGTACCGCCATGCGCTGGTTTGCGGCCCGGATCGCGATTACCTGTGGCTACTGGCGCGCACGCCGAAGATTTCGCCGCAGGTGAAACAGCAGATGCTGGATATCGCCACCCGGCAGGGCTTCGACGTAAGCAAACTGATTTGGGTTAACCAGCGCTATTAATGCGCGCTGAGTTTCAGCCCGATAATGCCGATCACAATACAGGCGAGGCTCGCGATACGCATCGGGCTTGCGGATTCGCCCAGCAGCACGATGCCGGTTATCGCTGCGCCAACGGCGCCGATCCCGGTCCACACCGCATAGGCGGTACCCACCGGCAGTGATTTCATCGCCCACGATAACAGCGCCATACTGACGACCATAGCGGCTATGGTAATCACACTTGGCAACAGGCGGCTAAATCCATGGGTATATTTGAGGCCGACGGCCCACACGACTTCCAGCAAACCGGCGATAAAGAGAATGATCCAGGACATAAGGCTCCAGTAATGGGGCCGTCCCCGGATGAGATACGCTCACGGGTCGTCCCGCAAGGTGGTTGAAAACGTCGGGATTATAAACAACGGCGCCGGCAATGTGAAGACCGGTACGGCGCGAGGCCGTACCGGTAATGTTTAATTCTGAGCTTTGGTCGCCGCACCAGAGATAGCGCTGCCGCCGTCAGAAATGTCTTCACCGATACCACGCGTGGTGTTACATGCGGTGAGCACAGAAGAAAGGACCAAAACAGTAAAGAACGCCGCAATCGTTTTTTTCACCATAATATCATCCTTATAAACAGTTTTTGTTTTCTTGCCCTATAAGCATAGCCAAACTGATTCAGAATGAAGGGATAGTCGCGTTTTTTAAGAGAAAAAGAGGTTCAGGCGGAACTTAGCAAGATGAATTCAGAGAATGAGAATGATCTAATGAAATGAGATTAGCTAACGGCGTGAGAAATGGCATGCCCCAACCCCTGGATATCTTCGCCAAAACCGCGAGCGGTATTGCATCCAGTAAGCAACGCGCCGCTGAGCAGCAGCAAGGCAAGAAGTTTGAGCGTCTGGTTCATGTTAGTCCCGGCGTGAAACTGAAGGCGCAGCAACCAGGCTGCGCCCACCGTCTCAAAGCATGAATTACTTCACGCGAGATACATATTCGCCGGAGCGGGTATCTACTTTGATGACTTCGCCGATCTGAACGAACAGCGGAACTTTAACCACTGCGCCAGTGGACAGAGTCGCCGGCTTGCCGCCAGTACCTGCGGTATCGCCTTTCAGACCTGGATCGGTTTCAACGATTTCCAGTTCAACGAAGTTCGGCGGCGTGACAGCGATAGGCTGACCGTTCCACAGGGTAACGATGCACTCAGCCTGATCCAGCAGCCATTTCGCGTTGTCGCCGATAGCTTTAGCATCAGCAGACAGCTGTTCGAAGGTTTCGTTGTTCATGAAGTGCCAGAACTCACCGTCGTTGTACAGGTAAGTCAGGTTCATATCGACAACGTCCGCGCCTTCTGCAGAGTCGGTGGACTTGAAGGTTTTTTCTACACGGGTGCCGGTCAGCAGGCGGCGCAGCTTAACGCGTGCGAATGCCTGGCCTTTACCTGGTTTAACGAATTCGCTGGCTTCAACCGCATACGGTTCGCCATCCATCATGATTTTAAGACCAGCACGAAAATCGTTGCTATAGTAAGTCGCCATAAGGCCCTCTGAAATTGTTTAACTTGGTAGCTAAGCCACAAAATGGCGCATATTGTAACCCTAAATACCCCATCCAGAGAAGATTGGATCACGCAACTTGCCGATGTTGTGACCAGTCCCGATGAACTATTGCATCTTTTAGATCTGGAAACAGATGCAAACCTATTGGCGGGACGCGATGCGAAGCGTCTCTTCGCGCTGCGCGTACCGCGCGCGTTTATCGCGCGTATGGAAAAAGGTAATCCAAACGATCCTCTTCTTCGTCAGGTACTTACCGCACAAGAAGAGTTTGTTGCCGCCCCAGGTTTCTCCACCGATCCGCTGGAAGAACAACACAGCGTTGTACCTGGCCTGTTGCATAAATATAGCAACCGGGCGCTATTGCTGGTGAAAGGCGGCTGTGCGGTCAACTGCCGCTACTGCTTCCGCCGCCACTTCCCTTATGCCGAGAACCAGGGCAATAAACGCAACTGGCAGGCGGCGCTCGAGTACATAGCCGCCAATCCGCAGCTTGATGAAATTATTTTTTCCGGCGGCGATCCGCTCATGGCCAAAGACCATGAGCTTGACTGGTTGCTGACGGAACTGGAAGCGATCCCGCATATTAAACGGTTACGCATCCATAGCCGCTTGCCGATTGTCATACCGGCGCGGATCACCGAAGGGCTGACGGCTCGCTTTAACACCTCATCGCTGCAGATACTGTTGGTCAACCATATTAATCATGCCAACGAGATCGGCCCGGAGTTCCGGGCAGCGATGGCGCGGCTGCGGCAAGCGCGCGTAACACTACTCAACCAAAGTGTTCTGTTACGCGGAGTTAACGACAATGCGCAAACCCTGGCGGACCTCAGCAATGCATTGTTCGACGCCGGGGTAATGCCCTACTACCTGCACGTGCTCGATAAAGTCCAGGGCGCAGCCCACTTCATGGTAGAAGATGAGGAAGCACGGGCGATCATGCGTGAGCTATTAACGCTGGTATCTGGTTATATGGTGCCAAGACTGGCACGTGAAATCGGCGGCGAACCGAGTAAAACGCCGCTGGATTTAGGTTTGAAACAACAGCCCTAGGCCCCTCTCTGCCGGCCCTGTCCGGCAGATACTTGAAAAGCATATTTTCCAGTTAAATATACCACTAGTTTTTCAGCCTTCGCCTGAATACAGTGCTTTCTTGAGCTTTATAATTATATATTAAGTACAATTTAAACGATGTAGTAATAATGCTTCTAATAAAATAACGAAAGGATATTAGTTACAGCCATAATTACGAACATAAGAATAAACCACATGGGTAATTTAAATGCTCTATCTCTTTTGTTTTCAATATAATTTTGGCGCTCATTGTTATTTATCTCTGGCACACTATCTTCTATTGTTACAACTTTTTTTATTAAGGGGGTTATCTGGCAGGTAGACACTTCTTCCTCAGCTTTGACAACCGGTACGATCAAGGAACCAGTTGCAAGAATAAACCCACGCTGCCTGACAGTAACAATGATATCCTGTGATAATCCAGCCTTCAGCAGTGATTTTCTGAGCAATGATATGTTTTGATAAAAAGTATTTTGCGCGACGACAACCCCCCTTGTTTTCCAGACAGATTCCAGAAATTCTTCTCGAGAAATGATTCGTCCATTACTTTCAATTAACAATTGTAGACAACGTGCAGTTGGACCATTCAAGTTAATGCTTTCACCATTTCCATTAACAGGTCGTAACTCACTCATATTCACATCGAATATGACTTCATTATTAATAATGAACTCGCTAAATGCCATAATGCTTTTCCTTTTATTCATTAGTCACGTGAATTAAACATGAAGTTAATGAGATTCCATTTTTGAACTTGAGCAAATAGCCCTAAACAGCCCTGCCGTTAGATAGTTTCACATCTCAATCATTGGCTCTCCATTTTCGAACGGCGCCAAGGCCAACGTGACCTTTTAACGAAAAGGAAGCCAAGTATATTGTCGAACATTCATCACGTTAACGCAACTACTATTCAAGGAGATTAAAATGTGAAACGTTCCTCCCATCATTAAAATAGGTTATTCAATTAAAATTCACATGCATTTTACCTGCTTGCCAATTAAATTCCTCACTGCTCCCGTCTTACGCTAATTGCGGGCAAGTACCTGCATATTACAAAGGACACCAAAGGAGTAAAGAACGGGATAGTGTTAAGACTCAGCGTCAATTAACGGTTATTCAGTGATCCGTTAATTAAAACTGAGGCAACATCTATTTCAGGGATTACGTATTTATACATGGACAAATAAATGAAAAAAACAATCGTAGCTGTAATGGTTGCTGCATCTGCAGTTCTGAGCGCACAGGCAATGGCCGCTAACACTGCTGAAGTGACCGTTCTTGGCGAAGTCAACGACTCCTCTTCTTCTTGCGTAGTCACCCCGACTGGTACTCTGAACAACGGCATCGTTCGTCTGACTTCTGTTACCACCAGCGAAGCGAATGCACAGACTGCTAACGTCCTGTTCAAAAGCCAGAAGTTTGGTTTTGACGTTTCTGATTGCGCCAAAGGCAGCGAAAAACCAGCAACCGGCCTGACTGTTGCAGTTACTGGTACCACCAGCGCCAACGCAACAATTCTGGACAACACCGCTGACGACGGCGCTGCCGGCATCGGTATCGGCATCGCGAAAGCCAGCGATGGTTCTCGTGTAGCCTTCGATGGTTCCCAAACCATGGCTGAAACCTACACTGACGGTTCCGTCACTTCTCTGAACTACTACGCGGGTTATGTGAAAGTAAACGAAGCTACCACCGTAACCGAAGGTCCGGTTAAAGGCGTAGCAACCTTTACTATCGACTATACCACTGGCGCTTAATTTTACCCCGAAGGGCTCGCTGTCTGGCGAGCCCTTTTTTCGTTTAGAGAAATGCTATGTTCAGGACCTTATTTAAACTTGTCTTTCCCTGTTTTTTACTGATAAGCGGCATTGCGCATGCCGGTATCGTCATTGAGTCTACCCGCTATCTTTACAAAGAAGGCTCCCGTGAAGTAACGGCACAAATAGAGAACAAAGACGGTATCCCCTATTTAATCAAGTCCTGGATTGAGACCCCAAAAGGACAAACGCCGTCATTCATGGCCACGCCGCCACTGTTTCGTCTCGAAGCAAAACAACAAAATACCGTTCGCCTGTTTTCTACAGGTAATGTCGCGGCGCCAACCGATCGCGAATCGATATTTTATTTCAACGTTATGGCTATTCCCCCCGCGGATGATACGAATGCTAAAAATAATACCATCCAGCTGGCGGTTCGCCATCGTATGCGTCTGGTATTTCGGCCAAAATCGCTGTTTGATATGACCCCGAATACCGAAGCGGCAAAACTTGAATGGCGAAAATCAGGCAATAAATTATCAATTAAGAACCCTACGCCATTTTTCTATTACTTCAATACAATAAAAATCGGTAATACCGAAATTAAAAATGAAGTGAGTTCTGTCCCGCCGATGGAGACCAAGGAAGTCACTTTAAAACAAAATGTAACCGCATCAGGTATTACATGGAAAATAGTCAACGATTATGGCGGAGCCGGAACGCTCTATTCATCATCGTTGTAATTGGAAGTTGTTTAACCTTATAGGGATGTGTCTATGCAAAATAAAAATAAAGACCTATTCAAACTATCAGCGCCAGGAATTGCATTACTGGCCGCATTTTTTTCTGGTTTGGATAACAAAGCGCAAGCACGTGATTTTTTCGATCCCTCATTCATAAACTCATTGAATGGTAGCGATCCTTCAAACGCCCCAGACTTATCTGTGTTTGAAGCCAGGAACGCGCAGGCTCCCGGTAACTACCGGGTGGACATCGTCTTTAATGGCCAATACCTGGATACCAAAACTATAAAATTTGTGATTGATAATAGCCGGGCCAGCACCGCTAGCGATGAGATCAAACTGGCGCCCTGCTTCAGTCTCAAGGACTTATCGCAATATGGCGTTAGAGTTAAAGCATTCACTAAATTGCAAGAAGATGCTAATGGTTGTACTAACCTGACGGTTATTCCAGATACCAAAGCGGATTTTGATTTTAACGCGCAGCGTTTAAATATCTCCATCCCTCAGGCGGCATTATCCACCGTCGTGCAAGGATTTATCCCTGAGGATCAATTTGACGACGGAATTAACGCGCTACTGGTGAATTACCAGTTCAGCGGCTCGGATGATTTCGAATCCGAAGACGAATACTATAGTCTTAACCTCCAGTCCG
The DNA here is from genome assembly GCF_000215745.1 of Klebsiella aerogenes KCTC 2190. Classification (GTDB taxonomy): domain Bacteria; phylum Pseudomonadota; class Gammaproteobacteria; order Enterobacterales; family Enterobacteriaceae; genus Klebsiella; species Klebsiella aerogenes. The sequence goes on along the minus strand of NC_015663.1, from coordinate 1,944,877 downwards.
GCTTAAACCTCGGCCCCTGGCGCATCAGGAATCTGAGCACCTGGAATAAAACAAAAGGCGACGCAGGCGACTGGGAGTCGGCGTACCTGTACATGCAGCGTAGTATACGCCCCATTAACAGTAATTTGGTGATGGGCGAAAGCTCCTCGCTTTCCGGGATCTTTGACAGCGTTCCGTTTACTGGGGTCCAACTCGCGACGGATACCTCCATGCTGCCAGAGAGCCTGCGCGGCTATGCGCCAATTATCCGAGGGATTGCAAAAACCAACGCCAGGGTGATCGTTAAGCAAAACGGCTATCAGGTCTATCAGACCTACGTTGCCCCCGGCGCCTTTGAAATCACCGATATGTATCCCAGCGGCGGTAGCGGCGACCTGTATGTAACCGTAGAAGAATCAGATGGCTCAAAGCAAGAATTCATCGTACCGTTCGCCACGCTACCGGTCATGGTGCGTGAAGGCCAGCTGCAGTATGAAATCACTTCAGGTAAATATCGCCCATATGATGACGGCGTACATGAAACGCCATTTACCCAGGCAACGGCCAGCTACGGGGTGTCCAGTAGCCTGACCGCCTACGGCGGGATGCAGATGGCCTCGCATTATCAGGCGTTGTCATCCGGTCTCGGCTATAACCTCGGCGATTTCGGAGCCGCGTCAGCTGACGTCACCCAAGCCTGGTCAAAAATGCAGGATCGGGAAAAGACTTCAGGACAGTCCTGGCGAATCCGTTATGGTAAAAATATCCTTGATACCGGCACCAACATCACCATCGCTGGCTATCGATACTCTACTAAGGGATTTAACACCTTATCCGAGGTGCTGGATAGTTATGCTAATGACGGTCGCTATACCACCCGTTCATTACGCAATCGCACCAACCTGACCCTCAACCAAAGTCTGGGTAAAGGCCTGGGCAGCGTATCTATTAGCGGGCTGGTTGAAGATTATTGGGATGATAAACGCACCAACAAATCTATCAGCGTTGGCTATAACGGCGGCTTTAGAAATGTGAACTTCTATCTGGGCTATAGCTATAGCCGCTATACCTGGAGCAACAATAGCTCCGACAGCGACGCGCAGGACGATCAGCGCATTACGTTGACCGTCACGCTGCCAATCAGCAACTGGCTCCCTGGCACCTACACCAGCTATCAGCTCACCAATAGTAACCCCGGCTCGACGGATCAATCCGTCGCTATCGGCGGCGTGGGGCTGGAAAACGATAGCCTGGACTGGAGTATCCAGCAGGGATATAGCAACCGTGAGTATTACAGCGGCGACATGCGCGCTACCTATAACGGTTCCCAGGGCAGCATCAATGCCGGTTATAGCTACGATCGTGACAGTCAGCGCGTGGATTATGGCGCCAGCGGTAGCATTATCGCCCACGCCGACGGTATTACGTTAGGACAGGACATCACCGATGCCGCCGTGCTGGTTAAGGCTCCAGGCTTAGATAACGTCAAGCTGACTACCGATAGCACTATCTCAACCGACTACCGCGGCTATGCCATCGTGCCTTACGTCACCCCTTATCGCCGCACTGATATTACCCTTGATAGCACCACGCTTGGTGATGATATGGAACTGCCGGAAACGACGCAAACCGTGGTGCCAACCCGCGGCGCCATTGTACGGGCCAACTACGACGGCAAGATCGGACAACGCGCCTTTATTCACCTGAAAACGGCTAGCGGTCAAGACGTTCCTTACGGCGCTATGGTCTTACTGGCCGACGATGCGAAAAGCCAGGCGAGTATCGTCAGCGACGCCGGGATGGTCTATATGTCCGGTCTGCAGCAAACCGGGACGCTCAACGTACAGTGGGGAAAAAGTAGTTCCCAGCAATGTAAAGCCCCCTTCACATTACCTCCGCGGGAAGGCAAAACCGCTGGCTTAAACCAGATCGAAGCGGTGTGTCGCTAGCCATTATTTAAGGACGAATATTGATGAAGAGAATGTTTATTCTATTAATGCTTTTAGTTATCTGCGGTGAGGCGACTGCAAAATGTAGTTACTCAGGCAGCATCCAGCGGCAAGCATTTACTATTAGAGCAAAAATACCGACAGACGACTCAATTCCAGTGGGAAGCATATTATATTCGGCTAAATACGGCACTGGTAACTATAAAAACTTCTCATGTAGCCAAAAAACTAACGATCAGTATATAACTACCATCAGTACACCAGAAGTAGCTGGCGTTACAGGAATACAGGGAAAGCCAGTATATGAAACCGGAATTGACGGTATTGGATTCCAGATATCCGATCTTCTGGAAAGCAAAAATGGCGCATTAGTGCCTGCTGTCGCGGGCTCAGTACTAGTACCATTTGAAAATACGTCAGATAATTACTATAAATTCATTACCGTGTGGTTTATCAAAACCAAGCAGGTCATTGATACTTCAGGTTCGGACTCAAACCCATCAATAAGTTTCTCTGTCGGCAATCCTACCACCAACCCTGGAAGTAATGACAAACTATTATATACAACCAATATCAAGCTAAAAAACACCAAATATCAGGCAACCTCATGTGACATATCACCATCCAGTTCACAAATAACGCTCGGCCGGATTAAAAAAAGCACGCTAATGTCGGTCTCCCGCGGCGGCGTCACGCCAGAGCAAAAGAATTTCTTATTAACCATTACCTGCCCTGCAGGTTCCATCGGGAATACTTTAATGTACTGGTTTAATCCGATAGGCACCGCGAGCACATCTGGCGATGGTATCATTGATAATATGATAACCGACGATTCTGGCGCCAAAAATGTTGGTATCATTTTCAAACAAACTGGCACCCCGTTAGTCTTTTATGATATGGATAGCTACAGTTTTAATAGTGCCGCAACATCGCAGGTGATCAATCTCACCGCTGATTACTATCGCAAAAGCAATAGTGTTGACGACATTACAAATGGTAGAGTTAAAGCAATGTTAGAAGTAGTTATTCAGGAACAATAAAATCCTCAAACAGACATGAATTCTACATGAATTCATGTCTGTTGAGTTGTTAAAACTACAAACCTCATTTACATTTTCTTCCGTCCTATAATTAGGCCAACTAGTAATAATATTAATTTAAAGGAATAAATATGAAGGAATTAACTGTATTTGAAATGGAAGAGATCTCCGGTGGTTACACTTGGGATTTCTCATCAGTTACCTCCACTATCACTTCACTAGCTAGCAATGCGGTAGAGGCTCTTGCTATTGGAACATTAGGTGCCATTATTGTGTCAGCCGTCGGCACGTGGATTGGTGGTGTTCAAGGCGGTCATAATGGTGGTATTTTGGGACTTGGCCTACTTGGTAATGCTGTAGGGGCTGTTGTTGGCTTTGTTCTTGGTGCTATTACCGGAGCTGCTGGAGCCGTCGCATTCGGTTGGGACAAGTCAATGGCTATTTTCCAGGAATTTATAGATAGTGCCCTTGATGGTACCTTTGCACCGGGATCTTGATAATAATTTCGCGCGTTGGAAAAAGTTCCATACAATAAACAAAGGCCTTTAGGCCTTTGTTTTATATCCAATCCAAGCCAAAGTAAATATAACTTATCAATATGAATAAAAATCTCTATCGCAAGGAAGCGATCGAATACAAAAGGCATCACTGGAAAGGGAAAGCCTTGTTGCTCGCTGGCTTACCCGCCTGGTTAATCGCCTTATTGTCGGCATTATTTCTCATTGCGCTTATCTGCGCATTGATATTTTGCAAGTTTACCCAGCGTGTCGATGTTAAAGGCGAAGTCATTACCCTGCCTCACTCAATTAACGTCTTTGCGCCACAGCAGGGGTTTATCGTCAAGCAATTCGTAAAAATTGGTGACGTCGTAAAAAAAACCAACCGCTATACGAGATTGATGTTTCCCGCAGCACCACCAGTGGCAATGTTAGCGCGGCACAGATAGAAGTTATCAATGAAAAAATCGCCAACTCTGAAGATATTATTAAAAAACTGGAAGATAATAAAAACCAGACGTTAAATGCGCTGAATGCGCAGTTAAAAACTACCACTGCCTCCCTGAAGGAGACCAACCGTATGCTGGTCAACACCCAGGTAGGCCTGAAGAAAATGCATGATAACCTTTCCAGCTACGATAAATACCTTAGCAACGGCCTGATAACAAAAGATCAGTATAACTATCAGCACTCTTTATACTTTCAGCAGCAGAGTGCCTACCAGTCTTTAGTTAGCCAAAAAATGCAACTCGAATCGCAAATTACACAACTTAATAGCGATATAATCACTAAAGCTGCTGATTTTGACAACCAAATTTCCAGTCAATACAACCAGGCCAATGATTATAAAAATCAGTTAGTGGAATCTAATGCTAACGGTAATATTATTATCAAATCGACCAGCGATGGCAGGATTGAGTCACTGTCGGCTACCCAAGGGCAAACCGTTGATAATGGAAGTAGCCTGGCCCAGATAAAACCGACCGGAAACGTTGAGTATTATCTCATTCTGTGGCTACCCAACAATACCATTCCGTATTTAAAAACGGGAGATACCATCAATATTCGCTATGATGCCTTCCCATCGGATAAATTTGGTCAATTCCCAGGAAAAATTATATCCATATCATCAATGCCGGCGTCACGGCAAGAAATGTCTGAATACACCAACGTCAGTAACGGTACCAATCAGCAACAAGAACTGGCGCTGTATAAAGCGATTGTCAAAATTAAAGATAAACAGTTCGAATATGACGGGAAAAAGCTAAGCCTTTCCAATGGGCTTAAAGCACAGGCTGTTGTCTTCCTTGAAGAACGCCCTCTCTACATGTGGATGTTTACTCCAGTTTATAAGATTACTCAAAGCGTGAGCGGCCCGATTCATGACTAATGAACTGTTTGAAAAAATTACGGCGAAAGTTAATTTTTCGATATTGAGAAAGACGCCGGTAATACTGCAATCGGAAGCCGCCGAGTGTGGCATTGCCTGTCTGGCAATGGTTTGCGGCCATTATGGTCTCGATATTGATCTGTTCAATTTCCGTCAACGCTTTGGCAGCCCCTCCCAGGGGGTAACGTTGATGTCATTGAGCAAAACGGCAGAACATGCTGGCTTAAAAAGCCGCGCGCTGTCGCTCGATCTTGATGAAATCAGACAATTAAAGCTGCCCTGCGTTATCCACTGGGGAATGAACCACTACGTCGTGCTCACCAAAGTACGCAAATCTAGCTTTATGGTTCACGACCCGGCGCTGGGTAAACGCATTATCGGCATTCAGGAAATGTCGAACAACTTTACCGGCATCGCGTTAGAGTTATGGCCCGATCAGAACTTCCAGCAGGAAAAAGCCAAATCTCGCCTACGTTTGTTAGATCTGATGCGTAATATTGTTGGCTTAAAATCAGCGCTGCTGAAAATTTTCGCCTTTTCCGTCGTCGTTGAAGCGATTGGACTACTGTTGCCAATAGGCACGCAGTTGGTCACTGACCACGTGATCATGGCCCACGATCAAAGCCTGCTCTCGGTTATCTGTATTGGTCTGGTCTTCTTTACCCTCTTCCGCACCTTTATCAGTATGCTGCGCGCATGGACTTCACTGACGCTCAACACGCTAACCAATATTCAGTGGAAAACCACTCTATTCGATCATTTGGCCAGCCTGCCGCTGGCATTTTTCGAAAAACGTCATCTGGGGGATATTCAGTCCCGTTTCTCTTCGCTGGATACCATTCGCTCCACGTTCACTAATAGCATCGTCAGCGGCATTATCGACTCGATCATGACGATCGGCCTGCTGATTATGCTCACCCTGTACGGCGGTTGGCTAACATGGGTCGTCGTTGGCTTTACCTTATGTTACGCCCTTATGCGTCTGGGAACTTATCGCTTCTATCGCCGCGTTGCTGAAGAACAGGTAATCAAAGGCGCGCGCTCCAGTTCACACTTTATGGAGTCGCTATACGGTATTTCGACCATCAAAGCGCTGAACCTGAAAGAACGCCGCTCTCAGCACTGGCTGAATATTAACATCGACGCCTGTAATGCGGGGATCAAACAGACCCGTTTCGACATGATGTTTAGCGGTATCAATACCTTTATTACCGCCATCGATCAGGTTGCGGTACTGTGGCTGGGCGCCATTATGGTTATTGATAATGAAATGACCCTCGGTATGTTTATGGCTTTTAACGCCTACCGGGGCCAGTTCTCCCAGCGCGCATCCAGCCTGGTTGATCTTACCATGCAGCTGCGCATGCTCTCGCTGCATAACGAACGTCTTTCTGAAATCGTCTTCAGCGAACCCGAGCAAGAGTTGCCATCACGGGACGTCTTTTCGAAAGATGCCGGCGCCAGGCTTGAAGTCAGAAACCTCAGCTATCAATACGATCCCTTTTCGCAGCCGATTTTCTCAAACCTGAACATCACCGTTGAGCCCGGCGAATCCGTCGCGCTGGTCGGCCCGTCCGGCGTCGGTAAGACCACGCTATTGAAAGTGATGTGCGGGCTGCTCTCCCCCACCAGCGGCGATGTGTTTGCCGATAATCTCGATATCCAGAAAATAGGTTTAAATAACTATCGCCAGGGAACCGCCTGCGTATTGCAGGAGGACAGGCTCTTTTCCGGTTCGCTTATTGATAATATCAGCGGCTTTGAAGACAACGCCGATCTGGATTTTGTCGTCGAATGCGCCAAACGCTGCAACATTCACGACGAAATTATGAAAATGCCGATGGGCTATGAAACCATCGTTGGTGAGTTGGGCCTGGGGATTTCCGGGGGCCAAAAGCAACGTATTTTGATTGCCCGAGCGCTTTACCGTAAACCGAGCATTCTGTTTATGGATGAGGCCACCAGCCATCTTGATTTAAGAAATGAGTCTGTTATCAACCAATCGATTTCAGGGCTCAGTATTACCCGCGTCATCGTTGCCCACCGCCCGTCAACCATCGCCTCTGCCGATCGGGTTATTGATTTGTCGCAATCAAAAATACCAATGCCAGCGTAAGGAGAAGAACATGCAAGGAACGTTTATTGGTTTTAACACCGCCGGAATTACCTATGAAGACCATTTCATGGCACTGCTGCTGAAAGTACAAAACCAGAATGGCCTGTGTCGGACATTCTATTTACAGGCGCCGGCGCTGGCTGACTTGCTCATGGTCCTGACAACTCGAATGTCTGTTTTCTTACAGCGCTTGCAGCAAAGCGACGATACGCTGAAAGAGGAACTTATTGCCTACAATAATGAGCTCATCGCCAATACCCCAGCAGTCGATATGGCAGAGGTACAAAACCCGAATCCGGAGCTGCGGATCATGTCGATCACGTTGAAACCGGGGGTAAATGAGTCAACGCTGATCCTGATGCTGCAAAACGAGCAAATCACAACGTTACGAATTGATGACCGCCAGGTGGAAGCGCTGATTATGGGCATCAATCAATCGCTCAAAATGGTTGCGGATACGAAATTAAACGAGTATCTGGCGCTAGCGTTGGATTTCGTGCTGTTGTATACCGTCGATTTAACCAGCCAACCCAATATCGAGTACCAGCAATATCCTCAGGAAGAGTGGAAGCTGAATTTGTTTAGCCACCATCTGGCCGTGTTATACAGCTACGAGCAGGAGGAGGGTAAAAAAGTACTCTCCGGTGCGGTGATTAAAACCAGCGCCGCGCATCAGTCAGATTTTGAAAAGAGTATCGTGCTGCGTCTGCTTGAAAAGAGCCAGAAGCTAAAACAGGTCCACAGCCAGCATACGCCGTATCAAATCTTCAGTAAGGTAATTCCATCCGCCCCGGGACAAATGCTAACCAGAGATGAATGTATGCTGTCGCTGCGTGAATTCTACGTGGCTACCAAAGCAGCGCTTGAGGCATAAATTGTTAAGCACTCTCTGCGCAGGCAGAGAGTGCTTAACGCATCAGTTCGGGCACTTATAAACCTGGCCGTTCATCTGGCTATCGGTCGGGACAAAGCTCGACAGCAGATTTTGCGTCGGGCTGCTCACGCCATAAATGACGTTACCGCCCATGGCCGCCGCCTGGTTACGCAGCGCATTCGCCGCGCCGCGCATCGAGCCGCCTTCATCGCCATTCTGCCCGGACAGCCAGTTGCTTTGCGTACCGGTAGCCGTCCCTAACAGCTGGCATTCCGTTCCCGGTTTATCTTCAACAAAACGCACGCTCTGGCCGCCTGCGGTTAATTCGTTGCTGGAACTGCAACCCGCTAACAATAATGCTGCGCCGACAATCCCTGCTAAATATTTTACCTGCATGTTATTCCCCAATGAGCTGGACGCACTGGCCCGGATGTAAACCTTATACTAAAAAGCCAGCAAAAAGAAAAACCCCCAGCCATTTCTGACCGGGGGTTTCTGCATTTTTATGCCGTATAGCGCACGATTACATCATGCCGCCCATACCGCCCATGCCGCCCATGCCGCCAGCAGCACCTAAGTCAGGCGCGTCACCTTTCGGCAGGTCGGTCACCATGCACTCGGTGGTGATCATCAGACCAGCAACGGATGCCGCGTACTGCAGCGCAGAACGGGTGACTTTAGTCGGATCCAGGATACCGAAGTCGATCATGTTGCCGTACTCTTCGGTAGCCGCGTTGTAACCGTAGTTACCGTCGCCTGCTTTCACGTTGTTGGCAACAACAGACGGCTCTTCACCTGCGTTGGAAACGATCTGACGCAGCGGCGCTTCCATTGCGCGCAGCGCAACTTTGATACCGACGTTCTGATCTTCGTTCTGACCGGTCAGGCCAGCGATTTTCGCCGCCACGCGGACCAGCGCTACGCCGCCGCCAGCTACCACGCCTTCTTCAACCGCAGCACGGGTCGCGTGCAGGGCATCGTCAACGCGCGCTTTTTTCTCTTTCATTTCAACTTCGGTAGCAGCACCGACTTTGATTACCGCAACGCCGCCGGCCAGTTTAGCCACGCGCTCCTGCAGTTTTTCACGGTCGTAATCAGAGGTCGCTTCTTCGATCTGCTTACGGATCTGAGCAACGCGGCCCTGAATTGCGGCTTCTTCGCCAACGCCATCGATGATGGTGGTGGTGTCTTTATTGATAACAACGCGTTTAGCCTGACCCAGGTCTTCCAGAGTCGCTTTTTCCAGCTCCATACCGATCTCTTCAGAGATAACGGTACCGCCAGTCAGGGTCGCGATGTCCTGCAGCATAGCTTTACGACGGTCGCCGAAGCCCGGCGCTTTAACCGCTGCAACTTTCACGATGCCGCGCATGGTGTTAACAACCAGGGTCGCCAGCGCTTCGCCTTCAACGTCTTCAGCGATGATAACCAGCGGTTTGCCAGCTTTCGCTACGGCTTCCAGAACCGGCAGCATTTCGCGGATGTTGGAGATTTTTTTGTCAGCCAGCAGGATGAACGGGCTTTCCAGTTCAACAGCGCCGGTATCCGGCTTGTTGATGAAGTAAGGGGACAGGTAGCCGCGGTCGAACTGCATACCTTCAACGACGTCCAGTTCGTCTTCCAGACCGGTACCGTCTTCAACGGTGATAACGCCTTCTTTACCGACTTTATCCATCGCTTCAGCGATCAGTTTACCTACGGTTTCGTCGGAGTTAGCGGAGATAGTACCAACCTGAGCAATGGCTTTAGAGTCAGAGCACGGTACGGACAGCGCTTTCAGTTCTTCCACAGCGGCAACGACAGCTTTGTCGATACCACGTTTCAGATCCATCGGGTTCATGCCCGCGGCAACGGCTTTCAGGCCTTCGTTAACGATAGCCTGAGCCAGTACGGTTGCGGTGGTGGTACCGTCGCCTGCAGCGTCGTTCGCTTTAGAGGCAACTTCTTTCACCATCTGCGCGCCCATGTTTTCGAATTTGTCTTCCAGTTCGATTTCACGAGCAACGGAAACGCCATCTTTAGTGATGGTCGGCGCGCCGAAGGATTTGTCCAGAACAACGTTACGGCCTTTCGGGCCCAGGGTGACTTTAACTGCATCTGCCAGTACGTTTACGCCGCGCAGCATTTTTACACGAGCGTCGTTACCGAATTTTACGTCTTTTGCTGCCATTTCTTTTATTCCTCAAATTCGTTCAGGGTCGTGCGAATTACGCTTCAACAATTGCCAGGATGTCGCTTTCGGACATGATCAGCACTTCTTCGTTGTCGATCTTCTCAGACTTCACGCCGTAACCATCGTTGAAAATCACGATGTCACCAACTTTAACGTCCAGCGGCTGCACAGTTCCGTTTTCCAGGATGCGGCCTTTACCGACAGCGATGATTTCGCCACGAGTTGATTTAGCTGCCGCAGAACCGGTCAGAACGATGCCGCCTGCAGATTTGGTTTCAACTTCTTTACGTTTGACGATCACACGATCATGTAACGGACGAATACTCATTGATAGCTCTCCTTCGAGAAAGTCATTATCAGTTATGGATGGCGCCGGGCCGTAAACGGTTTCCGACTAGTGCAGAGAGAGATGGGGATGGCCATTTACGGCTTCAAGGGGAAAATTAAAAAAAAATTTCCGCCTGTGCGCTGACGCGCAAAAATATTCCCGCGGCGGCTGCGCTATCTGGCGCAAAGGGTTGTGATAACATCGTTTTTTTGCCGCGCGCAGGATTGAGTCATGAGTGGTTTAAAACAGGAGCTGGGGTTAGGTCAGGGAGTCGGGTTACTTTCAACATCACTACTGGGAACCGGCGTGTTCGCCGTACCGGCGCTGGCGGCGCTGGTCGCTGGCGATAACAGCCTGTGGGCGTGGCCAGCGCTGATTCTCCTGGTCTTTCCCATCGCTATCGTGTTTGCCGTGCTTGGGCGCCACTTTCCCAGCGCTGGCGGCGTGGCTCATTTTGTGGATATGGCGTTTGGCCCGCGTCTGGCGCGGGTAACCGGTTGGCTGTTTTTATCAGTCATCCCGGTGGGTTTACCCGCCGCCCTCCATATTGCTACCGGGTTTGGCCAGGCGTTGTTTGGCTGGCACGATACTCAACTGCTGCTTGCCGAGCTCGGCACGCTGGCGATCGTCTGGTGGGTGGGCTCGCGCGGCGCCAGTTCCAGCGCCAATCTACAGACGCTGGTCGCGGTAATGATTGTCGCGCTGATCGTCGCTATCTGGTGGCGCGGCGGCATAAACCCGGCGCAGATCCCTTTCCCGGAACCTAAAGATGTCGACACGTCGCAGCTGTTTGCTGCCCTATCGGTAATGTTCTGGTGCTTCGTCGGCCTTGAAGCCTTTGCTCATCTGGCATCAGAGTTTAAACGTCCGGAGCGCGACTTCCCCCGAGCGCTGATGATTGGCTTATTGCTGGCAGGAACCGTTTATTGGGGCTGTACCGTGGTGGTACTGCATTTTCGCGCCTTCGGTGCGGAAATGGCGGCGGCGGCCTCGCTGCCAAACATCGTGGTACGGCTGTTCGGCGTGCAGGCGCTGTGGGTCGCCTGCGTGATCGGCTATCTCGCCTGCTTCGCCAGCCTCAATATCTATATCCAAAGTTTTGCCCGCCTGGTCTGGTCGCAGGCGCAGTTCAAGCCGGAAGGTTATCTGGCCCGCCTGTCGCCGCGTCAGGTACCGCGCAATGCGCTGAATGCGGTCTTAGGCTGCTGCGTACTCAGTACGCTGTGCATTTACTGGCTGAACATTAATCTCGATGCGCTGATCGTCTATGCCAACGGCATTTTCATCATGATTTATCTGCTGTGCATGCTGGCGGGATGCCGACTCCTGCACGGTAAATACCGCGTGCTGGCCATTGTGGGCAGCGTGCTCTGCGTTTTGCTATTGGCAATGGTCGGCTGGAAGAGCTTGTACGCCATTATTATGCTGGCGGTGCTGTGGTTCGCCTTACCTGCACGGTCATCCTCAGCAAGCCGATAACAAAAAACCGGCGCAGGCCGGTTTTGTCGTTTTAGCGGTCGTCTTTGTGATCCAGACGGTCGCGTTCGTCGTCTTTGCGCTGGAACTCCCCTTCGAAGGTGTCTCCGTTGCCGGCGCCAGCGCTAAAACCGCCGCCCGGCATCCGGCTAAAGCGCAGATACGGCATCAGTTTTAAAGTCATCAGCTTTTGCACCGGCGGCAACAGCAGCAGCAGGCCGAGGAAGTCGGTAAAGAAGCCCGGGATCAACAGCAGCAGCCCGGCGATAATCAGCGACACGCTTTTGATCATTTCTGCGGCAGGGCTTTCGCCAGCCGCCATTTTCTGCTGCATCAGCATCAGGTTTTTGAAGCCCTGGTTGCGCACCAGCGACATCCCCACCACCGAGCTAAAGATAACCAGAATCAGCGTCAGCAGCACGCCAAGCACGTGCGCGACCTGAATAAAGATCGAGATCTCGACGTAAACGTATAAGAAAAAGGCAATAAATGGGATCCAACGCACCGGCGTCTCCTTCATTCGGCCGTCGTCGCAGACGCCCGTAGTGATAAATTTGCTATTCGCGTCATAGGAATGTGGGGTTGGCGCGCCATTTTTCAATCAACGGTAACGGCATTTTTTTCAAAAATAGTAAAGCGGTGACTCATTTCACAGATTAATAATTCTTATCCGCCGCGCTATATAATAAGTGATCAAGGTTACTGAACTTCGCTATCATCAGCATATGATCGTGGGCACCGGGCCGGTTAAGGAAATAATCTTCGGTCTGAAAATACGCTAAATCCTATAAATTCTGTGTATTTGGTGAATTCATTGGCAGCTTGAAAAAGAAGGTTCACATGTTAAACAACATTCGTATCGAAGAAGATCTGTTGGGCACCAGGGAAGTTCCAGCTGACGCATACTATGGCGTTCATACTCTGAGAGCGATTGAAAACTTCTACATCAGCAACAACAAGATTAGCGACATCCCTGAGTTTGTTCGGGGCATGGTGATGGTGAAGAAGGCCGCCGCGCTGGCTAACAAGGAACTGCAAACCATTCCTAAAAGCGTAGCGAACACCATTGTCGCCGCATGCGATGAGGTGCTGAACAACGGTAAATGCATGGACCAGTTCCCGGTTGATGTGTTCCAGGGCGGCGCGGGCACTTCCGTCAACATGAACACCAACGAAGTGCTGGCGAATATCGGTCTGGAACTGATGGGCCACCAGAAAGGTGAATACCAGTTCCTCAACCCTAATGACCACGTCAACAAATGCCAGTCCACCAACGACGCCTACCCAACCGGTTTCCGCATCGCGGTCTATGCTTCGATTCTCAAATTAATCGATGCCATCAAACAGTTGGGCGAAGGCTTCCAGGCGAAAGCCGTCGAGTTCCAGGACATCCTGAAAATGGGCCGCACGCAGTTACAGGATGCGGTGCCGATGACCCTCGGCCAGGAATTCCACGCTTTTAACGTTCTGCTGAACGAAGAAACCAAAAGCATTCTGCGTACCGCAGAACTGCTGCTGGAAGTGAACCTCGGCGCGACCGCTATCGGGACTCGCCTGAACACCCCTGACGGCTACCAGCAGCTGGCGGTACAGAAACTGGCGGAAGTCAGCAACCTGCCGGTCGTTCCGGCGGAAGACCTGATTGAAGCGACTTCTGACTGCGGCGCATATGTGATGGTTCACAGTTCGCTGAAACGCCTGGCGGTCAAACTGTCCAAGATTTGTAACGACCTGCGCCTGCTCTCTTCCGGGCCGCGCGCAGGCCTCAACGAAATCAACCTGCCAGAGCTGCAGGCCGGTTCCTCTATCATGCCGGCAAAAGTTAACCCGGTGGTGCCGGAAGTGGTTAACCAGGTGTGCTTCAAAGTTATCGGCAACGATACTACCGTAACCATGGCCTCTGAAGCCGGTCAGCTGCAGTTGAACGTTATGGAGCCGGTGATTGGCCAGGCGATGTTTGAATCTATCCATATCCTGACTAACGCCTGCTACAACCTGCTGGAAAAATGCGTGAACGGCATTACCGCCAACAAAGCGGTATGCGAAAGCTACGTCTACAACTCCATCGGTATCGTGACCTACCTCAACCCGTTCATCGGCCACCACAATGGCGATATCGTCGGCAAGATTTGCGCCGAAACCGGTAAGAGCGTACGTGAAGTGGTACTGGAACGCGGGCTGCTGACCGAAGCCGAACTGGATGACATTTTCTCCCCGCAAAACCTGATGCATCCGGCTTATAAAGCAAAACGGTATACCGATGAAAGCGAACAGTAAGCTTTCAGGGTAAACTAACCAAAGGCATGTCAGTGATGACATGCCTTTTTGCTTTTTTGGGTTTACGAAACGACAACAATTCAATATCAACTTGTTAAAAAACAAGGAAGGCATATATGTTTGGTGCAGAGCTCGTGGTTGTCCTGCTGGCAATCTATTTGGGGGCCCGACTCGGGGGCATTGGTATCGGCTTTGCCGGTGGCCTCGGCGTCCTCGTCTTAACCTTAATTTTTCAAATTCCACCCGGCGCAATCCCCTTTGACGTCATTGAAATCATCATGGCGGTTATCGCCGCAATCGCCGCGATGCAGGTCGCCGGAGGGATGGATTATCTGGTCAGCCTCGCCGAACGTATGCTACGCCGCCATCCCAAGTACATTACCTTCCTGGCGCCGCTGGTCACCTGGTTTATGACCGTGCTGGCAGGCACCGGTCATACCGCGTTCTCTACCCTGCCAGTGATTACCGAAGTGGCGAAAGAGCAGGGTATTCGCCCTTCCCGCCCACTCTCCATCGCCGTTGTCGCTTCGCAGATTGCGATTACCGCCTCGCCGATCTCCGCGGCAGTGGTCTTCTTTGCCGGTATTCTCGAACCGCTTGGCGTCAGCTACCTGACGCTGCTGGCGATCTGCCTGCCGGTTACCCTGATTGCCGTCATGCTGACCGCCGTGGTCTGTAACTTCCTCGGCTGCGAGCTGAAAGACGACCCGGTCTACCAGGAACGGCTGGCAAAAGGGGAAGTGAGCCTGCGCGGCAGTCAGGTCTTCGAACTGAAGCCGCACGCTAAACGCTCCGTCCTGCTGTTCCTCGTCGGCATCGTCGCGGTCATGTTCTACGCTACTGCCATCAGCGACACCGTCGGCCTGATCCAGAACCCGGTACTGCCGCGTAACGAAGCGATCGTAGTCTTCATGCTGACCATCGCCACGCTGATTAGCATCACCTGTAAGATCGACACTGGCGAAGTGCTGAACGCCAGCACCTTTAAGTCCGGGATGAGCGCCTGCGTCTGCGTGCTCGGCGTCGCCTGGCTTGGAGATACCTTCGTCAAAGCGCACATTGCCGATATCCAGACGGTAGCGGGCGATCTGCTGCACAACTATCCGTGGCTGCTGGCGGTAGTGCTGTTCTTCGCCGCTACGCTGCTCTATTCACAGGCCGCCACTACCAAGGCGTTGATGCCAGCCGCGCTGCTGCTCGGTGTCACCCCGCTGACGGCAATTGCCTCATTCGCCGCGGTCTCAGCGCTGTTCGTGCTGCCAACCTATCCGACCCTGCTGGCCGCGGTCGAAATGGACGACACTGGCTCCACGCGTATCGGCAAATATGTCTTTAACCACGCCTTCCTGATCCCGGGCGTCATCGCCATTACGCTTTGCGTGATCCTTGGATTCATCTTCGGCGGCCTCATGCTGTAAGATCGTTAAAAAGGGGCCAGTAAAGTAACTGGCCCCTTTGGTTAATCTCCCCGCATCATGCATGCTATAGTGCCTCTTTTCGCTGATACGAGGTTCACGATGACTACGCCTGATGCTGTTGTTGTACTCTGTACCGCGCCGGATGAAGCGACCGCCCAGGATCTGGCGGCCAAAGCGCTCGGGGAAAAACTCGCCGCCTGCGCCACCATCCTGCCGGGAGCGACGTCGCTCTACTACTGGGAAGGAAAGCTTGAGCAGGAGTATGAAGTCCAGATGCTGCTCAAAACCAATCAGGCCCATCAGCAGGCGTTACTGGACTGCCTGAAGTCCCATCACCCGTATCAAACCCCCGAACTACTGGTCCTGCCGGTTACTCACGGAGACAACGATTACCTCTCATGGCTCAACGCATCATTACGCTGATCCTGCTACTGTGCAGCGCATCCGCCAGCGCCGGGTTGTTTGACGCCCCCGGGCGCTCAAACTTCGTGCCCGCCGATCGGGCTTTCGCCTTTGACTTTCAGCAGAATCAACACGACCTCAACCTGAGCTGGCGCATCAAGGATGGCTACTACCTCTACCGTAAGCAGGTTACGCTGACGACAAAGGACGCGGCGATCGTCGAACCTTCTCTACCGCCTGGCGAATGGCATGAAGACGAGTTTTATGGCAAAAGCGAAATTTATCGTCAGCGCCTGACGTTGCCGATTACTCTCACGCAAGCCAGCAAAGCAGCCACGCTGACCGTCACCTATCAGGGCTGTGCCGACGCCGGGTTCTGCTATCCGCCGGAGACCAAAGTCGTGCCGCTCAGCCCGGTGCTCGCCGATTCCGACAAGGCGCAAGCGGCCAAACCTTCAGCGTCCGCCACGCTCCCGGCCAGCGGCAGCCAGACCGGCGCGGAACCCGCGTCGCTGCCATTTTCGGCGCTATGGGCGCTGCTGATTGGTATCGGCATCGCCTTTACGCCTTGTGTTTTACCGATGTATCCGCTGATTTCCGGGATTGTCCTCGGCGGTAAACAGCGCTTATCGACGGCGCGCGCCCTGCTGCTGGCATTTATTTATGTCCAGGGGATGGCGGTAACCTATACCGCGCTGGGTCTGGTCGTGGCCGCCGCCGGTCTGCAATTCCAGGCCGCGCTGCAGCACCCTTACGTATTAATTGGGCTGTCAGTGGTATTTATCGCGCTGGCGCTGTCGATGTTCGGCCTGTTTACGCTGCAGTTGCCTTCATCACTGCAAACCCGACTGACGCTAATGAGCAACAAGCGCCAGGGGGGCTCGCCGGGCGGCGTGTTTGCAATGGGCGCTATCGCCGGGCTTATCTGTTCCCCTTGCACTACGGCCCCGCTTAGCGCCATTCTGTTGTATATCGCCCAAAGCGGTAACCTGTGGCTCGGCGGCGGCACGCTGTATCTGTACGCGCTGGGAATGGGGCTGCCGCTGATCCTGGTGACCGTGTTCGGTAACCGTCTGCTACCAAAGAGCGGGCCGTGGATGGCTCATGTCAAGACCGCGTTTGGCTTCGTGATCCTCGCGCTGCCGGTTTTTTTACTGGAGCGCGTTATTGGCGAAGCCTGGGGTTTACGCCTGTGGTCGCTGCTTGGCGTCGCCTTCTTTAGCTGGGCGTTTATTACCTCGCTTGGCGCGAGCAAACCGTGGCTACGGCTGGTGCAAATCGTCATGCTGGGCGCTGCGCTGGTTAGCGCGCGTCCGCTGCAGGATTGGGCCTTTGGCGCGCCGGCTGTCCAGCAGCAGGCGCATCTGGAATTTACCCGCGTCAGCACCGTTGATGAACTCAACCAGGCGCTGGCGCAGGCCAAAGGGAAACCGGTCATGCTCGATCTGTATGCCGACTGGTGCGTGGCCTGTAAAGAGTTCGAAAAATATACCTTTAGCGCTCCTGAAGTGCGACAGGCCCTAAAAGAGACCGTTCTGCTACAAGTGGATGTCACCAAGAACAGCGCGCAAGACGCGGCCCTGCTGAAACATTTACAGGTGCTCGGCTTGCCGACGATTCTGTTCTTCAACGCGCAGGGAGAAGAACAGCCCGCGCAGCGCGTCACCGGGTTTATGGATGCCGCGGCATTCAGCGCCCATTTGCGCGATTGGCAACCGTGAACGACACTTGAGGAGGATAAATGGAGGAGACTACCGTGCAACGTGAAGATGTCCTGGGTGAAGCCATACAAATTCTCGAAATCGAGGGTATCGCCAACACCACGCTGGAAATGGTCGCCGACCGCGTCGCATATCCGCTTGATGACCTCAAGCGTTTTTGGCCTGACCGCGAAGCGTTGCTCTATGACGCCCTGCGTTATTTAAGCCAGCAGGTAGACGCCTGGCGTCGCCAGCTATTGCTGGATGAGACGCTGAGCGCAGAACAAAAGCTGCTGGCGCGCTATAGCGCACTGACCAAATGCGTCAGCAACCACCGTTATCCCGGCTGCCTGTTTATCGCCGCCTGTACCTTTTACCCGGATGCCCAGCACCCAATTCACCAGTTAGCGGAACAGCAGAAGCAGGCTTCGCTGGCCTACACGCACGAGCTGCTCACTCAGCTTGAGGTGGATGATCCGGAAATGGTCGCCAAGCAGATGGAATTAATCGTCGAAGGCTGCCTGAGCCGCATGCTGATCAAACGTAGCCAGGCCGACGTCGATACCGCCCATCGTCTGGCGGAAGATATCCTGCGCTTTGCCCGCTGCCGGATGGGCGGCGCGCTCACGTAATTCGGATTTCCCAAGCCCTGCAAGGCGCATATAATTCCCTGACACTTTCTGTGGCAGGGATTTCTATGCGTCCACTTCTCTGGGCCGCCGTACTGGGGCTCTGTTCGACCTCGCTGATGGCCGCCCCTCCTCGCGGTTTCTCTTTCGCCTACAAAGACTGGGAAGTCGCCTGCGATAATACCGGCACCTGCCGGGCGGCGGGCTATGGCGCGACAATGGGCGAAGTCAGCGTTCTGCTGACCCGTAGCGCCGGCCCCGGGCGGCAGGCAACCGCGCAGGTCACGTTTGCGCAGACCGAGCACGATATTCCGCCAGATGCCAGCGTAAATCTGTTTATCAACGATAACGATCGCGGAGCGCTTGAGGCTATCGACGACAGCCATTTTCATTTTGACAGTACGCAAACCAGCGCGCTTATTACCGCCCTGGAGCAAAACGCTAAAATCGAGCTGGCGCTCAATGGCCAGCGCAAACGGCTGTCTAACGCGGGCAGCAGCGCGGTGTTCCTCAAGATCGATGAATTCCAGCAGCGGATCGGTACCGCCGATGCGCTGTTACGTAAAGGTGGCGGTGACGGCAGCACCGTCCTGCGCGCCATTCCCGCACCGGAGATCCTGAGCGCGTCGTTTATTCACAACGCCCAGCCCGTTGCGCTCAATGCGAAACAACAGCAGAAATGGCTGCCGCAATTGGAAAGCACGCTCAACCGCCAGTGTGATGACTGGCAAAACGCCGAAATTCCGGCCAACGAACGGCAGATCACCGTCGCCCCGCTGGATAAAAATCACTCGCTGCTGCAGACTCTATGCTGGCGCGCCGCCTATAACGACGGCTACGCGATGTGGGTTGTCGATAACACACAGGCCGCCAGGCCACAGCTGATAACCACTGATGCCTCCAGCTATAACGATGGCGTAATTACCTTCTTCAACAAGGGACGCGGCGTCGCCGACTGCGTTAACGGGGAAGAACGTGTGTGGGATGGCAAAACCTTTGTGCAAAGCCTCAAGTACAGTACCGGCATGTGCCGGGAAATCACCCCAGGCGGAACCTGGCAGCTTCCCACCTTTGTTAGCAAAGTTATCCCCCGTCAGCAACGAGAGGCCGACATACTCGCGCTGAAGACGTTGCACGATGCGGTACTAAAAGAGCAAAAACGCAACCCGGAACTCGCGCTAGAGAACATTGCGGAACAGTTCCCGCTCACAGGCCACGTCACTCACTTTACCCTCACCTATGCCGACGACGCGCCGGTCTCGACGACCAAGCCAGCGGCGGATATCAGCGACGATGAATGGCAAGCGTTTTTGCATTCCGATATCAGCGCCGATTCGGAAAACGGCAAAGTCAGCTTCACGCTTATCGACCTCGACGGCGACGGCAAACGCGATCTCATCATCGATAGCTATGTTGGCGGCACCGGCCTGTTCAGCTATACCGGTGTGCTGAAACGCGGTGATAGCGCCTTTGAGTCGGTGAACAATGCCGACAGCAATGACGACGATAACTTCGATGCCGGCGTGCCCGGCGCCCTTTACTCTATTAACGATCGCGGAGCGAACCAGTGGGGCCGCTGGATCAGAATCAACGGCCAGGTTTACGCCCTGTGGTTTAACGGCGTGTTTGGGGAAGATAATCTCTATCTGCTGCGTCCGTTCAACCAGAGCGACCTGACGCCGGCCATCACCATCCGCTACCGTTATAACCTCAATATCATTAGCGCTGCGGAAAACGAGCAGGCCCCCACCCCCGCCTTAAACGATAAAGATAGAGCTGGCTTATTGAAGTCATTGGGCGTCATGCAAGGTAGCCTGCTAAAGGATAAATCTGCTGACGATAACGATGAGCCGATTTGCCCGATCCCGCCTGGCACTGCGAAAGACGATGCGGACAGCTACTATGGCGGCGCTGCAGGACACTATACTGTCGAAACGGTGGCGTGGATCCCGGTATGGCTCAACGATAAATGCTTTATCGGCACGATTTTCAGCCATCATGGCGCTTACCGCCATGGAGTGGATGCGATCTTAACCATCAGTTCGCCACGGGATGACGAAGAGCTCGTTGGCGATTACGACATCTCCGGAAAACGCCATGCCATCGCCATCACCAGCGGCTGGAAAGTTCGCGAAGGCGATAACGGAGTGATGTGATTTTAAGCAAAACGCGCCTTTTGACGCAGAATTGCCGCAAAGATAAGCAATCAAACAATAAATAGAGAAATTTCATTGACGCAGTGGGCGGATTACGGTTTAATGCGCCCCGTTGCCCGGATAGCTCAGTCGGTAGAGCAGGGGATTGAAAATCCCCGTGTCCTTGGTTCGATTCCGAGTCCGGGCACCAAATTCATATCAACGGACCTCCACGGAGGTCCGTTTTTGCATTCTAAGCCCGCACAAATCAACACTTCTACAATCCCTTAACTCCACCCAACTCAATCAACTTCAACCCGCATCAAGTCCCTTGCGAGGGTACAACTGAGGGTATAGTCTGATTCGATAAAATTTATACCCCATTTACTATCAGGAGACCCCGACAATGGCGCTCACTGACGCTAAAATCCGTGCAGCTAAACCGGATGAAAAACCTTATAAACTTGCCGACAGCGGCAACATGTTTTTGCTCGTTCACCCTAACGGCTCGCGCTACTGGCGACTGCGTTACCGGTTTCTGGGCAAAGAAAAAACGCTCGCTCTGGGCGTCTACCCAGAAGTCTCGTTATCAGAAGCAAGGGAAAAACGCGATACGGCGAGGAAGCTGATAGCTGAGGGAACTGACCCGTGCGAACATAAACGGATCAAAAAGTCTGTGCCTGAAACAGCTCAGACATTCGAAGGCATCGCAAGGCAGTGGCATAAGAGCAACAAAAAATGGTCAGATTCACACAGTGAGAAAATACTGAAAAGCCTCGAAACTCATGTGTTTCCCTTTATTGGCTCACGTGACATTACCACCCTCAGAACTCCCGATTTACTTGTTCCAGTAAAGGCAGCCGAAGCCAAAGAGATCTATGAGATTGCAGCGCGCCTTCAGCAGCGTATCACTGCAATCATGCGCTATGCTGCCCAGTCAGGCATTATCACCTATAACCCTGCCGTTGATATGGCTGGCGCTTTAACGACGGTGAAACGCCAGCACCGCCCTGCCCTCGCCTTAAATCGCATTTCAGAGCTACTTGAACGACTGGATGCATACAGAGGGCAACCTCTCACCCGACTGGCAACTAAACTTACCCTACTCATCTTCATCCGTTCCAGTGAACTACGCTTTGCCAGGTGGTCTGAGATCGACTTCAAGAAAGCCATGTGGACCATTCCTCCTGAGCGGAAACCTATTGAGGGGGTAAAGTATTCCCATCGTGGCTCAAAAATGCGTACAGAGCATCTGGTACCACTCTCAACTCAGGCACTGGATATTCTGCAGCAGATCCACACCATCAGCGGTGAATATGAGTTGATTTTCACTGGCGACCATAATCCCTGGAAACCCATGAGTGAAAATACGGTGAATAACGCATTACGCCTGATGGGCTACGATACAAAGATCGATGTCTGTGGTCACGGCTTCCGGGCAATGGCCTGTAGTTCGTTGATTGAGTCAGGATTATGGTCGAGAGATGCAGTGGAGCGCCAGATGAGCCATCAGGAACGAAATGGCGTACGTGCGGCTTATATCCATAAAGCGGAGTTTCTGGATGAACGCAGACTGATGCTGCAGTGGTGGGCTGATTTTCTGGATGCAAATGAGGAAAAAACAGTGAGCCCGTTTGACTTCGCAAAACTCCATTCTCGATAGCAGCCCGCATCAAAACCAATCAGGAAAATGCGGAATTCAAAACACGTGAATCGAGATGCAACTCGCTCACATGGATAAAAAAAGCATTCTCGGAACCAGTAACCAAGCACAATATCTGGACAGACGGCGGGAAATGATGCGGTGGTATGCGGACTATCTTGATGGATTGACAAATAGCATTGAAAAAATAGCATAATTGAATTAGCTCAGATTTTACCTGACACAGCTATGGCACAGATCTAAACCTAATCTGACAGCAGTTCTGTGCCAGGAGCGTACTTTTCTAACGCCGCTGATGTATTAATCAATGGAGAGCAAGCCATACTTATAATATAAATTGCCGGGTACGCTTAATTTTACAGGAACATCGCCGATGAAAATTGCCGCCTCCATTACCCTTTTGAACGCTTGCCCATTTGTGAGTCTGGCGGCAGTACCGGTGACCTTTTCCGAAACTGTCCTGGATGCCGCAGGGCCAAAAGGCCCTTTGAAAGGTACGTTACTCACCCCGAATTCAAAACCAACCGCTGTTGTTCTTATCATTCCTGGCTCCGGGCCGACCGATCAGGATGGAAACAACCCGCTTGGTGTGAATGCTTCGCCTTACCGACTTCTTGCTGAAGGACTGGCTGCCAAAGGCTTTGCGACGCTTCGTATCGACAAACGTGGAATGTTCGCTAGCGCAATGGCCGTAGAGGATGCCAATGCGGTGACGATTGCTGATTATGTTGACGACGTTCGATCCTGGGTAGACGTGCTTAGACGTCACATGCACACTCCCTGTATTTGGGTTTTAGGACACAGCGAAGGGGGCGTAGTCGCACTTGCTTCGGCTCAGGAAGAGGATGTGGGCGGCGTGGTTCTTATCGCAACGCCCGGGAGGCCGATGGGCCAGGTGTTGAGGGGGCAACTTAACGCTAATCCGGAAAACGAAATGCTATTAAAGCAGGCACTGTCGATAATTGATGCTCTTGAGCATCGGCGGCGAGTCGATATTACGAATATGCACCCAGCACTGCAAAGTCTCTTTAATCCTGCGGTTCAGGGGTTTTTGATCAATGCGTTTTCATATAATCCGGGTCATCTCATTTCGAGTATTTCCAGACCCGTGTTAGTGCTACAAGGGCTACGCGATCTTCAGGTGGAAGAAACGGATGCAAGACTGCTTAAGGCCGCGAACCCTCAAGCGTCCCTGGTTATACTGCCCAATATGAACCATGTTATGAAAGAGGTGGCTTTGGACGATCGCAGGGCGAATATCGCGACATACGCTGAACCCTCGCTCCCCTTAGCTCCCGGTTTAATCGACTCGATTGAGCATTTCCTGATCCACAACTCACCTTTTCCCGAAAAGTAACTGTTGCTCTGCTCCCGGTGTCCTGCCAAAAAACGATTTACTTTTAAAGAGTTCAGAATGCTTTAAAGCATTCGTCTGCTTCTCGTACACAACGGGCCCGTCATGCCAGCTCAAAAAACAGGCTTAACGCAGGATATTTAATGAGATGATCACTCCCTCCTCCCCGGTACTATGCTGAGGACAGGCTTACAATCGGAGAACCATCATGGAAAACATTGCGCTCATTGGTATCGAGCTGGGTAAAAATTTCTTCCATATTCATTGCCAGGATCGCCACGGCAAAGCTGTTTATCGTAAAAAGTATACCAGACCAAAGCTGATCGAATTTCTGGCAACATGCCCGGCCACGACTATCGCAATGGAAGCCTGCGGCGGCTCTCATTTTATGGCGCGAAGATTAACCGAGTTTGGCCAATATTCCAAAGCTGATATCACCACAATTTGTCCGCCCATTCGTTAAAACCAACAAAAATAACTTCGTCGACGCCGAAGCCATCTGCGAGGCTGCATCTCGCCCATCAATGCGTTTCGTTCAACCTCGATCGGAGTTTCAACAGGCAATGCGGGCTCTGCAGCGCGTTCGTGAATCATTCGTTCAGTTTAAGATTAAAACAACCAATCAGATGCATGCTTTTCCGCTGGAATTTGGTATCAGTGTGCCGCACGGCACTGCCGTTATTAGCCGGCTGAGCACTATTCTCGAGGATAGTGACTTACCTCAATATCTCAGCCAGTTATTACTGAAATTACAATAGCATTATCATTACTTTGTTGAACAAATTAAGGACCTGGAATCTCAGTTGAAACGAAAACTGGACGAGGATGAAGTCGGGAACCGTTTACTGAGCATTCCCTGCGTCGGAACGCTAACGGCAAGTACCATTTCAACTGAGATTGGTGACGGGAAGCAGTACAGTAGTAGTCGTGATTTTGCTGCAGCAACAGGGTTGATTCCCCGTCAGTACAGCACTGGTGGCCGGACAACATTGCTGGGCATCAGCAAGCGAGGTAACAAAAAGATTCGAGCATTGCTTGTTCATTGTGCCAGGGTATTCATACAAAAACTGGAACACCAGTCTGGTAAATTGGCCGACTGGGTAAGGGAGTTACTGTGTCGAAAAAGTAACTTTGTTGTGGCCTGTGCTCTGGCAAACAAGCTGGCCAGAATAGCCTGGGTACTGACGACACGACAACAGACTTACGAAGCATAGCGGTAAATACACCAGTTTAAACAATCACTCATCTGGTTTTAAGGATACTGATTATTGATGATACAAACGGCCCACCGGCCTGTTGAGGAACTTGTAAAACGGAAAGGCTCATCGAAGCCGTATATTTTCTGGAGGTTCATCAGGCGCGGAACTCATTGGGCTCGGGGCGCGGGAATTAAATCCCATTCAGACGCCGGATAGATTCAAGCAAGCCAACTTATCGTCAAAATCGGTGTTGCAAAAACGGGAGTAACCATAGATTCCGCTCCCCAAACGGAGCCCCTTTTGAACGTGAATATCCTGAGTCACGGATGGTGCGGCACTGACAGTCGGGCAGACTAGACTTATTATCAAAGATGACTGCGCGACAGCCCCCGGTACGTAGTGTAATAAAAGACATAATAGTTTCCTTGCAAAGTCAGTTGTGAATGAGACAGGTTTTTATTAAAGAAAAGAGTAAATAATTAATAGCCAGACTATGACTCCGATCACAATAATTATTTTCAGGAGGAAATTATTTCCCGGGAAGTTGTATACCAGAGGTAGAGTGGAACGCCTGGCTTTGATGAGTAAATAAGGGGGGAGTATAATACTCCATAATACCAGTGATATACCTGCATAGGACAAGGCAGACAAAAAACCTTGCGGAGCAATAATACAGGCCAATGCAGGAGGAAAATAAGTCAGAAATATTGCCAGCGGGCGTGAGCACTGACAGTTAATTTTGTTCAGTGTATCCTCAAGATAATCACTTAAGCCGATTGAAGCCGACATCAGTGAAGCTAAAACGGCAATACAGCCAAATGCGACCAGTATCAGACTGGTAGCTGAGGTGGTCCGGTGGATATTGAGGGCCGTAATAAAGGCGCCAATATTCCCGCCTTCATCGCTGACATTCCGGATAGCCTGAGGCGTGAGCGCGCCCATCGTGAGCGTCAGCCAGAAGGCGTAGACAGTTAACGAAATGGCGAAACCGTAATAGAGAGAGCGGAGGACCGCACGATGATTATCCCCCCGGTACATTCTTGTCAGAGAGGGAACGCTGCCATGAAATCCAAAAGCGATAACGCAGACCGGTACGATCGGTAGATAATACTGTAGCGGGGGGCTGCCGGGGAAGTCGAATAATCTGAGCACTTTTACGCCTCCTGCGGCACCGGCGAACAGCAGGAGAAAAAGGGTGAATTTGGCGGCGATAAGGCCGGAGAGGAGGATACCGGGCAATCTGCCACCTGCCCACAGAATCAGCGAGGTCGTTAGCGACAACAAAATGATTGGCAGCCAGCTGCGGCCTGCAATATCGGGAGGAAGGAGATCCCACAATATTGATGCTGCGCCTGATATGTACGCGTAGGTTAGTAAATAGAGTACGAAACAGAAAGCCACGCCAATGAAAACGCTGGCAACAGGTCCGAGCAGGGTATGGGTGAAGGTATGAAAACTAGCTCCAGAAGGAAAGCGCATCGTAATGTCAACGAGGATCAACCCTGTGATCAGCATCAATATGCCTGTTACCGACAGGATCAGAAGGCCCTTTATGAACCACACGTGGACGAAAGCAACCGGCAACGCGAACATGCCTCCACCGATAATGGTCGCCACCATAAGAGACGTTCCCCGTAGCGGGAAATTTGTTCCTTTCATATGAGCGAGTGTCCGTAAGCGGCCTGACGAAGCAGGCCGGCAGTAGCTATTTATTTTGTAGCTTCAGCCAGTGATTCGCTGAAGTTTTTATGGAAGTCGTCGATTTGCCCGCTCTCATGAAGCGCTGACAATGCGCAACGCAGAATGGCGTGTCCTTCCTCAACGGTTGGATACATCGCCACTGTCGTGGCGAAGCCGCGATCGTGCAGTTTTTTGCACATCGTAATGGCGAGGTCTTCGTTACCTATCAGGATCCCCCGAATCGGCATTGTTGTCCCCCTGTTTACTATCTCGATCCCGCCGAACACTTCGTCAAAATAACGAATGACGTTCTGTAGCTTCTCCTGACGGGCTGTGACGGTGCCGTCCAGGTGGAGATCGGCTGCGGCGACGCATGCGGCAATCCCCGGTAATGACGGTGGTCCTCCAAAGGCGTAGGTAGTACCGTAGGTTTTAATAAAGTTGATGGTCTCAGCTTCCCGACAGGCGATAAATCCGCCGTGTGAGCCAAAAGCTTTGGACAGCGATCCGGCGATAATAATACGCTCGTCAAGCAGATGGTTGAGGCATGACATGACATATCCCGAACCATAATCCCCGTAGATCGAGGTGCCGTGCGCATCGTCAATATAGGCGAAGCCGTCATACTGATGCACCAGGCGGACGATATGTGCGACAGGGGCGACACCACCCATTGAGCCTACGCTATCTGATACCGAGATCGGTGTCAGTCCCTGGCTGGCCGCATAGCGAAAAGCCTCTTCAATCCGCGTCTTGTCCTGGAAATCAATTCTGACGACTTCGCCAAACTGCTGTAAGAGTCCGCGGTTGATCTGCAACGTCGCGTGCGCGGTCTTCTCCATAATAAAGTACGGTTTTTTACTGAACGTAAAATGCGGCAACGCCCCGGATGCCAGCAGCGGCAGCACCGCGATATGGCAGGGAGTCACCGCGTTGAACGTGAGGGTATGAGCCCCATGCATGATTTCGTTCAGACGCGCTTCCAGCTGCGGAAAGAGATCGACTTTAACCCGCGTTCTTGCGACAGAAACCTGAACTCCAAAACGTTCAATGGCATCGACAACCGCTTTTTTCAGCGCCGGGTGGGTCTCCAGCCCAAGGTAAGAGCATGAGACAAATTCCACCATTTTTTTGCCATCGTCTAGGGTAATGACCTTACCTTCCCTTTTTACTGCGACCAGTTCGTTAATATGTTCGGAAAATACCCTGGTCTGATATTTTAATGACCTGTCTATTTTCCTTTTTTGCCAGTTTTCCATTGTGTTACCTTCATTGTAGTGACTACCAGAAGAGATAAAATTGCCAGTGTTAACGTGCTCATGCCGAGGGTTCTGTCAAAACCCATACCGGTATCCGTCAGTTTTACGGCGAAATAGCTGATGGCACCGGCACTCACCGTTTGAATAAATCCGGTGACAGAAGCCGCAATACCTGTTTTTGTCCCTTTGATTTGCAGGGCGATGAAGTTCGCGCTCGGGTAATAGGCGCCAAGCGTGAGGTTGAAAACCATCGATCCGGCGATGCACAATATCAGCGAGTGGCTACCGATAATAAAGGGTAAGACCGACAGTGCATTAATGCCAAACAAAAACCACGGATTAATTATTCGCTCGAATTTTGCGAGCTGATTACCAATAATAAAAAATAATACGGAAGCAGAGAACAGCAGCGAGTAGTGTATGGTGCTTAGCCCAAGCTGCTGCATAAAGATGGCCGGCGACAGTGAGATATAGCAAAACAGCGAACTCAGGATCAGCGAAACCAGCAGCGTTCCCTGAATAAATGCCGGGGCGATAAAACCGGAAGATGAGGATACTGTAGCCACGTCATGATGCACGAGGCGACGCGGAGAGAGCAGAAGGGTGACGACGCTAAACAGGGCCATGACAAGGAATATCGTGTTCCAGCTCAGATAGCCGAGGATTGCGGCGCCAGCCAGTGGCGCAATGAGAGGGACGACTGCACTGGCGGAAGAAATATCGGAAAGCGCGCGCTTGAGTGTTAATGTGGAAAACGTCTCTTTGGCGATGGCTTTGGACAGAACCGGCCCGGCGCCGGCACCCAGAGCCTGTAATGCCCTGCCGGCCAACAACATCTCTAAGCTGTCGGACATAAAGCAGAGGAGACTTCCCGCCAGGAAGAGCAAAAAGCTGGCCGTCAGTATTCGTAATTTACCCAGCCTTTCACCGAGAAATCCTGACAGTAACTGACTAGCCGCGTATATCACCAGAAAACCACTAATGGTTAACTGTATAGCTGAATAATCGGTATTAAACGCTTTTTGTAACAAGGGCAGCGCTGGAACGATCATATCTGTCGCCAGTGCGGAAACCGATGCGGCGAGAATAAGATATAAGTATATCCTGTACATAATAAACTATTCCATTGGGATTAATTAAATCATGAAATTATTATTTATCAACAGTCCGCTGATTTTTTACGAGTGAACAAGTATCGATTCCAATTATAATAAAAAGCCAGCTTCGTAAAGGACAAAGTTGCGAACCGGTAAGCAAAATATTACGCAACAGAGAGCAATATACTACCCGACTCATCGCAGATTCCGTTATCGACATATCTTGAAAGCTAAGTCGGTTTGGCAACGAGGCGTGACTCAGGTTGCCATGAGAGAGGCGCAGCAATTCACTTGCAGTACGGGAGAACATTTCCCGGCCGTAACGCGGTGATAGCCGCACATGGGAAATCAGACGATTAATAAAGAGAACTATGAAGGAGAACGCAGCAATATAACACGCTTTACCTGGAGCAGATTTTGGCTGCAATAGAATCAGCAGTTTTGAACCATTGTAGTGAGGCAACGGCCACTGAACATTGCTGATAAGCTGTTGATACAGCATTACTGAGTTTAAAACCCGACTCACTTCTGTGATAATAACCGAGTCCGCGCGCTGAACGAGAAGATGGCCTAAGACATCATTCCTTCGCCAAATCAGGGCCGACGGTGTTTGTAACAGGAAAGGCATGCACATTCCTTGCATCGCTTCGAACTGTACTAAAAGATAACGTTATTTTTTTTAAATTTCAATATATTTTTATGCAAATTTTGAAATTATATTTATAATCAGTACACTATAGAAATTTCATGGTGTATAAACAAATCTCATTGACGTGAATATGACTGTACGCAAACGTATAATATGGTTAACGTAAAGACATGGTCGTTTCATGAAATCTATCAGACTACTCGCTTTCACCCTGATATTTCTTCTGGTTGCCTGCTCAGGTAGAGAGGCTAGCGAAAACAGACCATCTGGCAGCACTTTCTCAGCTACCACAGCTATCGCCTCTAATTATTATTCCAGCTGCGGATGATGCACTTTATCGAGCAAAGAAAGCGGGAATAGATTGCATTATATATGTTCAGCGCTCACATTAGAAAACCCGCACCCCATAAGGGCGAGCTGCTTATCCGGGACGCAGATTACAACCAATCACGTCCTGCAGGATCCTGAGATGGTTGACTTCAATGCTACGATACCACATGTCTAATGCGTAACAACCATTCCTGTCTGGTCACGTAATTTCTGCAATAGCACCGGGAATAAGTCGCTTATCTTAAGTGGTACGCTTCAGAGCTGTCTATGAGACAACCCCGTGTTCCGCTGAACAGGACGGGAAGCGGTTAATTCAGCCTGTTATGCTGAACATAATCGCTGATGCTCAGGCCTGGCTTGCGAATATCGTCCGAATCCTTGCGGTACTGGTCTTTCCACTCATCTGGCATATCCTGGAGAGCGGCTATACACTGACCGTTATCCGTCAGCCGCTGCACCGCTGTGTCAGGCAACCTGTTGCCGAAGCGCTTTTCCATCGACCTCAGCATCACATCCTGCACGATCGAACTATCATAGTCTCCTGTGCTTGCTGCCCAGTCTATGGCCTCAGAGTCGCAACAGTCCAGCGCGAACGTTATTCGCAGTTTTTCGCCATTGTCGCAGCCGTACTCGAAGCCGTCTGAACACCAGCGCATATCGCTTTCTGCCACCGCGATTTTGCCCTTATGTTCACGCTTTGGTCGCTCTGGTTTGTCATGCAACAAAACAGGTTTGTTGGCAGGGCAACCGGTTATGGATTCCGGCACACAATGAGTAAAATCCTGCATGAGCAGGGCTTTAATACAGCCTGGATCAAGATGCAGCTCGCTCATGTGAATAAAAACAGTAATCGTGGGACGTATAACCTCGCTCAGTATCTGGATGGGAGAAGGGAGATGAGGCAGTGGTACACTGATTAAATTGATACTTTAGCTGGGGCTATCAAACCTTAAGGGTTTGCTGGTCCCATGAAGCTATACACGCCGCAATTAACACTGTGGTGCGGCCATACTTCACTCTTTTTTTGCCGTCTTCTCGTAACATTGACCAGCGCCTGATGTAGTGGGTCCATAGTCAAATCATTTACCGCAGAAGAGGGTATACTCCGTAACCAATCAATAAATCGGGTAATACAAGGCAGATCAAGGCTTTCGCTACCGAACAGATATTCATTTTTCTTCAGCCCAAACGCCATGCGGTTAACCAGCTGTGAACCGATGTTTGACAAGTAATAACCCCCTAAGAATTTTCTTTTTAATACAGGAATATTCCCAAAATTCATTTTTTATCGTCTGTGTCTGTTTGTATTTTGTTCTGAACGTGTTTAAATCCACACAAATAACAATGGTAATTGTTACATTTTTACAGCAAAATTAATAATCACGAGAACACGGATGAAGCCCCTGTACCCGGCAATCATGTTGCTGGCATTCAGCCAGACCGCCCATGCTGTTTTTTTATCCCCGGCAGATCGCGATAGCATTGAACAACAACAGCAACAGTTACTGCGTCAGAACCAACAGCAGCGCGAATCTCTGGAGCGGGCGGTTCCGGTTCCGCGAACAACGTTACCCTCCGCTTCAGATGCAACAAAAGGCCCCTGTTTTATCATTAACCGGGTTGTTCTTGATGGTTCAACGCTGATTAATCTGCGCCAGCAACAATCGTTATTCGCGTCCTGGCAAGGTCAGTGCCTGGATATGAGCCGTATCCAACAACTTACCGATGCGGTCTCGGACTGGTATATCAGCCGCGGGTATATTACCAGCCGTGCGTTTCTGGTTGAACAGGATTTGCGCCATGGCGCTCTCCATCTGGCCGTACTTGAAGGTCGTCTGCAGAAAATCACCCTGGAGGGCGCGTCAGGCCATGAGCTGAAAATGACCTTTTCCGGGCTGGAAGGCAATATTCTGAACCTGCGTGATATTGAGCAAGGGATGGAGCAGATTAATCGAACCCGCGCCACGCCGGTACAGATAGAAATTTTGCCCGGAGATAAGCAGGGCTGGTCGATTGTACAACTGACGGCTACGCCGGAATTCCCGCTTTCAGCTTCCGTGAGCTTTGATAACAGCGGTCAGAAAAGTACGGGGACCGGGCAAATTAATGCCGGACTAACGGGAAATAATCTGCTTGGGCTGGCAGACCGCTGGTTTGTCAGCGGCGGACGCAGTAGCGCATTTTCAGATTCAAAAGACGCGCAGAATTTTGCGGCAGGCGTCAGCGTACCGTACGGCTACACGCTATTTGATTACAGCTATAGCTGGAATAACTATCTCAGCACCATTGATAACCATGGCTGGCTCTGGCGTTCCAGTGGCGATACGGAGACGCACCGCGTTAACGTCTCTCATGTCCTTTTTCGCAATGGCGATATCAAAACGGGCGTTTCCGCCGGACTCAGTTACCGCATTAACCATAACTACCTTGATGATGTGTTGCTGAAGAGCAGCAGCCGCAAACTGAGCGTATTGCTGTTCGGCATTAACCACACGCAAAAAATAGCCGGTGGTGTTGCCACCCTTAACCCAACACTTTCCCGTGGAATGCCTTGGTTTGGCGCCGAGCGTGACGGGACTAAAAACGGAGACCTGCCAAAAGCGCAGTTCCGCAAGTGGAGCCTTAGCGCCAGTTTCCAGCGACCGGTGGCTGAAAATCTGTGGTGGTTGAGCAGTTTTTACGGGCAGTGGTCACCGGACCGCCTGTACGGCAGCGAACGACTGACGCTGGGGGGTGAGAGTTCCGTGCGCGGTTTTAAAGAGCAGTATATTTCAGGCGACAACGGCGGGTACTGGCGTAACGAACTCAATTACCTCCTCTTTACCTTGCCCGGGATCGGTCAGGTTAGCGCCCTTGCTGCGCTTGACGGTGGCTGGCTGCACGCTGATCGGCTCGATCCGTATGCCTCCGGGACACTGTGGGGAACGGCTGCGGGTCTCTCCACGGCGAATCGTTGGCTGACCACCTCACTTACAGCAGGTATTCCGTTGGCGTATCCGGACTGGCTTGGTCCCGATCATCTCAATATCTACTATCGTGTTGCCGTTGCGTTTTAAAGGATTATTGTCATGTCTCAGCCCTCTGTTCGTTTCTCATCGCGTCTGCTGAGTTACCTGGTTAGCGCGTTGCTGGTCTGGCAGCCACTGCTGCCCGCGATCGGTGCGGCCATCGCCCCGCAGGGGGGCGCGACAATGGACAAGGCTGCCAACGGCGTACCGGTGGTGAACATCACTACCCCGAACGGGGCCGGGATTTCGCATAACCAGTTTAAGGACTACAACGTCGGGAAAGAAGGGCTTATTCTCAATAACGCCACGGGTAAGCTGAATCAGACCCAACTCGGCGGACTTATCCAGAACAATCCTAACCTGAGGGTCGGGCAGGAAGCGAAAGGCATTATTAATGAGGTGACCGGCGGCAACCGCTCACAGCTCAATGGTTATACCGAAGTGGCCGGGAAAGCGGCGAACGTGATGGTTGCTAACCCGTATGGCATTACCTGTAACGGCTGCGGCTTTATCAACACCCCGCAGACCACGCTGACCACCGGCAAACCGGTATTTGATGCAAACGGAAACCTACAGGCGCTGGATGTCAAAAAGGGCAGTATTACGATTGAGGGGCAAGGGATTGATGCCAGCGGCGGTGATGCGCTGTCGATTATTGCTCGTGCTACGGAAGTCAACGCCGCCATTCACGCAAAAGATCTTAAGGTCATTGCCGGGGCTAACCACGTGGATCACAACGGGGCCGTCACGCCGATAGCCGGGGAAGGAAATGCGCCGGTGGTGGCTGTCGATACCGGGGCGTTGGGTGGGATGTATGCCAACCGGATTCATCTGATGTCCACCGAGAAAGGCGTTGGGGTAAATCTCGGCGACCTCAATGCCCGCCAGGGTGATATCACCCTCGATGCCAGTGGCAAACTTACCGTCCATAACAGCCTTACCAGCGGGGCACTGTCCGCTAAGGGTGGAAGCCTCGCCCTGACGGGCGACCACAAATCCAGCAACAGTATGTCGCTGAACAGCCAGGGCGACATTATCCTGAGCAACGGCACGCTGAACAGCGACGGCGACCTGGTACTGACCGCCAATGGTGCGATTTCGCACACCAGCGAAAAGCTGACCGCCGGACGTGATGCAACGCTTACCGCGAAAAACATCAGCCAGGATGCCGCCAGCCAGATTAACGCCGCCCGCCATATCGAGGCTAAAGCCAGCGATACACTGAAAACGCAAGGGCAGATGATAGCCGGGCAAAACCTGACGGTAAGCAGTAACACCCTGACGCAGGACGGCAGGCTGCTGGCACATAACCGTGCTCAGCTGAATGCCGGCACGCTGAATAACCGCGGCTTTGTTCAGGGCGCTTCCCTGAGCGTGGGCAGCTCTACGCTCCGCAACGCCGGTTCGCTGCTGAGCGGTAGCGATCTGACCGTCAATACTCACAATTTTACCCAAAGCGGCAGCAGCGGCGCGAAGGGCAAAGCGGACATCACCGCCAGCGGGAAGCTGACCAATACAGGCTCGCTGGTGAGCGACGATGTTCTGGTGCTGAAGGCGCAGGATGTCGCGCAGAACGGCGTGCTGTCCGGCGGTAAAGGGCTGACGATCAATGTGCAGACCCTGACCTCCGGCAAAAATTCGGTGACGCACAGCGACGCCGCCATGACGCTGAATACCAGAACAGTGACGCTGGACGGGGAAACCAGCGCGGGTGGCGATCTTCAGCTTCAGGGCGACAGGCTCACGACTGCGGCGAGCGCACAGCTTCAGAGCGGCAATAATCTCAGCCTCAGCGCGCGGGAAGCGGCGCTTGCGGGTACGCAGGCGGCACTAAAAAACATGACAGTGAACGCTCGTGAAAAACTCACCCACAGTGGCAAAAGCAGTGCGGCATCGCTCAGCCTCAGCGCGCCAGAACTGACCAACCGCGGCGTGCTTGTGGCTTCCACCCTGAACACGCAGTCGCAAACTCTGACCAACAGCGGGTTGCTCCAGGGTGCCAGTGCATTGCTGATTAACACACAAAAACTGGACAACCAGCAGAACAGCACCCTCTACAGTGCCGCAAAACTGACGCTGGATATTCCGGACATCCACAACAGTGGACTTATCATCAGCGACAAGGGTTTAACGCTAAGCACGGACTCTCTCAGCAATCCGGGCAAAATCATTGCTGACACGTTGAACGTTAAAGCGACCACGCTGAACGGCGACGGCCTGTTGCAGGGAACCGGGGCGCTGATGCTTGCCGGTGATACGCTCTCGCAGGGGAGCAACGGGCGCTGGCTGACGGCGGGCGACCTCTTTCTCAGCGGTAAAACGCTGAATACCGCCGGGACCACGCAGGGGCAGAACCTCACCGCTCAGGCGGCCAGCTGGACCAACAACGGCTCCCTGCTGGCAACCGGCAATCTTAACGCTACGCTGGGCGCCTCTCTGCTCAACAATGGCGACCTGATGAGCCAGGGTGATTTCGGGCTGAACGTGCCCGTGCTGACTAACCACGGCAGCATCCTCTCATCAGGCGAATTGTCGCTCGCCGGAACAACCTTTACCAGCGATGGCTCGCTTCAGGGCAATACGCTTTCGCTGCGGCAGAACAGCATCGACAACAGAGGGGCGGTTATCGGCCTGAATGGCCTGACCTTGAACAGCACCGGTCGGCTTACCAACAGCGGAGACCTGCTGAGCCAGAAATCGCTGACGCTGAACGCAGGAGACGTGACCAACCGCGGTCGGCTTCAGGGGCAGAACATCGCCCTGGACGGCAGCAGCCTGACCAACAGCGGTGCGATTCAGAGTGCGCTGGATTTAGCCCTGACCCTGAGCGGCGACGTTATCGCCGCCACCGGCAGCAAAATCACCGCCCTGGGCGATGCCCGCCTGACCGGCAAAGCGCTGAGCAACCAGGGATTAATCAGTGCGAAAACGCTGGAGGTGGAAGGGGATTCGCTCAGCAACGACGGTGAAATCAGCGGTGTTAACGGCCTGAGCGTCACGCTGCATAGCGGCCTGCAGCAGCAGGGCAAACTGCTGACTGGCGGTAAGCTGGCGCTGAAAGCCGGTAACATCAGCAACAGCGGGCAGCTTCAGGGGGCTGATACCCAACTCAGCGCCAGCACACTGATCAACAGCGGTCGCATTCAGGGCGATAGCGCTCTGACGCTCACTCTGCTGAACGCACTCACCAACCAGACGAACGGCGTTATCCTCAGCCAGGATGCGCTCAGCATCACTGCGCCATCGCTCACCAATGACGGCACGATTCAGGGCAACGGTAAAACCACGCTCAGCGTGGCAACGCAGGCCCGCAACGACGGCAAAATTCTCTCCGGCGGTGGCCTGGTATTCACCACGCCGGACTACAGCGGCAGCGGCTTGCTACAGGCCACGAACCTGGTGCTGAACGTGGCGAAGTTTGCCAGCAGCGGCACCGTGCTGGCGGCGAACCAGACGACGCTCACAGGTAACAGTTTGACCAACAGCGGTACCTTCCAGGCCGCACAGCTGAACGTAAACGCGCAGTTCGTCAACAACGGCGGCACGCTGCTGGGTAATCAGGGGCTGAGCATCAACGCCAGCACCATCAATAATGAGAATGGCAAACTGTTCAGCGGCGGTGACCTGCTGGCCGAAACGGTCTCCCTCAGCGGCGCGGGCCAGATTGTGGCGCTCGGTAACCTGACGCTGAAGCTGGTCAACAGCTGGACGTCACAGGGGATTGTGGCCTCGAACAAACAGCTTTCTGTCAGTACCCGGGGGGATATCACCAACAATGCCACCCTGCAGGGTGACGGCATTACCCTGGACGCGGCGGGTAAGCTGACGAATAACGGCCAGCTTACGGCAGGCGGTGGTACCACTTCGCTTTCCGGCAGCCAGATTGCCATGAACGCCAGCGGCACTCTGCAGGCGGGTGGGGACGTCAGTCTGACCAGCCGGGGCAGTATCATCCTCGACGGTTTTACCGGCACGGCGGGCAATCTGCTCCTGAACGCGACAGGTTCGATCGTCAACACTGCCCTGCTGTATGCGGGTAATAATCTCGCC
The DNA here is from genome assembly GCF_000215745.1 of Klebsiella aerogenes KCTC 2190. GTDB lineage: Bacteria > Pseudomonadota > Gammaproteobacteria > Enterobacterales > Enterobacteriaceae > Klebsiella > Klebsiella aerogenes. The sequence goes on along the minus strand of NC_015663.1, from coordinate 1,908,205 downwards.
CTTTACGCCAACAGCATCCAGAACCTGCATGGCGATATGCTGACAGGCAATAACCTGGTGATGCAGAAAGACGCCAGCGGCGCGGCGAATGCCGAAGTGATTAATAGCTCCGGTAGCATCGAAACCGTTAACGGGGATATCACTATTAACACGGCTGATCTGCTGAATACCCGCGACGGACTGAAGGTGGACACCACATACCAGGAGTTTATGCCGACTGACCAGTCGCAGCTGAACGTCTCCTTTGCCTCTATGGGGAAAGAGAACCTGGGGATCGCCTCTGATTCCCTATGTAATGGCGGGAACAGCGGACACTGCACGACCTATTACTGGCTGGTACCGACCTTCACCTCGGATGAAAAAACGGTACTGGTCAACCAGCGCGAAACTACTGTTACCGCGAACGGCGGTGCGGCCCGCATTGCCTCCGGGGGCAACCTGACGGTGAATGCCAGGACGCTGACAAATGAATCCAGCTACCTGCTGGCAAACGGCGATATCAGTCTCTCCGGCCAGACACTCAACAACACATCGGCGGAAGCCGGCAAGTGGTCCACCTGGGAAAAGTTTGTCTGGAGTTGCAAACCACGTTGCACCACGAAGTATGACCCGTTTCCGACGGGGCAGACGGTAGAGGGGTGGCTGAAGGCGATGAAGAAGGATAAGGATTCGGGTATTGCCTATAACCTGGCGGACAGCTGGACCGACTACACCTCTGACAACCAGCAGTACCGGGCGGTTATTCAGGCGGGTGGTAATGTCAGTGCGCATTTCACCAGTAATATCAGTAATACCGACACCACCGCCCACGGCGGTGAAATCAGCAACACCATCAGCGCACCGGATCTGAATACGCCATCGATGCAGAACATCGGTGGCAGTGTCGGTCAGCAGTCGCTGGATGAGGCTGGTACGCTTACCATCACCACGCCGGACTGGCAGAGCCCGGAGGCCGGCCAGTCCATTGGCGGAGGCACAAATCTCGCCCCCGGCGGTATGGATGGCAACTACCCACTGCCTCCCGGTAATAATGGCTACTTTGTGCCGTCGACCGATCCGGACAGTCCGTATCTCATCACCGTTAACCCAAAACTCGACGGTCTGGGTCAGCTCGATCCGTCGTTGTTTGGCGACCTGTACAACCTGCTCGGCATGAACCCGGGCATGGCCCCACGTGAGACGGGTAGCCAGTATACCGATATCAGTCAGTTCCTCGGTTCTTCGTACATGCTTGGTCGCCTCAACCTGAATCCGGACAAGGATTACCGCTTCCTTGGCGACGCGGCGTTTGATACCCGCTATGCGTCAAACTATGTACTGAACCAGACCGGGCAGCGCTACATCAATGGGCTGGGGTCAGACCTCGACCAGATGCGTTACCTGATGGACAACGCCGCCAGCGCGCAACGCTCGCTCGGTCTGACGTTTGGCGTGGCGTTGACCGCCGAACAGGTGGCGGCGCTCGACCACAGTATTCTCTGGTATGAAACCGCCACGATTAACGGACAGACGGTGATGGTGCCAAAAGTCTATCTGTCGCCAAAAGATGTGACGGTGCAGAGCGGTAGCGTGATTAGCGGCAATAACGTGCAGTTAGCGGGCGGTAACGTTACCAACAGCGGCAGTGCTCTGCTGGCGCAGAATGGCCTTACCATCGACAGCAGCAACAGCATTAACAACCTCAACGCGGGTCTCATCCGGGCTGGCGGCGGGCTGGACCTGAGCGCGCTGGCCGATATTAACAATATCGGCTCCGTCATCAGCGGTAAGACGGTACAGCTGGAAAGCACCGATGGCAGCATCAACAACATCACCCGTACGCAGCTGTGGAGCGTGGGCGGTGACAGCCGTCGCGAAAGCGTCCACATAAGTGGCACCGATGTCGGACAAACCGCCTCCATCAGCGCCAGCGATGGTCTTTATATGGCAGCGGCGAACGACATCAATATCACCGGCGCGAAAGTAAACGCGGGCGGTGACCTCGCCATGGATGCCGGCAATAGCATCAATATCGCCGCTAACCAGATAACCGACAGCAGCAGCCGATCAGGTGTTTGGGGCCAGAAAAACACCAGTACATCCTCCACCTCAAATCAGGGTAGCAGCATTACGGCGGGCGGTAACGCGGTAATGCAGGCGGGCAACGATCTGAACGTGACGGCGAGCGCTATCAATGCGGGTAAAACCGCGCAGCTGGTGGCGGAAAATGATCTGAACCTGAACGCGGCTGACAGCGGGCAGACCAGCCGCACGGGCGGCAGTGAAAGTCATCAGGGCAGCGCCGACAGAACAACGATTTCAGCGGGCGACAACGTAACGCTGGTTGCCGGACGGGACGTGACCAGCCAGGCGGCAGGCATCGCGGCGGAAGGGAATGTCGGGATCCAGGCCGGGCGCGACGTTAATCTGCTGGCGGAAGAGTCCGTGACCGGCAGCAGCTCACACTCGAAAAAGAAAACCGTTATCGATGAATCCGTGCGCCAGCAGGGGACCGAAATCGCCAGCTCCGGCAACACCACCATCGTCGCCGGACGCGACGTCAACGCCGAAGCGGCGCAGGTGACCGCCAGCGGGGATATCGGCGTGGCGGCAGGCCGCGATGTGAACCTGACCACGGCGACGGAAAGTGATTACCACTACAGGGAAGAGACAAAGACCAAAAAAGGGTTTCTTAGCAAGAAAACGACTCACACCATCGAGGAAGACAGTGCGACCCGTGAAGCAGGTACCTTGCTTTCCGGCGACAGCGTCACCGTGCAGGCGGGCAACAACCTGCTGGTGAAAGGCTCCTCCGTAGTGGGCGATAACAGCGTGGCGCTCGACGCAGGTAATAACGTCGATATCGTGGCCGCGACCAACACGGATACCTCCTGGCGCTTTAAGGAAGAGAAAAAATCCGGCCTGATGGGTACCGGGGGTATCGGGATCAGTATCGGCAGTAGCAAGACTACCCACGATTTACGCGAGGCGGGCACCACGCAAAGCCAGAGCTTCAGCACCGTCGGATCTACGGGCGGTAACGTGGTTATCGCTGCCGGAAACCAGGCGCACATCGGCGGCGCAGACCTGATTGCCGGTAAGGACATGAGTCTCAGCGGCAGCAGCGTCATCATCGACCCGGGCCACGACAAACGTACCCGCGATGAAACCTTCGAGCAGAAGAAAAGTGGGCTGACGCTGGCGCTTTCGGGCACTGTCGGCAGCGCGATTAATAATGCGGTTACGGCGGCACAGGATACCAAAGAGGAAAGTGACGGACGGCTCAAAGCGCTTCAGGCCACTAAAACTGTGCTCTCCGGTGTGCAGGCCGGACAGGCGGCTGACCTGACGGCCGACCCGAACGCGATGGGCGTCAGCCTCTCGCTGACCACGCAGAAATCCAAATCGCAGCAGCACGCTGAGAGCGATACGATAACGGGCAGCACGCTGAATGCAGGCAACAATCTCTCCATTACCGCGAATGGAAAAGGCAAGGGCCCGAACAGCGGCGATATCGTTATTGCCGGAAGCCAGGTGAAAGCGGGCGGCGACACGCTGCTGGACGCCAGGCATGACGTCATTCTCAGTGGGGCTGCTAACACTCAACAGTCCAGCGGCAAGAACAGCAGCAGCGGCGGCGGTGTCGGCGTAAGTATTGGTGCAGGTAAAGGCGCCGGTATCAGCGTGTTTGCCAATGTCAACGCAGCCAATGGCAAAGATAAAGGTAACGGTACCGACTGGACTGAAACCACCATCGACAGCGGCAAGACCGTCACCATTAAGAGCGGGAATGACACCGTGCTCAATGGGGCACAGGTTAGCGGCAATAAAATTGTCGCCAATGTGGGGCACGACCTGCTGATGAGCAGCCAGCAGGACAGCAACAAATACGACAGCAAGCAGAGCAGCGTGGCGGCGGGCGGCAGCTTCACCTTCGGCAGCATGACGGGCTCCGGCTATATCTCTGCCTCCCAGGACAAGATGAAGAGCCGCTTTGACTCTGTTGCCGAACAAACCGGGATGTTCGCCGGTGATGGCGGCTTTGATATCACCGCGGACAACCATACCCAACTGGATGGCGCAGTGATTGCCTCCACGGCCACGGCGGACAAAAACAGCCTCGATACCGGTACGCTGGGCTTCAGCGACCTGCACAACGAAGCGGACTTCAAAACCCAGCATTCGGGTATCAGCATCAGCGGCGCGGGCAGCTTCGGCGACCAGTTCAAGGGCAATATGCCGGGTGGGATGATTGCGGCGGCGGGCAACAGTGGGCATGCCGAAGGCACGACTCAGGCCGCTGTGGCTGACGCCACCATCACCATTCGCGACAAGGATAATCAGAAGCAGGATGTGGCGAACCTGAGCCGCGACACCAAACATGCCAACGACAGCATCAGCCCGATCTTCGACAAGGAGAAGGAGCAGAACCGTCTGAAGGAAATCGGGATGATCAGCGATATCGGCGGTCAGATGGCGGATATCGCGCGGACGCAGGGGGAGCTGAATGCGCTGAAGGCTGCGCAGGATAAATACGGGCCTGTTCCTGCGGATGCGACGGAAGAACAGCGGCAGGCATATCTGGCAAAACTGCGTGATACGCCGGAATACAAAAAGGAACAGGAAAAGTATGGCACCGGCAGCGACATTCAGCGCGACATCCAGGCAGCAACTGCAGCGCTTCAGGGGCTCGCGGGCGGTAATTTAGCGGGTGCACTGGCGGGGGCTTCAGCACCGGAGCTGGCGCATCTGCTGAAATCGACAGAAGATAACCCTGCGGTCAATGCCATAACACACGCGATCCTTGGTGGCGCGGTTGCTGCGCTTCAGGGAAATAGTGCGGCAGCGGGTGCGATTGGTGCAGGGGGCGGAGAGCTGGCGGCACGCGCTATCGCCAATATGCTCTACCCTAATGTAGATAAACTTTCTGAAGAACAGAAGCAGACAGTCAGTGCGCTGGCGAGCATATCTGCGGGTATGGCTGGAGGGATCGCTACAGGGAATACAGCTGGGGCCGCGACGGGTGCCGGTGCCGGTAAGAATGCGGTTGAGAATAATTTCCTTGGTGCGACATCTTCAGACAAACTCGACAAAGCCATTGAGAAAATTAAGAACGGTGATAAGTCATTAGCTACAGCCAATGAGCTTATTAAGCTGGAAAATGCTGACAAACGCAGTGATGCACTGGTTTCTAAATTTACTAAAGACCCTTCACAGATGAGCAGTACTGAGCGGGCTGAACTGGCCGGGTATCTTCGTATTTATGCTTCTGAAATGGAAAAAACCTACGGCCCCGCGGTAGCACAACAGCTGGTTACCGGGCTGCTCTCTGGCCAGGATTACATGAAACGTAACCCTGACTCTGAAGCCATGTCTAAAGCTCAGAGAATCATGAACACCTGGGGCTATCATAAGTCGAATGCCAGCATTGGTGATGCGCCGCTAATGTTCGGAAGCAGTGTGCTGGGGCTTACTGTGAAAGGTATGGTAGCTAACGCAGCAATTGGTGTTGGAGTTAACTCAGCTGCTCAGCTTGCAGGAAAAGATCCTTTCAGTTATGTGGATGCAATAATGGCTGGGGTGACAGCTGCAGCGACAACAGGAAAAGGTGTTATCATCTCAACACCTATCAATATGGGCGGTGCGGCAATTGGTAGCAGTATTAAGGGGGAAGATCCGACAAACTCTGTTATTGGAACTGGACTAGGTTCAGTTTTTGGTGGCGGTGTCGGAAAGGTCATATCAGGGTCTATGGGGTCTACTGTCAAAGAAGGCACATCCGATATTATTAGCAATATTGGGGGCTCAATTACTAGCGAGGCTGTTGGTAATGTTACAAAAGGAACGCTAGATGAAGCTGATGAAACCACTAAAAAACAATAAAAGTGTCAATGTGAACAACCTCGTAGTGCTAATAGTACGTTGTATGGTATGCATTTTTTTTATGGCAATGATGGGCTGTTTTCTTGGCAGATTGATAGTGTTCTTTAAAACTAACGTTTTATTTTTCGATTGGGCAAAGGATGCTTTTTATTCCTTGAAAGTAGGTGTTTCTGCGGGTGCGTTGGCAGGAGTAGGTATTTGGACAAAAGCCAAGTTACAAGAGCACAAAAACAAAAAATAAGCGGATAAATAAGTCAATAACGATTTCAGTCAGCAGACTGGAATTATTGTTGAGAATAACTCGTTGGCGGGCGATCAGGCTCGTGCAACAGTAAAACAGGCCGCTGAATCCCTGAAAAATGAGGTCAGGGATAAACTGGGTGAAGGTACAACTTCTTCTATCGCCAACGGTATTATCAATGCCCTTGCGAATACGGGCGATGCGGCATTAGGTTCAGCGGATTATGCTGCTGATGCGGCGATGGCGCTGGCCTCGTGTGCGGTCGGCGACAGCTACTGTAATAAAGCGCTGAGCGACCTGTCCGGGAAGAATCAGGCCGTGGCTGATAGCGTTAAGGCGCTGATGCAGAGTGAAACCTGGTCAGCGGTTGCGGATACGGTTAAACAGGCGGCCGGAGTAAATCAGACGGCGCTGGAAGCCACGGGGGGAATGCTGGCAGGTATTATCTTGCCGGGTAAGAAAGTACCCGCCGCAGCAAATCGAATTGAAACGATACTTAAATCTGAGAAAAGTTGGGAAAGTGCACGAAATAAGGCATTGGGTATTGTTGGTAATTTAGGGGCAGACTCTAAACCTGTAATTGGGCGGTTAGAAGTAAGTGCAGGGAATGGAAAAGTAATTGGACGTCAATCTAGTGATGGTAAAGTTGGCTGGCGTGTTGATTATGATCCTGAAAAGGGAACGCACATTAATATATGGGATTACTCTCAAGGAAAAGGGCCGGGAAAAGCAGTCAAGCAAGTCATACCATTTGAAGGTAATGAAAAATCGTTTGAAACCATATTGAAACAGTTGAATAGGTAGAGTAAATGACTTTATTTGATGAGTGTAAAGAAGCCCTTAGCGCTGATTTTGATGTGCTTGAAGGTCAGCGCGAGAAAGAGGCTATTAATATTTTGCATCAATTTCCATTTGCTAATGGAAATATATTATGGGCAGATCTTAAGTATTCGGATTATGAGGATATCAACGCTCTTATATCAGATAATCATAACAAAAATGACGATGTGTTCGTTTTTGTAGATGATATTAGCATTCCTATTTTTAGAACTAAGCTGATTTTGATTGCTGAGAATATTTATGACGTTACAGCTTTATCGCCGAAGTTATTTGTTTTTAACAATGAATTAATATTACAGCCTTTGTTTCCAACTGAAATAATCCGTTTAGGTATGAAGAGTTAGCAGCATTTTAAGATCCCGGCCAGAAGTGATCTGTCCGGGATCGTTTTATCGGTTGTTACCCTACCCAAAATGCCCGTTCCCGCGCTTGATCACCGGCAGATCGCCGGTGTCGTTCAGCGCGCCGGGGAAGGTCTTAAGCCACTGTTTCATCTTCGGCCGGTTGACGGAGACCACGCTCAGCCCCTCGGCGCAGCCGTACAGTTCGCGGGTGTTCTGGGCGGTGATGATGATGCAGTCCGGCATCATCCGTATCTTTATCGGTATCCCGTCGGTAAATCCCGCCTGTAGTGGTTCAATGGTTTTAGACACGCTCAGAGGTTATAACTGACATAACTGATGAGGTGATCATATGAGTATCCGGGGCGGCAGGCAGTGCGGTAAACAATGCGGTTTCCGCCGCGCAAAATGCGAAGCAAAGCAGTGACGGCCGCCTGAGTGCGCTTCAGGGAACGAAAGCTGCGCTTTCCGGCGTCCAGGCAGGACAGGCCGTCGCACTGGATGAGGCCAGAGGCGGCAGCGATAAGGACAATAACAACACTATTGGTATCAGTGCGTCTCTGGGGACGCAGTCGTCAAAATCTACCTCACATTCAGAGCAGGTAACCACCTCCGGCAGTACCCTGAATGCCGGCAATAATCTCGCCGTTGCGGCAACAGGCGGCGATATCACGGTCACGGGCAGCAAGCTTAAAGCCGGTAAGGATGTTTCGCTGGAGGCGCTCAGGGATGTGAACCTCATTGCGGCGCAGGATACACAGCTTACCAGCGGTAGTAACAAAAGCAGCGGCGGCAGTATTGGCGTCGGCGTGGGGGTGGGCTCCGGCGGCGCCGGTATCAGCATCTCGGCAAATGCCAACAGCAGCAAAGGGCATGAGAAAGGTAACGGCACCTGGCAGAATGAAACGACGGTGGATGCCGGTCATCAGGTCACCATCGCCAGTGGGCGAGATACCACGCTGGCCGGCGCGCAGGTCAGCGGCCATCAGGTGACGGCAGATGTCGGCCGTGACCTGACGATAACCAGCCTGCAGGACAGCGACCACTACGACAGCACGCAGAACAGCGTCAGTGGTGGCCTGGGTTACACCTTCGGCGCCGGATCGTTCTCGGGCAGCCTGAATGTCAGCCGCGATAAGATGAACAGCGACTACGATTCGGTGCAGGAGCAGAGCGGGTTGTTTGCCGGTCAGGGCGGTTTTGATGTGACGGTGGGCAACCACACCCAGCTGAATGGCGGGGTGATTGCTTCCACAGGTAGCGCAGATAAAAACAGCCTCGATACCGGCACGCTGGGTTTCAGTGATATCCACAACCAGGCGGATTATAAAACGCAGCATCAGGGCGGCGGTATCAGCACCGGCGGCAGCATCGGCTCGCAGTTCGCCGGTAACATGGCCAGCGCCCTGCTGGCGGGGGGTGGCAACAGCGGGCATGCGGAAGGCTCGACTCAGGCCGCTGTGGCTGACGGCATCATCACCATTCGCGACAAGGATAATCAGAAGCAGGATGTGGCTGACCTGAGTCGCGACACGGAGCATGCCAACGGCAGTATCGGGCCGATATTTGACAAGGAGAAGGAGCAGCGGCGCCTGCAGGAAGTGCAGCTGATAGGTGAGACTGGCAGCCAGGCGGCAGATATTGCGCGCACGCAGGGAGAGATAGCAAAACAGAAGGCGATGAAAGACCCGGCAGCCCTGACGGCGGTGGAAGCGAAGCTGAAAGCAGAGGGAAACAGCAGTCCGACGGCAGAACAGATTGCGGAGCAGGCGGGTCGTACGGCGATGCAGGATTATGGTACCGGCAGTGACCTGCAGCGGGGTATCCAGGCAGCCACGGCGGCGCTGCAGGGACTGGCGGGCGGGAACATCGCCGGAGCGCTGGCGGGGGCATCGGCGCCGGAGCTGGCAAATATTATCGGACATCAGGCTGGTCTTAAGGATGATGATATTGCGGCGAAAACCATAGCCCACGCGATATTGGGTGGTGCGGTCGCGGCACTACAGGGAGGGAATGCGGCGGCAGGAGCAGCCGGAGCCGCGACAGGTGAACTGGTTGCGAAAGCCATTCTGGAAACGATGTATCCGGGCAGGCAGGCCAGCGACCTGAGTGAAAGCGATAAACAGCTCGTCAGTAATCTGGCGACCATCGCCTCGGGATTTGCGGGCAATATAGTCGGGGGGGACTCGCAGAGCGCAACAACGGGTGCACAGTCTGGTAAGAACGCGGTTGAGAATAACTTCCTGAGTTCAAAAGAAGCCCGGCAGCTTGATAAAGAAATGCAAGATTGTAAGAAGTCGGGCGGAGATTGTAATAAGGTTGTCGAGAAATATATCGATATCAGCAACAAAAAAAGTAAAGAGCTTCAGGAAGCCTGTACAGGAGGTGGTGTTAGATGTGTTAGCTGGCAGGAACTGATACAGGGTGCGACTAATGTTGCTAATGATGCTAATCCACATCAAATCCGGTTGGATGAAAAACTGAAGGATCCAAGTGCCGCAGCATTGGTAAATTATCTTAATGGAGTCGATCTTAAATTCTTGCAGGATAATATTACGCAGGGTGATCGTATATTGTCTGTAGTCATGGATCCGACTTCCTGGCCAGTGGCGATAATGGGAGGTAAAGCCATTATTACTAATACTGTTAACAATACTAAGGAGCAGCTTATTGCTGTGGGGGTTGGTGCTGGGCTGAGTGCTGGTATTCAATATGGGACAACAGGAAAAGTGAGTTTGTCAGACTTAATTGGCTCTGGTGTGATCGGGGCGATTACTGCTGGTAAAGGTTATGACCCTGTAATGACATGGAACGCAGTAGGTGGCTATTATCAGGCCGAAATTAAAGGTGATGATCCATTTATGGCTGCGTTAGTGAGTAAGGCTGGGGCTTCAGCTGGTTATACTGCGGGAAATGTTCTAAAAGTTCAGGCTGATAAAATATTTAATCCGATATCAAAACAATATGAATGGGTACCGACTGGTGTCTGGACAATAACCAAACCAGTGCCACAAAGTTCTGTACCTTCAATTAGTGCTAATGCTATCGACTCTTTTACCTCTGGAGTAGTGGGGGATAGTTTGAACAAAGCTATTTCTGGAGGTAAAAATGAATCTAAATAAACCTAGAAAATCTATAAAATTGTTAATTTTTCTATGTATTGGAATGTGTTTTGTATTAATGATAGGTGGTTTTTTTCTTATTTACTCAAAGGATGGCCTGTTTGGGATTTTGATAAATCCTTCCCTTTTGGAAAAACAGAGATCGCTACGATCCTAAAAATCAGCCTCTTGGGTATTCCGGCCGGTCTGGTCTTCTGGATATTCGATGTTCGTTAATCTGTACCACAGCTGAATAATCCCGGCCTCAGGGCCGGGATTTTTTGTTAGTCAGTTATCTTTCGGGTGCCAGCCGTATGACCAGTAACCCGTGCTCAACGATCACGGTAACGGGGGGACTGGTCGAAAATCCCGCCTCTTCGAGCCAGACGTTTTTATCTCCCCCTGCGTGTACTAAAGGGTGTCCCGTTGAAACCCGCTGACGCCTCACGTAGCTCGTTGTCCAACGCTTCACGCTGTCAGATTAAAATCAGCCAGCATTCACCGTTATTGTTATTAATCAGCGTGACGTAAAAGTGATGTAATACTGATGTACTCAGGTTCTGATGGTGTAATAGTGACGCAATAATGAGGTATTTTTGATGTAATAGTGATGTATCTTCCTTTTATCCTCTCTGTATCCCATCATACAGGCATGATGGCGTTTATTTTTGACGCAATTTTATTTCCGGTAGCCCTTAACCTGCGTGAAAACGCCCGCCATTGTGTTTGTTTTTTATCCGCTATACACCTGACGCAGTGCGATAAATCGCACTAACTCTATGATAATCAATAAAATATAGGAAGGTAAACGAAATGGCGGTATTAAAAAGGTTGAGAATAACTCGTTAAGCTTCGGAAAAGGGATCGACAATACCATTGCTATTAATGCAGCGGGAATCAGTACGCAACTGACAATAATCTGCCCCCGGAAGAAACACAGGCTGGACTGAATAAGATCGCAAAAGGTGATATGCCAGACAGCACCAATATCACGAAAGTTATTGTCGACGGTTCTAGCAAAGGTGTAATGTAGCTAAACTCATCCCCCCGGCTTCATATTTACATATTGATATGCACTATTAATACCACCGCTAACCAATGCACCAGAGATACCTTTAGCTATAGCAACTTCTGGAGCCATATAAAGTGCTCCTGCGATCATTAGTGCGGCGACGTTTACAGCGACTGGTTATCTTGCTCCGGAGTACAATATCCCTACGAATATATTTATCAATTCTGGTGGGGCATTCTTGACTGACGGAGCCGATCCGGCATCATTAGGTGGTGCAGCTGTTGGTTCTGTAACTGGTGGTGTAGTCGGAATATATACTCCAGCAATTTTAAGGCCTATTTTGGGCCCATCATCTGGATTTTGGGCTGAAACTGGTAGTGCTTTTGTATCGGAGGTGTCTGGTGATGCAACTCAAAATGCAATTAACAAAGCAGGGGATAAAAAATGAAGAAAGTAACACTCTCTCAGCTCAGACTAGGAGCCATATATGGAACTGTGTCTTTTTTGCTTTAGGTCTTATTCTTCGCTTTAGCATTACGTATTTACACACTAAAGGATTTGATGTTAGTCACAATGACATTGTTAAAACATTTGTCATGAGTTGTATTGCAGGTGTTGGTGCAAGTATTCGTCCTATGTGTTTGCAAAAATAGATGAGCGGAAAAATCGAGAAAGGCCACCATCGGACCCTAAAGTATAAATGTAATCCCACCTTAAGTGAATTACACCCCAAAGTTTGGACACCAACTGAGTAAGGTGCATTTTTAATGCTGAGAATAACTTCCTGAGCGTCAGTGATAAGAAAGTCATTGATGTCTGTGGCAACGGAAATGCTGGAAGTGCAGCCTGTGCCGTTGCAAGGCAGGAAGTAATAGCCGCTAAAGGTGAGTACAAAATAGGGCCTTATGACTCGAAGATAAGCCAGCAGTATGCTGACTCGTACGGCCAGATAGTTAACCTGCTGAATATCTAAAGAACCTGTATGTGGTTATCAAAGGAGCCTTATGCCAGCCATAGCAACCAAAAACAGTGTTGGAACCGGCCACGGCGCCTTCCCCGCTCGCCCGCGGATAGAGGGTGAACCGTTACTAAAAATCAACGGAATAGATGTACTTGTTGACGGAAACCTGTACGCACACACATCATGCACGGCGGCCAGGTCATTTCAACGCGCCCCTGGTTTACGGTGAACGGCAAAGGAATTGTGTGTGTCAGCGATCCAATTTCCTGCGGCTCAACCGTGGGCGCCTGAGACTCATTAGTACAAATCAGCTAGAAGAACATAATGCTTGAGAAGGATTATCAATTATCCGCTTATAAGGGGTTCCGTAGTCATTCCTGCAATAACACCCGATAAGCAAATCGAAGTGATTGAAACGGTTTGTACGAACGGTCTGTATCGTTCAAGGGGGACGGTCAATTACGCTCTACCGATAGGATTAGGGAGAACATCTGAACAAGGATTTATGGTTTCATCGTTATAACAGGCAATGCTCCATCTACCTTATGATAAATACAATTGTAATTGGTTAAGTGGGAGCAAAGCATACTAAATGCGATATTTAGACCCAATAAACTCCAGGGTGTAGAATACACAAATTGATGCAGCCGCCATAGCTGCTGCATTCTGCATTCACTCAACCTTACTCACTATGCCTGACCTAAATGTTGCGCAGCGATACTCAATCGGGCTGGCGGCTTGCGCTTACACTTTTATTACCAGAACAACAGATAATACCGAAGACGATCAGTATCAGCGTTATGATGTGGTATGTCCTGAGCGTATTGCCAAGAAAGAGGATCCCCATAAGACCACCGGAAACCGGTATCAGATGAGTATAAATTTCGCTGCGTGTTGTACCAATCAATGAAACCCCTTTACTCCAGAAAACATAGGATAACCACGACGGAAAGATGATTAAGTAAAGGATCCCGATAATCACTGAAGGGCTGGCAGTATAAATTATGCCATGATAACTGGGCGACAGTGCAGCATGCAGACAGAACATGGGAACCAGGATAATAGTACCAATCAGTGAACTGAAAGCTACAAAAGACGTATTTTTCACCGATGTATTTTTTAGCCGCAAAAAAGCACAGTAAAACGCCCAGCTAAGGGCGGATATAATCGTCAATACATCCCCCCAGCCAAAAGCTTTCATACTGCCGTTACCACTGGCGCTGGAAAATGCAAGGTAGATAACACCAACCGTACTGGCAATTACACCAGCAACATTCCGGGCTGAAATCCGTTCATGGAAAATAAAGTAATTGATTAAAAGCACCATACAGGGAGTGCCAGAAATATAAATAGCAGCGTTGAGTGAGGTGGTGTACTGTAATCCTATATAAAGACTTAAGGGAAAACTAACCTGACCTAGGAATGAAAGTAGTGTATTGATGCCAATGTTTTGTCTTAGTGTGGAAAAATCACGAGAAAAGATCTTCCAGTAAAACGCGAGCATCAGTAGTGTCGTTCCAGCCCAACGTATCAGGCTAAGTCCGTAAGGATCAACATACTGAACCAGAATATGTCCGACGACATAATTCCCTCCCCAGAAAATGGCAGCAAGTGCCAGTAGTAAATACGCCAAGTATCACCTCCTTTTACAAAAACTGTCCCGACAAGTATGAACCGGGAGCAGTCTCTTCAGACTATCGAATCCAGGTTATTCATCAGTTGATCGTAATAGCGTTCTGCTGTGCGCAACCTGAGTAAACTGCCAATATAAAATTCTTTGCGTGTTTCTGGATATTTATTCGCAATCACATCGATAACATTATAAAGCCAGTCATCACCATGTTTAATATCAATAGTGATGTGCTCGGTATAATATTTTACATCCCTGTCAACCAGTCCAAGACGGATACACCCTTTCACCAGTTTTTCGTATTGCGGAGGATCAAGTACTTCCGTCATAGCCATGACACCCAGCAATTTGTAGTAATGTTTGCGGTTGACGGAGCCAATCATGAATGCGTTGTGGCCTGCTAATGCTTCAACGCCATACATATCTATATAGTGGTTTCCCGGCAATGTAATATCCTGTCGGGCAAGAACATCTTTATATAGATTGACATGCGTAAATACATTATCCCCATGGCCGATTTCATCCCAGAGGTTTTCACTGATAGTTCCCCTGGTTTCAGGTTGAGAACCAATCAATGTATAGGCAACGAGGTCAAAAAAAATCAAATTTAATGCGCTGTCGCTTTTAAAGAAGTAATAGAGTTGTTTCGTTGTGGCATCTTTTTCAAGAAATTCAAAAACCTGATGATGAGATGCATTATGCGTTTGCCAGACTGATTTTAAATAATCGCCGTAATGTTTTACGGAATCAACTTCTGGAGGGATAACCAGACCAGAAAATTCACTCTCAAGCCATTTTTGTTCAATGGCATTTTTAATTTCAAGAATAGCTGGATCATATTGTCTGGCAGCTGGCGTTGATAATGGGTGAGCAAGTACGCTTTGATAAATAAGAAAAAGAGCATGTTGAACAATTTTCTGATCGCTCGCAGAGTGGCGATCGTATGCATGTTCAAGTATTACACCGAGTTTTTCCTTCTCAGTGATGAAATTGCTGTCTCCGTTAATATAAGCAAGCAAAGATTGGGTAAAACCATATTCATCATCCGTAAAAGCGGGTTCGATTCTTAGAAGATTAAACATTCAAATTTACCTCATTGATAGACCACAATCATAGTGAGGTTATATCCAAAGTGGTTAAGTGATCCCGGTCACATTAATAAACCATATTTTTTACCAATAAAAGCTCCTGACAGGGCAGTAGTAGGCATTTGTAGTATCACACTCAATATCGCAAATGCCAGTTAGTGAAGGTCATTTACACGCTGAGGCCTACTCATCTGTGACCTCGATGTGGCAGCCATGACCGAGATTAACCAGGTGCTGAATACGGGCGCTGGTGGCGGCACGGTACCACAGTCCACTTCACTGTCTCAGGACCAAATCGACGCCCTGAAGGCTGCCTGTGCGGAATTTAGGGTGATGATGGATAAGCTCCCATGGAGCAGGTCATTCAGAAACGGGACGCCACGATCACCGTCGATGTTGAAACCGCAAACCGATACGGCCTGCGCTGGCGGTACGATGTGGCCAATCAACGGAAGCATGAAACTATCCAGACCCGCCCCAGTGATCGTTGGGGGCCTAACGCTCATCCGGAGCATCCTGATCGAACTGTCGCTGGAGCCTGTTGGGCGACACGATACTGGCCTCGTCGTGAGGACAGAAACTGTCTACCGGATCGTGGTCACTCCATTTGATTTACCGTGCTCGTACATCGGGGGGTATATAGTGTAAAATCTGTCGCCGCTATAGTGGGTTTAGGAAGTTCTGTCGCATTTTCTCGTGCATTTTCGCGGAAATTCGGCCACCCGCCGGGCATGATAAGATCCCAAATAAACCGAATATAATAGGTTGTTATGCCTGTTCCTCGCTAAAAGCAGGCGATCAGATTTTATTGTGGTTCTGGCTGACAGATATCAGCGTAAACGTCAACAATGTCCATATGTGATGCTTACCCCCGGATGGTAATCACCGGTTAGGTTTCATCCCACTCGTTTAAATCCCAGGAGACCGGTTATCACTTTCGTGGTCTGGTGTGCATCACTGGTCCTGTTTTATGTCAGTAACTGCAGTGAAATAGGGCTATTTACAGGCTATACTTGGTAAGCTTGCCTGCATCCATAAGTCACAACATAACCAATAACGATGATGTATTGATTCGCCAGCCCTCTCCAGTGGCTGGCTTTTTTATTCTGGAATGGCTGACTGGAGGGATTATATAAAACTTATCAGTGGAGGGGGTTATCGTCCTTTCTGTCGGATAACGACATACTGATCTGCTCCAACGGAGTACCGGTACGGAACCTGCCCGGATTCGAAATGTTGTTTCTCCTGACGGCCGGTATCATTCAGCGCCAGGAAACGGATCAGATACGTTCCCGGGGTGTTGATACGATAGATGAACATCAACTCGTAATTTTCGCCAGCTCCGATATTCACGAAGGGCAGAACCAGGCGCTGCAGCGGGCCTGCGTAGCGACCGGACATCAGGCTGACGGGCGACTGGTAAATGGGAGAACCTTCAGAAAAACTGACCGGAACCAGCGTCAATGCGGCATCATCCAGCAGAACCTTACCTTCCAGACTGCCGGGATTGGAAAGCGTGACTTTCACCTGCAGCAGACTGCCGTCTGGATCGAGTGGCTGAATGGTGGCATCGATTCTGGCCTGGATATGAGGCTCACGGATCGTCTTCTGAGCTAACTCCTTCAGGGTGTATTCCGTGACGAGCTGTTCTTTTTTCACATAAAACGTGGAATAAAAAGCCCATGCACCCACCGCAATAGCAGCAGCTATCGTGGTGATCTGCGCGGCTATCTGTACCACGAGGTGTATTTTTTCCAGTCTGCTCATCTGATATTCACGCCATCAGGGCTCCTATTCGTTACCCGGGCATCCGTAGCTGGCGTGGGGATACCTGCACCGGTATGTACTGCCGGATTCTCCTGTTTACCTGTTTCAGTCGAATAAAACAACGACCGAGTGGCCGTTGTTTTCTGTAGCAGAGCGCTGCACATCAGAAGACGATGTTCGCGCTGATGCCACCAATGAAAGCATCATCCACTTCACTTACTGCGCCCGGCGCGGAAACATACTGCAGATTCGGGCGGATCTGTAGCCAGTCAGTCGCCTGCACATTGTAATAAAGTTCATAGTTATATTCTGCTCCTTCCTGGACGGGCAGATAAGTCGGACTGTTGTAGTCTGTCTCGCCGTTGAAAGCATTTTCCTGGCGTAGCATGCGGGTATAGGCAGAGTTAACATGAATACGTGCGGCACCCACACCGATTTCATCCTGTGGTCTGGCGTCAAACGGGCCTTTCCAGGTGACGGCGATAGACTGATAATTATCTGTTTTTGAGGTTTTGTGATCGTTCATCACCGCCTGAAGGGTTAATGTAATTCCGCGATCGGTACTGCCACCCTGAGCGCTCAGTTGTTGCTGTGCCAGGATATAACCGCCGTAGGCATGAGCGGTATCATTAAAGCCACCGTTATGCCATGAGCCATACACATTATCGTTGACGGAAGAGTAGTAATAACCAAGTCGGTAATTACCCGGCAATTTATCACTGCCCAGTTTCGGCTGCCAGCCCAGCTCTACCGGAACCAGGTTCCCTTCTGTCGGGCTGAATTCGAGGCGGAAACCATCCCCGCGATCGTAGTTATAAGGATTCTGATTATAGAAGCCCACCTGCATAAACACTTCCGGCGTAATATTCAGACGTACACGTCCGCCCCACTGGGAGACCGGCCAGTTGTACCAGTGATCGCCGCGCCAGTTGCCTGCCTGCCCGCTGCCGAATGCCAGATTCTGGAACTTGCTGTCAAAGTTATCAAAATCTTCGCCGACGGTGACGCGGCCGGCTTTCAGATCGAGCACATCGCCAAAAAGTCCTTTTCTCAGCCAGAACTGCGTCAGCCGCCAGGTCTGCCCACGACCATAGACTTCCTGAACGGATGACAGCATGCCGGTGCGGGGA
The DNA here is from genome assembly GCF_000215745.1 of Klebsiella aerogenes KCTC 2190. Classification (GTDB taxonomy): domain Bacteria; phylum Pseudomonadota; class Gammaproteobacteria; order Enterobacterales; family Enterobacteriaceae; genus Klebsiella; species Klebsiella aerogenes. The sequence continues at coordinate 1,890,232 of NC_015663.1, read as the reverse complement.
TCGGCAATTTGATCTGACAGGTTTTGCCCGTTACGGTCCGTGATGGTCATCTGGAATTCCGCATCCTGCCAGTTCAGCAGTTTTTCCAGATCGAGGTTAACCCCGAACGCCCACTGATCGCTGTAACGTGCGGTGGTGGAGGTGTGATATCCGCCAGCCAGATTGGATGCTGATTCCATGGTATAGCCAGCCTGGAAACTGACGCCGTTCTGCTGTAAGTCTGAACGTACTCCTCCCCAGCCGCCCAGCATCCATGGGGAGCCAGTACTGAAGGCATCTGCAGCCTGAGCCGCATATGGCTGAAGAGCAAGAAATAACATCCCGGGCAGGAATCCTTTTATTGAGTGTTTCGCCACTGATTTAATCACTTTCATAATTATGTTCTGACTGTTGAATTTAAGTGAAATCCGAGTGTAATTCCGGTGATATATTTTTTTTATAATTCTGTGCCTTTAAAAAATAAATGCATTACAGATTCTGATGAGATTCACAGAATTGATATGTTCTGCATTGATGCTTTTTTACAAAATAATAATAAATGTAAGATTTATTATTAATGGGATATTATTGTCAGGTACCCTGAAGCGATACTTTATAATAACGCACGTGTAGTAATTATTATGATTTACACTGACACCGGTATGATCGGAGAAATACGTTATGTGTAGTGATGTGATGGACGCCCTTTCCTGAAGCAGCCAGTGCCATACTTTTACTGTCTGCGTTTGCTACGGGAGTAAATCACATGAGCACGATCAGAGTTGTTGGTATTGATATCGCCAAATCAGTTTTTCAGGTCTGCGTCTGGATGGTCGATGGCTCCGTCGCATGGAACAAAAAAATCTCTCATTCTAAATTGCTGGATACTATCCGACAGTTTGAACCTGGAACTCTTGTTGCTATGGAAGCCTGCGCCACTTCGCATTTTTGGGGGCGAACCTTCGCATCTATGGGCTATTGCGTCAGACTCATCCCCGCACAACACATAAAAGCTTTTGTCCGTAGCCAGAAAAATGATGCCAATGATGCGTTGGCAATTTGCGAGACAGCATTTCGCCCGGGTATTCACTTTGTTTCTGTAAAAACCACAGAACAGCAGGATATCAAGGCGCTTCGGAACACACGCCAACTAATGGTTGAGCAGAGAACGGCGCTGGCCAACCAGCTTCGTTCTCTGCTCGCTGAATATGGTTTCACTATTCCTGTCGGGATCCTGAGTCTCCAGCAACAGCTACCGGAGCTGATTGAAGATGCCTCAAACAGCCTGACATTCACTCTTCGTCGACTGTTGTCTTCGCTGCGGGAAGATACCGTCCTCCCGTGCGAAAACGGCACCGATTAGCGCTTTCGCTTGATGAAAGAGAGGAGATATCCAGAGGGCTGGTAGCAAAACTCAGTATCAGGGGCATCGCCGCCAAATTATCAAGAGCGCCCTCAACGATTAGCCGCGAGGTCAGGAGGCACGGTGGTGCAAAACAATACCGTGCAGCAAAAGCCGATGCTACTGCGTGGGAAAATGCGCTGAGACCAAAACCCTGCAAGCTAATTGAAAGCCCCGCATTGTGTAAAATCATTGCAGAGAAGATGCATCAGGACTGGTCGCCGGAACAGATCGCCGGTTGGCTGAAACGCTGTTATCCGGCTAATCAGGAAATGCATGTGTCACACGAAACGATTTATAAAACACTTTTTATACAAACCCGTGGAGCATTAAAAAAAGAGCTGCAGCAATGCCTCAGAAGCGGGAGAGCAGTGCGTAGATCCAGAACGTCATCACTTAAAGGGAAAGGATTAGGGTCAATCCCGAACACGATACCTATCAGCGAAAGGCCACCAGAGGCGGCTGACAGAGCCATTCCAGGTCACTGGGAAGGTGACTTGATTCAGGGCTCGAAAAATTCCTATATCATCACCCACGTAGAACGTCATTCCCATTTTGTTATGCTGGCGAAGATCAGAGACAACAAGACCATAACGGTTATATCTGCACTCATCAGACAAGCCCGGGAATTACCTGCTGAGCTTTATAAAACATTAACTTGGGATCGTGGCGCTGAAATGACCAGCCACACTCGATTTACTGTAGCGACAAACATTCAGATTTATTTTTGTGATCCTCAATCTCCCTGGCAACGTGGCTCAAATGAAAATACGAACAGATTGCTCAGACAATATTTTCCAAAAGGAACTGACTTATCGGTTCACAGCCAGCAGAGACTTAACAGTGTTGCCAGACAGCTCAACGAAAGGCCGAGAAAAACGCTAGACTATGAATCACCCGCAGAACGGTTCAATAAGTGTGTTGCGTCCATCAGTTGAACTCACAGCCAGGAGCGGACATTACTGCTATCAATATGCTCGGTGCGGAAACATCGCATGGATAATCAGTAGTCGGATTGACAAAGGCTCCAGAAGGAGCCTTTGTCAATAAAAAATATAGTGTATTCTAAATAAATAGGGATTGATATTTAAACAGACATTGCATCCCATGAAGTAGCCGCTGAATCAAGCGGTATCTCTAAGGTTTCAAGGAATCGCGCTGTCATCATATAGTGACCAATAATCAGCGTTAATTCCGCGATTTGTGTGTCATCATAAAATTCGCGAATTTTATTGAAAATCTTATCAGAAACTTTCACCTTAGCCACACACTCCTCTACGAATTTAAGAATTGTAGCCTCTCTCTCTGCCATTAATGCTCCTGCCTCAATCAGAGAAATTTCTTCTTCCGTCCATCCTGATTTCAATGCCAAAGGATAATGTTGCATCCTTTCATAAGGGCTGCGACTCAAACAGCCGACTCGCATTATAATCATTTCTCTGTCTTTGTTATTTAACTTACCAGCAGGAAATGAGGCGCCCAAAGAAAGATAACCTTGAGCAGAGCAAGAAGTTGCCAGCAGTCCCAGGGTCAGATTTGCAGGAAAACGTGCATATTGTTCTTTTTGAGAATCAGTCAGGTTGTCTAATTCAGGAATAGTAATACGTGGCATATTGAACTCTCTTATTAATTAATCAAAGCAACAGGACGTGCCCAGCCAGCAGAAGCAGCTGCTACTTTTACTGGGAGACTGATCACAGTAAATCCTGTAGATGGAAGAAGATCCAGATTAGTAAGTTTTTCGATCTGGCAGTAGGGTAATACACTGCCTGCAAAATGCCCTTCCCATATCAGTGAAGCATCTTTAGTTTGTTCATATTTTTTTTGCGTGCGAGAAAACGGCGCATCCCAGCTCCATCCATCAGTACCAACGACTTTTACACCACGCGATGTCAGGAACAGTGTGGCTTCTCGCCCCATTCCGCAACCACTGTCTAAGAAGTCATCCTTCCCATACTTGCTGCCAGCAGATGTATTAACCAAAACGATATCATTTGGTTTAAGCTCATGATTAATTCTTGCAAGCTCTGCAACAATGTCAGCTGAAGTGACAACATAGCCATCCGGGAAATGTCTGAAGTCAAGTTTAACGCCCGGCCCCACACACCACTCTAATGGGATTTGGTCAATCGTAAGCGAAGGGGTGCCATCATCCATATGTGAATGATAGTGATATGGCGCATCCATATGTGTGCCTGCATGGGTGCTCATTTTGACAAACTCAACAGCCCAGCCTTCATGTCTAGGCAGCTCATTTGTGGTTAAACCGGGGAAGCTAGCAGCCAGTTGGGAGGCTCCTTCACTGTTGGTCACATAATTAATTTCAGGTAGAAATGCTGGAGGATCTGAGGCTATGCCTGTCATAAGTGGAACAGATAAATCTATGATTTTATTGAACATGAATCACCTCGGGTTCTTAATTGATGTTGCTAACAAGAACTATGATAAGGATAATAAAATTATTGGAAATGCTGAAAACCAGACAAACAATAGCTGTGAAAGGAAAGCCTATGTCTAATCGAGACAAAACTGGAGAACCACCTGAGTCGATTTGGTTTCGCTGTGCAAAATGGGTTGCTGGAACAGATTTTCCTGATCAGAGTTTGCACTGGGGGAAGCTCATGTATTCATGCGTGGGCCTGGTAAAAATAAATGTTAATGGGGATACATACCTTTCTACTCCTGAGTTCGCAGTCTGGTTGCCACCACAAACCAGTCATCAGTCCTTAGCTTTGACAAATATTGAATATGTAATCATTCACTTTCATGAAAAATTATGCAGACATTTATCTTCTGAGGTTAAAACCCTTAAAATAAATGGAATAATTAGAGAAATAATTAAAGATTTCTCCCGGAGATCTGTTGGGTACCCTTCAAGTCAGGCTGATAAAAACCTCGCAAATGTCTTGGGTGAGCAACTAGCCCTAAGTGACAGTTTTGACTGTTTTCTTCCACTTAGCGACGATGAAATAATAAAAAAAATAACACAAAAAATGATTAACCAACCTGATGCTGTTTATACACTTAAGAGTTGGAGTGATAAAATAGGATTAAGTGAAAGAACGCTTTCAAGGCGATTCCTTTTATCCACTGGCATTAACTTTAACGAGTGGAGTATAAGGAGAAAAGTATTATTGGCTATAATCCTCCTTCAAGAAGGAAAATCGGTTAAGTATGTATCTTCATCCTTGGGCTACCACGATCCTTCCGCTTTTATAGCCATGTTCAGGAAGCGGATGGGGATTTCTCCTGGACAACTCGATTAGCCCCCTAACAACTGAAGTGACCAAAGCTCACACATAACTATAGTTGATCCTACCCGCGAATAGTAGACACGTAACTAAGTGAGTAAACTCTCAGACAGAGGTGACTCACATGACAAAATCAGCAACCGTAAGTAAGAAGTCGCGTAAACAACATTCTCCGGAGTTCCGCAGCGAGGCCCTGAAGCTCGCTGAGCGCATTGGCGTGGCCGCCGCCGTCCGGGAGCTCGGCCTTTATGAATCTCAGCTCTACGCCTGGCGCAGTAAAATACAGCAGCAGAAATCTGACTACCTAAAAAACAAGCTTAACGTGGGATAATTTCCGTTTTCCAAGCGGACCCCAGATACGCCCCGACTACGGCTAACGCCTTGTCGTGCCGCGTACAGAGGCGCCAGCAGCGTTTTTAGCGGGTCTGGCTTTGCAGGGAAGGGGATCGTTCAGGCAGAACCTATCAAAACGGCAGCCGGCTACGCTGGGCGCCGGCGCCATTTGCCTGTCGTACTCCATTCAACTTCAGCTGGCGCCTCCATGCCGCTCACGCGGCATTATCTATACTTTGATTCTGCCCAGAGGAGGTGTGTATGTGTGGACGTTTTTCCCAGTCGATGACCCGCGAAAATTACCTGTCACTGATTGCTGATGAAGCTGATCGGGATATTACTTATGACCCGGTACCAATCGGCCGCTACAACGTTGCCCCGGGTACAAGGGTATTACTGCTGAGCGAACGTGACGAACAGCTGCACTTCGATCCTGTTCACTGGGGATAGCGATCCTCTATATCTGCGCCCTAACTGCCACGCAATGGTGCACAGGTAGAATGAATCCAGACCATTGTCGATTGAGGCGCTGCGCAGCATGATCGACGAAGCTAAAAAAACGGGCATATCAAGGTCGAGGGTATTCTGCTGGACGGTATAATCCATTACGGATATTGATTTCGCCTTTTACGCATATGCGCATTATTAAACAAGACATTCTGGCTAAACTTGTTTTTATACGCTTCACAAATTAAGGGTAATAACATTAAACATTTCGTTAAAAAATATAACATCTTTGCATTTGCTTAATCGGTTATATCGGTGCAGTTTATTGTTATAGAGATAACTTTAATAAAGTTATTCGGGTTAAAATTGCATTCTAATTACTGGTATATACTATCTGGCACTGCTTTTGTTGTGTTCTGGGCAGGTACAGTAGGTAAACACCATTATCGTTTAAGGAAGTGTTAATAATTGTAGCGCATCATTTCCTATAGCACTGGATATTGCTTAATTTGACAATAAAAAGGATATTAACATGAAAAAAATGTATATTTTTCTGACTGCCGCCATCTGCAGCGTTCTCAGTGTATCAACAACATATGCTAAAGAAAATAAAGGATTTCTGAATGCGGATACTTCCCCAGACAGCCTTGCAATTTTGCCTCCACCACCGACTGAGAACTCTGTTGCCTTTCTGCAGGATAAAGCTGACTACGAGACGGGGCGGGTTTTAAAAAACAAAGAAAGAACCGAACTCGCAGCCAAGGATGCCAATTATAAAAACTTTGGCCAGGCATTTTCTGAAGCGTTCGGGATGGTGATTTCCGCTGAGCGTACACCGGTACTTTATCTGCTGCTCAGTGAAGTTTTGCAGGACAGTCACGATTATGCAATGCGCAGCGCAAAAGATCACTATATGCGAGTTCGCCCCTTTGTTCTTTATAAAAATCCTACTTGTACCCCGGAGAAGGATGACAAAATGGCAAAAACAGGATCCTATCCTTCGGGCCACGCTTCATTCGGTTGGGCTGCAGCGCTGGTATTAGCTGAAATAAATCCAGCCCGCGAAACGGAAATTCTTAAACGAGGTATGGATTTCGGAGAGAGCCGGGTTGTCTGCGGTGCGCACTGGCAGAGTGATGTCGACAGCGGTCGAATTATGGGGGCCGCAGTAGTGGCTGCGCTGCATGCAAATCCCCGTTTCGCCAATACGCTTTCTGAAGCCAAGAAAGAATTTGCGGCGCTGAGTGCGAAAAGCGAGTGACCCCGCGCGGCCAAGCCTCGAACTGTGCCAAAGGCGCATCGAGGCTGTAATGCCTGCCTAAATTAAACGATTGGCATGTAATTTTTTAGCGACCTGTTGGTACACAGTGTCAAGCTGCCGGGTCAGCGCATTGACAGCCTCTCCGGCGTTGAGAGGATGCCCAAGGGAGCGTATATCCATGACCGGCGGCCACTTGTCCTGGTTCCGGAAGTTGCCAGGGAGTGGATGATACAGGACGAGTCTGGCAAGGAGGCTGAAGAAATTGCTGCTGATGGAGCTGTGTCAGCTGATCATTTTATATGGCATCCCGTATCGCACGCTGTTGGTAATGTGAAGAACCAGGGAGCAGAACTCTTAGAGCCTGTAATTATCGAGCAAAAAAGCGCATGATAAGATCAGTTGATGTATTGTCCCGGACACGTTGAGCTACATAGCAGACCGTTTACGTCCAACAAATGTCCAGCGCAGGTAGTCGTAGATCCAGTTAAACAGCATCGTGTACGGCAGGAAAAACAGTACAAGACCGATCTCAACAAAAAAAGCTTCCGTTACCGTTAAATTCAGCATCACCATTGCCACAGGAATTAACGTGATGATAAGTCCAACTTCAAAACAGGCCGCATGGAGTGCGCGAACCAGAAATGTTCTTTCAAACCGGTATTTTTTCTGAAGGGAGTCAAAGAGTTTGTTAAACACAAAATTCCAGGCCGTAGCGGTCAGCGCGGATATCACGGACAGTGAGCCTGACTGGAGTACCGACACGTTCATCAGCCAGGCGAGTGACAGCGCGATAATAATATTGGCCGTGACTTCAAAAATGACTGCGTGGAAAATCCTTTCTCTAAAGCTTTTATCTAATTCAATTTCCATAAGTTTATGGCAGCAGTGGATAAAGGCTGAAGTATATCAAACGTTTTTCAACCATGGGTAAACGTAGACACTAGGTTGTGTGGGTATTATGACAGCGTGAACGCTTGAAAAGGCGATTGCACATGTTATGAATGTACGATGAATCACGACCGGATATAATCAGATTTTGTGGAACCACAACACTGGCGCACATGATGCTTTTTATTTTAAGTATCAAAATGTTACGCTAATTAATCAGGCCGGGAGATTATTTGGCGTAAGAAAATTAACCTAGCCTATTTCACAAATTTCCAGACTCCTGGCGGTACACGGTCATACAACTTTCCCATCGTCAGTTCTGCCAGTCGGTGGTCGACTGCTGCATTAAAGGGTTCCAGTTCGTCGTCGGTCAGATCGTATTTGTTTTTATCTATCACTTTTTCAAGCGTATCTCTGGAAGTACAGCGTCTGTGGCGTAACAGCCATTTATGTCTGGTCATGTAATTTCTGCAATAGCATCGGGAAGAAGTCGCTCATCTTAAGACGTACGCTTCAAAACTGTCTATGAGACTACCCCGTGTTCCGACAGAACAGAACCGAAATCGGTTAATTCTGGCCGTTATGCTGAACATAATCGCTGATGCTCAGGCCTGACTTGCGAATATCATCCGAAACCTTGCGGTACTGATCTTTCCACTCTTCTGGCATGTCCCGGAGAGCCGCTATCTTACAGGCCACACTGTAGGGGGTACGCCCCAGCTTTTCGGCCAGCCAGAACAGATACAGGGAAAACATCTGCTATCAGAAACGTGAGCGCAAGCGAATAACCACATTAAAAATAATGTCAAATATTGAAATGCAGCGTAGCCGTCCCAAAAAATACAGCAGCGGCATCACTCTGTTGCCGTGGTTAATCGTTTAAAAGGAAAGTACTATGAGTCTGAAACCAGGTCCAAAACCCGTAGCCCCTTCAACAGGAGAGCTTGATCAACGCCGCCGTGACAATAAAGATACGCCGGGAAATACTGATAAGTTAAAGCCCAGTAAATTCTCGGGTAAAAAATAGAAAGCCAGGTATTTACGCTGAAGCGATCAATTAGTGCATGAACCCAGCCTGTTATTCAAAAAGCCCTGCGGGGCTTTTTTTGTTTCAATCGTCACCAGTGTTTTAGCCAGCTCAGGAGGTGTTTTGGTGATGTATTGCGGTAAACAGTCTTAACCCTTTAATAACGATACCAAAACGGGTACCTCATAAACAGGGTATTAACCTGCTATTCCAGTTCTGACCATGGTAACTGGCGCGTCCATGGCCTGTATCCATGCTTTCAGTTGTTTGAATGGGGATGAGAATGAGCCACGGCCAGACCGACTGATGGATAACGATGCCATATTTGTCACAGCATCATAACGGATCCCACTGACCGTCTGCCCTGCATCGCATATGATTTCGCTCATATCCTGCAACGCGCTGTCGTTAAGCTGTGAAGTATTCCCCCCTCCTAACGTGTCAAGATTCATCATCAACGCCATGCGACAAACCGGAGCACTGGTTGCCCCCCATATCCAGCGTAAGACCGTCGGTGGTGAATGACGGCGGGTCTGCTGACGTTTACGCGAATACTCGTCGGTGCGCTGCCAGACTTCGGTATGAAAACGCAACATTAATGACTGATAATCCGCAAGATTCTCGCGGCACGGCAATCTCAGTGTAAAACAAAACGCGGCAAGTCGCGGATAATGATCAACGGCCTGCTGCAGAAAGGCACGAACGTGAGCCACATCAGCCAAACTCCCGGCAGTTGTGGTGGACAGGTAATGACTCATTGATTTCTCTTCCATCGATAAAGGGAGGGCAAAAGTGCGAATGGCAGGAAAGAAGATATTGCTGCCTTTTGTGCAGGTTAGCGGGCTTGCTTAGTCTGATACGACTCCAGGGTGGGGCAGGCAATGATTTCATCCCGACCTGACATCGTGAGCACATGCTGGAAGTGTGCGTCACTGTTATCCTGAGCAGGCACCAGCACCACCGGATGGGTACAATAGAAGCAGTAAAGCTTTCCTGCTGGCGGAAATCGAAAGTCTTTAACATTAACCAGATAGCCAAACTCATTCAGGGCGTATTTAGCGGCCTTTTGTTTCATATCTGTACCTTGAACTGTTATCAGGAAAGGAATTCAGGCAATGCTGATTAGCTGACCTTCTCGGGAGACGCTGTTGATACTGTGCTGAAGTTGCTGACAGGCCGATTTAAACTGCCTGAAATCAGCAGGTTTTGCCCGGTGGCAATGAAATGAGGTAGCTTTGCTCAACTGGTTAAGCGCCCTTGCACGCCAGCTCTGCCGCTCATCGTTATTACAGCATCCATACAAAGCATCGCTATACGTTCGCAACAGGGTGACACAGGAACGATATTCCGCCACTGTTACATACTGCGTATTTTCGGTGAGTTTCATCTTCGCGTTATTCCTGTTCTGCTGTGGTGAGGTGAACCCGGTCGGGTACTGGTAGCGCTGAAAAACATGGATTCAGGACGAGCGGGATTCAGTCATTCTTTCCTGCATCCAGGCTTCCACTTCACTTTTACGCCAGCGACTACTACGACCCAACTTGATGGGTTTAGGGAACTGGTTCTCAGCAATCAGTTTGTAAAACCACTTGTCGGTCATGTTTGTGTAAGCGGTGATGAAGTGCATATCGATAAGTGGATCGTCTGCATTCAGTAACGTTGTTGCAGCTGCTGCGCTGGTTTTGGTATTCATGCGTTTATTCTCCCTCTGAATGATTAGTGACAGGAGAAGACCAGCTGGGTTGGGTAACATTGCCCGCCGGTACTCCTTCAGAGGATTACGCTCATCGGTTAAAAAATACTGGCACTGCTGTTTGGCTGGCAGAGACTACTTCTGGCTGGCCCCCATTGAGCGCTCATTCGGGCTGTAGACTTTGGTGTTTTCTTTGGCGAGATAACTGAGACGAAACACCAGGCTATTAAAGTTCTTAACGAAGTCAGGCGCGTTACGATCAAGGATATAAACACCATTTTTAGGGAAATGAACCAGGGACTGATACTCATCGTATCCTTTCAGATCCAGCGCACTCAGCCATGCCTGCCGGATCATGCTGGCGAGATTATTCTCCTCCGAATCAAACCGGCCCAGCCCCCGGAATAGGTCTTTATTGAAAAACATCACCAGGTGGTAATGCGGAAATTCAGCAGAGTCACTCTCCTTTACCCAGAAATAACGAGGGGTACAGGCATGTGCTTTCTTTCCTTCTTTCAGCAGCATTTTCCTGTAATGCCGGATTTTGGCTTTTACTGAACAAACAAAACGGCTTAAAAGGTCAGCCTGTAAATTCGGATGACATGTTAACGTATCATTCAGTGACCAGGATGGCGATAAACGTAAATCAACACGTACGGCTAATGTCCGGGGATGTTCATTGAGAGCGTACTGGAGAACATTTTCTATTTTCTTAAGATAATTGGCGTTTAATGAACCATGGCGATGATCAAGTAATTCTGAATCAAACATAAAGTAATCTCTTACGGGCATTGATAATAAATACTCAATTGAGCTATGACTGACTTGCCAATCAGTTGCAGATGGATTTTATTGCAGCGAAATGGTGTTACTGATCAGATTGCAGGATAATTAACATCAGGAGTCAGAACTGGATGAAGCAATGCGTTAATACGCGGGGTAGATTCTGGTTACGCTATTGCTCAAACATGTTGCGTTGCCATTTAACGTTAAACCTTGCATTAATGCACACTAAAAGACAAACAATAACTGGAATACCTAATAACAATCTCAAATGAACATTAAGTGTCCTCACTATTAATAACTGGTAGTGATGTACATCATTTCATAGTTAGGTACAGTGTTCTTACCAATGATACTCATTGATTAAATGTGATACTAATAGACATCAATATATAACACAAACCAATATATATTACTATTACCGACCCTAATCAGGTTATCAGCAGTATTTTAACAGACATCATAGTAGCGGTTTTTTGACAAAAAAGAAGGATTAAATTACTCTCAAGTTAGCAACTCACATCAGGCATAAAATTTAATACTACCTATAGTAATTATCTGTTCTGCAATTGCACTTAACTTCAGCATAAATGAAGAACAGATAATCGCAAGTTAGCCAGACTGCTCACTAGCGCAAACCATAAAGCTAATCTCAATCAGAAGTCGAGCCAAATCCCAGAATAACCAGGTGATTTAACGTGCTACATTTCCACCGGGAGGTAAACGGTTATGCAACTCATATCATGTCGACGGATGTAAAAAATTACCCAGGCAGTACTCCCTGGTGCTTCTACTCAACCGATGTCAGGGATTTTCGATACCAGGCTTCCACTTCACTCCCATAAAACAGGTGATACGTTTCCATCATCAGAATGCTTCATCCATACTGAAATGGGTATAAAATCACTAAAGAAACATGCATGTATTTTTTAAATAAAACTATTTAAAGAAATTGTTTTACATTTATCAAAACTATAATTAAGCTTTTAACAAGATTTTTTTAGAAATGTTAGCTGCCAGAAAGTGACATTTTAGAACAGAAAGATAAAAAGAAAAATCCCGAGGAGAGTATCTATGCGTCGACCTGAAAATAATCAACAGCGACCAAACCAGGCTCATGCCGAAGCAAACCATTCACTTAGTTTTATTCCGGCAGATCAAAGTCGCCTGCTGGACTGGGTCGACTCAGAACGCATCACGTTCTGGTGCTGGCTATTTATCAGGAGTGCTTCATGCGCATTTTTAGGTAAGCAGATAGCTGACCTGCAGGATAGCGATATTCCTTATAAGTTTTTTGAAGTCAGCAGCAATCCGTTAACGCATGATGAGCGTCTGGTTGCTGTGAAAAAATACTTTGAGAAGATGGAGAAAAAATCGAGCCGGGCTACAGCTTATGAGGTCATGCTTGAAATGCAGGATGAGTGGTTATTTATTGCTGATAAAACAAAAGATATGTCGTGGCTTCCACGTAAAGAGTCCGTAGTTTGCTGGGCATGGGACTACATCAGAAAGCTATCCTATTTCAGCAACAAAGGCATCTCATCCTGGTTTCAGCCACGCAATGTAACCGAAAAAAGAATGGCGATCATCGCTGCGTTTGACGAGTTATTCCCGGAAGAATATATACACAGGCTTGACATCATTAAGTACAGGAATCATTTAATAACGAATCTGAAGGCTGCGTATGATAAAAAAATGGGCAGTAAAAGCGATAAACTCAGGACACAGATTAGCGTAAAAATTAGCAAACATGCAAAACAACGGCTCGATACCCTTATGAAGGAAAGAGGTGCCACACAACAATCCATTATCGAACAATTGCTGCTGAACGGGAGGCTCGACTGACAATTGCTGATGACGTTACTCTGACCATTTCTTTTTTTTACGTTTGAGATAATTACGTTTATTGGCAGTAAAAAGATAACGAGTATGAACGGCCTGTACAAATGATCTAATAGCGTCCCTTTTTGCCTGCAAAGAGGGAAACTGCTCCTGATGCTCGCGAATAAAGCAGGAAAAGAAATCCCCGTCATCAGGATACAGAAAGGTAAAGAACAGGCTGTCGCCTAACGAGCTCAGCATATGTTTATCTTTGATTATCCGGAACAAGTCCCATAAAAGATCATGTTCTGTACTGTATCCAAGTCGCTTACATTCGAGCGTAAAAAGGATAAACGACGGGGAAATTTTTTCTCCTGTCATGCCATAAACTTTAATATCAGGATCTGTTACCTTTCTGATTTCTTCCGGCATCAATGGCAGCTGACGGAGTTTCTCATTTGCTGTCGTTTTTGAACCAAACGCCCTGCTTAATGCAGCATACAGGCTCCCTTTAAACTCCTGTACTGGCATATGTTTCGCTGCATTTATTTGTCTGTAGGCATCCACTTTTCTCCGTACAGAGCGTGGGATAATCATATATTGAGCCCCCAGGGATGAGTGAAGGGTACTCCGTTTATGAACCGGAGAGATTTCAACCCAGGAGGAAAATCCTGCGGCGTTTTTTATCCCGCTTGCCGCCAGTTGCAGGAGGTATAAATCCCGAACATCATTAAAATCAAAGACAGATCCCGGTGCTGTCGGATCAGTCTTATCCGATACGAAAACACGTCCTGTTCGCTTCAGCATCCGCTGGGTTGCCAGCCACACCTTACCTGATCTCAACGCGTCCGAATGCTGTTCAGCCTGGATGTCGTTCAGAAATTGTCGTCTTGATGTCAGTGGTCCGGAGCTCATAACGTCGTATCACGATTGAAGAAAATTTCACGTCTATATTACCTCAGTGAACAGCCTGCTGATGCCTTTTCCTCCTGAATTTTCCATACTCAGTACAAAACAGCAGGCAGGTTTACTTCGTTCATCAATTTATGCATATCACACGTGACTGCTGATGACTCGCCCTGTCAACGCACACAACCCCATTCCGGCCTGTAGTTGCACGCTTTAAGTCAAAATCCCATACAGGGGATCACCGGTAAATTTTCACAACGAATTTCAGCAGAAAAAAGACGTCGCTCAGACTGCTGACACCCGCAATCAGCTGCCGGAAGCTGATTCGCTCCCTGAACAGCGATCGCGTTGCCTGCCTGTTGGTAATTTTACGGCGGTAAAGCCCGAGAAAATGACGGCACTCAACCAGCGCATGCCTTCTCAGGGATGTACTGATTGCATGGTGCTGTGGCAGGGATGAGAGCGCGAGAATGTCGCTGATAACGTCAATGTAGCTGTGTGCACGGATATCGTAGTAGTCCTGACGGTGGGTAATGGATACCGGGTTTGTAATGTAGAAATAGTCCTTCCTGTCGGAGAAATAAAACAGGCCGTTTGCAGCGGCGAGGTTAATCGTCCAGAGGATGTCCTTATGGCTTTTACCCTCCTGAAAGCGCAGATTATTCTTCCTGATGTAAGATGAGCGAATCATCTGCAGCCACAGGTAGTGCGGCCACTCTTTCTGCGCCACGCAATGCTGTATCCACGCATGCCCGTTGAGCGCCTGACCACAGGGCTGTTTGTGATGAACCGGCCTTCGCTGTAAGCCACTTTTGTCGCTATGCCAGCCATTGAAAAGGGCAACATCGGCCTGGCTCTCCCGTGCGCTCTTCAGTCTCTCCCGGAGAAAACCTTCTTCAATCCGGTCATCCGCATCCAGAAAGACCACCCACTCACCGCCATGAACCGCCAGCGCGGTGTTACGTGCGGCATATACACCCTGATTTTCCTGGTGAACAAGAATCAGCCGCTCATCAGTGATGGCGTTGAGTATGGTCGACGTTTCGTCGGTAGAGCCGTCATCCACAACAATCACCTCAATGCTGAGTGTTAGCTCGCTGAGGAGTCCATGTAACAGATGGCCGATGCTGGTCTGTGCATTGAAAACCGGGATAATAATGCTGACATCAATTTCAGGCTGCATATCGGGCTACACTTTCCCTTCGCTGTCATCTTTCTGACGCCTGACGGGGAGAATGCGTTTTTCCCTGATTTCCTGCTCAGTATCAAATAAGCACTCGTCGCAGTATTCCTTATCAAGCCCAAACAGGCGGCTGATGACGCCCCTTCTCTTGTTACATCTTGCACATCGTTTCATTCCATCCCCTGTATGACTTTCACTCAGACAGCTTCACGCTTATCCGGGTAAACCTTCATAAAAACAGTGTATTAACCAGATTCTTCACAGTTCAATGGTTGTCTTTACAAAATTATCAATTGATTATACAGATCAATTCTATTAAATCGATCGATAAAAACAATCATGATAATGTCGATTACCCGCTCCTGGGCATAGGTTTTTGACGGGCCATTTCCACGGCCCGGAAGGGTTATCAACTACGAAGAGGACAGGACGAAGGTTTCCCGCTGATTAGCGAGATGATGAGTACTTTCAGGAAGTAAAACCATTCGGGAAACAGACCCGTTTCCCCGCTCAGCAATAAAAAAGGAGAAAATTGAATGAAAAAATACCGTCCACATCAGAAAACTTTGCTGGCTGTTGCGCTCAGCATGGCGGCGTTTAATGCCTCTGCCGCATGGACCGTCAATGGTACCTTCTGCCAGTCGTACAGCGATGACGGCCAAGTTCTGCTAAGGGTTAAGCCGTCAACGATTGGTATTATTGAGAATAAGCCGCAGTGCGGCGGTCGTGGCACTACTGAACTTGCCGGTAGTCATTTCAGGATTAATAGCACTTCTTATCCATCCAGTGTGATGTGTAACAGCCAGTCCCAATACCAGGCAGTGCAGACAACCGTGGCAACCCGTGATATTCAGTCAGTTATTCATTTATTGAAAGAAAACAAAAAAGTCAGCATGAGCACGTTTGGTTCCTCTTTTACCTTCAGTACCGCTGATTTTGCCAGCGCGTGCGGCTCAGTGATTAATCAGAAGGTGACCGATTTCGATCCGCAGTCAGAATACAAACGGGACATGGCCAGGATGGGTTACAAGCAGGATGAAAACGGCCAGTGGCATAAACAATCCAGGCAGGCATATTCACGCGAAGCTGACCCGGAAATAGCTGCCAGTTACAATCCAAAAGCGGGCGTTGCTGAAGGTTCCGGAAAAGATGGGTTCCATGGAGACGGAGCCAGTAAAAATCTTTATGGCCCGGGTAGCCAGGCACAAAAAGATGCAGAAGCGGCAAACGAAGCCCGCCACCTCGCGGCACAACATCGTGTGTCGAAAACAACCCCAAAAATAACAGAACCAGAGAAGCAGACAACTCAGCAGTCTGCCGATTTCCCGGTGAATGCGTTCTGCACCCTGGGTAACGGGAAAAATGTGGGGGTCTATGCCGCCGCAGGGCAGGATTATCGCTACACCTACACGGATAAAAACGATAAACCCGAGCTGGAGTTAACGGAAGGGCTCTTCGGTGTAAAAGCCTTTCACTATCACACACCGCTGGGCATGGGATCGGCCAGTTACATCCGCTTTAACAAAGGTGTCTATGACTATATTCTGCTGAGTAAAGACACGGGGCATGAAGAGTTTCAGGGTATTCGGGTGTACAAAAATGGAGACCTGATATCGACCCATGAATGCAAAACCCGTCTGATGCTCGATACCCGCCAGCTTCCTCAGGACGGTCACGTTGACAACGACAAAATGGGTGAACACTTCATCCTGAACTGACCGTAAAAATCATTAACCACAGTAATCCCCCCGCCACGACAGTGGCCTTACACCAGCAGGCCACATCCCTCCAGGGGACGTGGCCTGTTCTTTTTATGCCACTGACAGCACCCCACCGGCCAGGCTCATCACGGCGATGTCCCTGGCCTTTCTTTTATCCACTGTTTAAGCAGGAGAACCAATGGAAAATAATGATGAGATTGACGTTGAGCATGACGATGAGATGCCTGCTGAGGAACACAACCCCCGCAGTATTCAGGCAATGATGGGCTGGCTCTATGACAAAGCCGTCAGCGGGATTGCCGGGATCGAGTCGGCTGAAACCCTGGCAGAACGCTATCTCACCGATGCAGAGGGTGATGTGACAAAGGCCGCTCATGCGATGATCCGCTGGGAGAGCGTCAAAGCGGGCAGTACCGGTTTTTTATCCGGTGTGGGCGGGGTGGTGGCGATGCCCGTCACGCTGCCGCTGAACATCACCAGCGTACTGTTTCTCCAGACCCGACTGGTGGCAGCTATCGCCTGCCTCGGCAAACGCAGTCTGGCTGACGAACGTATCCGGGCACTCGCCGGGCTGTGCCTGTGCGGTAACGCTGCCAAAGCGCTGTTGCAGGAAGTGGCGTTACAGGCGATGGAGAACTGGACCCGCCCCTTCACACTGAGGATTGTGGAGAAAACCCTGGTGCTGATGGCCGCCCGTGCCGGTATGCGCACCGGTGGTCAGTTTATTCGTCTGGTGCCACTGGCCGGCGGTGTGGTCAGCGGGGCGGTAGATGTCACCACCACCCGCACGATTGGCCGTATTGCCTGCACCACGTTTCTACCACCTTATCCGGGGCAACGGAAATCATGAGAAATCATCAGGTTCCCTCATTGCCGCAAGGGACGTTCACCCGCGCTCAGGCTGAAGCTATAGCCGCCGCATACATCAATATTGCTATCGAAGATGACCAGGGCACCCATTTTCGTCTGGTTATCCGCGATACCGACAACATGCTTATCTGGCGCGACTGGAATTTTGCCCCGGAGGCTGGCGTGATGCTCAACCGCTATATTGCCAGCAACGGTATCCCGGTTCCCCCTGCAGCTGACGACAATTAAAGGTCGTTTCCACAACAGCAATAATAGCAACCACCGCTATCACTATTACCCCCTCACAGCCACGCAAACCATCAGGCCATACTTCCTTCCGGGGATATGGCCTGTTTGCGTTTATGCCATTATCAATGGAGTTTACATAATGCGATTAGCCAGCCGCTTTGGCCACACGAACCAGATCCGTCGTGACCGTCCGCTGACCCACGAAGAATTACACCAGCATGTTCCCAGCGTCTTTGGTGAAGACAAGCACAATTCCAGGAGCGAAAAGTACACCTATATCCCCACGATTACCCTGCTCGAAAACCTGCAACGTGAAGGTTTTCAGCCCTTCTTCGCCTGCCAGTCGCGTGTACGTGACCCCGGACGCCGGGAGCATACAAAGCATATGCTGCGCCTGCGTCGCGCCGGGCAGATAAACGGCCAGCAGGTACCGGAAATCATCATCCTCAACAGCCATGATGGTGCATCGAGTTTTCAGCTGCTGCCGGGCATATTCCGCAGCGTCTGCACCAATTCCCTGGTCTGTGGGCAGTCATTCGGCGAAATTCGCGTACCCCACCGGGGAAACGTGGTGGAGAGAGTTATTGAAGGCGCCTATGAGGTACTGGGAATATTTGACCAGGTGGAAGAAAAGCGCGAGGCCATGCAGTCGCTGCAGCTCCCGCCACCGGCACAGCAGGCGCTGGCGAAGGCTGCGCTGACGTATCGCTTTGGCGAAGAGCATCAGCCGGTCACCGAAGCACAGGCGCTCTCTCCCCGTCGCTGGCAGGATGAGAAAAATGACCTCTGGACGGTCTTTAACCGCCTGCAGGAGAACCTGAGCAAGGGTGGGCTGGCCGGGCGCTCAGCACAGGGTAAGCGCAGCCGCACCCGCGCTGTCAACGGTATCGACGGTGACCTAAAACTGAACCGGGCCTTGTGGGTGATGGCGGAAGAACTGCAGCAGGCGCTGAGCTGATGCGGTATGTGCCTGCGACTGCTGCCCGGGTAACTGTCTGGCCTGTCCCCTGAAAAACCAGTCCTGCTGTCGCTCCATATCCGATGATGACCTTTGCGCCTGGTGCATGCACATTTGCTACCGACCAGGCGAACGGAGCCTGTATCAGCAGGCTGATGCGAAGGGTATCTGGCCTTCACAGTGCGATGGCTATGCACAATCCTGCCCACAGTTACACCTGAACATACCCCCTGCTGAACTGACCTGCCGGTAACGCAGTCCTTTGCACTTACGTCTCGAATCACCTTTTCCACCCTTCAGGTTCCCGTTAACCGGAGCCGCACTAATGACCTTTCAAAAGGAATAACCAATGAATAACACTCCAAATCTGCAGACACTTTCAGACACCGAAAATGCCACTCCCCTCACCGCCACGTTGCTGCCCGATGAGCAGCGCAGCAGCTTCTGGCCGCAGCACTTTGGTGCCATCCCGCAGTGGATAACCCTCGAGCCGTATATTCCCGCTGTCAGTGAAGAGAATATTCTCAGCACCTTTGAGCAACTACATCAGAGTAAAACGGAGGTGTTCGAGCGGGGGATCATTAATGTGTTTAAGGGACTAAGCTGGGATTACAAGAGCAACAGCCCCTGCAAGTTCGGGAAGAAGATCATCGTTGATGGTCTGGTACAATATGACCGTTGGGGATTTCACTTCCGTCATGGGCGCAGACGTGAGCAGTTAGCGGATTTAGATCGTATGCTGAATCTGCTGGATGGTAAACCTGTTCCGGAGAATCGCAACGATCTTTCCGTCAGGCTGGATGCTCATATCTGCAAACAGCACGTTTCCGTTTTCGAAGACGAGTACGTGGAGATTCGCTACTTCCAGAAGGGGTCGGGACACATTATCTTTAAGCGTTCGGATTTGGTTGAGAAGATGAACGAAATAGTTGCCCGCTATTTTCCTGCAACCCTACCACCTCGTACCTGAACCCAAATTCGAGTCACCAGAATCAATGCAAACGGACCGAGGGTACAAATGAGGGCACAAAAATAACCACATTAAAAATAAACCTTATGCATCAACCAATTAACAATAAGAATCGATTCCGAGTCCGGCACCACTTATTCAGAGAACCCAGCCTATGGCTGGGTTTTTGCTTTTCTGCGGCCGGACTCTCCATCGAACTGCGTTCGATTATTCGCCGCAACGCGGCTCACCCCTTCGGGGCCAGCGCGACAAGCGCGCTGTTCAACGCCTGCGGCGTTAGTCCGAGTCCGGGCACCACTATTTAAAGAACCCGCCCAAAAGGCGGGTTTTTGCTTTTCTGCGGCCGGACTCTTCATCGAACTGCGTTCGATTATTCGCCGCAACGCGGCTCACCCCTTCGGGGCCAGCGCGACAAGCGCGCTGTTCAACGTCGACTGCATACCGTAGGCCTGATAAGCGCAGCGCCATCAGGCATTCAATGTCCATCGCTTATGGTATTCTCCAATTATCTCACTTCATCCGACGATATTGACAGCCTTTCCTCTACCCTGAACACGGTTTGTACATGACAAAAATGAACCTGAATGAACTTAACAGCTTTATCACGGTTTACTTCGGGCAGGATTATGACCTTATCGATGATAGTGATGAGATCGACCCCAAAATTGACGCATTTATCGCCGATAGTCATCTCGCCATGAAGCATGGTCTTATCACAGACATTGACCTTCTGCTGAAGGAAGCAGATAACTCGGAAGAGGAATTCAGGATGCGCTATGGTTCAGACTTTGATCCTCACCTGTGGGAAACAGATGCCCTTAGCTTCCTGAAACGGGTAAGAGATAGAATTAGTCATTCCCTGAATGAGGCGGAGCCGACAGGCCGTCAGTAACCCGCGGCTTCCTTACCACACTATCGGTTTGATCTGATTCAGCAAGATGTCACTGAAAACGCTAGCGCCGCGTCGTTTTCTTTTTAGCGGGAAGGCGGAACACTTCGCCATTCGGCTTAGCAATTCCCATACGGTACTGCGTCTCTCTGGCAGCCTTGTGGATGTCAGCAAACTCTTCTTTACGCGCCGGCGGCAGCTTCGCTTTTTTCAGGCATTTATTGCGGTGCATCCTAATCCATTCACGGTCGTTATCATCGACGCACGTCTGCATCACATCCACCCAGCGCGAAGCGGCCCGACGGTACAATCCACGGGCTTCCAGAGACTCGGCGATACTGTCCTTGATCATTCGATAATTTCTCTCACATATGCTAGCTAATTTGCGTATATAAATATAACCACGCCATCCGAAGAAATAATGAAAGAAAACCCCGATAATTTGATCCACGATAAATCTATGCCAGCTCAATATTGAGGGCATTTATAATATTAATTGCTGTGTGCATTAAAACTGCCGAAGCAGTAAGTACTTCCAAAGAGCATTTTTATCATATACCGCGGATTATCATCTGAGTTATTCCTGAACTACGGTTATACCTATCAATGATTGATTAAATTAACATAATACCGTTGTTGAGTAGCTTGTCGTAGATACCTTACTCTGTATTCATTTCCCTTTTTATCGCTTCTGTGCGGGACACTCCAGCAGTCTATTTTTAAAGATAAACAAACAGGCCTCATTAAAGTTGGCCAGCCCCAGACGTTCATAAAGCTCAATGCGCTTGCGATACAGGCTTTTCACCGAAGTATTAAGTACCCCAGCTATTTGCTCCATGGTCATCCCCGCTCTGAGTAAAGTCAACGTCATATGTTCCTGCGGTTTCAGGCTGAAATTCTTGAGCCATTCTCGGGTCAATCGCTTACTCTTCACGTCAAGAAACAGGCTAAATAAATTAGCCATATCCGTCGGCGTCAAAGACATGTTGAGAAACCACTTTAAGCTCAGCAAATGCTCTTCCCGATGGCGCATATCAAGCATAATACAGCAGATACGTTTACCCGCTTCCGCTGCGCCAGGAATAAGATAATCGTAAAAACAAAGCGGCGCCCGACTATCCACCAGCACCGAAAACTCCTCGGCATCACTCTCAAAAAGCTTACGCTCTATCGAATGTAACTGGATGATATCTGGAAAGAAAATCCTCACCCCTTCAAAGAGATAGTGATCCTGAGTTACTAAAAACATTGTCGTTGCCACAAATCATCCCTTTAACAATAAAGCAACAAAACCCCTCCAGGGAGAATATGCACAGCTCCTGGTAGCGTGCTGACTATGGCGAGCCAAATAAAGCATGTGATTGTCTTTTAGTAATCCCCCAATCTCTCCATCTATAGTGAACGCTCCACTCCACTATCCTTACGTCATTTCTTAATTATCTGTGCTCAGGCTAATTATAAATAAAAAACTCGCACAAAAAAGAAGCTTTTCTACTATTGAGAATTTTTGTCAAAAATCGTCTTAAATATCTACAGCAACAGCCTGACATTATGCGTGAAAAAGCGAACCAAAAACATTAAAACAGAATTTCGGACACCATTTAACTTTTTTCAATTCAGTTAGTTATGCGTAACATAAGACAATTAATTAATTCATTAAAGGTCAATTTCCAGATTTATCTTAAAACTACAGGCCTATTATTTGGCATATTTTCAGGCAAACATATCAGGTGTACATTAATCGCCACCCCGTTATCGCGAGGAGATATTTTATTACCTTAAATAAGTAATCGCAGTCGCGTACCGTCAGGTAAAAACTCATTACCCCATCCTTTTGCATTCAGCTAAAAGGCCGACGTGTTGTGCAATGGATTCTTGATGGACATATGGTAAATAGTTATGGGAAGATCAACTCGTTTCAATAAGTTATTCTTTTATCGCCGCACGACATTCTCGCTTTCAATTAGTTTATTGTTGTTAACGCCTATTCTGGCTCAGGGGGCTGAGTCGATATATGATCGGCATGTGCTACAGGCGCGTGAAGGTAATTACTCCCCTTTTCTCGATTATCTTCAGCAATATCAACAACAACATGCTTTGACGCCTGAGCAAGTCGCCGACTGGCTTCAAATTGCCTCCTGGGCTGGACGTGATGAGGAAGTAATCCAGGTCTGGCAGCGTTATCAGGTTTATATGGCGCTACCGGCACGCGGTACGGCGGCAGCGGCACAGGCTTTCCGTAATCAAAAACGGTGGTCTTCAGCGCTGGCGCTCTGGGATCAGGCAATTGGCCAGCAGCCGATGAACGACGATTATCTTATTGGTCGGATTAAAACGCTGGCCGATGCGCGCCATGACGGGCAGGCGCTAAGTGAAGCCCGCCGCTTGGTCGCCACCACGCCCAGCGCCGCTCACCTGCAGACGCTCTCCTACGTCTATTTACGTCAGGGAAAAAGCTGGGACCAGCTGCTCACCGATATGCGCGCGCAGGAACTCGCGCCGCAAAACAGAGAAACACTCAATAGCCTGCTTGATAGCCTGAGCAGCAATCGCATCAATTCGCCTGCGCTGCAATGGTCAGCGAAAACCACCTTAACGCCCGCGCAGCAGCGAAAGCTGGAAATGGACGCGGCGGCGGAGTGGGTACGGCTGGCGCACACCCCGGCCCGCGGTGAACAGGAGCGCTTTCGCCTCGCGCAAACGGCGCTCAACCGCTACGACGCGCTGTTCGCCCGTTGGCGTCAGGATCCGCTGGCCGCAGAGGATCTTGCCCGCGCGCGTATTGACCGCCTCGGCGCGCTATACACCCGCGGCTATTACGCCCAGGTCATTAAGGAATATCAGTCGCTGACCGCCGCTCAACAGCCCGTCCCTGACTGGGCCATCGGCTGGGTTATCTCCTCTTATCTTGCGCAACAGAACGTCGAGGCCGCGCTGGCGATCGCCCGCCAACATCCACTTTACCGGCCTGACCCGCAAGATGATCAGCATGAATTATTTTACGCGCTGCTGGACAGCGGCCAGTATCAGGCCGCCCGCGAGTATCTCGCTAAAGTGACGAATGGCGTTCCCTACACCCGCCGCCTTTACGGCTCGCCGACGCCGCAGCCAAACGACCCGTGGCTGAACGCTCAATCGCTGAAGGTACAGTATCTACTGAGTACTAACGCGCTGCCGGAAGCCGAACGGCTCTCCGACCGACTGGCCACCACCGCGCCCGGTAATCAGGGGCTGCGCATTGACTACGCGGCGATACTACAGGCGCGTGGTTTACCCCGCGCCGCCGAACGGGAACTGAAAGCGGCGGAAGCGTTGGAGCCTTCGAACATCCCCCTCGAACGTCAGCAGGCCTACGTGGCGATGGATCTTCAGGAGTGGCGGCAGATGGAGCTATTAACCGATGACCTGCTGGCGCGCAGCCCCGAAGACCTGAGCACGCAAAAATTAGCTCGCGCTCGCGAGGTGCACCATATGTCGGAACTGCGCCTTAACAGCACGCAAGGGATCCACTCGGATAACCCGGTCAGCGGTAGCCACGACTTTAGCTGGGATGCGGCGATTTACGGCCCGCCAATCGCCGATAAGTGGCGACTTTTCGCCGGTAATCGCTTCGCCAAAGGGAATTTTGATGAAGGAAAAGGCTCCAGCCGCCAGCTATTTGGCGGCATCGAATGGCGCCCGCGCGATGCCTGGGCTGAACTGGAAATCTCCAACAACAATTTCGCCGGCGACAACAAACCCGGCGCCCGACTTTCCGCCTGGCAAAGCTTCAACGACAGCTGGCAAATTGGCGGCGAGGTCGAACGTCTGTCGCGGCAGACGCCGCTGCGCGCGCTGCGTAACGGTATCAGCGCCAACCGCGGCGAGGGCTGGGTTCGCTGGTATCAAAACGAACGACGCGAATATCGCTTCAGCGCCGCCGCCACCCGCTTCTCCGACCACAACCGTCGTCAGGAATATACATTCTCCGGCAAAGAGCGGCTCTGGCAATCGCCAACCATCACGCTCGATCTGGAACCTGGGCTCTCCGCCAGCGTCAACAGCCGGGCGGATACCCTGTACTACAACCCGAAACGCGACTTCGCCGCCACCTCGGCGCTGGTCGCCGATCACGTCATGTATCAGCACTACGATACCGTCTGGAGCCAGCAGCTTGCGGCAGGCGGCGGCGCCTACTGGCAAAAAGCGTATTCGACCGGCGCTATCGCCATGCTCGGCTACGGCCAGCGTATTCGCTGGAACAACGTGATCGACACCGGCGTGATGCTGAACTGGGACAAGCGTCCCTACGACGGCAAACGCGAAAGCAATCTCTCCATTGCCCTTGATGCGAATTTACGGTTTTAAGGATAAACATGGTCAACAAAAGTATCCGCATCAGCCTGATGGTTATCGGCTGGCTCCTGATGACCTGCGCGCTTCGCGCAGAAACGATTCCTTTTCTGCCGCCGGACGCGCGGCCGCAGCCGGAGGCGAATAAGCCCTGGCCACAGAATAAGTTTCTGGTATTGGCCTATCACGATGTAGAAGACGATGCCGCCGATCAGCGTTATCTGGCGGTGCGTACCAGCGCGCTCAACGATCAAATCGGCTGGCTGCTGCACAATGGTTATAAGGCCGTCAGCGTGCAAAATATTCTCGACGCCAACGCGGGGTTAATCACCCTGCCGCCAAAGGCATTTCTGCTGAGTTTCGATGATGGCTACAGCAGTTTTTACACCCGGGTCTGGCCGCTGTTAAAAGCCTGGAACGTCCCGGCACTATGGGCGCCGGTAGGCAGTTGGGTCGATACGCCGGAGCAGAAAAAAGTCGATTTCGGCGGTCTGATGACCCCGCGCGAGCGTTTCGCCACCTGGGAGATGGTGCGCGAGCTCGCGCAATCGCCGCTGGTTGAAATCGGCGCGCATACCTGGGCTTCGCACTACGGTATTCAGGCCAATCCGCAAGGTAGCCGCGAACCGGCGGTTGCCAACCGTTTTTATGATAAGGCCAGCGGACGCTACGAAAGCGACCAGCAGTTTCACCAGCGCATCGATACCGACGTGCGCAAAGTGAGCGACAAAATCGCCGACGTCACCGGCAAAGCGCCGCGCGCCTGGGTATGGCCCTACGGCGCCGCCAACGGCACATCGCTGGCTATCGCGAAAAGCCGCGGCTATCAACTGGCGTTTACCCTCGGCGATGGTCTGGGCGATGTGCGGGATTTGGATAACATTCCCCGTCTGCTTATCTCCGGCAATCCGTCGATCAAGGCCTTCGCCAGCCAGGTGACGCAAATCCAGGAGCGTGAGCCGGTTCGGGTGATGCACGTCGATCTCGATTATGTCTACGATAAAGACCCGGCTCAGCAGCGCAAAAATATCGATAAGCTGATCCAGCGCGTCTACGACATGAAAATCACTCACGTTTTCCTGCAGGCCTTTTCCGATCCGCTCGGAGACGGCACGGTGAAAGCGCTCTACTTCCCCAACCGCCGCCTGCCGATGCGCGCCGATCTGTTTAATTTCGTCGCCTGGCAATTGCAGACGCGCGGCGGCGTCAAAGTGTATGCGTGGATGCCGGTGCTGGCGTTCGATCTGGACAGTGCGCTGCCGCGCGTACAGCGCTGGGATGCGCAGAGCAACACGCTGCGCCAGGCCACTCGCCCCTATGTACGTCTGTCGCCATGGAATAGCCAGGTGCGCGATGAGATCCGCGATATTTATCAGGACCTTGCCCGCTACGCGACCTTTGACGGCGTGCTGTTCCACGACGACGCGGTGCTGACGGATTACGAAGATGCCGGCACCGGGGCGATGGCCGCCTGGCGGGCGGCGGGCCATCGGGAGGATATCGCGCAGATCCGCCAAAACCCCGCCGCGCTGCACGCCTGGACGCGGTTTAAAAGTCAGGCGCTTATCGACTTCACCCGCACGCTCAGCCAGAGCGTGAAAGCGATTCGCGGCCCACAGGTGAGAACCGCGCGCAATATCTTCGCCCTGCCGATCCTGCAGCCGGAAAGCGAGGCCTGGTTCGCGCAGAATCTGGATGATTTTCTGGCGGCCTACGACTGGACGGTGCCGATGGCGATGCCGCTGATGGAATCCGTTCCGGTCGCGGAAAGCGATGCGTGGCTGGCTCGTCTGGTGCGCGCCGTCAGCGCCAGGCCGGGCGCGCTGAAGAAAACCATTTTTGAGCTGCAGGCTAAAGACTGGACCCTCCCGCAGCAGAACGCCATCCCTGACCAACAGCTGGTTGACTGGATGCGGACATTACAGCTCAACGGCGTCAACAATTACGGCTACTACCCCGACGATTTCCTTAATAATCAGCCTGATATCTCGAAAATCAGGCCCCTGTTTTCATCGTACTGGTATCCCAACAATGACTGATCGCATTATCGCATTTTCGATTTTATGCCTGGTTTTCGGGCTGCCTCTGGGCGTAGCCGCCGTTTTCACCGGCGAGTTGATACTGGATTTCGTCTTTTTTTGGCCGCTGTTTATGTCGGTGCTGTGGATAACCGGCGGGCTCTACTTTTGGTTTCAACTGGAGCGCCACTGGCCGTGGGGTAAAGAGACCCCGCCGCCGGAGCTGGCAGGTAATCCGTTGATCTCCATTTTGATTCCCTGCTTTAACGAGGAGAAAAATGCCCGCGAGACCATCGAAGCCGCGCTGGCGCAGCGCTATCGCAACATTGAGGTGATCGCCATCAACGACGGCTCCTCCGACGATACCGCCAGGGTGCTGAATCAACTGGCGGAAGAGTACGCTCTGCTGCGGGTGATTCATCTGGCCGAAAATCAGGGGAAAGCAGTAGCGCTGAAAGCCGGCGCCGCCGCCGCGCGCGGGGACTTGCTGGTGTGCATCGACGGCGATGCCCTGCTCGATCGCGATACCGCCGCCTACCTTGTGGCGCCGCTGATTCAGTATCCCCACGTCGGCGCGGTGACCGGTAATCCGCGTATTCGTACCCGCTCGACGCTGATTGGCCGCATTCAGGTCGGCGAGTTCTCTTCGATAATCGGGCTGATTAAGCGTACCCAGCGTATTTACGGCCGGGTGTTTACCGTGTCCGGGGTGATTGCCGCTTTTCGTCGCCAGGCGCTGGCGGACGTCGGCTACTGGAGCCCGGATATGATCACCGAAGATATCGATATCAGCTGGAAGCTGCAGCTACGCCATTGGGCGATTTTCTTCGAGCCGCGGGCGCTGTGCTGGATCCTGATGCCGGAGACGCTGAAGGGGCTGTGGAAACAGCGGTTACGCTGGGCGCAGGGCGGCGCCGAGGTTTTCCTGGTCAATCTGCGCCGCCTGTTTCGCTGGGAGCATCACCGGATGTGGCCGCTGTTCCTCGAATATGCCCTCTCCACGCTGTGGGCCTTCGCCTATGCGGTCACCATTTTTCTGTTCATCGCCAGCCATTTTGCCCCGCTGCCGGAAAACCTGACCGTCCGCAGCCTTTTTCCGCCGGAATTTACCGGGCTACTGCTGGGGGTGATGTGTCTGCTGCAGTTTATCGCCAGCCTGTACATCGAACGGCGCTATGAACGCGGCGTCGCCGGCTCGCTGTTCTGGGTGATCTGGTTTCCGATGGTGTACTGGATGATCGGCCTGTTAACCACCATCGTCGCCTTCCCCAAAGTCATGTTGAAACGTAAACGCGCCAGGGCTCGCTGGGTCAGCCCCGATAGAGGTAAAGGAAGAATGTCATGAACGAACAAACCCTGATATTAACCGAGCATCGTATGCTGCCGCGGATCTTTGACGGCGTGTTAACCGCTATCGCGTGGGCCGGCTTCGCCTTTTTTCTGTATGCCAACCTGCTGATGCAGTTTACCGAGCGCGGTAACGACAGCTGGGACGCGATTATGGCGTCGTTTAATACCGTGCTGGTCTATTTACTGGTGGCGGCAATTAACGGCTGGCTGCTGATTTTGTGGTATCAGTACAATCTACGCCGTTATAACGCCCGGCGGCACGGCAGCATGGCCTCGCTGCGCCATGAAGAGCTGGCAGAGAGCTTTAATATCGCTCCGCAAATCATTTCCGAGATGAGCCAATATAATCTGCTGACGGTATACCACGACCAGATTGGCAGAATCATTGATTTAAAAATCAATCAGAACGAGGAAGACGAACGCTAACGGGACCACCAAAAAGGCCGCATCACGTGCGGCCTTTCCTCTTTCAGCCCGGTGAGATTACTGACCGCCGGCTTTCTTAATCGCCGCATCCAGCGAGGCTTTGTCAGCCAGTCCCGGGAAGACGGTAATGGTCGCTTCGGTTGCGCCGGTAGTCGGCATGACAATCACGCCAGGCGTACCGCTTAAGCCAATCTCCTGCGCCAGCTGATTAATGTTTTCCAGCGCCGGTTCGACATCCGCCGCTTTTTTGGCGTCAAAGTTCACCTTTTTCGCCTGCTGCTGAATATCCGCCGCCGTCAGTTTACCTTCGTTATGCCCGGTGGCGTAAACGCCGTTGTGGTAAGTCAGGTAGGCCTCGGCCCCTTTCTGCTGATATATCTGCAGGCCGGTTTTCGCCGCATCCAGCGAAGTTGCCCAACGGCTGCCGAAAATCGGCCACTCTTTGAAGGCAAAACGGGTTTGCGGATGGTCTTTAATCACCTGCTCCATAACCGGCGCGAGGCGGCTACAGTAGATGCATTGATAATCGAAGAACTCGATAACGGTGACTTTACCGTTAGCCGGGCCGTAGGTTGGCGTGGCCTTATCCTGCGTCAGCTTGTCGGCATTCTTGATTACCGCCTGGGTAGCGGCGCTGGCCTGCTGCTCCGCCTGAATTTGCTGCAGCTTTTGGCTGGCCTGCAATAGCACTTCCGGATGGGCGACCAGGTAGTCAGCGGCGATTTTGCCGATACGCGCTTCCTGCTCCGCGGTGAACGTCGCGGCCGGCGCGTCAGCGGCGCTGGCCAGCGCCGGCAGCAGGGAAGCGCCCGCCAGGGCGAGAATAAGTAGATTCTTAATGCCAGACATATTGAAAAGTCCTTACGAAAAAGTAGACGGCAGGTGAGCCTAATCGGACAAAATATCATCCTTTGGCGGCGAATCATTGTCAGTCTATGCATTGATTCGTAACTTTATTTGTCAGACGCCCCGATTCCCCCTACGGCTTGAAGGGTGGTCAGGGGCGAAGAACGGGAGTACCCTGCGCCCATCTTTTTTGATCGACATTATTTGCAATACGAGCCAGGCATGAACGAAATATTGAGTCAGTGGGACTTCGCCGTCATTTTGCTACAAATCATCGCCATCGATTTGTTATTAGGCGGCGATAACGCGGTGGTCATCGCCATGGCCTGCCGCAAGCTGCCGGCGCATCTGCGCACCAAAGCCATTGTTATCGGTACTCTCGGCGCGATTATCGCCCGGGTCGCGCTGCTGGCGGTGGCAATCTATTTACTGTCGTTGCCGTGGCTTAAAATCGTCGGCGCGCTACTGCTACTGTGGATTGGCATTAAGCTGGTCGCCAACGAGGAAGAAGAGAGCGATATCAGCAGCTCAAGCAGCCTATGGCGCACCGCCGTCACCATCACCGTCGCCGATGTCATCATGTCGCTGGATAACGTACTGGCCGTGGCCGCCGCCGGTAAAGGCCATCTGTTACTGGTGGCGCTGGGGGTATTAATCAGCATTCCGATTATTGTCGCCGGTAGTAAGCTGGTGTTGGCAATCCTGACCCGCTTTCCCTCGGTCGTATTACTGGGCGGCGCGCTGATTGGCTGGATTGCCGGTTCAATGATGATAACCGACCCGACCTTTGTTCAGCTGTTCCCCCATTCCCCGAATTATCTACATTTTGTTGCCGGGGCCATTGGCGCGGCGTTGGTGCTGCTGGAAGGATGGCGGCGCAACTACCGCTCCGGTACCCCAGAATAATCACTGAACGCCGTCACCCCCGACGGCGTCAAGTTTTCGCCACTTTTCTCCGCCACCCTTTCTCATTTGCCCTACGCTTAATAGAGCCGCCTGATCCAGGGATTCTGTGACCAGATTTTTGAGCATAAATGAGATAACACCATGGAATTAAAGGATTATTATACCATTCTGGGGGTTAAGCCAACGGACGATCTGAAAACCATCAAGACCGCCTATCGCCGTTTGGCTCGTAAATATCACCCCGACGTCAGCAAAGAACCCGATGCCGAAGCAAAATTCAAAGATCTCGCCGAAGCATGGGAAGTTCTCAAAGACGATCAGCGTCGCGCCGAATATGATCAACTTTGGCAGCACCGCAACGATCCGCAGTTCAACCGCCAGCAGCACGCCCACGAACAAAGCTACAGCCAGCAGGACTTCGACGATATCTTCTCCTCGATGTTCGGCCAGCAGGCGCATCACGCCCGCCGCCAGCGCGCCGAGCGCGGCCACGATGTCGAAATCGAAGTGGCGGTGTTCCTCGAAGAAACCCTCACCGAACAGACTCGTACCATCAGCTACAAGCTGCCGGTCTATAACGTCTTCGGCATGGTTGAGAGTGAAACACCGAAAACCCTGAATGTGAAAATTCCGGCGGGGGTCAGCGATGGCCAGCGTATTCGCCTGAAAGGCCAGGGGACACCGGGCGAAAACGGCGGCCCGAATGGCGATCTGTGGCTGGTGATTCATATCGCGCCGCATCCGCTGTTCGACATCAACGGTCATAACCTGGAGATCGTACTGCCGCTAGCGCCGTGGGAAGCCGCGCTGGGGGCGAAAGTCACCGTACCGACGTTAAAAGAGAGCATTCTGCTGACAATTCCAGCGGGTAGTCAGGCGGGACAACGGCTGCGTATCAAGGGCAAAGGGTTGGTGAGCAAAACCCACACCGGCGATTTATTCGCCGTCATCAAAATCGTTATGCCGCCAAAACCAGATGAAAAAGCGCGTGAGCTCTGGCAGCAGCTCGCCGAAAGCGAAGCCAGCTTCGATCCGCGTAAGACATGGGGGAAAGCCTGATGGCTAAAGTAACAGTGACGTTTACCATCACCGAGTTGTGCCTGCGCACCGGGGTGTCGGAAGAGGAGCTGACGGAAATCGTCGGCTTAGGGATGATTGAGCCGCACCAGCCGCAGGCTGAAACCTGGCTGTTTGACGACAGCGCGGTGACGATTGTGCATCGCGCAGTGCGCCTGCGTAACGAGCTGGAGCTGGACTGGCCGGGGATTGCGGTGGCGTTGACGCTGCTGGATGAAAATGCGCGACTCACCCGCGAAAATCGACTACTGCAGCAGCGTCTGGCCCGCTTTTTGACCCATAGCTAAGCGGAATTCCCGGGTCGCGGCGTTCCGCCTTACCCGGGCTACAGCTCGCTCACAGCGCAAACGGTAGCCCGGCTGAGCGTAGCGTAAGCCGGGAAATTTCCCGGGTCGCGGCGTTCCGCCTTACCCGGGCTACAGCTCGCTCACGGCGCAAACCGTAGCCCGGCTGAGCGTAGCGAAAGCCGGGATAAGCGCCTAATCCGGCAGCGAGCCGGCGAGATTACGCGCGGAGACGCTCTCGCTCACCGGTGCAGGCGGCTCGGGTGCCTTAACCGGCGCGGCCGCTGGCGCGGATGCCGGAGCGGAAGAGGCTGGCTGAATCTCAAGAAACGAGGCCAGCATTCTGCGCAGCGTCTCCGGTGGCGTATCTTCCGCCAGCAGCGCCGCCAGCATTGACGGCAGCCGGCTATCAACTTCACCCAACGCTAACCCGGCCAACAGCGCCGTACGCGACATATCCCCGCGATCGCCGCGATGATGGGCCTCAATTTTCGCGTCCGCAAAGCGCTCGCTGGCGCTGATATCCGGGCGCAGGTATATCAGAACCTTTCTGCGATCCAGAGTCATAGACGCTCCTTAACCAATAATTTTCAGACCACGCACGAGGGCGAACTGCGGCTCGTCGGCCACCACAAAGCGATCTTCGCGCAGACCCATACGTTCGCGAATCGCATCGGCAACCAGCGGCGCGCCGCCGCCAATCACGATGGCGTGCGAATAGCCTTTAAAACTATCAATCGCCGTCAGAACGCGAGTCGTCAGGCGTTCGATGCTATTGGAGATAACCTTTTTCACCTCCGATACCGCATCCGGATCGTTGATGTTATCGGTCAAATACTCTTCGTCGTGGCGGTTGATGATTATCTGATCAACGTTATAACTGGAGGTATCGGTATTCGCCCGCGCCAGCGCCAGCTTAACGGCGTCGGTCACCAGCGACACGCCCAGCTTCGGGTCGCCGTAAATGCGCGAAACCGAGGTCATTTGCCCGGCCACCATCGAAATATCCAGCGTGGTGCCGCCGAGGTCGACAATCAGCACCGAATGCGACGGTTTCAGCTCATCACACAGGCTGATACCCGCCGGAATGGATTCCGGACGCACGGTGACTTTGGTGATATTGAACACCACGCCTTTATTCAGTTTAACTTCGCGAAGCAGGCTCTTTTTCTTACGCTCAATGTTATCAAGACGATATTGCGCATCTTCATCATAAAATTCGGTCAGCGGCAGGGTGACCACAATCTCGACATCCTGCGGTTCCAGACCGCTGGTCAACAGCGCATGGTGGACAGCGATGGAGTTCAATGGGCTGTATTGCCAATCAATATTGTTGGTGGGTAACGCATCGGGGGTGATCAGATCGAAAGAGTACTTTTCATCATCCACGGTGTAGTTAAATGGCTTCCCGGCACCGAAGGTGGCAGACCAGCCTCGTTTAAAACTATTGGGGCTGATATGGGTGAAAGTTTCGCCATCTTGCTCCCACAGCATTTTGATATTGGTTGAACCATCATCGATAAAAATGCGCATCGCATTGCTCCATCACTGAGACAAATAAGAGAAAATGTAAGACCCAAAAAGAGTAGCAAGAGTTAAAAAGCAGCGCAAGAGCACGAAAAAGAGACAATTCCGAGTTTTATTTGAGAGCAGTTTGAGATTTTAACTAACCCATTGAGCTTAAAATGAGAATTATCAGAGAAAATTCAGAGAATTAAAAATCTTCATTTCTGTCTGTTTTAAACGCTATTTTTGCGCAAAAAGAGAGCATCCCTCCCCTCTTTCGCCAGCGTTTTGCGCACGCTTTTTATACCTGATTGGGTACCACAATCGGCCGTTCCGGCTCGACGACATTTTCCGGTACCCGGCGATATTTATCCAGCAGGTGAATCTGAATACGTCGCAACATATCGCCATTCAGTTTGTAATAACGGAAATAGAGAAACAGCGTCAGGGCAAAAAAGAGCGTCGGCAGCGCAATCATAATCGCCTGCATCCCCAGCAGCGTGTGAGGCGATTGTGCCGTATTCGGCACGTAGCCAATGATACCCAGCACGATGGCGATAAACCATGCCGCAAACGCCGAACCGGCTTTTACCACCAGCGTCTGAACTGAGTAGGCGATGCTTTCGCAGCGGATATTCATCGTATATTCGCCGTAGTCGACGGTATCGGCCACCATAATGACCTGCAGCACCCAGAACAGTGCGGTGCCGATATTCAACAGCACCCCGGCCAGCGAAATCAGCGCGATGTTGTAAACGCCGCTCAGCGCCATCAGCAACAGCACGCCACAGCCCAGCACCGGCATGATCGATGCCCCCGCCCACAGAATGCGCCGCGACAGCCCTTTTACCAGTCGAGGGAACAAGATCAGCGTCAGTAAATTCGCCGCCCCCGCGTAGGACATGTAATACGGGAACATCTCCGCGCTGCCAATGACGTAGGTAAAGTAATAAATCGCGAAGCCGGCGATGATATTCGCCGCCGTGTTATAGGCCAGCGCCATGCCCAACAGGCAGGCCAACTGATCGTTTTTATAGATGAGCGCCACCATCTGACGCAGTGAAAGATGGCTGGAATCCTCGCTCACGCCGCTATCCGACGAGTAAACCTCATGGACGTTGCGCAAGGTAACGAGGGTGGAAATTACGAAAAAGGCAATCAGCACCAGGGTAAACATCTGGAAACCGAAGCCGCGATCGGCGCCGCCGACGGCGCTGACAAACGGCAGCGTGACGCCGGCCGTCACAAACCCGGCAAGGCTGGCGAAAAAGCGCGGGTAAGGCACCAGCTGTTCACGTTCGCGTTTATCAAGGGTAATGGTCGGCACCAGCGACCAGAACGGCACATCCATGATGGTATAGGTGAAGCCCCACAGCAGGTAGGTCAGCCACACCCACGCCAGTAGCGCTCCGCCGCTGAAGTGATGGGCGCTGAACAGCATATACAACACCACCGAGTTGGTGATAGTTCCGATCAGGATCCACGGCTTGAATTTCCCCCATCGCGATCGCGTGCAGTTGACGATCCATCCCATGATCGGATCGGCTATCGCATCAAGGATCCTCGCCACCAGGAACAAGGTGCCAACCACCCCAACCGATAAGCCAACAATATCGGTGTAGTAATACATCAGATACATGTAAACGATACCGATAGCGAAATCTTTACCAAAAGCACCAAATCCGTAGCTGAGCTTTGTTGTCATTGAAATACTCATAGGGTACAGGTCGCTGTCGCCAGCGCCTCCTTTAGCGTTTGATAGAGCATGGCAGGCGCCGCCGGGCCAGATCCCTCGGCGGCATGAGAAGATTAGCGGTGCAGCCAGGCCGGCAGCCAGTCGCCGTGGCTGGCGATAAGATCGTCCACCAGCGCGTAGATCTCTTCGATCCCCAGCACCGCAGCGGTGTGCGGATCCATCATCGTGGCGTAATAGACGTAATCCCGGTCTTCGTTGAGGATCGCCTGCGTCAGCAGCGTCTGCACGTTGATGTTGGTCTGCATCAGCGCCGCCAGATGCGCCGGCAGCGCGCCCACTTTCGTCGGCTGGATGCCGTTGGCATCCACCAGGCAGGCAACTTCCACGCAGCAGCCCTGCGGCAGGTTGTCGATAAGATTATCGTTGCGCACGTTGCCGTACACTACGCTTGGCTCGCCGGTCCAGATAGCGTTCATGATGGTGCTGGCATACTCGCGCGAAGGTTTAACCTCGATCCGCTCGCCGCTTTTATAGCTCTCCAGCTCTTTATGCCAGTTGGCCAGCTGCTCGACGCAGCGTTTAGGGTACTCATCCAGCGGTACTTTATAGCGAGCGATAAGATCGTCGCGTCCCGGCTTGATAAACCATGGCGTGTATTCGGCGAAATGCTCCGACGATTCGGTGACAAAGTAGCCCAGCTTTTTGAACATCTCATAGCGGACAATGTTTTCGCAGCGGGGATTGCCGTGCAGGTTCGGCTTCGGCACCCGCCCTTCGGCGTAGGCCTGCAGCAAATCGGGATAGATACTGACGTAGCTGCCGTCCGCGAGCTTTTTCTCCAGCGACAGATAGAACGCCATATGGTTAATCCCCGCGCAGCGGTAGCGTAAATCCGCCGGGTCGAGGTTAAGATCGCGCGCCAGCTCTTCTGCTGTGCCTTGCACCGAGTGACACAGACCCACCTGCTTGATATGCGGGTAGCGGGCGTACATCGCCCAGGTGTTCATCGCCATCGGATTAACGTAGTTAAGCATGGTGGCGTTTGGGCAGACCTCGGTCATGTCGTCGCAGATAGCCCACAGGTGCGGGATAGTGCGCAGCGCGCGCATAATGCCTCCCGGTCCCAGCGTATCGGCAATGGTCTGCTCAAGGCCGTGGCGTTTACAGACTTCGAAATCGGTGACAGTACAGGGTTCATAGCCGCCAATCTGGAAGGCGACGACGACAAAATCGGCGTCGCGCAAGGCGGTTTTACGATCGCGATGGCAGCTAATTTCGCCATTCGCACCGACGGAATCCATCAGCTTTCGCACCACGGTATGCGACTCTTCCAGCCGGGTTTCGTCGATATCCATCAGCGCGATATGCGCCGATTTCAACGCCGGGCGCTGGAAAACATCACCGAGAATATTTTTAACAAACACCGTCGAACCGGCGCCGATAAAGGTAATTTTTGGGGCGGACATCGCGCTCTCTCCATCAGGTCATTGAACACTTTCAGAGTGGCATGCCGCTCGCCGCTGCGCTGCCCCGTTCCCACCGGAGCATTCCCGGAAACTCAGATCGGCCATTGAACGCCACAAAATCTGAGTTTTTGGGAATAGATCGGCTTAAAAGGAGAGAAAACGGGCCGATGATTCCGCTAAGCTGTAATCAGTTCAGGCTAAAAACGCAGCCACTCTGACGATCCAGGAATCCGCCCATGATGGAACACCGCTTCACTTCCCTGCCCCCCGACCCGCACATGTGCAGCAGCGATGAAAAGCAGAGCCGCAGCCCGCTGGCGCTCTATTCCGAGTATCAGCGCATGGATATCGAACTGCGCCCTCCGCACGCCATGGCCACCAGCCACTGGCACGGCCAGGTAGAGGTCAACGTGCCGTTCGACGGCGACGTGGAGTATTTGATTAACAATGAAGTGGTGCGCATTGAGAAAGGCTATATCACCCTGTTTTGGGCCTGTACCCCGCATCAGTTGACCCGCCCCGGCGACTGCCAGCAGATGGCGATATTCAACCTGCCGATGCATCTGTTTCTGTCGTGGCCGCTGGATCGCGAACTGATAAACCACGTCACCCACGGGATGGTGATTAAATCTCTCGCCGCCCAGCAGTTAAGCGCTTTTGAAGTGCGCCGTTGGCAGCAGGAGTTGAATCACGAGAATGAACAGATTCGCCAGTTGGCGATCGATGAAATCGCCCTGATGCTCAAGCGGCTGAGTCTCGCCGGCTGGCAGCCGATTCTGGTCAATAAGACCTCGCGCACGCACAAGAACAGCGTCTCGCGCCACGCGCAGTTTTACGTTAGCCAGATGCTGGAATTTATCGCCGCCCATTATGACCAGGCGCTGACCGTCGATGCCGTCGCCGAGCACGTTAAACTCAACCCGAACTACGCGATGGGCGTTTTTCAGCGGGTGATGCAGCAGACCATGAAGCAGTACATTACCGCCATGCGCATCAATCACGTGCGCGCGCTGCTGAGCGATACCGATAAGACCATTCTTGATATCGCCCTCACCGCCGGGTTCCGCTCCAGCAGCCGCTTCTACAGTACCTTCACCCGCTATGTCGGCATGCCGCCGCAGCAGTACCGTAAATTGAGCCAGCAGCGCCGCCACAGCCTCGCGCCGCCGCAGCCATAAAAAATGCCGCCGGGGTCTCCCACGGCGGCATTTTTCACAGCTTAAAACGGTTAGTCGTTGATACGTGGATGCTGCTGTACCAGACGGGCGCGTTTTTCCTGCAGGTCGGCGATTTCCTGATCGATATCTTCGATTTTATGTTCGATGTTATCGTAGTGCTCGCCCAGAATTTCTTTCGCTTCCTGGATATCGGACGCCGCCGGCGTCGCCCCTTTCAGCGGACGGTTAGCGGTCTCTTTCATCGACAGGCCGGTAATCAGGCCAATCACCGCAATCACCATCAGATAGTAAGCCGGCATCATCAGGTTCTGGGTGGTTTCCACCAGCCATGCCGCCAGCGTCGGCGTCAGACCGGCGATCAGCACCGAGATGTTAAAGGCGCTGGCCAGAGCGCTGAAGCGGATGTGGGTCGGGAACATCGCCGGCAGCGATGAGGCCATCACGCCGATAAAGCAGTTCAGCACCACCGCCAGCAGCAGCAGACCGGCGAAGATCAGGCCAATCACGTTACTGTTAATCATGATAAAGGCCGGGATAGACAACGCGAACAGCGCGACGCTGCCCACCAGGATAAACGGACGGCGGCCAAAACGGTCACTCAGCATGCCGATAACCGGCTGGACAAACAACATGCCGACCATGATGGCGATAATAATCAGTACGCCGTGATCTTCCGAGTAGTGCAGGTTATGCGACAGGTAGCTCGGCATATAGGTCAACAGCATGTAGTAGGTCACGTTAGTGGAAATCACCAGGCCAATACAGGTCAGCAGGCTACGCCAGTGTTTGGTGGCAATCTCTTTAAAGGAGACTTTCGGACCTTCCTGCAGGCCTTCGCGGTCGCCCTGTTCAAGGGTATCCACGTGCTGCTGGAACGCCGGCGTCTCTTCCAGCGCGTGACGCAGGTACAGGCCGATAATCCCTAGCGGCAGCGCCAGGAAGAACGGAATACGCCAGCCCCAGTCGAGGAAGTTCTCTTCGCCCACGACGCTGGAAATCAGTACCACCACGCCTGCGCCCATTACGAAGCCGGCAATCGAACCGAAGTCCAGCCAACTGCCCATAAACCCGCGTTTACGGTCAGGCGAGTATTCGGCCACGAAGATCGACGCCCCGGTATATTCGCCGCCTACCGAAAAGCCCTGCGCCATTTTACACAACAGCAGCAGAATCGGCGCCCAGATACCAATGGTGGCATACGACGGAATAAGACCGATACAGAATGTACTTATCGACATGATAACGATGGTGATCGCTAAGATTTTTTGTCGACCGTATTTATCGCCGAGCATCCCGAAGAACAGGCCGCCGAGCGGACGAATCAAGAAAGGAACCGAGAAAGTACCGAGCGCGGCAATCATCTGCACGCTGGGATCGGCATCGGGGAAGAAGACTTTACCGAGGGCATAAGCCACAAAACCATACACACCGAAATCGAACCACTCCATCGCATTACCGAGCGAGGCCGCGGTGATGGCTTTTCGCAGCTTGCTATCATCGATGATAGTGACATCCCTAAGCGTAATCGGCTTTATTTTTTTCCTTTTAAGCATACTTTTCCTCTGTGCTATCGCCTTGAGCGCACGACTCCTCGCCAAATGACGAGGTCATTCGCGACGTACGTTGGGAGCGGCGAAGTGCTGTGCTCCACATTTCAAGCGTAGCAGGTTTGCCTGCACTGTCTTTCTGACAGAGTGTACAACCGAACCTGTTGACGCCTGCTCTGGCCTTAAATTAATAATTCACTTACCAAATTAAGCAGTGACGAATTTACTTACATCCCTTTTTACCCTACCAGCGTTTAAATTTGGGATCAACTTCACGAAAAATTCGCCCAGCTTAATTACAGAGCCAAATAAAATGAATAAGTTCAATCTCTGTTTCGCCGCCGATGTTTATTTATGGACTTTATTAGCGTCCATTTTTCAGCATATTCTCCGCAAAGCCAAAATAATTACCCTGCGTTATTTCCTGGAAAAAATACCCGACAAAAGTGCGGGATTGCGCTATAATCAGCCGCACTTTCGGCTAATAGCCGCTGTTTAACGGACCAACGTCCTGTTTTTCCCAGTAATCACGAGGAACGCCATGCAACTTCCACACTGCCCAAAATGCCATTCTGAATACACATATGAAGATAACGGCATGTACATCTGCCCGGAATGCGCCCACGAGTGGAACAATGCCGAGCCGGCCGACGACACCGACGCGCTGATCGTAAAAGACGCTAACGGCAACTTACTTGCCGATGGCGACAGCGTGACCGTGGTGAAAGATCTGAAGGTAAAAGGCAGTTCTTCCATGCTGAAAATCGGCACCAAAGTGAAGAATATCCGTCTGGTCGAAGGCGATCACAACATCGACTGCAAAATTGACGGTTTTGGCCCGATGAAGCTGAAATCTGAATTCGTCAAAAAGAACTAATTAATTTTTTTTACGCCAGCGCCATTATTTTTCCGGCGCTGGCGGCAACCTCGCCGGCGCGTACGAATATCAGCGGCGGATCGCGGCGAAATTATTTAGCTAATTTCGCGAAAATTATTCCCGGAACCTTCCAGCCAAACCGCGCGATCAATTCTCATTTCGTCTCTGCCTTCCCGCCACGCGGCGACGCATTTTCAGAAAAATTCACCCCGCTTTGCCGCCTGGCTTCTTTTGCCCGTCACCAACTACGCTTTATGGGTCATTGGTTATCTGAGGTCATGGTTATGTCCCTGAGTCCTTACATTGCTTTTAGCGGCAACTGCGCTGCTGCCATCGCCTTCTATCAGCAGGCGCTGGGGGCGCAGCTTATCCACCAAATCACCTACGGCGAAATGCCGCAGAGCGCCCAGGATGCCGAAGATGGTTGCGCCTCCGGGCAACATCTTGCCGCCGACTGCATCGCCCACGCCAGCCTGCAGGTCGCCGACAGTATTTTGATGTTGAGCGATAGCCCCAGTAGCGACATGGAACATTACGCGGGATTCGTCCTCGTGCTGGAGCCGAAAGATATTGCTGAAGGCAAACACTGGTTTGAGGCGCTGGCCGATGGCGGGCGCATCGAAATGGCATGGCAGGAGACCTTCTGGGCCCACGGTTTCGGCAAAGTGGTCGATCGCTTCGGCGTACCGTGGATGGTTAACGTCGTCAAACAACCCTAATCTTCTCTCCAGGGCGGCTTCTCCGCCCTGTCATCTCACCGGCATTAACTCTTCATCCTGCGGTCATCGTGACTTAACAGGAATGTAACAAAAACGCGTCAGTATCGGCCCACGCTCAACGGGGAACCCCAAAGTGCTTAGTGAGGCTCGATAACCATGTACTTATCCAGACATCCGACCAGTTACCCCACCCGGTATCAGGAAATTGCCGCCAGGCTTGAACAGGAGCTGCGCCATCACTATCGCTGCGGCGACTATTTGCCTGCGGAACAACAACTGGCGGCGCGCTTTGAAGTTAACCGCCACACCCTACGCCGCGCCATCGATCAGCTGGTGGAACGCGGATGGGTCCAGCGCCGCCAGGGCGTCGGCGTGCTGGTATTGATGCGCCCCATTGACTACCCGCTCAACGCCCAGGCGCGTTTTAGCCAGAATCTGCTGGAACAAGGCAGCCACCCGACCAGCGAGAAACTGCTGTCGGTGCTGCGCCCGGCCAGCAGCCACGTTGCCGAAGCCTTTGGCATCGCCGAAGGCGAAACCGTCATTCATCTGCGCACCCTGCGCCGGGTTAACGGCGTGGCGCTGTGTTTGATTGACCACTACTTCGCCGACCTGCGCTTCTGGCCGGTGCTGCAAACCTTCACCCATGGCTCGCTACACGACCTGCTGCGCGACCAACTCGCCATCGAACTGACCCGCGTGCGCACCAAAATCAGCGCCCGCCGCGCGCAGGCGAAAGAGAGCAAGCTGCTTGAAATCCCCAATATGGCGCCGCTGCTGTGCGTACGCACGCTCAATAGCCGCGAGGGCGAGACAGTCACGACGGAGTACTCCGTCAGCCTGACCCGCGCCGACATGATTGAATTCACCATGGAGCACTGAATGCACTTCGATACCGCCACCCGCCAGCGTTGGATGTCCGTGCTGGCCCACAGTGAACCGCAGGACCTTCTGGCGCGCATGCAATCGCTGCGGCTGGCGCCGGAGTATGAATTAATTCGCGCCCCGGAAACCGGGCTGGTACAGCTCCAGGCGCGTATGGGCGGCATCGGCGATCGTTTCTTTGCCGGTGACGCCACTCTGACCCGCGCCGCCGTACGCCTGGCCGATGGCACCCTCGGCTACAGCTGGATTCTGGGCCGCGACCGCCCCCACGCCGAACGCTGCGCGGCGATCGATGGCCTGCTGCAATCGCCTCACTATTTTCACACCTTAATGGAAACCCTCATTACCCCGCTGGAAGCACAACGCAGCGCGCGCCTCGACGCCCGCCGCGCCGAAGTCAACGCCAGCCGGGTCGACTTCTTTACTCTGGTTCGCGGAGATAACGCATGACATTACAAACCGCCTTTACCCTACCGGTGCAGGATGCCCAACACAGTTTCCGCCGCCTGCTGAAAGCAATGAGCGAGCCGGGAGTGATTGTCTCCCTGCAGCAGCTTCAGCACGGCTGGCAGCCATTGAATATCGCCTCCACCAGCTTGCTGCTGACCCTGGCCGATCACGACACCCCGGTATGGATGGCCGCCGCGCTGCATAACGATCTGGTCAGCCAAAATCTGCGCTTCCATACCGGCGCGACGCTGGTGGAACAGCCGCAGCAGGCGGTATTTGCCGTCGCCTGCGACACCATCAGCGCCGAACAGCTTAATGTCCTTTCCGCCGGTACCGTGGCGGCGCCGGAAACCGGCGTCACGCTGATTGTGCAACTAGCCAGCCTGAGCGGCGGACGCATGCTGCGCCTGACCGGCGCGGGCATTGCCGAGGAGCGAATGATCGCCCCCCAACTGCCGGACTGCATCATCGACGAATTAACCGAACGCCCGCACCCGTTCCCACTGGGCATTGACCTGATCCTGACCTGCGGCGAGCGCCTGCTGGCTATCCCGCGTACCACCCACGTGGAGGTGTGCTAAATGTATGTTGCCGTCAAAGGCGGCGAGAAGGCGATTAGCGCCGCTCACGCTTTGCAAGAGCAGAAACGACGGGGCGATGGACGGCTTCCCGAACTGAGCGTCGAGCAGATAAGCGAACAGCTCAGCCTGGCGGTGGACCGGGTGATGACCGAAGGCGGCATCGCCGACCGCGAACTGGCGGCGCTCGCGCTGAAGCAGGCCAGCGGCGATAACGTCGAAGCGATCTTCCTGCTGCGCGCCTACCGCACCACCCTGCCGCGGCTGGCGGTCAGCGAACCGGTTGATACCGCCGGGATGCGCCTCGAGCGCCGCATCTCCGCGGTCTACAAAGATATCCCCGGCGGCCAGCTGCTGGGCCCCACTTACGACTATACCCACCGCCTGCTCGATTTTGCCCTGCTGGCCAACGGCGAACCGCCGTCGGTGCAGAAAGCCGGTAGCGAAACGCAGCCGACGCCGCACGTCTTCAACCTGCTGACGCAGCAGGGGCTGGCCAAAGCTGAAGCGGACTGCGGCGCGCCGCCTGACGATATCACCCGCACCCCGCCGGTCTATCCCTGCTCGCGCTCCTCGCGGCTGCAGCAGCTGGTACGCGGCGATGAAGGCTATCTGCTGGCGCTGGCCTACTCAACCCAGCGCGGCTATGGCCGCAACCACCCGTTTGCCGGCGAGATCCGCAGCGGCTACGTGCAGGTGGAAATCGTGCCGGAAGAGCTGGGTTTTAGCGTCAATATTGGCGAGCTGCTGCTGACCGAATGCGAAATGGTCAACGGCTTTGTCGATCCAGAGGATGAGCCGCCGCACTTCACCCGCGGCTACGGCCTGACGTTTGGCATGAGCGAGCGTAAAGCGATGGCCATGGCGCTGGTCGACCGCGCCCTTCAGGCGCCGGAATACGGCGAAGAGATAAGCGGACCGGCCCAGGACGAAGAGTTCGTGCTGGCGCACGCCGATAACGTTGAAGCCGCCGGCTTCGTCTCGCATCTGAAACTGCCGCACTATGTCGATTTCCAGGCCGAACTGGCGCTGTTGAAACGCCTGCAACGGGAGAACGAACGTGGCTAACCCACTGACTGGCTATAACTTTGCTTATCTTGATGAGCAAACCAAGCGCATGATCCGCCGGGCGATACTGAAAGCGGTGGCCATTCCCGGCTATCAGGTGCCCTTCGGCGGCCGCGAAATGCCGATGCCCTACGGTTGGGGTACCGGCGGGATCCAACTGACCGCCAGCGTTATCGGCGAGAACGACGTACTGAAGGTCATCGATCAGGGCGCCGATGACACCACCAACGCGGTGTCGATCCGCCAGTTCTTTA
Source organism: Klebsiella aerogenes KCTC 2190 (assembly GCF_000215745.1). GTDB lineage: Bacteria > Pseudomonadota > Gammaproteobacteria > Enterobacterales > Enterobacteriaceae > Klebsiella > Klebsiella aerogenes. The sequence goes on along the minus strand of NC_015663.1, from coordinate 1,846,156 downwards.
AAAGCGTAACCGGCGTCGCCACCACCGAACGCACCGAAGACGCCACCCTGATCCAGACCCGCCACCGGATCCCGGAAACGCCGCTGGTGGAAGATCAGATCCTGATCTATCAGGTGCCGATCCCGGAGCCGCTGCGCTTTATCGAACCGCGCGAAACCGAAACCCGCACCATGCACGCGCTGGAAGAGTACGGCGTAATGCAGGTGAAGCTGTATGAGGATATCGCCCGCTTCGGCCATATCGCCACCACCTACGCCTATCCGGTGAAGGTGAACGGCCGCTACGTGATGGACCCTTCGCCGATCCCGAAATTCGATAACCCCAAAATGCACATGATGCCGGCGCTGCAGCTGTTCGGCGCCGGGCGCGAAAAGCGTATCTACGCGGTGCCGCCCTATACCGCAGTCGAAAGCCTCGATTTCGACGATCACCCGTTTAGTGTGCAGGAGTGGGATGAACCCTGCGCCATTTGCGGTTCGCGTCACAGCTATCTTGACGAAGTGGTGCTGGATGACAGCGGCCAGCGGATGTTTGTCTGCTCCGATACCGACTATTGCCGCCAACAGAGCGAGGCGCAGAAAAAATGAGCCAGCCGTTACTTACAGTTAATCACCTGACCCATCTCTATGCGCCGGGCAAAGGTTTTAGCGATGTCTCTTTCGAGCTGTGGCCGGGCGAAGTGCTCGGCATCGTCGGCGAATCCGGCTCCGGTAAAACCACGCTGCTGAAAGCGATTTCCGCTCGTCTGGCGCCGCAACAGGGTGAAGTGCGGTATCAACAGCGCTCGCTGTATGCCATGAGCGAAGCCGAACGCCGCCGCCTGCTACGCACCGAATGGGGCGTTGTACATCAGCACCCGATGGACGGCCTGCGTCGCCAGGTCTCGGCGGGCGGCAACATCGGTGAACGGCTGATGGCGACCGGTGCTCGCCACTACGGCGACATTCGCGCCACCGCCGAACGCTGGCTGCAGGAGGTGGAGATCCCGCCTTCCCGCATCGACGACCTGCCGACCACCTTTTCCGGCGGTATGCAGCAGCGCTTGCAAATCGCCCGCAATCTCGTGACGCAGCCGAAACTGGTGTTTATGGATGAACCCACCGGCGGGCTGGACGTCTCGGTACAGGCGCGCCTGCTCGATCTCCTGCGCGGGCTGGTAGTGGAGCTGGGTCTGGCGGCGGTGATAGTCACCCACGATCTCGGCGTCGCCCGCCTGCTGGCGAACCGCCTGCTGGTGATGAAACAAGGACAGGTGGTGGAAAGTGGCTTAACCGACCGGGTACTCGACGATCCGCATCATCCTTACACCCAGCTACTGGTGTCGTCGGTGTTGCAGAACTAACCCTCGGTGCCGTTCCCGGCGGCGCTGCGCTTGGCCGGGCTACAAATTCAGCGTAGCCCGGCCGAGCAACGCGACGCCGGGGAGGCACGAATGCTAATGAGGCTAAAAATGAACGCTATACGCGTTGAAAACATCCATAAAACCTTTGTTCTGCACCAACAGCACGGCGTACGCCTGCCGGTGCTCGCCGACGCTTCGCTCACCGTTAACGCCGGGGAGTGCGTGGTGCTGCACGGCCATTCCGGCAGCGGCAAATCGACGCTGCTGCGCTCGCTGTACGCTAACTATCTGCCGGACAGCGGTCATATTCATATCCGCCACGGCGACGAATGGGTAGATCTGGTGACCGCCACGCCGCGCAAGGTGCTGGAAGTGCGTAAAACCACCATCGGTTGGGTCAGCCAGTTTCTGCGGGTGATCCCGCGGATATCCGCACTGGAAGTCGTCATGCAGCCACTGCTCGACCTCGGTACGCCGCGCGAAGAGAGCGCCGCTAAAGCCGCCCGCCTGCTGACCCAGCTCAACGTGCCGGAGCGTCTGTGGCATCTGGCGCCGTCCACCTTTTCCGGCGGCGAACAGCAGCGGGTCAACATCGCCCGCGGTTTTGCGGTCGACTATCCGATTTTACTCCTTGATGAACCCACCGCCTCGCTGGATGCCAACAACAGCGCTGCGGTGGTGGCGCTGATCCAGCAGGCTAAAGCGCGCGGCGCAGCTATCGTCGGTATTTTCCATGATGAAACGGTACGCGGCCAGGTCGCCGATCGCCTGCACCCAATGGGTATCACTGTATGATAATCAATAACGTAAAGCTGGTACTGGAAGACGAGACCATCAATGGTTCACTGGAAGTGCAGGAGGGGCGGATTTACGCCTTTGCCGAGAGCCAGAGCCGACTGCCCGGCGCCCTCGATGGCGAAGGCGGCTGGCTGCTGCCGGGGCTTATCGAACTCCATACCGATAACCTGGATAAATTCTTCACCCCGCGGCCAAAGGTTGACTGGCCTGCACACTCGGCGATGAGCAGCCACGATGCTTTGATGGTCGCCAGCGGCATCACCACCGTACTCGACGCCGTGGCGATTGGCGACGTGCGCGACGGCGGTGACCGCCTTGAGAACCTGGAAAAGATGATCAACGCGGTGGAAGAGACGCAAAAACGCGGGCTTAACCGCGCCGAGCACCGCCTGCATCTGCGTTGTGAACTGCCGCACCACACCACCTTGCCGCTGTTTGAAAAGTTGGTCGACCGCGAGCCGGTCACTCTGGTGTCGCTGATGGACCACTCGCCGGGTCAACGCCAGTTCGCCAACCGCGAAAAATATCGCGAATATTATCAGGGCAAATATCAGCTCAGCGGCGAGCAGATGCAACGCTTTGAAGAGGAGCAAATGGCGCTGGCGGCGGCCTGGTCGCAGCCTAATCGCCAGGCTATCGCCGCAATGTGTCGGGAGCGCCAAATCGCTCTCGCCAGCCACGACGACGCCACTCATGAACATGTCGCCGAATCCCACCAGCTTGGCAGCGTGATTGCCGAATTTCCCACCACGTTGGCCGCCGCGCAGGCTTCGCGCCAGCACGGAATGAATGTGTTGATGGGGGCGCCGAATATCGTGCGCGGCGGCTCGCATTCCGGCAATGTCGCCGCGCATCAACTAGCCGCCAGCGGCCTGTTAGATATTCTCTCTTCCGACTACTACCCCGCCAGCCTGCTTGATGCCGCTTTCCGTATCGCCGATAGCGACGACAACGCTTTCACGCTGGCGCAGGCTATCCGTCTGGTCAGCAAACATCCGGCGCAGGCGCTGGGTCTGCATGACCGCGGCGTCATCGCCGAAGGCAAACGCGCCGATCTGGTACTGGCGCACCGCCGCGGCGAGCACGTCCATATCGATCACGTCTGGCGTCAGGGAAAGAGGGTCTTTTAATGCCTGGAAAACTGATTTGGCTGGTCGGCCCTTCCGGGTCGGGAAAAGATAGTCTGCTGGCCGCGCTGCGCCAGCGTGAGCATCCGCAACTGCTGGTCGCGCATCGCTACATCACCCGACCGCACCAGGCGGGCTGCGAGAACCATATTGCGCTCAGCGAGCATGAGTTTTTCACCCGCGCCGAGCGTAATCTTTTCGCGCTAAGCTGGCATGCCAACAATAATTACTATGGCGTCGGCATAGAGATCGACCTCTGGCTGCATGCCGGTTTTGATGTGGTCGCCAACGGCTCGCGCGCGCATCTGGCGCAGGCGCGGGAACGTTACGATGACGTGCTGGTACCGATTTGTCTCGAAGTTTCGCCATCGGTGTTGCGCCAGCGGCTTGAACAGCGCGGCCGGGAAAATGCCGTGGAAATCGCCCAACGCCTGCAACGCGCCGCGCGCTATAAACCGGCCGATTGCCTGACGTTGAATAACGACGGCAGCCTTGGGCAATCGGTAGAGCGTTTCTTCCAGCTGTTGCGCCAGCACGCCGGACGTGAAGAGAATCAGCATGCCTGAGGGTAAGGTAATACGATGAGCCTGACGATCCGCCTGACCGGCACCGGCGGCGCCCAGCAGGTGCCGGTCTTCGGCTGCGACTGCGCCGCCTGCCAGCGCGCCCGCGCCGATGCGCGCTCTCGCCGCCGCCCCTGCAGCGCGGTGGTGCGCTTTAACCATGCGGTCACGCTGCTCGACGCCGGACTGGCAGACCTGGCGGAACGCCAGCCCGCGGGCAGCTTCCAGCAGATTTTATTGACGCATTACCATATGGACCACGTACAGGGGCTGTTCCCCCTGCGCTGGGGCGTGGGCGATCCGATTGCGGTATACGGCCCGCCGGATGACATCGGCTGCGACGATCTGTTTAAGCATCCCGGCATCCTCGATTTTAGCCACACCGTTACCCCCTTCACGGTATTTGAACTACAGGGGCTACAGGTCACGCCGCTGCCGTTAATCCACTCAAAGCTGACCTACGGCTATCTGCTGGAGTCGGCGCACAGCCGGGTGGCCTGGCTTGCGGATACCGCCGGACTGCCGGAGAAGACGCTGAAGTTTTTACTTAATAATCAGCCGCAGGTGATTGTCATCGATTGCAGCCACGAGCCCAGAACAGAGACACCGCGCAACCACAGCGACTTTAATACCGTGCGCGCGCTGAACCAGGTACTTGGCTGCCCGCGGGTGATCCTCACCCATATCAGCCATCAGTTCGACCGCTGGATGATGGATAACCCGCTGCCGAAAGGGTTCGAGGCGGGATACGACGGCATGGAGATCGTGCTGGAGTAACCGGCGTCATGGCAATGGAAAATCAGTAATCGTCGTCGAGACGGCGCTGGTCGCTCTCCAACTGGCGACGATCGCTATCAAGCTGGCGCTGGCGTTCATCCAGCTGGCGACGGCGGTCGTCAAGCTGGCGCTGGCGATCGTTATATTGCTGCTGGTTATCCCTACGCTGCTGGCGGCTGCCCTGATAGCTGCCGTCATCGTAGCGTCCGTCGTCATAGCGCCCGTCGTCGTCGTCGGAACGGCTGCTGCCCGGATTGTAGGCATCGTTGATGGCTTGCTGAATATTGCCAATAGCGTCGTCAATAATATCGGCATGGGCCAGTTGGCTGCTCAGCGCCAGCGTGCAAAAAAACAGAGCGGTTGCGTAACGTTTCATCGTGGCCAGTCTCATCAGGGTACTGGTGGTACCTTAATCAACCCTATTTGCCGCGTGTAGCGGAGGAATCTCAAATCCGCGCCATCGCCGCACGCAACGCCTGCGCCAGCTGCGTGCGGGTGAAAGGCTTGCGCAGTCGTTCAACCTCAGGCAACGCCGGATTATGCGCAGGGCGCAAATCCTGGCCGCTAATCAATAGCAGCGCCACCGCCGGGAAGCGGCGTTGCGCTTCGTGAATGACCTCGGCGCCGCTCAGCCCCCCAGGGAGCATTAAATCGCTAATCAACAACGCGATATCCCCGGAGGCCGCCAGCATCTGCAGCGCTTGCTCGCCGCTTTGTGCCTCCAGCGTCATCCAACCCAGCTGATGCAGCTGCTCGCATAACGTCTGGCGCACATCGGCTTCATCCTCAAGCACCAACGCCAGCCGCTCGCCGCTCACCATCGGTTCGCTAACCAACGGCGTTCGTTCATCCTCCGCCGCTACCGTGGCTCGCGGTAGCTGCAAACGTACGGTGGTGCCCTGCCCCGGCGCGCTTTCAATCGCCACGCGCCCGCCCGACTGGCGCACAAAACCGTACACCATCGACAGCCCAAGACCGCTGCCGCTACCGGTCTGTTTGGTGGTAAAGAAGGGCTCGAAAACCTGCGCTTTTATCTCCTGCGACATGCCGCAGCCGTGGTCAATCACCTCCAGCGCCACCATATCCTGACGCCGTCCATCGCTACGGGTGACCCGCTGGTTCCAGGTTCGTAGCGCGATAACGCCTGACCGCCCCTCCATAGCGTCGCGGGCGTTCATCACCAGGTTGATAATCGCGTTTTCCAGTTGTCCGACATCGATCCACGCCGGCCAGGCAGGCGACTGCGCTTCTATTTCGAGACGCAACGATGCGGGGAGCGAATGACGCATCAGTTCGCAGACATTCTCCAGCAACGGCTGCAGCGCCACCGCCTGCGGGTTCAGCGCCTGTTTACGCGAAAAGGCCAGCAACCGCTGAGTAAGTAAGGCGCCGCGTTCGGCAGCCTTCAGCGCCCGCGATATCCGCGGCGCATCGCGCTCATCCGGCTGTACCAGTTCGAGGCTGCCGATAATCACCGCCAGCAGGTTGTTAAAATCGTGGGCCAGGCCGCCGGTAAGCTGGCCGACGGCTTTCATTTTTTGGCTATGCAGCAGCGCCTCCTCCAGCCCCTGTCGCTCAAGGCGGTCAATCTCCATCTGGGTGGTTTTCTCCCGCAGCAGGCGGGTGGTGTGTTCAAGGGAAGCGGTATTACGGGCGAAAACGTTAAAGGCGCGCGCCAGTTCGCCAAGCTCATCACGCCGTTGCAGGGCCGGCACCGTCACGTTCTGCTCGCCGTGCGCCAGCCGCGACATCGCCCCGGATATCGCGTTCAGATTGAGGCCAAGATTACGATAGATATACCAGCCAGCGCACCCGGTGATCGCCAGCGCCAGCAGCGCGGCCAGCAGGATAAACGTGCTGATGGAGCGCAACTGCTGGTGGCTTTGCGCCGCTCGCGCCTCCGAAGCTTGAGCGACTCTGGCAACATATTGATTAATATCGCCATTAAGCAGCGCAACCAGCGCTTTGATATGAAACATATACCAGCCGATCGCCAGATCGCTCTCTTCAAGCTGCGCCGATAGCGGCGCCAGCCGCGCCAGTTCGGCGTTGAAATCCGGCAGGATAAAGGCCAGCGCAGAATCGCTATCGTTGTGCGGTAAAAAGCGTCTGATGTCATCGAGCTGCAGGACGATCGAGCGCGGCGTCGCAGTATGAATCGCGGCGACGATCAGCCGGTCCATTTCGTTTAAGCGCTGAGGATCGATCGGCGGTTTACCCTCGCGATCGTTGAGATCCTGCAAATGGCGCAAATAGCTCTGGTTTTGATACAGCGCGCTCAGCAGTTCATTGCGCTGCAGATGGCGGCGTTGCCCGCGTTCCAGCATGCCGGCGACGCTCTGCTGCAGCTCGTTGCTACGACGAATAATGCTCGCTACCAGCGCCAGTTCCTGCCGGGCCAGCGGCGCCGAGGCCAACTGGCCCAACGAATGCTTCAGCGCCTGTTGGGTTTCCAGCAGCCGTTGCGCTTCGCTTTTATACTCCAGCGCGCCAACCACCTGCGACAACCGCACCGCCGCGGTGGCGACGTTGGCGGTATCACGCGCCAGATTCATACTGCCGTTCATGTCGCTAAGCGTTTGCAGCTGCACCTGCTCCTGCAACTGACTGGCATGGCGAAAACCGAAAATCGCCACTCCGGCGACCATTAACGTCACCGCCACCATCAACAAGTTAAATGACAGCAGGCGACCGCGGGCGCTAACGAAAAAGTACGGATGGCGAGAAGGCATGGCGACTCCGGTCAGGCGTTTTCTCCCATCATTCCCGGACTGTCGCCGAAGGTGAAGAAAATTTCTTGGCGTAATTGTGATCTGCATTAACTATTCAAAAATATGACAATTATGAATGGCCGATGACATCACTCATTTACGTTGCGGTGATGAAGTGCCGACATCGACAACGCAGCCAGGAGAGCAGGCATGCAGGGAACACCGGTGCTATCCATGCGCAACATCGCCAAAGTTTTCGGCAAATTTTATGCGCTGAAAGGGGTGGATCTGACGGTCTGGCCCGGCGAGATCCACGCGCTGATGGGCGAAAACGGCGCGGGAAAAAGCACGTTGATGAAGATCCTCGCCGGCGCCTATACCGCCTCCAGCGGCGAGATCCTGATCGACGGACAACCGCAGACGATCAGAGGCCCGAAAGATGCGCTGGCGGCAGGGATTACGCTTATCTATCAGGAGATGCAGCTGGCGCCGAATCTCACCGTCGCGGAAAACATTTTCCTCGGCAGCGAGCTTTCCCGCGGCGGTCTGGTACAGCGCAAAGAGATGGAGTCCCAGGCGCAGGCGGTTATCGACCGGCTCGGCGCGCAGTTCAAAGCCAGCGACCGAGTGATGAAGCTGACTATCGCCGAACAGCAGCAGGTGGAAATCGCCCGCGCGCTGCATCGCAACAGCCGCATTCTGGTGATGGATGAACCTACCGCCGCCCTCTCCTCGCGAGAAACGCAGCGCCTGTTTGAGCTGATTTTACGCCTGCGCGATGAAGGGATGGCAATCATCTATATCAGCCACCGCATGGCCGAAGTGTATGAACTCTCCGACCGGGTCAGCGTGCTGCGCGATGGCCAGTATGTCGGCAGCCTCACCCGCGACCACCTTAGCGCCCCCGAATTAGTGCGCATGATGGTTGGCCGTCCGCTTAGCGATCTGTTCAATAAAGAGCGCGATATCCCGCGCGGCCAGCCGCGCCTGCGGGTGCAGGATCTCAGCGACGGCGGCAAAGTGCATCCCAGCAGCCTGGTGGTGCACGCCGGGGAAATCGTTGGCCTGGCCGGACTGGTCGGCGCCGGGCGTTCCGAGCTGGCGCAACTGATTTTCGGCGTCCGCAAAGCGACGGGCGGCGTCATTGAAATCGACGGCGAACCGGTGGTTATTCACTCGCCGCGCGAAGCGATTGACCTCGGGATCGGCTTTCTGACCGAAAACCGTAAAGAACAGGGGCTGTTTCTCGAACTGGCGGCGCAGGAGAACATCACCATGGCGACGCTTGAGCGCGACGCCAACTGGGGAATGCTCGACCGGAAGAAGGCGCAAGCCATCTCAGATGACGCCATCCAGCTGCTGAACATCCGCGTCCCGCATGCTCAGGTACGCGCCGGCGGGCTTTCCGGCGGCAATCAGCAAAAGCTGCTGATTTCACGCTGGGTGGCGATCGGCCCGCGCATTCTCATCCTGGATGAACCGACCCGCGGCGTTGACGTCGGCGCCAAAAGCGAGATTTACCGCATCATGAATCAGATGGCCCGCCAGGGCGTCGCCATTTTAATGATCTCCAGCGAATTGCCGGAAATCGTAGGCATGAGCGACCGGGTATACGTGATGCGCGAAGGCGCTATCGCCGGCGAGTTGCAGGTTGGCGAGATCAGTCAGGAAAGCATTATGACGCTGGCGACCGGCGTGAACGATTCTCACCTAAAGGCAGGACAAGCATGAGCATACCGAAAGAGACCTCCGCGCCGGCGGCGAAATCCGCCTCGGCAAAAAAAATGCTGATGGGCGACCTGATGCAAACCGTCGGCATCCTGCCGATTTTAATCCTGATCGTCGCGGTGTTCGGCTTCGTCGCGCCGAACTTCTTTACCGAAAGCAACCTGCTGAATATTACCCGCCAGTCCTCCATCAACATCGTGCTGGCGGCGGGGATGACCTTTATTATTCTTACCGGCGGTATCGATCTGTCGGTGGGGTCAATACTCGGCACCACCGCGGTTGCGGCGATGGTGGTATCGCTCATCCCGCCATTCGCGATGCTGTCGATTCCGGCGGCGCTGATGCTCGGCCTGCTGCTCGGGCTGTTCAACGGCGCGCTGGTGGCCTTCGCCGGGTTACCGCCGTTTATTGTCACCCTTGGCACCTACACCGCGCTGCGCGGCGCCGCCTATCTGCTGGCCGACGGCACCACGGTGATTAACTCCGATATTAGTTTTGAATGGATCGGCAATAACTATCTCGGCCCGGTACCGTGGCTGGTGGTGATAGCGCTGGCGGTCGTGGCGGTGTGCTGGTTTATCCTGCGCCGCACCACCCTCGGTATTCATATTTACGCCGTTGGCGGCAACATGCAGGCGGCGCGGCTGACGGGGATTAAAGTCTGGCTGGTGCTGCTGTTCGTCTACGGCATGAGCGGGCTGCTTTCCGGGCTCGGCGGGGTGATGAGCGCCTCGCGGCTGTACAGCGCCAACGGCAACCTCGGCGTCGGCTATGAGCTGGACGCCATTGCCGCGGTGATCCTCGGCGGCACCAGTTTCGTCGGCGGTATAGGCACCATCACCGGTACGCTGGTGGGGGCGCTGATTATCGCCACCCTCAACAACGGCATGACGCTGATGGGCGTCTCCTACTTCTGGCAATTGGTGATCAAAGGGGCGGTGATCATCATAGCGGTGCTGATCGACAAATACCGTACCCGACACCATCAAAGTGCATAACAACAACATCTTATCTGCGAGGAAAAGCGAATGCGTTTAAAACCGATAGTGACCGCGCTGTGTGCCGGCGCGCTGCTGGCCGCCTCCCCTTTTGCGTCGGCCAAAGATCTACAAGCGATAGGCGTGACGGTGGGCGATCTCGCCAACCCGTTCTTCGTGCAAATCACCAAGGGGGCCGAGCTGGAAGCGCGCAAGCTGGCGGGGGATAAAGTGAAGGTCACGCTGGTGTCGAGCGGCTACGACCTGGGGCAGCAGGTAGCGCAGATCGATAACTTTATCGCCGCCAAAGTCGATATGATCATCCTCAACGCCGCTGATTCAAAAGGTATCGGCCCGGCGGTGAAGCGGGCGAAAGAGGCCGGGATCGTGGTGGTGGCGGTTGACGTCGCCGCCGAAGGCGCCGATGCCACCATCACCTCCGATAATACCCAGGCCGGCGCGATGGCCTGTAAATACATTAGCGATCGCCTGAACAACAAAGGCAACGTGGTGATTATCAACGGGCCGCCGGTTTCCGCGGTGCAGAACCGCGTTGAAGGCTGCGAAACCGAATTCAAAAAACATCCGGATATCAAAATCCTCTCTGCCAACCAGAACGCGAAAGGCAGCCGCGAAGGCGGGCTGGAGGTGATGACGTCGCTGCTGGCAGCTAATCCGAAGATTGACGGCGTGTTCGCGATTAACGATCCGACGGCGATTGGCGCCGATCTGGCGGCGAAACAGGCGCAACGTAATGAGTTCTTTATCGTGGGCGTCGACGGCAGTCCGGACGGCGAAGAGGCGCTGAAGCGTAAAAATTCGCTGTTCGTCGCCACGCCGGCGCAGGACCCGCAGGTCATGGCGGCGAAGGCGGTGGAAATCGGTTATGACATTCTGCAGGGCAAGCCCGCGCCAGCCGCGCCGGTGCTGATCCCGGTGAAAATGATCGATAAAAATAACGTCAGCAGCTACAAGGGCTGGACGGTGAAATAACGCGGCAAAGCGGCGCCGGGTCTCTTTTCGCCCTACGCCGCTTTGTCGTTATGGATAACGTCAGCGGCGAAAACGTAGCCCAGCCCGCGCAGGGTTTTAATCAAGGTGGGCTGATGCGGATTGACCTCAACTTTACGCCGCAGGCGCATGATCAGCACATCGATCGTGCGGTCGAATACCTCCATGCTCTCATTATGGGTCAGCGCCAGCAGCTGTTCACGGTTCAGAACCCGGCGGGCGTTTTGCGCCAGCGCCAGCAACAATCCATACTCCCCCTGGGTTAACGCCACGCTCTGCTGTTGGGGATTAAACAGCTCACAGCGGCGGGTATCCAGCCGCCAGCCGTTAAACAACAGCCCATGCTCCCCGCCCGGCACGAGGCTTTCCGCGCCGATCGCCCCGCTGCGCCGCAGCACCGCCTTTACGCGCGCCACCACTACCCGCGCATTAAACGGTTTGGCGATGTAATCGTCGGCGCCCATTTCCAGCCCGACCACCACATCCGATTCGCTTCCCAGCCCGGAAAGCATTATCACCGGTAGCTCAGGCCGCGTGCGCTGCAGCTGTTGTAACACCAGCAATCCATTGGTATCCGGCAAGATCATATCCAGCAGCACCAGCGCGATATCTGCGCGCCGGGCGACCGTCGCCAGCGCTTCGCCGCCGTTCTGGCAGGCCACCACCTCAAACGCGTGGGCGCCGAGCACGTCGCTCAGCAGCTCGCAAATCGCGACGTCATCATCAATCACTAAAATGACCGGTTTCATGGTTTACCTCTGCCTGGCGGGAATAGTGTCAGTCTGGTCGATTGTGCAAGCGGGCGACGACAAATCCATTTTTCGCTGCCGTTTTTATAATCGGCGTCACATCTCCTGGCTTTTCGTCACGTCAAAACTGACGATGACCTGTTTTTCGTCAGCATTTCGCCCAAAAAAGCCGCGTACTATCCGTCAATACCCACAATGAAAACATGGCATAGAAGATGCATAGTGACGGTCGATTGCGCGTCAGCGCTAATTGATTAACTGGAGCAAAACCGATGAAAAAAGTCGTCACGGTTTGCCCGTATTGCGCATCAGGTTGCAAAATCAACCTGGTGGTCGATAACGGCAAAATCGTCCGGGCTGAGGCGGCGCAGGGGAAAACCAATCAGGGAACCCTGTGTCTGAAAGGCTATTATGGCTGGGACTTCATTAACGATACCCAGATCCTGACCCCGCGTCTCAAAACCCCCATGATCCGTCGCCAGCGTGGCGGCAAACTGGAAGCCGTCTCCTGGGATGAGGCGCTCGATTACGTCGCCACCCGCCTTGGCGCCATTAAAGAAAAATATGGCCCGGACGCGATCCAGACCACCGGCTCCTCCCGCGGGACCGGTAATGAAACCAACTACGTGATGCAAAAATTCGCGCGCGCCGTTATTGGCACCAATAACGTCGACTGCTGCGCTCGCGTCTGACACGGCCCTTCGGTTGCAGGTCTGCACCAGTCGGTCGGTAACGGCGCCATGAGTAATGCCATCACGGAGATTGATAACACCGACCTGGTGTTTATCTTCGGTTACAACCCGGCGGATTCCCACCCTATCGTGGCGAATCACGTCATTAACGCCAAACGCAACGGGGCGAAAATCATCGTCTGCGACCCGCGCAAGATTGAAACCGCGCGCATCGCCGACATGCACATCGCGCTGAAGAACGGCTCGAATATCGCGCTGCTCAACGCCATTGGCCACGTCATTATTGAAGAGGATCTGTACGATAAATCCTTCGTCGCCAGCCGTTCCGAAGGCTTCGAGGAGTATCGCAAAATCGTCGAAGGTTATACGCCGGAGTCGGTGGAAGAGATAACCGGCGTCAGCGCTCAGGAGATCCGCGCCTGCGCCCGGATGTACGCCAGCGCCAAATCCGCCGCCATCCTGTGGGGCATGGGCGTCACCCAGTTCTACCAGGGCGTGGAGACCGTGCGCTCGCTGACCAGCCTCGCGATCCTTACCGGCAACCTCGGCAAGCCGAGCGTCGGCGTCAACCCGGTACGCGGGCAGAACAACGTCCAGGGCGCCTGCGATATGGGCGCGCTGCCGGATACCTATCCGGGCTACCAGTACGTTAAGTTCCCGGAAAACCGCGAGAAGTTCGCCAGAGCCTGGGGCGTCGACAGCCTGCCGGAACATACCGGCTATCGCATCAGCGAGCTGCCGCACCGCGCCGAACACGGTGAAGTCCGCGCGGCGTACATTATGGGCGAGGATCCGCTGCAGACCGATGCCGAGCTTTCCGCGGTGCGCAAGGCGTTTGAACAGCTGGAACTGGTTATCGTCCAGGATATTTTCATGACCAAAACCGCCGCCGCGGCCGACGTCATCCTGCCGTCCACCTCGTGGGGCGAGCACGAAGGCGTGTATACCGCAGCGGACCGCGGCTTCCAGCGTTTCTTTAAAGCGGTGGAGCCGAAGTGGGACCTGAAAACCGACTGGCAGATTATCAGCGAAATCGCCACCCGGATGGGCTATCCGATGCACTACAACAACACCCAGGAGATCTGGGATGAGTTGCGGCATCTGTGCCCGGACTTCTACGGCGCCACCTATGAGAAAATGGGCGAGCTCGGCTATGTCATGTGGCCATGCCGCGATGAGTCCGACGCCGACCAGGGGACGTCGTATCTGTTTAAAGAGAAGTTCGATACCCCGAACGGGCTGGCGCAGTTCTTCACCTGCGACTGGGTCGCGCCGATCGATAAGCTCACCGACGAGTATCCGATGGTGCTCTCAACGGTGCGCGAGGTCGGCCACTACTCCTGCCGTTCGATGACCGGCAACTGCGCGGCGCTGGCAGCGCTGGCGGATGAACCGGGCTATGCGCAAATCAACACCGCCGACGCCGAACGGTTAGGCATCGAGGATGAAGCGCTGGTGTGGGTCAATTCGCGTAAGGGGCGCATCATCACCCGCGCGCAGGTCAGCGATCGGCCGAATAAAGGCGCGGTGTACATGACCTACCAGTGGTGGATCGGCGCCTGTAACGAGCTGGTGTCGGAGAACCTGAGCCCGATAACCAAAACGCCGGAGTACAAGTACTGCGCAGTTAACGTTGAGCGGATTGCCGATCAGCGCGCGGCGGAGCAGTACGTGATCGAGGAGTACAACAAACTAAAAGCCCGCCTGCGCGAAAGCGCGATGGGTTAAGGTTCGGCGGCCTTACCCGATATCCGGGCCCTTCCCCGGTGGCGCTTACGCTTACCGGGGCTACCAACCAAATACCGAACCGTAGCCCGGATAAGGCGCTATGCGCCGCTATCCGGGAATCCTCCCCCGGTGGCGCTTGCGCTTAACGGGGCTACCAACCGAATACCGAACCGTAGCCCGGATAAGGCGCTATGCGCCGCTATCCGGGAACCCTCCCCGGTGGCGCTTACGCTTACCGGGGCTACCAACCGAATACCGAACCGTAGCCCGGATAAGGCGCTATGCGCCGCTATCCGGGTATTCACCCCGCTAATTCCCGCCATTTTCTTCTTTTCCGCCGCCCTTTATACTGCGGGGGTCTCCCTTACTGATAATAAAAAAATGAAATACCTCTATTTACTGCTGGCGCTGACAAGCTTCGCCGCAGACGCTGCGGATCCGGGCAGCCAATACCAACAGCAGGCCGAAGCTGGCGACCCACGCGCGCAGTTTTATCTGGCGGACACCTGGGTTAGCTCCGGCAACTATCAACAGGCTGAATACTGGGCGCAGAAAGCGGCGGCGCAGGGCGATGGCGACGCGATGGCGCTGCTGGCTCAGCTTAAAATCCGTAACCCGCAGCAGGCCGACTATCAACAGGCCCGACAGCTAGCGGAAAAATCCGTGCAGGCCGGCAGCAAGGCCGGCGAGATTATCCTCGCCCGCGTACTGGTCAATCAGCAGGCAGGCCCTACCGATTATGCGCACGCCATCAGGTTGCTGCAGGATGCGGCCAAAGATGAAGAGAGCGACTCCGCCGTCGATGCGCAGATGCTGCTGGGGCTTATCTACGCCAGCGGCGTGCTGCCGCCGGAAGATGACCTCAAGGCCGCGCAATACTTCAAAGGCAGCTCGGCGCTTTCACGCACCGGCTATGCCGAATACTGGGCAGGGATGATGTTCCAGCAGGGAGAGAAAGGTTTTATCGAACCAAACCCGCAAAAAGCGCTGCACTGGCTTAACGTCAGCTGTCAGGAGGGGTTTGATACCGGATGTGAAGAGTTCGACAGGATAACCAAAGGCTAAAAAAAGCCCGGCGCGAATGGCCGGGCTCTGACATCTTATTGGGCGGTTTTATCAAACTTGCCCAGCACTTCGCGTTCATACGCCAGCGCTTTCTTGCGATCAAACTTATGTTCCCACTTGGCGATAACCAGCACCGCCAGCGCGTTGCCGACCACGTTCAGCGCGGTACGCGCCATATCGAGGATACGGTCGACGCCGGCAATAAACGCCAGCCCTTCCAGCGGGATCCCCACGCTACCCAGGGTCGCCAGCAGCACCACGAAGGAGACGCCCGGTACACCCGCGATGCCTTTCGAGGTCACCATCAGCGTCAGCACGAGAGTGATTTCCTGCCACAGGGAGAGGTCGATACCGTACAGTTGGGCGATGAAGATCGCCGCGATGCTCTGATATAGCGTCGAACCATCGAGGTTAAAGGAGTAGCCGGTCGGCACCACGAAGCTGGTGATTGAGGCCGGCGCGCCGTAGGCTTCCATTTTCTCAATGATACGCGGCAGCACGCTCTCGGAGCTCGCCGTGGAATAAGCCAGAATCAGCTCATCTTTAAGGATACGAATCAGGATCCAGATGCTCAGCCCACATACCCGCGCCACGATACCCAGCACCACCAGCGCGAAGAACAGAATCGCGAAGTAAACCAGGATAACCAGCTTAGCCAGCGGCCACAGCGAAGCGAAGCCGAAGGTGGCGACGGTCACCGAGATCAGGGCAAAGACCCCGACCGGCGCATAGCGCATTACCATGTGCGTCACTTTGAACATGGTTTCAGAGATAGAACGGAAAACGGTGACCAGCGGTTCGCGATGGGTCGCCGGCAATGAAGAGAGGCCCAGACCGAACAGCACCGAGAAGAAGATAATCGGCAGCATATCGCCTTTCGCCATCGAGGCGACGATATTGGTCGGCACCAGCGACAGGATAGTCCCCATCAGGCCATGAGCGTGGCTCTGCACCTCTGCGGTGGTGTTCTGATATTTCGAGATATCGACCGCCGCCAGCTGCGACATATCAATGCCGCTGCCCGGTTGGAAGACGTTCGCCAGGGTGATCCCCAGCACAATCGCCACCGTGGTGATCACTTCAAAATAGATGATGGTCTTAGCGCCGATGCGGCCCAGTTGCTTGGCGTCGCCTACACCCGCAATGCCCACCACCAGCGTCGAGATGACAATCGGGACGACAATCATTTTGATCAGGTGGATAAAGATATCGCCTGCCGGGGTCAGGAGGTTAGAGATTAACCAATCACGGCTTTCGGCGTGGTAATGCAGGTAGCTGCCCAGAAGTATGCCAAGCACCAGGGCTAGCAAAATCTGCCAGGCCAGGCTGACTTTTGTTTTTTTCATCACTACTGACTTCCTCAATGAAAGGCGCCATTCCGGGAGGTAATGGCACCCACTGAAAGGGGTATGAATTGTGTTGCGTTGCTTTATGGGGTTATTTAACGCGCAATATCAGTATCATTTGCACGGCATGCTGCGCAAGCCTTTAAGAACAGCGCTTTCCTCTGGTTTTCTGCATAAATCCGCTCATTTCAGCGCATTACATTGCATAAGTATTTGTTATAAAAAATATTTAACACATTCAGTTTCTATAAATACAGCAAATGAATTATTTCACTTCAAAGTTTCATTTGGTTGAATTTCATTCAGTTTAATCAATGCGTGATCTGCCCCCCAAATAGTAAACAAAGCTCATAAAGCCCCTATTCTTAACGGTTATTTGACATATATTTAACAAGTTAAAGGAGAAAAAAAGCCATGAGCCAAATACATAAACACCCTATTCCCGCAGAGATTGCGGAACATTGCCTGATGAATCCGCAACAGTACCAGGTGAACTACCAACAATCCATCACCAACCCCGATGCCTTCTGGGGCGAGCAGGGTAAAATCCTCGATTGGATCAAACCTTACACACAGGTGAAAAATACCTCTTTCGCGCCGGGAAACATCTCCATCAAATGGTATGAAGATGGCACCCTGAACCTCGCGGCCAACTGTCTCGACCGTCATCTGCACGAGCGCGGCGACCAGACCGCTATCATCTGGGAAGGCGACGACGCCAGCCAGAGCAAAAATATCACTTATCGCCAGCTTCATCGCGATGTTTGCCGTTTTGCCAACGTATTGCTCGATCTGGGCATTAAAAAAGGCGATGTCGTTGCAATCTATATGCCGATGGTGCCGGAAGCCGCCGTGGCCATGCTGGCCTGCGCGCGCATCGGCGCTATCCATTCGGTTATCTTCGGCGGCTTTTCGCCGGAAGCGGTTGCCGGACGCATTATCGACTCCAGCGCTCGCCTGGTGATCACCTCTGACGAGGGGTTACGCGCCGGTCGCGCCATCCCGCTGAAGAAAAACGTCGATGATGCGCTGAAAAACCCGCACGTCACCAGCATCGAGCACGTAGTGGTACTCAAACGCACCGGCGGCAAAATCGACTGGCAGGAAGGTCGTGACCTGTGGTGGAGCGATCTGATTGAAAAAGCGGATGACCAACATGAAGCGGTGGAAATGAACGCCGAAGACCCGCTGTTCATCCTCTATACCTCCGGCTCGACCGGCAAGCCGAAAGGCGTGCTGCACACTACCGGCGGCTACCTGGTGTATGCGGCGACTACCTTCAAATACGTCTTTGATTATCATCCGGGCGATATCTACTGGTGCACCGCCGATGTGGGCTGGGTCACCGGTCACAGCTACCTGCTGTACGGCCCGCTGGCCTGCGGCGCCACCACGCTGATGTTTGAAGGCGTGCCAAACTGGCCGACCCCGGCGCGCATGTGCCAGGTAGTGGATAAACATCAGGTCAATATTCTGTACACCGCGCCGACGGCGATCCGCGCGCTGATGGCGGAGGGCGACAAAGCTATCGAAGGTACCGATCGTTCCTCACTGCGCATCCTCGGCTCGGTCGGCGAGCCGATTAACCCGGAAGCCTGGGAGTGGTACTGGAAGAAGATCGGCAACGAAAAATGCCCGGTGATGGACACCTGGTGGCAGACCGAAACCGGCGGCTTCATGATCACCCCGCTGCCGGGCGCCACCGAACTGAAGGCCGGTTCCGCCACGCGTCCGTTCTTCGGCGTCCAGCCGGTACTGGTGGACAACGAAGGGACGCCGCTGGAAGGCGCGACCGAGGGCAATCTGGCGATCGCCGACTCCTGGCCTGGTCAGGCGCGTACCCTGTTTGGCGATCATGAACGCTTCGAGCAGACCTATTTCTCGACCTTTAAAAATATGTATTTTAGCGGCGACGGCGCCCGTCGCGACGAAGATGGTTACTACTGGATCACCGGTCGCGTCGATGACGTACTGAACGTCTCCGGCCACCGTCTGGGCACCGCGGAAATTGAATCCGCGCTGGTTTCACATCCGAAAATCGCCGAAGCGGCGGTGGTCGGTATTCCGCATAACATCAAAGGCCAGGCCATCTACGCTTACGTGACGCTGAATCACGGCGAAGAGCCGACACCGGAGCTGTATGCCGAAGTACGTAACTGGGTACGCAAAGAGATTGGCCCGCTGGCGACGCCGGATGTACTGCACTGGACCGACTCGTTGCCGAAAACCCGCTCCGGCAAAATCATGCGCCGTATTCTGCGTAAGATTGCCGCTGGCGATACCAGTAATCTCGGGGATACCTCGACGCTGGCCGATCCGGGCGTAGTGGACAAACTGCTCGAAGAGAAGCAGGCCATTGCGATGCCGTCATAACCTTAACCTATTCCCTACCCCCTCTCCCTCTTAGGAGGGAGAGGTTAAAAACATAAACTCCCCCCAAGGATTCTATTCAGCAGGAAAGCGGTAAATCAGCGACGACTCGACGCAATAGCGTCGGGCGAGTCACTGTTGCCGACGGATAGCCGATGGATGACATAAGGGTTACCTCTGGAGACGCGAAGATGAATGAACAAATTTGTCAGCGGATAGAAAATAGTGCGCATTTCAGGGAGTTAGTTGCATCACGGCAACGGTTTGCCGCCATTCTGTCAGTCATTATGTTGGTCATTTACGTAGGCTTTATTTTGCTTATCGCCTTCGCGCCCGGCTGGCTGGGGACGCCTCTGCATGAAGGCACCAGCGTGACCCGCGGCATCCCTATTGGTATCGGCGTCATTATTGTGTCCTTCGTCCTGACCGGGATTTACGTCTGGCGGGCAAACGGCGAATACGACAAGTTGACCAAAAGCGTGATCAGCGAGGTGCAAGCATCATGAAAAAAGTCCTGACGGCGCTTGCCGCCACGCTCCCTTTCGCCGCTAACGCCGCCGATGCCATTACCGGCGCGGTGCAGCGTCAGCCGACTAACTGGCAGGCGATTATCATGTTCGTGATTTTCGTCGCCCTGACGCTGTACATCACTTACTGGGCGTCAAAACGCGTCCGTTCGCGCAGCGATTACTACACCGCTGGCGGCAATATTACCGGCTTCCAGAACGGGCTGGCGATTTCCGGCGACTTTATGTCCGCGGCCTCGTTCCTCGGCATTTCGGCGCTGGTCTACACCTCCGGCTACGATGGACTGATCTATTCGCTCGGCTTCCTTGTCGGCTGGCCGATTATTCTGTTTCTGATCGCCGAACGCCTGCGTAACCTCGGCCGTTACACCTTTGCCGACGTAGCGTCTTACCGCCTGAAGCAGGGGCCGATCCGCACCCTCTCCGCCTGCGGTTCGCTGGTGGTGGTGGCGCTGTATCTGATTGCGCAGATGGTTGGCGCCGGTAAGCTCATCCAGTTGCTGTTCGGCCTCAACTATCACGTGGCGGTGGTGCTGGTCGGCGTGCTGATGGTGTTGTACGTGCTGTTCGGCGGCATGCTCGCCACCACCTGGGTACAGATTATCAAAGCGGTCCTGCTGCTGTTCGGCGCCAGCTTTATGGCCTTTATGGTGATGAAGCACGTCGGCTTCAGCTTCAATAATCTGTTCGCCGAAGCGATGGCGGTGCACCCGAAAGGGGCGGCAATCATGAGCCCCGGCGGGCTGGTGAAAGACCCGATATCGGCGCTGTCGCTGGGTCTTGGCTTGATGTTCGGTACCGCGGGTCTGCCGCACATCCTGATGCGCTTCTTCACCGTGAGCGACGCCAAAGAAGCGCGTAAGAGCGTATTCTACGCCACCGGTTTCATGGGCTACTTCTATATTCTGACCTTTATCATCGGCTTCGGCGCCATCATGCTGGTGGGAGCGAATCCGGCGTTTAAAGATGCCGCCGGTCAGCTTATCGGCGGCAATAACATGGCGGCGGTACATCTGGCGGATGCCGTTGGCGGTAACCTGTTCCTCGGCTTTATCTCGGCGGTGGCTTTCGCCACGATCCTGGCGGTGGTCGCCGGGCTGACGCTGGCGGGGGCATCAGCGGTCTCTCATGACCTGTATGCCAACGTGTTCAAGAAAGGGGCGACCGAACGTGAAGAGCTGAAAGTGTCGAAAATTACCGTGCTGATCCTGGGCGTGGTGGCGATTCTGCTGGGGATTTTGTTCGAAAACCAAAATATCGCCTTCATGGTCGGCCTGGCGTTCTCTATCGCTGCCAGCTGTAACTTCCCGATTATCCTGCTGTCGATGTACTGGTCGAAGCTGACCACCCGCGGCGCGATGATCGGCGGCTGGCTCGGCCTGCTCACTGCGGTGATTTTAATGATCCTCGGCCCAACCATTTGGGTGCAGATCCTCGGTCACGAGAAAGCGGTCTTCCCGTATGAATACCCGGCGCTGTTCTCCATCGCCATCGCGTTCATCGGCATCTGGCTGTTCTCGATTACCGATAACTCCGCCGAAGGGATGCGCGAGCGCGAGCAGTTCCGCGCTCAGTTTATCCGTTCGCAAACCGGTATCGGTATCGAACGCGGTCAGGCGCACTAAGTGTATCAGCCTCTTCCTCGCCTTGAGGAAGAGGCTGTGTTTTAGTTATAGGTAAAGGTTATCACCCCGCTCGCATTTGCCGGCCCCGCCGTCACCTCAGCCCCCGTCTTATAATAGTTGGCGGAAAACGATAATGTCTGCAAAGCGGTAGCACCGCCGGGGCTATCAGGGTTGGTAAAGACGGTATAACCGGCATCCGCGTCGCTATTGGTCACCGTCGTGCGGCTTGAAGAATACAAACTGATATCCGTATTCAACGGTAGCGCCTCGCCATTCAGATTGAGCTGGACGCCAACACCGGTGGCGACATTGCTATCTGCTGTCAGCGCCATCACCGTGTTATCAGGATTATCACCGCCCGCTTGTGCCGCCGTCACCCGCATCGAGACGTTAGTGCCCGGTTCGCAGGAGAGCGTGACCGACTGCCGAGCTGAGCCCACTTTCGTCGCTGAATTAAACGCCGAAGCGCTGACCGTACCCATCTCGAAGTTCAGCCCCGAGCTATTGGTTACACAGCCCATCGGGGTCAGTTGAATCGTGGTGGTGCCGCTAATATGCAGTTGCGAAATCACGATAGTGCCTGTGCTATCTTTCGCAGAAACCGTAGCGATCGGATCGGTCAAAGACAGTTTACTATTTGTCGCTATTGGACCGCCTGTCGCCACTAACTGCAGCTGGTAAGCGGGTGAATAACTGGTTGAAGCATAATAATCCAGTAGCCCGGAAGGTTTACCAAGATAGTAATTAGCATCACCAATAAAATGCGTCTGATAGTCACTACTGAAATCACCACTATCGCCGTCATATTCCCCGGTAATGTTTAGCCAGACTTTGACTCTCAATCCAACGCCTTGTAACGAGGTGGTATAGATATTATCCCCGAGTAAACTACCTGCATTATTTGAGGCCCACTGAAAGAGAGCGTAGATATTTCCTTCACAATTAGTTAGAGCGGTTGACGAATGAGTTATTTTTCCTGAGTCATATAATACTGTTCCGGCTGAGTAATTCCCGGCACTAACTAAAATCTTCTCAGGTAAATTAGTCATGGATATATCACCGTAATTTGCCCCGCCACACCCCCAGCTAAACTCAGTAAACAGGAACAGAGCTAGCCAGATAAATTTTTTCATGCATCCTCCTGCATGTAATAGTTATTTATAGGTGACATCAAAGGTCGCGGTAAATCCCACAATGCCAGCACTAATTTTTCCGTAGGGTGAATACATTCTGGCGATCATGTTAAATGTATGAGAGCCAGCACTATCATCAAACGTATAAACATACCGATCGTTCGGCCCTAATGGCTGGTTATCCGCCTGGCTAAGCAGTTGCATTCCGACACCGCTGGCCCCATCACTACCGGTTTGATAGTTTTTATAAATTGAAGCATGGGCATCATCAAAATAGGAGCCACTGAAGGATAAGGTGACCGTAGAGATTCCCGCGGAGCAGTTACTAAACTCAAGCTTAACCGGCGTGCTTTCCCCACTAGAACCCGCTTTACCGGTAAGCGTTTGATACGACACCGTGCCTAGATCAATGGTGGTAGAGGGTTTTATTTCAACGTTACAGGATGGCTCCTCAATGTTTCCGGAAACATTAAAATTGAGCGTACTTGAATCCTCATAGGCGAAAACTGGTGGCGAAATAACAAACAACCCACAGATTAAATAACCTAATAAACAGATCAAGATACCGCCAATATTTTTAACATCACCCATTATAAAACCCCATTGCTTTGAGCAATTGCATAAATTAATGACACAGTGTTTGATAAAAAATAATCTCCTGGCTTTTTTCTCTACCCGTCAAATCATAGTTTGCGCGGCATTGTTCATTGTCTCCCTCACCCCATTTCACCAGCATGGTTCCTTTTTGCTGAAGCCCTGTCATATAAACCTGCCCGTCATCACCAACAATATTGCTGCGAATATCCTGGCGCCGTTGCGGCTGTTTTTCTAAAGTCACAATGGCGCCGAACGGCGCGACGCCGGTCCGCGTCTTTAAAGTGACCATCGCTTTCGCTCCAATATAAGTATCGTATTGCACTCTCACTATCGCGTTGCGCGTCGGTACCACGTTTTTCACCACATTATCGATCTCCGCACCTGCAATCTGCTGTTCATCCAATGACAGGTTATTAATATGGTACGGCCGAATATATGGCACAATTGCGTAACCTGTGGAATCGGTAGTGACATTGGTTTGTCCGCGTACCGCCACATCACCCACACCGGGCGTGGCAATCAGGGCGGAACTCTCGCCGAGGAATCGGGAAAGCGTGAGTCCACCGGCGTGGGCGATCATGCCACCGCGTAATGAATAGTTATAATGGTTGCTATAATGGTCATAGCCGTAACCGCCGGAAATATCCCCTCTGGAACTCTGATAATCCACGCCAATATTTCCGGAAGTGCTTTTATTACTGGCGTTATAACCTTGCTGAATATTCCAGTTAAGCGATCGATCCGCCAGCATCATACCGTTCAGTCCTACGCTGTGGGTAGTGTCGCTGGTACGGCCAGAGCTCATGCTGTAGTTAGATGAGAGACTCTCGCCGAGCGGCAGAGACAGCGTTAAAGACACAAGGGTATCGCTGTCAGGTTTAGTCTCGGTACTATTTTCGCTACTTTGCACGTTTCGGTTATATGAGTAATTAATAAAATACGAGACTTTTCCCACAGACCCGCTATAGCCAATACCCAGAGACTCCATTCGCGAACTATCCCAGTAGGTTTCATTGACTAAAGAAAGCGACAGAGAACCGTGTCCAAATAGTGATTGCGATATTGAGGCATCAAAGCGCCCTTTTTTCCGACCATTTAAGGTACAACAATCGCGGTCATTTGAGGCATTATCGATAAAATCCTGAAAGGAGTAATATCCCGCGGTAGAATAGCGATAACCCGCAACCGAAAAATTAGTTCCCGTCCGTATAAAGCTCTTACTAAAGCGCAGACGTAAGGATTGTCCTTTTTTTTGCGATAACGTAGAACGGGTTTCGTTTTGTTTAATATCTGCCAATGACTGAGAAGCGTCAAACGACAACGCGCCAATACTGCCTAAGTTAAAACCAGAACCCATTAATATATTAGTATATTTATCTTCAGCCTGTTGCAATCCAGCATATAACGTAATATTGCTTGAAACGCCGTATGCCGCTGTCGACTGGATAAAATTATATTCTTTATCGCCAGAACTGGTCGCGCGCGTTTTTCCGCTACTAAAGGCATAGTCCAACTGCCCCTCTCGCTGCAAAATGGCAAGCGACGCATAAGGCACAATAAAATTTTGCTCACTACCATCGGACTCTTTAATATTAACGTTGAGATCGCCTGCGCTCCCCGTTGAATAAAGATCCTTAATCTCGAAGGCCCCGGGGGCAACCGTTGTTTTATAGATACTGTAACCATTCTGATAAACGGTGACCTCAGCGGTAGTACGCGCGATACCTTTAATCGTTGGCGCGAAACCATGCAGACTGTCCGGCAGCATTTCCTTATCAGAGCTTAGTTGCAGACCAGTAAAATTCATACTGTCATATATACCTGATGAGGTATACGTATTACCCAGAACGAATTGGCTTCTCAAGGTATGAATATCGCGAGCAAGATAGCTATACACCGATTGCCAGTGGCTGCCGCCATCGCCATGATCAAACGTGCTATAGTTGCGAAGACGCCACGGCCCCAGATTTATGCCAGGCTGCAAACTCGCAAACTGACTTTCGGTGGCGCTACCGCCGTGCCGCGGTGTATTCCATTGCCCCGACAAACTGTAGTTAAGCAAACCCGCGTTTATTCCTTGCTGCCACTGTTCTTCCGGAACATAGTCTCCAGGGCGATTAAGCAACGCCGCCTGCGGCACGGAAAGTGCGAGGCGCTGCTGCGATAACGATACGGAGTATTCAAGGCCAGGAATAACAGACAGACGGGCACAATGCGTTGCCATATCCGCTAACTGCGGATAACGCTCGGTATTAATCGACCATGATCTTAACAGCTCAACGCCAATGCAGGGTTGAACCTTTATCTGCTGGTTATCTGTGTTTTTTTTAAATTCAACAACCTCGGAAGATATATATTTATCATTAATATAAATATCCAGATTATAACTGCCGGGAGGAATCGTATCCTGAGATAACCAGGATAAATCCACAGCGGTAGCACTACTTTCAGTCACTTCCAGTAAATGAGGGTTGAAGTATTCTCCGGCTTGCGCGCCAGAACTTAGGGTAGTAACGTATAGCAGAAATGCTACTCCGATATACCCTGGAGTCTGAAACAGAGCAATGCTACTGTATGATTGCGGAATATTTTTTCCCTGCCATGCCATAATCATTAATCACGCTCCATGTGATTTCTTTACTTCCCGCAGAGGATAAAACAGCTTTTGCCGGTATCTTTAACGTAGAAAATGGTGCAACGAACCATATTCCAGATATATTCTGACCACTAATCTTTATTTGTGAGAAGTTCATATACAATGGTGAATGATTTATAACACTATAAAAATTGCTATCGCGGCGCCATTGTAATTTATCCGCATAGTTTTCTGGTATTTGGCCCTGTAGTTCTTTTGGACGATAAATAAGTTTAATTTTAGAGTTAATGGCAAACTGCACCGTATTTTTATCTGGCATATTGTCCATCGCGGGTATGCCTTTAACATTTAACCAGAGCATAGACTCGCGATCTGTTGGCAATGGTTTCCCTGAGCGCACGATCCGGACAAATCCTTTCTCTCCCGAATTTAATCGGAATAGCGGCGGTGTAATAATAAAAGCGTCTTTTACTGGCGATGACGTATCAACGACAGAAAGCCAGGACTGAACAATATTAGTAGTATTATCTTTATTATCAACACCAACCACCGTACTCTCTTTGGCGCCATCAAATATCACACGAGTCGCGCCCACCACCACGCTCGCTTGTGCATTCGAAAAAGCTAGCAATAAGCTAATAAAGAATAAACAATTTCTCATATATCCATAATAAAGGGGAATCTACACCCAGCTCCCCTTTCTCCGTATAAAATAAATTAATAGTAAGTCACGTTATAGGTAACTGTCGTATTTACCGTACCTTTCGTAGGATCAGAAGCGCCTGACTTGACCATTTTCACAGTAAAGGGAATAGTCGCTGCCCCGGATGAAATATCGACATCGGCACCTTCTTCGTTATTTTTCAGCAGATTACCCTCTTGATCAAAAATGGCGACCGCAACGCCGGAAGCAGCAGAACTCGTGGCCTGGTTTTTGAAGTAATCACTGTTCGCAGCATCTGCCTCGCCACCGAAGGTGATGCGGGCGACAGCGTTGCCCCCTTCTTCAGTAGCAGGACAGTTAGCGAGTGAAAATGAAAAATTCTTCGCTGCACCAAAGGTATTCGCTTTCAAGTCCGCTACTGAAGTGGTACCCATTTCGATAGATGTCACTCCACCATCAATTGTTGCGGTACAGGTGGTATCAGAAACGGTACCGTTGAAAGTGATAGTATTCGATGCAGCTTGTGTAAAAGTCGACAGCATGCAGGAGGCAGAAATTGCCAGCGCGCTTAACGCATATTTCTTATTAATTTTCATATGAATTCCCATATCCATTGTAAATGACAATCAATCCGTCAATTGCTTCGTGCAGGTATATTAGAGAATGGAATTCAATATTCGCATTACAAATTTGCTATGCCAATAATGATAAGAGCAATTTATTTGATCACGTGGTCACTCATTGAATCCATTCAATAATAATAGCCCACGTAAAAAGAATATCGTGCAGAAAATATTTTTCAATAAGAAGAGCTAACATCACTTATTAGCTGAGATTCATCATCTGTCATCACACAATATAAAACCATAAACATCAACCAATTAGATACACCTTCAGCCATAAAGAAAGTTAATGCATTTTGATGGATTCGGAATAAGGCCTAAACACTTTAAATATCAATTAAGCCAAACGTCTTATATATACGTAGTTTCTTAAATCATTCTAATATCAGCAGCCTTACCTGCTGCACTTTGAGGTAAAACTGCTGAATATTAAAATATTGCCCAGCGTACTAGCGGCGCCGCCAGAACCATTACCACGCCGGAGAGCATCATTACCAGGCTGGCGACCACGCCCTCCTGCTGGCCAAGTTCGTAGGAGCGGGCAGTCCCGGCGCCGTGCGACGCTGCGCCGAACCCAGCCCCTTTCGCCATTCCGGCGCTGATCGACAGGCGTAAGAACAGCACGTCGCCAATCGCCATGCCGAAGACTCCGGTAACCACCACAAATAACGCCACCAGATCCGGTTGGCCGCCGAGCGGTTTCGCTGCCGCCAGCGCAAACGGAGTGGTCACCGAGCGTACCGCCAGGCTTCGCTGGATCTCATCAGAAAGAGTAAATAGACGCGCCAGCCAGACGGAAGTGGTCACCGCCACCACCGAAGCCGTCACGACACCGGCGGTCAACGACATCCAGTGACGCTTAATAATCGCCATGTTGTCATAGACCGGTACGGCGAAGGCGATGGTGGCCGGCCCTAATAGCCACAATAGCCAGTGCGACTCGCCCATATAGCTCTGGTAGGAAATATGACCAAAGACGAGGATCAGCACCAACAGTACCGGTGTGAGCACCAGCGGCATCAACGGCAGTTTGTGGAAGCGGCGATAGAGGCGTTTATTGGCGAAATAGAGCCCGAGGGTGACCGCCAGGCACAGCACGCTCAGGGTAAAATCACTCATCTTTCAACCTGCTCACTTCGTAGCGATAGACCTTATCCACTACCCAGGCCGTGGCGCCCAGTACCATGGTGGTGCTTAGCCCGATGACGAGGAAGATGCGCCAGCCGTCTATCATCAGCAGTTGCGCATAGTTAACGACGGCAACCACCGCCGGGACGAAAAACAGCAGCATCTCCGCCAGTAGCCAGCGCGCGCCTGCACGCACCCAGTTTAGCGGTATCACCCGGCAGACGATAAGCATCAGCAGCATCAACATGCCGACAAGATTGGCAGGAAGCGGGAGATGTAGCCAATTAACCAGATATTCAGCGCAGACAAACAACCCGGCATAGAGCAGTACCTGAACCGGTACCTGAAGACGTTGCATCACGAAAGGCGCAACACGTGCTGGCGCGAAGGCCATGAGCGGAATTCCCTAAAAATAAGTCAGGGGTGCAGTATAGAGAGCCGCCCTTGCGGACAGAAATGAATTAAAATCATCACAGGTATAGTCTCAGGGAATAATCATGGATATACGTACGTTGCGGTATTTTGTCGAAGTCGTCCGCCAGCAAAGCTTTACCCGCGCAGCGGAGAAACTCTTCGTCACGCAGCCCACCATCAGCAAGATGCTCAAAAATCTGGAAGACGAGCTCAATTGCACCCTGCTTATCCGTGATGGCCGTAAGCTCTTATTAACCGATACCGGCCGGGTAGTGTTCGAACGCGGCCAGGCTATCCTCGGCGAATTCAGCCAGTTAAAAGCCGAGCTCAGCGATATCAACCATCTGAATAAAGGCGTGCTGCGCCTGGGGATCCCGCCGATGGTCGGCATGCTGATGGCCGAGCCCATCAGCCGCTTTCGCCTGCGTTATCCCGGCGTGGAGCTGAAAATTTCCGAGTTCGGCGGGTTGACGGTGCAGCAGGCGGTTAGCAACGGCGAACTCGATCTGGCGATGACCGCGCTACCGGTCGATGAGGCCAGCGGTCTGACCACGCTGTCGCTCTTTAGCCATCCGCTCTGCGTCCTCGTACCGAAGACGGCGCAGTGGCAGGGTATCACCTCGATCTCGCCGCAAAAGCTGGCGCAGCATCCGTTGGTTATCTACAACGAAGATTTCGCCCTTAGCCAGCAACTGATGCGACTGTTTGCCGAGCATGACGTGAAGCCGCGTATCGCCGTGCGCAGCGGCCAGTGGGATTTTCTGGCGGCGATGGTGCAGGCGGGCATTGGCGTGGCGATTTTGCCGGAGCCGATTTGCCAGCGTCTTGACGCCGAGGATTTTTATTGGATCCCGCTGGAGAGCCAATTACGTTGGGAATTAGGGATGATCTGGCGGGAAGGGGTGTATATGTCGCGCAGCGCCCAGGCGTGGCTGGAGTGCAGTAAAACGTTCTGGCTGGAGTAATTCCCCGGTCGCGCTAACGCTTACCGGGGCTACATATAGACTGTCGATACTGTTATCGGTTGGCAACTTTTTAAGGATTTTTCCCGGAGGCGGCGCATTGCGCCTTCTCCGGGCTACCAAATCGCACAGCGCTGTAGCCCCGGTAAGCGGCAGCGCCACCGGGGGATTTTGAGGCCATTGGTACCGGCAGTTTCAGCCAGCATAGTGAATAAATTAAAGGCAGGCCGCACGGACCGTAGGACCGAAGGTCGGGTAAGGCGTTAGCCGCTACCCGACAAAAAACGGCACCGCGAGTAGCCCCGATAAGCGTCGCGCTTACCGGGGCGAAGGTTACTGATCTTCGATTAACAGCGCTTCTAACAGGTCGAGATCGTGCAGCAGTTTCTGCAACGTCTCGTTGCTGATTTGCCGCGTCGCGCGCAGGTGGTACAGCTCACCACGTTCCGAACGCAGCGCCGCCAGACGGAAACGGCGCTCAAGGCTCTCTTCCAGCATCGAGGTTTCGACATCGTTACGCCCATCTACGCGGCGACGCAAATTACCGATGACACGCGAACTCACCTCGGTCAGCAGCTGGTTGTCGATATTCTCTTTGGTATCCGCCGCCAGGCGTTCTTCCATTTTCTGAATCGCGACAATCGCCACATCCGCCGTCGCGGCGCGCGCCAGACGCTCTTCTTTGCGCTGCTGTACGTGGTCGGTGGACTCAATACGCCGCAGCAGAATCGGCAACGCGATCACCCCGACAAACAGGGAGAAAAGAATCACCCCGGCGGCAAGGAAAATAAGCTCGTAACGCGCCGGGAAGACGTTGCCGTCCGGCAGCAGTAGCGGAATCGATAGCACACCGGCGAGGGTAATCGCCCCACGCACCCCGGCGACGGAGGAGATCAGCAGCTCGCGGGTGGTCCAGGAGCCAAACTCCATCGGTTTCTTCTTCAGGAAGCGCTGGCTAAGCTTACGCATCGTCCACAGCCAGCCGAAACGCACCAGCATCAGCGCGGCGTAAATCAGCACGATATCGGTGAACAGCATCCAGGTTTCAACGTTCGGATCGGCTTCCGCCGCCACCAGCGAGCTCGACAGGATATCCGGCAGCTGCAGGCCCAACAGCAGGAACACCATGCCGTTAAACACGAACTCCAGCATGGCCCAGGTACTGTTGGCGCGCAGGCGCATAGCCAGCGGCGCGGTACGCATCACCCCGGAACGGGTGATGGTCATACCCGCGGCCACCGCCGCCAGGATTCCGGAGAAACCGATATGTTCGGCAATCAGGTAGGAAGCGAACGGCAGCAGGAACAGCAGCACAATTTGCGTTGCCGGTTCATCGCCGCCCCAGCGGCTGAGGAAACGCATTGAGCGGCCATACAACCAGCTGACCACAAAACCGGCCAGGATGCCGCCAATCGCCACCTTCAGGAACTCAACGGTTGCGCCGCCAATGGTGAACACCATCGTCCCCATCGCCACGGCAACGGCAAATTTTAACGACACCAGGCCAGAGGCGTCGTTCATCAGCGCTTCGCCCTGCAGGATGCCCATGATTTTCTTCGGTATCCGCCCTTCGCCAACAATACCGGACAGCGCCACGGCATCGGTCGGCGACAGCACCGCCGCCAGGGCGAACGCCGGAACCAGCGGGATCCCCGGCACAATCCAGTAAATCAGGAAGCCGATACCAACCACGGTAACCACCACCAGCGCCAGCGCCAGGCCGAAGATTTCCCGCCCGTGCTCGATAAATTCGCGGGTCGGCGTTTTCCAGCCATCGGCAAATAGCAGCGGCGGAATAAACAGAACGAGGAAGAGTTCAGGGTCGAACTCGACGTGCAAACCAAAGGTCGGCCAGGCTAACAGCGCGCCGATGGCGATTTGCATTAACGGTAGTGGAACCTGAAAGGGCAGTACGCGTGTAACCACCCCGGAGAGTGAGACCACAAGGGTCATAATGAGTATGGTGAAGAATATTTCCATGTGTTCCCTGTTTGCTGCGTTTTCTTTTTTTACATCTGAGGCGTCATGTCTCGAAATGATACGCTACTCAGATTAACGCAAAAGGAAACAGGATGTGGCTTAAAAATTAAACGGGCGGCCAAAGCCGCCCGTCGTTAGCAGGAAAAGTTAAATCGCCCAGCCGCCGGCATAGAAGATAACCAGCGCCGCCGCGATGATCACGGTGCCCGCATTGAGTTTACGCCACTCGCCGGATACCACGCGGCCAATCACCAACGATGCGAAACCGATCATGATGCCGGTCACGATGTTGCAGGTCAGCACGATGAACACCGCGGTAATCAGCCCCGCCATCGCATCAACGAAGTCATTGAAGTCGATTTTCGCCACGTTGCTCAGCATCAGCAGGCCAACGTACATCAGCGCTGGCGCGGTCGCGTAGGCCGGCACCAGATAGGAGAGCGGAGAAAGGAACAGGATCAGCAGGAACAGCACGCCAACGGTGACGGCCGTCAGGCCGGTTTTACCGCCCGCCGCCGTACCGGCCGCCGATTCGATATACACCGCCGCAGGAGCCGCGCCCACCACGCCGGAGAACACGCTGCTCAGGGAGTCGGTAGTCAGCGCTTTACCGCCGTTGATGATCTGCCCGTCTTTATCCAGCAGATTAGCCTGGCCGGCAACCGCGCGAATGGTGCCGGTAGCATCGAATACTGCAGTCATGACCAGCGCCAGTACGCTTGGTAAGACCACCGGGTTCAGCGCGCCGATGATATCAAGGCTGCCAATAAGCGAATTGCCTTTGTCATCGCTCAGCGACGGCATGGCGAAAATCCCGGAGAAGTGGACGTTCGGATCGAAAATCAGGCCGATAATGGAAATACCAATGATGGTCAGCAGAATGCCGCCCGGCACTTTCAGTTTTTCCAGACCGATAATGACCGCCAGGCCAATCAGCGACATCATCACCGGGAAACTGTCGAAGTTGCCCAGCGCAACCGGCAGGCCGTCCAGCGGGTTTTTAATCACCAGGCCGACGCCGTTGGCGGCAATCAGCAGCAGGAACAGGCCGATACCGATGCCGGTGCCGTGCGCCACGCCCTGCGGCAGGTTGCGCAGGATCCAGCTACGAATACCGGTAGCGGAGATAATGGTGAACAATACCCCCATCAGGAAAACGGCGCCTAATGCTACTGGAATGCTGATGTGCTGCCCCAGCACCAGGCTAAAAGCGGTAAACGCGGTCAGCGAAATCGCGCAGCCGATAGCCAGCGGCAGGTTGGCCCACAGGCCCATGACTAATGAACCGACGCCCGCCACCAGGCAGGTCGACA
Source organism: Klebsiella aerogenes KCTC 2190 (assembly GCF_000215745.1). Taxonomy (GTDB): domain Bacteria; phylum Pseudomonadota; class Gammaproteobacteria; order Enterobacterales; family Enterobacteriaceae; genus Klebsiella; species Klebsiella aerogenes. Next base: position 1,813,610 of record NC_015663.1, on the reverse strand, counting down.
CGAACACCGCTGCCGGCGGAAAACCCGCTTTCCCCAGCATTCCCGGCACCACAATGACCGAGTACACCATCGCCAGGAAGGTCGTTAACCCGGCAACGATTTCCTGACGTACGGAACTGCCGCGAGCTGAAATTTTAAACCAGGCGTCTAAAGAACCGCCGGTACGCGCTGAAGGCGTAGACATAGAAAACTTCCCCTGAAAATTTTGATCGTTCGCGTGTATGCGTGATGGACCGTCCACTGCCAGTTAAACGCCATCTCCTTGTGCTGTTTCCCGGCGCCAGGAGGGAGGCTGAGAAAAAGCAAACGTTTAACTCCGCGCATACAATGCGGTATATGGAATGTCTTTGCTCCCGCTGTAGGCAGGGGAAAAAACGAGCAAAGTAAAAAGGCAAACGATTATCCTGTCTTTAGACGGCCCTTTTCAACTGAAGTTTGTTGTATTTTGCCAAATTTCGCCGCCAAAGCTCAGGAAATAGACAAACGATGCGCAAACGTTATCGTCAATGCGCAAAGCATTAACATTTTTATATGTTTTAATCCGCTTTCAGGCGCATTAACCGCCAGGTAGGGTAAACGGCCCGCCGCGCTCAATAGCGTTAATCCACCCCGGACGTGACTCAACCTGCTGCTGCCAGCGCCGGGTATGCGGCAAGTCTCCAACACCGCCACGCGCCAGTAGCGCCATTACCGGAAAGCTCATCTGAATATCCGCCATACTCAACGCGTCACCGGCAAACCACGGCTGACGGGCCAGATGCTGTTCTATATACGCCGCGTGGGTCGCCAACTGTTTGTCCAGCCACGCTTTTTGCACCCCTTTGCCCAACGCCCCGCCCAACGTGCGCATGCCAAGCGGCACCGGCGGCTTGCCGAGGCTGGCGAAGATAAGCTTCATCAACAACAAAGGCATTAACGATCCCTCGGCATAATGGAGCCAGAAGCGATATTGCAGTTTCTCTTCCCGCCCCAGCGGTCTGAGCTGCTGAGCGCTATCATAGGTCTCCTGCAGATATTCCAGAATCGCGCCGGACTCCGCCAGCACCACACCCTGATCCTCAAGCACCGGCGATTTACCCAACGGGTGAATTTTTTTCAGTTCCGCTGGCGCCTGCATGTTTTTTTCACGCTGGTAGCAGACTACCTGATAGGACAATTGCAGTTCTTCCAACGCCCACAGCACGCGCTGCGAGCGGGATTGGTTGAGGTGATGGACCGTCAACATGGCGCTCTCCTGTTGTTCGTTCAAATTAACTATAGAAACAGGCGGCCAATGACGGAAAAATTTCGGCAACGTCAACAGGCAAAATCAGCAGGCTGTGCCACAATTACATTGTCGACGCAATCCGGAACCTCCTTCAACACATTGCGCAATACCTGAGGGGAGTCGATGTCGGGGGAAACCCTCCCGTGAGCCAGCGGGATAATGCGAAAGACAAAGACCGGAAAACAACTAAAGCGCCCTGTTGTGGCGCTTTAGTTTTTTGCAGGTATCACCATTAATCCTCTTCCAGCAGGCGTGCGCCGGTCCCCTCTTCACCCAACTTATCTCCAGGGTTGCGTAACGGACAATCGCGGCGCGATAAACAGCCGCAACCGATGCAGCCGTCGAGCTGGTCGCGCAACGCGGTCAGGGTGTGAATACGCCGGTCCAGCTCCTCCCGCCATTGCGACGACAGCTGTTTCCACTCTTTGGCGCTCAGATTATGCCCTTCCGGCAGGACGCCGAATGCCTCGCCGATGGTCGCCAGCGGAATACCAATACGTTGCGCAATCTTGATGATAGCGACCGCACGCAGCACATCGCGGCGATATCGCCGCTGATTGCCCGCGTTGCGCTGGCTGCGGATAAGCCCTTTGCTTTCATAAAAGTGCAGCGCCGAGACGGCGACGCCGGTTCGTTTCGCCACTTCCCCAGGGGAGAGCAGCATTTTGATACGGGTTGGTTTCTTTTCCATAAAAGCGCTTTACCTCAAGTTAACTTGAGGAATTATACTCGCCAGCAGACAAAACGACGAATCGAGAATTGAGAGAGGCCGCTTTATGTCCCATCAGGATATTATCCAAACGCTTATTGAATGGATTGATGAACATATCGATCAACCACTTAACATTGATGTAGTCGCTAAAAAATCGGGATACTCGAAATGGTATCTACAGCGGATGTTCCGTACCGTCACCCACCAAACGCTGGGTGATTACATTCGCCAGCGCCGGCTACTGCTCGCCGCTGAGGCGCTAAGGACCACGCAACGCCCTATTTTTGATATTGCGATGGATTTGGGATACGTCTCGCAACAGACGTTCTCACGGGTGTTCCGCCGGGAGTTCGATCGCACTCCCAGCGACTACCGTCATCAGATTTCCGCCTGACGACCGTCGTGCGGCGGACGCAGTAAGATCGGGGATTTCGCCAGCCACTGGATAAACTCCTGTGGCGGCATTGCCCTGGCAAAATGCCAACCCTGACAAAACTGCACGCCGCGCTTAAGCAACCAATCCACCTGATCCAGCGTTTCTACCCCTTCAGCTATGGTTTTTAAACGCAGGCTACGCGCCATGTCGATGATATGCTCGGCAATCAGGTGGCTGGTGCTATTAGTCGTCAGCGTATCGATAAAAGATTTATCAATCTTCAGAATATCGACGTTGAGCGAATAGAGATTGTGCAGGTTGGAATAACCGGTACCGAAATCATCAATAGCTATCTCATAGCCCGCTTCGCGGAAAGCCTGGATCACCGGCGTGGTTTTCGGCACATCGATAAACCCCCTTTCGGTGACTTCAATTTTGATTTGCTTCACGCAAACTGCATAGCTGCGCGCTTTCTCAGTGATCTGTGCAATCAACCTCGCGGAGTGGAAATCCGAGGCCGAAAGATTAATCGCGATATAGAGCTGCGGGTGTCGGGACAAATATTCGCCAAGATCGTTGAACAACTCGTCAACTACGTAATCTGTGACCTGAGCAATCATGCCTGAGTTTTCCGCCAATGGAATAAACTCCGCCGGACTCATGACCGGACCATCAAATCCCGGCCAGCGTAGCAACGCCTCGGCGCCGACGCAGCGATTATTCTTAATGTCGATAATGGGTTGATAATGCAGACATAGCTGGCGGTGGCTTAACGCCCGCAAGAGCTTATTACGCGGTGAATGATACTGCTGACGGCTGCGCGACCATACCATCAGAATCAATATGCTGCAGATGATCCCTAACGGCAGGGTCAAGGTGACCTGATCGTACAGGCTGGCATAATAGCTGGCGCGCGAGGTGGACATGATGACCGCAATCGGCCGAATCGAGGAATGAGCGACGGTATAAACCCGGCCATCCTGATTAAAAAAAGCGTCTTCGTGGCGGATAAGGCGGTGTAGTTCCCTGGCATCAACGTTTTTACTCACTGAGAAAAACATATTCGTTTTGGTATCGAAGACGCCGTAGGCTAAGTCTCTATCACTGGAAATAACCGAGCTATAAGAGAGAGGATTAACCACCACGGCATAATGGCCGCGCTGCATATAATTCATATCATAGCCCGGATAAAACGGCGTATCGCGGTAGTAGTAAATAGAGACGTCGGGCTGGCGGGTGTAATTCGCCGCGGCTATTCTCCACCCCTCTTCGGGATGAACTGCAGTAGAACAGATGAATTTGTTACCGTTCGCGTAAATCAGGTCATCGACATACAGCAATCCGCGGACAATATTCAACATGTAATGCTGATGCTGCGGGGAACATAATACCCCTGTAAACTGCATGGCCTTTTCGCGCGCCTGCTCGGATTCATGAATGACCATTTCCGTTTTTTGCAACGCCAGCTGCGAAAACGACTGCAATCTATCGGAGATTTCTTCCCGGGCTCTAATTTGCGCGAACCACAACGCCAACACCACCGGCAGCACAACCACCAGTATGGTGAAGAATATTTTGAACGCCTTATGCGGCGCGCTACGACTCATTTCCGCTTTTTATCCATGCGATACGCCTCAATCACGGTATAAGGGCAAAAACCAGGCATTACCGACTGTTATAAAAAACAGCGAATTTCAGCAACGAACACGTTTATGTAAAAACCTCACACCTAATAATGATGAATCATACTTACTTATAGATGGATCGAGAAACATTCTCGTAATAATTAAGACACTAGCCACTTACTAATTCGGTTTCTCCGTACAATTACTCGTAATAAGTAACAAAACCCGTAGAACAATTATCGGCAGTCTACGCCCAGCCCTTAGCAGCGTCGAAAAACAGACGCCAGACAAGCTGGCGTACATCCCCTCGGCATTAACCACAGTTATTTTATGGTTTTTAAATGTCAAAAAAGGTCATTTTTTGTCTGGCGAATAAATCAGCAAATGTGATATAGTTCACACAAGTTGATGAAACAAAACTATCGTTTCATCACTCCCTGAAGTGCCCCCAGATAGCCAGAGCGTCTCATTAATTGATAATCGCGCCAGGTTGTCTAAGGTCCCCGACTTTCATTGAGAGATAGGATAAGTTAATGGCTTCCATTACTACCAGTGTCGTTCTTTTGCGCTGGCCCCTGGTGAGCGCAGTATTGATGTTCCTGGCCAGCTCGCTGAATATTCAATTACGTAAAAGCGACTATGCCGGTTTAGCGATTATTTGTAGCTGTCTGGGCCTCGCTGCCGCCTGTTGGTTTGCTACCGGCTTGTTAGGCATCACCATGGTGGATGTCGCCAAAATCTGGGGCAACATTAAAGACGTCATGGTTGAAGTCATGAGTCAGACGCCACCAGAATGGCCAATGATGATGACCTGATAAAAAAGCTTCCTACGGGAAGCTTTTTTATTTTCAGCAACAGTGAGGACCTTCCCCGCGCCCCCGGCTAATATTGTTCGCATAACTGCGGCCGTAGACGCTCGTTTGGGCAGCGCTTAACTGCACAATATGATTGATAAAGACAAGATTCTGGTTCCGCGGCTTCAAAATTGTACGGGCAGATTGGCCGCTCTCTTAACGTTTCCCACTGTTTATCGTCATAACGCGTAATGTTATAAATTTTTAATGAATGATATTGATCATTAATTAAAACTTTAGAGGAAAAAAGTTTCATTGTTTCACCGGGAAGCAATAAAAGATCGGCTTCATACCAGATAATAAACTTCAGAAACCGCAGCCCCGATATTGACGAGAACGCAACGCCGGTATGCGGGCAGATAAGGGTGTTAAGAATAGTCCATTTCATCTTCCATCCTTGTAAGTAAAATCTGTGGCGGGGAATTTAGTGATAGCACTCCTGGTCGTTATCCGCAAGGTAGCTTATTAATAGTGTGATATAGAACGAGGCTGGTACACATCGGTCATACCACTCATGAAGTAAGCTAATCCGGGCTTTCTACGAATTATGTATTAATACTAAAAAAACATAACCATGCAGAGTCTATAAATAACCTTACAATAGATTTTAAATAACAGACAAAAATATCATTTTGATAGTCCATCAGGTTAAATAAGTGATTAGCGATCACAAATAAAAAATATTCTACAGGGAGGGCCGTACCTCCTTCTTTTGTATTATAGCGGAAACGGTAATACCTCTTCCGCCGTACCGACGCAATGGAAGTAGGCAGAAAAAGACGCGGGAGAGCGTATGCATTGTCTAAAATATAACCATCTCCCTGCAGAGTGTCGCATCATGAACATCTTCGGTTTTCAGCGTCGCCTGGCGACGCTTTCCGCCTGCCTTCTCGCCTTACTGTTTGCCGTCTCAGCCCCGGTATCTTCGACGGAAAAACCGCCGCCGTCGCAAAATGATAAAGCTGAACTGGCTATCAATATGGATCACATCATGCAGCCGCAAAAAGGCGATCTTCCCGACATGATCAACCGACGGGCGATCCGAGTGCTAACGACTTACAGCAAGACATTCTTTTTTATCGACAAAGGTACCCAACGCGGCGCTACCCACGATCTTTTCATCGCTTTAGAAAAAGATCTCAATAATCAGCTCGCAAAAGAGAAGAAGCTGAAGCAGAAACACCTCAAAGTGCGGATCGTTTTCATCCCGGTCACGCGGGATAACCTGTTCAAAGCGCTAAATGAAGGCAAGGGGGATATCGCCGCCGCCAATCTCACGATCACCTCGTCGCGTCAGGAGCAGGTCGCCTTTACCACCCCGCTCTATAGCGATGTCAAAGAACTGTTGGTATCGGGGCCATCATCGCCCGACGTGAAAAACCTGGAGCAGCTTTCCGGTAAAACCGTGTTTGTCCGCCGCTCCTCCAGCTATTACGAAAGCTTGCAGACGCTTAACGCCCGCTTCGCTAAAGCGTCGCTGCCGCCGGTTATTCTGCAGGAAGCGCCAGAGGCACTCGAAGATGAGGATCTTCTCGAAATGCTCAATGCCGGCCTGATTCCCCTGATCGTAGTGGATCGCCATAAGGCGCTTTTCTGGAAACAGGTGTTTCCAAAAATTCAGGTGCATGAAAACATTGTGCTGCGGGATGGCGGCAGCATCGCCTGGGCTGTGCGCAAAGATAACCCACAGCTTCTCGCGGAACTGAATAACTTCGTGAAGCACAATCGTCAGGGAAGTACGTTGGGCAACACCATTCTGCTGCGCTACCTGAAAAGCGCGACCTACGTTAAAAACGCCGCAGCCAACAGAGAGCGCGCTAAGTTTTTGCAGATGGTGGAAATTTTTAGAAAATATGGCGAACGCTATGATGTCGACTGGCTGCTGATGGCCGCCCAGGGATATCAGGAATCGCGGCTCAATCAATCGGTACGCAGCCACGTCGGCGCAATCGGCGTAATGCAGGTCATGCCCGCGACCGGCAAGGAATTGAAGGTTGGCGATATCAAAAAAATCGACCCCAACATTCATGCCGGCGTTAAGTATATGCGCTGGATGATCGATCATTACTATGGCGACCAACCGATGACGCCGCTTGATAAGGCGCTGTTTTCGTTTGCTTCTTACAATGCCGGGCCGGCACGCATCGCGCGTCTACGTACGGAAACCCAAAAACGCGGCTTTGACCCAAATATCTGGTTTGGCAACGTCGAGAATCTCGCAGCAGAGAAGATCGGCGCTGAGACGGTGACCTACGTCAGCAATATCTATAAATACTACATTGCGTATCGGCTGATTATGGATGATATCGCCCGTAAACAAAAAGCGACCGCCGCGCCGCTACCCGAGCCTGGAACGGGTAAGCCGCAGCCAGACACAGTTCCGCCAACCGCTCCTGAAGCTTCGGCCCCGGCAACCTGAGGGCCTGAAACGAAAAAGCCCCGAACACTCGGGGCTTTTTGTTGGCTTACTGCATAGGCAGTAGGTAATAAGGAGAACCTTAAAAGGGTTCTGATTACCTGTGAATTAAACTTTAATATAAAAATACATCTAAATCATTATTTTAATTTATTTTTAATTGTCTTTTGTAATATTTTTCAATGGTTTTAATGCTGCTATATGGAGAAAACTTTATATTTTTGAACTGCAACTGGCGTTAATGGAATGATTGCCCTCCCCCAACCGTATCTCCATCACCTTCTGGCTGGACGATGAAGTGGTTAAGGCATGGTACGAAGCTGCAACACCGTCATCACGGGGGCGACCTCAGCGCTATTCTGATCTCGCCATCACCACTGTTCTGGTGATTAAACGTGTATTCCGGCTGATTCTGTGGACTGTACAGGGATTTATCGATTCCATTTTTGCCCTAATGGACTTTTCCCTGCGCTGCGCGATTACGATGCTCAGGTAGCTGAGGCTCTGGTCATAGTGCGTGCATTGAACAAAATAACAAAGGTCGGTATGCCAGAAAGCGTGCATATTGCCAGAAAACCCGACCGCTACGGGGACGCTTACCCAAAAACTGATCTATTCAACAAAGCCAACGGAAGATCTTACCCACTACAGACACGGTGATTACAGCTAAAATGATGGAAAAAAGTCCAAGAAAAATGAGCAGGGAAAGGAGGGGATTAAGCAGCCCCCCAGACTAGTGAAATCACTAACCCGCCCGAGCTGATCCGATGACAATGTACGTAAAATGATCTCCGGTATAATGAGAAAGAAAATAATAACAATTGGAACATAAATCAGCAGTTTTTTGTTTTTCTCATCTTCCTTCTTGCCCTCTCTGGCAACCATGATAAATTATTGAATGATAATGATACAGCAAGGCTATATAAAATGGCACAAACCTATTTGCAATTGAAAATGTAATCAAACAAGCAATTAGCTATTACATTAACAAAGTCATTAAGAAACATGCACGCCAACCATATGTCTACAATCGAAAAGGTGAAACCAGGCGCAGAGCGGCTAGTCAATTATAGCGCATGCCTTATGCCAGACGAATACTATCGCAGTTCCTGCCGTGACACATGGCGAGAGGACAAACGATTGGTTATGGCCTTAGGTGAAATTTATGACAGAGGCGATGTCACTCTGGACATGGTTGAAATATATTTTCGGAAAACTCTTACCAGGCTCGGCGAGCAAAAAAGCAATAGCCTCGTAGCCCACATTCAAAAATTGTTAGGCAAAGCAGCAGAACATTCGTCAGTTAAAGCCAGCAAGTTAGCGCTGTCACTTACCATTGCTAATTTAGTCATTAGCAGCAGGGATTTTAAACAGACCCATATCAAACTCGTTAACTCCTTTTCGGCATGGTTTGTGAACGGAACAACGCTCTATGCTAAAGCACAGATAGCCGCATCCGCAGCTAACAGACTCAAGTTTCAGGCTCCTGCTTACTATCAAGCACTGTATAAAGAAAATATTGAAATGCTTTATTTTCATATTGAGCCGCAAATGTCGGAGATAATTTATCAAATAAACTCTGGAGATAATAACGAAGAAAAAATCGGTGATGCTTTGTATGAGATCTTGAGAAAATGAAGCGTGCGTTCCTGTGGCTTATTCAGTCATTTTTCTACCTAATACCTGCCGTTCTTATTGTCGCGGGGATTTATATTTTTGTGCGTTTTATCCCAAATTACGCGGCAATACTGAGCGCCCTGTGGATAGTCATTGTTTCTATTGTCTATATAAAATACAACAAATGGTATTAGTGGTTATCTGTAGATAGAAGTCGCATATTTTTGCTGCATTATTATCTCTTCCCGGAAACATTGATTTGAATTCGTTAAATACCTCCAGGCTTAGAAATATTGTGTAGCCGTTTTATTTAGGCTAAGTCGGCAATTAACTAATAATCCTCCTGTTTTGAAACTTGGCCACTCAACATACTGAGTCCTTTATCCAATGCTGCAATTCCCGTATTCATTTTCTTGAATAAGATTATCTGGCAGGGGCGTTGCACAGCAGTTCAGGAAAGGTCAGCTACGTGAGCGGCAGTAGTATTAATTATCAGCCTGTGGGAACATCTGAAAGCGACGTATCGCCGGGCAAAAACGATAACGCTTATCTTGGATAACTTTATTATTCACAAGAGTGAGAAAACACGAAACTGGCTGAAAGCGAACCCGAAATCCTGGATAGTTTATCAATCGGTATACTCACCATGGGTGAAACATGTGAGCGGTTAACCATATAGGACTTGCAATGGCTGGCGCAAAGTAGGTTATTTCCCCGCAACCAGCCTTTTCCTGACATGCTACACTCCCCTCCCTCTTTCGAGGTTCAAACCCATTACTGGGTAAGGATAAGTCAGGCTTGCAATAGGCTTTCCAACAACCCATGATTAACTCAGAAGATTGAGTTAATCATTTGATTTAGAAAGAAAAACTGCGCACTTAGAACGGAATATCGTCGTCGAAGTCCATCGGCGGTTCGTTAGATGGCGCTGCCGGGGCCTGCTGCTGCGGACGAGACTGCGCGCCGCCGCTGAACTGGTTGCCGCCCTGCGGCTGCTGAGGCTGACCCCAACCGCCCTGCTGCTGGCCGCCGCCTGCCGGTGCGCCGCCGCCCTGACGGCCGCCCAGCATCTGCATGGTGCCGCCGACGTTTACCACGATTTCAGTGGTGTACTTGTCCTGACCGGACTGATCGGTCCATTTACGGGTGCGCAGCTGGCCTTCGATATAAACCTGAGAACCTTTACGCAGGTATTCGCCAGCGACTTCCGCTAGTTTGCCGAACAACACAACGCGGTGCCATTCAGTCTGCTCTTTCATTTCGCCGGTTTGCTTATCGCGCCAGGATTCGGAAGTTGCCAGCGTGAAGTTGGCGACAGCGCCGCCACTTGGCATGTAGCGTACTTCCGGGTCCTGCCCCAGATTACCGACGAGAATCACCTTGTTTACGCCTCTGCTGGCCATGATCGAATCTCCTGAATAATACGTTTTGTATAAGTGTAAACCGGGAATTCTAACACCACAAAGGGGCAATTTGATAGCTGCGAAGCCAATTCCAGAAAACATCCCGCCGCTATGCAATTTTTCACCCTCTTACTGCAGCGCCATTCCAATACTGTATATCCAGACAGGTTAAGTTGTGTCATAATTAGCCGTTTCTGCCGTTTGTCCTTCAAACAAACCAGGCAATCCGTGTATCTACCTACCGGGAAAGGTGAATGGATAAGATCGAAGTTCGGGGCGCCCGCACCCATAATCTCAAAAACATCAACTTGGTCATCCCGCGCGACAAACTCATTGTCGTCACCGGGCTTTCTGGGTCTGGCAAATCCTCACTCGCTTTCGACACCCTGTACGCCGAAGGCCAGCGTCGCTACGTCGAATCGCTCTCCGCCTATGCGCGACAGTTCCTGTCGCTGATGGAGAAACCGGACGTCGATCATATCGAAGGGCTGTCGCCGGCGATTTCTATCGAACAGAAATCGACCTCCCACAACCCGCGTTCGACGGTAGGCACCATTACTGAAATCCACGACTATCTGCGACTGCTGTACGCCCGCGTCGGCGAACCGCGTTGCCCGGACCACGACGTCCCGCTGGCCGCGCAAACCGTCAGCCAGATGGTCGATAACGTGCTCTCACAGCCGGAAGGTCAGCGCCTGATGCTGCTGGCGCCCATTATTAAAGAGCGTAAGGGCGAGCACACCAAAACGCTGGAAAACCTTGCCAGCCAGGGCTACATTCGCGCGCGGATCGATGGCGAAGTCTGCGATCTTTCGGATCCGCCGAAGTTAGAGCTGCAAAAGAAACACACGATCGAAGTGGTTATCGATCGCTTCAAAGTACGTGACGATCTGGCGCAGCGTCTGGCGGAGTCTTTCGAAACCGCGCTGGAGCTCTCAGGCGGCACCGCCATTGTTTCCAACATGGATGACAGTAAAGCGGAAGAACTGCTGTTCTCGGCGAACTTCGCTTGCCCGATTTGCGGCTATAGCATGCGCGAACTGGAGCCGCGTCTGTTCTCCTTCAACAACCCGGCAGGGGCCTGCCCGACCTGCGACGGCCTTGGCGTTCAACAGTATTTCGATCCCGATCGGGTGATTCAGAATCCGGAGCTATCGCTGGCTGGCGGCGCCATCCGCGGCTGGGATCGCCGCAACTTCTACTATTTCCAGATGCTGAAGTCGCTGGCGGATCACTATAAGTTTGATGTCGAAGCGCCCTGGGGCACCCTCAGCGCTAATGTTCAGAAAGTCGTGCTGTACGGTTCAGGTAAAGAGAATATTGAATTCAAATACATGAACGACCGCGGCGACACGTCAGTACGCCGCCATCCGTTTGAAGGCGTGCTGCACAACATGGAGCGCCGTTACAAAGAGACGGAATCCAGCGCGGTGCGCGAAGAGCTGGCGAAATTCATCAGCAACCGTCCGTGCGCCAGCTGCGAAGGCACACGTCTGCGCCGCGAAGCGCGCCACGTGTTTGTGGAGAACACACCGCTGCCGACCATTTCCGATATGAGCATCGGCCACGCGATGGACTTCTTCAACAACCTGAAGCTGTCCGGGCAGCGGGCGCAAATCGCTGAGAAAGTGCTGAAAGAGATTGGCGATCGTCTGAAATTCCTCGTCAACGTCGGTCTGAACTACCTGACGCTCTCTCGTTCGGCGGAGACGCTCTCCGGCGGTGAAGCGCAGCGTATTCGTCTGGCGAGCCAGATTGGCGCGGGGCTGGTTGGCGTGATGTACGTGCTGGATGAGCCCTCCATCGGCCTGCACCAGCGTGATAACGAACGCCTGCTCGGTACGCTTATCCACCTGCGTAATCTGGGCAACACGGTCATTGTCGTTGAACATGACGAAGACGCCATTCGCGCCGCCGATCACGTCATCGACATCGGTCCCGGCGCTGGGGTTCACGGCGGCCAGGTGGTGGCCGAAGGGCCGCTGGACGCCATTATGGCGGTACCAGAATCGCTCACCGGGCAGTACATGAGCGGTAAACGCAAAATCGAAGTGCCGAAACAGCGCGTCGCCGCCGATCCGGAAAAAGTGCTGAAACTGACCGGCGCACGGGGCAATAACCTCAAGGATGTGACGCTAACGTTGCCTGTCGGCCTGTTTACCTGCATTACCGGCGTTTCCGGTTCCGGTAAATCAACGCTGATTAACGATACCCTGTTCCCCATCGCCCAGCGCCAGTTGAACGGCGCGACGATTGCCGAGCCTGCGCCGTATCGCGATGTTCAGGGGCTGGAGCACTTCGATAAAGTCATCGATATCGACCAGAGCCCGATTGGCCGTACGCCACGTTCAAACCCGGCAACCTATACCGGCGTGTTTACGCCGGTGCGCGAACTGTTCGCCGGTGTTCCGGAATCACGTTCACGCGGCTATACGCCGGGCCGCTTCAGTTTTAACGTCCGCGGCGGCCGCTGCGAAGCCTGTCAGGGCGACGGAGTGATCAAGGTTGAGATGCACTTCCTGCCGGATATCTATGTGCCGTGCGACCAGTGCAAAGGCAAACGCTATAACCGCGAAACGCTGGAAATTAAGTACAAAGGCAAAACTATCCACGAAGTGCTGGATATGACCATCGAAGAAGCGCGCGAATTCTTTGATGCCGTGCCGGCGCTGGCGCGTAAGCTGCAAACCCTGATGGATGTTGGTCTGACCTATATTCGTCTCGGCCAGTCGGCAACCACGCTCTCCGGCGGTGAAGCCCAGCGCGTGAAGCTGGCGCGCGAACTCTCCAAGCGCGGTACCGGCCAGACGCTGTATATCCTTGATGAACCGACCACCGGTCTGCATTTCGCCGATATTCAGCAGCTGCTGGACGTGCTGCATCAGCTACGCGATCAGGGCAATACCATCGTGGTCATTGAGCACAACCTCGACGTGATTAAAACCGCCGACTGGATTGTCGACCTCGGCCCGGAAGGCGGTAGCGGCGGTGGGGAAATTCTCGTTTCCGGCACGCCAGAAACCGTTGCCGAATGTGAAGCCTCACACACGGCGCGCTTCCTGAAGCCCTTGCTGAAGTAATCTCTCAGGCCTCTTCCTTCACGGAAGAGGCCTCATTTCATCTCATTCCATCTCATTTTTTCACGCTGAGACTTCGTGATTTGCCCGGAGCGCTCACTCTGGCGTCTGATAGTCGCTATCGCCCACCGAATGCCGGGAAAACTATGCGAGTACCACGCCTCATTCCGTTATTTATCATCGCCGCCGCGCTATGTACGTTAAGCGCCTGCTCATGGGTTGGCCGCTACAGCGATACGGCCTATCAGCAATTGCTCACACTCAAGCAGTTGCATTTGCAGTTCATCGCCACCGCAGCGACGGAGGACGATCAACAATTGAACAAGGAAGATGAACAGATTCGCCAGCAGTTCACGCAGGCGATCGCCCAAGGCGACGCGCTGCGCCAGGAAAATTTCAGGATACTTGAAGGTAACTATTTACGCGTTTACGCCCATCGCCAGATGCTGGGCGCGCCCTTTACCCCTGCCGAAGCGCAATATTTAACGCGGCAGACCATTTATCTCTATCAACAGGCTATCGCTGGCGAATGTCAGCGTACAGGGAGGGAATAATGCCGACAACCATGGAGATTCGCACGCTGTTGTCCGCTTGCGCGATTAATAGCGCCGAATGGATGCCATTACTGAATAAAGTACTTGGCGATGAGCAGCGCGAAGTACGCGATAGCGCCATCTTTTTGCTACAGGCATTGCAGCAAAAAGCTCAGGGCTGGCTGACCGAAGACGATCTACGGCTACTGCTGGAAGGTCAGCGCGATATTGCCCGCATTCGCGCCAACAACCAGAGCATCGCGCGTCAGGCGCAGCTGCAGGCGACGTTGTTACGGCTGCTCGATATCACGCTGCTGGCGCTGGCTGGCAGGCTATAAGCTAGGCCAACTGCCTCCGCTTATCCTCCGACAGCAGGTCGACCGCCTGTTGATAGGAAGCATCCACCAGATAGTAAATCTGCGAATCTGGCAGAGAGCCATCGAGGAAAACCGTGCTCCAGTGAGCTTTATTCAGATGTCTGCTGGGGCGAACATCGCGATGTTGTTCGCGCAGCAGCTCGGCAAGCTCCGGGCTGGTCTTTAACGCAACGGCCGGCCGCTTATCCTCCACCTCTTTCACCATGGCGAATAACACATCCGCGACCTTGATTTGCGTCGCTTTCCAGTCGCTATGAACACTTTGCTCCGCGCCCGGCTTCGCCATGCAGTACAGCAGTAGATCCGATATGGTCATTTTTTATTCTCCCATGAGCGTTGCGACAATATGCCGCGAACCGCCGTGAATACGATGCTCCCCCAGCCAGATCCCCTGCCAGGTCCCTAACATGACGTTGCCGTTCTGCACCGGCAACATCAGGGAAACGCCCAGCAGCGATGATTTAATGTGCGAGGGCATATCATCAGGACCTTCATAATCGTGTTCATACGGCGCGTTGTCTGGTACGGCATTGAGGAAATGCTGTTCCATATCAAAACGGACCGTAGGATCGCAGTTCTCATTCAACGTCAGGGAAGCGGAAGTATGCTGGAGTAACAGATGCAGCAGGCCAACCTTGATATGCGAGAGCTCGCGGATTTGACCAATAATTTCGTTGGTCACCAGATGGAAACCACGAGATTTCGGGCCTAATGTCAGGGTTTGCTGATGCCACATAAACGACTCCTGTAATGTGTGAATCCTTCTAAGTTTGCAGCAAGAAACGAAAAGGTAAAACCTCAAAGGCTGAAATTCGTACAAAAAAAAGACAGCCTGCGGCTGCCTTCTCGTATTCAGATGCGTTGCGTTTCACACGCCTTAATATTCTGAATTCACAATCACCTCTTCCCCCTGCGACCCGGCCATCGGCAAAGGTTTATAGGAGGAGTTTGCCGCACGCAGCACGCGAATTCCTCGCGCATCGGCATCGCGGGCCGCCGAGATATCGTTGTCAGAGTCCCCGTAGAAGACTTTGATATTCTTCTCGCGTAACCACTGAGTTTTCGTGTTCTGGCCGGGCTTATCGCCGGCAAAAATCACCGGGTTCATGTTAGCACCAGGGATCAGGAAATCATCCTGCAGGGTTTTGGAGACGGTCTCAGTTTTGGTCTGGCTGCGGCCGGTGACGAAGTAAATGCTGTCGCCGCGCTTAATATGCATCGCGATCAACTGGCGGCCCACTTCTTTCGGCATACTGAACTCGTCCCAGCCGTTATTCATCTTTTCCCAGAACTCCGGGTTCTTCAGATAAGCTTCGCTGCCGGGAGAATAGGTTTTTTGCCCGCGCCAGAAACCGGGGCTGGAAAATAACACGGTATCATCGATATCGAAACCCACCGCCATCGGCGCGCGGCCCAGCAGGCTATTTTCGATTTGCGCTACCGATACCCAATGGATCGGCGCCTGTTCGGCGAGTTTCGCAACATTCGTCCCTTCCCAAATGGGCTGTGGAGTGGACGCGCGAGCGACAACGGAGTTATTCAGAGCGAACAACAGACAAGTGGCGCTAATGGCCAAAGTTAACTTACGCATATTTATCCCTATGCCCCTCATGCGCCAGGCCGCTTAGCGGCAACCTGAGTTATTTTGGGTCTAAATAATCGATTCGTTATTATTTTTAATAATGAGTGAGCGCATTAATGCACCAAGACCTTAACGCCTGACCACATAGATAGAAAGGATTTTCTGCGCAGATGTCATATAAAAAGAGCATGATCACACTTCAGAGGTACTACTACCCTCGCCTTAACGCTGGCGAGGGCAAGTTCGTAAGTAAGCACTTACATTACGGCAGCAAACGCCTGGGCGACACGCTGGACGTTACGCGAGTTAAGTCCCGCCACGCACATCCGGCCGCTGGCAATCAGGTAAACGCCAAACTCTTCGCGTAGACGATCTACCTGTGCCGCGCTCAATCCGGTGTAGCTAAACATGCCGCGCTGCTTCAGCAGGTAGTCAAAGTTTTTGCCGGGAACGGCCTCTTTCAGCGCATCCACCAGCGTCTGACGCATCGCCAGGATGCGGGTACGCATAGCTTCCACTTCCGCCAGCCATGAGGCTTTCAGCGCCGGGTCGTTCAATACTGCCGCCACCACCTGCGCGCCAAAATTAGGCGGGCTGGAGTAGTTACGACGCACCGTCGCTTTCAACTGACCCAGCACGCGGCCAGCGGTTTCAGCATCATCGCAGACGATTGACAGGCCGCCGACGCGTTCGCCGTACAACGAGAAGATTTTGGAGAATGAGTTGCTGACCAGCATCGGCAGGCCGGCGCTGGCAATCGCGCGGATAGCGTAGGCATCGTCTTCCATACCGGCGCCAAAGCCCTGATAGGCAATATCGAGGAAAGGAATTAAATTACGTGCTTTCAACACCTTAACAACTTCATCCCACTGTGCGTTGCTCAAATCGGCGCCCGTTGGGTTGTGGCAACATGGATGCAGCAGCACGATATCGCGCTCAGGGAGCGTCTGTAGTTTGGCGAGGAAGGCTTCAAAACGTACGCCGTTGGTCTCATCATCGAACCATGGGTAAGTACTTACTTCGAATCCAGCCCCTTCAAATATGGCGATGTGGTTTTCCCAGGTCGGGTCGCTAACCCATACGCGAGACTGTGGGAAGTAGCGTTTAAGGAAATCGGCGCCAACCTTCAGCGCGCCGGAGCCACCCAGGGTTTGAATTGACGCTACGCGGTTTTGTTTCAGCACCGGATGGTCGGCACCAAATAACAGCGGCGCAATGGCGTGGCGGTAGCTATTGAGACCTTCCATCGGCAGATACAGCGAGGCGCCGTGCGGCTGGGCATTGAGTCGTGCTTCGGCATCCGCCACGGCCTGTAGTTGCGGAATAATGCCGTCTTCGTTGTAGTAAAGACCGATGCTGAGGTTCACTTTGTCACTACGCGGATCTTCTTTGAAACGCTCCATCAAGGAGAGAATGGGGTCGCCGGCGTAGGCGTCAACTTTTTGAAACACGAGATGTATCTCCAGGTTTACGAAAGCAGGTATTTACACAATAAACCGGAAGTTGGGGAAGGTCGAGGGGATGTTGGTAAGTTATCGACAAAGATCGCTGCAAACATGGGCGACGCCGTGCGCCGCCCCTGCTCATTACCCCGATAAGCGTAGCGTAATCGGGGAAATATGCCACTGACCGTAGTTAGTCGAGGTAACGGATAGCCAGCCTGGAGGTCAGGCGAGTGATAAGTTCGTAAGCACTCACTTTCGTTATTTCCGCGATGCGCTCAACGGGGAGCCCTTCTCCCCATAACACAACCGGATCGCCGGCTTGATCCTGCGCCTGAGGGCCGAGGTCAACGCAAATCATATCCATCGCCACGCGGCCGACTATCGGCACTTCGCGGCCGTTGACCAGCACCGGCGTGCCGGAGGGCGCGGCGCGTGGATAGCCATCGCCATAGCCCATCGCCACGACGCCGAGGCGGGTATCGCGCTCGCTAATCCAGGTGCCGCCGTAGCCCACCGGCTCCCCGGCTTTATGCTCGCGCACCGCAATCAGGCTGGAGGTCAGCGACATGACCGGCAGGCAGCCGAAATCCTCACCGGTAGAGTGGTTCTCCAGCGGCGAAACGCCATAGAGAATGATGCCCGGCCGCGCCCAGTCGAAATGCGACTGCGGCCACAGCAGGATCCCGCCCGAGGCGGCAATAGAACGCAGCCCCGGCTTACCTTCGGTAAAGGTGGTGAAAATATCCAGCTGACGCTCGGTCGCGCCGCATTCAGGCTCATCGGCGCGAGCGAAATGGCTGACGATATTCACCGGCTGGCGGACATTTTTGCACCGGCTTAGCCGCTGATAAAACGCTTCGGCCTGTTCCGGCAGTACGCCAAGGCGATGCATACCGGTATCCAGCTTCATCCAGACGGTAACCGGTTCGGCCAGTTCCGCTTGTTCGAGCGCCGCCAGCTGTTCCGGGCTATGTACCACGGTATGCAGGCGCTGCGCGGAAATCAGCGCCAGATCCGCCGCTTCAAAGAAACCTTCCAGCAGCAATATCGGTTGGGTAATCCCCCCTTCACGCAGGCGCAGCGCCTCCTCCAGGCGGGCGACGCCGAAGGCATCGGCGTCGGTCAGCGTTCGCGCGGTCTCAAGAAGGCCGTGTCCGTAGGCGTTCGCTTTCACCACCGCAACCAGTTTGCTGGCAGGAGCCAGTTCACGCAGGCGTTGCAGGTTGTGTCGCAGAGCGCGGCGGTTGATAACTACAGTTGCCGCTTGCATTTGAATTCCTTAAAAAAGACAGACGGAGGTTTACTCATCGTCATACTGAGGGCCGGCATAATTATCGAAACGCGACCACTGGCCGTTAAAGGTCAGTCGTACCGTACCGATGGGGCCGTTACGTTGTTTACCAATGATAATTTCAGCAATACCCTTTAAATCGCTGTTCTCGTGATAAACCTCATCACGGTAGATGAACATGATTAAGTCGGCATCCTGTTCAATAGAGCCGGATTCACGCAGGTCGGAGTTGACCGGGCGTTTATCGGCGCGCTGTTCCAGAGAGCGGTTCAGCTGCGACAGCGCCACCACCGGCACCTGCAACTCTTTTGCCAGCGCCTTCAGCGAACGGGAGATTTCGGCGATCTCCAGAGTACGGTTGTCGGAGAGCGACGGTACGCGCATCAGCTGCAGGTAGTCGATCATGATAAGGCCGATACCGCCGTGCTCGCGGGCGATACGTCGGGCGCGCGAACGCACTTCCGTCGGCGTCAGGCCGGAGGAATCATCAATATAAATGTTCCGTTTTTCCAGCAAGATACCCATAGTGCCGGAGATACGCGCCCAGTCTTCATCGTCCAGTTGGCCGGTACGGATACGAGTCTGATCGACACGCGATAGCGAGGCCAGAGAACGCATCATGATCTGCTCGGAGGGCATCTCCAGACTGAAGATCAATACCGGTTTATCCTGCAGCATCGCCGCATTTTCCACGAGGTTCATCGCAAATGTCGTCTTACCCATCGAAGGACGCGCGGCGACGATAATCAGATCCGAAGGTTGTAGCCCGGCGGTCTTTTTGTTGAGGTCGTCATAGCCGGTATTCACCCCGGTGACGCCATCGTGCGGCTGTTGGAACAGTTGCTCAATACGGGCGACGGTGGCATCGAGCACATCGGCGATGTTCTTCGGCCCTTCATCTTTGTTGGCGCGGCTTTCGGCAATTTTAAATACCCGCGATTCCGCCAGATCCAGCAGATCCTCGCTGGTGCGCCCCTGGGGGTCGAAACCGGCTTCGGCGATTTCGTTGGCCACCGAAATCATTTCACGCACCACTGCGCGTTCGCGCACGATGTCGGCATACGCGCTGATGTTCGCCGCGCTTGGCGTATTTTTGGAGAGCTCGGCCAGATAGGCGAAGCCACCGACGCTATCCAGTTGCCCCTGACGCTCAAGCGATTCGGCGAGGGTGATCAGGTCAATCGGGCTACCTGACTCTTGCAGGCGCGCCATCTCGGTAAAGATATGACGATGCGGACGGGTATAGAAATCTTCCGACACCACCCTTTCGGCGACGTCGTCCCAGCGCTCGTTATCCAGCATTAAACCGCCCAACACCGACTGTTCCGCTTCAATCGAGTGCGGCGGGACTTTCAACCCGGCGAGCTGCGGATCGCGTTCGCGAGGTTCTGTCTGTGGTTTGTTGAAGGGTTTATTTCCTGCCATAGTGAATGGAGTTACCTGTAAATGAGAGACACAAAATTATAAAGGAGTTCACATGGCAACACGAATTGAATTTCCCGCGCATGGAGGCCCCGAGGTGCTGCATGCGGTCGAGTTTACCCCCAACGATCCTGCCGAGCACGAAATCCAGGTAGAAAATAAAGCCATCGGTATCAACTACATCGACACCTACATCCGCAGCGGCCTGTATCCGCCGCCCTCGCTGCCGAGCGGTTTGGGCACCGAAGCCGCCGGTATCGTCAGTAAAATCGGCAGCGGCGTTAAACATATCAAGGTTGGCGATCGGGTGGTGTACGCCCAGGCCGCGCTTGGCGCTTATAGCTCGGTGCATAACGTGCATGCCGATAAAGCGGCGATTTTACCCAATGCGATTTCCTTTGAGCAGGCCGCCGCCTCGTTTCTTAAAGGATTGACGGTATGGTATCTGCTGCGCAAAACCTATGAAATAAAAGCCAACGAGACCTTCCTGTTCCATGCGGCGGCGGGCGGCGTGGGGCTGATTGCCTGCCAGTGGGCGAAAGCGCTGGGGGCGAAACTTATCGGCACCGTCGGCAGCGAGCAAAAAGCGCAGCGCGCCCGGCAGGCCGGCGCCTGGGAAACCATTAACTACCGCGAAGAGAATATTGCCGAGCGCGTCAAGGCGCTGACCGGCGGCAAAAAAGTCGCCGTGGTTTACGATTCCGTAGGTAAAGATACCTGGGAGGCCTCGCTCGATTGTCTTCAGCGGCGTGGGCTGATGGTCAGCTTCGGCAATTCATCTGGCCCGGTAACCGGCGTGAATTTGGGTATCCTCAATCAGAAAGGCTCACTCTATGTGACCCGCCCTTCTCTGCAAGGCTACATCACCAACCGGGAAGAGCTGACGGAAGCCAGCAACGAGCTATTTTCGCTGATCGCCAGCGGCGTGATCAAAGTCGATGTGGCGGATAATCAGAAATACGCCCTGCGTGACGCCCGGCGCGCGCATGAGATTCTGGAAAGCCGGGTGACCGAGGGGTCGAGCCTGCTGCTGCCGTAACGGGGTGAGATCGCCAGAAAAGTTTAGGGCCTCCTGACGGAGGCCCTGACTTTTTTTGTTCGGCTGTATGTAGGGTACAGCGCGATGAATTCGTTATCGCGCTAATAGTGACAGATTTAATACGCAATGCCTACGCTGTTTTATGCAAAATTACTCAGGTTGTGACATACCGCTCAATACCCAAAATGTTGGCTTAATAGCGCCAGCGATCTTCACGACGATAGCGGGTGGTCGTCGGCGATTTCATCGCCCGAATGACCCATACGACAGCCACCGCCAGCAGCAGCCAGGGTAGCAGTTTAAACATTAATGCGAACAGGCCGCCGAAGAACATCAACGCCGTGGCGACAACCAGCGCGGCAATAATGCCAAGCAGCGAGATGCCGGTGACCAGCAACATGACAAAAAAGCCAATAACAAATAAGAGTTCCAGCATGGTCTTCTCCCGAAAAAATAACCAGATAGCTGATTAGCTATTTCAAGAATCATGCCAAATATAACTTATTGAATAATAACAAAACGTCCTGCAGCAATAGCGCAGGGCGTGGCGAAAAAGACCAGGTTTTAGCGAAAAAATTAACGCTTATCGGCAACCAGCTTCAGCGCGTGTTCCAGAACATTGATATCGGCGCCAGCTTTATGCGCATTCTCGCTCAGGTAGCGGCGCCATTGACGCGCCCCAGGGATCCCCTGGAACAACCCCAACATATGGCGGGTAATATGGCCAAGATAGGTGCCGTTGCTGAGCTCACGCTCGATATAGGGGTACATTGCGCGCACCACCGCCACCGGATCGGCATCCGCGCCGTCGACGCCGAATATCTCGCGATCCACAGAAGCCAGAATGCCCGGATTTTGATAGGCTTCACGCCCCACCATCACGCCATCCATGTGCTCAAGCTGCTGTTTGGCCTCTGCCAGAGATTTAATTCCGCCGTTAATCGCCATCGTCAGATGCGGAAAATCACGTTTCAGTTGCCAGACGCGCGGATAATCCAGCGGCGGGATTTCACGGTTCTCTTTCGGGCTCAGGCCGGAAAGCCAGGCTTTACGGGCGTGAATGATGAACATCTCACACTCCCCTTTGCCGGAGACGGTCTCAATGAAATCACACAGGAATTCATAGCTATCCCGATCGTCAATGCCAATACGGGTTTTTACCGTTACCGGGATCGACACCACGTCGCGCATCGCTTTGATGCAGTCCGCCACCAGCGCGGCATTGCCCATCAGACAAGCGCCAAACATCCCGTTCTGCACGCGGTCAGAGGGGCAGCCGACGTTGAGGTTAATCTCGTCATAGCCGCGCGCCTCGGCGAGCTTTGCGCATTGCGCCAATGCCGCAGGATCGCTCCCCCCCAGCTGCAGCGCTACCGGATGTTCTTCTTCGCTATAGGCCAGATAGTCGCCTTTACCGTGAATAATCGCGCCGGTAGTGACCATTTCGGTATACAGCAGAGTATGGCGCGACAGCAGACGCAGGAAATAGCGGCAATGTCTGTCGGTCCAATCAAGCATGGGCGCGATAGAAAAACGGTGGGCGGCAAAAGCGGTAGACGTGGATTCTGGCATCATGGCGAATAAATAAGCATCCGGGTAAAAAGGGGCGCTACTATAGCACAAACACAAACCACGGCGCATAGCGTCGAACGCCACGCGCCATGGTCAAAATGTTGCCTATATTTTACGCGGTTTACCGTCGTGCGGGCCAAAGAACTGCGGAGGGTGATCCACCCAACGGTCCTGGCGAGTCGCTGCATAGCCCGGGTTCAGCGGATAGTAAATACGGTTGTGCTTTTTATTTGCCTCGCCAACGACCAGCAGTCGCACCTCCTGCTCGGTATTATTCAGGAAGGTATGACATACGCCAGTTCCCGCCGGAAAGCCGACGCTATCGCCCGGTTCCAGCTTCCATAGATAGCCATTGATCCAGACTTCCGGAAAGCCTTCCAGCACGTAGATAAACTCTTCTTCATCGCTTTCCGCGTGCGGATAAGAGGTTCTGCGTCCCGGCGGTAAACGTTCATGATGGATGCCCAGCCGATTTAGCCGTAGGCCGCGGGCAAGAGGCGCGCCAATAGAAAAAAGCTCGTGACTATCGGGGTAGGTGGAATCATCCGCACCTTCCAGTTCGCGCCAATGTCGAATGCAATCAGGTCGTTTCATCGTTTTCTCCCGAAAATGAGATACATCAGGTATAGCAAAGCTTGCAGGTTCTCGGCGTTTTACCTGGTTCGTGATAAAGTAACAGTTTCAACATCACGCAACCAGAGGATGCTCATGGATAACACCACTTCGCAAGAAATGTTAGCGCAGGCTGAAAAGCTTTGCGTGCAACGTGGCGTACGCCTGACCCCGCAGCGTCTGGAAGTGTTGCGTCTGATGAGCCTGCAGCAAGGGGCGATTAGCGCCTACGATCTGCTGGATCTGCTGCGTGAAAAAGAGCCGCAGGCGAAGCCGCCGACGGTCTATCGCGCGCTGGAGTTTCTGCTGGAGCAAGGTTTTGTGCACAAAGTGGAATCGACCAACAGCTATGTGCTGTGCCACCTTTTCGATCAGCCAACCCATAGTTCGGCGATGTTTATCTGCGATCGCTGCGGCGTGGTCAAAGAAGAGTGTGCGGAAGGCGTAGAGGATATTATGCATACGCTGGCGGCCAGAATGGGCTTCGCTCTACGGCATAATGTGATTGAAGCGCATGGCCTGTGCGCGGCGTGCGTGGAAGTCGAAGCCTGCAGTACTCGCGAACACTGCCATCACGATCATACCATCCAGATTAAAAAGAAAGCCCGCTGAGTCGGGCGACATCAGCGGGAAGCTACGGCATATCACTATGCCGTTAGACAGGCATAAACAGGGGGTCAAAACCGCGTTCGCTACCAGCGCGTATCGTTCTTACGCTCCCAGTCAGACACCTCTTTTTCGGCCTGATCTTTGGCATAGCCGTAGCGTTCCTGAATTTTACCGACCAACTGGTCGCGCTTCCCTTCGATGACCGTCATATCGTCATCGGTCAGCTTACCCCACTGTTCCTTGGCTTTACCTTTCAACTGTTTCCAGTTACCGCTGATTTCGTCTTTATTCATCATTACGTCCTCATCATTCGGTGGGTTAACAGCCCGTTTTGTTCCGGACATGGTAATAACTATAGATGACAATGCTGGCACCGATTCGTTATTCGGAATTTTTAACCATCAGGTCGATTGAAAACGCTGGGGGATTTTCCCGGCTCGCGCTACGCTGAGCCGGGCTTTTTACATTCAGGAGGGTGAGTTAAACCAGGTGCCACGCTGCCAGTGGCGGCGCCAGATGAGCGCCAGCGAAAGCCCACGCAAAGCCAGGAACACGGCCAGCGCCAGCCACAGGCCGTGATTGCCGAGCATGGGCACAGAGAGCAACGTCACCGCAAACCCCGCAGCGGCAACCGCCATGCTATTACGCATCTCCGCGCCGCGCGTCGCGCCGATAAACATGCCATCCAGCAGATAACACCAAACGCCAATCACCGGTAGGATCATCTGCCAGAACAGATAGCGGTCTGCCAGCTGCTGCAATGATGGGATAGAGGTCAATAGCGCGATGATATGCTCACCGGCCACGCTGTAGATTAACGCGAACGCCAGCGCTACCATTCCCGACTGCCGACAGGCAGCGCGCCAGACTTCCAGCAGTTGGCTACCGTCACGCGCGCCGTAGGCTTGCCCGGAATGAGCTTCGACGGCATAGGCAAAACCGTCCAGCGCGTATGCGGTAAAGGTCAGCATGGTCATCAGTACCGCATTGACCGCCACCACGTCGCTGCCAAGACGGGCGCCGAAGACGGTGATGGCGCCAAAGCAGAGCTGCAGCAGCAGCGAGCGCAGCATGATGTCGCGGTTAAGCGCCAGCAGGCGCCGCATATTGCCGCGCCACGCCTCCTTCAACATGGCATACGTCACGCCACGCAGCGCCAGCACCCGTTTCGCCATCAGCAGGCCGATGATAAAGGTGGCGTATTCCGACAGCGCCGTCGCCAGCGCCGCCCCCTGCACGTTCATATGCAGCCCCATCACCAGCCACAGATCGAGCACGATATTCAGCACGTTGCCGACCACCAGCAGGATGACCGGGGCGCGAGCGTACTGCACGCCAAGCAGCCACCCTAACAGCACCAGGTTGGCCAACGACGCTGGGGCGCTGAGCCAGCGGATTTCCAGGAACCGCCTGGCCTGTTCCAGTACCGCCTCGCTGCCGCCGACGATATGCAGCGCGAGGTCAATGAGCGGCATGCGGAACAGAACGATGAGCAGCCCGGCGGCCAGCGCCAGGATCAGCGGTTGCACCAGCGCGCGCGCCAGGCGCTGCGGATCTTTGGCGCCATAGGCCTGAGCGGTTAAGCCAGTGGTGCTCATTCGCAGGAACAGCAGCAGCATAAAGAGGAAACTGGTGGCCGTCGCACCGACGGCAACGCCGCCAAGATAGACGGGGCTATCGAGATGACCGACAACGGCGGTATCGACCAGCCCTAACAGCGGAACGGTGATATTGGAGAAAATCATTGGTAGCGCGAGGCGCCACAATGCTTTATCGGCGGCGTTGAGCAGCATGAAGAGGGACCAGACAGAGGAGGAACATCGCAGCGTCATGCATCATGCATCATGCATCATGCATCATGCATCATGATGACGCTGCGTTAAGACGGGAGTTACAGCCACTCACCGTTACGGATCACGCCGACGGCCAAACCTTCAATGGTGAAGCTCTGCTGGCGCAGATCGACGACGATTGGGGAAAACTCGCTGTTTTCCGGCAGCAGTTCAACGACGTTGCCCTGCTTTTTCAGACGCTTAACGGTCACTTCTTCATCGATACGCGCGACAACCACCTGGCCGTTACGCACGTCCTGAGTTTTATGCACCGCCAGCAGATCGCCGTCGAGGATACCGATGTCTTTCATCGACATCCCGCTTACGCGCAGCAGGAAGTCGGCATTCGGTTTAAACATCGCCGGATCAACCTGGTAGTGACCCTCAATATGCTGCTGCGCCAGCAGCGGCTCGCCGGCGGCAACGCGGCCAATCAGCGGCAGGCCATGTTCTTCTTCCGTCAGCAGACGAATGCCGCGGGAAGCGCCGGAGACGATTTCAATCGCGCCTTTACGCGCCAGCGCTTTGAGGTGTTCTTCCGCCGCGTTTGGGGAACGGAACCCCAAGCGCTGAGCAATTTCCGCACGCGTCGGCGGCATGCCCGTTTGGCTGATGTGATCCCGGATGAGATCAAACACCTCTTGCTGCCTGGTCGTTAACGCTTTCATTCCGCCCCCTGGGTGTATATACAGTTATGCTGTGAGTATATACAGCTAATGGTGATTTTGGAACCACATATCATATAAAAATCAGGAGATTCTTTCCGTTTCGCGAGCGTTGCCGACAAGACTTAACGGTAATGCGACCACAGCAGCATGGCCCAGGTGATCAGCGCGATGATTATCGCCAGTAGTACCGCTGCCGACCCCATATCCTTGGCGCGCCCGGAAAGTTCATGGTGTTCAGGCCCGATACGATCAACCACCGCTTCAATCGCGCTGTTAAGAATTTCGACTATCATCACTAACAGGACCGAGCCAATAAGCAGGACTCGCGTAATGACATCGACATCCAGCCAGCAGGCTATCGCCACGGCCACAATAGCGGCGACCCCTTCCTGACGGAAAGCGGCTTCATTAACCCATGCCGCGCGGAAACCTTTCCAGGAATAACCTGCTGCTTTAATGATTCTGGTTAACCCAGTGGTATTATTGGCCATCAAAAAGAACCTTTTAATGTAAATGACGTCGCTGAGTGTACGTGTTTGCCGTGTGACAACGGAAATTTTGTACGCTTTCTGTTATTCTTGCCGCGCATTTGCATGATTAACCAGAGGCTTCACATCGTTTATGTCCGGCTGGCAACGAATTTACTATAAATTACTGAATTTACCATTACGGGTGCTGGTAAAAAGCAAGTCTATTCCGGCAGAACCTGCTCAGGAATTAGGGCTCGATACCTCGCGTCCGATAATGTACGTCTTGCCTTATAACTCCAAGGCGGACCTGCTGACCCTGCGCGCCCAGTGCCTGGCGCATGATTTACCCGACCCTTTTGAACCGCTGGAAATCGACGGCACACTGCTGCCGCGCTACGTTTTCATCCACGGCGGCCCGCGCGTGTTTACCTACTACACGCCGAAAGAAGAGTCCATCAAGCTATTCCACGACTACCTGGATCTGCACCGTAACCATCCCGACCTCGACGTGCAAATGGTACCGGTGTCGGTCATGTTCGGCCGCGCGCCGGGTCGTGAAAAAGGTGAAGAGAATCCGCCGCTGCGGATGCTTAACGGTATTCAGAAATTCTTCGCCGTCTCCTGGCTTGGCCGCGATAGCTTCGTGCGTTTCTCGCCGTCGGTCTCTCTGCGCCGCATGGCGGATGAGCACGGGACCGATAAAATCATCGCCCAGAAGCTGGCCCGCGTGGCGCGTATGCACTTCGCCCGTCAACGTCTGGCCGCCGTCGGCCCGCGCCTCCCTGCCCGTCAGGATCTTTTCAACAAGCTGCTGGCGTCGAAAGCTATCGCCCGCGCGGTAGAAGATGAAGCGCGCAGCAAGAAGATTTCTCACGAGAAGGCCCAGCAGAACGCCATTGCGCTGATGGAAGAGATTGCCGCTAACTTCTCTTATGAAATGATCCGCCTGACTGACCGTATTCTGGGCTTTACCTGGAACCGTCTGTACCAGGGGATTAACGTGCACAATGCCGAGCGCGTACGCCAGCTGGCGCATGACGGCCATGAGATTGTCTATGTGCCTTGTCACCGTAGTCACATGGACTACCTGCTGCTCTCCTATGTGCTCTATCATCAGGGGCTGGTGCCGCCGCATATCGCTGCCGGCATAAACCTCAACTTCTGGCCGGCTGGGCCGATTTTCCGCCGCCTGGGCGCTTTCTTTATTCGTCGTACTTTTAAGGGCAACAAGCTCTACTCCACGGTATTCCGCGAATATCTTGGCGAGCTGTTCAGCCGTGGTTATTCGGTGGAATACTTTGTCGAAGGCGGGCGTTCCCGTACCGGCCGTCTGCTGGATCCGAAAACCGGCACCCTGTCGATGACTATCCAGGCGATGCTGCGCGGCGGTAGCCGCCCCATCACGCTGGTGCCGATTTATATCGGCTACGAGCACGTGATGGAAGTGGGTACCTACGCCAAAGAGCTGCGCGGCGCGACAAAAGAAAAAGAGAGCCTGCCGCAGATGATGCGCGGTCTCAGTAAGCTGCGTAATCTTGGCCAGGGCTACGTTAACTTCGGTGAACCGCTGCCGCTGATGACCTATCTCAATCAGCACGTGCCGGAATGGCGCGAAGCCATCGATCCTATCGAAGCCGTCCGCCCTTCCTGGCTGACGCCGACGGTGAATAATATCGCCGCCGACCTGATGGTGCGCATCAACAATGCCGGGGCAGCTAACGCCATGAACCTGTGCTGTACGGCGCTTCTGGCGTCACGTCAGCGTTCTTTGACCCGTGAGCAGCTAACCCAACAGTTGGATTGCTACCTCGACCTGCTGCGTAACGTGCCGTACTCCACCGATTCGACCGCGCCGACGGCTTCCGCCAGCGAGCTTATCGACCACGCGCTGCAGATGAACAAGTTCGAAGTCGAGAAAGACACCATCGGCGATATCATCATCCTGCCGCGCGAGCAGGCGGTGCTGATGACCTACTATCGCAACAACATCGCCCATATGCTGGTGATGCCATCGCTGCTGGCCGCTATCGTGACCCAGCATCGCCGCATCTCCCGTAGCGAAGTGCTGCGTCATGTCGAGATGTTCTATCCGTTCCTGAAAGCCGAACTGTTCCTGCGCTGGGAAAAAGAAGAACTGGCGGGCGTTATCGATGCGCTGATGGCAGAGATGCAGCGTCAGGGGCTGGTGGTGCTGAATGGCGATGAGATGAGCGTCAATCCGGCGCACTCTCGTTCCCTGCAGCTGCTGGCCGCCGGCGCGCGCGAGACGTTACAGCGCTACGCGATCACCTTCTGGCTGCTGAGCGCCAACCCGTCCATCAACCGCAGTACGCTGGAGAAAGAAAGCCGCACCATGGCGCAGCGTCTGTCGGTACTGCACGGTATCAACGCGCCGGAGTTCTTCGATAAGGCGGTGTTCAGTACCCTCGTGCTGACCCTGCGTGACGAAGGCTACATCAGCGATACCGGCGATGCCGAGCCGGCAGAGACCCTGAAGGTCTACCAGATGCTGGCGGATTTGATTACGTCGGATGTACGTTTGACGATTGAAAGCGCCGCTCAGGACGACGCATAACGTTGCGGCTTCTGTTCCCCGACTCGCGCCGCGAGCCGGGGAACAGAAGGATTTACTGCAGGTAACTCATCGCCAGACCGAGAAACAGCACCAGCCCAACGTAGTTATTATTCATAAACGCTTTGAAGCAGTTATCGCGTTCGCGCTTGAAGATAAGTTTCTGCTGCCAGACAAACAGTCCTGCCGCGATAAACAGCGACCAGTAAAACGCCCAGTTCAGCCCATTCAGCCAGCCTATCGCTCCCATCAATACCAGCACGGCAACCTGCAGAATACCGATAATCAAACGATCGTTTTCGCCGAATAGGATCGCCGTCGACTTAATGCCGATTTTGACATCATCGTCGCGATCGACCATCGCGTACTGGGTGTCGTAGGCTACCGCCCACAAAATATTGGCGAGGAACATCAGCCAGCAGCTGAGCGGCAGCGCTTCACTTACCGCCGAGAACGCCATCGGGATCGACCAACCAAAGGCCGCGCCCAGCACCACCTGCGGCAGATGGGTGTAGCGCTTCATAAAGGGGTAGACCCAGGCCAGCGCCAGCGCCGCGACCGACAGCAGGATGGTCATGGTATTGAGCGTCAGCACCAACAGGAAGGAGAGCCCCACCAGCACCGCGAATAATATGCGCGCCTCTTTTTCCGTGACCTCGCCGCTTGGTAACGGCCGGCGAGCCGTACGCTTAACGTGACCATCAAATTTACGGTCGGCATAGTCATTCACGACGCAGCCGGCGGCGCGCATCAACCAGACGCCAGCGACAAATACCGCCAGAATCCACAGCGGCGGCACCCCGGGCGAAGCCACCCATAACGCCCACAGCGTCGGCCACAGCAGCAATAGCGCGCCGATTGGTTTGTCAGTACGCATCAGGCGGTGAAACGCCAACAGCTTATTCTGCGTCAGACTCCACTCCATTTTCTCTTCCTCTTAATACAATGGCGATGCAGGCAGAAAAAGCTCTGTCAGCAGCAGCGGTTTGCCGCTCAGCCGGAGACGGGAACGTCGCCCCCACAGCTGTGCACTACGGCCAATCTCAATAAAATCACGGGTTAACGTCGACGACGTAAACAGATACCGGCCCAGCGGCGTCTGCCCCAACTGCTGCAGGGCTAATTCCGGGCCGCATAGCGTCGATTCCGGCACGAGAGTACGACCGGCAAGCCAGGGTTCGCCATCGGCGCAAAGAATGATCTCCCGCAGCCAATACCGCGCCTCTTCCGGCAGCAGGGCTTCTTCGCCCGCCAGCGCGTCGCGCCCGACGAAACCTTCGTTAATCATGGTCACGGTGACCTTTTTCCCTTGTTGCTCAAAGCGTTTGGTCATTGAGTCTTCCAGCAACAGCCAGTCGCGCAGCGGCGCGTCCAGCTCGGGTATGGCGGCAAAATAGCGCAGCGCACGCAGTTGCGTAAGCGCAGGATGTGGCATGCCTGATTCTCCGGTACAAAACGTGCAGGCATTGTATCGCAGAATAGCGTTTTGAGGGCGGGCAAACGTCAATATACGATCATCCGCGCAACAGGCATGCAACAGTTGCCGCTGCGCGATAAAAAAAAGTGCGTCCAGGCGGACGCACCTAAAGGCTGTGCCTAAACATCAGCATTGTGGGGAGACGGTCACCCCTTGCCTTTTACACTGCTGATAAAGGTGGAACGAGCAGATTTCGAGCCGAGGCGTTCAGCTTCGTTCATCAATTTCAGGGCTTTGTCGATATCACCTTGTTTCACCGCCTGCTTAATACCGTTGTTGAAGTAGGTTTCGGTATCGTCAAGCATCGGTTCGCTTTTGGCTGCTGGGGCTGGCGCGGCTACCGGCGCAGCGGCCGGGGCGTTATAGACCGGCGCCGCGGTATTGCCGACGGTCACCGGGCCCGGGCCGGAGGAGCCGAACAGTGGGCCCACCAGCACGCTGGAACTCGAAGACGTTTTCACCTTCAGGCTCAAGGTGCCGTCAGTGGTATGTTTAGCAATCGGATCCGGAATGTCCGGCACCGCGTTACCGGTGCCTTTCGCGTAGGCTTTCGCCGGGTCGATTAATTTGGTGGTCTGCTGCAGATCCTGCGGAGTGGTAAACACCAGCACATAAATTTTCTGCTGTCCCAGCGCCGGCGTCAGGCGCATTACCCCTTCCAGGCGGTCGGCGCTCATCACGCCCGGCTCCAGATAAGTGAAATAGCTGCTCGGGAAGAAGGCGGACGGCGTCATGCTCTGATCGAGGATCAGGACATTTGGCGCGTAGACGCTAGTCTGTTTGTCGACTTCGCTGGTCAGCGTCAGAGTTAACTCGCCGATATTGGCCGGTACGCTATAGGCCACCACCGGCCCGGCGATACCGGGGACATTCAGCGTTTGACCGGCGACCGCCACTTTAGAAGTTTGGGTTTTCGATTGATCGACAGGCGTCCAGGTCAACTGCTGCAGCGAGGAGGCCGGGATTGACGGCGCGGCAGAGGTATTCTGCGGCACGAAATTGACATCAGCAAAACTGACTGCGGGTACGCTGGCCAGCAGGCCGGCGGACAGGCAGAGGGCAACGAGACTTTTCTTCATATTCATTGTTATCACCTCAATTCCTATGGCCGAGCGTTAGCCAGGCAATAGCGCGCTGGGCCGAAAACAGAGGGGCTGCTGCCCCTCTTTTACTCATCATGATGCGGATTGCATTACCACCAGATTTCCATCTGGGCGCCGAAGGTCCACTCATCGTCGTCGCCGCGGCTGGAAGTGTTGATGCCGGTACCAGAGGTATCGCGCATGGCGACGCCGCTATCGGTGTAACCCCACTTCTCATCCCACTTCGCGTAGGTGGCGAACAGACGAATTGCCGGACGAGACCAGATGCTGTCGCCCGCCTGCCACTGTTGCGCCAGGGTAATTTTGTACTGGTTGTTGCTGTCGCCGGTTTTCTGCGATTTGACGTTGTCGTAGCCGACTTCCAGCAGGGTGCTCATGATCGGCGTCCATTTGTACATAGGACGTACGCCGACGGTCCACCATTTGGTACCGTTGTTGTTGTCCAGGTTGACGTCCTGGTACATGGCGACGTACATCATGTCCCAATCGTCCGCCAGAGAGACCGCGCCGTGGTCAAGCACACGCCACATGGAACCATCATTATTTATGCTGCCGCCCTGCGGTACGCCTTTACCGTTGGAGGTCATGGCGTCGGTCGCGTACTGCAGAACAAATTTGTTGTAGCCTTTCAGGATGCTCTGGGTATGTTCAGCGGTGAACATCCAGCCATCTTTCGATGCATCCGGCTGCAGGTAGTAGTCATCCGGCACGTTGGTGTGACCATAGTCCACGCCCAGCTCCAGCGTACCGCCTGGGTTGGTTTCCATCTGCGCTAAACGCACATCGAAGACGTCGTTCGGTACCAGATGATCATAAACGCGTTCGCCAGTCAGCGGATCGCGGTCAGCATAGGTTGCCGAGCCGCCGGATTCAGAAGAACGAGTGGCGGCCAGAGAGAGTTTACCGAAGCCCAGATCGATGTTTTCGATACCGGCGCCAGGACCGGAAATATCCCAGTAGTAGAAGTCGATCATGTGAACGTCATGACGCTGATAGAAGCGCTTACCGGCCCACAGGGTTGAACCCGGCAGCCAGTCGATCAGGTTTTTACCCTGCACGTTAACTTCACGGAAGGCCGGGCTGGTAGATTCCCAGTCGTTCTGCTGCGATACCGAGTAGGCAACGTTGGTATCGAAGTAGAAGCTCTTATCGCCCTCTTTCCACACTTCCTGGCCCAGTTTCAGTTCAGCGTAAGTTTCACATTCGTTACCGAGACGGTATTTACTTTGAGCGCCAGTGGCCTGGAAGCACTGCTGTTCGCCGCCGCTGCCGGTCCAGCCAATACCGGAACGCGCGTAGCCGTGGAAATCGACAGCCAGCGCCTGGGCAGACATCACGCCCGCCGCAACGGCTACCGCCAGTGGAAGTTTGCGCAGAGTAATCATCATTCTATCTCCTGAGATCATTGCTTTTCTTTGAACACTTCCCCGTCGGCCGCCGCATGGTTGGCTGCGCGCTGGGTTCGCGTCTTCTTTTAATGGGGAACCTTATACGCCTGGCTCTTTATGCAACCGACGACAAGCGGTGCCATCCTCACGGAATAAATGGCAGCGCTCCGGCGGCAAACCGATGGCGAATGTGGCTCCCTCTTCTACCAACACCACGTCATTCTGGCGGTACACCAGGTTCTGACGGATGGCGGGGATCTGGATATGAATTTGCGTTTCGTGACCAAGCTGTTCGACCACCTGCACTTCGCCCTCAAGGGTGACATCGGCGATGTCGCTCGGCAGCAGGTGTTCCGGGCGGATACCCAAAGACATATTGGCGCCGACCTGAACGTGGGCGCTGTCTACCGGCAGCCAGACCTGCTGGCGGTTCGGTAGTTCGACCTGTACCTGTTCAATGGCGGTCGCGGTGACTTTGACCGGCAGGAAGTTCATCTTCGGCGAGCCAATAAAGCCCGCGACGAAGCGGTCTGCCGGATAGTGATAGAGTTCCAGCGGTTTCCCGACCTGCGCGACGCGGCCGGCATCCAGCACGACGATTTTGTCGGCCAGGGTCATGGCTTCCACCTGATCGTGGGTGACGTAAATCATCGTGCGACCAAGGCGCTTATGCAGACGGGAGATTTCGATACGCATCTGCACGCGCAGCGCGGCATCGAGGTTGGACAGGGGCTCATCAAGCAGAAAAACCCGCGGCTCGGCGACCAGGGTACGGCCGATGGCCACGCGCTGACGCTGGCCGCCGGAGAGCGCTTTCGGCTTACGCTCCAGCAGGTGCGCCAGCTGCAACACCTCTGCGACCTGAGTCACGCGCTGGTTAATCACCTCTTTTTTCGCCCCGGCCAGTTTCAGGCCAAAAGACATATTTTCGGCAACGGAAAGGTGGGGATAGAGCGCATAAGACTGGAATACCATGCCGATGCCGCGCTCGGCGGGCGGCACATCGTTCATTCGGGTATCGCCAATAAACAGATCGCCGCTGGTGACCGTTTCCAGTCCGGCAATCATACGCAGCAGGGTGGATTTGCCGCAGCCCGACGGTCCTACAAACACGACGAACTCCCCATCCTGGATCTCGAGATTGATATCTTTAGATACCACCACGTCGCCCCAGGC
Source organism: Klebsiella aerogenes KCTC 2190 (assembly GCF_000215745.1). GTDB lineage: Bacteria > Pseudomonadota > Gammaproteobacteria > Enterobacterales > Enterobacteriaceae > Klebsiella > Klebsiella aerogenes. The sequence goes on along the minus strand of NC_015663.1, from coordinate 1,779,095 downwards.
TTTCGTTACATTTCGTAGCTGTACGCTCGCCATGCCCTTCTCCCTTCGTTACAACCTGTCACTTAAAGACACATTCAAGATGGGCTGACTATGCGGCATTCATTACGTTGGCAAATCCTCCACCCCCCGGGTTTTTGATGGGGGAGGAGACGGGAGGATGAGAAATTGCCTCTCGCCGCCGGAAGTTCCCGGCAAAAGGTCATTTCGTGATCGAAGCGACAAAAACGGTGGCTTTTTTATGTGCTCCAGGGCCCATTACCGGCATTTCTGCAATACGGATCACATAAACGGCGGGCGGGGCGTAGACATAGGGAGGATGGAAAGAGGTTGTTAAAAAAGGAAACTCATCAGCGTTAAACCACTCAAGTGTATCCACGAGCACATCACCAAATAGGACGGGTATATGAAAATCAAAACTGGCGCTCGCATCCTCGCGCTGTCTGCATTGACGACGATGATGTTTTCCGCCTCTGCCCTCGCAAAAATTGAAGAAGGTAAGCTGGTTATCTGGATTAACGGCGATAAAGGCTATAACGGCCTCGCTGAAGTGGGTAAAAAGTTCGAGAAAGATACCGGCATTAAAGTTTCCGTAGAACATCCGGATAAGCTGGAAGAGAAGTTCCCGCAGGTTGCAGCGACCGGCGACGGCCCGGATATCATCTTCTGGGCGCATGACCGCTTTGGCGGCTACGCGCAGTCCGGTCTGCTGGCGGAAATCACCCCGGATAAAGCGTTCCAGGACAAACTCTATCCGTTCACCTGGGATGCCGTACGTTACAACGGCAAGCTGATCGCTTACCCGGTAGCGGTGGAAGCCTTGTCGCTGATTTATAACAAAGACCTGGTCCCGAACCCGCCGAAAACCTGGGAAGAGATCCCGGCGCTGGATAAAGCGCTGAAGGCGAAAGGCAAGAGCGCGCTGATGTTCAACCTGCAAGAACCGTACTTCACCTGGCCACTGATCGCCGCCGATGGTGGATACGCGTTTAAGTTTGAAAACGGCAAATACGACGTGAAAAACGTCGGCGTCGATAGCGCCGGGGCAAAAGCCGGTCTGACCTTCCTGGTCGACCTCATCAAAAATAAACACATGAACGCCGACACCGACTACTCCATCGCGGAAGCGGCGTTCAACAAAGGCGAAACCGCGATGACCATCAACGGTCCGTGGGCGTGGTCTAACATCGACAAGAGCAAGGTTAACTACGGCGTCACTCTGCTGCCGACCTTCAAAGGCAAACCGTCTAAACCGTTCGTTGGCGTACTGAGCGCCGGGATTAACGCCGCCAGTCCGAATAAAGAACTGGCGAAAGAGTTCCTCGAAAACTACCTGATGACCGATCCGGGCCTGGAAGCGGTGAACAACGATAAACCGCTGGGCGCCGTGGCGCTGAAATCCTTCCAGGAGAAGCTGGAGAAAGACCCGCGTATCGCCGCCACCATGGCTAACGCCCAGAAAGGCGAAATCATGCCGAACATCCCGCAGATGTCGGCGTTCTGGTATGCCGTCCGTACCGCGGTTATCAACGCCGCAAGCGGCCGTCAGACCGTCGATGCCGCGCTGAAGGATGCACAGGGCCGTATCACCAAGTAATACCGTCGCACACGTGCCGGATGGCGGCATAAATGCCTTATCCGGCCTACACGCTTTGTAGGCCGGATAAGTACAGCGCCATCAGGCACTCTTGTCGACAGATATTTAACGTTGTAGAGGATGATCCCCATGGATGCCGTTAAAAAGAAACACTGGTGGCAAAGCCCGCAACTCACATGGTCTGTGATTGGTTTGCTGTGCCTGCTGGTGGGTTACCTTGTTGTTTTAATGTACGCCCAGGGGGAGTACCTGTTCGCCATCATGACGCTGATTTTAAGCTCAGTTGGCCTGTATATCTTTTCCAATCGCAAGGCCTATGCCTGGCGTTACGTTTATCCGGGTCTCGCCGGGATGGGGCTGTTTGTTCTGTTCCCGCTGATCTGCACCATTGCCATCGCCTTCACCAACTACAGCAGCACCAACCAGCTCACCTTCGAACGCGCCCAACAGGTACTGATGGATCGTTCTTTCCAGGCCGGCAAAGCCTATAACTTCTCACTCTACCCGGCAGGCGATGAGTGGCAGCTGGCGCTGACGGACGGTGAAAGCGGTAAAAATTATCTCTCTGAAGCCTTTAAATTTGGCGGCGAGCAGAAGCTGGCGTTAAAAGAAGCCGATGCCCTGCCGCAAGGCGAACGCGCGAATTTACGCGTGATCACCCAAAACCGCGCCGCGCTGAACCAACTGACCGCCGTGCTGCCGGATGAAAGCAAAGTGATTATGAGTTCGCTGCGCCAGTTTTCCGGCACCCAGCCGCTGTACGCGCTGGCTAACGACGGCACGCTCACCAACAACCAAAGCGGCGTGAAATATCGCCCCAACGCCGACATCGGCTTTTATCAATCCATCAATGCCGACGGCAGCTGGGGCAATGAGAAGCTGAGCCCGGGTTATACCGTCACCATCGGCTGGGATAACTTCACCCGCGTTTTCCAGGATGAAGGGATCCAGAAGCCGTTCTTCGCCATTTTCGTCTGGACCGTGGTGTTCTCGGTGCTGACGGTGATTTTGACCGTCGCCGTGGGAATGGTGCTGGCCTGCCTGGTGCAGTGGGAAGCGTTGAAGGGCAAAGCGATTTACCGCGTGCTGTTGATTCTGCCGTATGCGGTGCCGTCATTTATCTCAATACTGATTTTCAAGGGGCTGTTTAACCAGAGCTTTGGTGAAATCAACATGATGCTGAGCGCGCTGTTCGGCATTAAACCGGCCTGGTTTAGCGACCCAACCACCGCGCGCACGATGATCATCATCGTCAACACCTGGCTGGGCTACCCGTACATGATGATCCTGTGCATGGGACTGCTGAAGGCGATTCCGGACGATCTGTACGAGGCGTCGGCGATGGATGGCGCGGGCCCGTTCCAGAACTTCTTTAAAATTACGCTACCGCTGCTGATCAAGCCGCTCACGCCGCTGATGATCGCCAGCTTCGCCTTTAACTTTAACAACTTCGTGCTGATTCAACTGTTAACCAACGGTGGCCCGGACCGTCTCGGCACCACCACGCCGGCCGGTTATACCGACCTGCTGGTGAGCTACACCTATCGCATCGCCTTTGAAGGCGGCGGCGGTCAGGACTTCGGCCTGGCGGCGGCTATCGCCACGCTTATCTTCCTGCTGGTTGGGGCGTTAGCGATTGTGAATCTGAAAGCCACGCGCATGAAGTTTGATTAAGGGAGATAACGATAATGGCTATGGTCCAACCCAAATCTCAGAAACTGCGTCTCTTTACGACACACCTGTTGCTGCTGATTTTTATCGCCGCGATTATGTTCCCGCTGCTGATGGTTATCGCTATCTCGCTGCGCGAAGGCAACTTCGCGACCGGCAGCCTGATCCCGGATACCATCTCCTGGGAGCACTGGCGTCTGGCATTAGGCTTCAGCGTCGAACACGCCGATGGCCGGGTAACGCCGCCGCCATTCCCGGTCCTGCTGTGGCTGTGGAACTCAATTAAGGTGGCCGGGATTACTGCGATCGGCATCGTCGCCCTCTCCACCACCTGCGCTTACGCTTTCGCCCGTATGCGCTTCCCGGGTAAAGCGACGCTGCTCAAAGGGATGCTGATTTTCCAGATGTTCCCGGCGGTACTGTCGTTGGTGGCGCTGTATGCGTTGTTCGACCGCCTCGGTCAGTATCTGCCTTTCGTCGGCCTCAACACTCACGGCGGGGTGATCTTCGCCTATATGGGCGGCATCGCGCTGCACGTCTGGACGATTAAGGGCTACTTCGAAACTATCGATGGTTCACTGGAAGAAGCGGCCGCGCTGGACGGCGCCACTCCGTGGCAGGCCTTCCGCCTGGTGCTGCTGCCGCTCTCGGTGCCGATTCTGGCGGTCGTGTTTATTCTGTCGTTCATCGCCGCGATTACCGAAGTGCCGGTGGCCTCGTTGCTGCTACGCGATGTGAACAGCTATACCCTGGCGGTGGGGATGCAGCAGTATCTCAATCCGCAGAACTACCTGTGGGGTGACTTCGCCGCGGCGGCGGTACTGTCGGCGATTCCGATTACCGTCGTCTTCCTGCTGGCTCAGCGTTGGTTGGTCAACGGCCTGACGGCGGGCGGGGTGAAAGGTTAAGTTTCATCATGTTAGACCCTTGTTTTATCGCCCCAAATTTCAGAGAGGGTGGGATGTGGTACACGACCCCAACCGGGTACGGCAGCCCACCTCTCCCTGAAAAAGTAGGGCAAATGCCACTGCAATCCTCTACTGGACCCTACATAAATTTCATTTGTGATTGTCGGTCAAGCGGCCCTGGAGGCCGCTTTTTTTATTCCCGTTTCAGGCGGTTGGAATTACACAACCACAGGGTAATCACCAGGATAAGGATCGCCGCAGAGTAAATCAGCACCGCCATCGGCGACTCATGGTCGACGATAATAAGCCGTACAATCGCGGTAATGCCGATATAGACGAAATAACGCAGCGGGAAGTGAAAACCGGACTCAAAGTATTTCACAATCAACGCGATAAATTCGAAGTAGAGAAAATAGACCACCAGCCCTTCGACCAGCTTGTACTTACTCACCGGCTCCGGCGTAAACAGCACGTGCGCCAGATGCAGGGTCTCCTTTCCCAGGAACACCACCAGAATAATTCCCAGGCACAATAGCGCCAGGTTGAGCACAGCCTGCATGGCCTTCGCAACAAAATTAACCAGCGGACGATATACCGACGGCATAGTGACACCTCAAATGCATGAACGTTATTGATCTGTATAGCGCAAAAGTGTGATCCAGATCTACTTCGCTTTGCGAGCAGCATCGGTCCTTCAACGCGGTAAATGCAACTAAGAGAAAATTTTACTTCCTACAATGCTGTGAGCAAGTTAACCAAATCATCCATTACGCTTAGGATAAAACCAAATAACCAACTGAAATTTAAAATATTTACCATTTGAAACAGTTATATCTTAAAACCTGCCACAAGATAAAATTTTTCTCTAATCCGCATTATTTATATGGCTATTAGGGTAAGATTTTTCTTATCCTTTGTCTTAGCATTATCGCAGTTGAATAAAATTTAATTTTGGACATTAAATCATTATGAACACCGATAACGCTTCCCTGTACGTAAAATGGCTCAAACAAGAAGTTGCCCCGGCTTTAGGTTGTACTGAACCCGTCGCTATTTCCTTCACTGCCGCCTACGCCGCTCAATATCTGGATCAGCCTTGCACCAGAATTAGCGGTTTTATTTCCGCCAATCTCTATAAAAACGCGATGGGCGTGACTATTCCCGGCACCGCCGTTTGCGGTGTAGCGCTGGCCGCCGCAATTGGCGCATTTGGCGGCAATCCGCAAAAGGGATTAAAAACGCTGGAAGATATCACCCCGCTACACGTCGAAATGGCGCAGAAACTGATCGCCAATAATGCCGTTGATATTGCCGTCGAAGAGACTCCGGACTTTATTCATCTCGATTTAACCCTCTCTGCTGGCGAGAATAACTGTCGCGTCGTGGTGAAAGGAACCCACACCAACGTGGTCGAACTTTATATTAATGACCAGCCACAGCCATTAAGCGCAAAACAGAATGCGAGCGCCCGGCACGAAACGCTGCCCACATTTTCGCTACAGCAGGCTTACGAATTTATTAATAGCGCCGACTTTAATGATATTCGCTTTATTCTCGAAGCCGCGCGCTTAAACTCCGCGCTGGCGGCAGAAGGCAAAACCAAAAAATATGGCCTGAACATTAACGGTACCTTTGCTGACGCCGTGAAAAACGGCCTGATGAGCAACGATCTGTTAAGCAAGGTGATCATCGACACCGTCGCCGCTTCAGATGCCCGCATGGGCGGCGCGCCGGTGGTAGCGATGTCTAACTTTGGTTCAGGCAATCAGGGCATTACGGCAACCATGCCGGTAGTGGTGGTTGCAGAGCATCTTGGCGCCGATGAAGAGACCCTGGCGCGCGCTTTGTCTCTATCTCATCTCACCGCCATCTCAATTCATTCTCGTTATACGCGCTTATCTGCGCTATGCGCGGCCTCAACCGCCGCCATGGGCGCCGCCGCCGGGATGGCCTGGCTATTTACTCGCGACATCAACACCATTAACACCGCGATTATTAATATGGTCAGCGATATTACCGGCATGATTTGTGATGGCGCCTCTAATAGCTGTGCGATGAAAGTCTCATCTGTGGTATCCAGCGCCTTTAAGGCGGTACTGATGGCAATGCAAAATAGCTGCGCTGGCGCCAATGACGGTATTGTCTGCGCCGATGTCGAGCAGACTATTAATAACCTGTGTCGCCTGGTGATTAAACCAATGGCCCTCACCGATAAAGAAATCATCAGCATCATGGTCGCTAAATAATAATATTTAACGGGCCTGAACATTCAGGCCCTGATTAACCTACCCTACCCATACTATTATTTATAAATTAGCAGGTATAGCAGATGAATAAAAAAGTCATCTTCCGCGGCGCCAGCGCCATTATGCCGCTGTGCATCGGCGACTTTCCATTTTCATTTATTGTCGGCGCATTAAGCGTCAGCGCCGGCATGAGCGTCTGGCAGAGTACGGCGTGGTCGGCGATTGTTATTGCCGGCTCCGCGCAAATGCTGGCATTAAATATGCTTAAAACCGGCGCCACGCTCGGGGTTATTATATTCACCACATTAATAATTAACCTACGTCACGTACTGTACAGCGCCTCTATTTCCGGTACCGTCCGTGAAGCATCGTTCTTTAAAAAATGCTTTATGTCCTACGCGCTGACCGATGAAGTGTACGCCACCACCGTAAAAGAGATGGAAGGCAATAAGCAGGATAAGTATCTGTTTTATGGCTCGGCGATGATCACCTTCTGGGCGATTTGGGTACTGGCCGATTTCCTCGGCGCGCTGGTCGGCGCCTCATTCCCGAATATTGAAAAGTATGGTCTGGATTTCGCCATGGTCGCCGCCTTTATCGCCATTGTGGTGCCGCAAATAAAAAGCCAGGCCTGTACCGTCGCCGCCGTGGTGGCCGCCGTCTCCGGCGTGCTGTTGGTCATCCTGCCCTACTCCCTGGGTATTGTCGTCGCCTCAGTACTTGGCGTGCTCGCCGGGCTGTGCGTCGACCTGGCTGAAGAACGTAAACAGGCAGCGATTGCCGAATCCGACATGCCGCTCGTGGAGGCGCTGGAACATGAATAATAGCTACTTTATCGCCCTGACTTTGGGTATGGCCGCCGTGACCTTCCTGATCCGATTTTCGTTTATCGGCCTGGCCGGAAAAATCCAGATGTCCGAGCGGGTGACGAAAACGCTGCGCTTCGTCCCGGTCACCGTCCTGCCGGCCATTATCACCATTCAGATCCTTAGCGTGAATTCCAGCATGGAGTTCGACTTAAAGAATCCGAAGGTGATCGCCGCCATTATCTGCACGCTCGCCAGCTTCCGTTTAGGCCTGGTGTGGGTGGTGGTGAGCGGCGTCGGCTCGCTGGTGTTGTTGAATTACTTTATGTAACCGTTTGAAGGATAACCCGTATGATTATTACCACCGCTGACGCGCCTGCCGCTATCGGCCCGTACGTGCAGGGCGTCAATCTCGGCGCGATGACCATCACCTCCGGTCAGCTGCCGATTAATCCGCTGGACGGCACCATGCCCAGCGATATCGCCGAACAGGCGCGGCAATCGCTGGAAAATGTGAAAGCCATCGTTGAAGCAGCCGGACTCACGGTCGGGCAGATTGTTAAAACCACGGTGTTTGTCAAAGACCTGAAGGATTTTGCCGCCATCAACGCCGCCTATGAGGCCTTCTTTACCGAACATCAGGCCACCTTTCCGGCACGCTCCTGCGTGGAGGTCGCAAGACTGCCGAAAGACGCCGGCGTCGAAATCGAAGCCATCGCCTTCGCTCGTTAATCTCCTGGCTGGGGGGGAAAACCTCCAGCCTCCTTCCCCACCGTTTTTCGCCGTTCCTCCTTGCTCATTTTGCAGGCACTATACGATGAGATCCGAACGAGGAATGCAGCATGTCGAATGAGCCAAATATTCCCCCTTTTACGCTTCGCGATACCGGCGTTCGCAACGTCATTTGCGGCGAAAACGTGGTCATATACCAGCCCGCCAACCTTTATGATTGCCAGCTTGACGATAACGTCTTTATCGGGCCGTTCGTCGAGATTCAGGGGCACACGCGCATCGGTGCGGACAGCAAAATCCAGTCCCACAGTTTTATCTGCGAGTACGTCACCATCGGCCAACGCTGTTTTATCGGCCACGGCGTGATGTTCGCTAATGATATGTTCCGCGATGGCAAACCGAATGCCGACCGCGACAGTTGGGGGCGTATTGAAATCGGCAATGACGTCTCTATCGGCAGCGGCGCCACCATTCTGGCGGTGAGTATCTGCGATGGCGTGGTCATCGGCGCCGGGAGCGTGGTGACAAAATCCATCACCGAGAAAGGCGTTTGGGCGGGCAACCCGGCGAGGCTGCTGCGGCGACTATAAATAAAAATGCCGACCCGAGGGTCGGCATTAAGGTTTAATTGCGCAGCGCTTATGCGCGCCAGGCTTTATAACGGTTAATCAGGCCGTTGGTAGAGCTGTCGTGGCTGCTGACGTCCGCGCCATCTTTCAGTTCCGGCAGGATACGGTTAGCCAGCTGTTTACCCAGCTCAACGCCCCACTGATCGAAGGTGAAGATGTTGAGAATCGCGCCCTGGGTGAAGATTTTGTGCTCATACAGCGCAATCAATGCGCCCAGGCTGAACGGGGTAATTTCACGCAGCAGGATGGAGTTGGTCGGACGGTTGCCTTCGAACACTTTGAACGGCACCACGTGCTCAAGCTGAGCCGGATCTTTACCCTGATCGCGATATTCCTGCTCAACCACTTCGCGGGATTTACCAAAGGCCAGCGCTTCGGTCTGAGCGAAGAAGTTAGACAGCAGTTTCTGATGGTGGTCAGACAGCGGGTTATGGGTGATAGCCGGGGCGATGAAATCGCACGGTACCATTTTGGTGCCCTGGTGGATCAGCTGATAGAACGCGTGCTGACCGTTAGTCCCCGGCTCGCCCCAGATGATAGGGCCAGTCTGGTAATCCACGACGTTGCCGTTACGGTCAACGTACTTACCGTTGGATTCCATGTTGCCCTGCTGGAAGTAAGCGGCAAAGCGATGCATGTACTGATCGTACGGCAGAATTGCTTCGGTTTCGGCGCCGAAGAAATTGTTGTACCAGATACCAATCAGCGCCAGCAGTACCGGCAGGTTTTTCTCAGCCGGCGTGGTAGAGAAGTGTTTGTCCATGGCGTGGGCGCCGGACAGCAGCTGAACGAAGTTGTCGAAGCCGACGGACAGAATGATAGACAGACCGATGGCGGACCACAGGGAGTAACGACCGCCGACCCAGTCCCAGAACTCAAACATGTTAGCCGTATCGATACCGAACTCGCCGACCGCTTTAGCGTTGGTGGAGAGCGCCGCGAAGTGTTTCGCCACGTGTTTATCGTCGCCCGCGGTCGCCAGGAACCAGTCACGCGCGCTGTGGGCGTTGGTCATGGTTTCCTGAGTGGTGAAGGTTTTAGAAGCCACCAGGAACAGCGTGGTTTCCGGATTCACCGCTTTCAGCACTTCGGCGATATGGGTGCCGTCAACGTTAGAAACGAAGTGCATGTTGAGGTGGTTTTTATACGGGCGCAGCGCTTCGGTCACCATGAACGGGCCGAGGTCTGAACCACCAATACCAATGTTCACCACGTCGGTGATCGGTTTGCCGGTATAGCCTTTCCAGCTACCAGAGATAATCGCTTCGGAGAAGGCTTTCATCTTCTCCAGTACAGCGTTGACTTCCGGCATCACATCTTTGCCGTCAACCACAATTGGCGTATTGCTGCGGTTGCGCAGTGCGACGTGCAGTACCGCGCGGTCTTCGGTACGGTTAATTTTTTCACCGGAGAACATCGACTTGATAGCGCCGGCCAGATCGGTCTCTTTCGCCAGATCCTGCAGCTTAGACAGCGTCTCTTCAGTGATGCGGTTCTTGGAGAAGTCCACCAGCATCAGATCGTCAAAAGTGGCGGAGAATTTAGAGAAACGATCGCTATCTTTGGCGAAAAGCTCGCTGATAGTGACGTCTTTCATTTCATCGAAGTGTTTCTGTAATGCCTGCCATGCAGCGGTCTGCGTTGGGTTGATATTTTTCATTAGCAATACTCTTCTGATTTGAAAAATGTGACTTCGGTCGATTGTAGCCTCAGCGGCGGAAAATTGTGATGATTTTTGTGTTATGCCGTTGACGGGGGTCAGAAATAGGGTAAAGAGCTCCCATATTATAGCGATCATTAGGCTTTTTTCTGTTATCCGCCGATGCATGAAAAATCCGCATAACCCTGTCGTTGACATACCCGTCCGGAAGCCTTTATATAGCTGAACTGCCTGCGGAACCGTAGGTATGTATTGCTCGCGCATTTCACGCTACAGCGAAGAGTATCGTTGGGGGGTATAATGACCAGTCTCTCCCCAGGCATAGTGAAAGACGTCAGTAATTGCCAGAAGAGGTGCGTTGCCCAGGTAACCGTATTGGAGGAACCAGTCCGGGGATAATACGTGAGGGGGAGCAACGCCGAGGCGCACAGACATCTGGTTAAGTCTGTCGCCGGCCACAGGGGCTGAATCCCCTGGGTTGTCACCAGAAGCGTTCGCAGTCGGGCGTTTCATACTCGCGAACCGATGCGCGTCATCGGCGAACGGGTCTACAAGGTGGAGCACTTCTGGGTGACATCGTAGTTTGTTTATCGCTCTGCGCCCACCCTACTTTTCGCTCTTCCCTTGTGCCATGGCTGAGTTAATTTGGCCTGGCTTATTAAGACATTTTGTAGCGCTCCGGTTATTTCCAGCCCGAACCAGGAGCGGTTGTTCAGGAATCGTTTTAATAAGTCAGGCCCCCTGACACGAGGTTGTTATGACAGATTTAGTTGTTGCTAAGTTCGGCGGCACCAGCGTGGCCGATTTCGACGCGATGAACCGTAGCGTCGACGTCGCGCTGCTGGATGCGAATACCCGCGTAGTGGTGTTATCCGCATCGGCTGGCGTTACCAATATCTTAGTTGCTTTAGCGGCAGGGCTGGAACCCACCGAACGTTTCGCTAAGCTCGATGAAATGCGCCAAATCCAGTTCAATATTCTGGAGCGTTTACGTTATCCCAACGTTATTCGTGAAGAAATTGAACGTCTGCTGGAAAACATTACTACCCTGGCGGAAGCTGCCTCGCTGGCGAGCTCGGAAGCCTTGACCGATGAACTGGTGAGCCACGGCGAACTGATGTCCACCTTACTGTTCGTTGAGATCCTGCGCGAACGCGGTATTGCGGCGCAGTGGTTCGACGTACGTAAAGTGATGCGCACCAACGATCGTTTCGGCCGTGCCGAACCGGATATCGCCGCGCTGGCGGAGCTAACGCAACAACAACTGGCGCCGCGCCTGCAAGAAGGCCTGGTTATTACCCAGGGCTTTATCGGCAGCGAAGCCAAAGGACGCACCACTACCCTTGGTCGCGGCGGCAGCGACTATACCGCTGCGCTGCTCGGCGAGGCCTTAAACGCCAGCCGTGTGGATATCTGGACCGATGTCCCAGGGATCTACACAACCGACCCGCGCGTCGCGCCCGCGGCGAAACGCATCGATGTGATCGCTTTCGCTGAAGCCGCGGAGATGGCCACGTTCGGGGCCAAGGTATTGCATCCGGCCACCCTGCTGCCGGCCGTACGCAGCGATATTCCGGTATTCGTCGGCTCCAGCAAAGAACCTAAAGCCGGCGGCACACTGGTCTGTCATAAAACCGAAAATCCACCGCTGTTCCGCGCGCTGGCGCTGCGTCGTCGTCAGACGCTACTGACCCTGCACAGCCTGCATATGCTGCACTCCCGCGGCTTCCTTGCTGAAGTGTTCGGTATTCTGGCGCGGCATAATATTTCCGTCGATCTGATCACCACCTCGGAAGTGAGCATTGCGCTGACCATGGACACCACAGGTTCTACCTCCGCTGGCGACACCCTGCTCACCCAGGCGCTGCTGACCGAACTCTCTTCGCTGTGCCGCGTCGAAGTGGAAGAAAACCTGGCGCTGGTCGCCCTGATCGGCAACGAGCTGTCGAAAGCCTGCGGCGTCGGTAAAGAGGTGTTTGGCGTACTGGAACCGTTCAATATCCGCATGATCTGTTACGGCGCATCCAGCCACAACCTGTGCTTCCTGGTGCCGGGCGACGATGCGGAGAAAGTGGTGCAGAAGCTGCATCATAATTTGTTTGAATAATCGCGACGGGAAAGCCCGTTAGCAAAAGGCCCGGTTTCGTCAGAAGCCGGGCCTTTTTTATGGCGCCAGTACCGTGCTCATCAGCAAGCGATCGAGTTGCTCAACGCGCCCCGTTCGGCTATCCGGCAGCTCCGGCGCTACCTCGCCACGCGCCAGCTCATGTTGAATAAAGGCATGCAAAAGCGGGCGTCGTATACCGTACTCTGCTTCGCCGGCACGTTGTTTGCGAACCAGCAGCTCATCGATTTCATTACGCAGTGCGGGTTCCAGTTCGCTACCCGCCAGCAGTTCGCTAAAACGCATCGGCGGCACGCCTTTACCAGCTTCAACCCAGCGCACGGCCAACAGCGGGCGCAGTACATAAAAGTATTTTTTCAACCGTACCTGCTCACCCTGCAGGTAGCCGCGAAAGTTCTTCCGCGCCATTGAATAGTAGTGCCAACGGGCGCGCAGCGGCGAAAACCACTGCGGCACCAGCGCTTTTAACGCCGCCACTGTCGACGCGTCCTGCTGATACACCACCGGTGAATCCAGCCACTCTATAAGAGTAGGGTTCGCCGCTTTCAATAGCCCCAGCGCTTTGCGCCACTCCCAGCCGCAGACATCCAGCTCATCATCTATCGGCAGTTCGATAACATCGCGCTGCGCTTCCACGCGTAAATACCATTCGGGTTGATGAACATATAAAAAGCGAACATCATAATCGCTATCCGGCGAGGCAAAACCCCAGCCGCGGCTACCCGATTCACAGGCATACAGCACCCTGACCTGGTAGCGTTGTTCTATGTCGGCTAGCTGCCGCCGCACGCGCTGGCGCATCGCGGCATCGACGCTATTTTCACTCATTATTTTTTATCCTTTAACACAGACGACCTGACGCAGGGTATGTACCACCTCTACCAGCGACGATTGCGCGGCCATCACCGCCTCAATGTCTTTATAAGCCAGCGGAATTTCGTCGATCACCTCACTATCTTTTCGGCATTCGACATGGGCGGTCGTGCGGATCTGGTCTGCGACGGTGAACCGCTTTTTCGCCGCCGTTCGGCTCATCACGCGTCCTGCGCCGTGGCTACATGAGCAGAAACTCTCTTTATTACCCAATCCGCGCACAATGAAGCTTTTTGCCCCCATTGAGCCGGGAATGATGCCCATTTGCCCCTTCTGCGCCGATACCGCGCCTTTACGCGTGACCAGAACCTCTTCGCCAAAGTGCCGCTCTTTCTGCACATAGTTATGGTGGCAATTGACCGCCTCCTGCTGGGTCATAAACGGTTTCGTCACAATGGCCGATAGCGCCGCCAGTACCCGCGCCATCATTACCTCGCGATTATGCCTGGCGAAATCCTGCGCCCATTCCACCGCCTCGATGTAATCCTCGTAGTGCGGGCTACCTTCCTGAAAGTAGGCCAGATTTCTGTCCGGCAGATTAGCGATATGCTGCTGCATATCGTTCTGCGCCAGGGTAATAAACAGGTTGCCGATAGCATTACCGACGCCGCGCGAACCGCTATGCAGCATTACCCATACCCGCTGCTGTTCATCCAGGCACACTTCAATAAAGTGATTGCCGGTACCCAATGTTCCGAGATGCTGATGATTATTGGTTTTCAACAACTGCGGATATTTGTCCGTCAGGCGCTTAAAGCGCGGAGCCAGTAGCGACCACTGTTGATCGACTTCCTGCGGCGGCGTCTCCCAGGCGCCTTTATCGCGCCGGGAGCGCGTGTTAGTTCGCCCGTGCGGTACCGCCTGCTCGATCGCGCTGCGCAACCCGCCCAGGTTATCCGGCAGATCGCTGGCAATAAGCGAAGTACGCACCGCCATCATACCGCAGCCAATATCCACGCCGACGGCCGCCGGAATGATTGCCCCTTTTGTCGGGATCACGCTGCCAATAGTCGAGCCTTTCCCGAGATGCACGTCCGGCATCACCGCCAGATGCTTAAAGACAAACGGCATTTTTGCCGTATTCAGCAACTGGACGCGTGCTTCCGGCTCTACCGGCACGCCGCGGGTCCACATTTTGATCGGCGCGCTATTTTCCGCCGTCAGCAGGTGATAATCGTTATGCGCCATGGTTCACTCCATTAATGTTGATAAGTCCATGTAATACCTGGTCCAGCCCGCCAAATACGGAAATTTTATCGATTCGCTCCGCGACGCGTTCGAGCGTTTCAAGCTCTTTTAAGCGCAGGGCGACCGGATTGTTTTCCATTACTTTGGCCGTGTTCAATAAAGAACGAGTTGCCGCCGTCTCTTCCCGGCGGCGGATAACGTTGGCCTGGGCCGATTTCTCCGCTTCCACCAACTGCGACAAAATGGCCTTCATGTCGCCTGGCAGGACGATATCTTTTACTCCCAACGAGGCGATCTCGATGCCGAATGGCGCCATACGCTCTTTCACCTGCGCGCTCACCACTTCATCAATCATCTGTTTATTTTCCAGAAGCTCATCCAGCGTACGTGTACCGACCGCTTCGCGCAGCGCGAACTGCAGTTCACGATACAGATGATCCAGCGGTTTAGTTAACTGGCAAAATGCCGTCAGCACGTCTTGATAACGCCAGTTCGCCGCCAGATTCAGACGTAAATTAACTTTGTCTTTGGTCAGGATCTCCTGACCGCTGACCTCCAGCACCTGCAGGCGAGTATCCACCACTTCGGCTTCCACCAGATGGTTAATCTTCCAGTAGGCAGTCAAACCGGGCGGTAGAGCTTTCTGCAGCTCGCCGTCAATTTTCACCACCCCAACATGCCAGGCAGGAACCTGTACCGTCAGTATCGACTCACGCCCTTTTACCGCGCCGCTGCGTCGAGGTTGCAGTACCGCGTTCATCACCTCTGCTGGTACCAGCACCGCGCGAGTATCCATGCGTACCAGCTTCAGCGCATTGTCATATTGCCAGTACAGACGGCGCGTCGCTGGCGGGATGATCTCCTGCAGCACGCCATCGATATACAGCGCGCCGGCTTCCTCTTCCGCCATATCAGCCGCCAGGCAGTAACGGTCGATCCATTCAGGCTGGAAGCGGCGCATATAGTCGGCCAACGCCTGCGGTACTTCGCTGCCATCGGTGGTGACGATCAGCACTTCCGGTGTGGAAAACCACGGTAAGCGATGCTCGCCGGCTTCCAGTACCTGATAGTAGTCGCCCGCTTTCGCCAGCAGACCTAATTGACCTTTTCGTATCGTTATTTTCTTAGCCATTATTCGTTCCTTAAAAATGGAGCAGGCGCGGATGCAAAGGCGAAGCGGCAGGGGAACTCGCTTTTGCCTGGCGCCCGGCGTTATTATCGGCAACCTGTTTTGGGGACCGCCAAACACGCAGTTCCCCGGCTTATTATTTTGATTTACAACCAGTTTCATCGAGGAGATGAATGAGGGAATCGAACCCTCCACTTATGTGGTCAGTTGCTGACGGAACGCGGCAGAAAAACGGACTGCGCCGTTTCTACAGCGCCGGCGGGGTTTAACCCCCTGCATTTCAGCACGTTGACAATAGAGTTATTGCCAGAAGCGTGCCAAAAACGTAAAACAACAAAATAATTTATTAACCAAATGAAAATTAATGACTTTTATTTATTAAGCATCTATTCAGATTGCCTACGGCAAGATAAATTTTTATCCTTAAGTATCTAATTTTATCTTGTGGGATAAATCATGAGAAAACGTCGGGTGGTTATTGGCGTACTGGGGACGGTGCTCGATAAACGTGGCAAGCGCGCCAACCGTTTTCGCAAGTGGCGGCCAACGGTTGGGTTGTGCCAACAAGCTGAAATGCCCATTGATCGGCTGGAACTACTGCACCAGCCCCGTGACATCGGCATGGCGCAGCAGCTCGCCGAAGATGTGGCGTTGGTCTCGCCACAGACCGAAGTACATCCGCATGCTGTAGCCATCGCCAATCCCTGGGATTTCGAAGAGGTGTATGCCGCCTTTCTTGATTTTGCGACCCGCTACCCGTTCGATACCGACAATGAAGAATATCTGGTGCATATCACCACCGGAACGCACGTGGCGCAGATCTGCTGGTTCCTGTTGACCGAGGCGCGCTATCTGCCCGCCAGTTTGCTGCAGACCGGGCCGGCGCCAAAAGGCGCCACCGACGAGCAGATCGCGGCCGGTACCGCCTCGGTTATCGATCTGGATTTAAGCCGCTATGCCACTCTAACCAGCCGTTTTCAGCGTGAACAACAGCAGTCCGTTTCATTTCTTAAGGATGGGATTGAAACCCGCAACGCCACCTTCAATAAACTTATCGATCGCATTGAGCGGGTTTCTCTGCGTTCAACCGATCCGATTCTACTCACCGGGCCTACCGGCGCGGGCAAATCCTTTCTCGCGAAACGCATTTTCCAGCTACGCCAGTCACGCCACCTGGTGGCGGGTAAGTTTGTCGCCATCAACTGCGCCACGCTGCGTGGCGATAACGCCATGTCGACGCTATTCGGCCACGTCAAAGGCGCTTTTACTGGCGCGCAAGCGGCGCGTAGCGGCCTGCTACGCGAGGCCGATGGCGGCGTGTTGTTTCTCGATGAAATTGCCGAACTGGGCCTCGATGAACAGGCGATGTTGTTAAAAGCGATTGAAGAAAAAAGCTTTTTCCCGTTTGGCTCCGACAAAGAAGTGCACAGTGATTTTCAACTGATTGCGGGTACCCACCGCGACATGCGCCAGTGGGTCGCCGATGGCCGCTTTCGTGAGGATTTATACGCGCGTATCAACATGTGGAGCTTTGCGCTACCCGGTCTGGCGCAGCGTAGAGAAGATATTGCGCCCAATATTGAGTACGAATTGCAACGTTTCTCCAGCGCCAGACAGCAGCAAATACGTTTTGATAAAGACGCGCGCGTGCGCTATTTGGCTTTCGCCAGTTCGCCGCAGGCCCAGTGGCGCGGAAATTTTCGCGAGCTTGGCGCCTCGGTGACCCGCATGGCGACCCTCGCCGAACAGGGCCGAATTACGCTGGATGTAGTCGATGAGGAAATTTCGCGACTGAGCGAGAGCTGGCAGATCAACGATCCTCTTCCCGTCGTCATCGACGAGATCGATCTGTTCGATCGCCGTCAGTTGGAAACGGTGCTGGAGGTTTGCCGCCGCAGCGCTTCGCTATCTGAAGCCGGTCGTGAGTTGTTTGCGGTCTCCCGGCTGAAAAAGGCCAATCCGAATGATGCCGACCGGTTACGCAAGTACCTCGCCCGCTTTGGTCTCAGTTGGGAAAGCCTGGGCTAATCATCATGAGCATAATTTGTTTGAATATTATTCCTTAGCGCGATAAACAATAGCTATAGCCGGGCTCGAACCCGGCTTTTTTATAACAACATCAACACAACAAACACTGTCGCAAGGAATACACTATGCTCGCCACGCTTACGCGGCTGTTCCCCTTATGGGCGCTGCTGCTCTCCGTCATGGCTTATTACACGCCAACCACTTTTACCCCTATCGGCCCGTGGGTCACCACGCTGCTGATGCTGATTATGTTCGGCATGGGCGTCCATTTGAAGCTGGACGATTTTAAGCGCGTGCTATCACGTCCGGCGCCGGTCGCTGCGGGAATTTTTCTGCATTACCTGGTGATGCCGCTCGCCGCCTGGGTACTGGCGCTGCTGTTCCACATGCCGCCAGAACTCTCCGCCGGGATGGTGCTGGTCGGCAGCGTCGCCAGCGGCACGGCATCCAACGTCATGATCTACCTGGCGAAAGGCGATGTCGCGCTGTCGGTAACCATCTCTTCCGTTTCTACGCTGGTTGGCGTGGTTGCCACGCCGTTGCTGACGCGCCTGTACGTTGATGCGCACATTCAGGTCGATGTGATGGGCATGTTGCTAAGCATCCTGCAAATCGTGGTGATCCCAATCGGCCTCGGTCTGATTGTCCATCACCTGTTGCCAAAAGTGGTAAAGGCGGTGGAACCCTTCCTTCCCGCCTTCTCCATGCTGTGCATCCTGGCGATTATCAGCGCCGTGGTCGCCGGTTCCGCATCGCATATCGCTTCGGTAGGCCTGGTGGTTATCGTGGCGGTGATCCTGCATAACGCTATTGGCCTGCTCGGCGGGTACTGGGGCGGGCGCCTGTTCGGTTTTGATGAATCCACCTGCCGCACCCTGGCGATCGAAGTGGGTATGCAAAACTCCGGCCTCGCCGCGGCCCTCGGGAAAATCTACTTCGGCCCACTGGCCGCCCTGCCCGGCGCGCTGTTCTCGGTATGGCATAACCTTTCCGGCTCGCTGCTGGCGGGTTACTGGTCCGGTAAGCCGACGACCAAAAAAGGCAACCAGCGCTAATCGGTATACGTCCGGGCAAATGCCCGGACGTTTCGTTTATCCCACCTGTAAACTCACCGGCTTGCCTAACTTCATTAACATCATGACCAACGCATCAAGGGTAAACTTACTGGTTTTCTGGTTTACCACATCTGAAATACGTGGTCGTGAAATATTCAACTTCGCTGCAGCATCCGCTTGCTTCAGTTGATTTTCATCTATCCACTCAGCAATTTCCTGCATGAGTTGCCGCTTTAGTATCATTAGCTGTTCAACTTCTTGTTCCGCTTGCGCCCTTAACCGCTCCGCTTCACAGTCATCAAAGCCGAGTTCACGGAAAATATTCGTCTCTGCTGCCGTCACGTGACGGATGCCATCTACTTTCTTACGATTCATTTACGACTCCTGTGTTCCTGCGGTATAAGCTGCAAACGGCTTCTGACAATTTGTTTTTCATGTTCGGCGGTACGTCGAGTTTTTTTGTTAAAACAGTGCAGGACATAAACCTCTGCCTCAAAACGAGCAAGGTAAATCACCCGATAAGCGCCGGAATAATGACGTAACCGTATTTCCTCCACGCCTCGACCCAACTGAGGCATTGCTTTCCAATCAGCAGCTTCTAACCCCGCCTGTAAACGGTAAAGCTGGAAACCGGCATCACGGCGGACCTCCTCAGGAAATTGGCGCAAATCATCAAAGGAAGACCCCATCCAGACAATACGTCGTAAACTTTGCCCTTGATTCAACATACCACATCCTTGTATAAAATTTTATACACAAATCGCGCAAAAATAAGTTTGCGGATGACCACATAAACCATGCCGCTACGCTAATCCAGACAACATCATCAGTCACCCACGCAGCAAATATTCTGCGAGGCATTTTCCAGATTAGTTCTATTTTGCGCTGATTGCCGTACACTGGGTTCTCTGGTCTGATTGAGGGCACCACCATGGCACTCCCCCGCATTACACAAAAAGAGATGACCGAGCGCGAACAGCGCGAATTGAAAACGCTGTTGGACCGCGCGCGTATCGCGCACGGCCGCCCGCTGAGCAATGCGGAAACGAACAGCGTAAAAAAGGAATATATCGATAAGCTGATGGCGCTGCGCGAAGCGGAAGCGAAGAAAGCCCGCCAGGCGAAAAAACAGCAGGCTTACAAAGTAGACAAAGAGGCGACATTTTCGTGGTCGGCGAATACGCCGACCCGCGGCAGGCGTTAGCGGCCTTTCTTTTTACGTCCCGGCTGAGCGAAACGTTTACCGTTCGAGGCCGGACGGCCTCCTTTATCGTTGGTTTTTTCCATCTTCACCACCGGGCGCTTGATCCCGGCGGTCGCCGCTTTGGCCTTCGGTTTAGCTTTTGGCTTCGCTTCGGAAGAGGAATTTTCAATCAGCTTGAACAGGTCGATCAGCTCATCATCGGTTAAATCGCGCCACTCACCCAGGGGAATGCCCGTCAGGCTAACGTTCATAATGCGCGTCCGCTCCAGCTTCGTGACTTCATAGCCGAAATGCTCACACATGCGGCGGATCTGACGGTTTAACCCCTGAACCAGCGTAATGCGGAACACGAACGGCGCTTCTTTCTTGACCTTACATTTCTTGGTCACGGTACCAAGAATCGGCACCCCCGCGCCCATGCCACGAATAAACTCATCGGTAACCGGCTTATCGACGGTGACCAGATACTCTTTTTCGTGGTCGTTGCCGGCGCGCAGGATTTTGTTGACCAGATCGCCATGGTTGGTCAGGAAAATTAACCCCTGGGAGTCTTTATCGAGACGGCCAATCGGGAACACACGTTTACTGTGGTTCACGAAGTCGACAATATTATCGCGCTCGCCATCTTCGGTAGTGCTGACAATACCTACTGGCTTATTCAGCGCAATCAGCACCAAATCATCGGCTTCTCGCGGCTCAATCAGCTGACCGTTGACTTTCACCACATCGCCCGGCTTCACCTGATCGCCAATGGCGGCGCGCTTACCGTTGATAAAGACGTTGCCTTGTTCAATAAAGCGGTCCGCTTCGCGACGCGAGCAAATCCCGCTTTCGCTGATGTATTTATTTAATCGAGTAGATGAGTCGGTCAGCATAGTTTCTCCTTTGACAGCGAAATATACCTCACCTTACTGGCGATAAAAAACAGGGATAGCGTTATTCATTACCCCATTGATTGAGGAAATTGGCGATATCGTCGATACGCTGTTCGGCAATGCCTGCTTCACGGGCCATCTCCTGCTGCGCTTCCTCGCTGATCTCCTCGTTATTCATTAAGCGCGTAATCAGCAGCTGGAAGTAATGCGCCAGACAATCACGCTCGGAATCTTTTACCGCTTCTGCGCACTCCGTCGAGTACTCATCCACGATGTCATAATATTTCAGCGGTATTTCATTGTTCATAGGTCGTCTCCGGGGTGGCTAGCATCTGCGCTTTCGGCCCCGATGATAGCATTCAGCTTATCTGCACCGTGAGCCATATCAGCGCCCCGACGCCGGGCCAATGATAGAATCGGCGTTAAATGACATGTTTACACAGGATGAAAAGATGGAACTGCTGTTACTGAGTAATTCAACGCTACCGGGCAAAGCCTGGATGGAACATGCGCTGCCGCTGATTGCCGGCCAGGTCAAAGGCCGCCGTTCGGCGGTATTTATTCCCTTCGCCGGGGTGACGCAAAGCTGGGATGATTACACCGCCAAAGCCGCCGCCGTCATGGCGCCTATGGGCGTCAGCGTGACCGGTATTCACAGTGTCGCCGATCCTATCGCCGCCATTGAAAACACCGAGATGGTCATCGTCGGCGGCGGGAACACCTTCCAGCTTCTGAAAGAGTGCCGCAGCCGCGGGTTGCTGGCGCCGATTGTCGATGTCGTCAAGCGCGGGGCGTTGTATATCGGCTGGAGCGCGGGATCTAACCTCGCCTGCCCGACCATTCGCACCACCAACGATATGCCGATTGTCGATCCTCAGGGGTTTGACGCGTTAGGGCTGTTCCCGCTGCAGATTAACCCGCACTTCACCAACGCGCTGCCGACCGGGCATCAGGGTGAGACCCGCGAGCAACGTATTCGCGAATTGCTGGTCGTGGCGCCGGAATTAACGGTGATTGGCCTGCCAGAGGGGAACTGGATTCAGGTCAGCGACGGACACGCCACGCTCGGCGGCCCAAACCCGACGCTGTTGTTCAAAGCGGGAGAAGAAGCGGTAACCCTGGCCGCGGGCCACCGTTTCTAGGCTGGTTTGGCGAACATTACCCGGATAGCGGCGTGTTGCGCCTTATCCGGGCTACCCTGCGTAAATCCCGCTAATAATCATCCCGCTCGTCGTCTTCATCCGGCTGCTCCATCACGCTATAGGCAACAGCGCAGAACAGCGAGTTCAGACGCTTCATATCGCCCAGCAGCGCCAGATGCAACGTACTGGTTTCAATACTCTGCACGTTTTGCTGATGCAGGCGGTCAACATGCGCGTGCGAGTAACGGCGGTTGAGAATACGGAAACGGTGCTTACTGCGGCGCAACCGACGGGCGCTCGGCACGTCGCCGGAAAAGAAGACCGACATCGCCAGCTGCAGGTTACTGAGCAGTAGCTCGTATAACGCATCCAGCTCTTTTAGCCCCTCAACGGAAAATGCGCGCCGCGCCGCCAGAGATTTATCGGCGATTTCGCTGCCCATTCGCTCGACGATGTCAGACGCCTGCTCCAGGTTGAGCGACATCTCGATAATTTCCGCCCAACGGCGCGACTCCTCTTCCGCCAGCTCGTCCTTCGGCATCCGCGCCAGATAAAGCTTAATCGCCGTATACAGCACGTTGATATCGTCCGCCATCCGCCGCAGCTCTTTCTCTTCGCGCGGCTCGCCGTGCATCACCTTGCGCAGGCTTTCCAGCATCTGCTCCATGGCGTCGCCGATACGTAGGGTTTCACGCGCGGCATTGGCCAACGCCAATGCCGGCGTATCCAAAGCCGAGGGATCCAGATGCTTCGGCTTGAGATGGTTATCCAGCTCCGGCTCATCGCGGATCAGGCGTTTACACAGATTCGCCATCGGCCCGGCGAACGGCACCATCGCCACACAGCGAATCAGGTTGTAGAAGACGTGGAAGTAGATGACCAGCTCCGACTCTTCCAGCGGCAATTTGTGCATGACATCCGCCAGTACGTGCACAAATGGCAAAATTATCAAGCTCCCCACCAGCTTGAACAGCAGGCTGCCAAGCGCCACCCGCCGCGCCGCCGCGTTGGCGCCGCTGTTGTTAAGCATCGCCAGCAGACCTGAGCCAAGGTTAGCGCCGATGACCAGACATAGCGCCACCGGGAAAGAGATCACCCCGGTGCCGGTTAACGTTGCGGTCAGCAGCACGGCCGCCAGGCTGGAGTAACTGATAATGGCGAACACGGCGCCAATCAGCGCATCCAGCATGATATCGCCGGTCAGCGAGGCGAAAATCACCTGAACGCCGTTGGCCTGGGTAATCGGATGCACCGCCTGGACGATGAGCTCCAGCGCCAGCAGGATCAGCCCGAGGCCGATCCCCACCCGTCCAAGCTGGCCCGCGCGGGTCTGTTTACGCCCGAGGAAGAAAATAACGCCGATAAATATCAGCAGCGGCGATAGCCAGGAGAGGTCGAAGGTCAGTACCCTCGCCATCAGCGCCGTCCCCACATCCGCACCCAGCACCATGACCAGCGCTGGCGCCAGCGCGACCAGATCCTGGGCCACAAACGACGTCACCAGCATGGTGGTGGCGTTACTGCTCTGCACCAGCGCGGTGACGCCAATCCCCGCGCAGAAGGCGAGCGGTTTTTTCTCCACGCTACTGCTGAGCACGGTACGCAGGCGCGCGCCAAAGACGCGCATCACGCCGGTGCGCACAATATGGGTACCCCACACCAGTAGGGCTACGGCGGAAAGTAGGTGTAACAGCGTTAACACAGAATCAGCTTCTCCTTATCGTTATAAGTGTTCCTGAGGTTTAAACCTCCCTTCAGTATAAGGGGTTAACTTCAATAAAGAGACAAGGCGCTCAAAGAGCGCCCTGTTTGTTGTAACGAAACATATTTCGTTAGTCAGCATCATAGCCGAGGTTAGGGGCGAGCCAACGCTCAACTTCGGCCGCCGTCATCCCTTTACGCAGGCCGTAATCTTCCACCTGGTCGCGCTGGATCTGCGCCACGGCGAAGTACTTACTATCAGGATGGCTGAAGTACCAGCCGGAAACCGATGCGCCAGGCCACATGGCGAAGGACTCGGTGAGCTTCATGCCGGTATGCGCTTCCACATCCAACAGTTCCCAGATGGTCGCTTTCTCGGTGTGTTCCGGGCAGGCCGGATAACCGGGCGCCGGGCGGATCCCCTGGTAATTTTCGCGGATCAGCTCTTCATTGCTGAGGTTCTCATTGGCCGCATAGCCCCAGTAAACCTTACGCACTTTCTCATGCAGATACTCGGCGAAGGCTTCCGCCAGACGGTCGGCGATGGCCTTAACCATGATCTTGTTATAGTCGTCGTGCTGCGCTTCATAGGCTTCCGCCAGCGCGTCTTCTTCCAGCCCGCCGGTCACCGCGAAAGCCCCGATATAGTCCGCTTTACCGCTCAGCTTCGGCGCAACAAAATCAGAGAGGCAGTAGTTCGCGAAGCCGACTTTTTCCGTTTGCTGGCGCAGGTGATGGCTGACCGTCAGCACGTGGGTGCGGGTTTCATCACGATAGATTTCCACGTCGTCGCCAACGCGGTTGGCCGGGAACAGCCCGACCACGCCGCGCGGGTTGAGCGTTTTTTCGGCGCTGAGTTTATCCAGCAAATCGTTGGCGTCTTTAAACAGGCGTTGCGCCTCTTCACCCACCACTTCATCTTCCAGGATACGCGGATATTTGCCCGCCAGCGACCAGGTCATAAAGAACGGCGTCCAGTCGATGTAGTTACGCAGCGTTTCGATGCTGGCTTCCACCTCCTGCACGCCCAGGCGATGGGCTACCGGCGGCGTGTAGCTCTCCCAGTCAAACGCCAGATCGTTTTCCCGCGCCGCCTGCAGAGTCACAGGCGGCGTGCGCGGCTTTTTACGCCCGTGCTGGATCCGCACGGTTTCATACTCTTTACGGGTACGGGCGACAAAATCATCGCGCTGGGTTGCCGACAGCAGGGCTGAAACCACGCCTACGGTACGCGAGGCGTTCTGCACGTAGACCGTCGGGCCACTGTAGTTCTGTTCGATTTTCACCGCGGTATGGGCTTTCGAGGTCGTCGCTCCGCCAATCAGCAGCGGAATGGTAAAGCCCTGACGCTCCATCTCTTTCGCCACGTTGACCATTTCGTCCAGCGACGGCGTGATAAGCCCGGAGAGACCAATCAGATCGGCGTTTTCCTCGCGCGCGGTACGCAGGATTTTCTCTGCCGGCACCATCACGCCGAGATCGATAATTTCGTAGTTGTTGCACTGCAGCACTACGCCGACGATGTTTTTACCAATATCGTGTACATCGCCCTTCACAGTGGCGATCACCATCTTACCGTTGCTGGAGCCCTGTTCTTTGCTGGCTTCGATGTAAGGTTCGAGGTAGGCCACCGCCTGTTTCATCACCCGCGCGGATTTTACCACCTGCGGCAAGAACATTTTCCCTTCGCCGAACAGATCGCCGACCACGTTCATGCCGTCCATCAGCGGCCCTTCAATCACCTCAATCGGCCGTTCGGCCTGCTGGCGCGCCTCTTCCGTATCCTGCTCGATAAATTCGGTAATCCCTTTGACCAGCGAGTATTCAAGACGCTTTTTCACCTCCCAGCTGCGCCATTCCGCCTGCTGAGCGTTCGCGCTATCGTCCGCTTTGCTGCCGCGATATTTTTCCGCCAGCTCAAGCAATCTTTCGGTACTGTCATCGCGGCGGTTAAGGATCACATCTTCAACCGCGTCGCGCAGCTCGCCAGGCAGATCATCGTATATCGCCAGCTGGCCGGCATTGACGATGCCCATATCCATACCGTTGCGGATAGCGTAATAGAGGAATACGGCGTGGATCGCTTCACGTACCGGATCGTTACCGCGGAACGAGAACGACACGTTGGAGACGCCGCCGGAAATCAGCGCATGCGGCAGCTCGCGTTTTATGTCTTCACAGGCGCCGATAAAGTCCTGAGCGTAGTTGTTGTGCTCTTCAATACCGGTGGCGACGGCAAAAATGTTGGGGTCGAAGATAATATCTTCCGGCGGGAAGCCGACCTCTTCGGTGAGGATTTTGTAGGCGCGACGGCAAATTTCGATTTTGCGCTCGCGGGTATCGGCCTGGCCTACTTCATCAAAGGCCATGACCACCATTGCCGCGCCGTAGCGGCGAACCAGCTTAGCATGATGAATAAAGGGTTCGACGCCCTCTTTCATCGAGATCGAGTTAACGATGCCCTTGCCCTGAATGCACTTGAGTCCTTTTTCGATGACTTCCCACTTGGAGGAGTCGATCATAATCGGCACACGGGCAATATCCGGTTCACCCGCTATCAGGTTGAGGAAACGCACCATCGCCGCTTCGGCATCGAGCATCCCCTCATCCATATTGATATCGATAATCTGCGCGCCGCTTTCCACCTGCTGGCGCGCCACGTCCAGCGCTTCGCTGTATTTCTCTTCTTTGATTAAGCGCTTAAATTTAGCGGAGCCGGTGACGTTGGTCCGCTCACCCACGTTGACGAACAGGCTATCGTCGCCGATGTTCAGCGGCTCCAGGCCAGACAGACGGCAGGCGACCGGCAGTTCCGGCAGCTGGCGCGGCGGTAAGCCTTCTACCGCCCGGCTCATGGCGGCGATATGTTCCGGGGTGGTGCCGCAGCAGCCGCCGACGATATTAAGGAAACCAGCCTGCGCCCATTCGCGAATTTGCGCCGCCATAGTGTCGGCATCCAAATCGTATTCGCCGAAGGCGTTCGGCAGTCCGGCATTCGGGTGCGCGGTAACGTAGCATTCGGCGATCCGCGAAAGCTCCTGCACGTACTGGCGCAGCTCATCCGGCCCCAGCGCGCAGTTCAGGCCGAAGGTCAGGGCATCGGCGTGGCGCAGCGAATTATAGAACGCTTCGGTCGTCTGCCCGGACAGTGTACGTCCGGAGGCATCGGTGATAGTGCCGGAAATCATAATCGGCAACTCGACGCCGAGCGCCTCAAATTCTTCTTTGACCGCGAAAATCGCCGCTTTGGCGTTCAGGGTGTCAAAGACCGTTTCAATAAGAATGAGATCCGAGCCGCCTTCCACCAGCGCTTTGGTGGATTCACGATAGGCGGCCACCAGCTGATCGAACGTGATATTCCGAAATGCCGGATCGTTGACGTCCGGAGAAATAGAAGCGGTGCGGTTGGTCGGCCCGAGCACCCCCGCCACATAGCGCGGTTTTTTCGGCGTACGCGCGGTCCACGCGTCGGCGCTGGCGCGGGCCAGCTTTGCGGCGGCAAAGTTGATTTCCGCCGACAGGGATTCCATTTGGTAATCCGCCATCGCGATGGTTGTCGAGTTGAAGGTATTGGTCTCGATAATGTCCGCGCCGGCGGCGAAATAGGCGTCGTGGATCTCGCGAATAACCTCAGGCTTGCTGAGGACCAGCAGGTCGTTATTGCCTTTCAGGTCGCACGGCCAATCGGCAAAGCGTTCGCCGCGGAAATCCTGCTCACTCAGACGATAGCCCTGGATCATGGTGCCCATGCCCCCGTCCAGAACCAGAATGCGTTCTCTTAACTGCTGATGTAATTGTTCTACTTTGTTACTCACACAGACTCCCGACAGCGCTCAACTCAGACCAAAAAGCCAACAAACCATACTGGCATAAACCAACCTGCCGGAAAAGGAAACCTGCAGCAACATGAGACAAGTTCAACTTCACTCCTCCGATCAGTCTGGTTGTGATTGCATTATCGCCAAATAAAACGAAAATCATTTCCACGATACAGAAAAAAGGAGTTCATCATGGCTACCCCGGTTCCCGCCAAACGCGGCAGAAAACCCGCCGCTGCCGCCCCTGCCGCGCAAGCTGGCGGGCAAGTGCAGTCGCTTACCCGCGGCTTAAAACTGCTTGAATGGATTTCTGAATCGCATAGCAGCGTCGCGCTCACCGAACTGGCGCAGCAGGCGGGACTGCCTAACTCCACGACCCATCGTCTGCTCACCACCATGCAGCAGCTCGGTTTTGTCCGCCAGGTCGGCGATCTGGGGCACTGGGCGATTGGCGCGCATGCGTTTGTCGTCGGCAGCAGCTTCCTGCAAAGCCGCAATCTGCTGGCCATCGTCCATCCTATTCTGCGCCAGCTGATGGAAGATTCCGGCGAAACGGTCAACCTGGCGGTGCTGGATAAAAGCGATCATCAGGCGATTATCATTGACCAGGTGCAATGTACGCAGCTGATGCGCATGTCGGCGCCGATTGGCGGCAAATTGCCGATGCACGCGTCAGGCGCCGGAAAAGCGTTTCTGTCGCAGTTGAGCGAAGAAGAGGTCACCACGCTGCTACATCGGAAAGGGCTGCACGCTTACACCCACGCCACCCTGGTTTCTCCGGTACATTTGAAAGAGGATTTGGCCCAAACGCGTAAACGCGGCTATTCATTTGATGATGAAGAACATGCGCTGGGGCTGCGCTGTATCGCCTCCTGCATTTACGACGAACACCGCGAGCCGTTCGCCGCTATCTCCATCTCCGGGCCGATTTCGCGCATGACCGATGACCGGGTGACCGAGCTTGGCGCGCTGGTTATTAAGGCTGCAAAAGAAGTCACGCTGGCATACGGCGGGGTTAAATAATAAAAATGCCCCAAAGGGGCATTTTTAGTAGGCCTGATAAGCGTAGCGCCATCAGGCAGATCGGCGCACCTTGCCGGATGGCGGCGTAAACGCCTTATCCGGCCTACTGTCGGCGCCATAGCGCACGCTAAAACGCTGCCTACGCCGGTAAGCATAAACATCTTCCACGTGTCCGTTTTTAATTCGCGTCTGTAATTCGCGCCAGTAATCGGCACGCAGCAAATCGGCGTGCATTTCCTCCAGTAATGGTCCGATCCGCGGATCGGCGCACAACCAGTGACGGAACTCTTCCGGGAAGACATCGCCAGGGGACACGCTATACCAGGGTTCACTGGCCAGCTCATCTTCCGGATAGCGCGGCGGCGGAATATCGCGGAAATTCACCTCGGTCATGTAGCAAATTTCATCGTAATCGTAGAATACTACCCGCCCGTGGCGCGTGACGCCGAAGTTTTTGAACAGCATGTCGCCGGGGAAGATATTGGCGGCCGCCAGTTGGCGAATGGCATTACCATACTCTTCTACCGCGTCGCGCAGCGCCTGGCCTTCCACCTGCTCCAGCCAGATATTGAGCGGCACCATCCGTCGTTCAATATAAAGATGGCTGATGGCAATGCGATCGCCGAGGTCGGTCAACTTATTTCCCGCTTCCGCCTGCAACAGCGTCATCAGCTCGGGCGCAATTTGCCGCTTATCGAGCACAAAGTTTTCAAATTCCTGAGTATCCGCCATCCGTCCGACGCGGTCGTGTTCTTTGACCAACTGATAGCAGGCGCGGACGTGGGCGGCAGTCATCTCTTTTTGCGGCGCAAAGCGGTCTTTAATCACCTTAAATACCCGGTCGAATCCCGGCAGGGTAAAGACCAACATCACCATCCCACGGATGCCTGGCGCTTCAATAAACTGCTCATCGCTGCGGGTAACATAGTGCAGGTACTCGCGATAACTTTCCGTTTTAGCATGCTTCTGACAGCCAATCGCCATATATAGCTCGGCGGTAGTTTTTCCCGGCAGAATCTCGCGCAGCCATTCAACCAGCGCCGCGGGCAGCGGCGCGTAGACCATGAAATAGGAGCGGGCGAAACCAAAGACGATACTCGCCTCGGCGTGGGTCGTCAGGCAGGTATCCACAAACAGCTGACCGTCATCGCTACGATGTATCGGCAGCAGGAACGGCAGCGTCGCCATCGGCGTAATCAGTTTACCCACCAGCCAGGCGGCTTTATTACGGTAAAACAGCTCATTCGCCACCTGCAGATGCGACTGCGACAGCAACTCGCCGCCAAGCGCTTCGCGTAAATGACTGACGATATAACCGATATCACGCCCTTTGTTTTGCCACGGCAGGCGCAGCGGCAAATCGGCAAGCAGGTTATGCATCAGGTATTCCCAGCCGCGTTCGGGATAAAAGTCCTTCGCCAGCGGTCGCGAAATCGTGCGAAAACGCCGTTCCGGCTGGGAGCTGAAAATAAAGAGCCGCTCGGGGGTCAGCGAGCGGTGGTCAAACAGTCGGCAGTAGACCGAGTTGAAAAAGCTCTCCGCAATTTCAAAGCGAGGGTAATCCGGCAAAAGTTGGGTGTACTGCTGTTTCACCCGCAGAAGAAAATCGACGTCGGTACTTTTCCCTTCGGTAATACAGCGCAGCTGTTCTACCACCAGACCCACGTGGTGATCGTAGAGGTGGATACGCTGCTTCATCGCCTGCTGCACGGCGTGCCAGTCCGCTTGTTCGAAGCGCTGCTGTGCGCCGGAAGTGACTTCCAGAAAACGCCCGTACTGGGCGTCGAATCCCTGTAAAATGGTTTGGGCAATCAGTAGTTCCAGGCCACGCGTCATCGCTTTCCCCCATCCGGCACAACATCATGCCGGATGGCGCGTTCGCTTATCCGGCCTACACCTTTGTAGGCCCGGTAAGCACTGCGCCACCGGGCATTGCTTAAAACTGCGATTCTTCGGTCGAGCCGGTCAGTGCCGTTACCGACGAGGTCCCCCCCTGGATAATGGTGGTCACTTTATCGAAGTACCCGGTACCCACCTCCTGCTGATGCGACACGAAGGTGTAGCCTTCCGGCCCGGCGGCAAACTCCGGCTGCTGAACTTTTTCGACGTAGTGACGCATCCCTTCGCCCTGCGCGTAGGCGTGGGCCAGGTCGAACATGTTGAACCACATGCTGTGAATACCCGCCAGGGTAATGAACTGGAATTTATAGCCCATGTCCGACAGCTGCTGCTGGAAGCTGGCGATGGTTTTATCGTCGAGATTTTTCTTCCAGTTAAAGGACGGCGAGCAGTTATAGGCCAGCAGCTTGCCCGGGAAGCGGGCGTGGATCGCTTCGGCGAAACGGCGTGCCTGTTCAATGTCCGGTTTAGAGGTTTCACACCATACCAGGTCAGCGTAAGGGGCGTAGGCCAGGCCGCGGCTGATTGCCTGTTCGATACCGGCATGGGTGCGATAAAAACCTTCGCTGGTGCGATCGCCGGAGATAAATTCCCGATCGTAAGGATCGCAATCCGAGGTAATCAGGTCAGCGGCATCAGCGTCGGTACGGGCGATAAGCAGCGTCGGCACCCCCATCACATCCGCCGCCAGGCGCGCGGCGACCAGCTTCTGAATCGCCTCTTGCGTCGGCACCAGCACCTTGCCACCCATATGTCCGCACTTCTTCACCGACGCCAGCTGATCTTCGAAATGCACGGCCGCTGCACCGGCCGCAATCATCGATTTCATCAGCTCAAAGGCGTTCAGCACGCCGCCAAAACCGGCTTCCGCATCGGCGACGATCGGCAGGAAATAGTCGATAAAACGCGGATCGTTCGGCTCAATCCCCGCCGCCCACTGGATCTGATCGGCGCGACGGAAGGTGTTATTGATCCGATCAACCACCGATGGCACCGAGTTAGCCGGGTACAACGATTGATCCGGGTACATACTGGAGGCCAGGTTGGCGTCGGCGGCGACCTGCCAGCCAGACAAGTAGATGGCTTCAATGCCCGCCTTCGCCTGCTGCAGCGCCTGGCCGCCGGTTAACGCGCCAAGGCTGTTGATATAACCCTTTTTCGCTTCACCATGCAGCAGACGCCACATTTTCGCCGCGCCAAGCTGCGCCAGCGTGCATTCCGGGTTCACCGAGCCGCGTAACTTCACCACCTCTTCCGCGCTGTATGGGCGGGTAATGCCTTCCCAGCGCGGGTTCGTCCACTCTTTGTTTAATTCTTCGATTTGTTGGGTACGGGTTTTCATGTGCAGATGCTCCATATTGTGATGGGGTGAATTACGCCAGCAGGCGGTAACCTGGCAACGTCAAGAAGTCGATCAGTTCGTCGGAAGTGGTGATTTGCTCCATCAGCCGCGCCGCATCGTCAAAGCGACCGTGGCTGAAGCGGTGTTCCCCCAACTCTTCCTGAATCACCATCAGCTCTTCAGCCAGCCACTGGCGGAACAGCGCCTTGGTAACCGGTGTGCCGTCGTTCAGGGTTTTCTGATGATGGATCCACTGCCAGATAGAGGTACGCGAAATCTCAGCCGTCGCCGCATCTTCCATCAGGCCGTAAATCGGTACGCAGCCGTTGCCGGAGATCCAGGCCTCGATGTATTGCACCGCCACGCGGATATTGGCGCGCATGCCGGCTTCAGTACGCTCACCCTCGCAGGGAGCCAGCAACTGCTCGGCGGTAATCGGCGCGTCGTCATTGCGGGTAACAAACAGCTGGTTAGGATGTTCACCCAGTACGCGGTTAAAGACATCCATTGCCGTATCCGCCAGTCCCGGATGCGCAATCCAGGTGCCATCGTGGCCATTGTTAGCCTCCAGCTCTTTATCGGCGGTGACTTTATTCAGCACCTGACGATTGCGCTCGGCGTCTTTGCTCGGGATAAACGCCGCCATACCGCCCATCGCGAAGGCGCCGCGCTTATGGCAAGTCTTAATCAGCAGGCGTGAATAGGCGCTCAGGAAAGGTTTATCCATCGTCACCACCTGGCGATCCGGCAGGACACGATCGGGGTGATTTTTCAGCGTCTTGATATAGCTGAAGATATAGTCCCAGCGCCCGCAGTTCAGGCCAACAATATGGTCGCGCAGCGCATGCAGGATTTCATCCATCTGGAACACTGCCGGCAGCGTTTCAATCAGCAAAGTAGCCTTAATGGTGCCGCGCGGCAGTTCAAAACGATCTTCGGTGAAACTGAAGACTTTGCTCCACCATGCCGCCTCTTGCCAGGACTGGGTTTTCGGCAGATAGAAATAGGGGCCGCTCCCTTTCGCCAGCAGAGCCTGGTAGTTGTGGAAGAAATAGAGCGCAAAATCGAACAGACTGCCGGGAATCGCCTCACCACGCCAGGTAACGTGTTTTTCCGGCAGATGCAGGCCGCGAACGCGGCAGACCAGAACCGCCGGATCGGGCTGCAACTGATAAATTTTCCCCGCTTCGTTGGTGTAGCTGATGGTGCCGTTGACCGCATCGCGCAGGTTGATTTGGCCATCAATGACTTTGTGCCAATCCGGCGCCAGCGAGTCTTCGAAATCAGCCATAAAGACTTTGACGTTAGCATTCAGGGCGTTAATTACCATCTTGCGTTCAACCGGACCGGTGATTTCTACGCGGCGGTCTTGTAAATCGGCCGGAATACCTCGAATCTTCCAGTCACCATTACGAATGGAATCCGTTTCCGAAATAAAATCAGGAAGATTACCCTCATCAATGGCCTGCTGTTGCTGGACGCGTACCGCCAACAGTTGATTACGCTCAGGCATAAAGCGGCTCACCAGTTCCGTCAGGAACTCCACCGCTTCCGCAGTCAGAATTTGCTTCTCCTGCTCGCCATAAGGCTGGCTGAAGGCCAGTTCATCGGTCATTGTCGCCTGGTGCGTCATTGTGCAGCTCCTCTTGTTTGATCCTGGTAGCGCGAACGAAAGATCGTTGTCTGCTTTTCGCTCAGCACAATTAAGACTACTCAAGAATTTTCCAAAATCAAAAACAATTTCCATTTTCAATTTAAAATTTATACAACATCTTGATAACAAAGAAATTAAAGTTTAAATAGAAGGGGAAGTGATTTTCGGAAATAAAAAAGGCACCCGAAGGTGCCTGAGGCGAGATGCTGAAACGCTTTAGGATCGTACGCGCTGGTAGATTAATCCAGCGTGGGATTCATATGTCGCAGATCGTATGGCGTGATTTGGTAGACGTAATAGTTAAGCCAGTTGGCAAACAGGAGATTGCCATGACTGCGCCAGGTCGCCCGCGGTTTATTGTTTGGATCGTTATTCGGGAAGTAGTTGTCCGGAAGCTGTGGCGCTAAACCTGCCTCCAGATCGCGGAAGTATTCACTTGCCAGAGTATGCGGATCGTATTCAGGGTGACCGGTAACAAAAGCGATACGCTTGTCTTTGCTGGCGAACAGATAGGCATCGCCATCTTCGGTTTCAGCAAGAATATCGAGGTCGGTGTAGTCACGAATCAGCCCGGCCGGGAAGTCGGCATAGCGCGAATGAGGCGCAAGGAAGGTGTCATCAAACCCGCGAGTCAGCAGCGCATGCGGGTGCAAAATATGGTGTTCATAAACGCCAGAGATCTTTTCGGTACGAGTTTGCTTAGGGATGCCATACAGAATATTCAGTGCCGCCTGTACCGCCCAACAGACAAATAGCGTTGACGTGACATGATCCTTAGCCCACTCCAGTACCTGTTTAATCTGCGGCCAGTAGGCAACATCATTAAACTCGACCAGCCCCAACGGCGCACCGGTAACAATCAGACCATCGAAGTTCTGCTCGCGAATATCTTCGAAATTGCAGTAAAAGTTATTCAGGTGCTCCGTCGGCGTATTACGCGACTCACGCGCATCGATGCGTAGCAGCTGGATATCAACCTGCAGCGGCGAGTTCGACAGCAGCCGCAGGAACTGATTCTCCGTCTCGATCTTCTTGGGCATCAGATTGAGAATTAACACCTTCAGCGGGCGGATTTCCTGAGTTGTAGCACGCGATGTGGTCATCACGAAGACGTTTTCATCGCGCAAGAAATTGACGGCCGGTAGCTCGTCCTGCACCCGAATTGGCATAGCTGTATCACCTCATTACATACGTATAAACGTTTAGACATCCAGATAGCTGACAATAACCAGGAATAAACAAAATGTCGAGTCTGCAAGCGGAAGGTGAGAAAGTTTCAATATCGACAACAGCCGTCAGGACGTGGAATTAGCCAGCAACGCACGAACTTCAACATCGTTGCGTACATGGCTGCTGCAGCGAACTTCAAGCTGGCGGTAACGCATTGATACGGCGCTGGCAACCATTTCCATTATTGCGCGCTCTTCGACTTGTGATAACCCTCCTTCATTTAACTCCATGGCATCGACCAGAATGCGAAAGCGCTTTCTTTTCAGCAAACGCGCCAGCCAGTTTTCGCCTTTTTGTTGTTGGATCAGGGGATATAAGACGTCATGCGCGGCAAAAAACTGTGCCACGAGGAGACGTTGATTGCTAAATGCCCCGCTGCCACTGTATTCGCGGCTATCATCGAGGTTGCGTACGGTCATTCGGTTTTTATACAACGAGATATATAAGATGGTCACGCGTCCTTTCCTGTTTCAGCAAGATCCTGAGAGGATAATAACAGCTGACAGGAGACTTTAGACGCTCCGTATCAAGTTTCGGAATAGGGCGTGGGATTTCCCCGGAGGCGGTGCTGCGCACCTTTTCCGGGCTACGGGGTCTGTAGCCCTGGTAAGCGCAGCGCCACCGGGGGAGATGGCGGCGCGTCTGGCCGCAAAACACCAAAACAAAAGGCCCGGTCTTCCGACTGAGCCTTTCGTTTACGTTGCTATGACAGCGGCTTTCCCCGGAGGCGGTGCTGCGCACCTTTTCCGGGCTACGGTTTTTGTAGCCCCGGTAAGCGCAGCGCCACCGGGGGAGATGGCGGTGCGTCTGACCGCAAAACACAAAAACAAAAGGCCCAGTCTTTCGACTGAGCCTTTCGTTTTATTTGATGCCTGGCAGTTCCCTACTCTCACATGGGGAGACCCCACACTACCATCGGCGCTACGGCGTTTCACTTCTGAGTTCGGCATGGGGTCAGGTGGGACCACCGCGCTATCGCCGCCAGGCAAATTCTGTTTTCAACACGTCCTCAGGACGCATCGAGTAATCTGTATCAGGCTGAAAATCATCTCAAATCGCCAAAACACCTTCGGCGTTGTAAGGTTAAGCCTCACGGTTCATTAGTATCGGTTAGCTCAACGTATCGCTACGCTTACACACCCGACCTATCAACGTCATCGTCTTTAACGTTCCTTCAGGAGACTTAAAGTCTCAGGGAGAACTCATCTCGGGGCAAGTTTCGTGCTTAGATGCTTTCAGCACTTATCTCTTCCGCATTTAGCTACCGGGCAATGCCATTGGCATGACAACCCGAACACCAGTGATGCGTCCACTCCGGTCCTCTCGTACTAGGAGCAGCCCCCCTCAATTCTCCAGCGCCCACGGCAGATAGGGACCGAACTGTCTCACGACGTTCTAAACCCAGCTCGCGTACCACTTTAAATGGCGAACAGCCATACCCTTGGGACCTACTTCAGCCCCAGGATGTGATGAGCCGACATCGAGGTGCCAAACACCGCCGTCGATATGAACTCTTGGGCGGTATCAGCCTGTTATCCCCGGAGTACCTTTTATCCGTTGAGCGATGGCCCTTCCATTCAGAACCACCGGATCACTATGACCTGCTTTCGCACCTGCTCGCGCCGTCACGCTCGCAGTCAAGCTAGCTTATGCCATTGCACTAACCTCCTGATGTCCGACCAGGATTAGCTAACCTTCGTGCTCCTCCGTTACTCTTTGGGAGGAGACCGCCCCAGTCAAACTACCCACCAGACACTGTCCGCAACCCCGATTAGGGGCCAACGTTAGAACATCAAACATTAAAGGGTGGTATTTCAAGGTTGGCTCCACGCAGACTGGCGTCCACGCTTCAAAGCCTCCCACCTATCCTACACATCAAGGCTCAATGTTCAGTGTCAAGCTATAGTAAAGGTTCACGGGGTCTTTCCGTCTTGCCGCGGGTACACTGCATCTTCACAGCGAGTTCAATTTCACTGAGTCTCGGGTGGAGACAGCCTGGCCATCATTACGCCATTCGTGCAGGTCGGAACTTACCCGACAAGGAATTTCGCTACCTTAGGACCGTTATAGTTACGGCCGCCGTTTACCGGGGCTTCGATCAAGAGCTTCTCCTTACGGATAACCCCATCAATTAACCTTCCGGCACCGGGCAGGCGTCACACCGTATACGTCCACTTTCGTGTTTGCACAGTGCTGTGTTTTTAATAAACAGTTGCAGCCAGCTGGTATCTTCGACTGATTTCAGCTCCATCCGCAGGGACTTCACCTACATATCAGCGTGCCTTCTCCCGAAGTTACGGCACCATTTTGCCTAGTTCCTTCACCCGAGTTCTCTCAAGCGCCTTGGTATTCTCTACCTGACCACCTGTGTCGGTTTGGGGTACGATTCAATGTTACCTGATGCTTAGAGGCTTTTCCTGGAAGCAGGGCATTTGTTACTTCAGCACCGTAGTGCCTCGTCATCACACCTCAGCGTTAAAAGGTACCGGATTTACCTGGAACCTCCGCCTACATGCTTAAACCGGGACAACCGTCGCCCGGCTAACATAGCCTTCTCCGTCCCCCCTTCGCAGTAACACCAAGTACAGGAATATTAACCTGTTTCCCATCGACTACGCCTTTCGGCCTCGCCTTAGGGGTCGACTCACCCTGCCCCGATTAACGTTGGACAGGAACCCTTGGTCTTCCGGCGTGCGGGCTTTTCACCCGCATTATCGTTACTTATGTCAGCATTCGCACTTCTGATACCTCCAGCAACCCTCACAGGCCACCTTCGCAGGCTTACAGAACGCTCCCCTACCCAACAACACATAGTGTCGCTGCCGCAGCTTCGGTGCACAGTTTAGCCCCGTTACATCTTCCGCGCAGGCCGACTCGACCAGTGAGCTATTACGCTTTCTTTAAATGATGGCTGCTTCTAAGCCAACATCCTGGCTGTCTGTGCCTTCCCACATCGTTTCCCACTTAACTGTGACTTTGGGACCTTAGCTGGCGGTCTGGGTTGTTTCCCTCTTCACGACGGACGTTAGCACCCGCCGTGTGTCTCCCGTGATAACATTCTTCGGTATTCGTAGTTTGCATCGGGTTGGTAAGTCGGGATGACCCCCTAGCCGAAACAGTGCTCTACCCCCGAAGATGAATTCACGAGGCGCTACCTAAATAGCTTTCGGGGAGAACCAGCTATCTCCCGGTTTGATTGGCCTTTCACCCCCAGCCACAAGTCATCCGCTAATTTTTCAACATTAGTCGGTTCGGTCCTCCAGTTAGTGTTACCCAACCTTCAACCTGCCCATGGCTAGATCACCGGGTTTCGGGTCTATACCCTGCAACTTAACGCCCAGTTAAGACTCGGTTTCCCTGCGGCTCCCCTATACGGTTAACCTTGCTACAGAATATAAGTCGCTGACCCATTATACAAAAGGTACGCAGTCACACCATAAAGGTGCTCCCACTGCTTGTACGTACACGGTTTCAGGTTCTTTTTCACTCCCCTCGCCGGGGTTCTTTTCGCCTTTCCCTCACGGTACTGGTTCACTATCGGTCAGTCAGGAGTATTTAGCCTTGGAGGATGGTCCCCCCATATTCAGACAGGATACCACGTGTCCCGCCCTACTCTTCGAGTTCACAGCCTGTGCATTTTGGTGTACGGGACTATCACCCTGTACCGTCGGACTTTCCAGACCGTTCCACTAACACACAAGCTGATTCAGACTCTGGGCTGCTCCCCGTTCGCTCGCCGCTACTGGGGGAATCTCGGTTGATTTCTTTTCCTCGGGGTACTTAGATGTTTCAGTTCCCCCGGTTCGCCTCGTTAACCTATGTATTCAGTTAACGATAGTGTGACGAATCACACTGGGTTTCCCCATTCGGACATCGCCGGCTGTAACGGTTCATATCACCTTACCGACGCTTTTCGCAGATTAGCACGTCCTTCATCGCCTCTGACTGCCAGGGCATCCACCGTGTACGCTTAGTCGCTTAACCTCACAACCCGAAGATGTTTCACTTCTGATTGCGAAAATTTGAGAGACTCGAACACACATTAACTGTGTGTCGTTTCAATTTTCAGCTTGATCCAGATTTTTAAAGAGCAAATATCTCAAACGTCACCCGAAGATGAGTTTTGAGATATATCGGCACGCGTCTTTCACTCACGAACCAGCAAGTGGCGTCCCCTAGGGGATTCGAACCCCTGTTACCGCCGTGAAAGGGCGGTGTCCTGGGCCTCTAGACGAAGGGGACACTGAAGTCTCAATCGCAAGACGCCTTGCTTCTCTACTTTCATCAGACAATCTGTGTGAGCACTACAAAGGCAGGTTCTTTAAGGTAAGGAGGTGATCCAACCGCAGGTTCCCCTACGGTTACCTTGTTACGACTTC
Source organism: Klebsiella aerogenes KCTC 2190 (assembly GCF_000215745.1). Classification (GTDB taxonomy): domain Bacteria; phylum Pseudomonadota; class Gammaproteobacteria; order Enterobacterales; family Enterobacteriaceae; genus Klebsiella; species Klebsiella aerogenes. Next base: position 1,740,184 of record NC_015663.1, on the reverse strand, counting down.
ACCCCAGTCATGAATCACAAAGTGGTAAGCGCCCTCCCGAAGGTTAAGCTACCTACTTCTTTTGCAACCCACTCCCATGGTGTGACGGGCGGTGTGTACAAGGCCCGGGAACGTATTCACCGTAGCATTCTGATCTACGATTACTAGCGATTCCGACTTCATGGAGTCGAGTTGCAGACTCCAATCCGGACTACGACATACTTTATGAGGTCCGCTTGCTCTCGCGAGGTCGCTTCTCTTTGTATATGCCATTGTAGCACGTGTGTAGCCCTACTCGTAAGGGCCATGATGACTTGACGTCATCCCCACCTTCCTCCAGTTTATCACTGGCAGTCTCCTTTGAGTTCCCGACCGAATCGCTGGCAACAAAGGATAAGGGTTGCGCTCGTTGCGGGACTTAACCCAACATTTCACAACACGAGCTGACGACAGCCATGCAGCACCTGTCTCAGAGTTCCCGAAGGCACCAAAGCATCTCTGCTAAGTTCTCTGGATGTCAAGAGTAGGTAAGGTTCTTCGCGTTGCATCGAATTAAACCACATGCTCCACCGCTTGTGCGGGCCCCCGTCAATTCATTTGAGTTTTAACCTTGCGGCCGTACTCCCCAGGCGGTCGACTTAACGCGTTAGCTCCGGAAGCCACGCCTCAAGGGCACAACCTCCAAGTCGACATCGTTTACGGCGTGGACTACCAGGGTATCTAATCCTGTTTGCTCCCCACGCTTTCGCACCTGAGCGTCAGTCTTTGTCCAGGGGGCCGCCTTCGCCACCGGTATTCCTCCAGATCTCTACGCATTTCACCGCTACACCTGGAATTCTACCCCCCTCTACAAGACTCTAGCCTGCCAGTTTCGAATGCAGTTCCCAGGTTGAGCCCGGGGATTTCACATCCGACTTGACAGACCGCCTGCGTGCGCTTTACGCCCAGTAATTCCGATTAACGCTTGCACCCTCCGTATTACCGCGGCTGCTGGCACGGAGTTAGCCGGTGCTTCTTCTGCGAGTAACGTCAATCGCCAAGGTTATTAACCTTAACGCCTTCCTCCTCGCTGAAAGTACTTTACAACCCGAAGGCCTTCTTCATACACGCGGCATGGCTGCATCAGGCTTGCGCCCATTGTGCAATATTCCCCACTGCTGCCTCCCGTAGGAGTCTGGACCGTGTCTCAGTTCCAGTGTGGCTGGTCATCCTCTCAGACCAGCTAGGGATCGTCGCCTAGGTGAGCCATTACCCCACCTACTAGCTAATCCCATCTGGGCACATCTGATGGCATGAGGCCCGAAGGTCCCCCACTTTGGTCTTGCGACGTTATGCGGTATTAGCTACCGTTTCCAGTAGTTATCCCCCTCCATCAGGCAGTTTCCCAGACATTACTCACCCGTCCGCCGCTCGTCACCCGAGAGCAAGCTCTCTGTGCTACCGCTCGACTTGCATGTGTTAGGCCTGCCGCCAGCGTTCAATCTGAGCCATGATCAAACTCTTCAATTTAAGTTTGATGCTCGTGAATTAAACTTCGTAATGAATTACGTATGTTCACTCAGAGACTTGGTATTCATTTATTGTCCGAAGACATTAAGAATCCATGTCACTTTGAGTGCCCACACAGATTGTCTGATAAATTGTTAAAGAGCAGTTGCGACGCGCTTTAGCGCTCTGTCGCGAGGTGGCGTATATTACGCTTTCCTCTTTCAGAGTCAACCCTGAATTTCAGAATTTTTCTCTTCAACCGAACCGGCTGTTTGTGTGAAGTGATTCACATCCGCCGTGTCGATGGAGGCGCATTATAGGGAGTTCTCGAACGCCTGCAATAGAAAAATTGCAGAAAAATGACTGACTGCTGCATTCCCCAGCAAAACCCCGCTTTATACCCTTTTACACACAGAATTATCCACAGGAGCATGGCCAAAGAGGGCTCAAACCCCGCTACATCCACTGCCACATAAGGAGAGATTCATCGACTGAAAGAGAAAGATAAAAATTCGCGAGCGTTGCGCAAACGTTTTCGTTACAATGCCGCGCTATGACACGGATGCCCGGTTGGGTGCGTTAGGTGAGTTTTTAGGCAAAAACTCACCTAACGCTCTCTGTAATGTTCAAATCCTGGGGATTTAATACCATGCAACAACGTCGTCCAGTCCGCCGCGCTCTGCTCAGTGTTTCTGACAAGGCCGGTATCGTCGAATTCGCGCAGGCGCTTTCCGCTCGTGGTGTCGAGCTGCTGTCCACCGGCGGCACCGCTCGCCTGCTGGCAGATAAAGGCCTGCCGGTTACCGAAGTCTCTGACTACACCGGTTTCCCGGAAATGATGGATGGACGCGTGAAGACCCTGCATCCGAAAGTACACGGCGGCATCCTCGGTCGTCGCGGTCAGGATGACGGTATCATGCAGCAACACGGTATCGCGCCTATCGATATGGTTGTCGTTAACCTTTATCCGTTTGCCCAGACCGTCGCTCGTGAAGAGTGTTCGCTGGAAGACGCGGTGGAAAACATCGATATCGGCGGCCCGACCATGGTGCGCTCTGCGGCGAAGAACCATAAAGACGTCGCCATCGTGGTTAAGAGCAGCGACTACGACGCCATCATTAATGAGATGGACGCCAACGAAGGTTCCCTCACGCTGGACACCCGCTTCGACCTCGCCATTAAAGCCTTCGAACACACCGCCGCTTACGACAGCATGATCGCTAACTACTTCGGTAGCATGGTTCCGTCCTATCACGGCGAAAGCAAAGAAGCCGCTGGCCGCTTCCCGCGTACCCTGAATCTGAACTTCATTAAGAAGCAGGATATGCGCTACGGCGAAAACAGCCACCAGCAGGCTGCCTTCTATATAGAAGAGAATGTAAAAGAAGCCTCCGTGGCTACCGCCACCCAGCTGCAGGGCAAAGCGCTCTCCTATAACAATATTGCCGATACCGATGCGGCGCTGGAATGCGTGAAAGAGTTTAACGAGCCGGCCTGCGTTATCGTTAAGCATGCCAACCCGTGCGGCGTTGCCGTCAGCGACTCGATCCTCGACGCCTACGATCGCGCATACAAAACCGACCCAACCTCCGCGTTCGGCGGCATCATCGCCTTTAACCGCGAGCTGGATGCTGAAACCGCGCAGGCGATCATCTCTCGCCAGTTCGTCGAAGTGATCATCGCGCCATCCGCTAGCGAAGAAGCGCTGAAAATCACCGCCGCTAAGCAGAACGTCCGCGTACTGGTCTGCGGCCAGTGGGATGCTCGCGTCGCGGGTCTCGATTTCAAACGTGTCAATGGCGGCTTGCTGGTTCAGGACCGCGATCTCGGTATGGTCACCGCGGGCGAACTGCGCGTGGTTAGCAAACGTCAGCCGAGCGAGCAAGAGCTGCGCGATGCGCTGTTCTGCTGGAAAGTGGCGAAATTCGTCAAATCCAACGCCATCGTTTATGCCAAAGATAATATGACCATCGGTATAGGCGCCGGTCAGATGAGCCGCGTCTACTCAGCGAAAATTGCCGGGATTAAAGCCGGTGACGAAGGTCTGGAAGTGAAAGGTTCCGCCATGGCCTCTGACGCTTTCTTCCCGTTCCGCGATGGTATTGATGCCGCAGCCGCAGTAGGCATCACCTGCGTTATCCAACCGGGCGGTTCTATCCGCGACGAAGAAGTAATTGCCGCCGCGGACGAACATGGTATCGCCATGATCTTCACCGACATGCGCCACTTCCGCCATTAATTCACGGAGCAGCAGATGAAAGTATTAGTAATCGGCAACGGCGGGCGCGAACACGCGCTGGCCTGGAAAGCGGCCCAGTCGCCGCTGGTTGATACCGTCTATGTCGCGCCGGGCAATGCGGGTACCGCGCTGGAGCCGGCGCTGCAAAACGTCGCCATCGGCGTCACCGATATTCCGGCCCTGCTACGCTTCGCGCAGGATGAGAAAATCGATCTGACGATCGTGGGTCCGGAAGCGCCTCTGGTCATTGGCGTAGTAGACGCATTCCGTGCCGCAGGGCTCGCCATCTTCGGGCCAACCGAAGGCGCCGCGCAGCTGGAAGGTTCAAAAGCCTTCACCAAAGATTTCCTCGCTCGTCATCATATCCCGACGGCGGAATACCAGAACTTCACCGAAGTTGAGCCTGCGCTGGCTTATCTGCGGGAGAAAGGCGCGCCGATCGTCATCAAAGCCGACGGTCTGGCGGCAGGTAAAGGCGTTATCGTGGCGATGACCCTTGAGGAAGCCGAAGCGGCGGTCAAAGATATGCTGGCCGGTAACGCCTTTGGCGATGCAGGCCACCGCATCGTGATTGAAGAGTTCCTAGATGGCGAAGAAGCCAGCTTTATTGTCATGGTCGACGGCGAGCACGTCCTGCCGATGGCCACCAGCCAGGATCACAAGCGCGTCGGCAACGGCGATACCGGCCCGAACACCGGTGGTATGGGCGCTTACTCCCCGGCACCGGTGGTTACTGATGAAGTCCATCAGCGCACCATGGAGCGGATTATCTGGCCAACCGTTAAAGGTATGGCCGCTGAAGGTAACACCTATACCGGTTTCCTGTATGCCGGTCTGATGATCGACAAGCAGGGCAATCCGAAGGTTATTGAGTTCAACTGCCGTTTTGGCGATCCGGAAACCCAGCCGATCATGCTGCGCATGAAATCCGATCTGGTAGAGCTGTGCCTTGCCGCCTGCGCGGGCAAGCTGGACGAGAAAACTTCCGAGTGGGATAACCGCGCTTCGCTGGGCGTCGTGGTTGCCGCCGGTGGCTATCCGGGCAGCTACAACACGGGCGATGAGATCCACGGCCTGCCGCAGCAGGAAGCCGCAGACGGTAAAGTCTTCCATGCCGGCACCAAACTGGCAGACGACCAGCGCGTGGTCACCAACGGCGGGCGCGTGCTGTGCGTGACCGCGCTGGGTGACACCGTGGCTCAGGCGCAGCAGCGCGCCTATGAACTGCTGACCGATATTCACTGGGACGGCAGCTTTAGCCGTAACGATATCGGCTGGCGCGCCATCGCGCGTGAGAAAACTAACGGCTGAGTTTTGCCAGAAGCGTTTTACGCGTAATGCCTAACTGACGGGCGGCTTCAGTTTTGTTGCCGCCCGTTTTTTCCAGCGCCGACAGTATGACTTCTTTTTCAACTTCCACTAATGGCTGAATCAGCGCCTCATCGTTGCCAGTGACCGGCAGCGGCGCGCCCGCTATCGCCAACGGCAGTTCACGCTCGGAAATGTAGTCTCCGGTCAGCAGCACCACCGCCCGCTCCACCGCATTTTCCAGTTCGCGGATATTCCCCGGCCAGTCGTAGTGAATCAACAGGTCCATCGCCTGCGGCGTAAATCCCTGCACCGTTTTGCGATTGCGTTCGGCGTAGCGCTTAAGAAAATGCTGCGCCAGTTGCGGAATATCTTCACGCCGCTGACGCAGCGGCGGCATATCAATAGTTACGACATTCAGGCGGTAATAGAGATCCTGGCGAAAACGCCCGGCGCTCACCTCCTCCGCCAGATTACGATGGGTGGCGGCGATTAGCCGCACATCGACAGAAAGCGTCTGATTACTGCCCACGCGCTGCACTTCGCGTTCCTGAATCGCCCGCAGCAGACGCACCTGCATCAGCGGCGAGATATCGCCAATTTCATCAAGGAACAGCGTGCCGCCATCCGCCTCGACAAAACGCCCTTCCCGCCGCCGTTCCGCGCCGGTAAAAGCTCCTTTTTCATGGCCGAACAGCTCGGATTCCAGCAGCGACTCATTGAGCGCTGCGCAGTTTAGCGTCACCAGCGGCTTGTCGCGGCGCTCGCTGCAGGCGTGGATGGCGCGCGCCACCAGTTCTTTACCGGTTCCCGATTCGCCGCAGATCAGCACCGTCGCGTCCGAGGGCGCCACCAGCGTAATATTGTTGATAAGCGCCTGCATTGCCGGGCTTTCGCCAATCATGCCCCATCGTAAATCTGACGAGGCGCTGAGATCGCTCTCGCTCTGCCGGGTGTGCGCCAGCGCCTGAACCAGCGTCTGCTGTAGGGTGTCAAAATCCAGTGGCTTGATCAGATAATCCAGCGCGCCGGACTTAATAGCCTCCACCGCCGTGCCGACGCTGGAGAATGCCGTCATGATTAATACCGGAATCGCCGGGTTATAGGCTTTGATCTCTTTTAATGTCGCGATACCGTCCATCTCCGCCATGCGGATATCGCACAGCACCAGATCGAAGACCTGCTGATGGATCTGCTCCAGCGCCTGCAGGCCGTTGTGGGCTAACGCCACTTGATAGCCCCAGCCACGCAGTAGCGCCTGCAGAATCGTGCAGTGGCTGACGTCATCATCGACAACCAGAATCTGTACTTTATCGCTGCTCATCTTCCCTCCGTTGAGCATCCACTGGTAGCCAAAGCGTAAATATCGCTCCGGCTCCCGGCTGGCTTTCAGCGCGGATCGTCCCGCCATGTTGTTCGATAATATTCTGTACCACCGCCAGCCCCAGCCCTGTGCCGTCCGCCTTGGTGGTGAAATAAGGAGTGAAGATGGCCTGCAGCTCTTCATCGCTCATCCCCTTACCGCTATCCTTGACGACAATTTTCACACGTTGCCGATCGGCTTCGCTTGCCGATACGTGAATGACGCCGTCGCGGCCAATAGCCTGCATCGCATTCAGATACAGATTCAACAGCACCTGGTTCAGACGGTCGGGGTCGGCTTTAATCGAGGTTAATTCAGGGCGCGGAGTAAATTGCAGTTCGATCCCGCGACTCTGCGCATCCTGGCTTACCAGCTGCAATGAGTGATGGATAAGCGCGTTAATATCGACCGACTGGTAGTTTAAATGGGCAGGGCGAACCAGCTCCAGCAGTTCACTGACGACCCGGTTCAGGCGGTCGGCCTCTTTCGCCATCACCAGCGCTAACTCCTGCGCCTCGCCGCCCGGCGGCGTACGCTCGGCAAAATACTTTGCCAGTCCTTTAATCGAAGAGAGCGGGTTGCGGATCTCATGCGCGACGCCAGCCGCCAGATGCCCAAGGGCCATCAGTTTTTCTTTGCGGGCCATCGCCTCCTGTAGCTGCTGACGTGAACGACGGTAACGGCGGAACCAGAACTGAGCGAGGATCGTCGCGACGATGACCAGCGCCGCGGCCACCAACATGATCATCATGTTACGCAAGCCGCGAGCCTGCGCCGCATCCAGCTCACGGCTATCAAAGGCGATAAAAATCACCTGTGGAACATTGGGCTGAGCCAGCGCGCTATTGCAGCGCTTCATCATTCCCATATGGTGACCACGAGCAGGGTTGAGCGGGCGGAACTGGCGATAAATCTCCAGCGCCGGTTGCGGCTCGGCAAGCCGGCGCCAGCGCTCCTGTTCGCCCACCTTGAGTTCACGCATTTGCGCAGGACTGTACAGCGCGGTATCCACCTGTTGCGGATCGCTGTGGGCGATAATCTTACCGTTTTCATCGGTCACCGCGAACCACAGCACACCGGGCTGCCAGGCCATCTCCTCCAGCAACGCCTGCAGCTGCGCGTGATGCATTCGCATCCCCATGCCGACACGCGTGCCGGACTCCAGGGCGCGGATCAGCACACTCCCCTTTTCTTCGATGTTTTGCCGGGCGGCGGCGGTCTCCCGACCATAATCGCGGACGATCATCGCGGAAAACAGGAGAACTAACAGGACGACCGTGCCGGTCAGTAACCAGCTCAGGGAGTCCCGGAAGCATGAAGTAATGCGCAGCATGGGCGGGTCCTTATCGTGTCCTTATTCGCTATCGGAAGGATCCATCAGCAGAAATCATGCCATTTTTCCATACCGTGAAACCTGTCCTCAGACATATCGCTGGTGATTTAGCGAGTAAAAATGACTCGCTGTCACCAGCCGCAACGGGTCATTTTTACTCGCCAGAGTCACGTTTGCCGCGGGCCGGCCGGTATTGACGCGCTTTTTCAGGCTGGCATGGAAGATGCAACACCGAGAGAAACCACACAGGAGATCACGCCATGAAACGGAAACCGACTTTATCCCTCATCTTCGCGGCGATTGCCGCACTGACCTTTGGCAGTAACGCGGCCTGGGCTGGACATCACTGGGGCTACAATAACGGAATGGGCGCGCAGGGTTACAGCCAGCTCACCCAGGAACAGCAAGCGACCGTACAGAAGCTACATGACAATTACTATGCGCAGACCAGCGCCCTGCGCCAGCAGCTGCAGTCCAAACGCTACGAGTACAATGCGCTGCTCACCGCGCAGAAACCGGAAAGCGGAAAAATTGAGGCTGTGGCGAAGGAAATGGAAACATTAAGCCAGCAGCTGGATCAGCAGCGGGTAAAATTTGATATCGCCCTGGCTGAAGCAGGCGTTCCTCGCGGCGCGGGTATGGGTTACGGCGGCTGCCGCGGTAATGGCGGTGGTCATATGGGCATGAACCACTGGTAAAACTCAGAACGATTTTTCGCTCGGCTGCCAGGTACAGAAGTTTTCGTTAGCCACCAGCAGCAGCTGAGCGCCTTCCGGTGCTTCCAGCCACGCCACGCTCACTTCTACGGAGGAGTGATTCTGGCGGCGTTCAATATGCGCTAATGCCCGCTCATCAAGGTCAGGCTTCACGGTCTGGCCTTCACAGGTAGTCACGGTACGATCGGCATGCCAGCGCCCCTGACGTAATACCACCCGTCCTTGACGCAAGGCGTCACTGGTTTCGCGGATTTGCTGCGCCCGATAGCGGTACAGCGCGACTTGGTCGTTCGAAAGCTGCTGTTTTTCACCATCTACTTCACGCTGCATAAAGCTTAGCTCGCCCTGGGCGTCAAAGCGGGCGCGAATATGTTCCGGCGGTTTACCGTATACGTTGAGCTCAATAAGCGTTAGTTGGCCATCCTGCCAGCGGTACTCGCTGGTTGAGGTGTCGCCGCGGTGCCACGGACTAAAGGCGGCAAGCAGGTGCACTTCATCGCCGGCATCTTTGCGCCAGATGCGCATGGCGCCCTGGTTATCGGCGTAGCCGCTGGCGGTGAAAGGAGGAAGAGAAGAATCGTGACTGCAGGCAGTGAGCAATAGCGCGCCTGCCAGCGTCAGCGTGCGACGCCAGTTAGACAAAAGGGGCTTAAAAGCCCCTTCGTTAAAACTGGACACTGCCACGCGGTCTTACTTGACTGCGTCTTTCAGCGCTTTGCCAGAAACAAATGCTGGCACGTTAGCTGCAGCGATTTTGATTTCTTTACCGGTCTGCGGGTTGCGGCCAGTACGCTCAGCACGGTGGTTCACTTTGAAGGTACCGAAACCAACCAGTTGAACAGCATCACCTTCTTTCAGAGACTCGGTAATTGCAGCCAGGGTGGATTCCAGGGCAGCTTTTGCCTGTGCTTTAGACAGGTCAGCTTTGTCCGCAATTACATCAATCAGTTGAGTCTTGTTCATAAGTTATCCTTACAATGTGTTTATCGCTTGCTAAGCATCGAGTGCGACGGAAATGCCAGAAAAGCACTCTCCTGCATACACGCACCGATAGCCACTTTTTTTCGCCCCCCAAATGTAGACCAGACAGGGGGCGGAATGGAAGTCTTCAGACGCTACAATTCAGGCGGTAAATCACGTTTTGTGGTCTCATTGCTGAAAATTTATACCAATATTGCTCTCGCCGGCCTCTCGCAGGTCTGCACGCAGCCCTTTAATCAGTTCAAGATCGCGTTCTTCGCAGTCGGCCAACAGGCGGAAAATCTCCCACTGAATGTCCCATTCTTGTTCAACCGCCGGGTTGGCTCTGAGCTCTTCATCGGTCATTTCGCGACCTTCCTGAGTCATTTCCAGCATCGCGACGGTAGTAATAGAAGTCTTACTGACCTCGATAGCATGTTCCAGCGTTTCACCGCTCAGGCGTGAGTGGATTAATTCGCTCAGCGCGACGCAGGCATCGATAGCCGGATAGACGCCGTACATGTCGTAGTCATCCGCGGACGGAATCGCCTCTTCCAGCTTTTCCAGCTGACTGTCGAAATTCACCTTCGCATCTTTTACCGTCAGCGTTTCCCAGATCAGGTCAAGGATACGACGATATAACTGGCCGTCGCCGAACTCGGTTTGCTTGCAGAACATGGCGTAGTTAGGGTACATACGCTCGCACAGGCAGGCCATAAAGGTGACGTGCTGCCAGCTCTCCAGTTTCTCCAGGCGCAGGTGAATCGGGTTTTGTAACATGATGAATTCTCGAAGTCAGAAATTAGGCGCAGTGTACCTGAATCAGCCGTGATTTGCTTGCCAACGCACAAAGGAAGGCCGACGGGATGCCACGGCATCGGCCCAGCGCGTCGGCTCGGGTAGACGATAGCCCTGCATACAACGTTCCACCCACATTAACGCGCTATCGATACCCACGCGGTGGCCCGTACTGATAAACAACGGGTTGCAGCGTGCTTTGCTGCGCCAGACCCAGGCCAGCTGATCGCCTTTGTCGATTAATGGCGCCAGCGCGCCGGGCTCAGCGCCAAGCGGTTCAAACTTGCCGCATAAACGTTTTTTCGCTACGCCAATCGTTGGCACATCAACCATCAGGCCAAAATGGCTGGCGACGCCAAGCCGCCGGGGATGTGAAATACCGTGCCCGTCGACGAACAACAGATCGGGCTTTTGCGATAGCTGTTGCCACGCCGCCAGCAGCGCGGGGGTCTCACGAAAGGAGAGAAAGCCGGGGATGTACGGCATCGTGGTGGCGACGCGCGCCACCTGATATTCCACCAGCTCAAGCCCCGGATAAGTTAGCAGCACCATTGCAGCCCGGGTAATTTCCCCCTCCTGCTCAAACCCCACATCGGCGCCGCCGATCAGCACCGGCGGGTCGCGATCCAATCGGTCCGCACGTTCTACCGATGCGGCTAAAGATTGCTGTTGGGTCCGTAGCGCAGCTAAATCCATCATGCTTATCTCCTATTGGTGATATTGCGCGGAGAGACGATGCACCGCCTCAACAAAGACTCCTGCATGCTGTGGGTCGACGTCCTGATGGATGCCGTGGCCAAGGTTAAAGACATGGCCTTCGCCCTGGCCGAAGCCGGCGAGAATGTTCGCCACTTCGTCTTCAATGCGGGCGGCAGGGGCATAAAGCATCGACGGGTCCATATTGCCCTGCAGCGCCACTTTGTGGCCTACGCGACGGCGAGCATCGGCAATATCGGTGGTCCAGTCGAGACCCAGCGCATCGCAGCCGGTCTCCGCCATCGCTTCCAGCCATTGTCCGCCGCCTTTGGTGAACAGCGTTACCGGTACGCGACGGCCTTCGTTTTCCCGCAGCAGGCCATCGACGATTTTATGCATATAGTAGAGCGAGAACTGCTGATAGTCGCGGCCGGTCAACACGCCGCCCCAGGTGTCGAAAATCATCACCGACTGCGCGCCCGCTTTGATCTGCGCGTTCAGATACAGGGTGACGCTTTTCGCCAGCTTATCCAGCAGCGCGTGCAGCGCCTGCGGTTCGGCGTACATCATCTTTTTGATGACGGTAAAGGCTTTGCTGCTGCCGCCTTCGACCATATAGGTCGCCAGCGTCCACGGGCTGCCGGAAAAACCAATCAGCGGTACTTCGCCTTTCAGTTCACGGCGAATGGTGCGCACGGCGTTCATCACGTAGCCTAATTCTTGTTCCGGGTCCGGCACCGGCAGTTTGTCGACGTCGGCTTTGCATTTCACCGGCGAGGTGAAGCGCGGGCCTTCGCCAGCTTCAAAGTACAGCCCCAGCCCCATCGCATCCGGAATCGTCAGGATGTCCGAAAAGAGGATCGCCGCATCCAGCGGGTAACGGCGCAGCGGCTGTAGCGTTACTTCGCAGGCCAGCTCGGCATTTTTACACAGCGACATGAAATCGCCCGCTTGCGCGCGGGTGGCTTTGTATTCCGGGAGATAGCGGCCCGCCTGGCGCATCATCCACACCGGGGTGACATCAACCGGCTGGCGCAGCAGCGCGCGCAGGTAACGATCGTTTTTCAGTTCGGTCATTTTTACATTCCTTTAGCGTTGATGCGCCCAGTGTAACATGTCACTCGTACTCTGCCCGACACATCGCCACCGTATCTTCGATCAGGCGTCGCGCCACCGTGCCCGACGGCGGCAGTAGCGGCAAATCGTCATAGCGATACCACTCTGCGCTCAGCAGCTCTTTCTTATCCACGACAATATCGCCGCTATCGTATTCAGCCATAAAGGCGGTCATCAATGATTGCGGGAAGGGCCACGGCTGGGAGGTCACATAGCGCAGGTTTTTCACCTTAATACCGCTCTCTTCCATCACTTCGCGGGCGACCGCCTGCTCAAGGGTTTCACCCACTTCGACAAACCCGGCCAACACCGTATGGACACCATTACGATGGCGGGTATGCTGTGCCAGCAGAATTGAATCGTCGCGACGAATGGCAACGATAATGCAGGGGGCAATTTGCGGATAATAGCGCTCGCGGCAGTGGCCGCACAGCATCGCCCACTCGGTTTTACTGACATGCATCGGGTGACCGCAGTAGCCGCAGAATTTATGCGATCGATAAAACTCGGCCAACTGGATCCCGCGCCCTGCTAACTGGAAAAGCCCAGGATCCTGATCCAATACCTGGCGCAGCGATCCCATATCACGGCGACGATCCTGACGCACCAGCCACACCGCTTCGCCTTGCCACTCGCCGAGATGTAGCGCGCGTTCACCGACAAGATCAAAATTTACCGCTTCGCCATGTGGTAATTCCCCTGCGGGAAGCCATAATTTTTGTTCGTGACTGACGATCCACCAGCCGCGATCTAATTTTTCAATAATACGATCCATATCTATTGCGCTACCTTCGTTTTACTGGCACTTTTAACATTATATTTACATTTGCTGAGCAACGTTATTTTTAATCTTGCGGAGTCAATCATGTTAAACCAGCTGGAAAACCTGACGGAACGTGTTGGAGGCAATAACAAACTGGTCGATCGCTGGCTGCTTGTGCGTAAGCATTTGCTCGTGGCTTACTACAACCTGGTTGGCCTGAAACCCGGCAAAGAATCCTTTATGCGGCTTAATGAAAAGGCGCTGGATGACTTTTGCCAAAGCCTGGTGGATTACCTCTCATCCGGTCATTTTAATATTTATGAACGTATTATCGGAGAAATGGAAGGGAGTACCCCTCTTTTAGCCGCCACCAAAATCTACCCGCAGCTGGAAGCCAATACCCAGCAGATGATGGACTACTACGATACCTGCCTCGAAAACGCCATCGATCATGATAACTATCTCGAATTTCAGCAGGCGCTGTCAGATATCGGCGAATCGTTGGAGGCGCGCTTCGCGCTTGAGGACAAGCTGCTGGCGCTGGTCGTCGCTCACGATCAGAAAGACAACGTTGGCGACAATATCGCGCCGACCGCTTGAGTTGTGAACCGTTAACGAGTAATTTACATACATTATCCCTCTGCGGAGGGATTTCATCTTGTCGGAGTGCCTATTTTCCACGCGAACGCTGAAGTGGAAAAGGCTGAGACCGTTTATTCGGGATCCGCGGAACCTGATCAGGCTAATACCTGCGAAGGGAACAAGAGTAAACTGCTGGTCGCACCTGCCCGTTCCGGGCTGGTCGCATCTGTTACTCCATCCGTCGTCTGACAAGCCATCTCCTTTTTTTGTAACTGGAATGCGCTATGTCTACTACCAAACTGACCCGCCGGGAACAACGCGAACACGCGCAGCGATTCATTGATACGCTGGAAGTTACCGCTTTTCCCAATTCGCGCCGCATTTACATTCAAGGCTCACAGGCTGATATCCGCGTCCCGATGCGTGAAATCCAGCTCAGCCCGACGCTCATCGGCGGTGATAACGATAACCCCCAATACGAAGCCAACGAACCGATACCGGTGTATGACACCTCCGGACCTTATGGCGACCCGGAGATCAACATCGATGTCCGTCAGGGGCTGGCAAAACTACGCCAACCGTGGATCGACGCGCGTAACGACTGCGCGCCGCTCAACGAACGCAGCTCGGCTTACACTAAAGCGCGGCTGGCCGACGATGGCCTTGATGAACTGCGCTTCGGCGGCCTGCTGACGCCTAAACGCGCCGTCGCTGGCAAATGCGTGACGCAACTACACTATGCCCGCCAGGGGATCGTCACCCCGGAGATGGAATTCATCGCCATTCGCGAAAACATGGGCCGCGAGCGTATCCGCAGCGAGGTGCTGCGCCAGCAGCATGCCGGAGAAAGCTTTGGCGCACGCCTGCCGGACAACATTACCGCCGAATTCGTCCGCGATGAAGTCGCTGCCGGGCGAGCCATCATCCCGGCCAATATCAATCACCCGGAATCCGAGCCGATGATTATCGGCCGCAACTTCCTGGTGAAAGTGAATGCCAATATCGGCAACTCGGCGGTGACCTCTTCCATCGAAGAAGAAGTCGAGAAGCTGGTCTGGTCAACCCGCTGGGGCGCCGACACGGTAATGGACCTCTCCACCGGCCGCTATATCCACGAGACCCGCGAATGGATCCTGCGCAACAGCCCGGTGCCGATTGGTACCGTCCCGATTTACCAGGCGCTGGAGAAGGTCAACGGCATTGCTGAGAACCTGACCTGGGAAGCCTTCCGCGATACCCTGCTGGAACAGGCCGAACAGGGCGTCGACTACTTCACGATTCATGCCGGGGTGCTGCTGCGTTACGTGCCGATGACCGCGAAGCGGCTGACCGGGATCGTCTCGCGCGGCGGTTCGATCATGGCCAAGTGGTGCCTGTCGCATCATCAGGAAAACTTCCTCTACCAGCACTTCCGCGAAATCTGTGAAATCTGCGCCGCCTATGACGTGTCGCTGTCCCTCGGCGATGGTCTGCGCCCCGGCTCGATTCAGGATGCCAACGACGAGGCTCAGTTCGCCGAGCTGCATACGCTGGGCGAGCTGACTAAAATCGCCTGGGAGTATGACGTTCAGGTGATGATTGAAGGCCCCGGCCACGTGCCGATGCAGATGATTCGCCGCAATATGACCGAAGAGCTGGAGCACTGCCACGAAGCGCCGTTCTACACGCTGGGGCCGCTCACCACCGACATCGCGCCGGGCTATGATCATTTCACTTCCGGTATCGGCGCGGCAATGATTGGCTGGTTTGGCTGCGCCATGCTGTGCTACGTCACGCCAAAAGAACATCTCGGCTTGCCCAACAAAGAGGATGTAAAACAGGGGCTGATTACCTACAAAATCGCCGCCCACGCCGCCGACCTCGCTAAAGGCCACCCGGGGGCGCAGATCCGCGACAACGCGATGTCAAAAGCGCGTTTCGAATTCCGCTGGGAAGACCAGTTCAACCTCGCGCTCGATCCCTTTACCGCGCGGGCCTATCACGATGAAACCTTACCGCAGGAATCCGGCAAGGTCGCCCACTTCTGCTCCATGTGCGGACCGAAATTCTGTTCGATGAAGATCACGCAAGAGGTCCGCGACTACGCCGCAAAGCAAAATATCGAAGCCGGCATGGCCGATATGTCGAATAACTTCCGCGCCCGCGGCGGTGAAATCTACCTGAAAAAGGAAAATGCCTGATGTACCAGCCTGACTTTCCGCCCGTACCGTTTCGTCTCGGGCTTTATCCGGTTGTCGATAGCGTGGCGTGGATTGAGCGCCTGCTGGAAGCCGGCGTACGCACTATTCAATTGCGGATCAAGGACCAGCGCGACAGCGAGGTAGAGGATGATGTTATCGCCGCCATCGCGCTTGGCCGCCGCTATCGCGCGCGTCTGTTTATCAATGATTACTGGCAACTGGCGATTAAGCACCGGGCGTATGGCGTACATCTGGGTCAAGAGGACCTGGAAACCACCGACCTGAGCGCCATCCGTAAAGCCGGACTGCGCCTTGGCGTCTCCACTCACGACGACATGGAAATTGACGTCGCGCTGGCGGCGCGCCCTTCCTACATCGCACTGGGACACGTCTTCCCGACGCAAACCAAACAGATGCCTTCGGCGCCGCAGGGCCTCGAACAGCTTGCCGGGCATATTCAGCGGCTGGCCGATTATCCGACGGTTGCGATAGGCGGCATCAGTCTGGAAAAAGCACCGGGCGTACTGGCCACCGGCGTTGGCAGCATCGCGGTCGTCAGCGCCATTACCCAGGCTGCTGACTGGCGGGCTGCCACTGCACAACTGTTAACGCTGGCGGGAGCAGGCGATGAATGATCACGATTTCATGCGCTATAGCCGCCAGCTGCTGCTGGAAGATATCGCCATCGAGGGGCAGCAGAAACTGTTAGCCAGCCGGGCGCTGATTATTGGCCTGGGCGGCTTAGGTTCGCCGGCGGCGCTATATCTGGCGGGGGCCGGCGTCGGGACGCTGACGCTGGCCGATGACGACGCGGTGCATCTCAGCAACCTGCAGCGGCAAATTCTGTTCACCAGCGACGATATCGACCAGCCAAAAGCCGCGGCGGCAAAGACGCGGCTCAACCAACTCAATCCGCAAATCCGCCTCGTGGCGCTACAGCAGCGTTTAAGCGGCGAGGCGCTGCGCGCTGAAGTGGCGAAAGCCGACGTGGTGCTGGACTGTACCGATAACATGATCGCCCGCCAGGCGATTAACGCCGCCTGCGTCGCCCTTGAGACGCCGCTGGTGACCGCCAGCGCCGTCGGCTTCGGCGGCCAGTTGATGGTGCTGACGCCGCCCTGGGCGCAGGGCTGCTATCGCTGCCTGTGGCCGGACACCGCCGAACCGCAACGTAACTGCCGCACCGCGGGGATCGTCGGTCCGGTCGTCGGCATGATGGGGACGCTGCAGGCGCTGGAGGCCATAAAGCTCCTTAGCGGCATGGCGACGCCGCGCAACACGCTACGGCTGTTTGATGCCCGCACCAGCAACTGGCGCAACCTCGCGCTGCAAAAGGCCCAGGGCTGCCCGGTATGCGGAGGCCATGATGCAAGTCTGGTTTAACGACGAACCGCTGGAGTGCGCGGACAACCTCAGCGTAAGCGCCCTGCTCAGCCAACTGGAACAGCTCCAGCCCGGCGTTGCGCTGGCGCTCAATCAACACATCCTGCCACGCGAACGGTGGGAAGATCATCTCTTGCAGGAAGGCGATCGGGTCCTGCTTTTTCAGGTTATCGCCGGAGGCTGATATGTTACGTATTGCTGATAAGACATTTGAATCCCACCTTTTTACCGGAACCGGCAAGTTCGCCGCCCCGGAGGTGATGGTCGAGGCGATTCGCGCCTCGGGAAGCCAGCTGGTGACGCTGGCTATGAAGCGCGTCGATTTACGCCAGAACAATGACGCGATTCTCGCGCCGCTGCTGGCGGCGGGCGTTAACCTGCTGCCGAATACCTCAGGCGCCAAGACGGCGGAAGAAGCGGTATTTGCCGCCCGCCTGGCGCGGGAAGCCTTAGGCACCCACTGGTTGAAACTGGAGATCCACCCGGACGCCCGCTGGCTGCTGCCTGACCCCATTGAAACCCTGAAGGCGGCGGAATTGCTGGTGCGCGAAGGGTTTGTCGTCCTGCCCTATTGCGGCGCCGACCCGGTCCTGTGCAAACGGCTGGAAGAGGCTGGCTGCGCGGCGGTAATGCCGTTGGGTGCGCCGATAGGCTCCAACCAGGGGCTGGAAACCAAAGCCATGCTGGAGATTATTATCGAACAGGCGACGGTACCGGTGGTGGTTGATGCCGGGATCGGCGTACCGAGCCACGCGGCGCAGGCGCTGGAGATGGGCGCTGATGCGGTGCTGGTCAATACCGCCATTGCCGTCGCCGACGATCCTGTCGCCATGGCTCGCGCCTTCCGCATGGCGGTCGATGCCGGATTACTGGCGCGTCAGGCCGGACCGGGCGCACGCAGTATTCAGGCGCAGGCCACCAGCCCGCTGACCGGCTTTCTGGAGGCGCTGGCATGAAAACTTTTAGCGATCGCTGGCGGCAGCTGGAGTGGGATGACATCCGCCTGCGCATCAACAGCAAAACCGCCGCCGACGTCGAACGAGCGCTGGCGACAAAGCAGCTCACCCGCGATGACATGATGGCTCTGCTCTCTCCTGCCGCGGCCGATTACCTTGAACCGCTGGCCCAGCGCGCACAGCGCCTCACCCGGCAGCGCTTCGGCAACACCGTCAGCTTTTACGTACCGTTGTATTTGTCCAACCTGTGCGCCAACGACTGTACCTACTGCGGCTTCTCAATGAGTAATCGCATTAAGCGCAAGACGCTGGATGAAGCAGAGATTGCCCGCGAATGCGCCGCAATCCGCGATTTAGGCTTTGAGCATTTGTTACTGGTCACCGGCGAACATCAGAGTAAGGTCGGAATGGATTATTTCCGCCAGCATCTGCCATCCATCCGCCGCCAGTTTGCCTCGCTGCATATGGAAGTGCAGCCGCTGGCGACCGAAGAGTATGCCGAACTAAAAACGCTGGGGCTTGATGGGGTAATGGTCTACCAGGAGACCTACCATGAAGGCATGTATGCCCAGCACCACTTGAAAGGTAAAAAGCAGGATTTCTTCTGGCGCCTTGATACGCCGGATCGTCTGGGCGAAGCGGGGATCGACAAGATCGGCCTCGGCGCGCTCATTGGTCTTTCCGACAGCTGGCGGGTGGACTGCTTTATGGTCGCCGAACATCTGCTGTGGCTACAGCAGCGCTACTGGCGCAGCCGTTACTCTATCTCCTTCCCGCGTTTACGCCCTTGTGCCGGAGGGATTGCGCCAGCCTCGCTGATGGACGAACGTCAGCTGGTGCAGACCATTTGCGCCTTCCGCCTGCTGGCGCCGGAGGTTGAGCTGTCGCTCTCGACCCGTGAATCACCGTGGTTCCGCGACCGGGTGATCCCGCTGGCGATTAACAACGTCAGCGCGTTCTCCAAAACCCAGCCCGGCGGCTACGCCGACGATCATCCGGAACTTGAGCAATTTGCGCCACACGACGATCGCCGCCCTGAAGAGGTCGCCAGCGCGCTGGCCGCCTGTGGCCTGCAGCCGGTATGGAAAGACTGGGATAGCTGGCTGGGACGCGCCTCGCAATCATCATGAAGCATGCTGCAAGCAGCTGATTATTTTGCGTGCCTGCACGAGAGATGAAAAACGGAGGCTCGCCGAACTGCCGCCGTTTTTCTATTCTGCCCTGGTCAGCAGCGGACGCTGACCAGGGCGAGCTTTTCTTTCCTCTCTTCGCCCTGCCTCTACCGTCCGCACTGCCGCAAACATATTGCTATCAAATATTAATCACGATGATGAGCGCACTCAGCGTTATAATTTAGCGATAGTTACCTGATTCGCTAAGCAGGCATGCTGGCTTAACCTGCGTCTAAACCCACGGTTTATACCCTAAATAATTCGAGTTGCAGGACAAAACGGCTAGCCGTTTTGAACAGCGCTTGCGCTGGCCCCGTAGGGGCGAGGCTGAAGGCCGAGTCACGCGGCGACGCAGCGAATCCCCAGAAGCTTACTTCAGTAAGTGACTGGGGTGAGCGAGGAAAGCCAACGCACATGCAACTTGAAGTATGACGGGTATATTGATTCTGGACGATTAACAACTCATGGCACGCCACAACAGAAAGCTCTCTTTTACTACGCCGATCGTAGTGGGGTTTGCGGGGATTTTGCTCAGTTTTTTACTGATCGCAATCTTTGTTACCGCGACGCAGAAGAAAAACTTTCTTGAAGATTATCACCATATTAACCGCAACTTTACCCATAACCTTGCGGTGAACTACACCGAATCGCTGCTGCGCGAAAATGACTACATTCTGGCGCGCGCGACGAAATACTTTGCCCGCGACGATGCGCTCAATAGCGCCGTAAATCTCAATCCGCAAAAGGGTCTGGACGATTTGATGCGTCTGCAGGAGCTGATGCCGACGGTCTCCTCCATTTCGCTTGCCGATACTCTCGGTCATTATCTGCGCGCTCCCGAAGTGATGGAAGGCGATGAGAGCCGCACGTTTGATCCGAAAACGCGCCCCTGGTTTATTCGCCAGGCGGAAGCCAGTACCTTCAGCCTCTATACCAGTCCCTATCTGGATTACTTCACCCACCATCCTACCGTTACCGTCTACCGGCCTGTCATTTCACCGCAGGGGAGGCTCAAAGGTAGCCTGGCGTTTCATATGGATCTGACGTCGATGGGCTACGCGTTACGGCAGATTGTCTCACCGGTACAGGGCGAGTTTTTTGTCGTGCAACGCGACGGCAAAGTGGTGATCCATCCCGATACCGGCGCGCTATTTAAAACCTACGTTAGCGCGGAACTGATGGACAAAATGACCAGCGCGGAAGGCCAACTTTATGATGAGGAACATAAGGCCTGGTACTACTACTATTCCTTTACCAACCCTGACTGGTTCGTTATTTTCCGCGTCACCGATACCACCCTTGCCGACCTGACGCGCTATGAAACCGATATTGTCGCCTGGGGATTCGCTCTTGCCGCCATTGTCATCGTCCTGTTCGGGCTGTATCTGCGCCACGCTTCGCGTACCGTACTGATGAACATCATTAACGCCATTAAGACCGGCGACGTCAAACGCGCGCCGCGGCTGGAAGCCATGCTCAGCAAAGCGATCGAGAGCAATAAACAGCGTGAGCTCACCTATGTCCGCCAGGCTACCATCGATGCGCTAACCGGCTGCAAAAACCGCCGCGCCTTCGACAGCGATATCGCCGCCCTGATGAACGATCACCAGCCTTTCGCCCTCGCGTTGGTCGATATCGACAACTTTAAATCAATTAATGATACCTGGGGCCACCTCAATGGCGACATC
Source organism: Klebsiella aerogenes KCTC 2190 (assembly GCF_000215745.1). Classification (GTDB taxonomy): domain Bacteria; phylum Pseudomonadota; class Gammaproteobacteria; order Enterobacterales; family Enterobacteriaceae; genus Klebsiella; species Klebsiella aerogenes. The sequence continues at coordinate 1,719,464 of NC_015663.1, read as the reverse complement.
GTGCTGCGCAACGTCGCGCGTGAAGGGATACAGATCCTGCAGCCGCAGGAGATCTCGCTTTACCGCTACGGCGGCGAAGAGTTTGCCGTTATCTTCCCTGCCGAACATATCGACAACGCGCTCACCATTCTGGAGAGCTGGCGCCTTAACGTTGCCAGCCGAACCTGGCGCGAAGAAGGATTAACCGTCACCTTTAGCGCCGGCCTCGGGGAATGGAATATGGAGCCGCTGGAAAAACTGGTCGTTAGCGTGGATGAAGCGTTGTATAAGGCCAAACAGCAGGGCAAGAATCGAATCGTTCGCGCCTGAGCACAACTCCCTGATAGCCCGCTTTTGCGGGCTTTTTTATCTCGGCCGCTGCAAAATTGAAACCGGTTTCATTTTTTGTGATGTTTTACACACAATCATGGTGAAGCGGTTGTGCCGCGCCGCCGCCCGCGATAAAGATGATGCATCAAGGAACATACATAAGGGCGATGAAACTATGAAGAATATCGTTTTATGCTGTGCCGCAGGAATGTCCACCAGCATGCTGGTGCAACGCATGAAAGAGGCCGCGCAAAAGAAAGGCATCGAAGTCTCGATCAAAGCTGTGCCGGTAGCGGAGTTCAAAGATAACCTGGCCGCGGCGGATATTATCCTGCTCGGCCCACAGGTGAAGTACGAGCAGGCGAAACTACAGGCGCTAGCCGACCCGGTCGGTAAAAAGGTCGCCGTTATTGACATGATGGATTACGGCATGATGAAAGGCGATGCCGTTCTGGATAAAGCCCTGAAGCTGATGGAGTAAGGCATGGAAGATTTAGAGACGATTATCATGGAGCTGCTGGTCAACGCCGGCTCCGCACGCAGTTCTGCCCTCACCGCCCTGCAGCAGGCGCGTAAAGGCGATTTTGCCGCCGCCGAACAGGCTATGGCCGACTCCCACGAATTCGTGAAGCATGCGCATAAAATCCAGACCCAGCTTATTGGCCTGGACGAAGGCAGCGGCAAGCTGCCGGTGAACCTGATTACCGTGCATTCCCAGGATCATCTAATGAACGCGATGGTGATTCAGGATTTAGCAACCGATATGATCGAACTGTATCGCCGCCTGCCGCCCGCACAATAATCCCGCTGATTTATCAGGCGCCGCCAGCGGCGCCTGTCTCAATTACAGAAAACCGTACATCGCCGCGAACACCCAGCCAAAGACGCAAGAAACGCTCACGCCAATTAATCCCGGCAGGATAAAGCTATGGTTTATGACGAAGCGGCCAATATGGGTCGTGCCTGAACGGTCAAACTGAATCGCCGCCAGATCGCTTGGGTAAGTCGGCAGGATGTAATAGCCGTAGCAGGCGGGCGCGGAAGCCACGATATAGGCCGGGTCAACGCCGATCGCCAGCGCTACCGGGACAATCGCCGCCAGCGCCGCCGCCTGAGAGTTGACGAACTTCGATACCAATAACAGCACGATAGCGTAGGCCCACGGGTACTCCTTCACCATCTCTCCGAGCACGCCTTTAATCTCGGTCATGTGCGCGCCAAACATGGTTTCCGCCATCCATGCGATACCGTACACCGCGACGATAGCGATCATCCCCGAGCGGAAAACCTCATTTTTTGAAATCGACGCCGGGTTAGTTTTGGTAATGATGATGATAAGCGCCCCGGAGAGCAGCATGAACATCTGGATCACCAGTACCATTGAGAGAGGCTTACCATCGAACGCCGGGCGCAGTTCGGAAAACGCGCCAAGCAGCGCCACTACGGCGATTGAGGCAAGGAAGATCCACATCGCGATCCAGTTGCTGGTCGGCAGCTTTTTATCCAATAGCGTGGCCGTATCGCCATAAACATAATGACGGTTTTCCGGTACTGCAATAAACGCCTGGAAGGTCTCGTCTTTATCAAGGTCCTTACCACGGAACCAGCTGAAGATGCCAATCGCCAAAATCCCCAGTAGCGTTGACGGAATGGTTATCGCCAGTAGATCGAGAAACTCAAGGTGCTTACCGTTAAAGGTAAAATTCCCGAGCATCGCCACCAGCGAGACCACCGCCACCGAAACCGGACTGGCAATGATCCCCATCTGAGCGCCAATCGAGCTCGCCGCCATCGGCCGCTCCGGGCGAATATTATTTTTGATAGCTACGTCGTAAATAATTGGCAGGATCGTATACACCACGTGGCCGGTACCGCACAGGATCGTCAGCGTACAGGTGACGAATGGCGCAACGATAGAAACGTATTTGGGGTTGCGCCGCAGGAGCTTCTCGGCAATCTGCAGCATCACGTCTAAACCGCCGGATGCCTGTAGCGTCGCCGAGGCGGCCACCACCGCGATAATCACCAGCATGACATCAACCGGCGGTTTTCCTGGTTTAAGATGAAAGACAAAAACTAAGATAACTAAGCCAATGCCGCCTAAAAGGCCGAGCGCAATGCCACCCTTTTTCGCGCCGTAGAACAGACAAATTAAGATAATGATGAGCTGTATAGCAAATTCCATGCATCCCCCAGAAGCTATCCATTAATAACGACAATACTCTCCGCCTTATTTTTATTTTGCTCACCACCTCCATTGCCTTTTAACAGGCGCAGTGCCCCCCTCAGTTGCGGTAAACCGAAAAGGATGGGGAAAAGTAATCACATGATTCTTTGAGTGTTTTGACTATATAGCGTTTGCGGCGCCTATTTTTTGATACATGTAGAATTTTTATCCATCGATTAGTGATGGCATAAAGAAATAGCAAATAGATAATTATCAGACATGTGTAATTTGCTAATTAATTGCGGCAATTACATTAAATAAATGTAATTTGTTTTAGGTGAGATAAATCGACAGGTAATAAAAAAGCCAGTCAGGAAACCTGACTGGCTTTTAAGCGCTTAGCGAATCAACGATTAATCGTTGTCAGAACCGCCCAGGCCTGCGTTCAGCAGTTCTGCCAGGTTGGCAGACGCTTCTTCTACGCTCACCTGCGGCGCAGCCGGCTGTTCGCCCGCTGCGCGACGGCGCATACGATCCTGGTGGTACGCATAACCGGTACCTGCCGGGATCAGACGACCCACGATGACGTTCTCTTTCAGACCGCGCAGTTCGTCGCGTTTGCCCGCAACGGCTGCTTCGGTCAGCACGCGAGTGGTCTCCTGGAACGATGCCGCGGAGATGAAGGACTCGGTTGCCAGAGACGCTTTGGTGATACCCAGCAGGTCGCGGGAATAGGTTGCCGCAACTTTGCCATTCGCTTCAAGCTCGCGGTTAGCGATCTTAACGCGGGAGTATTCAACCTGCTCACCTTCGAGGAAGTCGGAGCTACCAGCACTTTCGATGGTCGCTTTACGCAGCATCTGACGAACGATAACTTCAATGTGCTTATCGTTAATCTTAACGCCTTGCAGACGATAAACGTCCTGCACTTCGTTGGTGATGTAACGCGTTACCGCGTGTACGCCACGAAGACGCAGAATGTCGTGCGGCGCTTCCGGACCGTCGGAAACCACGTCACCACGTTCTACACGTTCACCTTCGAACACGTTCAGCTGACGCCATTTCGGAATCATCTCTTCGTACGGTTCGCTACCGTCTACCGGGGTGATAACCAGACGACGTTTCCCTTTGGTTTCTTTACCGAAGGAAATGATGCCACTGATTTCAGCCAGGATTGCCGGCTCTTTCGGACGACGTGCTTCGAACAGGTCCGCAACGCGCGGCAGACCACCGGTGATATCCTTGGTACCGCCAGATTCCTGCGGAACACGCGCCAGGGTGTCACCAGAGCTGATCTGTACGCCATCTTCCAGCTGAACAATCGCTTTACCCGGCAGGAAGTACTGAGCAGGCATATCGGTGCCTGGGATCAGAACATCGTTGCCCTGAGCATCAACAATTTTCAGCGCCGGACGCAGATCTTTACCACCGGAGGTACGTTCCGCGGAATCCAGAACCACCAGCGAAGACAGACCGGTCAGCTCGTCGGTCTGACGAGTAATGGTCTGGCCGTCGATCATGTCAGTGAAGCGGACGAAACCACTCACTTCGGTGATAACCGGCATGGTATGCGGATCCCAGTTTGCAACGGTTTCACCGCCAGCAACCTGTTCGCCGTCGCCTTTAGCCATAACGGAACCGTAAGGCACTTTATAGCTTTCTTTGGTACGACCAAATTCGTCGATCAGCTTCAGTTCGGTGTTACGCGAGGTGATAACCAGTTTACCGCTGGAGTTCACAACCGACTTCGCATTGCTCAGACGGATGCTACCTTTGTTTTTCACCTGGATGCTGGATTCAGCAGCCGCACGAGATGCCGCACCACCGATGTGGAACGTACGCATCGTCAGCTGTGTACCCGGCTCACCGATGGACTGTGCCGCGATAACGCCGATAGCCTCACCTTTGTTGATGAGGTGGCCACGCGCCAGGTCACGACCGTAGCAGTGCGCACATACACCAAAGTCGGTGTCACAGGATACAACGGAACGAACTTTGACGGAGTCAACGGAGTTCTCTTCCAGCAGGTCACACCAGTGCTCGTGCAGCAGCGTGTTGCGTGGAACCAGAATGTCCGCGGTACCCGGCTTCAGAACGTCTTCAGCAGTCACACGACCCAATACGCGATCGCGCAGCGGCTCTTTAACGTCGCCACCTTCGATAACCGGCGTCATGGTGATGCCTTCCAGGGTGCCACAATCGTCTTCAGTGACAACCAGGTCCTGCGCAACGTCAACCAGACGACGAGTCAGGTAACCGGAGTTCGCAGTCTTCAGTGCGGTATCCGCCAGACCTTTACGAGCACCGTGGGTGGAGATGAAGTACTGGAGTACGTTCAGACCTTCACGGAAGTTCGCGGTGATCGGCGTTTCGATGATGGAGCCATCCGGCTTCGCCATCAGACCGCGCATACCAGCCAGCTGACGAATCTGTGCCGCAGAACCACGCGCACCGGAGTCGGCCATCATGTAGATGCTGTTGAAGGAAACCTGCTGCTCTTCCTGACCGTCACGGTTAATCACGGTTTCGGTTTGCAGGTTATCCATCATCGCTTTGGATACACGATCGTTCGCCGCAGCCCAGATATCGATAACTTTGTTGTAGCGTTCGCCCGCAGTAACCAGACCAGACTGGAACTGTTCCTGAATCTCAGCAACTTCAGCTTCCGCTTCGCTGATGATTTCGTATTTTTTCTCCGGGATGACCATGTCATCGATACCAACGGATGCACCTGAGCGCGCTGCATAAGCAAAGCCGGTGTACATCGTCTGGTCCGCAAAAATAACGGTCGGTTTCAGACCCAGAATACGGTAACAGGTGTTCAGCATCTTAGAGATCGCTTTCTTACCGAGCGCCTGGTTCACGATAGAGAACGGCAGACCTTTCGGTACGATCATCCACAGAATGGCACGGCCGATGGTCGTGTCTTTCAGGCTGGTCTTCGCGACGAATTCACCATTGTCGTCTTTTTCGTATTCGGTGATACGCACTTTAACGCGCGCATGCAGAGAGGCCAGACCGGCGCGATAAATACGCTCCGCTTCTTTCGGGCCAGTCAGCACCATGCCTTCGCCTTTGGCGTTAACACAGTCACGGGTCATGTAGTACAGACCCAGTACAACGTCCTGAGACGGAACGATGATTGGTTCGCCGTTCGCCGGGGACAGGATGTTGTTGGTAGACATCATCAGCGCACGCGCTTCCAGCTGGGCTTCCAGCGTCAGCGGTACGTGAACAGCCATCTGGTCACCATCGAAGTCGGCGTTATATGCCGCACAAACCAGCGGGTGCAGCTGAATGGCTTTACCTTCGATCAGAACCGGTTCAAACGCCTGGATACCCAAACGGTGCAGTGTTGGCGCACGGTTCAGCAGTACCGGGTGTTCGCGGATAACTTCGTCCAGGATATCCCAAACGACAGCTTCTTCGCGCTCAACCATTTTCTTAGCGGCTTTGATGGTGGTGGCCAGGCCACGCAGTTCCAGCTTGCCGTAGATGAACGGTTTGAACAGCTCCAGCGCCATTTTCTTCGGCAGACCGCACTGATGCAGACGCAGGTATGGACCTACGGTGATTACAGAACGACCGGAGTAGTCAACACGCTTACCGAGCAGGTTCTGACGGAAACGACCCTGTTTACCTTTGATCATATCGGCCAAAGATTTCAGAGGACGTTTGTTGGAACCGGTGATCGCACGACCGCGACGACCGTTATCCAGCAGGGCGTCGACCGCTTCCTGCAGCATACGTTTTTCGTTGCGTACGATGATGTCCGGCGCAGCCAGATCCAGCAGACGTTTCAGACGGTTGTTACGGTTAATGACGCGACGATACAGATCGTTCAGGTCAGAAGTCGCAAAACGACCGCCATCCAGCGGAACCAGCGGACGCAGATCTGGCGGCAGAACCGGCAGAACGGTCAGGATCATCCACTCCGGCTTGTTGCCAGACTGAACGAAGGCTTCCAGCAGCTTAATGCGCTTGGTCAGCTTTTTACGCTTGGTTTCGGAGTTGGTTTCGTTCAGCTCTTCACGCAGCTGCTCGCACTCTTGCTCCAGGTCCATGCTTTTCAGCAGGGCCTGAATAGCTTCGGCGCCCATCTTCGCGTCGAATTCGTCACCGAACTCTTCCAGCGCGTCCAGGTACTGCTCTTCAGTCAGAATCTGGTTGCGTTCGAGGTTGGTCATGCCACCTTCGATAACAACATAAGATTCAAAGTACAGTACGCGTTCGATATCACGCAGCGGCATATCCAGCAGCAGACCGATACGGGACGGCAGAGACTTCAGGAACCAGATGTGGGCAGTCGGAGACGCCAGCTCGATGTGGCCCATGCGCTCACGACGCACTTTGGTCTGGGTCACTTCAACGCCGCACTTCTCACAGATAACACCACGGTGTTTCAGGCGCTTGTACTTACCGCACAGGCACTCATAGTCTTTTACTGGCCCGAAAATACGAGCGCAGAACAGACCGTCACGTTCTGGCTTGAACGTACGGTAGTTAATGGTTTCCGGCTTTTTAACTTCACCGAAAGACCATGAACGGATCATGTCTGGCGATGCCAGAGCAATTTTGATCGCATCAAACTCTTCGGTTTTAGTTTGCGCTTTCAGAAACTTTAATAAGTCTTTCACGGATTTGCTCCCGTCGGAGTTAGCACAATCTGGCGCCGGGTTTTACCCCGGCACCAGTGACCTGTTTGAGCGAGAGTTACTCGTCTTCCAGTTCGATGTTGATGCCCAGCGAGCGGATTTCTTTCAACAGTACGTTGAAGGATTCCGGCATGCCCGGTTCCATCTGATGGTTGCCGTCCACGATGTTTTTATACATCTTGGTACGACCGTTCACGTCATCAGACTTAACGGTGAGCATTTCCTGCAGGGTGTACGCCGCGCCGTATGCTTCCAGCGCCCACACTTCCATCTCACCGAAGCGCTGACCACCGAACTGCGCCTTACCACCCAGCGGCTGCTGAGTAACCAGGCTGTAAGAACCGGTGGAACGAGCGTGCATTTTGTCGTCGACCAGGTGGTTCAGTTTCAGCATGTACATGTAACCTACGGTTACCGGACGTTCGAACTGTTCACCGGTGCGGCCGTCAAACAGAGTGATCTGACCGGAAGTCGGCAGATCGCCCAGCTGCAGCAGCTCTTTGATTTCAGCTTCTTTCGCACCGTCGAATACCGGCGTTGCGATCGGCATGCCTTTACGCAGGTTTTCAGCCAGACGCAGAACTTCTTCATCGCTGAAGGTATTCAGGTCAACTTTCTGGCGAACGTCAGCGCCCAGATCGTAAGCACGCTGGATGAATTCGCGCAGTTTCGCGACTTCTTGCTGCTGTTTCAGCATGGCGTTGATCTTATCGCCGATGCCTTTCGCAGCCATACCCAGGTGAGTTTCCAGGATCTGACCGATGTTCATACGAGACGGTACGCCCAGCGGGTTCAGTACGATATCTACCGGCGTACCGTTAGCATCGTGCGGCATATCTTCGATCGGGTTGATCTTAGAGATAACACCCTTGTTACCGTGACGACCTGCCATCTTATCACCAGGCTGGATACGGCGTTTAACGGCCAGGTATACCTTAACAATCTTCAGCACGCCCGGTGCCAGATCGTCGCCTTGGGTGATTTTACGGCGTTTCGCTTCGAGTTTTTTCTCGAACTCGTGTTTCAGTTCGTCATACTGCTCAGCCAGTTGCTCCAGCTGATTTTGTTTCTCTTCGTCGGTCAGGCCCAGTTCCAGCCAGCGATCGCGAGGCAGTTTGTCGAGCTTGTCAGCTTCAACGCCACCGGCAACCAGCACAGCGTAAATACGGCTGAACAGACCAGCTTCGAGGATCTGCAGTTCTTCAGACAGGTCTTTTTTAGCCTGCTTCAGCTGCATCTCTTCGATTTCAAGCGCACGCTTGTCTTTCTCTACGCCGTCACGGGTAAAGACCTGAACGTCGATAACGGTACCAGAGACACCGTTCGGTACGCGCAGAGAAGAGTCTTTAACGTCAGACGCTTTCTCACCGAAGATCGCGCGCAGCAGTTTCTCTTCCGGAGTCAGCTGGGTTTCACCTTTCGGCGTTACCTTACCAACCAGAATGTCGCCGCCGGTCACTTCCGCACCGATATAAACGATACCGGATTCATCCAGTTTGGAGAGCGCAGCTTCACCCACGTTCGGGATGTCAGCGGTGATCTCTTCCGGCCCCAGCTTGGTGTCACGGGACACGCACGCCAGTTCCTGAATGTGGATGGTGGTGAAACGGTCTTCCTGGACAACACGCTCGGATACGAGGATGGAGTCTTCGAAGTTGTAGCCGTTCCACGGCATGAACGCTACGCGCATGTTCTGACCCAGCGCCAGTTCACCGAGGTCGGTGGACGGGCCGTCGGCCAGGACGTCGCCGCGTTCAATTGGTTCGCCCAGGGACACGCAAGGCATCTGGTTGATGCAGGTGTTCTGGTTAGAACGGGTGTACTTGGTCAGGTTATAGATGTCGATACCTGCTTCGCCCGGGTACATCTCGTCTTCGTTAACTTTGATAACGATACGGGAAGCATCCACGTACTGAACGGTACCGCCACGTTTAGCTACCGCAGTAACACCGGAGTCGACGGCAACAGCACGTTCCATACCGGTACCAACCAGCGGCTTATCAGCGCGCAGAGTCGGAACCGCCTGACGTTGCATGTTCGCACCCATCAATGCACGGTTGGCGTCATCGTGTTCCAGGAACGGGATCAGGGACGCACCGACGGATACCACCTGCTGGGTGGATACGTCCATGTAGTCAACCTGGTCGCGGCTGAACAAGCTGGATTCGCCTTTACTACGGCAGGTAACCAGATCTTCAACAAAGTGGCCTTCGTCATCCAGGTTGGAGTTCGCCTGAGCAATGACGTAGTTACCTTCTTCGATAGCAGACAGGTAATGAATTTCGTCGGTAACAACACCGTCGGTCACTTTACGGTACGGGGTCTCAAGGAAACCGTATTCGTTAGTCTGTGCGTACACGGACAGGGAGTTGATCAGACCGATGTTCGGACCTTCAGGCGTTTCGATTGGACATACGCGACCGTAGTGAGTCGGGTGTACGTCTCGAACTTCAAAGCCTGCGCGTTCACGGGTCAGACCGCCTGGGCCGAGTGCGGAGATACGACGTTTGTGCGTAATCTCAGACAGCGGGTTGTTCTGGTCCATAAACTGGGACAGCTGGCTGGAACCAAAGAACTCTTTCACTGCTGCGGAAATCGGCTTGGCGTTGATCATATCCTGAGGCATCAGGGTATCCAGATCGCCCAGAGACAGACGCTCTTTAACCGCACGCTCTACACGCACCAGGCCAACGCGGAACTGGTTTTCCGCCATTTCGCCAACGGAACGGATACGACGGTTGCCGAGGTGGTCGATATCATCGACTTCGCCTTTACCGTTACGGATATCGATGAGCTTCTTCATCACTTCAATGATGTCGTCTTTGCTCAGGATACCGGAACCTTCGATTTCGTCGCGCAGCAGAGAACGGTTGAACTTCATACGACCAACCGCGGACAGATCGTAGCGGTCTTCGGAGAAGAACAGGTTCTCAAACAGGCTTTCAGCCGCTTCACGAGTCGGCGGCTCACCCGGGCGCATCATGCGGTAGATTTCTACCAGCGCGCTCAGACGATCGTTGGTCGGGTCGACGCGTACAGTTTCAGAAATGTACGGACCGTGGTCCAGATCGTTGGTGAAGAGCGTTTCGATACGCTTGTGGCCGGACTGGCTCAGTTTAGCCAGCAGATCCAGGCTCAGCTCCATGTTCGCCGGGCAGATCAGTTCGCCGGTCGCTTCGTCGATGTAGTCTTTAGAAGCAACTTTACCCGCGATGTACTCAACCGGAACTTCGATATGTTTGATATCGTCTTTTTCCAGCTGGCGAATATGGCGCGCGGTAATACGACGGCCTTTCTCAACGTACACTTTACCGTTGGCTTCGATATCGAAGGAGGCGGTTTCACCGCGCAGACGCTCCGGTACCAGCTCCATCTGCAGCTTGTTGTCGCGAATTTCAAAGACCACTTTCTCGAAGAACAGGTCAAGGATCTGCTCAGTGGTGTAATTCAGCGCGCGCAGAATGATGGTTGCAGGCAGTTTACGACGACGGTCGATACGAACGAACAGGTTGTCTTTCGGGTCGAATTCGAAGTCCAGCCAGGAACCACGGTAAGGGATGATACGTGCGTTATACAGGACCTTACCGGAAGAGTGAGTCTTACCTTTGTCACTGTCAAAGAAGACGCCCGGGCTACGGTGCAGCTGAGAAACGATAACACGCTCGGTACCGTTGATAACGAAGGTACCGTTGTCGGTCATGAGCGGGATTTCGCCCATGTAGACTTCTTGTTCTTTAATGTCTTTAACGGTGCCTTCCGGCGCTTCGCGCTCGTAGATCACCAGACGCAGTTTTACGCGCAGCGGTGCGGAATACGTCACGCCACGGATCTGACATTCTTTAACATCAAAAACAGGTTCGCCCAGACGGTAGCTGACGTACTGCAGCTCTGAATTACCGCTGTAGCTCTGAATCGGGAATACGGAACGGAAGGCTGCTTCCAGACCATACTGCCCTTCAGGATCTTGCTCGATAAACTTCTGGAACGAGTCAAGCTGGATAGAAAGGAGATAAGGCACATCCAGAACTTGTGGACGTTTACCAAAATCCTTACGAATACGTTTTTTCTCGGTATAGGAGTAAACCATAGGGTTCCTCAGCTCGCTGACAAGTCGACCCATCTGCCCGGAAAGGGCAGTTTTTTATGCAACACTATTTTGTTGACCGGAAAATGGAACACTTTCCGCAATGCCTGTTGCTATCACGCTTAAACCATTTCATTGCGATTTACACAGCCCAGGAACCCTAACCTGTCGCAGTATATTAAGTCGTCGATAGAAACAAGCATTGTGAGGCAAACCAGCAGTCAAACAGTGTGAAATGCTACTGGCGCCTTACAGCGCAAAAAGGCTGGTGACTAAAAAGTCACCAGCCTCAGCCTAATTTCTCAGGCTGCAACCGGAAGGGTTGGCTTATTTAACTTCAACTTCAGCGCCAGCTTCTTCCAGAGATTTTTTCAGAGCTTCAGCGTCGTCTTTGCTGATGCCTTCTTTCAGTGCAGCCGGTGCAGATTCTACCAGGTCTTTAGCTTCTTTCAGACCCAGGCCAGTCGCGCCACGTACTGCTTTGATAACAGCAACTTTGTTAGCGCCAGCAGCTTTCAGAATTACGTCGAATTCAGTTTTTTCTTCAGCAGCTTCAGCCGGGCCAGCAGCTACAGCTACAGCAGCAGCAGCGGAAACACCGAATTTTTCTTCCATTGCAGAGATCAGCTCAACAACGTCCATTACGGACATAGCGGATACTGCTTCAATGATTTGATCTTTAGTGATAGACATTTAAATTGTTCCTGAATATCAGAATAAGTTTATACGTAAGCGAGTGCTTTACAAAGATAACTGCGATTAAGCAGCTTCTTTCGCATCGCGTACAGCAGCCAGAGTACGAACCAGTTTGCCAGCCGAAGCTTCTTTCATGGTTGCCATCAGGCGTGCAATTGCTTCTTCGTAGGTCGGCAGAGTTGCCAGGCGGTCGATTTGCGACGCCGGGATCAGCTCACCTTCAAAGGCAGCGGCTTTGACCTCAAATTTTGCATTCGCTTTCGCGAACTCTTTGAACAGACGAGCAGCAGCGCCCGGGTGTTCCATAGAGTATGCAATCAGGGTCGGACCAACAAACGTGTCTTTCAGGCACTCGAACGGAGTACCTTCAACGACGCGGCGCAGCAGGGTGTTACGAACAACACGCATGTAAACGCCAGCTTCACGACCTGCTTTACGCAGTTCAGTCATTTTATCTACAGTTACGCCACGGGAATCCGCAACTACTGCAGACAGCGCGCCTTTGGCTACTTCGCTGACTTCAGCAACAATCGCTTGTTTGTCTTGAAGATTTAAAGCCATTAGCTTTGCTCCTGGATGTTTGCCAGAGCTTATGCTCTGGAACTCACTTCACTCTATTCAACGAATAGAGCGTCTTAATACGGTGAGCAGAAACAAGCCAGAGTATCCAAAAAATAATCTTAGCGTTCTGTCACCGTCTACGCAGGGGATTAAGTTTCTTACGAAACACCTGCGGTCTTCGACGGAGGCCTGGATAGGCCAGGCTCCAACGAACAAATCTGTTAGCCGCTAACTTTCGTTAGCAAACGTGGGGGTAAGATTGTAGACAAAATCACCGCCCACGTAAAGGCATTAGTTTGCAGAAGCGTTCAGGCCAGCCTGATCTACTGCAACACCTGCACCCATGGTGGTGGAGATGCTAACTTTCTTGATGTACACGCCTTTAGCCTGAGTCGGTTTTGCTTTTTTCAGCGCAACCAGCAGAGCTTCCAGGTTTTCTTTCAGTTTGTCAGCGTCAAAGTCCACTTTACCGATGGTGGTGTGGATGATGCCGTTTTTGTCGTTACGATAACGAACCTGACCTGCTTTAGCATTCTTAACCGCTTCAGCAACGTTAGGAGTTACGGTACCAACTTTCGGGTTTGGCATCAGGCCGCGCGGGCCCAGAACCTGGCCCAGCTGGCCAACAACGCGCATTGCATCCGGGGAAGCAATAACAACGTCAAAGTTCATTTCGCCTTTCTTGATCTGGTCAGCCAGATCTTCCATACCTACCAGCTCGGCGCCTGCAGCTTTAGCAGCTTCAGCGTTCGGGCCCTGTGCAAATACGGCAACGCGAACAGAACGGCCAGTACCGTGCGGCAGTACAGTTGCACCACGTACGTTCTGGTCAGATTTACGAGCATCGATGCCCAGGTTTACAGCAACGTCAACGCTTTCAACGAACTTAGCGGTCGCCAGTTCTTTCAGCAGAGAGATGGCTTCGTTGATGTCATACTGTTTAGTTGCATCAACTTTCTCACGAATCACGGACATGCGCTTGGTCAGTTTAGCCATTTCTTAGTCCTCCACTACCAGGCCCATGGAACGTGCAGTACCTTCGATGGAGCGAGTCATCGCTTCAATGTCGGCACCAGTCATGTCGGCAGCTTTGGTCTGCGCGATTTCCTGCAGCTGAGCGCGGGAAATTTTACCAACTTTATCTTTGTTCGGCTTACCAGAGCCGGACTTGATACCAGCCGCTTTTTTCAGCAGAACTGCTGCCGGCGGAGTTTTGGTAACGAAAGTGAAAGAACGGTCAGCGTAAACGGTGATAACAACCGGGATTGGCAGACCTTTTTCCATGGATTCGGTTTTTGCGTTGAACGCTTTGCAGAATTCCATGATGTTAACGCCCTGCTGACCCAGTGCTGGACCAACCGGCGGACTCGGGTTTGCCATACCAGCTGCAACCTGCAGCTTGACGTAGGCTTGTACTTTCTTAGCCATTCTTAAATCCTCGAATTGGGTATTAACGCTTCAGAGAAGCTCCCCGTGATTAAACATCGTTTTACGGGCCAGGCCCATAAAAACAAAAGGCGCGAAATTGTATGCCAATTTCGCGCCCTATGCAACGATTAAATCGCTGCTTTTTTGATCGCCGGCTTACGCCTTCTCAACCTGGCCGAAGTCCAGTTCTACCGGAGTCGCACGACCGAAGATAGAAACGGAAACTTTCAGGCGAGACTTCTCGTAGTCCACTTCTTCAACAACGCCGTTAAAGTCAGCAAACGGACCATCGTTGACGCGAACCATTTCGCCCGGCTCAAACAGCGTTTTCGGACGCGGCTTATCGCCAACCTGCTGCAGACGGTTCATGATGGCATCGACTTCTTTGTCGCTGATCGGCGCCGGACGGTCGGAAGTACCGCCGATGAAGCCCATCACGCGCGGGACGCTGCGCACCAGGTGCCAGCTCGCGTCGTTCATGACCATCTGAACCAGAACGTAGCCTGGGAAGAATTTGCGTTCGCTTTTGCGACGCTGGCCGCCACGGATTTCAACCACTTCTTCGGTTGGAACCATGACTTCGCCAAACAACTCTTCCATGTTGTGTAATTTGATATGTTCACGCAGCGAAGTAGCTACGCGACCTTCAAAACCGGAAAACGCCTGAACGACGTACCAGCGCTTTTTAGGAGCTTCAGACATCTCAGAACCTCAGGCCAGTGATAAAGGATACCAGGCGAACCAGAATACCATCCAGTCCCCACAGGATCAGTGACATTACTGCAGTTACGGCAGCAACAATCAGCGTGGTGTGCAGCGTTTCCTGGCGGGTCGGCCAGATCACTTTGCGGACTTCGGTTCTCGCTTCGCGGGCGAAAGCGACTGTCGCCTTACCTTTTGTCGTTAACAGAGCGACGCCACCGGCAGCAGCGATAAGAATCACCACAGCCAGCGCACGGATCGCCAGCATAATGTCGCGATAAAGGAAGTTGCCTACGATGGCTACAATCAGCAGCACGGCAACGATAACCCACTTCAACGCTTCCAGGCCGCGCCCGCTCCCTTGAGCTTCGGTATTCGCACTCATAAACCAACCTGTCACAAGAATTCAGACAAACATCTTCGCCCCGCATAAAATGCGAGGCGACCAAACCGAAATGCTCTGCTGCGTTTCGGACTTTACGCCCTCTTCAGAGCCTGTCTCAGCAATGATTATGACAAAAAAAATCACTGATGAGCCAGGTTCTGGTGTGAAAGCGTGCAAAAAGGGCATCAAATGATGCCCTTTTATTGCGCATTGCGTCAAATGTTATCAGCGATTAGCCGAGAACTTTAGCAACCACGCCCGCGCCAACGGTACGGCCGCCTTCACGGATTGCGAAACGCAGACCATCGTCCATCGCGATCGGGTGGATCAGGGTAACAACCATTTTGATGTTGTCGCCCGGCATTACCATCTCTACGCCTTCCGGCAGTTCGATGGTACCAGTCACGTCAGTAGTACGGAAGTAGAACTGCGGACGGTAGCCTTTGAAGAACGGAGTATGACGGCCGCCTTCGTCTTTGGACAGGATGTACACTTCAGATTCGAACTTGGTGTGCGGCTTGATGCTGCCCGGCTTAGCCAGTACCTGACCACGTTCGATTTCTTCACGTTTGATACCACGCAGCAGAACGCCTACGTTCTCACCAGCACGGCCTTCGTCCAGCAGTTTGCGGAACATTTCAACGCCAGTACAGGTGGTTTTCGCGGTGTCTTTGATACCAACGATTTCAACTTCTTCACCAACTTTGATGATACCGCGCTCTACACGACCGGTAACAACGGTACCACGACCGGAGATGGAGAATACGTCTTCGATCGGCAGCAGGAACGGCTTGTCAATCGCACGCTCTGGTTCCGGGATGTAAGAATCCAGGAAGCCAGCCAGTTCGATGATTTTCGCTTCCCACTCTGCGTCGCCTTCCAGCGCTTTCAGAGCAGAACCACGAACGATCGGAGTGTCGTCGCCCGGGAAATCGTACTGAGACAGCAGTTCACGAACTTCCATCTCAACCAGTTCCAGCAGCTCTTCGTCATCAACCATGTCGCATTTGTTCAGGAACACGATGATGTACGGAACGCCTACCTGACGACCCAGCAGGATGTGCTCACGAGTCTGCGGCATCGGGCCGTCAGTCGCAGCAACAACCAGGATCGCGCCATCCATCTGAGCAGCACCGGTGATCATGTTTTTAACATAGTCGGCGTGGCCCGGGCAGTCTACGTGCGCGTAGTGGCGAGTCGGGGTGTCATATTCAACGTGGGAAGTGTTGATGGTGATACCACGAGCTTTTTCTTCCGGCGCGTTATCGATCTGATCGAATGCGCGAGCAGCACCGCCGTAGGTTTTAGCCAGTACGGTAGTGATTGCAGCGGTCAGCGTTGTTTTACCATGGTCAACGTGGCCGATAGTACCGACGTTAACGTGCGGTTTTGTACGTTCAAACTTTTCTTTAGACATCGATTGTCCCTCTAAGACACGGATAAATCGGTGATATCACCACATCAACCAGGCAACATGCCCGACTTGTTGAATGCAATAAACAGAGAGAAACAGGGAAGGAGAGATAAAGAAGTGGTGCTGATACCCAGAGTCGAACTGGGGACCTCACCCTTACCAAGGGTGCGCTCTACCAACTGAGCCATATCAGCACGTCTGGAGCGGGCAGCGGGAATCGAACCCGCATCATCAGCTTGGAAGGCTGAGGTAATAGCCATTATACGATGCCCGCATCCTGAAACTCGGCTACCCAGTTCTTTCTGTAACAAAAAAGAGATTGCTCTCTTTAATGTTGAGCTGATTAGTTTACCCAACCAACTCCGGCTACGCAAAGCGTTGCCCGAAAGTGGTGGTGGGGGAAGGATTCGAACCTTCGAAGTCGATGACGGCAGATTTACAGTCTGCTCCCTTTGGCCGCTCGGGAACCCCACCCAAATTGTTATGGTGCCGACTACCGGAATCGAACTGGTGACCTACTGATTACAAGTCAGTTGCTCTACCTACTGAGCTAAGTCGGCATCAAGTAGCGCGCATTCTAGGGAGACCTGCGAGTTCATGCAACTAAAAATTTGCATAAAACGTTCTCTTGCTCACATTTTGTGCTCTTACGCGAAAAAACGGTGTAATTTCAAACAATGGAGTGCAAAAAAAGCGCATTCCTCAACGCAGAATTTGTTTCGCTGCGCCTGTCAGATATAAGAATGACGGTTTTTTCACCTGCAAATCCTGGTGGCAGGTGCGATCGCTAACCTGCAAAGATAGCAGACTCGCTTTCTCCCCTCTTTCTACTTATTCATCACTTGTGATGCTGCTATGAGAAAGCGCCCTTCGATGAGTTTTTTTCTTATTATTCCCGGCATTCTGGTGTTACCCTCCTGCCCATTGTCCTGATTAACTAGTGTGAAGCATCACCGCTACCTCTTTTTCGGTGATAGTAAGAACATGCTTATGAGCAAAAAAGAGCAGACGTTAATGACACCCTATCTACAATTTAACCGCAACCAATGGGCTGCACTTCGTGATTCCGTTCCGATGACGCTGACAGAGGAAGAAATCGCGCGGTTAAAAGGCATCAACGAAGATCTTTCGCTGGAAGAAGTCGCCGAGATCTATTTGCCGCTGTCACGTTTGCTCAATTTCTATATCAGTTCCAACCTCCGTCGCCAGGCGGTGCTTGAGCAATTTCTTGGCACCAACGGCCAGCGTATTCCTTACATCATCAGTATTGCAGGTAGCGTTGCGGTTGGTAAAAGTACTACAGCGCGTGTTTTACAGGCGCTGCTTAGCCGCTGGCCGGAACATCGTCATGTTGAACTGATAACTACCGATGGCTTCTTACATCCTAACTCGGTGTTAAAAGAACGCGGCTTGATGAAGAAAAAGGGCTTCCCGCAGTCCTATGATATGCATCGGTTGGTGAAGTTTGTTTCTGACCTGAAATCTGGCGTACCAAATGCCACCGCGCCGGTCTATTCCCATCTCATTTATGATGTTATTCCTGATGGTGATAAAACCGTTGCTCAACCGGATATTCTTATTCTGGAAGGTTTGAACGTTCTGCAGAGCGGGATGGATTATCCGCACGATCCGCATCATGTATTTGTCTCTGACTTTGTCGACTTCTCTATTTATGTCGATGCGCCGGAAGACTTATTAAAAAACTGGTATATCAACCGCTTCCTGAAATTCCGTGAAGGCGCTTTTACCGATCCGGATTCTTATTTCCATAATTACGCAAAACTCTCAAAAGACGAAGCGGTCAATATCGCCACTTCATTATGGAATGAGATCAACCTACTGAACTTAAAAGAAAATATATTACCAACCCGAGAGCGAGCAAGCTTGATTATGACCAAAAGCGCAAATCATTCGGTCGATCAAGTTCGCCTACGGAAATAAAAAAGGGAGCGCAAGCTCCCTTTTTTCTATTCAGCGCTACGCAGCGATATCTCGCCTCCCACCCATGGTTTAATTACCCCATCCTGCTCGAGTAATAATGCCCCTTGAGCATCAATTCCGCGAGAAATACCAAATATTTCCTTATCACCAATAATCAGCTTCACCGGCCGATTAATAAAGTTATCCAGTTTTTCCCAGCGTGGCAGGTAAGGTGTTAAACCTTCCTGTTCGAATAGTTGCAAACCGGTACGTAATGCTTTCACCAGACGCGCCGTCAGGGTGTTACGGTCAATGAAGACTCCCGCCTCCTGGAGGCTGATCCACCCCTGATTGACAATGTCAGACTCAACGCGGCGCATCACGAGGTTGATACCAGCGCCGCTGACGATTTGCGCGGCATCACCGGTTTTGCCTGTCAGTTCTACCAGGATACCGGACAACTTGCGGTCCTGCAGATAGATATCATTCGGCCATTTGACCCGAACGTTATCCGCCCCCAGGCTCTGCAGTACTTCTGCAATCACAATACCGATCACCAGGCTCAAACCAATCGCAGCAGCAGGGCCTTGTTCCAGACGCCAGTACATGGAGAGATAAAGATTGGCCCCAAACGGTGAGAACCACTTACGCCCGCGGCGGCCACGACCAGCCTGCTGATATTCAGCGACACAGGCATCACCTGATTCCAGTTCATCCAGACGATCCAGCAAATACTGGTTGGTGGAATCAATCACCGGCAGCACGGTAATACGACCTTGTTCAATCTGGCCGGCAATCTTTTGCTCGTCCAGCAATTCAATCGGTTCAGGGAGGCTATAGCCCTTCCCTGGTACGGTAAACACATCAACACCCCAGTCGCGGAGCGTCTGCATATGCTTGTTAATTGCCGCGCGGCTCATCCCCAGGCGTTCGCCGAGCTGTTCGCCAGAGTGAAACTCGCCATCCGCCAGAATAGAGATCAGCGTCAGGGGTACGGTATTATCTTTCATGCAATCACCTCTTCCGCATTCACTTCACCGTTCTCTGCGATGAAGCGCACTTCAGGCTGGAGCCAAACATTAAATTTCTCGCCTACCTGCTGGCGGACATAGTGTGCCAACCCAACGACATCATCGCTGGTCGCCTGGTTATCGTTGATCAGCACCAACGCCTGCTGACGGTGAACGGCAGCCCCGCCGATAGTTTTCCCTTTTAGCTGGCACTGGTCGATAAGCCAACCGGCTGCCAGTTTAATGCTGCCGTCAGCCTGTGGATAATGCGGCGCGTTAGGGAATGAAGCCAGCAGCGCCTGGGCAACTTGAGCGCTGACGACCGGGTTTTTAAAGAAGCTACCGGCATTACCATTCACTTTAGGATCCGGTAACTTGGTCATACGCATGTGACAAACGGCATCGAATACCTGGCGTGGGGTAACAGTTTGCGGATCGAGGCGGGTTAAATCACCATAGGTCAGGACGGGCTGCCATGCTTTTTCCAGCCGTAGCCCAACAGCCACTATCGCGTAACGATCCTGATATTCATGTTTGAAAATACTGTCGCGATAGCCGAAACGGCACTCTGCGGCAGAAAGGCGCTGCTTGCGACCTGTTTCGAGTTCGATACAGTCTACGTATTCACATACTCGCTGCAGTTCGACGCCATAGGCACCAATATTTTGAATTGGTGAAGACCCCGCGCAACCAGGAATTAAGGCCAGATTTTCCAGCCCAGGCATTCCATTTTCCAGCGCAAATTGCACCAGTTGATGCCAGTTTTCACCGGCGCCAACGTGCAAACGCCAGGCTTCAGACGTTTCGCTTACCTCGATCCCCATGATGCGGTTGATGATCACCGTGCCGGAATAGTCTTTCAGGAACAGAACGTTGCTTCCTTCTCCAAGGATCAGACAAGGTTGGTGTTCTGCAGCAGCGGCTTGCCAGGCAGCCAGCAACTGTTGTTCATTTTCAGCAAGTACAATTGCTTTGGCAGAATGGCTAATGCCAAAGGTATTCCAGGGTTTGAGGGAGAGGTTCATAGTGGCTTCCTGATGCAAAATCAGCATTAGTTTACCGTATCTGGCGAGGGAAGGCTTGCCTGAATAATATCGGTTCGGGGCCGGGTTCATCTCATCATGGGCGTGAATGAAGGGTGCCGGCAGGCAGGAGCCTTTCCCGGAGGCGGTGCTGCGCACCTTTTCCGGGCTACGGGGTCTGTAGCCCCGGTAAGCGCAGCGCCACCGGGGGAGATGGCGGCGCGTCTGGCCGCAAAATACAAAAACAAAAGGCCCAGTCTTTCGACTGAGCCTTTCGTTTTATTTGATGCCTGGCAGTTCCCTACTCTCACATGGGGAGACCCCACACTACCATCGGCGCTACGGCGTTTCACTTCTGAGTTCGGCATGGGGTCAGGTGGGACCACCGCGCTATCGCCGCCAGGCAAATTCTGTTTTCAACACGTCCTCAGGACGCATCGAGTAATCTGTATCAGGCTGAAAATCGTCTCAAATCCGCCAAAACACCTTCGGCGTTGTAAGGTTAAGCCTCACGGTTCATTAGTATCGGTTAGCTCAACGTATCGCTACGCTTACACACCCGACCTATCAACGTCATCGTCTTTAACGTTCCTTCAGGAGACTTAAAGTCTCAGGGAGAACTCATCTCGGGGCAAGTTTCGTGCTTAGATGCTTTCAGCACTTATCTCTTCCGCATTTAGCTACCGGGCAATGCCATTGGCATGACAACCCGAACACCAGTGATGCGTCCACTCCGGTCCTCTCGTACTAGGAGCAGCCCCCCTCAATTCTCCAGCGCCCACGGCAGATAGGGACCGAACTGTCTCACGACGTTCTAAACCCAGCTCGCGTACCACTTTAAATGGCGAACAGCCATACCCTTGGGACCTACTTCAGCCCCAGGATGTGATGAGCCGACATCGAGGTGCCAAACACCGCCGTCGATATGAACTCTTGGGCGGTATCAGCCTGTTATCCCCGGAGTACCTTTTATCCGTTGAGCGATGGCCCTTCCATTCAGAACCACCGGATCACTATGACCTGCTTTCGCACCTGCTCGCGCCGTCACGCTCGCAGTCAAGCTAGCTTATGCCATTGCACTAACCTCCTGATGTCCGACCAGGATTAGCTAACCTTCGTGCTCCTCCGTTACTCTTTGGGAGGAGACCGCCCCAGTCAAACTACCCACCAGACACTGTCCGCAACCCCGATTAGGGGCCAACGTTAGAACATCAAACATTAAAGGGTGGTATTTCAAGGTTGGCTCCACGCAGACTGGCGTCCACGCTTCAAAGCCTCCCACCTATCCTACACATCAAGGCTCAATGTTCAGTGTCAAGCTATAGTAAAGGTTCACGGGGTCTTTCCGTCTTGCCGCGGGTACACTGCATCTTCACAGCGAGTTCAATTTCACTGAGTCTCGGGTGGAGACAGCCTGGCCATCATTACGCCATTCGTGCAGGTCGGAACTTACCCGACAAGGAATTTCGCTACCTTAGGACCGTTATAGTTACGGCCGCCGTTTACCGGGGCTTCGATCAAGAGCTTCTCCTTACGGATAACCCCATCAATTAACCTTCCGGCACCGGGCAGGCGTCACACCGTATACGTCCACTTTCGTGTTTGCACAGTGCTGTGTTTTTAATAAACAGTTGCAGCCAGCTGGTATCTTCGACTGATTTCAGCTCCACCCGCAGGGGCTTCACCTACATATCAGCGTGCCTTCTCCCGAAGTTACGGCACCATTTTGCCTAGTTCCTTCACCCGAGTTCTCTCAAGCGCCTTGGTATTCTCTACCTGACCACCTGTGTCGGTTTGGGGTACGATTCAATGTTACCTGATGCTTAGAGGCTTTTCCTGGAAGCAGGGCATTTGTTACTTCAGCACCGTAGTGCCTCGTCATCACACCTCAGCGTTAAAAGGTACCGGATTTACCTGGAACCTCCGCCTACATGCTTAAACCGGGACAACCGTCGCCCGGCTAACATAGCCTTCTCCGTCCCCCCTTCGCAGTAACACCAAGTACAGGAATATTAACCTGTTTCCCATCGACTACGCCTTTCGGCCTCGCCTTAGGGGTCGACTCACCCTGCCCCGATTAACGTTGGACAGGAACCCTTGGTCTTCCGGCGTGCGGGCTTTTCACCCGCATTATCGTTACTTATGTCAGCATTCGCACTTCTGATACCTCCAGCAACCCTCACAGGCCACCTTCGCAGGCTTACAGAACGCTCCCCTACCCAACAACACATAGTGTCGCTGCCGCAGCTTCGGTGCACAGTTTAGCCCCGTTACATCTTCCGCGCAGGCCGACTCGACCAGTGAGCTATTACGCTTTCTTTAAATGATGGCTGCTTCTAAGCCAACATCCTGGCTGTCTGTGCCTTCCCACATCGTTTCCCACTTAACTGTGACTTTGGGACCTTAGCTGGCGGTCTGGGTTG
The DNA here is from genome assembly GCF_000215745.1 of Klebsiella aerogenes KCTC 2190. Lineage (GTDB taxonomy): Bacteria > Pseudomonadota > Gammaproteobacteria > Enterobacterales > Enterobacteriaceae > Klebsiella > Klebsiella aerogenes. The sequence goes on along the minus strand of NC_015663.1, from coordinate 1,696,688 downwards.
TTTCCCTCTTCACGACGGACGTTAGCACCCGCCGTGTGTCTCCCGTGATAACATTCTTCGGTATTCGTAGTTTGCATCGGGTTGGTAAGTCGGGATGACCCCCTAGCCGAAACAGTGCTCTACCCCCGAAGATGAATTCACGAGGCGCTACCTAAATAGCTTTCGGGGAGAACCAGCTATCTCCCGGTTTGATTGGCCTTTCACCCCCAGCCACAAGTCATCCGCTAATTTTTCAACATTAGTCGGTTCGGTCCTCCAGTTAGTGTTACCCAACCTTCAACCTGCCCATGGCTAGATCACCGGGTTTCGGGTCTATACCCTGCAACTTAACGCCCAGTTAAGACTCGGTTTCCCTGCGGCTCCCCTATACGGTTAACCTTGCTACAGAATATAAGTCGCTGACCCATTATACAAAAGGTACGCAGTCACACCATAAAGGTGCTCCCACTGCTTGTACGTACACGGTTTCAGGTTCTTTTTCACTCCCCTCGCCGGGGTTCTTTTCGCCTTTCCCTCACGGTACTGGTTCACTATCGGTCAGTCAGGAGTATTTAGCCTTGGAGGATGGTCCCCCCATATTCAGACAGGATACCACGTGTCCCGCCCTACTCTTCGAGTTCACAGCCTGTGCATTTTGGTGTACGGGACTATCACCCTGTACCGTCGGACTTTCCAGACCGTTCCACTAACACACAAGCTGATTCAGACTCTGGGCTGCTCCCCGTTCGCTCGCCGCTACTGGGGGAATCTCGGTTGATTTCTTTTCCTCGGGGTACTTAGATGTTTCAGTTCCCCCGGTTCGCCTCGTTAACCTATGTATTCAGTTAACGATAGTGCAACGAATTGCACTGGGTTTCCCCATTCGGACATCGCCGGCTGTAACGGTTCATATCACCTTACCGACGCTTTTCGCAGATTAGCACGTCCTTCATCGCCTCTGACTGCCAGGGCATCCACCGTGTACGCTTAGTCGCTTAACCTCACAACCCGAAGATGTTTCGTAAAACACCCACGTGTCGCGAAAATTTGAGAGACTCGAACACACATTGACTGTGTGTCGTTTCAATTTTCAGCTTGATCCAGATTTTTAAAGAGCAAAACTTCGCAGTGAACCTTTTCAGGTACACTCTGAAGTTTTCTGTTTTTGCAGTAAGGATGGTGGAGCTATGCGGGATCGAACCGCAGACCTCCTGCGTGCAAAGCAGGCGCTCTCCCAGCTGAGCTATAGCCCCATCGAATGAATCTCTTTTAACCTTTAATTCGTTTTCGGGCGCGGCGTGGTGAAGCGAAGCATACTGAAGTATGCGAGCTTTGCCACAACAAAGCACGAGAGCGAATTTGGTAGGCCTGAGTGGACTTGAACCACCGACCTCACCCTTATCAGGGGTGCGCTCTAACCACCTGAGCTACAAGCCTGCAGAGATTACTTACTGCTGTATTTTCATCAGACAATCTGTGTGAGCACTACAAAGGCAGGTTCTTTAAGGTAAGGAGGTGATCCAACCGCAGGTTCCCCTACGGTTACCTTGTTACGACTTCACCCCAGTCATGAATCACAAAGTGGTAAGCGCCCTCCCGAAGGTTAAGCTACCTACTTCTTTTGCAACCCACTCCCATGGTGTGACGGGCGGTGTGTACAAGGCCCGGGAACGTATTCACCGTAGCATTCTGATCTACGATTACTAGCGATTCCGACTTCATGGAGTCGAGTTGCAGACTCCAATCCGGACTACGACATACTTTATGAGGTCCGCTTGCTCTCGCGAGGTCGCTTCTCTTTGTATATGCCATTGTAGCACGTGTGTAGCCCTACTCGTAAGGGCCATGATGACTTGACGTCATCCCCACCTTCCTCCAGTTTATCACTGGCAGTCTCCTTTGAGTTCCCGGCCGGACCGCTGGCAACAAAGGATAAGGGTTGCGCTCGTTGCGGGACTTAACCCAACATTTCACAACACGAGCTGACGACAGCCATGCAGCACCTGTCTCAGAGTTCCCGAAGGCACCAAAGCATCTCTGCTAAGTTCTCTGGATGTCAAGAGTAGGTAAGGTTCTTCGCGTTGCATCGAATTAAACCACATGCTCCACCGCTTGTGCGGGCCCCCGTCAATTCATTTGAGTTTTAACCTTGCGGCCGTACTCCCCAGGCGGTCGACTTAACGCGTTAGCTCCGGAAGCCACGCCTCAAGGGCACAACCTCCAAGTCGACATCGTTTACGGCGTGGACTACCAGGGTATCTAATCCTGTTTGCTCCCCACGCTTTCGCACCTGAGCGTCAGTCTTTGTCCAGGGGGCCGCCTTCGCCACCGGTATTCCTCCAGATCTCTACGCATTTCACCGCTACACCTGGAATTCTACCCCCCTCTACAAGACTCTAGCCTGCCAGTTTCGAATGCAGTTCCCAGGTTGAGCCCGGGGATTTCACATCCGACTTGACAGACCGCCTGCGTGCGCTTTACGCCCAGTAATTCCGATTAACGCTTGCACCCTCCGTATTACCGCGGCTGCTGGCACGGAGTTAGCCGGTGCTTCTTCTGCGAGTAACGTCAATCGCCAAGGTTATTAACCTTAACGCCTTCCTCCTCGCTGAAAGTACTTTACAACCCGAAGGCCTTCTTCATACACGCGGCATGGCTGCATCAGGCTTGCGCCCATTGTGCAATATTCCCCACTGCTGCCTCCCGTAGGAGTCTGGACCGTGTCTCAGTTCCAGTGTGGCTGGTCATCCTCTCAGACCAGCTAGGGATCGTCGCCTAGGTGAGCCATTACCCCACCTACTAGCTAATCCCATCTGGGCACATCTGATGGCATGAGGCCCGAAGGTCCCCCACTTTGGTCTTGCGACGTTATGCGGTATTAGCTACCGTTTCCAGTAGTTATCCCCCTCCATCAGGCAGTTTCCCAGACATTACTCACCCGTCCGCCGCTCGTCACCCGAGAGCAAGCTCTCTGTGTTACCGCTCGACTTGCATGTGTTAGGCCTGCCGCCAGCGTTCAATCTGAGCCATGATCAAACTCTTCAATTTAAGTTTGATGCTCGTGAATTAAACTTCGTAATGAATTACGCATGTTCACTCAGAGACTTGGTATTCATTTTTCGTCCGAGGACGTTAAGAATCCATGTCACTTTGAGTGCCCACACAGATTGTCTGATAAATTGTTAAAGAGCAGTGCCGCTTCGTTTTTCGCTGCGGCGCGGGGTGTGCATATTACGCTTTCCCGCCTCAGAGTCAAGCATTTATTTTTGCTTTTCTCCGCGAGGTTCTCACCGGAACCCCGCTGACCCGGCGGCTTGTTTGCCGTTGTTCCGTGTCAGTGGTGGCGCATTATAGGGAGTAATTCTGAAGTGACAAGAGGAAATTCAAAAAAACTTTTCGTTCGCTCGATTTTCCACCATAACGCGAGTTTTACGCGCTATTTGCTCGTCATTTGCGCGATTTCTCGCGCAAATCTGGCAACCTGCGGCCAATCGGTATAAACCACTTCTTTACTGGTATCCGTTTCCCCGCCGGTCATCTTCATAATTAAGCGAATCATCATTCGATCGTACCAGCGATATCGCGGATAACGCAGCGCACCGGCAAATACCGCGCAGCTCTGCGGCTGCCACGGCGAGTTAAGGAGAAACTTGCGCGTATAGCTGTTGGTTTGCGGGGTGCGCTTTTCCGGTTTGCGCGCCACCAGGTTTACCGAGAAGAACGCCCCCGGCAACGCCTGCAGAGATGCCAGATGTTTTTTCACAAAGCGGTCCAGCGCTGGATGAAAGTGCCCGTAGCGAATAGAAGCGCCAATCACCACCCGATCGTAATGATGCCACTCAACCGTCTCGGTACGGTTCAAGTTCACAGTATCCGCATCAACCCCCAGCTCTTTGAGTTCAGAAGCCAGGTAGGAGGCAATTTCACGGGTCTGCCCATCCCGGGTGGAGAAAAGAATTAAAGTTTTCACGAGCACTCCTGTTATTCGCGCCAGAAAGTGGGAGTAAAGAGCACCAATAAGGTGAACACTTCCAGACGACCAAACAGCATGTTAGCAATCAGGATCCATTTCGCGACCGGGTTCATTGTCGCAAAGTTATCAGCAACGACCCCAAGACCAGGCCCCAGGTTGTTCAATGTCGCCACAACTGAAGCAAAGGCAGAGAAGTCATCAACCCCAGTCGCAATAATAGCCAGCATACTAATGATAAAGACCAACGCATAGGCGGAGAAGAATCCCCACACGGCTTCCAGAATACGTTCCGGTAGCGCACGGTTGCCTAGCTTAATGCTATAGACCGCATTCGGGTGCACCAGGCGCTTAAGCTCACGATTCCCCTGCTTAAACAGCAACAGGATACGAATGACCTTTAAGCCACCGCCCGTTGACCCGGCGCAGCCGCCGATAAACGCAGAGCATAGCAGCAATACCGGCAAGAACAGTGGCCAGCGCGCAATACTATCGGTAGTAAACCCAGCGGTCGTCGCCATCGACACCACCTGGAAGAACGCCTGGTTCAGCGTTGTTAACACCGAGCCGTAGACATTATGTAGCCACAATACCAGTGTACAGACGATAACCAGGGTTAGCTGAACACCGATAAACATTCTGAATTCCGGGTCACGCCAGTAAACCCGCAAACTGCGTCCACTTAATAGCGAAAAGTGCAGGCCATAGTTACAGCCGGAGATCAGCAGGAAGATGGCGATGATGGAATTAATCATCGGGCTATTAAAGTAGCCGACGCTGGCATCGTGAGTTGAGAAGCCGCCGATAGCGATGGTCGCAAAGCTATGGCCGATCGCGTCGAATGCCGGCATTCCGGCAAACCACAGCGCCAATGCGCAGGCGACGGTTAATAAGACATAAATAAGCCACAGCGTTTTTGCCGTCTCGGCAATACGCGGGCGCATTTTATTGTCTTTCAACGGGCCCGGCATTTCTGCCCGGTAGAGCTGCATCCCACCGACGCCGAGGATAGGCAAAATCGCCACCGCCAGCACGATGATCCCCATACCGCCGAACCACTGCAGCATCTGGCGATAGAACAGGATGGCATGAGGCAGTGAGTCCAGTCCCACCAGCGTCGTCGCGCCGGTAGTGGTTAAGCCGGAAAAGGATTCAAAAAAGGCATCCGTCACCGTCAGATTAGGCTGTTCAGCAAAGATAAACGGTAACGCACCGACGCTGCCCAACACGGTCCAGAACAGCACGACAATCAGAAACCCCTCGCGGGATTTCAGTTCGCCTTTTTGCTTGCGGTTCGGCCACCACAGCATGGAGCCAATCGCCAGGGCAACAAAGAAGGTTTGGGTGAAAGCTCGCCCCGCGCCATCGCGATATATCAAGGCCACTAATCCCGGGACAATCATTGTCCCCGAAAATAAGATGACCAACAGTCCAACGATTCGGGTTATCGCGCGAAAATGCATCTCTGGCGCTTCCTTTGGGTTACAAAAAAATCAGGTGGGGATTATTCGTCAATCTTCAGTAATTGCAATGAACCACGACTAAAATCAGCCAGTTTTGTCGAAAAAGAGGCCACTTCAGCTTGCGGAAGCGCGACGCGCAGTTGCACAGACGCCTGATATTCACTTTCCACAATAATGCCCGAGAACTGCGCCAGCAACGCTTCTACCCCGGCCAGCTGTCCGTATTCACATTGCAAAGTATATGCGGTTAACGGCGTCTTGCGCTGCGTTTTCAACTGCGCAAGCGCCTGATGGACACCGCCGCCATAGGCCTTCACCAGGCCGCCGGTACCCAGCAGAATACCACCGTAGTAGCGCACCACCACCGCGGTTATCTCGCCGACGCCGCTGCCCATCAGCTGCGCCAGCATGGGTTTACCTGCCGTTCCCGCCGGTTCGCCATCGTCAGAGAAACCCAGTTGCTGTGAATCATCAGGAGGCCCGGCAACCCATGCCACACAGTGGTGACGAGCGTCCGGGTGCTCAGCCCTGACCGATTCGACAAACGCTTTCGCCGCCGCCACGCCGTCGGTATGCGCCAACAGCGTGATGAAACGGCTCTTTTTGATCTCTTCAACAACGCTCACCGGCGCGGCCGGCACCAACCAACTTTCCATTACGCCAGTTTCAGGTCGCGCGTCATATTTTCGATGCTGTTTTCGTGAACCACCACGTTATCTTCGATACGAATCCCGCCAAACGGCTTCATGGCTTCAATTTTCTGCCAGTTGAAGTGCTTGCTGAACTGCCCTTCACGCCATGGCGCCAACAGCGACTCAATAAAGTAGATGCCTGGTTCGATAGTCAACACCATACGCGGTTCGAGAATACGGGTGCAGCGCAGGTAAGGATACTTCGACGGCGCCGCCAGATGCGTACCGGTATCGTCCTGCATGAAACCGGCGACATCATGAACCTGCAGGCCCAGCGGATGACCAATCCCGTGTGGCATAAACGGCCCGGTCAGATCGTTTTCCACCATCGCCTCTTCGCTCATGCCGGTCACTAGCTGGTGTTTACGCAGCAGCTTTGCGATGCGCTGATGGAACTGAATATGGTAATCAACGTAGCTGGTGCCAGCCTTCATGGTGCTAATCAGCGCCAGTTGCTCGTCGTTAACGTCTTTAATCAGCTGCGCGAAATCGTTGTCGCTGTGGCCTGCCCAGGTACGAGTCAGGTCCGCGGCATAGCCGTTGTACTCTGCGCCAGCATCCAACAGGAAGCTACGCATTTCGGTTGGCGCACGGTGATCCAGCTTGGTGTAGTGCAATACGGCCGCATGCTCATTCAGCGCCACGATATTGCTGTAAGGGACGTCGGTATCGCGATGACCGGTCGCCGTCAGGTAAGCCTGATTAATATCGAACTCGCTCATCCCCGACTGGAAAGCTTCGTGGGCCGCGCGATGGCCGTTCACCGCCGATTTCTGCGCTTCACGCATACAGGCCAGTTCATAGTCGGTTTTGTAAGCGCGATAATAGTGCAGATAGTCGATAACGCCTTTCGGGTTGATTTTGTCTGCCGCGATCTCCAGACCTAAAGCACGTTCCGGCACCGGGCCGATATACGCTATGTTGCCACGCGCCGCGGGCAGTTGACCGCCAATGCCATCGGCTTTCGGCAACGCAATAACATCCACTTCCTCAGTCCAGAAAGAGGTCGGCAGCGGCTCAACGTTGTGCCAGTAATCGACCGGCAGATAGAACCACAGTTTCGGTTTATTCACGCCATCCACCAGCAGCCAGCAGTTTGGCACCTGGGTCACCGGCACCCACGCCTTAAACTGCGGGTTAACCTTAAACGGATACGGATGATCGTCGAGGAAGACATTGATCAGCTCGCCGGAGTGGATAAGCAGAGCATCCAGCTTGAAGCGATCTAAAACTTTGCGGGTACGTTCTTGTAGGGTAACGATATGATTTTTATAAAGCGCGGCCAGTGATTCCATCTTTTATCCTTTGCTTTTATTGGATCGTGATTCTCCGCATCTTAGCACATTGGCTCCAGGCCGGGTGATTTCTACCGGATGTGATCCGACCAGCAATTATTTAAAGAGTAATTTGCATTTTCTTAACATAAATTCCACACTCCGAGTCATCTGGTATGACCAGATCATATTGCTGGATTCAGGAGACTGACATGCTCTACAAAGGCGACACCCTGTACCTCGACTGGCTGGAAGATGGCATTGCCGAACTGGTTTTCGACGCCCCCGGCTCGGTTAACAAGCTTGATACTGCAACCGTTGCCAGCCTCGGTCACGCGCTGGACGTACTCGAAAAACAAAAAGATCTCAAAGGGCTGCTGCTGCGCTCTGAAAAAGCGGCCTTTATTGTCGGCGCCGATATCACCGAATTCCTTTCTCTATTCCTGGTGCCGGAAGAACAGTTGAGCCAGTGGCTGCACTTCGCCAACAGCGTCTTCAATCGTCTGGAAGATTTACCGGTCCCTACTCTGTCAGCGGTTAACGGCTACGCGCTGGGCGGCGGCTGCGAATGCGTACTGGCGACCGACTATCGCCTCGCCACGCCGGATCTGCGCATCGGCCTGCCGGAAACCAAGTTGGGCATTATGCCTGGCTTCGGCGGTTCCGTACGTCTGCCGCGCCTGCTCGGCGCCGATAGCGCGCTGGAAATTATTGCCGCCGGTAAAGACGTCGGCGCCGATCAAGCGCTGAAAATTGGCCTCATTGACGGCATTGTTGCCGCGGAAAAACTGCATGACGGCGCGCTGGCGATTCTGCGCCAGGCGATTAATGGCGACCTGGACTGGAAAGCCAAACGTCAGCCGAAACTGGAGCCGCTGAAGCTCAGCAAAATTGAAGCCGCCATGAGCTTCACTATTGCCAAAGGTATGGTCGCGCAAACCGCCGGAAAACATTACCCGGCGCCGATCACCGCGGTAAAAACCATCGAAGCCGCCGCGCGTCTTGGCCGTGATGACGCGCTGAAGCTGGAAAACCAAAGTTTTGTTCCACTGGCGCACACTAACGAAGCGCGCGCGCTGGTCGGCATCTTCCTTAACGACCAGTACGTCAAAGCGAAAGCGAAAAAACTCACTAAAGATGTCGAGACGCCGAAGCACGCTGCCGTATTAGGCGCCGGCATTATGGGTGGCGGCATTGCTTACCAGTCAGCCTGGAAAGGCGTGCCGGTGGTGATGAAAGACATTAGCGACAAATCGCTGACCCTTGGCATGACCGAAGCGGCGAAGCTGCTGAATAAACAGTTGGAACGCGGAAAAATCGACGGCCTGAAGCTGGCCGGAGTGATTAGCACCATTCAGCCAACGCTGGAATACAGCGGTTTTGACCGCGTGGACATCGTCGTTGAAGCGGTGGTGGAAAAACCGAAAGTGAAGAAAGCGGTACTGGCGGAAACCGAAGAGAAAGTGCGTCCGGACACCGTGCTGGCTTCCAACACCTCAACGATTCCTATCAGCGAGCTGGCCAGCGTTCTGCAGCGCCCGGAGAATTTCTGCGGTATGCACTTCTTTAACCCGGTACATCGCATGCCGCTGGTTGAAGTGATCCGCGGCGAGAAAACTTCGGACAAGACCATTGCCAAAGTCGTGGCCTGGGCCAGCAAAATGGGCAAAACACCGATCGTGGTGAATGATTGCCCCGGCTTCTTCGTTAACCGCGTCCTGTTCCCCTATTTCGCAGGCTTCAGCCAGCTGCTGCGCGACGGCGCGGATTTCCGCAAAGTCGATAAAGTGATGGAAAAACAGTTTGGCTGGCCGATGGGCCCGGCCTATCTGCTGGATGTTGTCGGCATCGATACCGCGCACCATGCTCAGGCGGTAATGGCGGCGGGATTCCCACAGCGGATGCAGAAAGATTATCGCGATGCTATCGACGCGCTGTTTGACGCCAGCCGTTTCGGCCAGAAGAACGGCCTCGGTTTCTGGCGTTATAAAGAAGACAGTAAAGGTAAGCCGAAGAAAGAAGAAGATGCCGCAGTCGATAGTCTGCTGGCCGAAGTCTGCCAGCCGAAGCGCGATTTCAGCGATGAAGAGATTATCGCCCGCATGATGATCCCAATGGTTAACGAAGTTGTTCGCTGCCTGGAAGAAGGCATTATCGCCAGCCCGGCGGAAGCGGATATGGCGCTGGTATACGGCCTGGGCTTCCCTCCGTTCCACGGCGGCGCATTCCGCTGGCTGGACACCATTGGCAGCGCAAAATATCTCGATATGGCGCAGCAATACCAGCACCTCGGCCCGCTTTATGCCGTGCCGGAGGGTCTGCGTAATAAGGCCCGTCATAACGAAGCATATTATCCTCCAGTAGAACCAGCCCGTCCGGTTGGCGAACTGAAAACGGCTTAAGGAGTCACAATGGAACAGGTTGTCATTGTCGATGCAATTCGCACCCCGATGGGCCGTTCAAAGGGCGGCGCCTTTCGCAACGTGCGTGCGGAAGACCTCTCCGCACACCTGATGCGAAGCCTGCTCTCGCGTAACCCGTCCCTTGAGGCGAGCGCGATTGACGATATTTACTGGGGCTGCGTGCAACAAACGCTGGAGCAGGGTTTCAACATTGCGCGTAACGCCGCGCTGTTGGCGGAAATACCGCACTCGGTACCGGCAACAACGGTTAACCGCCTGTGCGGTTCCTCCATGCAGGCGCTGCACGATGCCGCCCGTATGATCATGACCGGCGACGCCAGCGTCTGCCTGATTGGCGGCGTTGAGCACATGGGCCATGTGCCAATGAGTCATGGTGTCGATTTCCATCCGGGCCTTAGCCGTAACGTGGCGAAAGCCGCCGGTATGATGGGGCTGACCGCGGAAATGCTGGCGCGTCTACACGGCATTAGCCGTGAAATGCAGGATCAATTCGCCGCACGTTCCCACGCTCGCGCCTGGGCGGCGACGCAATCCGGGGCATTCAAGGCGGAGATTATCCCGACCGGCGGCCACGATGCCGATGGCGTGCTGAAATCCTTTAATTATGACGAAGTGATCCGCCCGGAAACCACCGTAGAAGCGCTGGCGGCGCTGAGACCGGCTTTCGATCCGGTGACCGGCACGGTAACGGCAGGTACCTCTTCCGCGCTTTCCGACGGCGCGGCGGCAATGCTGCTGATGAGCGAAAGCCGCGCCCGCGAGCTGGGGCTGAAGCCGCGCGCTCGCGTCCGTTCAATGGCGGTGGTCGGCTGCGATCCGTCCATTATGGGTTACGGCCCGGTTCCGGCCTCAAAGCTGGCGCTGAAAAAAGCGGGATTATCCACCAGCGATATCGACGTCTTTGAAATGAATGAAGCGTTTGCCGCGCAGATCCTGCCATGTATTAAAGATCTGGGCTTAATGGAGCAGATCGACGAGAAGATCAACCTCAACGGCGGCGCGATCGCGCTCGGACATCCGCTAGGCTGTTCCGGAGCGCGTATTAGCACCACGCTGATTAACCAGATGGAACGCAAAGACGCGCAGTTCGGTCTGGCGACCATGTGTATCGGCTTAGGCCAGGGGATCGCCACCGTATTCGAGCGGATGTAGGAAAAAACTCGATGCCATTATTGCCTGCCAGCCAACAGGCAATAATGGATTAGAGGGGGTTTAGTTGCCGTTCTTCCCGCCTGTCAGGGGCGGGTTTTTTATTTTCAGATAAACGCAAACGCATCGCCAAACAGGCGATCTTCACGCGCGCCGCGCTCATTACAGAACAGATCGCGGGCAATTTTGGCCATCTCAAAACGACCGGCAATGTAAATATCATGCTCGGCCAGCGTACCGTAATCCTGCAGCACGGCGGTGAGTACCGTACCGGAGCGACCACGCCACCCTTCTTCCGGCTGCTCGACCACCGGCTCGATGCGCAGATTCGGATGCTTGATGCTTAACGCTTCCAGCTCGGCCAGATCGTACAGATGCTTAGCCTCGCGGCCGCCCCAATAAATGGCGATATCGCGATCCGGGTTACGCGCCAGCGCGGTTAACAGAATAGAACGCACATAAGAGAATCCGGTACCGCCGGCGATCAGAATCAGCGGGCGATCTTCGTCATCGCGCAGCCACGCTTCGCCATGCGGAATATCAACCTCAATTTCACGCTCTTTCAGAATGCGATCCATCACCGCCATCGCATACAGATTGAGTTCAGAAGCACCGATATGCAGCTCGATAAACTCGTGCTCTGACGGCGTGGAAGCCATAGAGAACGGACGCTTGTCGCGCTCATCCATCACTACCATCAGATACTGGCCGGCGCGGAAAGAAAATGCCGCTTCCGGTACTAATCGAACGCGATACACGGTATCGGTAATCGCCTCCACCGAGGTCACTTTACAGCTTAAGGTTGTCATGCGTCCCCTCTGTCGGGTCTATAGAGCAAAACAGCGGCGTTAGCCCCGCTTACTGTTATTTAAAGATGGCCAGTTCATCCCAGATGGCGTCGATACGCGCCGTCACCTCAGGATCTTTTTTGATTGGACGACCCCATTCACGCTGGGTTTCGCCAGGCCATTTATTTGTGGCATCCAGCCCCATTTTTGAACCCAGGCCGGAAACCGGCGAGGCAAAATCCAGATAATCTATTGGCGTATTTTCTACCAGTACCGTATCACGAGCCGGGTCCATACGGGTAGTAATCGCCCAAATCACGTCATTCCAGTCGCGCGCGTTCACGTCATCGTCGCAGACAATCACGAACTTGGTATACATGAACTGGCGCAGGAACGACCAGACGCCCATCATCACGCGCTTGGCATGGCCTGCGTACTGTTTTTTCATGGTCACCACCGCCAGGCGATAGGAACACCCTTCCGGCGGCAGATAGAAATCGACGATTTCCGGGAACTGCTTTTGCAGAATCGGCACAAAGACTTCGTTCAGCGCCACGCCCAGCACCGCGGGTTCATCCGGCGGACGACCGGTATAGGTCGAATGATAAATCGCGTCTTCGCGCTGGGTAATATGGGTCACCGTAAATACCGGGAAGCTGTCTACTTCATTGTAGTAGCCGGTATGATCGCCGTATGGCCCTTCCGGCGCCATCTCGCCGGCCTCAATGTAGCCTTCAAGCACGATTTCCGCGCTGGCCGGCACTTCAAGGTCATTGGAAACGCACTTCACCACTTCGGTCTTGGTGCCGCGCAGCAAGCCTGCGAAAGCGTATTCCGACAGGGTATCAGGAACCGGCGTCACCGCGCCCAGAATGGTAGCCGGATCGGCGCCAAGCGCCACGGAAACCGGAAAACGTTCGCCGGGATGCGCCGCGCACCACTCCTGGAAATCGAGCGCGCCGCCGCGGTGGGACAACCAACGCATGATGAGTTTATTTTTGCCGATCAGCTGCTGGCGATAAATACCCAGATTTTGCCTCTCCTTGTGCGGGCCGCGGGTCACCGTCAGCCCCCAGGTAATCAGCGGCGCGGCATCTTCCGGCCAGCAGGTCATAATCGGTATTTTGTTGAGATCGACATCATCGCCCTGGATGATTTTTTGCTGACAAGGCGCGCCGCGCAGGCGTTTGGTCGGCATATTCAACACTTGCTTGAACTGCGGCAGCTTATCAAACAGATCGCGGAAGCCTTTTGGCGGTTCCGGCTCTTTCAGAAAGGCCAATAGCTTCCCGACTTCCCGTAGCGAACTGACGTCTTCCTGGCCCATCCCCAGCGCCACACGACGCGGCGTGCCAAACAGGTTGCACAGCACCGGCATCGAGTAGCCTTTCGGGTTTTCAAACAGCAGCGCCGGGCCGCCGGCACGCAGGGTGCGGTCGGCAATTTCGGTAATTTCCAGATGCGGGTCGACCGGCAGGGTTATCCGTTTTAGCTCGCCCTGCTGCTCAAGTAATGTCAGAAAGTCGCGTAGATCGTGGTATTTCATGGAGTTATTATTGACCTCTATACAAGCGGCTGATTATACGATTTTCGCCGCAACGATGCTGTACTTTTGTTAAATAAGCGTAAATGAACAGGCTATTTACGCTTTCGCTTATAATGGTTTTCGCGATTGTTCCAGGCTTTTGTTATGCTTGCAGGTAGTAAAGCGGAAAGAGTCATTATGCAAGCCTGGTACTTACTTTATTGCAAACGTGGGCAGCTTCAGCGCGCCCAGGAACACCTTGAACGTCAGGCAGTCAATTGCCTGATGCCGACGATCGCGCTGGAAAAAATCATCCGTGGTAAACGTACTACGGTCAGCGAGCCCCTGTTCCCAAACTATCTGTTCGTCGAATTCGATCCCGAGATCATTCATACCACCACCATCAGCGCTACCCGAGGGGTGAACAGTTTCGTCCGTTTTGGCGCCCAACCGGCAGTGGTCCCTTCAGAGGTGATTCACCAGCTTTCCATCTATAAACCGGAAGGTATTACCGACCCGGAAACGCCTCATGAAGGCGACAGCGTGTTAATCACCGACGGTGCTTTTGAAGGGCTGCAGGCTATTTTCACCGAGCCCGACGGCGAAGCCCGTTCAATGCTGCTCCTCAATCTGTTGAATAAACAGGTCCTGCAAAGCGTTAAAAATACCGACTTCTATAAAATCTGACGGCGCGGTTAAAAGCGCACGCCAAACAGCTTCCTGACGTTCGCATCCGTAACCTCCTCCAGCCATTGCGTTTCCTCGCCTCGCCAGCCCGCTACGCTTGCCAGAATATGCGGCAGATAAGCGGGCTCGTTGCGCCGCGAGGAGGGCTTCGGCTTCATGTCGCGCGGCAACAGATATGGTGCGTCGGTCTCCAGCAGCAGACGTTCCGCCGGGATCGCCGGCAACAATTCACGAAGCTCCAGTCCCCGCCGCTCATCGCACACCCAACCGGTGATACCGATAAATAAACCTCTATCAAGACACTGAATCACTTCCTCGCGGCTACCGGTAAAGCAGTGCAACACGGCGCCGGGCAGTTTATTGAGCCACGGCTCCAGCAGCTCAAGAAACCGTTGATGGGCGTCGCGGCAGTGTAAAAATACCGGCATTGAGAGCTCGGCCGCCAGCGCCAGCTGGGCGCTGAATGCCTTCTCTTGTTCCTGCGGCGTTGAGAAATTACGGTTGAAATCAAGACCGCATTCGCCAATCGCCGCCACCTGCGGCTGGCGGGCCAGCGCGTGGATTTCTTCGGCCACCGACTCAGTCCAGGTGCTGCTATCGTGCGGATGTACACCCGCAGTAGACCAGCAGTTGGCGTAACGGCCAGCCATCTGCCGCGCCTGCTGGCTTTCATGCAGATTGGTGCCGGTCAGCAACATCCCATGGACACCTGCCGCCTGCGCGCGCGCAACCACCTCGTCGTGGTCGCGGGAAAACTGCGAGCTGGTGAGATTTACGCCAATATCAAACATCATAACTCCCATATGACAACCGCCCTGACGGGCGGTTGGCGTTGTTACTCTTCTTTGCTCTCCGCCTCTTCGGCGGCGGCATCTTCGTCACGCGTCAGGCGTTTACCGGTGTAGAAACGGGCAAAGAACACCCCGACTTCAAACAGGCAATACATGGGGATGGCCAACAGCGTTTGCGAGAACACATCCGGCGGCGTCAGCAACATACCGACCACGAAGGCGCCCACCAGCACGTAGGGCCGTTTTTTACGTAAATCTTCCGGCGTCGTGACGCCCATCCAGCAGAGCAGGACGATGGCGACCGGCACTTCAAACGACACGCCGAAAGCCATAAACAGCGCCATGACAAAATCGAGGTAGCTACGGATATCGGTCGAAACTAATACCCCTTCCGGCGCGGCGTGAGTCAGGAAGCCGAATGCCAGCGGGAACACGACGAAATAAGCGAAAGCCATACCGATATAAAACAGCAACGTACTGGAAACCAGCAGCGGCATGACCAGCCGACGTTCATGCTTATACAGCGCCGGCGCCACGAATGCCCATACCTGATATAGAATGACCGGCACCGACAGGATCACCGAGACCATAAAAGTCAGTTTGATCGGCGTGAAGAAAGGAGAAGCGACATCGGTGGCGATCATCGTCGCGCCTACCGGCATTTTGCTGATAAGCGGAGCGGATACCAGTTGATAGATATCATTGGCGAAGTAAACCAACGCCAGGAAGATCACCAGGATGGCAATGATGCTGTTGAGCAGGCGCTTACGCAGCTCAATCAGATGTGAAATTAACGGTTGAGTCTCGTCTACGCCCATTTTTTACGCTTTATCACTCGATGCGGGGGAAGAATCTGGCACTGCCGCGGCGGCTTTTTCCTTAGCCGCCGGGACTTCAGCCGGCGAAACGGATGGCTCCTCGGCAACGGGCTCCGGGGTATGTGCCGGGGCGCTGACCTGATGTTCCGCCGTTGCAGGTGTAACATCCTGACGCTGCGCTTCGCTACCTTTGACGACCGGATTATGAATGGTGTTCGCTTCGTCGCTGGCCTTTTCAGGATCGTGGGCGGTATAGGAACGCTTCATAGATTCAGCTGCTTCACGCAGCTCGTCCATCGAGGCTTTGAGCTCCGGAGTCAGATTATCCAGGCTGGCTTTCTCCACCTTCTTCAGGCTCTCCTGAAACTCCTGCAGTTTTAGCTCCTGGGCAAGCTCATTTTGTACGGTGGTCGCCAGCGAGCGCAACGTACGGATCCAGCTGGCCACCGTTTTAACGGCGACAGGTAGTCGCTGTGGCCCCAATACGATGAGGCCAATCACGAACACCAGCAATAGTTCACTAAAACCGATATCGAACACGAATTACACCTGCTCTTTGTCGTGGCGTTTTGTCTCGTCTTTTTTCGCATCATCTTGTTTATCAGCGATAGTTTTCGCTGCAAAATCTGCATCGGCTGAGGATTTATCGGATTTCTCATCATCGCTCATCGCTTTTTTAAAGCCCTTGATCGATGCGCCTAAATCCGAACCCAGCGAGCTCAGCTTCTTCGTCCCGAAAAGCAGAACTACGATGACGACAACAATTAACAACTGCCAAATACTGATACCACCCATACACGTTCCCCTATGACAGATGATGAATGATGAGAGCGCATTATACACGTCATCCGGTGAGACGCCTCTTTGTCAGACCGCTCACATGACTTCGCGCAAGAATCAATGCGCCAGAATAAACGCGAAACCTGTCAGCGCGTTTTTCGCCAACCAATAAGCCAGGTTACGACGCCGCCGGCCATCAGCCAGCCTGGCATCATGCCCCACTCCGGGCGGTGGATAAATAACAGCGTACCGCTTAAAAGCAAAACGGCGCCTATACCAAACAGATAGCGGGACTGCCCCTGACGCACGTGACGCACCTGGAAGTCGCGCACGATAGTATCGACGCTGGTCTGCAGCTGTTTGCTCTGCTGCAGGCTTTGGTACACCAGCTCAGGAATTTCCGGCATCCTTTCAATCCAGAACGGCGCTTTTTCTTTAAACGCACGCACCAGCGCGGGAATACCAACCTGATCCTTAATCCACGACTCGAGGAAAGGCTTCGCCGTTTTCCACAAGTCTAACTGAGGATAGAGCTGACGACCTACCCCTTCTACGTAAAGTAATGTCTTCTGAAGCAAAACCAGCTGCGGTTGGACTTCCATATTGAAACGCCGCGCGGTATTAAACAGATTCAGCAATACGTGGCCGAAGGAGATTTCCGCCAGCGGCTTTTCAAAAATGGGCTCGCATACGGTGCGAATCGCAAACTCAAACTCTTCAACGTTGGTATCCGGCGGCACCCAGCCGGAATCGACGTGCAGCTCGGCAACCTTACGGTAATCGCGGTTGAAGAAAGCAATGAAGTTTTCTGCGAGATAACGCTTATCGTCTTTGTTCAGCGAGCCGACGATACCGCAGTCGATACCGATATATTGCGGGTCATGCGGATGATCGTAGCTAACGAAAATATTACCCGGATGCATATCCGCATGGAAAAAGCTGTCGCGAAACACCTGGGTAAAGAAGACCTGCACACCACGCTCCGCAAGCAACTGCATGTTAGTGCCCTGGGCTTCCAGCGCGGCGACATCGGAAACCGGAATACCGTAGATCCGCTCCATCACCATCATGCCTTCGCTACAGTAATCGGAATAGACTTCCGGCACGTATAGCATTGGGCTATCTTCGAAATTGCGCCGTAGCTGAATAGCGTTAGCCGACTCGCGTAACAGGTTCAGCTCGTCCATCAGCGTTTTTTCATATTCGCGGACGACTTCTTGCGGGCGCAGACGGCGGCCATCCGGCAGCAGACGAGGTACCCAGCGCGCCAGGCGGTAGATTAATTTCATGTCCGCTTTGATCACCGGCAGGATATCCGGGCGGATGACCTTGATGACGACCTCTTTGCCGTTGTCTTTCAGGCGCGCGGTATGGACCTGGGCGATGGAGGCGGAAGCGAGCGGCTCAATGGCGAAATCATCGAACCAGGCTTCAATGGGCAGCCCACCCATCGCTTGTTCGATCTGTTGTTTAGCCAATTTGCCATCGAAAGGTGCGACGCGATCCTGCAGCAGCGCCAGTTGATCGGCGATTTGCGGCGGGAACAGATCGCGGCGGGTGGAGAGCATCTGGCCGAACTTAATCCACACCGGGCCCAGCTCCTGCAGCGCCAGGCGTAAGCGTTGACCCAGCGGTTTATCTTTGTGGCGATTCGGCATCCAGAACAACATTCGCCGCCAGATGCGCAGCGGCAATGTGATACGCATTTTGGGAATGAGCTCATCAAGCCCGTAACTCAAAAAGGTGCGGATGATAAAATACAGGCGCCGTAATTCTCCTGGCGTCATTTCCCCTCCAGCGTTTCCAGCCGTTTTTCCAGTGCGGCCAGCGCGCGTTCTACAGCGGCGGACTCTTCAGCAAACCAGGCCATTTCCAACGGCCCCGGCGCCAGTCGCCACTCTTCGGTAATCGCTTCAGCGACGTAGCGCTGCTGGCTTTTCGCGCCCTGCAGCAGGAAGCGCGCGCCGCCGCGAAGCACCTTGCCAACCCCTTCAGCGACGATATCGCCGGTATACGGCGCCAATAACTCTGCCGGGTCGAACTCCGCCAGATCGCAAAGTGCGACCATGTTCTGCACAACCTGCAGGTCGCCCTGTACTTCCAGATCGCCGCTGCGGATCAGCGCGGTCAGTTGTTGGCGGTTACGCAGCTGCGGCAGCACGCTCAGGCGGGTTATCACGGTACAGTCAGCTTCGCCTTCCCACGCGCCGAGCACGTCGATTTGCTGCTCGCTATAGGCCAGCACGACAGGCGCCGACAGCTCTTTGAGCTCTACGCGCAGCACTTTCCCCAGCAGGCGCTGACGCGCCGGTTTAAGCGCGCGGTCGCGCCAGAGAAAAGTATTAAGAACCGTTTCGATGCCAGCGGTAACCAGTGGTGCGAAAGGCATAGCGTCCCTCCTGTCAGAACTTATAGCCGCGGTGTAGCGCGACAATACCTGCCGTCAGGTTGTAGTAGTCGACGATTTCAAAACCCGCCTCCTGCATCATGCCTTTCAGGGTGTCCTGATCGGGATGCATGCGGATGGATTCCGCCAGATAGCGATAGCTTTCCGCATCGTTTGCCACCAGCTCGCCGACTTTCGGCAACACGTGGAAGGAGTAAGCGTCGTAGGCTTTGCTCAGCGGTTCGAGAATCGGTTTAGAAAACTCCAGAACCAGCAGACGTCCGCCCGGTTTCAGCACGCGGTACATTGAACGCAGCGCTTTGTCTTTATCGGTAACGTTACGCAGGCCAAAGGAGATGGTGATGCAGTCAAAGGTGTTATCCGCAAACGGCAGCGCTTCAGCGTTGGCCTGAACATACTCGACGTTACCGACAATACCGATGTTGCGCAGTTTTTCGCGGCCCATTTTGAGCATCGAATCATTGATATCGGCGAGCATCACGCGGCCGGTTTCGCCCACCAGACGGGAAAACTTCGCCGTCAGGTCACCGGTGCCGCCCGCTAAGTCCAGCACAGTTTGCCCGCGACGCACGCCGCTGCAGTCGATGGTGAAGCGCTTCCACAAGCGATGAATCCCGAACGACATTAAGTCGTTCATCACATCATATTTTGCAGCGACAGAATGGAATACATGCGCCACCATGTCCGCCTTCTGCTCTTTGGCTACCGTTTGAAAGCCAAAATGCGTTGTTTCTTGTGAATCCTCAACCATCTCTATGCCCGCTTACTTATCAAGAAAATGTTCAGCGAGTGTAACAGATTCAGGCCATTTCCCATACGTTTCAGCTTGGCCTGACGTGCTCGTTTGCGCTCGCTGCAGGGTCGGAATCGGCGCTAAACACATCTTCCTGCGGTGAATTTTCATCTTCCTCAAGGCGATATTCGTTATCCTGCGCCGTGGCCTGCTCGACTAAATCAGGATTAATCCCGCGCTTAACCTCGACCCCCAGGCCACGGAATGACTCGGCCTGCACCAGCAGGTTGCCGCGCCCGGAGGCGAGCTTTTTCATCGCCTGGCGATAGTTATCCTGCGCTTTATCAAGGCTTTGACCGATAGCCGACATATCGTCGACAAACAGCCGCATCTTGTCATACAGGCGCCCGGCGCGCTCGGCGATTTTTTGCGCGTTACGGCTTTGATGCTCATAGCGCCACAAGTTGGCGATGGTGCGCAACGCCACCAGCAAGGTTGTCGGGCTAACCAGCATAATATTGTTCTTCAGCGCCTCGCTGATAAGCTCAGGTTGGCGGTCGATGGCCAGCAGGAACGCCGGCTCAACGGGGATGAACATCAGCACATAATCGAGCGAACGAAGCCCCGGCAGTTGTTGGTAATCTTTACGCCCCAGCAGGCGAATGTGGTTACGCACCGAGGCAATATGCTCCTGTAGCGCCGCTTCGCGGGTGTAGTCGTCGTCAGCGTTGAAGTAGCGCTCATAGGCGACGAGGGTCATTTTGGCGTCGATAACCACGTCTTTGCCCTGCGGCAGACGCACGATAACATCCGGCTGCATCCGCGAGCGGTTATCGGTTTCGATGCTCACCTGAGTTTGATACTCATAGCCTTCGCGCAGGCCGGAGGCCTCCAGCACGCGGGTTAGCACCACTTCTCCCCAGTTGCCCTGAGTTTTGTTATCACCCTTCAGCGCTTTCGTCAGGTTCAGCGCCTCTTGCGCCATCTGTGCGTTCAGCTGTTGCAAATTGCGGATTTCGTGCGCCAGCGTGTGGCGCTCACGCGCCTCCTGGCCGAAGCTGTCCTGCACCTGGCGACGGAAGCCGTCAAGCTGTTCGCGCAGCGGCGTCAGCAGGCCATGCAGGCTCTGGCGATTTTGTTCATCAACCCGTCGGTTGCTGTGCTCAAATATGCGGTTCGCCAGGTTTTCAAACTGCTCGCTCAGGCGCTGCTCGCTGTTGACCATCTGGCGAATTTTATCTTCGGCGTGCAACTGCGTGGATTCCAGACGGGTGGTCACTTCACGCAGGTCGGCCTCCAGCGAGGTGTTGATATCACGCAGGCTGCGCAGCTCGTTGTTGAGAAGTTCGCACTCATCGCGCCAGTGCGATTCCTGCACCAGCTGCTGACGTGCGGCGCTAAGTTCAATATCCAGCTCGCGGCGCTCTTCAATGAGATCGGCACGGATTTGATCGGCGCGGGCTTTTGTCGCCAGCCAGCCAACGATTAACCCTGCCGCCAGCGCCACCACGGCGCTTATCACAATAGAGATATCCACAACGCCTCCCCGGCAACCACTTACGGCACAAAAATAGAATTGTGCTGTACAAACGTCCAGTTGAAAAGGATTTTCCTGCGAGGCGCTACGCAAAAAAAAGGCCGGAAGATCCGGCCCTGTGAGAAAAAGAGAAGAACTACAGCAGACGGCGCGCCGCTTCCACAACGATTTTCACCGCGTGGCTTTCGGTTTGCTTCATGGTTTCGGCGTTAGGGATCTCTTGCTGGGTACGGTTGACGATAACCCCTGCCACCATCCCGGCGCGCAGGCCCTGGCTGGCGCACATGGTCAGCAGCGTAGCGGATTCCATTTCATAGTTCATGACGCCCATTGCCTGCCACTCTTCCATCGAGCCTTTGAAACGGCTCACGACGCGGCCGGAGAAGGTGTCGTAACGCTCCTGGCCTGGATAGAAGGTATCAGAGGAGGCAGTCACGCCGATATGCGTGGTCGCGCCGATTGATTTCGCCGCTTCCACCAGAGCGGTGGTACAGGCGAAGTCAGCAACGGCCGGGAACTCCATCGGCGCAAAGTGCAGGCTGGCGCCGTCCAGACGGACAGAACCGGTCGTCACCAGTACATCGCCAACATTGATATGTGGCTGAATCGCGCCGGTGGTACCGATACGCAGGAAGGTACGAACCCCCAGCTGTGCCAGCTCTTCCACGGCGATAGAGGTCGACGGGCCGCCGATACCGGTGGAGCAAACAATCACCGGTTTGCCGTCCAGCTCAGCGCGCCAGGAGGTAAATTCACGATGTGATGCCAGCTTAACCGGCTTATCCATCAGCGCGGCGATCTTTTCCACACGCTCCGGATCGCCAGGGACGATAGCCAGCGTAGCCCCTTGTAAATCGTTCTTAGTGAGGCCGAGATGAAAAACATCAGACTTGGACATAAAAAACTCCTCTGTGGGTCGAAGTATCAGCAGAAGCAAAAGGGTACTTTACAGAAGCCACTCGCTTATTTTTGTGATGATAGTCACCATGCATAATAATGATTGCATTTGTTTTTCAACAAATAGTGATTCACATCACATTAACAAGTTATATTCGCGGTCACAGAACAAAAGATAGCCGCTTTCAGGCACTGTGCTTTATTAACGTTCAGTCTAAGAGTCTATATTTATCGATGCGCTAATAAATAAGGGTACGGAGAATACCATGACCACCACCAAGCAACCCGGATTCGCACCTGCAGCCTCGCCGCACGCCTCTACCGCCGTCCATACGTCGGATGAGCACATTACCGCCGGAGAAACCTCGATCCCATCGCAGGGCGAGAATATGCCGGCCTATCACGCCCGCCCGAAAAACGCCGACGGCCCGCTGCCGATCGTTATCGTGGTGCAGGAAATTTTCGGCGTACATGAGCATATTCGCGATCTGTGCCGCCGCCTGGCGCAGGAAGGCTATCTGGCGATTGCGCCAGAACTCTACTTCCGCCAGGGCGATCCGAATGAGTACAACGATATCCCTACCCTGTTCAAAGAACTGGTCACTAAGGTGCCTGACGCACAGGTGCTGGCGGATCTCGACCACGTCGCCAGTTGGGCGGCACGCCACGGCGGCGATGCCCATCGTCTGCTGATCACCGGTTTCTGCTGGGGCGGGCGCATCACCTGGCTGTATGCCGCGCATAACCCGCAGTTGAAGGCAGGCGTCGCCTGGTATGGCAAACTGGTGGGAGAAAAATCGCTGAATTCGCCAAAACACCCGGTGGATATCGCCGTCGACCTCAACGCGCCGGTACTTGGCCTGTACGGCGCTAAAGACGCCAGCATTCCGCAGGATACCGTCGAGACCATGCGCCAGGCGCTGCGGGCGGCGAATGCGAACGCCGAGATCGTGGTCTATCCCGAGGCCGATCACGCTTTTAACGCCGACTATCGCGCCAGCTATCACGAAGAGTCAGCCAAAGACGGCTGGCAGCGAATGCTGGCCTGGTTTGCTCAATATGGCGGTAAAAAAGGGTAACTCGCCTGATACATGAAAAGAGGAGGCCGTGGCCTCCTCTGTTGTTTTCCGCGTATCTATCAGGCTGATTCGCGCAGATTCTGCGCCGCTTGCACCATGTTAGCCAGCGCGGCGCGAGTTTCCGGCCAGCCACGGGTTTTCAGGCCGCAGTCCGGGTTAACCCACAAGCGCTCCGCCGGAATACGCTGCGCGGCCTTCTCCAGCAACCCTTCAATCCACTCCACGCTCGGTACGTTTGGCGAGTGAATATCATAAACGCCCGGGCCGATTTCGTTCGGATATTCGAACTCTTCAAACGACTCCAGCAGTTCCATGTCAGAGCGCGAGGTTTCAATGGTGATGACGTCGGCATCCAGCGCGGCGATAGAATCCATGATGTCATTAAACTCGCAATAACACATGTGGGTATGAATCTGGGTGTCATCCTTAGCAACCGCGGCGTTGATGCGGAAAGCTTCGACGCCCCACTGTAGATAAGCATCCCAATCACTGCGCTTCAGCGGCAGACCTTCGCGCAGTGCCGGTTCATCAATCTGGATAATACCGATACCAGCCGCCTCCAGATCCGCCACTTCATCGCGCAGCGCCAGCGCAATCTGCTTCGCGATGGTTTCACGGCTGACATCTTCGCGCGGGAAGGACCAGCACAGAATGGTCACCGGACCGGTCAACATGCCTTTGACCGGCTTGTCGGTAAGAGACTGCGCGTACTTCGCCCACTCGACGGTGATCGCTTGCGGACGGCTGACGTCGCCGATAACCACCGGCGGCTTCACGCAGCGAGAGCCATAGCTTTGCACCCAACCGTTTTGCGTGAAGATGAAACCGTCCAGATGCTCGCCGAAATACTCCACCATGTCGTTACGCTCGGCTTCTCCGTGCACCAGCACGTCTAAACCCAGACGTTCTTGTTCGACGATCGCCTGCTTAATATGTTCGGCAATACCCGTCCGATAATGACTGGCATCAAGATTGCCCTTTTTGAAGTCCAGACGTAGGGTACGAATTTCGGTTGTCTGCGGGAATGAACCGATCGTCGTCGTCGGCCATGCTGGCAGGTTAAAGCGCCTGCGCTGCGCCTGTGCGCGCTCGGCATAAGGACTGGCGCGCTGGCTGTCCTGGGCGGTGATTGCCGCCAGCCGTTTTTCCACTGCCGCGTTGTGTACGCGAGTCGAATGGCGACGAGCCTGGATTGGCGCGCTCCACGCCTCGATCGCCGTCGTATCACCGCTGTTCAGCGCATCGCGCAGCAGCGCCAGTTCGCCGCACTTCTGCAGGGCGAAAGCAAACCAACTTTTTACTTCGGCATCAAGACGGGTCTCTACGCTCAGATCGATCGGGCTATGCAGCAAGGAGCAGGAAGAGGCGACCCATAGTTCGCGTTGACCGACAATCGCCTTAATTTGCGCATATTTTTCCGTGAGATCGGCGCGCCAGACGTTACGACCGTTGATCAGCCCGGCGGATAACAGCCAGTCGGCCGGCAGACGTTTATGTAGTTCAGCAACATCATCTTTGCCATGCACCAGATCGACGTGAAGCCCCTGTACCGGCAGCGCGGTGATAACATCAAGGTTGTCGGCGATCCCTTCAAAATAGGTAGTCAGTAGTAGTTTTACCTGCCCCTGCAGGGCCTCATAAGCCGGTTTAAAGGCATCCAACCATGCTTGCGGCAGCTCCAGTACCAGCGCCGGTTCATCAATCTGCACCCACTCAATGCCGCGTTTCGCCAGCTCGCCCAGTACCTGCTGGTAAACCGGAAGGATATCGTTCAGCAGGCTTAAACGGTCAAACTGTTCGCCTTTTACTTTGCCCAGCCACAGATAGGTTACCGGCCCCAGCAGTACAGGCTTAATCTTGTGGCCCAGCGCCAGCGCTTCGTCCACTTCATCCAGCAGTTGGGTCCAGCTCAGCTTGAACTGCTGGCCCTGGACAAATTCCGGCACCATGTAGTGATAGTTGGTATTGAACCACTTGGTCATTTCCGCGGCGGCAGCGGGTTCGCCGGTCGGCGCGCGGCCGCGACCAATACGGAACAGAGTATCGATATCGACGGTGCCGTCTTTGTTCTGATGACGAGCCGGCACGTTGCCCAGCAGCAGGCTGGTGGTCAGAACATGGTCGTACCAGGCAAAATCGCCCACCGGCAGCAGATCAATGCCAGCCTGTTTCTGCTGCTCCCAGTGACGAGCACGAAGTTCGCGACCTACCGCCAACAGCTCTTCACGCGTGGCGTTGCCCGCCCAGTAGCTCTCTTGCGCTTTTTTCAGCTCGCGGCGAAGGCCAACGCGAGGAAAACCGAGGGTGTGATTGAGGATTGTCATGTTATGCCCCTTATGGAATTTTTTGCATTTAGCCATCCAGATGTTTACACATCCATAATGTAAAGGTACTGTATATTCCTCAAGCGCAAATTATTCATGCCGAAGTGAAGGACATTCATGATCGAGATTAAGCACCTGAAAACGCTACAGGCGTTGCGGAACAGCGGTTCGCTGGCGGGCGCGGCGGCAGCCCTGCACCAAACCCAGTCGGCCCTGTCCCACCAGTTTAGCGATCTGGAACAGCGCCTTGGTTTCCGTTTGTTTGTGCGTAAAAGCCAGCCGCTACGCTTCACGCCGCAAGGAGAAATTCTGCTGCAGTTGGCCAATCAGGTACTGCCGCAGATCGCTCGCGCGCTACAGGATTGCAATGAACCACAGCAAACCCGTCTGCGGCTGGCGATTGAGTGCCATAGCTGTATTCAATGGCTCACCCCGGCGCTGGAAAGCTTCCGCGCCCGCTGGCCGCTGGTGGAAGTTGATTTTCAGTCCGGCGTCACTTTTGACCCGCAGCCAGCCCTGCAGCAGGGTGAACTCGATCTGGTGATGACCTCAGATATTTTGCCGCGTAGCGGCCTGCACTATTCACCGATGTTTGATTATGAAGTTCGTCTGGTGTTAGCTCCGGAACATCCGCTGGCGGCGAAAACGCGCATCTCCCCGGAGGATCTGGCTGCGGAAACGTTACTGATTTACCCGGTACAGCGCGGGCGACTGGATATCTGGCGCCACTTCCTGCAACCGGCGGGGATCAGCCCACAGTTGAAAAGTGTCGATAACACGCTGCTGTTGATTCAGATGGTCGCCGCGCGGATGGGCATTGCCGCCCTGCCGCACTGGGTGGTGGAAAGTTTTGAACGCCAGGGTTTAATTGTCACCAAAACCCTGGGAGAAGGACTGTGGAGCCGGCTGTATGCTGCAGTGCGCGATGGCGAGCAACGCCAGCCGGTAACAGAAGCGTTTATTCGCTCAGCGCGGAACCACGCTTGCGATCATCTGCCGTTTGTACGGAGTGCGGAGCGACCCAGCGGCGATGGACCCATAGCGAAGCCAGGATTACCAGCGCGCCAATGATAAAGCTTGGCCAGTGAGGCTGCTCCTGCCAGATTGCGAGATTAACCAACAGCCCGGCGGGGACGTGAACGTTATTCATGATCCCCAACGTACCGGCATCCACCTGCGTCGCGCCGTAGTTCCACATGAAATAACCCAATCCGGAAGCAACCACGCCAAGCCAGACCAGGATTCCCCACTGCAGGTCGGTGGTCGGCAACCTCTGCGGATTGCCCAGCATAAACCACGCCGCTACCGCCACGATAAAGGCGCCGGCATAGAACCAGGCAAAAGCATTGTGTTGCGGCATCGGGCGGACTTCCATCAAACGCTTGTAGCCCACCATGCCGATGGCGAAGCAGATATTCGACAACTGCACCAACAATAGCCCGGTCCAGAAATGATCGCTGACTTTGTCATACCGGATGATCGCCGCCCCTAATACCGCCAGCGCCGCGCTAAGCAGATAGCCCCAGCGCAGTTTACGACCGCTGAGCAGATCGTAAATCAGGGTGATATACAGCGGGGTAAAGACCGTAAACAACAGAAATTCCGAGACCGTCAGATAAAGATAGGCGCGGAAAGCCAGCAAATACATGATGCCAAGCTGCATCGCCCCCACTAGCATATAGAGTACGATGGTGCGCGGAGACTGGCCGCGCGTACGCAGGAAAGGCAAAAACACCAGCGCTGCCAGCCCCACGCGCATCAGCACGGAAAAATAGCTATCGACGCTACCGGCAAGGTATTCGCCAATCAGGCTAAAAGAAAAGGCCCACAGGATAGTGGTGATAATTAATAGCGCCACAATGGTCGTCTCAATGAATAAAGAACAGGCATTGTAGCGGAGAGAGAGGTTGACGACTGACCAGTTATTAGCCAGTCGTCAATCTTTATCAATCGAGGTACAGCTTGCGTAGGTAATGCGGTACGGCATCATCGGCGTTGCTGCCGATCACTTCCAGCTCAGGATGCAAATCCTTCAACCGCTGATGGGCGTTCGCCATGATGCAGCCTTTACCGGCCATCGACAGCATCTCGGCATCGTTCATGCCGTCGCCAAAGGCGATACACTCTTTGAGGCTGTAGCCGAGCATTTTCGCGACGGCCTCCAGCGCATGCCCCTTCGAAACACCGCCAGCCATAACTTCAAGACAAGTTAGTGTGGAGAAACTCACATTCACGCGGTCGCCCCAGCGCGCGTTGATAGCCTGCTCAAGCGGCAGCAGATGTTCATGATCTTCACAAGTGAAGAAAACTTTGCTGATGCCATCCGCATCCAGCTCGCCCGGTTCATAAAGCTTGTAGTTGAACACCGCCTCTTTGAAGAAGCGCATCTCTTCCGGGCGATGGCGATTCATAAACCATTCATCTTCACGATAGACGTTGGTCACAATCTTCACATCGTTACGCACCATCTCAAACAGATCGCTGGCGATATCGCGGTCGAGGTTATGAGCGAAGATTTGTTTACCTTCGCTATCGTGTACCCGCGCGCCGTTAGAGGTGATCATGTACGACTTAATGCCGAGATTATCGCGGATCTGCCCCACATCGATGTAGTGGCGGCCAGTGGCGAAAACGAAATTTATCCCGCGCGCGGTGAGTAGCTTCAGCGTCTCTTTGGCATAGGGGGTGAGGAAATGGTCGGGGGAAAGCAGCGTGCCATCTAAATCAGACGCAACAACCTGGTACATAAAAAATTTAACCTCTAAGCAGGGCGACGAGATCTATCGTCGGATTAAGTATGTCGATTGAAAAAATCGACGATGGCATTTAGCGCGACTGAGCGCATAGCGTCCTTTTCAAAAAGGATCTCGTGATATGCCCCTTCAATAACGAGCGGCTTATCGCCTTCACAAGGGTGCCCGGCAGCGGAACGGAGTTCACAATAGCGGTCGTGCATCAGGTTATCGACCACCTTTTCATCCTCGGCCTGAATCAATAACGTCGGAGTCGTATCTTTCTCGACGCCAGACAATATCTCTTCGCCGGCCAGAATACCTTCGCGCACCCAGTGATAGGTCGGCCCGCCGACGCGCAACCGCGGATCGTCGGCATAAAAACGCAGGTTGCGACGATAGCGTTGGCGACTGTGAGTCAACACATTGAGCGAAAACGGCAGCGCCCGCCAGCGGCCCGTACCGATGGCATACTCTTCACGAATACGCTGATGGCCCTCAGCCCAGTCGAGAATATGGCGCACCATCCAGTCCGGCAGGCGCATGATGATGCCAAACATTGGCGCGCATAAGGCAATGGCGTCGCAATGCTGCCGGTGACGCTGCAAGAACAGCGTGGCAATGGCGCCGCCCATCGAGTGGGCGAGAATAAAACGTTTACGCCAGTGGCCGGGAACCACTTCCTGCTGCCAGAGCGCAGCCAGATCGTCAACATAATCGCTAAAGCGCACAACATGACCGCGGTGGGTATCAGACAGTAACCTACCGGAGCGCCCCTGGCCGCGATGATCGATAATCATCACGTCAAAGCCGCTGTGGAAGAGATCGTAGGCTAGTTCGGCATACTTCACGTAGCTTTCGATGCGGCCGGGGCAAATGACCACCAGCCGGTCGTTATTTGCGGCACAAAAGCGCACAAAGCGTACCGGAACCTTATCGACGCCCGTAAATTCAGCTTCTTCCCGCTGATGCCAGAAATCCGTCAGCGGCCCCATGGTAAAGGCCGCAAACGCGTTTTCTCGTGTGTCCCAGTCCTTTTGCTGCCCAAACATCGGGTTTACACCCCTGTTAACCGCTGAAAATCGTTTTTTTTGTCGCACATCACACAATGCTGATGCAATAGCGTATTGTGGCATAAAAATAGACAATCAGGGAGATTCTCATGACCTTCGAGTGGTGGTTCGCTTATCTGCTGACATCAATCATTCTCAGCCTGTCGCCGGGTTCCGGCGCGATCAATACCATGACCACATCCATCAACCGCGGCTATCGCGGCGCGGCGGCCTCTATTGCCGGCCTGCAAACCGGGTTGGCCATTCATATCGTGCTGGTCGGCGTCGGTCTGGGCACGCTCTTCTCACGCTCGGTACTGGCATTCGAAGTGTTGAAATGGGCGGGCGCGGCCTATCTTATCTGGCTGGGGATCCAGCAGTGGCGGGCGGCGGGTTCAATTGACCTGAATACGCTGGCGCGAACTCAAAGCCGCGGTAAGCTCTATAAACGCGCGGTGTTCGTCAATCTGACCAACCCAAAAAGTATCGTCTTCCTCGCCGCGCTGTTTCCCCAGTTCATCGTCCCGCATCAGCCGCAGGTGATGCAGTACCTGGTACTCGGCGTCACCACCATTGTGGTCGATATCATTGTGATGATCGGTTACGCGACGCTGGCGCAGCGCATTGCGGCCTGGATTAAAGGTCCGAAGCAGATGAAGGCGCTGAATAAAGTGTTTGGCTCGCTGTTTATGCTGGTGGGGGCGCTACTCGCTTCCGCCCGTCACGCCTGAATATAAGCTGGCACAGCATGTGCCGCAGCATGGAGGAATGCTAATGACTCTGGCAGAAACGTGGCTCGCAGAAGGCAGAGAGAAAGGTATCAAAGAAGGCATCAAAGAAGGAAAACGACAGGCCCTTTTACAGGTCGCCGCAGCAATGCTCAATCGCGGCATGGATGACGATGCTATCCTGGAAATGACCGGTTTGACCAGGGATGAACTACAGCAGCTTCGTCACTAATGTCTGCCCCACCCGGCAACAAACCGGGTGGATAATCGCATGACGAGTTAGCGCGAAATGATCAGATGAATGCCGAAACCGGCAAACAGGGTTCCTGCGATGCCGTCTATCCACTTTGCCATCCGCTGATAGCCGCGGCGCATTTTCGGCAGTGCGAACAGGCTGGCTACGATGGTGAACCACGCCAGCGTTTCAAGGACGATCAGCAGGAAAATCCCCCAACGCGCACCGGCGCCGATGTTATCGCCAACGAACAGTGAAAAGACCGAACCGAAGTAGATAATCGCTTTCGGATTGGCGAGATTGGTCAGCAGGCCCTTCAGGAAACTGCGCCCGCTACGCGCCAGCTCAACCTGCGGTTCCGCTGCCGATACATCAGTTTTCTTCAACGCGCCGCGCAGCATTTGATAGCCCATCCAGCACAGATACAGCCCACCGCCGACCATAATCAACGTATGCAGCCAGGCCATTTTCTCGATAATCAGATGCAAGCCGAGCAGCGCTACGCCCGCCCAGACCATTACGCCGCCGGTGATTCCCAACACGCCCATCATCGCCTCTTTGCGCGAGCGGCTCACCGCGGTTTGCGAAACAAAGAAAAAATCCGGCCCCGGACTCATTAGCGCAATGATGTGCACCAGCGCCACGGTGAGAAAAAGCATCAACATGTTTAACTCGCAGGGAAATAGTGAAGAAGGAAACTATTCTGGCACCTTTTCCCGCGGCTGACTACTCATCATCGCCATCGACATGAGCACGTATCAGCGCCATGAATTCTTTACCGAAGCGCTCAAGCTTGCGGGTCCCCACGCCGTTGACGCTGAGCATTTCCCCGGCGGTGAGCGGCGACTGTTCGGCCATCTCAATAAGCGTCGCGTCGTTAAAGACGACATAGGGCGGGATATTCTCCTCGTCGGCGATCGCTTTACGTAATTTACGCAGCTTGGCGAACAGCTTGCGGTCATAATTGCCGCCGAAGGATTTCTGCATCGCTTTCGGTTTTAGCGCCACGATACGCGGCACGGCGAGCTGCAGCGGGACTTCACCGCGCAGTACCGGACGCGCGGCCTCGGTGAGCTGCAGCGCGGAGTGCTGGGCAATATTTTGCGTAACCAGTCCGAGGTGAATTAACTGACGAATCACGCTCACCCAATGTTCGTGGCTCTGCTCGCGACCAATACCGTACACCGGCAGTTTATCGTGGTTCAGGTCACGGATACGCTGATTGTTGGCGCCGCGGAGTACTTCAACCACATAGCCCATCCCGAAGCGCTGATTCACCCGATAAATAGTTGAAAGCGCCTTACGCGCGTCCATTAAGCCATCGTACTGCTTTGGCGGATCAAGACAGATATCACAGTTGCCGCACGGCTCCTGACGCCCTTCGCCAAAATAGTTCAGCAGCACCAGACGGCGACAGGTCTGCGCTTCGGCAAAGGCGCCCATCGCATTCAGCTTATGACGTTCAATATCCTGCAGCGGCCCGGCGGGCTTCTCCTCCAGGCAGCGGCGCAGCCACGCCATATCCGCCGGATCGTAAAACAGCATCGCTTCCGCCGGCAGCCCGTCACGCCCGGCGCGGCCGGTTTCCTGATAATAGGATTCAATGTTGCGCGGGATATCAAAGTGCACCACAAAACGGACGTTCGGCTTGTTAATGCCCATACCGAAGGCCACCGTCGCCACCACGATCTGCAGATCGTCGCGCTGGAATTTCTCCTGCACGTCGGCACGAATATCATTTTCCAGACCAGCATGGTAGGCCGCCGCGCTGATGCCGCGGCTTTGCAGCCTGGCGGCGGTGTCTTCAACTTTAGAACGGCTGTTACAGTAGATAATCCCTGATTTACCGCGCTGATCCTGGACGTATCGCATCAACTGATCGAGCGGCTTAAATTTCTCCATCAGCATATAGCGGATATTGGGGCGATCAAAGCTACTGACCTGAATCAGCGGATCGTTGAGCCCCAGCAGACGAACAATATCGCGGCGGGTGGTGTCATCCGCGGTGGCGGTGAGCGCCATAAACGGAATATGCGGCATCCGCTGGCGCAGCTGGCCCAACGCGGCATATTCCGGGCGGAAATCATGGCCCCACTGCGAGATACAGTGCGCCTCATCTACCGCCAGCATCGCTAAGTTCCAGTGGCTCAGATGCTCGAGAAAGTTGTCCAGCATCAGGCGTTCCGGCGCGATATACAGCAGACGAATCTGCCCGCTGCGGCAGCCCGCCATCACTTCTTGCTGCTGCTCGCGGCTTTGCGTTGAATTAAGACAGGCCGCGGCGACGCCGTTCGCCAGCAGCTGATCGACCTGGTCTTTCATCAGCGAAATCAGCGGCGACACGACAACCGTCAGGCCGCCGAGGACCAATGCAGGTACCTGGTAGCACAGCGACTTACCGCCGCCGGTCGGCATCACTACAAGGCAATCGCGGCCTTCCAGCGCCGTGGCGATGATCGATTCCTGGCCCGGGCGGAACTGCTGGTAGCCGAAGGTCTCTTGTAAAACCTGCTTAGCCAGCGATTCCTGATTTAATACTTCCGCCTGTGCCACGTTGACCCCATTCGCCTGAAAAGAAAACAGGCGCTATTTTCAGCGCCTGAGAGCCAGAGTGCAACGATTAAAACAGATCGTTGAGCATCACGCCGACGCCGACGCGCGTCTGATTGAAGTTATAGTCGATTAGTGATTCGCCATAACCGCTGTAGATTTGAGTATAGGCGCGCACATGTTTGGTAATAGGATAACTGACCCCGACTTCCGCGCCGCCGTAGCCGGTATTCCAGTTATATTGCCCCTGAGCGCTAAAGATAGCCTCGCCAAGCTGGTAGCCAATCTTCAGGCGGTAGTAACCCATGTATTTCGTAATATCCGGGTTATCATCGGTGCTGCCGACCACATACCACGGCTTCACTTCAACCAGCCAGTTACCGTTTTGCGCCATCAGGCGAGTATACAGGCGGTTCCAGCTACGTGACGTTGGATCGGAACGGCCGTTAGAGTCGTGGTTATAGCCGACTTCGATATCGCGCAAGGTCCAGCCGGCAAACTCATAATCCGTCGCGAAGCCAAGGAAGAGCTGAGGCTCGTAGTTGGTTTCGCGAAACGGCGCCGAGCCTTTACTGTTAGAGAGCTGCCACCAGGATTTTTGCGTATAGGAGGCGCCAAGCAGCGAATTATCGCCGAGAATACCGCGCCATAACGGGAACGCCAGGCTGAGCTGGAACTTCACCTCATCCTTACGCGCGTCATCGGCCCAGTCGTAACTACGAATTGCCTCTTTATTGAGATCGCTGGTCCATGTATAGAGCAGATAGTTGCTCTCATAAGGATAAAGCAGGAACGGATTATCATGATCCTGCAGCAGGTTGGCGATAATACTGCCCCGTACCGCGGGTTTGTCATGAACGGTTTGTTCAATCGGCGCGTCCTGCGCCAGAACGCCTGCTGGTAACGCGCTAAGCGCCAGCAGCCAGGCTAAAGAGATACGCATTACTGTTCTCCTGAAGAATGGTTCTTATTAATGTTTTGTCCTGCTGCCATTCTACCTATTTATCCACCTCCCGCTGCGTTATCGCCTCCGAAAGTGGAAATCAATATTTTTGAAGCATAAAATCAACATTTCATTAACGAATGGACCTCTGCTATGTCTGAACTGACCGCCGCCGCCGCGCTAAAGCTGGTGGGCGAGATTTTTGTTTATCATATGCCTTTTAACCGTGCCCTTGGGCTGGAACTGGAACGGTATGAAAAAGAGTTTGCCCAGCTCAGCTTTAATAATCAGCCGATGATGGTTGGCAACTGGGCGCAGAGTATTCTGCACGGCGGCGTTATTGCGTCTGCGCTGGATGTCGCCGCGGGGTTGGTCTGCGTCGGCAGCACCCTGACTCGCCATGACACCATCAACGAAGAAGAGCTGCGCCAGCGCCTCTCGCGGATGGGAACTATCGATTTGCGCGTCGATTATTTACGCCCTGGCCGCGGCGAACGCTTCACCGCGACCAGCAGCCTGCTGCGTGCCGGAAACAAAGTCGCCGTGGCTCGCGTCGAGCTGCATAACGAAGAGCAGGTTTATATCGCCAGCGCCACGGCCACCTATATGGTGGGTTGATTGCCGCAGATCGAGTAACATCACTCTCTTTGGCAATGGATTCTACCAATGGACGCAAAACAAACGCGGCTGGGCGTTATGCTGGCGCTGGCCGCCTATTTTATCTGGGGTATCGCGCCGGCGTACTTCAAACTTATTTACTACGTTCCCGCCGATGAAATCCTGACCCATCGCGTGATCTGGTCTTTCTTTTTCATGGTGGCGCTCATCAGCGTCAGCCGCCAGTGGCCGCAGGTAAAAAAACTGCTAAAAACCCCGCGCAAGATCTTCCTGCTCGCGCTCTCTGCAGTGCTGGTCGGCGGCAACTGGCTGCTCTTTATCTGGGCGGTCAATAACCACCATATGCTGGAAGCTAGCCTCGGCTACTTTATTAACCCGCTGGTTAATATCGTGCTCGGGATGATTTTCCTCGGCGAACGCTTTCGTCGGCTGCAGTGGTTGGCGGTGATCCTCGCTTTTTGCGGCGTGCTGGTGCAACTTTGGACCTTCGGCTCACTGCCGGTAATCGGCCTTGGGCTAGCCTTCAGCTTTGCCTTCTACGGACTGGTACGTAAGAAAATCGCCGTCGATGCGCAGACCGGCATGTTGGTGGAAACGCTATGGCTGCTGCCAGTGGCGGCGATCTGGCTTTTCGGCATCACCGATAGCCCAACCAGCCATATGGGAGACAACCCCTGGTCGCTCAATTTACTGCTGAT
The DNA here is from genome assembly GCF_000215745.1 of Klebsiella aerogenes KCTC 2190. Lineage (GTDB taxonomy): Bacteria > Pseudomonadota > Gammaproteobacteria > Enterobacterales > Enterobacteriaceae > Klebsiella > Klebsiella aerogenes. The sequence goes on along the minus strand of NC_015663.1, from coordinate 1,661,816 downwards.
GGCCGCGGGCGTGGTAACTACCATCCCCCTGCTGTGCTTTACCGGTGCGGCGACCCGCCTGCGCCTGTCAACGTTGGGCTTTTTCCAGTACATTGGTCCGACGCTGATGTTCCTGCTGGCGGTAACGTTCTACGGTGAAGTGCCGGGCACGGATAAGATGGTAACCTTCGCCTTTATCTGGGTGGCGCTGGCGATATTCGTGATGGATGCGGTATATACGCAAAGACGGGGGCGCCGGGGATAGGATATTACCCGATGTCGGCTACGCCTTATCCGGCCTACAAAAGCACAACACGTAGGCCCGGATAAGCGAAGCGCATCCGGCACAACAACTACAGCCAGTTTTTACGCTTGAAGTAGAGATACGGCGCCAGGCCTGCCAACATCATAAACACGATGGCTCCCGGATAACCAAAGCTCCAGTGTAGTTCCGGCATAAACTCAAAGTTCATCCCATAGCTGGACGCCACCAGCGTCGGCGGCAGGAACACAACCGAAACCACCGAGAAGATCTTGATAATGCGGTTCTGCTCGATGTTGATAAAGCCCATCGCCGCCTGCATCAGGAAGTTCACCTTCTGGAACAGCGATTCGTTGTGCGGCAGCAGGGATTCGATATCTCGCAGGATCTCTCGCGCCTGTTCCAGCTGGCCTGCCGGCAGGCGCGCCTTGCGCACGAGGAAGTTTAGCGCGCGCTGGGTATCCATCAGACAGAGGCGAACCTTCCAGCCGATATCTTCCAGTTCCGCCAGCGTCGACAGCGCTTCGTCGTACTCGTCGCCCTGGTGGCCTTCCATAATCACGCGGCTCAGCTTTTCCAGGTCGCTGTAGATGTTTTCTATCTCATCCGCCAGCTGTTCGATTTTGGTCTCGAACAGATCTAACAGCAGCTCATAGGCGTTGCCGTCGACCAGCGTCTGGTTACGCACGCGCATGCGGTACAGGCGAAAAGCGGGTAGTTCACGCTCGCGCAATGTAAACAGGCGGCCTTCGCGGATGGTAAACGCCACGGTTGAGTTACCGGCGTGATCGTCGGCATCTTCGAAAAAGAAAAAGGAGTGGATGTGTAAACCATCTTCGTCTTCAAAGAAACGCGCTGACGCTTCGATGTCTTCCAGTTCCGGGCGCGTCGCCAGGTTCTGGCCTAACTCCGTTTGCACACGGCTACGTTCGTCATCGTCTGGCTCGACCAGATCGACCCACACCGAGCTGGCAAGATGCTTGATCTCATCGGCCTCAAGGCGCGTTAAACGATTATTTTCCAGTTGAAATGCGCTCAGCATGACCGGGACTCCCAATACAAAAAATTTATCGGACAGTTCGATGGGCACACAGAAACTATTTGGGTTTCAGACCATTAAGCCTGACTCAGAGCGACGGGAATAGGACGGGTCGCCGACAACCGCTAAGGCTATCGGCATAAGGGGATAGCCTTAGGAGTTGTTCCTGAATGACAGGAAATTGAGCCAGCATCTACTGGGTGTGTCCAAGGCGAATGTCCTCTTAGCGTAATCGTGCGCGCATGTTACGCCAGCGCAAAAACGGCGTCAACACGCAAGGGAACGCTAAAGAGCAAATCCTGCCCTTTAGCATATAAGGCTAGCAGATTATTACAAAAAAATTATATTTTTCTTAAAGTTACACCGTTTCCAGCCGGGCATAGGCGGCGACCAGCCATTTAATTCCCTGCCCCTGGAATGCCACCTGCAGCCGGCTATGTTCACCGCTGCCCTCAAGGTTTACGATGGTGCCTTCGCCGAACTTCGGATGCCGGACCCGCTGGCCCAGCTTATAGCCGGTATCGTTCTCCGCCACCGGAGTACCGAGGCGCTGATGGTTAACCGGGCGGCTCACCGTAGCCCGCAGCCGCACCTCTTCCACGCACTCTTCCGGCAGCTCGCCGATAAAGCGCGATGGGCGATGGTAAACCTCTTTGCCGTACAAACGACGGGTTTCGGCGTAGGTCAGCGTCAGTTTCTGCATCGCGCGCGTCACGCCGACGTAGGCCAGACGACGCTCTTCCTCCAGACGACCGCCCTCATCAAGCGCCATCTGGCTCGGGAACATCCCCTCTTCAACGCCGACGATAAACACCTGCGGGAACTCCAGCCCTTTTGCCGAGTGCAGAGTCATCAGCTGTACCGCATCCTGCCAGGTATCCGCCTGCCCTTCGCCGGCTTCCAGCGCGGCGTGGGAGAGGAACGCCTGTAGCGGCATCAGATCTTCATCTTCTTCGTTGTAGCTGAACTGGCGCGTCGCCGTCACCAGTTCCTCTAAGTTTTCGATGCGGGTCTGGCCCTTCTCGCCTTTTTCCTGCTCGTACATCATACGCAGGCCGGAATCTTTAATGACCCGGTCAGTCTGGACATGCAGCGGCATATCGGCGGTTTCCTGCGCCAGCGCGTCGATAAGCTCCATAAAGCGCTGCAGAGCGCTGGCAGCGCGGCCAGCCAGCGCTTTCTCTTTCAGTAGCTCGCGGCAGGCCTGCCACAGCGTCAGCTGACGATCGCGCGAGGTCTGGCGCACCACATCCAGGGTACGATCGCCGATGCCGCGGGTAGGCGTATTGACCACGCGCTCAAACGCCGCGTCATCGTTGCGGTTGGCAATCAGGCGCAGATAAGAGAGCGCATCTTTGATTTCCTGACGTTCGAAGAAGCGCATGCCGCCGTAGATACGGTAAGGCATGCTGGCCTGTAGCAGCGCCTCTTCCAGCACGCGCGACTGGGCGTTGCTACGATAGAGAATGGCGCACTGCTCCAGCGCTCCGCCGTTCTCCTGCCAGGTTTTAATTCGGTTAACCACGAAACGCGCTTCATCGAGATCGTTGAAGGCGCAGTACAGCGAAATGGGCTCGCCGTCGGCGCCGTCGGTCCACAGTTTTTTGCCCAACCGCCCGTTGTTGTTTTCAATCAGGGCGTTGGCGGCGCTGAGAATATTGCTGGTCGAACGATAGTTCTGCTCCAGACGAATAGTTTCCGCCCCCGGGAAGTCATTCAGGAAGCGCTGAATGTTTTCAACCTGCGCGCCGCGCCAGCCGTAAATCGACTGGTCATCATCGCCGACAATCATCACTTTGCCGGTATCGCCCGCCAGCAGGCGGATCCAGGCATATTGAATGTTATTGGTGTCCTGGAATTCGTCGACGAGAATATTGGTGAAGCGCTCGCGGTAGTGCTGCAGGATGTGCGGTTTGTTCAGCCACAGCTCGTGCGCGCGCAGCAGCAGCTCGGCGAAGTCCACCAGCCCGGCGCGATCGCAGGCTTCCTGATAGGCCTGATACACCTTCTGCCAGGTCTGTTCGAACGGGTTGCCGTAGCTCTGAATATGGTGCGGGCGCAGCCCTTCATCTTTTTGGCTGTTGATGTACCACATCGCCTGACGCGGCGGCCATTGCTTCTCATCCAGGTTCATCGCCTTAATCAGGCGCTTCAGCAGGCGCAGCTGGTCTTCGCTATCGAGGATTTGGAAATCCTGCGGCAGGTTGGCATCCAGATGATGGGCGCGTAGCAGGCGATGGGCCAGGCCATGGAAGGTGCCGACCCACATACCGCCCTGGGTGGTGCCCATCAGTTGGCCGATACGGTGGCGCATCTCCGCCGCCGCTTTGTTGGTAAAGGTCACCGCCATAATGGAATACGGCGAGCAGTTCTCCACGCTCAGCAGCCAGGCGATACGGTGCACCAGTACGCGCGTCTTACCACTGCCCGCCCCTGCCAGAACCAGCATATTGGTGCGCGAGGCCGCTACGGCTTCACGCTGTTTGTCATTAAGGCTGTCGAGCAGGTAAGAAACGTCCATTGGCACCGCCGGAAGAGAAGGGGTTCCACGAACCCCTGTTAATATATACAGAGTTACTGGTGATTATATCAGCGAGGTCAGAGATGCCAACCGTGAAATTTCAATATGCGGCAGCAGGCGGCTATCGGCGGTTTTCATCAACGACGCGTCCTGCGGCTTGATCCAGCAGGCCTGCATTCCACAGCGAATAGCGCCAGCCACGTCGGTGGTCAGATCATCGCCGACGTGCAGAATCTGCCCGAGGGGTAAATCCAGGCGCTCCGCCGCCAGATGGTACATATCGGCAAACGGCTTGGAGCGACCATCCGGACCCGCGCGCAGCACGAAACGGAAATAGTCATTCAGCCCGAACAGTTCTGGCTGGGCGTTACCGTTGGTGATAGCTACCAGCGGCCATTTCTGCGCCAGCTTCGCCAGCGTATCGTGCGTCTCCTGCGGCACGTCGACGCGACTGCGCCAGTGGGCGAAGTTTTCCATCGCCGCATCGGCGCCGGCTTTCGCCTCGGCGGCGGAGAGTCCGGCATTACGCATCCCTAACTCCAGCGCGCGGTGGCGCCAGACGGTGACATCGTGATAAATCTCAGGTTCTGAGGACAATAGCGTTTGTCGCAGTTGATTAAGCGCATGGGCATCAAACTGGCTCAGCGCCGGATGGTAATTGCGCACAAACGTCAGCGATTCCTGCATCGTCCGGTCAATCACCGGGCGGTTATCATAAAGGGTGTCATCCAGGTCGAACGTCAGCGCGGAGATCGGGCCCAGAGGTCGGTAAAAACGCATTATTTCCCCCGTTTAGCGCGCGGATGCGCGGCATCGTACACCGAGGCAAGGTGTTGAAAATCGAGATGGGTATAGATTTGGGTGGTGGAGAGATTGGCATGCCCCAGCAGCTCCTGCACGCCGCGCAGATCGCCGCTCGACTCCAGCATATGCGTCGCGAAGGAGTGCCGCAGCTTATGCGGATGCACGTGGCTATTGAGCCCCTGCTTGATCCCCCATTCGGCAAACCGCTTCTGCACGTTGCGCGCTGAAATTCGCTTACCCAGCTTCGACAAAAACAGCGCGTCGTCATCACCGCCGAACAGGCCGCGCAAATCCAGCCAATGTTCGATCCACGCCACCGCGTTGCGTCCAATTGGCAGGCGGCGCTCTTTGCTGCCTTTACCCATCACCCACACTTCCCCTGACTCAAGATCAAGGTGCTGAATATCAAGGTTAACTAACTCAGAAAGACGCAGCCCCGCGCCGTACATCACTTCCAGCATCGCCCGGTCGCGCACCGCGAGCGGGTCGTTAAGGTCGATATCCAGAAGCCGATTCACATCATCAACGTCGATATTTTTCGGTAAGTGGCGGGGAATTTTTGGCGCCGCAATCCCCTTCGCCGGGTTAGCCGCTAACTCGCCCTGGCTGACCATCCAGTCGAAGAAACTGCGCAAGGCGGAAAGCCGCAGCGCCAGGCTCGCCGGGCCTAAGCCCGCGCGGCGGCTGCGCACGGCAAAGCTACGTACCTGAGCGGCGTCGCACTGCTGCCAGCTTTTTAAGCCAGCATCATCCGCCAGCGCGATCAGCGCTTCCAGCTGACGCTGGTAATTCGTGAGCGTAATCGGGCTAAGCTGGCGCTCTACGCCGAGATAGCGCAGGAAGCGGTCGACGCAGGCGAATAGCGGGGAGTCGGTCATGCGCGTTCAATCCAGCGCTCCAGCAGGCCGGGCAGCATGCGCGCAATCTCCTGCAGTAACTGCGTCCCCTGACCTTGCTGATAATGTTGTGGATCACGGCTGCTGAAGAACATCACCCCCGGCGCGTCGTCATCGCCCAGTAGCGACATCGCCACCGAGCCGATAGCTTTCGCATCCGGCAGCACCACCAACAGCTCTGGCCCGTTCAGCGGACCAAGATAGTGACGTGCCTGGCCCAACCGTTGGATACGAATGGGTTCGAACGCCTGCCGGCTCAACGCCAGATGGGTGAATTTAGACGGCGCGCCGAGATGCCAGCTGTCCGGAAACAGGCGCACCGTCGCGCCCGCCAGACCCAGCTCGCGCGCCCAACGATGAAAGCGGTTGAGCATTTCATCCAGGCTATCGGCGGACGCCAGGCGCGTCTGGAGATGGAACAGGCGCTGAAACAGGCTTTGATTGGCCGTCGCCTGTTCCATCAGCAGCGTCATATTTTCTTCCAGCACGTTGATATGGTTACGCGCCCGCAGCATATGCCACTCGACCAGCGAGATGGTGCCGCGCACCGGATGCGGGACGCGGATATGCTCTACCTGCGCTGCATTACGAATAAAGAACTCAGGATTTTGCAGCAGATAATCTACTACCGCGCTGTCGTCGAGCGCTGTGGCGAGTTCCTGCTGTTCTTCCCCGATCTGTTTCATAGATGAATAAATCCGTCGTAGACGTGTGCCGCCGGGCCAGTCATATACAACGGTTGACCCGGACCTTTCCAGGCGATGTCGAGACGCCCGCCTGGCAATTCCACGCGTACCTCTTCGGCGAGTAATCCCTGTTGGATACCGACCGCCACCGCCGCACAGGCGCCGCTGCCGCAGGCCTGCGTTTCACCTGCGCCGCGTTCATAGACGCGCAGACGAATATGAGAGCGTTCCACTACCTGCATAAAGCCGATATTGGCGCGTTCCGGAAAACGTTCGTGGCTTTCCATCACCGGACCGAGGGTTTCAACCGCGGCGGTGTCCACGTTATCGACCTGAATCACGCAGTGCGGGTTGCCCATTGAGACGACGCCGCACAATACTGTCTGTTCAGCCGCGCGCATAATATAGGTCTTTTCCGCTTTGTTGGCGCGGAATGGGACCTGAGACGGCTCGAAATTCGGCTCGCCCATGTTAACGCGCACCAGATCATCTTCCGTTACGCTTAATACCATACGCCCATTGGCGGTGCTCACACGGATATCACGTTTATTGGTCAGGCCTTTTAAACGGACAAAGCGGGCGAAGCAGCGCGCGCCGTTGCCGCACTGCGAGACTTCGCTACCGTCAGCATTGAAGATACGGTAGTGGAAGTCCAGATCGGGATCGTACGGCGGCTCGACAACCAGCAGCTGGTCGAAGCCGACGCCAAGATGCCGATCCGCAAGGCGGCGAATCAGCTCCGGTGAGAAGAAAACATTCTGCGTTACCGCATCAACAACCATGAAGTCGTTGCCGAGGCCATGCATTTTAGAGAACTGCATTATCTACTCCAATTGCGCGGAACAGAACGTTATCGTTAATAGTTAACCTGGGTCGGACCGCCATTATCGCCGCGATCGTTACGATCCGGCGTCGCGCTCTGAATGCCTGGGTTAACCGGCCTGGTCGGCGGCGGCGCGGTTTTGTCTGCCGGCGGGAAATACAGCGGCCCTTTCAAACCGCAGCCGGTCAGGCTGAAGATTGCAAACAGAACGGCAAGCGTGGGTAAAACGTTTTTCATTGATAGTTGCCCATGATTCATTCGTTACTGCTTTCTATCATCGCAGGAGAAGACGTAAAAGCAAGCGTTTAGCATCTGACTGCACGCGCTTTTGTTTCGCGCTATACTGCGGCCATCTTCAAAAAAGCAGGATAGAACCATGAACGACAGTGAATTCCATCGCCTGGCCGATAGCCTGTGGATGACCATCGAAGAACGTCTGGACGATTGGGACGGCGACAGCGATATCGACTGCGAAATCAACGGCGGCGTGCTGACCATCAGCTTCGAAAATGGCAGTAAGATCATTATTAACCGTCAGGAACCGCTGCATCAGGTCTGGCTGGCGACCAAGCAAGGCGGCTATCACTTCGATCTGCAAGGCGACGAGTGGATCTGCGATCGCAGCGGCGAACGCTTCTGGGATCTGCTGGAGCAGGCGGCGAGCAATCAGGCCGGCGAGACGGTGAGCTTCCGTTAATGAGGTCTTTCCCGGATGGCGGCGCATCGCGCCTTATCCGGGCTACCCGACGACATACAACCGTAGCCCTGCTAAGCGCAGCGCCAGCAGGGAATATCTCCGGATAGCGCATCGCGCCTTATCCGGGCCAAATCTACGAGTAGCGCTGCTGCAGCACCGGTGAGGCGACCGCTTCCTGGCCCGGCGGCACCGCGGCGGCAATCGCCTGACTGCGGAACGGGATCACCTGCGTGCGTCCGTCAACTTCGACTATCTGATAGAACTGCGGCAGGTTGAAGTTAATGAAGCTGGAGCCGTAGGTGAAGCGATCGTGCGATGATGAGTAGAAGCGGCTGACGTCGCGGACCAGCTCTTCTTTGCTGCCTTCGCAGTGGTGATAGACCTCTGCGCGGTTGCTTTCATCGAGAATGTAGATGTTAAAGCCGCTGTCATTGTTATCCGCATCTTCAAAGAAGAATTGAATTATCCCTTCGCTGGCGAAACCATCCACCACCGCCGGCAGCTTAACGTGATTGGTTTCTACCTGTACCGACAGGCCGTGGAGCTTGTTGTGCGAGATAGCGCCGTAGAACTCAATGGCGTTTTCCAGCTTCTGCACCGAAACGTTCAGGCGCTCGAAGAACAGGCCCCAGGTCTGGCCGGAGACGCGCAGCGCTTTGAAGCGCCCGGTATCCTGACGGGTACTGGAGAGACGCAGTTCGATGCACTCGGAGACCATCTGCTGCACGCGGGTGCGGATAAGGCCGCGCAGGTGCTGGCTATAGCAGAACACCTCCACGCTATCCGGCGGCGCGGCGTCCTGATGCATTTTGCCGAGAATAGTTTTCAGCGCTTCGATCATCGCCTGCTCGCCGTTAAAGTGCAGCGTGCGCACTTCGTTCCACGAGTTGCGATACAGCAGGTCGACGCTGCCAATCAGGCATTTTTGCTCTTCGCCGAAGCTGAAAACGTCGAGCTTACGGAAGTCGAAATGCACCACCTGATTACGGAATGCCGCCGTCGGGTCATATTCGAGGTTGACGATAATCGCCAGGTGGCGAATTTCGCACGGGCTGTACAGCGCTTTTGGCGTCGGCGCCGGCAGGCGCAGCGGGAAGTGGTGCGACACGTCGGCCACCATCTCCTGCAGCTTCGGCAAATCGACGATACCGTTGCCCTTAATAAACAGACGGGTGCGTGAGGTCAGCAGGCCGTTAAACCAGGCCCAGGCCACCAGCTTATTAAGGTAACGGTTATATTCCAGCGGCTGATGGCTGATGATCGATTCCATATCCGGCGCGCGATTATACAGATACCAACCGGTACGGTTGGCGCGGCCCGGCGGCACGTGGATAAAGGTCAGATTCGGTTCCGACAGGTCCGGTGAAATTTGCGGGTTTACCAGGGTAACCTTGCCCGGCAAGGCTTCAAAGGCCGCATACAGCTTACGCGTCAGCACGCCGATATCCTGCGGGCTGGCGGAGACGCTGAGGTTATTGCGACGCGCGAAGCGGATCAGATTACGATAGCTCTGCATCATCGCGTCGAGCAGTTCGTTGTGCGCTTTGCGCACTTCATCGATTTTCCAGTTAGCGCGGTTATCGAGCATCATCAGACGCTTTTCATCCCAGCCCCACTCTTTCACCAGCTGGCTGACGACTTCACGACGCCAGCCCACACAGGCGCGCTCGCGGCTGAGTTTTTCACAGACTTTCAGATAGAAGCAGCGGCGTACCAGATCGAGACGGGTGTCATCTTCGATAGCCTGCAGATAGGCGGTTACGCGCTCCAGCATCATGCAGTAGGGGTCGAGACCGAATGAGACAATCTCGCCATCGTGCAGGCGCTGTTTAATATCTTTCGCCAACAGGCGGTTGTTGGGGTATTCCCACGAGTAGGCTTCCAGCAGCAGCGTTTTCAGCACCGCTTTATACGGGGAGTCTATGCTCTTATACAGCTGCCACAGGCTGGCGCCGAAGTACTCTTCCGCCGACAGCGAACTGAGGCCACCGAGATCGAGCCATTCGTTTGGCGTCAGCACGCCCTGGGCATACAGTCCCATCACGTAATCATCGTAATGGTCTTCTTCATCGCCCGGCACCATATTCCACAGAATACGTTTCCCGGCAAGACGCACGGCGGTGCGGTAAAATTCATCGAGCAACAAAATATGCTGGGTCGAACCACAGTCTTCGCCGCCGAGGCTGCCGCTTTCGTTATGGCGGAAACGGTTTTCGTCAATCAGGAAGAAACTGACCTCGACGCCGAGCGACGCCGCCCAGCTTTCAAGCAGGCTGCATTTACGCTGCAGCAGTTGGCGTTCTTCGTTATCCAGCCAGGCCTGATGGCATACCCAGATATCCAGATCGGAAGAGCAGCTTTGCCCGACGGAAGAGGTACTGCCCATCGAATAGACGCCGGTAATCGGCAGTTCGCCTTTCGGCGGCTCCTGCGTTAGCAGGCCGCGATGCAGTTCGAGTTCGTCAAGATAGTGGCGTTGGGTTTCATCAGGCGTGTAGAGGCAAATGCCGCGGGGAACGTTACCGTCAAGGTAACCCGGCATCAGCGGGTGATGATAATGTAGTAATGTCGGCAGAAGACTGTAAACCTGCTGGAAAGCGGGTCCCATGGCAGCAAGCGCGCGATCCACGCGCAGTTGGTTGATGGCATCCAGTCTCTGTTTCAGTGTCTCAATATAGAGGTACAAGACATATCGCCTGATGTTCAAAAATCCGACGTACAATAGTACGGAGGATTTCAGTATTTCAACAAGAACCGTCACCATTCGTCATCGGTGTGGTTGTGATGAACTGCTGGCTGACAAATGGTTTAAAACGTGATCAATTTAACACCTTGCTGATTGACCGTAAAGAAAGATGCGCTACATACAAGTGTAGCACCGTTTGCCGGGTGTAAATTCCCCACTACGCTTGCGGCAACCGCACGCGCATGAAACGCTAAAGGTCATCATGCCAGCATCCCACATTAACCGCGAAACTAACATCCCTAAAGCAACAATGTTAGGATGGCTCATGGTCGACAATGACGGTAACAAGCATGTTAGACAAAGTTTTGAGAATTGCCACACGGCAAAGCCCGCTTGCGCTATGGCAGGCACATTATGTGAAAGAGCGTCTGGAGTCCTGTCATCCGGGGCTTTCCGTTGAGCTGGTGCCAATGGTCACCCGCGGCGACGTGCTCCTTGATACCCCGCTGGCGAAAGTGGGCGGCAAGGGCTTATTTGTGAAAGAGTTAGAGCTCGCCATGATTGAGGGGCGCGCCGATATCGCCGTCCATTCGATGAAAGATGTCCCGGTCGAATTCCCTGAAGGCCTGGGATTGGTCACCATCTGCGAACGTGAAGATCCGCGAGACGCATTTGTTTCCAATCACTATGCCTCAATTGACACGCTGCCGGCTGGCAGCATCGTTGGCACATCAAGTTTACGTCGCCAGTGCCAGTTGGCGGCAGAGCGCCCCGATCTGGTGATCCGCTCGCTACGCGGCAACGTTGGCACGCGATTAGGCAAACTCGATAACGGCGAGTATGACGCTATTATCCTTGCCGCCGCCGGTCTGAAGCGCCTGAAACTGGAAACGCGTATTCGCCAGCCGCTCTCGCCTGAACAATCTCTGCCGGCCGTCGGCCAGGGCGCGGTGGGTATCGAATGCCGCCTTGACGATGAATGGACCAAAGCGCTGTTAGCGCCGCTTAACCATACAGAGACCGCCGTGCGCGTACGTGCCGAGCGGGCGATGAACACCCGTCTCGAAGGCGGTTGTCAGGTGCCGATTGGCAGCTATGCCGAACTGCGCGATGGTGAGCTGTGGCTACGAGCGCTGGTGGGCGCGCCGGATGGTTCGCGGGTCGTGCGCGGTGAACGCCGCGGGCGGCCTGAAGAGGCAGAGTCGCTCGGCGTCTCGCTGGCGGAAGAGCTACTGGATAACGGCGCCCGCGACATCCTCGCGGCGGTCTATGATGGAGAAGCCCCACGATGAGCATCCTGGTCACCCGTCCGCTACCGCAAGGTGAAGAGTTAGTCAGCCGCCTGCGCGCGCTGGGACGCGTGGCCTGGAGCTTTCCGCTGATTGAATTCACGCCGGGGCGAGAACTGGCAACGCTCCCGCGTCAACTGGCGGCATTAGGCGCGGACGATTTGTTGTTTGCGCTGTCGCAGCATGCGGTGGAATTCGCCCATGCCCGTCTGCTGCAGGAGAGCCAACGCTGGCCCTCCGACCCGGCCTATTTCTCGATAGGCCGCACCACCGCGCTGGCCCTGCATACGGTCAGTGGTAAAAATATCCGTTACCCGTTAGATCGGGAAATCAGCGAAGTCTTGCTACAATTACCTGAATTACAAAACATTGCGGGCAAGAAAGCCCTGATTCTGCGCGGCAACGGCGGGCGGGAATTACTCGGCGACACGCTGCGAGATCGCGGCGCCGAAGTAACATTTTGTGAATGTTATCAACGTTGTGCGAAGTACTATGATGGTGCGGAAGAGGCTATGCGCTGGCAATCTCGTGGAGTCACAACGCTGGTGGTCACCAGCGGCGAGATGCTGCAGCAGCTGTGGTCGTTAATACCCCAGTGGTATCGCGAACAGTGGCTGCTGCACTGTAGCCTTATCGTTGTCAGCGAACGTCTGGCCCTTCAGGCCCGGGAATTGGGCTGGCAGGATATTCAGGTTGCCGATAACGCCGACAACGATGCGCTGCTACGCGCATTACAATAACTCTCAACATTGGAAGCCATAATGACGGAACAACAAAATCAATCCGCCGTGGTTGAAGAGACCAGGGAGGCCGTGGAAACCACGCCACAGCCAGAAAACAACGAGAAGAAAAAGGCCGGCAACAAAACCAGCCTGGCGCTCAGCGCGATTGCTATCGCTATCGCCCTCGCCGCCGGTATTGGCCTGTATGGCTTGAATAAGCAGCAGGTTACGCGGCAAAACGAAACCAGCTCTGAATTAGCAAGCCAGCTCGCGGCGCTGCAAAAAGCGCAGGACAGCCAGAAGAGCGAGCTGGAAAGCGTCATCAAACAGCAGGCTGACCAGTTGAGCGAAGCCAAACGTGAACAGGAAACCCTGACGAAACAGCTTGATGAGCTACAGCAAAAAGTTGCCGTGATTTCCGGCAGCGACGCCAAAACCTGGCTGCTGGCGCAGGCTGATTTCCTGGTTAAGCTGGCGGGACGTAAACTGTGGAGCGATCAGGATGTGACGACCGCCGCCGCGCTGCTGAAAAGCGCCGATGCCAGCCTCGCCGACATGAACGACCCAAGCCTTATCGGCGCGCGCCGCGCCATCACCGATGACATCGCTTCGCTGTCGGCGGTAAGCCAGGTCGATTATGACGGCATCATCCTCAAAGTTAACCAGCTGGCGAATCAAATCGACAATCTGCGTCTGGCCGATAATAACGACGATGATTCCCCGATGGATGCCGACAGCGACGAGCTCTCCAGCTCCATCGGCGAATGGCGGGTTAACCTGCAGAAAAGCTGGCAGAACTTTATGGATAGCTTCATTACCATACGCCGCCGCGACGAAACGGCGGTGCCGCTGTTAGCGCCGAATCAGGATGTCTATCTGCGCGAAAATATCCGTTCTCGCCTGCTGGTCGCCGCGCAGGCGGTGCCGCGTCATCAGGAAGAAACCTATAAGCAGGCGCTGGAAAACGTCTCCACCTGGGTACGCGCTTATTACGATACTGAAGACGCCACTACCAAGGCTTTCCTTGAAGAAGTGGATAAGCTCAGTCAGCAGAGTATCACCATGAGCGTACCGGAAACGCTGCAGAGCCAGAGCCTGCTGGAAAAGCTGATGCAAACCCGGGTGCGTAATTTAATGGCCCAGCCTGCGGCAGCCGCTCCGACGCCAGCGCCAGCAGCGACCGCGCCAGCCCCTGCGCCGCAAGGAGAATAACCGATGCTGAAAATTCTCCTGCTTTTCGCACTGCTGATCGCCGGGATCGTCGTTGGGCCGATGATCGCGGGCCATCAGGGCTATGTTCTGATCCAGACCGATAACTACAATATCGAAACCAGCGTGACGGGTCTTGTGATCATCCTGATCCTCGCAATGGTCGTGCTGTTTGCTATCGAGTGGCTTCTGCGCCGCATTTTCCGTACCGGCGCGCACACGCGCGGCTGGTTCGTCGGCCGTAAGCGCCGCCGCGCGCGTAAGCAAACCGAGCAAGCGCTGCTGAAACTGGCGGAAGGCGATTACCAACAGGTTGAAAAGCTGATGGCGAAAAATGCCGATCACGCCGAACAACCGGTAGTGAACTATCTGTTAGCGGCGGAAGCGGCCCAACAGCGCGGTGATGAAGCTCGCGCCAATCAGCATCTTGAGCGCGCCGCCGAACTGGCTGGCGACGATCTGATCCCGGTTGAAATCACCCGCGTGCGCCTACAGCTGGCGCGTAATGAAAACCACGCCGCCCGTCACGGTATCGATAAGCTGCTGGAAGTGACCCCGCGTCATCCGGAGGTACTGCGTCTCGCCGAGCAGGCCTATACCCGCACCGGCGCGTGGAATTCGCTGCTGGACATCATTCCGTCTATGGCGAAAGCCAACGTGGCGGATGAAGAGCACCGCGCCGCGTTGGAACAGCTGGCGTGGATTGGACTGATGGATAAAGCGCTGGCCGACGGCGGTAGCGAAGGGCTACGCGAATGGTGGCGCAACCAGAGCCGTAAAACGCGCGCGCTGATACCGCTGCAGGTGGCAATGGCCGAACGCCTGATCGAAAGCGACGATCACGATACCGCACAGCAAATTATTATCGATGGTCTGAAGAAACAGTACGACGACCGCCTGGTCATGCCGATCCCACGGCTGAAGACCAATAATCCGGAGCAACTGGAAAAAGTGCTGCGCCAGCAGATCAAAGCCGTCGGCGACCGTCCGCTGCTGTGGAGCACTCTGGGCCAGTCGCTGATGCGTCACGGTGAATGGCAGGAGGCCAGTATCGCCTTCCGCGCCGCGCTTAAGCAGCGCCCGGATGCCTTTGATTACGCGTGGCTTGCCGATGCGCTGGACCGCTTGCACCAGCCGGAAGAAGCGGCGACCATGCGTCGTGACGGCCTGCTGTTGACGCTACACAATAACCCTCAGCAGTAATTCACGATAACGCTATCGCCTCGTATGGGGCGATAGCGCCCTTCTCTCGCGAAAAAAATAGCCTACCCCTGAAAGAAAAAAACGCCTGCGCTGAAATCAGGGCAGGCGTTAAAACAGGTCTGTTTGACAACAAATTGGGTGCTTCACTCAACGTAATGTCCATGGTGTTTGATGAGACATAAAATGCGACATCTATCAGTGGACGATAAGCACCGTAAGTACGGCTCTGCATCATTCCCGAGTTTATGAGGCACGAAGGCGAACATAAGAGATGGAATGAGCATCTACCCGGTTATTATCGCACAGGATCCGGGGGGATTGCATCTATCGCAACGATCATTTGGGACAATTCCGGACAATAATTCGCAGAGGTAGAACCTTTTTTTTACGAGAAAGATCAGCGGGATAAAAGAGGATTGGGCAAAGCCGGAAAACAAAAAACCCCGCCGAAGCGGGGTTCAAAATTGGTCGGCGAGAGAGGATTCGAACCTCCGACCCACTGGTCCCAAACCAGTTGCGCTACCAAGCTGCGCTACTCGCCGAAATACTGCTTTTTGAATTTTTAGTTCAATTCTTTAAAGTCGTGGTGCGAGGGGGGGGACTTGAACCCCCACGTCCGTAAGAACACTAACACCTGAAGCTAGCGCGTCTACCAATTCCGCCACCTTCGCAATTCACAACTCTATCAAATAATGGGGTGGCTAATGGGATTCGAACCCACGACAACTGGAATCACAATCCAGGGCTCTACCAACTGAGCTATAGCCACCACAACAATTCTTTTACGCGGTATTAAAACCACCGCAGCTCCAGCACCGGGTAAATGGTGCGCCCGACAGGATTCGAACCTGAGACCTCTGCCTCCGGAGGGCAGCGCTCTATCCAGCTGAGCTACGGGCGCTTAGCGCCGTTGCGGGGGTGGATAATACGGACTTCCCCCACCCCTGTCTAGTGCCTTTTTAAATAAAATTTCTATTTGCTCACAGTTTGTGCGCTTTGGCGCTTATTCCGCCGTTTTATCGAGATTTCCCCGCTTGCCGAGGCCGAAAACCTTATAAATAAGGGTCACCGCGGCGAGGAAAATCATTCCGACAAAGAGCGACATCCGGGTTTCATCGTTAATTCCCATGCCGATCAGCACACAAACGAGGAAAGCCATCGTCAAATAGTTTGCCCACGGGAACAACAATGAACGGAACGGATGGCTGGCCATCGCCTGCTGATGCTCGCGGCGAAAGCGCAGCTGGCTAATCAGGATCACAAACCACGGCACCATCCCCGGCAACACGCTGGCGCTATAGACATAGACAAACACGCGCTGCGGGTTAGGAATAATGTAGTTCAGGCACGAACCGATTAGCAGAATCACGATCGACAGCGCGACGCCCGCCACCGGCACGCCCTGACGCGATACTTTGGCCATTGCCGCCGGTAGCTGACGGTTGCGCGCCAGCGCGTACAGCATACGCCCACAGCTATACATCCCGCTGTTACAGCCCGACAGCGCTGCGGTCAGCACCACGAAGTTGATAATCCCCGCCGCCGCGGTAATGCCGATTTTGGCGAAAGTGAGAACGAATGGGCTACCGGTCGATCCAATCTGGTTCCACGGGAAGATAGTCACGATAACGAAAATCGCCCCCACGTAGAAAATCAGGATACGCCACAGTACCTTGCCTACCGCGCTACGCAACGTGACCTGCGGGTTTTTCGCTTCCCCGGCGGTGATACCGATAAGTTCAACGCCCTGATAAGAGGCGACGACAATACACAGCGCCGTCAGGAAGCCTTTCCAGCCGCCGGCGAAGAAGCCACCGTGCTCGGTCAGGTTGCCAAAACCGATCGACTGTCCGCCGTTGCCGAAGCCAAAGAAGATGACGCCCAGGCCAATGACTATCATCACGATAATGGTGGTGACTTTAATCATCGCAAACCAGAACTCGATCTCGCCGTACAGACGCACTGCCGCCAGATTCGCTAGTGCTACCAACCCAACGGCAATTAGCGCCGGGATCCACTGCGCCATCTCCGGGAACCAGAACTGGACGTATACCCCGATGGCGGTGATCTCTGATATTCCCACCGCCATCCACATAAACCAGTATGACCAGGCCGTGAGATAGCCGAAGAACGGGCTCATATAACGGTGCGCGTAAACGGCGAATGAGCCGGTTACCGGTTCGAGGAACAACATTTCGCCCATCGAACGCATGATAAAGAAGACAAATAAACCGGCGATAATATACGCCAGCAGGACGGATGGACCGGCCCACTTCAGCGTACTTGCCGCGCCCATGAATAACCCTACGCCAATCGTCCCGCCTAGCGCGATTAGCTCAATATGCCGGGCCTCCAGTCCACGCTGGAGTTCCGCTTTTTTCTCAGTCATAAAGCCTCTTGTGTTTGCTGTACTCCGGGTACTCCCGGTTATTGTTATTAATTGAAACCATAGCCTTGCCGACGCGCAGGTCTCCCCCACGCGTTTGAAGCATGCGAATGGTTAATTAATTTTACGGAAATGGCAAATAAAGTATCAGGCGAGTGAAGAGATTACACAGAATATGTATGCAATCTCGCCTGGTTGCAGTGGAATATCAGAGCTTGCCGGAATAATGCCAACGTAAATAGCGCAGTAAACGGAACTGTCTTTTGATACGGCTCGGTTGCAGGAGCAGGCGATAGAACCACTCCAGCCCCAGGTTCTGCCAGAATTTTGGCGCCCGGTGAACGTGGCCGGTAAAGACGTCATAAGTGCCGCCAACGCCCATATACAGCGCGGCGGGATATACCAGCCGGCAGTCGCGCATTAGAATTTCCTGGCGCGGCGATCCCATCGCGACGGTGACAATTTTCGCCCCGCTGTCGCGCACCCGCTCAAACAGCTGCTGACGCTGATCGGCGGAAAAATAGCCGTCCTGACTGCCGACGATATTGACCTTCCAGCGCTCACGCAGCTTCGCTTGCGTCTCCGCCAGCACCTCGGGCTTGCCGCCGATCAGGAACACCGGCGTTCCCTGAGCGCCAGCCCGCTCCATCAGCGCTTCCCACAGATCGGCGCCGGCAACGCGCGACACCTCAGCCTGCGGATATTTTTTACGTAATGAGCGCACGACGCTAATACCGTCGGCATATTTAAACTCGGCGGCCTCAATCAGCGCACGCACTTCCGGGTTATCTTCTACCGCCAGCATTTTTTCGGCGTTGATCGCGACCAGCGTTCCCTGACGCAGCTCGCCGTCGGCGAAGAGATAGTTGAGCGCATGCTGCATGTCGCGCCAGCCAATCAGCTGCAGCCCTCGCAGCGCATACTGCGGCGCGGAAGTGTTATCAGTCATGTTCATCCTTATCAGACCTGCGGTTGCGAAAGCGGCTTCACCCGCTTATGAATCAATCCTGCGCTGTCCAGGAGCCAGTACAGCAGTTTCGCCGCTAACAAGCAGATACCAAAGATCACGAGGAAAAACACCACGCGGGAGCCGAACGAATCCAACCCTTCGCGCGCCAGCACTATCATGTTGAAGATAGCGCCGAAACAGAAACTGTGCAGGATAGCCGCTTTGTAGCGATTGCTCTCCCGGTTGCCTAGTTCGTACAGCCAGTCGAACCATTTAATGATGAGCCCTACCGCGACGGCGCCCAGCGGTACGAACCATACGCCGCCCATCACCACCAGCGAACCAATCAGCGTCGGCGATATCGCCAGCCCCGAATGGTTGTTTAACACTTCCCAGGTGAAGTAATTGGCGGTATTCAGCACCATTGTCGGGCGACCGTGCCACATCCAGCTGGGGATAAAGACGTAGAAGTCGCGGATCATCGGCGCCAGCCCCTGGAACTCAATCTTGTCGTAGTTCTGCAGCAGCAGCGCCAGGTTCTCCCACGGCGAGAAGGTATCGCGCGTGAGATAGAGGAATGTATAAAACGCTTCATCGCCGCTAACGTTCATCCCATAGCGCTTCAACGCCAGCCAGAACATGCCGACAATACCCAGCACGCCCGCCGCCGCCAGCATCCACAGGCTGATCCAGCCGCGAATAATGCCGATAAACAGGAAGATAGCGAAAGCGATAATGATGTTGGCGCGGGTACCGCCGACGATCGCGTAGGTCAGCAGACCAAAGGCGACGGTGCTCACCAGGAAGAAAATCCACGCCTTGTAATCCTGACGCAGGAAATAGATCACCAGCATCGCCGGAATAAAGAAGTAGAAGAAGCGCTTCAACGCCACGCCGGACACTTCCGCGGAGAATATCTGGCTGTATGAATTGAGCTTAAAGAGCAGGAAACCGTTGTGGGCGAAGAAGATACCGACGCACAGCAGCGCCAGCCCCATCAGAATCCCCCAGGCCAGATGGGTTTCAACCCGGTTCATGGTAAACAGCGGACGACGTGGAACATCGCGCGATGCCGGACGCAATCGCGTTTTGTAGGTCACGTAGTAGATGGCATAGAAGCATACCGCAACCAGCAGCGTCTGCAGCAAAATCTCCGGCGGCGCCACGCTGACGTCAAAGCGGAATACCAGGATACTGGTTAACGGGAAGCCGAAGAAAAAGGTGAGCAGGAACAACAACGAGAAAAAGACGTTGAAGTTAAAGCGCACGCGGCGGAACTCAAACCAGGTGGCAGTGGCGATAAACAGCGTCGACAGCAGCCAGACCACCAACAGCCCGCTAAATTGCATTAACGTCATACCCGCGCCTCCGCTGCCAGCTGTAGCGCCCGCTGCCAGCCCGCCAGATAGTTCGGGCGGAAGAAGGCGATTTGCGTTTTATCAACGCTCGCTAACTGGCGCTGTGCTTCGCGCACCACGTCGACATCCAGTGTATCGCTGGTAAACAGCACCGGGATCTGTTGTTCGGTCATATCCTGCCAGAACGGATTTTCGCGATTGAGCACGCAGGGAATACCCGCCTGAATCAGCAGGCACAGCGTGCCGATACCCTGCTGGCGCGCAAACAGGAAATAGCCCAGGTCGCAGCGGCGCAGCAGCGCCAGATAATCATCAAACTCAAGCTTCTCGCTGAGGATCTGCAGATGCTCGCGACTAAACAGCGCCGCTCCCGCCTGGCGCACTTCATCAATGTACGCTTCATTGTTGGCCGGATAGCCCATCGGTACGATGACATTCACCGTATCGCCAAATTGCTGATAAATCGCCTTTAGCGCTGCAATATGCTCATTACTCCGATCGCCGGAGTTCCCCACCAGTATGGTCAGCGTGTCACCGCGCGGGGCGGTATCGGCAAGGGAATTTAGCGACGGATCCATACGCGTCGGGAAGTACAGCAGTTCGCCCGGCACTCGCGGATGGCGGTTAGCAAACCAGCTGAGATCGCCGCGGGTGGCGAAGACGCGCCCTACCCGCCCTTGCGCCATGCGGCGCAGAGGATAAAACAGACGGAATTTCAGGCTGGCTGAGTTTTCATACAGATCCGCGCCCCAGATATGCCAGTTAAATTGCGACGGGCGGATCCCGCCGCTCAACAACGCCAGCCACAGACCGGTATTAAACTGGCCGTGGAAAAAAAAGCGCTGCTGGCGATCGGCTTTCGCTTTGGCAATCACCGCCTGCGCCAGCGATTTCTTACCCGGATAGCAGGTAATTTCCAGCGCCGGATACGCCTCGCGCATACCTGTCGCATCACCCACGACCATAAACGTCCTGGCCCGCGCGTCGGCGGCCAGTTCGTCGTTAAAGAACCGCAATACGGTCTGGTTGTGGTGCGGGATATCCGATCCCAGTACGTGTATCAGTGCTGTCATGCCCGTTTACGCCAGAGTAAAAACACGCCACTACAAAGGGCGAAATAAACAATATAAGTGGCCATATACGCCTGCGCCGCGCCAAGTGCGCCGTGCGCCGGAATAAGCCAGTGTGAAAATGCGGTCAGCAGCGTGAACTGGCTGATTTCCGTCAGAATATAAAAACGCAATGACGCTTTGGCGATCACCAGATAGCCGTAGACGTAAGCGCCAACTTTTAAAACATCGCCCACCAACTGCCAGGCGAACAGGTCGCGCATCGCGGTGAAGCGCGCGGAAAACAGTAACCAGATGGCAAAATCGCGCAGCAGCCAGACCGTCAGGCTTGCCGCCGCCACCGCCGGCAGGACGAATTTCAACGACTTCACTATCTCACGCGTGATGTCCGTTTTGGCGCTCAACCGCGACAACGTCGGCAGCAGATACACGCTAAAGGAAGCGGTAATAAACTGCAGGTAGGCATCCGAGATACTGCTCACCCCCTGCCAGATGCCGACCGCCTCCCAGCCGTAATGCGCCGCCAGCAGATTACGCATCATCACATAGGCCACCGGCAGCGTCACCGAGGTAATCAACGCCATCAGGGTAAATTTCGATAGTTGCCCCGCAAGCCCGTTATCCCAACGCGGACGTAGCGCGTTCAGCGGGATCGCGCCGCGCCGCCAAAGCATAATGGCGGCCGGAACCACCACCAGCGCGGGAACTAAGGCCAGCCCTAACAGCGCCCCCTGATAACCACCGAAGTAGTAACAGGCGTAGTAGGCCGCCACGCCAATCAGACTCCCGGCAATCAGCGAAAAAGCGTTACCCGCCGCATCGCGAAAACCTTTCATCAGCGCCAGCAGATAGTTGGCCCACGCAATTCCCATCTGCACCAGCGCCACCAGACGTACCAGATTCTGATAGTGCGAATGGCCGAACAGCGCCTGGCTTATGGGCGCCGCCGCCAGCAAAAAGACCAGCGCCAGCAGGGTGGAAAAACCGAGCACCATTGATGACGAGGTTCCAACCACCTGCTTCAGGCGTAGCGGATCGTCGTGATGTTGGGCAACCAGCTTAGTGACGCCATTAAAAATCCCGGCGCCCGCCAGGACGCCCAGAACGGTGACCAGTTGCCGGAAGTTACCGGCCTGTCCTACGCCCGCCGGGCCAAATGAGACCGCCAGCAGCTTTACCACCAGCAGACCGGCGCCTATTTTGACTAAGGTGGACGCCGCGGTCCACAGTGATGCTTTTGCCAACGACATATCAGGAGAAGTAGCTCAGCAGTGAATTAATCACCGTCCGTTGGTTTACCGCAGACAGGTTGTAGAACAGCGGCAAACGCAGCAGGCGTTCACTCTCCTGGGTGGTATAACGATCTTCGCCGCAGAACTCGCCGAACTGTTCGCCAGCCGGGCAGCTATGGAGCGGAATATAGTGGAACACCGCCAGAATTTCTGCCTCTTTCAGCCAGTTAATCAGCGCCGCGCGGTCATCGTTATCCCGCAGCTTAATGTAAAACATATGCGCGTTTTGCCCGCAATCCGCCGGCACCGCCGGCAGATCGATACGACCCGCGCGCGCCAGCGGCTGCAGCGCGTCATAATAAGTTTGCCACAGCGTCAGGCGCTGCTGGTTAATCCGCTCCGCGGCTTCCAGCTGCGCCCAAAGATAGGCGGCCTGCAGATCGGACATCAAATAGCTGGAACCGATATCGCGCCAGGTGTACTTATCCACCAGACCACGGAAGAACTGGCTACGGTTAGTGCCCTTTTCGCGAATGATTTCCGCGCGTTCCACCAGTTTACGATCGTTGATAAGCGTTGCGCCGCCTTCACCACCGGCGGTGTAGTTTTTCGTCTCATGGAAGCTAAAGCAGCCAATATGGCCGATGGTGCCCAGCGCGCGGCCCTTATAGGTGGACATCACGCCCTGCGCGGCGTCTTCCACCACAAACAGGTTATATTTGGCGGCGAGCGCCATGATAGTGTCCATTTCACAGGCCACGCCCGCATAATGCACCGGCACGATCGCCCGAGTTTTATCAGTGATTGCGGCTTCTATCAGCGATTCATCAATATTCATCGTATCGCGACGGATATCGACGAAGACGATTTTCGCCCCGCGCAGCACAAAGGCATTGGCGGTGGAAACAAAGGTATAGCTGGGCATGATGACTTCATCGCCAGGCTGAATATCCAGCAGCAGCGCTGCCATCTCCAGCGACGCGGTGCATGATGGCGTCAGCAGCGCCTTAGCGGTGCCGAAGCGCTGTTCAAACCACTGCTGGCAGCGACGGGTAAAACCGCCGTCGCCGCAAAGCTTGCCGCTGTTCATCGCCGATTGCATGTAATCGAGCTCAGTCCCCACCACCGGCGGTGCGTTAAATGGAATCATCGTGTCACCTGTATAACCAGTACGCGGTGCTTTCCACATTCGCACCGCTGAGAATATAACGTTTAAGCGCGGCGGTGTTGCCCATCTGGGTCGCCACCCGCAGTGTAGAAAGCCCGCGTTGCGCCGCCCAGTGGCGCGCCGCCTGCATAAGCTCGGCGCCAGCGCCGCGCCCGGCCAGCAGGCCGATACGCGCGTCGGTGTCGTTGAGCTGACGCAAAGAAACAAATGCGCGGATGTCGCCATCGGACGCGCGAAATAGCAGACACTGGTGGTCAAAGGTCCCCAGCACCGCGTTTTCAATCCATTGCGCGTAGAATCGGCCGCTGGCGTCAGCGGCATACCAGGGAGCGCGAAAACGGCTCATAGCAAAGGCCTGTGCCGCCAGTTCGCGCAGCCGCGCAATATCGCCTTCAACGGCCCATTCGGCGCAGGCATCAGCCGGCTCGCCTACCGGCAAGGCCAGATCGACCTCGCCTTCCACCAGTTGAAAACCGATCTCCTGTAGCGCATCCAGCCGGGCGGTGTCGCTGGCGGCGACTTTCGCCTGCACTCGCGACCATCCCGCCAGGGTTTCAGCGGTGAGCAGCGACGCGCGCTCGTCAAAGCGAACGATGCCGCTATTAACGGCGAAGAAGCGGTTTTCCCACTCCAGCGCTTCAATACTGGCGCGCAGAGGCATTGGATGAACCAGACGAGGGTAGGATTCTCACCGCCACACTCCTTTGGTGTCGATGATATAGGCCTGGGTAACGCTATCGCCGCTAACGGCTTTAAACTCGTTGTGATCGACCAGCATCACCAGCACATCGGCGCTCGCCAGCGCATTATCAAGGGTCGCCAGCGTACACAGGCCATCAAGCTTCTTCGGCAGCGTGTGAATGTTGGGCTCAACCACCTGCGTCGCGCCGCTGTGCCAGCGGGCGATCTGCGCGGCAATTTCCATCGCCGGGCTTTCACGTAGATCATCAATGTTAGGCTTAAAGGCCAGGCCGAAGCAGGCAATAGTCAGTTCGCTGGCGCGTTTATTGCTGGCATTCAGGCACTCGGCAACCTGTGCTTTCACCCGTTCGATAACCCATTCCGGCTTGTGGTCGTTAACCTCGCGCGCGGTGCGAATCAGACGCGCCTGCTGCGGGTTTTGCGCCACGATAAACCACGGGTCGACGGCGATACAGTGGCCGCCGACGCCCGGACCCGGCTGCAGAATATTGACGCGCGGATGGCGGTTCGCCAGGCGGATCAGTTCCCAGACGTTGATCCCCTGGTCGGCGCAAATCAGCGATAGTTCGTTAGCAAAGGCGATGTTGACGTCGCGGAAGCTGTTTTCCGTCAGCTTGCACATTTCCGCAGTGCGCGAGTTAGTCACTACGCATTCGCCTTCAAGGAAAATTTTATACAGCTCACTGGCACGCGCCGAGCAGACCGGCGACATGCCGCCAATAACGCGGTCGTTTTTGATGAGCTCAACCATCACCTGCCCCGGCAGCACGCGCTCCGGACAGTAGGCGACATTAACGTCGGCCGCCTCGCCCACCTGCTGTGGGAAGCTGAGATCGGGGCGCATCGCCGCCAGCCACTCGGCCATCTGTTCAGTCGAACCGACCGGCGAGGTGGATTCCAGGATCACTAACGCCCCTTTCTTCAGGGTCGGGGCAATAGATTTAGCGGCGGATTCAACAAAGGCCATATCTGGCTCATGCCCGCCTTTAAACGGCGTCGGGACGGCAATCAGGTAGGCGTCAGACTCCACCGGCACGGTGGTGGCGCTTAAATATCCCTGTTCAACCGCCGTTTTTACGACGCTCGCTAAATCCGGCTCGACGATATGAATCTCACCACGGTTAATGGTCTCAACGGCGTGTTGATTGATGTCCACGCCAACCACCCGCCGTTGCCGGGAAGCAAATGCGGCAGCGGTTGGCAGACCAATGTACCCAAGGCCAATCACTGAAATGGTAGAAAAACTCATAGCGTTACCTGATTATTTTTAAGAGCGGATAAAATACGATCGCATGCCTGACCATCGCCGTAAGGGTTATGGGCCCGACTCATTGCCTGCCAGGCGGCATCATCCTGCAGCAGACGGGTGACTTCATCGACGATACGCTGCCTGTCGGTGCCGACCAGACGTACGGTGCCAGCGGCGACCGCCTCCGGGCGCTCCGTCATTTCGCGCATCACCAGTACCGGTTTCCCAAGCGACGGCGCTTCTTCCTGAATCCCGCCGGAATCGGTCAGAATCAGCCACGCGCGATTCATCAGCCAGACGAACGGCAGGTAATCCTGCGGATCAATTAATTTCACGTTAGCGACATGGCCGAGAATACGGTTAACCGGCTCGCTGACGTTCGGGTTCAGGTGAACCGGATAAACAATCTGTACATCAGGGTGATGGCTGGCGATATCCGCCAGCGCATGGCAAATGTGCTCAAAGCCGAGACCAAAGCTCTCGCGGCGGTGGCCGGTCACCAGAATTAATTTCTTATCCTCTTCGAGGAACGGGTAGCGCTGCATCAGTTCATTGCGCAGCGCCTCGTCACCAAGGACACGATCGCGAACCCAGAACAACGCATCGATCACCGTATTGCCGGTGACGGTAATGCGTTCTTCGTTAATATTTTCCCGCAGCAGGTTATCGCGCGAGGTGGCGGTCGGGGCGAAATGGTACATTGCCAGACGCCCGGTCAGCGTGCGGTTACCCTCTTCCGGCCACGGCGAGTTCAGGTCGCCGGTACGCAGGCCCGCTTCCACGTGGCCCACCGGGATGCGCTGATAAAACGCCGCCAGGCTGGCCGCCATCGTCGTCGTGGTATCGCCATGTACCAGCACCACGTCCGGCTTAAACGACTCCAGTACCGGCTTTAAACCTTGCAGAATGCGGCAGGTGATCTCGGTTAATCCCTGACCCGGCTGCATAATGTTCAGATCGTAGTCCGGCGTAATCGAAAACAGTTTCAACACCTGATCGAGCATCTCCCGATGCTGCGCGGTTACGCAAACCTTTGCCTCAAAATGAGGATCCTTTGCCAGCGCATGGACCAGCGGCGCCATCTTGATGGCTTCTGGTCTCGTGCCAAATACAGTTAGTACTTTCACATCGATTCTCTTCGATTAGGTGATGATGGCGAGGAGCCTTCATCACAGGCCCCATTCACTGGACACGACGACGTGCTAACGCCACGCCTGCGCCGATGAGCGCGCCCACAATCCCCCACATGATCATCAGAAATACACGCCGCGGGCTATCGCGTTTTACAGGTTCTTCCGGCGTACGCAAATATCTGTAAGTCTGAAAACGTGGATCCAGCGTCGGGCCAACGTTTAGCGTGTTCAGCATGGCGCGGTTCTGGTCATAGTCGAGATCGTATTCCGGCCCTACGGCCTGCAGATTTTCGAGGCGCGCCTGCAGCATCGGCCGGCCAAGTAAGAAGAGTTCGGAGGCCGGCAGCTGTTCCGCCGGAACATCGGTCTCGCTGCGGGAAATGTTATGTTGCTGGGCGATTTTCAACGCCTGCTCGACGCTCTGCACGCGGCGGTTGAAGATCTCGCTTGCCACCTCTTCCTGACGCTTCACCTGCGCTTTCATCTGTACCGTACGCGCCGCCCAGGCGCCCTTCAGCTCATCATTAAGATGACCAGCGGCACGTTGGCTGGCAAAAGCGACATACTGACGCAGCAGATTATTGGCATCTGGCGCGGTCTCCGCCGTCAGCTTGATGCTGTCATTGACGCTTTTCAGCGGGTCGCCGGGGATAAACTGAATATCGTTAATCAGATCGTCAAGCATCGCGGCATCCGCGCGTGAGTTGCCTGACTGGCGCTGCTTGTAGTAATCGGTTTGCAGCCAGAAGTCACGGCGGGTATCCCATGACGCCTGTTGCATAATAAACTCTTTGTATGCCTCATCCATGGCGGAAGGTTGGTCTACCGAAGCCAGATCGGCTTTGATATCCAGGTTACGTAAGAACTGCTGTTGCGAATAGTATCCGCCCAGCATATTGACGGTCGGCCGGTCGGTAATTGCCGTCGCGCTCCACTCCTGGCGAGCAAAAAAGGAATAAATAAGAACGATCAGCGCGAACAGCACGGCGATGCCGACTATCCAGCCTTTTCCTGCCCATAAGGCGCGAAACAGCCCGCGAATATCCAGTTCGTTCTCAACGTTCACTGCTTGTGCTCCCGGTAATGGTTGAGTCATCACTTCCCCAGTTTTACTTGGTTAAATTTGGATTATTGCCGCTGTGTCGCCGAATTCTGCGTCTAATGCGCTTAACCAGACGCGCCACTTTCCATGCGCGCTTAATGCAGTAGCCATAAAGTAAAAAAGCAAACAAAAAGAGTATTAACATCACCCATTCAGGAACAATACGGGTGTATTCCGCCACTACGCCGACCAGCGCCAGTAAAGCGGCAGCCAGCGTAATCAGGACAAAGGCCTGCCGGGAAGTAAACCCGGCACGCATGATCAAATGATGAATATGCTGACGATCTGGCGAAAACGGGCTCATCCCCTTTCGCAGGCGGCGATACATAATCGCCACCATATCCATCAGTGGAATCGCAATAATCCACAGCGCCGTTACCGGGCTGATGGGATGCGTTTTGCCCTGCGTCGTCTCCAGCAGGATCCAGATAATGGTGAAGCCAATCATGGTACTGCCGGCATCACCCATAAACACTTTATAGCGACGTCCAAGCGCGCCAAGATTAAGTAAAATATAGGGCAGAATGGCGGCGATCATCGCAAAACACCACATCGCCAGGCTGTACTGGCCATCAAA
Source organism: Klebsiella aerogenes KCTC 2190 (assembly GCF_000215745.1). GTDB lineage: Bacteria > Pseudomonadota > Gammaproteobacteria > Enterobacterales > Enterobacteriaceae > Klebsiella > Klebsiella aerogenes. The sequence continues at coordinate 1,634,074 of NC_015663.1, read as the reverse complement.
CCATAAGATGATGCCGGTTGCCGCGAAGGAGACGGACGAAAGCCCGCCGAGCAACCCGTCAATGCCATCCACCATATTGAAGGCGTTGATTGCCGCCCAAACGGCGAAAAGCGTGAGGAAAAAACCAAAGGGGCCGAGGACTAACTCCCACGAACCGAAAATATAGCCGAGGCTGCTGAGATGCAGATTACCCGCCGTCATCATGATAACGGCTATCGCGGCCTGAATAACCGCACGAATTTTTACGCTGATATCAAATCGGTCATCCAACGCGCCGACCAACACCAGCACCCCCGCGCAGGCCAGATACAGCGTGGCATGAGGGATATAATAATCGGCGATCGCAAAGGTAAAACAAATACCGGCATAAACTGAGATACCACCAACTAACGGAATCAAACCTTGATGCCGTTTCCGATAGTTTGGCTTATCCACTAACCCAATTTTTTTCGCTGCTTTACGGGCAACAAATATAAACAGGGTCGTGAATAAGAAAACACTGATTAATTCAGTAATAGCAGTGAGTAAATTCACAACACATGTGCTCTCAGCATAGTTAATCCGGGGAGTATAACGATGATGTCTCCACTCCTGAAGGGGAAAAGCAGAACATTACAAATTTATTGTATATATTTTAGACTGTTAAAGTCCTTTCTGCTTAACCCGCCGCGCATATCATACGTCAACGCTGGCGGTGCTTTTCCCGCCTGGATCATACAAAGCTACAAAACAAAACGCCACGCAATCGCGTGGCGTTTTTTCGGCGTATTCCGTCCTACGAACGCTTCATCATATCGAAGAAGTCGTCGTTAGTTTTGGTCATCGCCAGCTTGTTAATGAGGAACTCCATTGCGTCGATTTCACCCATTGGATGGATGATTTTGCGCAGGATCCACATTTTCTGCAGCTCTTCCTGGGTGGTCAGCAGCTCTTCTTTACGGGTACCGGAACGGTTGTAGTCGATAGCCGGGAAGACGCGTTTTTCCGCAATCTTACGGGAGAGGTGCAGTTCCATGTTACCGGTGCCTTTAAACTCTTCGTAGATAACTTCATCCATTTTAGAGCCGGTATCGATAAGCGCGGTAGCGATGATGGTCAGGCTGCCGCCCTCTTCCACGTTACGCGCCGCACCGAAGAAACGCTTCGGACGATGCAGGGCGTTGGCGTCCACACCACCGGTCAGCACTTTACCGGAAGCCGGAACCACGGTGTTGTAGGCACGAGCCAGACGGGTGATGGAGTCGAGCAGGATAATAACGTCTTTTTTGTGCTCAACCAGACGTTTCGCTTTCTCGATAACCATTTCGGCAACCTGCACGTGACGAGATGCCGGTTCGTCGAAGGTAGAAGCGACAACTTCACCTTTAACCAGACGCTGCATCTCGGTCACTTCTTCCGGACGTTCGTCGATAAGCAACACCATCAGCACGCAGTCAGGGTGGTTGTACGCGATGCTCTGCGCGATGTTCTGCAGCAGCATGGTTTTACCGGCTTTCGGCGGCGCGACGATCAGACCACGCTGGCCGCGGCCAATCGGCGATGCCAGATCCAGTACGCGAGCGGTTAAGTCTTCGGTAGAACCATTACCACGCTCCATACGCAGGCGTGAATTCGCGTGCAGCGGCGTTAAGTTCTCGAACAGAATCTTGTTACGCGCGTTTTCCGGCTTGTCGTAGTTAACTTCGTTAACTTTCAGCAGCGCGAAGTAACGTTCACCCTCTTTAGGAGGACGAATCTTACCGGAAATGGTGTCACCAGTGCGGAGGTTGAAGCGGCGGATTTGGCTGGGGGATACGTAGATGTCGTCTGGACCGGCGAGGTAGGAGCTGTCTGCTGAGCGGAGGAATCCAAATCCATCCTGCAGTATCTCCAGTACGCCATCGCCAAAGATATCTTCGCCACTCTTTGAATGCTGCTTGAGGATGGCAAAAATAATATCCTGCTTACGCATACGAGCCAGGTTTTCCAGCCCCATATTTTCGCCGAGAGTAATCAGCTCAGAAACCGGCGTATTCTTTAATTCGGTAAGATTCATAGTGGTGTGGGTTCTTAAACTCGGGGTAAATCTCGAACTTAATGTTGTGAATGGTATGGCAGGAACATCCATGCCTGTTAGCGGCTTCATCTCGTGTCTGTACGTTGCCTGGTCACAGGAAAGAACGCAGAACTGAAACGACAAGACGGAATGAGTGATAAGCCCGGAATTATTAGCCTCACGCGCATAGTCTGCGGGACGCTTTGGGTAAAACAAGATTCAAACAATAGGTATGTTTAAAACGAAGTCTGGAATTAACTTAGCACGACTCAGGCCGGGCGTCCAGAGTTCCACAAAAAATAGGAATCCGGACGCCGGAATGGCAAACCGATTACGCCAGGTTGGCGTCGAGGAACTCTTTCAGTTGGCCTTTGGACAGCGCGCCGACTTTAGTCGCCGCGACTTCGCCGTTTTTGAACAGCAGCAGCGTCGGGATGCCGCGGATGCCGTACTTCGGCGCCGTGCCCGGGTTCTGATCGATGTTCAGTTTAGCCACGGTCAGTTTGCCTTGATACTCTTCAGCGATCTCATCCAGAATCGGGGCGATCATTTTGCACGGACCACACCACTCTGCCCAGAAATCGACGAGGGTCAGCCCGTCAGCCTTGAGTACGTCCGTGTCAAAACTGTCGTCAGTCAGGTGAATAATTTTATCGCTCATATATAACTCCACAGGAATAAGCCTGGTGTGTTGGTGTCGCAGTCATCAACGACGTGTTGATGCTACGTTATGCACGCTATTCTTCAGGATGCCTCTTTTATAAGCTACCTGCGGGAATGGATCCACCATGGACCACCACCGCCGATGCTTAAGCGCACTGTCTGCAAATCTACCAGCGGCAGATTTACCGCCCCCGTTGCGCTTAGTAGTCTAAGCTTTCCGGGATCCATTCAGTAGCCGGAGACGCACCTTGAATAATTTCGTATATCGCCAACGAAAGGTTGACGTTATTTCACCGGATACGCTTTCTTAATGCAATAGTTAGCTGATATTCTACCACACTATGAGCAAAACACATTTGACAGAACAGAAGTTTTCCGACTTCGCCCTGCACCCGGCAGTTGTCGAAGCCCTTGAAAAAAAAGGGTTTCATAATTGCACACCCATTCAGGCTCTCGCCCTTCCGCTCACGCTGGAAGGCCGCGATGTCGCCGGGCAGGCGCAAACCGGTACCGGTAAAACGATGGCGTTTCTGACGTCAACGTTTCATTATCTTCTCTCTCACCCGGCCATCGCAGACCGCCAGGTTAACCAACCGCGCGCGCTGATCATGGCGCCAACGCGCGAGCTGGCGGTACAGATTCACGCTGACGCCGAACCGCTGGCGCAGGCCACCGGTCTGAAGCTCGGTCTGGCATACGGCGGCGACGGCTACGATAAGCAGCTGAAAGTACTGGAAAGCGGCGTTGATATTCTGATCGGCACCACCGGTCGACTGATCGATTACGCCAAACAAAACCACATTAATCTCGGCGCCATTCAGGTTGTCGTGCTCGACGAAGCCGATCGCATGTACGATCTCGGCTTTATTAAAGATATCCGCTGGCTATTCCGCCGCATGCCGCCGGCCACTCAGCGCCTGAACATGCTGTTCTCCGCCACGCTGTCTTATCGCGTACGCGAACTGGCATTCGAACAGATGAACAACGCCGAGTACGTTGAAGTCGAACCGGAACAGAAAACCGGCCACCGCATTAAAGAAGAGTTGTTCTATCCTTCCAACGACGAAAAAATGCGCCTGCTGCAGACGCTGCTGGAAGAAGAGTGGCCCGACCGCGCTATTGTTTTCGCCAACACCAAGCATCGTTGTGAAGATATCTGGGGCCATCTGGCGGCAGATGGACATCGCGTCGGCCTGCTGACCGGCGACGTGGCGCAGAAAAAACGCCTGCGTATTCTCGAAGAGTTCACCCGCGGCGATCTCGATATTCTGGTTGCGACCGACGTAGCCGCTCGCGGCCTGCATATCCCAGCCGTCACCCATGTCTTTAACTATGACCTGCCGGATGACTGCGAAGACTATGTCCACCGTATCGGCCGTACCGGCCGCGCGGGCGCCAGCGGGCACTCCATCAGCCTGGCCTGTGAAGAATACGCGCTGAACCTGCCGGCAATCGAAACCTATATCGGCCATTCGATCCCGGTCAGCAAGTACAATCCGGACGCGCTGATGACCGATTTACCGAAGCCGCTGCGTTTAACGCGCACCCGCCCCGGTAATGGCCCGCGCCGTAATGGCCCGCCTCGTAATCGTCGTCGCTCAGGTTAATATCTATGCCATACACGAAATTTTTCAGGATGCGCCACGGAGATTATCCCGGGCAACGAAGCCCAGTCGACACAGGAGCTGCCTGAAAGATGAAGAGTATGAGTTCCACCTCGCTGTATGCCGCCATCGACCTTGGCTCCAATAGTTTTCATATGTTGGTGGTGCGCGAGGTGGCGGGCAGTATTCAGACCCTGAGCCGCATTAAGCGCAAGGTGCGTCTGGCTGCCGGCCTGAATAGCGACAATGCGCTCTCCGCAGAAGCGATGGAGCGCGGCTGGCAGTGCTTACGCCTGTTTGCCGAACGTTTGCAGGATATTCCTTCGGCGCAAATTCGCGTCGTCGCCACCGCCACCCTGCGGCTGGCGGTCAACGCCGGCGAGTTTCTGGCGAAAGCGCAGGAAATCCTCGGTTGCCCCGTCCAGGTGATTAGCGGTGAGGAAGAAGCCCGCCTGATCTACCAGGGCGTAGCCCATACCACCGGCGGCGCCGATCAGCGTCTGGTGGTGGATATCGGCGGCGCCAGCACTGAACTGGTGACCGGCACCGGCGCGCAAACGACCTCGCTGTTCAGCCTGTCGATGGGCTGCGTCACCTGGCTTGAACGCTACTTTGCCGACCGTAGCCTGACGAAAGAAAACTTCGATCTCGCTGAAGCGGCGGCGCGCGATGTGCTGCTTCCAATCGCTGATGTCCTGCGTTACCACGGCTGGAAAGTGTGCGTCGGCGCTTCAGGCACCGTGCAGGCGCTGCAGGAAATTATGATGGCGCAGGGAATGGATGAGCGCATCACCCTCAGCAAGCTACAGCAGCTTAAGCAGCGCGCCATCCAGTGCGGCCGACTCGAAGAGCTGGAAATCGAAGGGCTGACACTCGAACGCGCACTGGTTTTTCCGAGCGGCCTTGCCATTCTGATTGCTATCTTTAGCGAACTGAATATTCAGTGCATGACGCTGGCTGGCGGCGCATTACGCGAAGGCCTGGTCTACGGCATGTTGCACCTTTCTGTCGATCAGGATATTCGTAGCCGCACGCTGCGTAATATTCAGCGGCGCTTTATGATCGATACTGAACAGGCGCAACGGGTGGCTAATCTGGCCACCCATCTGGTTGATCAACTGGACAGCGGCTGGGAACTGGATCCGCTAAGCCGTGATTTGCTCGTCAGCGCCTGCGCGCTTCATGAAATTGGCCTGAGCGTCGATTTCAAACGCGCGCCGCAGCACGCCGCCTATCTGGTCAATAACCTCGACCTGCCCGGTTTTACCCCGGCGCAGAAGAAGCTCATCGCCACGCTGCTGCTCAACCAGACTAACGCCATCGATCTTTCTTCGCTCCATCAGCAAAACGCGGTACCGCCGCGCGTTGCCGAACATTTGTGTCGCCTGCTACGGCTGGCGATTCTGTTTGCCAGCCGCCGGCGCGACGATCTCCTGCCAGCCATTCAACTTGCCGCCGACGACGAAAAACTGACGCTGACGCTGCCGGATGACTGGCTGAAGGAACATCCGCTGGGCCGGGAAATGGTCGAGCAAGAGTGTCAGTGGCAAAGCTATGTCCACTGGGCGCTGTTGATCAACGACGACACGGCGAGGTAATTTCCAGCCAGGAGGGCGCATGCGGGAAGAACTGGATTTCAAATCACTACGCTTTTTCTCCGCGCTCTACCGTTTGGGGAATGTTTCTCCGGCGGCGGAAGCACTCGATATCAGTCAGCCAACCGGTAGCCTGCTGCTAAAAAAGCTACGCGAGCACTTTGACGACCCGCTGTTTGTGCGCGTTGGACAACGCATGGCGCCAACGCCGCGCGCGGACGCTATCGCCCCCACCATTTTTACTCTTTTGCAACTGGCCGATACCGATCTGGCGGCTAAGCCGGAATTTATCCCGCAGGAGAGCAACCGTAACTTCACCATCGGCATGACCGATATCAGCCAGATGACGCTTCTTCCTTTGCTGCAAAGCCAGCTCCAGCGGCTGGACGCCAGCGGCATCACCTTTACGGTGCTGAATATTGACGATCAGACGCTTAGCGCGCTGGAATCAGGGAAATGTGATTTGGCGATCGGCTATCTTACCCAACTGCCGGAGAGCGTCTATCAGCAGCATCTGTTCGATCAGTCGTATGTTTGTCTGGCAGCGGACAATCACCCGCGCATTCGTCATCGGTTCAGCGCCGAAGACTGGCGTCAGGAAAAGCACCTTGCGGTTCGCGTCAACGGCACCGCCCACGGCGACATTGATAAACTGCTGGCGGAACACAGTATGCCGCGGCGTATCGCATTGACGCTGCCCAGCTTTTTAGGCGCGGGCGAGCTGGTTGCCGGCAGCGAGATGATCGCGGTGGTGCCGGAGCAGCTGGCGCGCCACATCACCAGGCGTTACCCCTGCCGCAGCTGGCCGCTACCTTTCTCACTGGCTAACATCGCGATTCGCCAGGTCTGGCACCAGCGTCTGCACCGCGATCCTGGGCATATCTGGCTGCGCAAGCAGATTGTAGATCTTGCCGCCTCAGGCGGTTCTATTAGCATTTAAATCATAAAATAAGCGGCTGTATTAGGATTTCTGATACGCTATATTCTATTTGGTTTATTGCTGTCAATACGTCAAAAATTTTAATCTCCCCGCATCAGTTCATATCGACCGAATAAATAAAGGAACCTATCATGCGCGGAAAAATCGCTTTAGAAGAACATGTATCTACTCCTGAAAATAACCGTTTATGGGATTCGACCGGCGAAGCTAACCGTAACGGTAGCGAATATATGCAAGACGTAGAGCGCCGCCTGCTTGACCGCAGCATTCAACTCGAAGAAATGGCGCAACGTAATATTGACCACGTTATTCTTTCTCTGACTTCACCCGGCGCGCAATCTATTTTAGATAAAGCCAAAGCGGTCTCTTTCGCTCGCGACACTAACGACTTTATCGTTGATAATTATGTAAAACCGAATCCGGATAAATTTAGCGCGTTCGCCACGCTGGCGTTACAAAACCCGGAAGCTGCGGCGGAAGAGCTGGAGCGCGCGGTGAAAAAACTGGGCATGAAAGGCGCGCTGATTAACGGCTACACCAACGTCAAAGACAGCGAACATGGCCTGTATCTTGATGATGAATCCATGCTGGTATTCTGGGATAAAGTCAACGAGCTAAACGTGCCGGTGTACCTGCATCCGCGTGAACCGCTGGAAGGCCCGGCGCGCGGGATTTATACCGGTTACGAAAGCCTAATCGGTTCCGCCTGGGGCTTTGCGCAGGAAACCGCCGTTCACGCTATTCGCCTGATGATGAGCGGCCTGTTCGACCGTTATCCGAATCTTAACCTGGTGCTGGGACACCTCGGTGAAGGGCTGGTACACATGCTGCCGCGCACTCAACATCGCCTCTATCGTCAGCGTTTCGGCTGCGGTTTGGGCAAGGCGGAAAAACCGTTAATGCACTATCTGCAAAATAACTTTATTGTCACCACCAGCGGTCATTTTAATACTCACTCGCTAAATAATGCGATTGAAGTAATGGGTGCCGATCGCGTGATGTTCTCCGTTGATTACCCTTATGAAGATATTCATCAGGCCTGCGACTGGTTTGATCCGTTAGAAATGGATGAAGGGCTGAAAGAAAAAATAGCCTGGGGCAATGCCAGCCGCGTATTTAATATCAAATAATAAAAAATAAATCGACAGGGCCTGTTCTCAGGCCCTGGTTTTATTACAGGGAGAATATACTATGCCGGTAGGTATTTTTGTTTGCAGCGGTTCATTACTCGTCGGCGCGATTGCAGGCGCCTCACTCAACCGATTTATCCCGGATCACTTTAAGAAAACGCTACCGCTTATTTCCGGGTTAATCTCTATCAGTATGGGCGTGTTCTTCCTTAACAAACTCATCAATCTGCCACCCATTGCGCTGGCCGTTATCATCGGCACGATTATTGGCGGCCTGTTGAATATTGAGAAGTGGATTGAGCGGGCGGGAACACAGCTGCGAACGCCCATCGAGCGCATTTTTCCAGGCCAAAACAACGCAGGCGTAGAAGCGGAGGATTTTATGAACCAGTTTATCGCGGTGCTGATCCTGTTCTGCGCCAGCGGTACCGGTATTTTTGGCGCCCTAACCGAAGGGATGACCGGCGACCCGACCATTCTGCTGACCAAGTCGATACTCGACTTTTTCACCGCCGCCATTTTCGCTTCGACGCTGGGCTACATTATCACCGCGATTTTTATTCCCCAGCTGATCATCTTCGTGATTCTGTTCTTCGCCGCCACGTTTATTATGACGTTGATAAGCCCATCGATGATCGCTGATTTTACTGCCTGCGGCGGTATTATTATGCTGGCGACCGGTTTTCGGCTTTGCGGTATTCGCCATTTCCCCACCGCCAACATGCTGCCGTCACTGCTGCTGGTGATGCCATTTTCCACCGCCTGGCAGCAGTTTGTCGCCTGAAACGTTAGCCCTTTTTCGCCTTCGCCAGCATCGCCTTGATATTCGCAACGTTGGCCTGGCCTTTATGCATACGTTCTTCCGCAGAGATGACTTTCCGCTCCAGCTCCCAAATCAGATCGTCTTGCGGGAGCTCAAGCAGAAAACGGCTCGGCTCCGGGCGTACCAGCTCGCCATACTGACGACGCTCCTTACAGAGCGTAAAGGTCAACTCTTTCTGCGCGCGCGTGATACCTACATAGGCCAGACGCCGTTCTTCATCAACATTATCTTCATCGATACTGCTCTGATGCGGCAGCAATCCCTCTTCCATTCCCACCAGGTAAACATACGGGAACTCCAGCCCTTTTGAGGCATGCAGGGTCATCAACTGCACCTGATCCAGCTCTTCATCCGATTCGCCGCGTTCCATCATATCGCGCAGGGTAAAGCGGGTAACCACCTGCGTCAGCGTCATCGGCTCATCTATCTCGCTGCCTTCCAGCATTTCGGTCATCCAGGTGAACAGCTGGTTGACGTTTTTCATCCGCATTTCCGCGGCTTTCGGGCTCGGCGAGGTTTCATATAGCCAGGACTCATAATCAATCCCGCGAATTAAATCCCGCACGGCATTGACTGGTTCACGCTCGGCCAGTTGCTGAATTTCCCGCAGCCAGTGGGTGAAACGAGTGAGGGATTCATACCCGCGCCCGGTCAGCGTCTGGCTTAACCCCATATCAAAGCTGGCGGTGAATAAGCCTTTATTGCGGCTCATCGCCCATTCGCCCAGTTTTTGCAAGGTCGCCGGACCAATCTCTCGCTTCGGCGTATTGACGATACGCAGGAAGGCGCTGTCGTCATCCGGGTTGGTGAGTACGCGCAGATAGGCCAGCAGATCTTTAATTTCCGGACGCGAGAAGAACGAGGTGCCGCCCGAGATTTTGTACGGGATGCGGTTCTGCATCAGCATCTTTTCAAAGACCCGCGACTGGTGATTGCCGCGATAAAGGATGGCGTAATCTTTGTAGTTTGTTTTATTAATAAAGTGGTGGGCAATCAGTTCGCCAGCGACGCGCTCCGCTTCATGATCTTCGTTATTGGCGGAGAGCACTTTCAGCTCGGTACCGTAGCCAAGTTCTGAGAACAGCCGCTTTTCAAACACGTGCGGGTTATTGGCGATCAAAATGTTGGCAGCCTTCAGAATACGCCCTGATGAACGGTAGTTCTGTTCAAGTTTGATCACCTGCAGCGCCGGAAAATCCTGGCTTAACAGCACCAGGTTCTGCGGCCGCGCGCCGCGCCACGAGTAGATCGACTGGTCATCATCACCCACCACGGTAAAGCGCGCGCGCTGCCCCACCAGCAGCTTCACCAGCTCATACTGGCTGGTGTTGGTATCCTGATACTCATCCACCAGCAGGTAACGGATCTTGTTCTGCCAACGTTCGCGCACCTCTTCATTGCGCTGCAACAGAAGCGTCGGCAGTAGAATAAGATCGTCAAAATCGAGGACGTTGCAGGCCTTCATATGCGCATCATAGAGCCCATAGCAGTGGGCGAAGATGCGGTCCCGTTCGCCTTTCGCGCCAGCCGCCGCCTGCGCCGGCGTTTTCAGATCGTTTTTCCAGTTGGAGATCGTCGAGATAAGCTGCTGCAACACCACTTTGTCATCTTCGATCAACCCTTCGGTGAGCTCTTTGAGCAGCGCGACCTGGTCGGTATCATCGAACAAGGAAAAGTTGGATTTCATTCCCAGCGCGGCGTATTCACGTTTGATGATATCCAGCCCCAGGGTGTGGAAGGTGGAAATCATCAGCCCGCGCGCCTCTTTTCGCCCCAGCGTTTGCCCGACGCGCTCTTTCATTTCGCGGGCGGCCTTGTTAGTAAAGGTGACGGCCGCGATATGGCGCGCCTGATAACCGCAGCCGCGGATCAGGTGGGCGATTTTATTCGTAATAACGCGGGTCTTACCGGAACCGGCGCCCGCCAGCACCAGGCACGGTCCGGTAACGAATTCGACGGCTTGTTGTTGGCCAGGGTTTAAACGCATGGGAATATTGCTCAATCTTCGAACGGGGTGTGGATTGTAGCAGAAAGCGAGGCCGAGATTTACCGGCTGATGGTAAAGTGTCAGCCACGCAATTCATCCTGAGGCTCCGGTAATGGCAAAAAGCGCAGCGGCCCTGCATATTCTGGTCAAAGAAGAAAAACTGGCACACGACATCCTCGCCAAGCTGGAACGGGGCGTCAGCTTCGATCATCTGGCGAAGCGCTACTCAAAATGTCCGTCCGGACGCCATGGCGGCGATTTGGGGGAGTTCCAGCAGGGCGCGATGGTCGCTCCGTTTGATAAAGCCGTGTTCAGCTGTCCGCTGCTCAAACCCTATGGCCCGGTACAAACCAAATTTGGCTACCATATCATCAAGGTGCTGTATCGCCGCTAGCGCGTGTTACTATGGCGCCCTGATTTATCCCAACTCAATCAAGGCGCAATCATGGCTAAAACAGCGGCAGCACTGCATATCCTGGTAAAAGAAGAGAAACTGGCTCTCGATCTGCTTGAGCAGCTCAAAAACGGCGCCGACTTCGGCAAGCTGGCGAAAAAACACTCTATCTGCCCGTCAGGAAAACGCGGCGGCGATCTGGGCGAATTCCGCCAGGGCCAGATGGTTCCGGCATTCGATAAAGTAGTTTTCTCCTGCCCGGAACTGGAGCCAACCGGCCCGCTGCATACCCAGTTCGGTTACCACATCATCAAAGTGCTGTACCGGAAATAATAAAAAAACCCGGGGATCTTAATCTCCGGGTTTTTGCCTGATGGCGCTTCGCTTATCAGGCCTACTAAACAAATCCATTCCTCTATGGATTTCGGCTGGCCGGAAGTGCATCCCCAGGAACATAGATTCCTATGTGACTGGGGTGTACGTACCGTAGCCAACGCATCGGCAAGTCGAAAGACGACGAGGAATCAGCCGGCAACCGCGATACGCTTCATATCGGTCATATAACCGCGCAGTTTTTTACCCACCGCTTCGATAGCGTGGCTGCGAATCGCTTCGTTCACGTCACGCAGCTGAGCGTTATCCACCGCACCTTCGGCAATCGCTTTGCCCAGGTCGCCGGTCTGCAGAGTGGTCATGAACTCTTTCAGCAGCGGTACGCAAGCATAAGAGAAGAGGTAGTTACCGTACTCCGCGGTATCGGAGATAACCACGTTCATTTCATACAGGCGCTTACGGGCGATTGTGTTGGCGATAAGCGGCAGCTCGTGCAGCGATTCGTAGTAAGCGGACTCTTCGATGATGCCGGAATCAACCATGGTTTCGAAGGCCAGTTCAACGCCCGCTTTCACCATTGCAATCATCAGAACGCCTTTATCGAAGTACTCCTGCTCGCCGATTTTACCTTCATACTGTGGCGCGGTTTCGAACGCGGTTTTACCGGTCTCTTCACGCCAGGTCAGCAGTTTTTTGTCGTCGTTCGCCCAGTCAGCCATCATGCCGGAAGAGAATTCGCCGGAGATGATGTCATCCATATGTTTCTGGAACAGCGGCGCCATGATCTCTTTCAGCTGTTCTGACAGCGCGTAAGCACGCAGTTTCGCCGGATTAGACAGGCGATCCATCATCAGGGTGATGCCGCCTTGCTTCAGCGCTTCGGTGATGGTTTCCCAACCGAACTGAATCAGTTTTTCCGCATACGCCGGATCGGTACCTTCAGCCACCAGCTTATCGAAGCACAGCAGAGAACCCGCCTGCAGCATGCCGCAGAGGATAGTCTGCTCACCCATCAGGTCAGATTTCACTTCCGCCACGAAGGAGGATTCCAGAACACCCGCACGATGGCCGCCGGTCGCCGCTGCCCACGCTTTAGCAATGGCCATACCTTCGCCTTTCGGATCGTTTTCCGGGTGTACGGCGATAAGCGTCGGCACGCCGAAACCGCGTTTGTACTCTTCACGAACTTCGGTACCCGGGCACTTCGGCGCCACCATCACCACGGTGATGTCTTTGCGGATCTGCTCGCCCACTTCAACAATGTTGAAGCCGTGGGAGTAACCCAGCGCCGCGCCGTCTTTCATCAGCGGCTGTACGGAACGCACAACGTCAGAGTGCTGTTTGTCCGGAGTCAGGTTGACGACCAGGTCAGCCTGCGGGATCAGCTCTTCATAGGTACCCACTTTGAAGCCGTTTTCGGTCGCTTTACGCCAGGATGCGCGCTTCTCGGCGATCGCTTCTTTACGCAGCGCATAGGAGATATCCAGGCCGGAGTCACGCATGTTCAGCCCCTGGTTCAGGCCCTGCGCGCCACAGCCGACGATGACTACTTTTTTACCCTGAAGATAGCTTGCGCCATCGGCAAATTCATCGCGCCCCATAAAGCGGCATTTGCCCAGCTGAGCCAGCTGCTGGCGCAGATTCAGTGTGTTGAAGTAGTTAGCCATGGTGATACCTCGTGATGTTGTGTTGTCGTGCTTATTGTTCGGTTCGCGTTTTGCGAGAATGAACCCACTATATGACAGGAATTTCGTTGCGAAAATTGATATATTCACAACATCACATTGCAATAACTGCAACGTTATTCTCAGGGGATTGAGCCATGGATTTACGCGATCTGAAAACCTTTCTGCATCTGGCGGAAAGCCGCCATTTTGGCCGCAGCGCGCGGGCTATGCACGTCAGTCCCTCCACGCTTTCGCGGCAGATTCAACGCCTGGAAGAGGACCTCGGCCAGCCGCTGTTCGTTCGCGATAATCGCACCGTAACCCTAACCGAGGCCGGCGAAGAACTCCGCACCTTTGCCCAGCAGACTTTATTGCAGTATCAGCAACTGCGCCACGCCATCGACCAGCAGGGGCCGTCGCTCTCCGGCGAGCTACATATTTTCTGCTCCGTGACCGCCGCTTACAGTCACTTGCCGCCGATTCTCGATCGCTTTCGCGCCGCGCATCCCTCAGTAGAGATAAAGTTATCGACCGGCGACGCCGCTGATGCGATGGAAAAAGTGGTCACTGGAGAAGCCGATCTGGCCATTGCCGGTAAGCCGGAGACGCTGCCGGGCTCGGTGGCGTTTTCGATGCTGGAAAATCTTGCGGTGGTGCTGATTGCCCCGGCGTTGCCCTGCCCGGTGCGCAATCAGGTCACGGTCGAGCATCCCGACTGGGCAACGGTGCCGTTTATCATGGCCGATCAGGGCCCGGTGCGCCGCCGCATCGAGCTGTGGTTCCGTCGCCATAAAATCAGCAATCCATCCATTTACGCCACCGTTGGCGGCCATGAAGCCATGGTATCTATGGTCGCCCTCGGCTGCGGCGTGGCGCTACTGCCGGAAGTGGTGCTGGAAAACAGCCCCGAGCCGGTCCGCAATCGCGTGATGATCCTCGATCGCAGCGATGAGAAGACGCCATTTGAGCTGGGCGTCTGCGCACAAAAAAAGCGGCTGTACGAGCCGCTTATTGATGCGTTCTGGAAAATCCTGCCTAACCACTAGCCCGCGAGGAAAAAGCGGAACGCCGGGTTATGGGTTTCGTCATGACACTCGTAGCCCAGTTCATTAAGACGGGTTTCGAAGTCCGGCTCATGCTCGCCAAGCTCAAACGCCGCCAGAACGCGGCCAAAATCGGTGCCGTGGCTACGATAGTGGAACAGCGAAATATTCCAGTGGGTGCCGAGGGTGTGCAGAAACTTGAGCAGCGCGCCTGGTGATTCCGGGAACTCGAAGCTAAACAGGCGCTCCTGCAGCGGTTTAGACGGCCGTCCGCCGACCATATAACGCACGTGCAGTTTCGCCATTTCGTCATCGGAAAGATCGACCACGCTGTAGCCGCCTTCGCTCAGTAAATCGAGGATCTCTTTACGCTCATCCAGCCCGCGGCTCAGCCGCACGCCAACGAAAATACAGGCATCTTTGGCATCGGCAAAACGGTAGTTGAACTCGGTGACTGAACGGCCACCCAGTAGCTGGCAGAACTTAAGAAAACTCCCCTTCTCCTCCGGTATCGTCACCGCCAGCAGCGCTTCGCGCTGCTCCCCGAGCTCGCAACGCTCAGAAACGTAACGTAGTCCGTGGAAGTTAACGTTGGCGCCGGACAGGATGTGAGCCAGACGCTCGCCGCGGATGTTATGCTGGGCGATATACTTTTTCATCCCCGCCAGCGCCAGCGCGCCGGAGGGCTCCGCTACCGCCCGCACATCTTCGAACAGATCTTTCATCGCCGCGCAGATAGCATCGCTATCGACGGTGATGATGTCGTCCAGATACTCCTGGCATACACGGAACGTTTCATCGCCGATGCGCTTCACCGCCACGCCTTCAGCGAACAAACCGACGCGCGGCAGATCCACCGGGTGACCGGCATCCAGCGCCGCTTTCAGACACGCCGAATCTTCCGCTTCCACCGCTATCACTTTAATCTGCGGCATCAGCTGCTTGATAAGCACCGCCACGCCTGCCGCCAAACCGCCGCCGCCAACCGGGACGAATACGCGGTCAATGTGGGCATCCTGCTGCAGCAGCTCCAGCGCCAGCGTTCCCTGACCGGCGATGACCATCGGGTGATCGAACGGCGGCACCCAGGTAAACCCCTGCTGCTGCGCCAGCTCAATCGCGCGGGCTTTCGCTTCGTCAAAGTTGGCGCCGTGTAGTAGCACTTCGCCGCCAAAGCCGCGAACGGCATCGACTTTGATATCGGCGGTCGCTACCGGCATCACGATCAGCGCCTTAACACCCAGCCGGGAGGCAGAGAACGCCACGCCCTGCGCATGATTACCCGCCGAAGCGGTGATCACGCCATTTGATTTTTGTTCCGCCGTCAGGCCGGACATCATCGCGTAGGCGCCGCGCAGCTTAAAGCTATGCACCGGCTGGCGGTCTTCGCGTTTCACCAGAATAACGTTATCCAGCCGCGAAGAGAGCTTATCCATTTTTTGCAGCGGCGTTTTCTGTACCGCTTCATAAACCGGCGCGCGCAGTACCGCCCGGAGATACTCCGCCCCCTCAGGGGCGGCGGATAGGGGTTGCGACTCGGCCATGATTAACCCCCAAGTTTTGATTTATCGCGCACGGCGCCCTTGTCGGCACTGGTCGCGAGGCTGGCGTAAGCGCGCAGCGCGAAGGAGACCTGGCGCTCGCGGTCTTTCGGCGTCCACGCCTTATCGCCACGCGCTTCTTGCGCTTCGCGACGGGCGGCGATTTCGGCATCGCTGAGCTGCAGCTGAATACCGCGGTTCGGAATATCGATAGCAATCATGTCGCCATCTTCGATGATCGCGATGTTGCCGCCGCTCGCGGCTTCCGGCGATACGTGGCCGATGGAAAGCCCGGATGTGCCGCCGGAGAAACGGCCATCGGTGATCAACGCGCACGCTTTGCCAAGCCCCATGGACTTCAGGAAAGTGGTCGGATAGAGCATCTCCTGCATTCCTGGCCCGCCTTTCGGCCCTTCATAGCGAATAACCACGACGTCGCCTTCCACGACTTTGCCGCCGAGGATGGCCTCAACCGCTTCATCCTGGCTTTCATAAACTTTCGCCGGGCCGGTAAATTTCAGGATGCTATCGTCCACGCCGGCGGTTTTGACGATACAGCCGTTTTCGGCAAAGTTGCCGTACAGGACCGCCAGGCCACCGTCTTTACTGTAGGCATGTTCCAGAGAACGGATACATCCCTCGGCGCGGTCGTCATCCAGCGTATCCCAGCGGCAGTCCTGCGAGAACGCCTGGGTGGTACGGATCCCCGCCGGGCCGGCGCGGAACATTTTTTTCACCGCGTCGTCCTGGGTCACCATCACATCGTACTGTTCCAGGGTCTGCGACAGGGTCAGGCCAAGGACGTTTTTGACATCACGGTTGAGTAAACCGGCGCGATCCAGTTCGCCGAGGATCCCCAGCACGCCGCCGGCGCGGTGCACGTCTTCCATATGGTATTTCTGCGTACTCGGCGCCACTTTGCACAGCTGCGGCACTTTGCGGGACAGCTTGTCGATATCACTCATGGTGAAGTCGATTTCAGCTTCCTGCGCCGCCGCCAGCAGATGCAGTACGGTATTGGTTGAGCCGCCCATTGCGATATCGAGAGTCATGGCGTTTTCAAATGCCGCCTTGCTGGCGATATTGCGCGGCAGAGCGGAGGCGTCGTCCTGCTCGTAGTAGCGTTTAGTCAGTTCAACGATACGTTTACCGGCGTTGAGGAACAGCGCTTTACGGTCGGCATGGGTCGCCAGCAGAGAACCATTACCCGGCTGCGACAGGCCTAATGCTTCGGTCAGGCAGTTCATTGAGTTCGCGGTGAACATCCCCGAGCACGAACCGCAGGTCGGACAGGCGGAACGCTCCACCTGTTCGCTCTGATCGTCAGAGACTTTCGGGTCTGCCCCCTGGATCATGGCATCAACCAGATCCAACTTGATGATTTTGTCAGACAGCTTGGTTTTCCCGGCTTCCATCGGACCGCCGGAGACAAAGATCACCGGAATATTCAAACGCAGGGAGGCCATCAGCATCCCCGGGGTGATTTTGTCGCAGTTAGAGATACAGACCATAGCATCGGCGCAGTGGGCGTTAACCATGTACTCGACTGAATCGGCGATGAGCTCGCGGGATGGCAGTGAATAGAGCATACCCCCGTGCCCCATGGCGATCCCATCATCCACCGCGATGGTGTTGAATTCTTTAGCAACGCCGCCAGCAGCTTCAATTTGCTCGGCAACCAGTTTGCCGAGATCGCGCAGATGCACGTGCCCTGGTACAAACTGGGTAAAGGAGTTAACAACGGCGATGATCGGTTTGCCGAAATCGGCATCGGTCATCCCGGTTGCGCGCCACAGCGCGCGGGCGCCCGCCATATTGCGGCCATGTGTGGTGGTGGCGGAACGGTACTTAGGCATGCTCTTTTTACTCCCATCTCTGTTTATGCAATGGGACGGTGCGTGCCGTCCCATTTTTAATCACTTACTTACCGGATCCAGCCAGCCCCATTTATCTTCCGTTTCACCGGTGAAGAGGCCAAAGAAGGCTTCCTGAATGCGTTTGGTCACCGGGCCACGGCGGCCTGCGCCAACCTGGATACCGTCAACGCTGCGTACCGGCGTGATTTCCGCAGCGGTACCGGACATGAACACTTCATCCGCCAGGTACAGAGATTCGCGGGACAGCACCTGCTCGCGGACTTCGATACCGAGATCTTTCGCCAGTTTGATGATGGCGTCGCGGGTGATACCCGGCAGCGCGGAAGAGGTAAACGGCGGAGTAAACAGCACGCCATCTTTCACCTCAAACAGGTTTTCGCCTGCGCCTTCGGAGATATAGCCGTTAACGTCCAGCGCGATACCTTCCTGATAACCGTGACGACGCGCTTCGCTGCCGACCAGCAGAGAGGAGAGATAGTTGCCGCCCGCTTTCGCTGCGGTTGGGATGGTGTTTGGCGCCGCGCGGTTCCAGGAAGAAACCATCGCATCGATCCCCTGCTCCAGCGCTTCTGCGCCAAGGTATGCACCCCACGGGAACGCCGCGATGATAACGTCGGTTTTATAGCCGTCCGGCGGGTTAACGCCCATGCCAACATCGCCAACAAACACCAGCGGACGGATATAAGCGCTGGTCAGTTTATTGGTACGGATAACTTCGCGGCAGGCTTCCATCAGCTCGTCAACGCTCTGAGAAACCGGGAAACGGTAGATTTTTGCTGAATCATGCAGACGCTGCATGTGTTCACGATGGCGGAACACCACTGGCCCTTTGTGAGAATCGTAGCAGCGGATACCTTCGAATACCGAAGTCCCGTAGTGCAACGCGTGGGACATGACGTGTACTTTCGCCTCGCCCCATGGGGTCATCTCGCCATTGAACCAAATGTAATCAGCTTTCTTCGTCGTCATTGTTTTTATTCCTCTGCGCTCAGGCGCGGATTTGTTGTGATGTGGGTTGCTGGATCTCGACGCAGGCGACGTCGACCAGTTTGCGTAACTGACTAAACAGTAATTCGACGGGCCGCTGGCTGGCAACGGTCAGCTCGATATTTATGTTTTGCGCATCCGACGCGGTTTCCATATTCATTGAGCAAATTTGAAAACCGCGATGGCGCACCACGCGCAGCACGCGTTCTAAGGTTTCGGGGTTGAAGCGAGCCTGTAAAGCGACCTGATGTTGCATCATGATAATTTCTCCAGCATTTCTGCATTACTGGCGCCGGGCGGCACCAACGGCCAGACATTCTCAAGTTCATCGATTGAGACATGAAGCAGGTATGGCCCCTGGCTCGAAAGCATGGTGTCGAGTGCCGCTTCAACCTGGTCTTTACGGGTGATGTGCTGGCCTGGAATGCCAAAAGCGTTGGCCAGCGTAAGAAAATCAGGATTATCGGTAAGCGTGGTTTCGCTGTAACGCTCCTGGAAAAACAGCTGCTGCCACTGGCGAACCATGCCTAAACGTTGGTTATCCAGCAGCACGATTTTCAACGGTAATTGCTTGCGCTTAACGGTGCCCAGCTCCTGCACGTTCATCATGAAAGAGCCATCGCCGGAGATACAGATAACCGTATCGTCCGGGCGAGCCACCTGCGCGCCAACGGCTGCCGGCAGACCAAAACCCATGGTGCCGAGGCCGCTGGAAGTGATGAAGTTTTCCGGGCGGGTATAGGTCATGTGCTGGGCCGACCACATTTGGTGCTGGCCGACATCGGTCGTCACGACGCAATCCGCCGGTTTGCGATCGGAAAGCTGCTTGAGCAACAGCGGCGCGTAGATTGCCTCGCCGGGATGATCGTAACGCCAGGCGTGCTCCGCGCGCAGCTGCGCGTTGTGCTCGCGCCACGCATCGATGGCCAACGGCTGCTGCAACGCCGGCAGCATGGCGTTTAAATCTCCGGTTAAGGCGACGTGCGCCTGGCGCAGTTTGTTCAGCTCAGCCGGGTCAATATCCATATGGATTACTTTGGCGTGCGGGGCAAAGGTATTCAGCTTGCCGGTAACCCGGTCATCAAAACGGGCGCCGACGGCGATTAATAAATCGCACTCCTGCACCGCCAGGTTTGCTGCCTTGGTTCCGTGCATACCCAGCATGCCAAGGTAATACGGATAATCCGCGGCGACGGCACCCAACCCTTTCAGGGTGCAGGTTACCGGCATCTGCGTCACCGCCAGAAATTCGCGCACGGCCGGTACCGCCTGTGCCATTCCAACACCGCCGCCCACGTACAGCATTGGCTTGTGGGACTGCGCAAGCATCGCTAACGCCTGCTCGACTTGTGTGTGCGGGAACTCAACATCATCAGGGACGGTGGAGAAATGCGGATCTAATTCGCCTTTAGCCAACTGGATATCTTTTGGAATATCAACCAGTACCGGGCCAGGACGGCCTGAGTTTGCCACCTGGAAAGCTTCCGCAATGACGCGCGGCAGCTCTTCCAACGACTGCACGAGGAAACTGTGTTTGGTGCAGGCCAGCGACAAACCAAGAACGTCCACTTCCTGAAAAGCATCGGTGCCGATAAACGGCGCCGCCACTTGACCGGTGATGGCGACAACAGGTACAGAATCAAGTAACGCGTCAGCCAAACCGGTGATCAGGTTGGTGGCGCCAGGGCCGGAAGTGGCGATGCAAACACCAGTTTTGCCGGTCGCGCGGGCATAACCGATGGCGGCCATTGCGGCGCCTTGCTCGTGCCGACACAGCAGGTGTTCCACGCCGCCGTCATACAAAGCATCGTAAACCGGCATAATCGCGCCACCCGGATAGCCAAATACCGTGTCGACTCCCTGTGTTCGCAAAGCATGTACCACCCACTGCGCCCCGTTCATAGTTACTTCCCCGTCATAGATCGGGAGAAACAGAATTTTATGCTAAAACTCATCTTCTGCTCCTCGCTTATGTTTTTTAAGTTATAAAAAAACCCCCGGACCTTTCGGTGCGGGGGTCTTAGTTCGTTAAGGCTTGATTTCTAAGCCTTTCCTCGTCCAAGTGCAGCCCCGCACGGTGGGATAATAATCACCACCACGCTAATCACGACCAGGCTAATCACTCGTAGAAGGGCTGTCATTTTCTGTTCTTTCTGGCTTCTTGTTCGAAGGAATACCTAAAGAGTTACCACAGACATCACATTAAGCACAAGATTTTTTTATGTTCCATTTTCTGATCTTGCTAACGATTTTTATTAAACCAGTTGTTTTTAAAAAGAAAAAATAAAATGAAAAAAATTCAGCTTATTCTCGCGTTTGCATCCGTGTTTTACGGCATTAAAACGGCGTCATGACGGATTTGCGCATGCCCTCCCAAGATAATAAAAATGCAAAACTTTGCAGACAATTGTCTGGAACAGGCGTCGTAAAGTTAAATATTCCCAGGTTCATGAAACTCTATGAATAGACATAATCATTCCGCTCAGGAGGCGTTATGTCACTCGCAATTGTCTATACCCGCGCGGCGCTCGGGGTCAGCGCGCCGCTAATTACCGTCGAAGTCCATATCAGCAACGGACTACCCGGTTTGACGATGGTCGGTCTGCCGGAAACCACGGTAAAGGAAGCCCGCGATCGGGTACGTAGCGCCATTATTAACAGCGGCTACAGCTTTCCGGCAAAGAAGATAACCATAAACCTTGCCCCAGCCGATCTGCCGAAAGAGGGCGGGAGATATGATTTACCTATCGCTCTCGCGCTCCTGGTCGCTTCGCAGCAGCTTGCCGCCCCGAAACTTAATCAGTATGAGTTTATTGGCGAATTAGCGCTTACAGGCGCGTTACGCGGCGTTCCTGGGGCAATATCCAGCGCTATGGAAGCGATAAAAGTCGGGAGGCAGATTGTCGTTGCTGGAGATAACGCCGAAGAGGTCGGCTTGATTAACGGCAATGAGTGCCTTATAGCAGGGCACCTGCAGGAAGTCTGTGCGTTTCTGGAAGGGAAACATACTCTGCAGCCGCCGACTGGTGAAATAACTGCGGGAGAGGACGATTATGACGATCTCGGCGATGTCATTGGCCAACAGCAGGGAAAACGCGCGCTGGAGATAGTCGCAGCTGGCGGTCACAATTTACTCTTGATGGGTCCACCTGGTACGGGGAAGACGATGCTCGCCAGCCGTTTGCCGGGGCTTTTACCGCCACTAAGCAACCAGGAAGCGCTGGAAAGCGCGGCTATCCTCAGCCTCGTCAATGCTCATTACGTTACGCGTCAGTGGCGTCGGCGGCCTTTTCGCGCCCCTCACCACAGCGCTTCGCTAACGGCGATGGTCGGCGGCGGCTCAATCCCTGCCCCGGGGGAGATCTCCCTGGCGCATAACGGTATTCTGTTTCTTGATGAACTACCTGAATTCGAGCGTCGGGTTCTGGATGCACTACGAGAGCCCATTGAATCAGGAAAAATTCATCTTTCCCGCACTCGGGCTAAGATTGACTATCCTGCGCGATTTCAGTTGATTGCCGCCATGAATCCCAGCCCAACAGGACATTACCAGGGTCAGCATAATCGGGCCACACCGGAACAGACCCTGCGCTACCTGGGCCGATTGTCAGGGCCATTTCTCGACCGCTTCGATCTCTCGCTTGAGATTCCACTCCCTCCACCGGGCGTATTAAGCCGGGGTGGCGTTGGCGAAGAGCGAAGCGCCACCATTCGTCTACGGGTATTCGCGGCGCGCGACAGACAGCTCGCACGGCAGAATAAACTTAATGCACAATTGGACAGCGGGGAGATAAAAGTCTGGTGCAAGCTGAAAGAAGACGACGCGATATGGCTGGAACAGACGCTCTCACTATTAGGGCTTTCAATCCGCGCATGGCAACGTTTACTGAAAGTTGCGCGTACTATCGCCGATCTTAATGAGGATAGGGATATCGAACGTCATCATTTGCAGGAGGCGATAAGCTACCGGGCTATCGACCGTATGTTAAATCACCTGCAGACGCTGATGGCATAAAAAAAGGGCTTTCGCCCTTTTTTTTAATCGTCGCTTTCAGTGTAGTCTTCAGCGCCTTCAACCTGCGGCTTACCGCCAGATAAGGTGTGAAAACGCTTCGGACGTTTGATTCGCGCCATATACTTAATCCAAACGCGTTCCGCTTCGGTCACCGGCTCACGTTCGCCGTGGCATACCGCAACGAATTGTTTTTCATCTTCGGTAACAGGCTCGCGTTTGCCCAATTCCAGCTCATTAAAGGCGTAACCATGACGTTCAAGCAGTTGCGCCTCTTTGATGGTGAAATCACCGTGACGGGAGAACCCGCGTGGATAATTTTTATTGTCGAAAAAACGATTAGTCGTCGTAAAGCTTTCCGCCATCCTACACGCTCCTGATTCTTTGGCCGAGCTATTTATGGCGCGGAGTATTAGTTACGCTTGACAGAGCGTCAAACAAAACATTTAAATCATCACGACAAATAATTTTGCGGAGAAGAGTGTGGACACGGAATTGCTCAAAACTTTCCTTGAAGTGAGCAGAACTCGCCACTTTGGGCGGGCAGCGGAAGCGCTTTATTTAACACAATCAGCGGTTAGCTTCCGCATTCGTCAGTTGGAGAACCAGCTGGGCGTAAATTTATTCACCCGCCATCGTAACAATATTCGCCTGACGTCAGCCGGTGAGAAACTGTTGCCCTATGCCGAAACGTTGATGAATACCTGGCAGGCCGCGCGTAAGGAGGTCGCCCACTCTTCTCGCCATAATGAGTTTTCGATCGGTGCCAGCGCGTCGCTATGGGAATGCCTATTGAACGGTTGGCTGGGGACGCTCTACAAAGATCCCTATAATCTGCAATTTGAGGCGCGGATAGCTCAACGCCAGTCATTAGTGAAGCAGTTGCATGAACGCCAGCTCGATCTCCTGATCACCACAGAATCACCGAAGATGGATGAATTAAGCAGCCAGTTATTGGGTCATTTCACCCTGGCGCTCTATTGTGCCGCGCCGGGAAAAAATAAGAATGATTTGAACTACCTGCGGCTGGAATGGGGACCGGACTTCCAGCAAAACGAAGTGGGTTTGATCGGCAGCGATGATGTACCGCTACTGACGACGAGCTCCGCAGAACTGGCTTATCAACAGCTCACTACCTTGAATGGTTGTACCTGGTTACCCGTTAGTTGGGCACAGCAGAAAACTGGCCTGCACACGGTGACCGATAGCGCGACCCTTTCACGTCCTCTGTATGCCATTTGGCTACAAAATAGCGATAAGCAGGCACATATTCGCGAGATCCTGAAAAGCAGCATCCTGGAATAGCGATCTGACTCCATGGATGGAGTGGCTAAAAAACTGGAAAGGCAGAGTGATGGGAGAAATTAAAGACAAAAAAAATCCTTTGCCGAAGCAAAGGATTATATATGGCAGGGGCGGAGAGACTCGAACTCGCGACACCCGGTTTTGGAGACCGGTGCTCTACCAACTGAGCTACGCCCCTAAATCTTTCTCGCTATTAAGCCCGCTAATATAGCAGGCTTAATATAAATAAGTGGCGGAACGGACGGGACTCGAACCCGCGACCCCCTGCGTGACAGGCAGGTATTCTAACCGACTGAACTACCGCTCCACCGAATTTTTTCTACATCTACCGGTTTAATGCCCCGGTTTTACTGCAAATTTGATGCCTGGCAGTTCCCTACTCTCACATGGGGAGACCCCACACTACCATCGGCGCTACGGCGTTTCACTTCTGAGTTCGGCATGGGGTCAGGTGGGACCACCGCGCTATTGCCGCCAGGCAAATTCTTTGTGCTCGTCCTGTGTCTTTTGCGCTCATACTGCGTTGGCTGCTCTCGCGAATGTCAGTCACATACTTCAGTATGCTCCTTCCATCGCTTCGTTTGCCGCCTTGTCTCAGCGCAAAATCCTTCGGACTCTGAATCTAAGCTGAAAATCGTCTCAAATCGCCAAAACACCTTCGGCGTTGTAAGGTTAAGCCTCACGGTTCATTAGTATCGGTTAGCTCAACGTATCGCTACGCTTACACACCCGACCTATCAACGTCATCGTCTTTAACGTTCCTTCAGGAGACTTAAAGTCTCAGGGAGAACTCATCTCGGGGCAAGTTTCGTGCTTAGATGCTTTCAGCACTTATCTCTTCCGCATTTAGCTACCGGGCAATGCCATTGGCATGACAACCCGAACACCAGTGATGCGTCCACTCCGGTCCTCTCGTACTAGGAGCAGCCCCCCTCAATTCTCCAGCGCCCACGGCAGATAGGGACCGAACTGTCTCACGACGTTCTAAACCCAGCTCGCGTACCACTTTAAATGGCGAACAGCCATACCCTTGGGACCTACTTCAGCCCCAGGATGTGATGAGCCGACATCGAGGTGCCAAACACCGCCGTCGATATGAACTCTTGGGCGGTATCAGCCTGTTATCCCCGGAGTACCTTTTATCCGTTGAGCGATGGCCCTTCCATTCAGAACCACCGGATCACTATGACCTGCTTTCGCACCTGCTCGCGCCGTCACGCTCGCAGTCAAGCTAGCTTATGCCATTGCACTAACCTCCTGATGTCCGACCAGGATTAGCTAACCTTCGTGCTCCTCCGTTACTCTTTGGGAGGAGACCGCCCCAGTCAAACTACCCACCAGACACTGTCCGCAACCCCGATTAGGGGCCAACGTTAGAACATCAAACATTAAAGGGTGGTATTTCAAGGTTGGCTCCACGCAGACTGGCGTCCACGCTTCAAAGCCTCCCACCTATCCTACACATCAAGGCTCAATGTTCAGTGTCAAGCTATAGTAAAGGTTCACGGGGTCTTTCCGTCTTGCCGCGGGTACACTGCATCTTCACAGCGAGTTCAATTTCACTGAGTCTCGGGTGGAGACAGCCTGGCCATCATTACGCCATTCGTGCAGGTCGGAACTTACCCGACAAGGAATTTCGCTACCTTAGGACCGTTATAGTTACGGCCGCCGTTTACCGGGGCTTCGATCAAGAGCTTCTCCTTACGGATAACCCCATCAATTAACCTTCCGGCACCGGGCAGGCGTCACACCGTATACGTCCACTTTCGTGTTTGCACAGTGCTGTGTTTTTAATAAACAGTTGCAGCCAGCTGGTATCTTCGACTGATTTCAGCTCCACCCGCAGGGGCTTCACCTACATATCAGCGTGCCTTCTCCCGAAGTTACGGCACCATTTTGCCTAGTTCCTTCACCCGAGTTCTCTCAAGCGCCTTGGTATTCTCTACCTGACCACCTGTGTCGGTTTGGGGTACGATTCAATGTTACCTGATGCTTAGAGGCTTTTCCTGGAAGCAGGGCATTTGTTACTTCAGCACCGTAGTGCCTCGTCATCACACCTCAGCGTTAAAAGGTACCGGATTTACCTGGAACCTCCGCCTACATGCTTAAACCGGGACAACCGTCGCCCGGCTAACATAGCCTTCTCCGTCCCCCCTTCGCAGTAACACCAAGTACAGGAATATTAACCTGTTTCCCATCGACTACGCCTTTCGGCCTCGCCTTAGGGGTCGACTCACCCTGCCCCGATTAACGTTGGACAGGAACCCTTGGTCTTCCGGCGTGCGGGCTTTTCACCCGCATTATCGTTACTTATGTCAGCATTCGCACTTCTGATACCTCCAGCAACCCTCACAGGCCACCTTCGCAGGCTTACAGAACGCTCCCCTACCCAACAACACATAGTGTCGCTGCCGCAGCTTCGGTGCACAGTTTAGCCCCGTTACATCTTCCGCGCAGGCCGACTCGACCAGTGAGCTATTACGCTTTCTTTAAATGATGGCTGCTTCTAAGCCAACATCCTGGCTGTCTGTGCCTTCCCACATCGTTTCCCACTTAACTGTGACTTTGGGACCTTAGCTGGCGGTCTGGGTTGTTTCCCTCTTCACGACGGACGTTAGCACCCGCCGTGTGTCTCCCGTGATAACATTCTTCGGTATTCGTAGTTTGCATCGGGTTGGTAAGTCGGGATGACCCCCTAGCCGAAACAGTGCTCTACCCCCGAAGATGAATTCACGAGGCGCTACCTAAATAGCTTTCGGGGAGAACCAGCTATCTCCCGGTTTGATTGGCCTTTCACCCCCAGCCACAAGTCATCCGCTAATTTTTCAACATTAGTCGGTTCGGTCCTCCAGTTAGTGTTACCCAACCTTCAACCTGCCCATGGCTAGATCACCGGGTTTCGGGTCTATACCCTGCAACTTAACGCCCAGTTAAGACTCGGTTTCCCTGCGGCTCCCCTATACGGTTAACCTTGCTACAGAATATAAGTCGCTGACCCATTATACAAAAGGTACGCAGTCACACCATAAAGGTGCTCCCACTGCTTGTACGTACACGGTTTCAGGTTCTTTTTCACTCCCCTCGCCGGGGTTCTTTTCGCCTTTCCCTCACGGTACTGGTTCACTATCGGTCAGTCAGGAGTATTTAGCCTTGGAGGATGGTCCCCCCATATTCAGACAGGATACCACGTGTCCCGCCCTACTCTTCGAGTTCACAGCCTGTGCATTTTGGTGTACGGGACTATCACCCTGTACCGTCGGACTTTCCAGACCGTTCCACTAACACACAAGCTGATTCAGACTCTGGGCTGCTCCCCGTTCGCTCGCCGCTACTGGGGGAATCTCGGTTGATTTCTTTTCCTCGGGGTACTTAGATGTTTCAGTTCCCCCGGTTCGCCTCGTTAACCTATGTATTCAGTTAACGATAGTGCAACGAATTGCACTGGGTTTCCCCATTCGGACATCGCCGGCTGTAACGGTTCATATCACCTTACCGACGCTTTTCGCAGATTAGCACGTCCTTCATCGCCTCTGACTGCCAGGGCATCCACCGTGTACGCTTAGTCGCTTAACCTCACAACCCGAAGATGTTTCGTAAAACACCCACGTGTCGCGAAAATTTGAGAGACTCGAACACACATTGACTGTGTGTCGTTTCAATTTTCAGCTTGATCCAGATTTTTAAAGAGCAAAACTTCGCAGTGAACCTTTTCAGGTACACTCTGAAGTTTTCTGTTTTTGCAGTAAGGATGGTGGAGCTATGCGGGATCGAACCGCAGACCTCCTGCGTGCAAAGCAGGCGCTCTCCCAGCTGAGCTATAGCCCCATCGAATGAATCTCTTTTAACCTTTAATTCGTTTTCGGGCGCGGCGTGGTGAAGCGAAGCATACTGAAGTATGCGAGCTTTGCCACAACAAAGCACGAGAGCGAATTTGGTAGGCCTGAGTGGACTTGAACCACCGACCTCACCCTTATCAGGGGTGCGCTCTAACCACCTGAGCTACAAGCCTGCAGAGATTACTTACTGCTGTATTTTCATCAGACAATCTGTGTGAGCACTACAAAGGCAGGTTCTTTAAGGTAAGGAGGTGATCCAACCGCAGGTTCCCCTACGGTTACCTTGTTACGACTTCACCCCAGTCATGAATCACAAAGTGGTAAGCGCCCTCCCGAAGGTTAAGCTACCTACTTCTTTTGCAACCCACTCCCATGGTGTGACGGGCGGTGTGTACAAGGCCCGGGAACGTATTCACCGTAGCATTCTGATCTACGATTACTAGCGATTCCGACTTCATGGAGTCGAGTTGCAGACTCCAATCCGGACTACGACATACTTTATGAGGTCCGCTTGCTCTCGCGAGGTCGCTTCTCTTTGTATATGCCATTGTAGCACGTGTGTAGCCCTACTCGTAAGGGCCATGATGACTTGACGTCATCCCCACCTTCCTCCAGTTTATCACTGGCAGTCTCCTTTGAGTTCCCGGCCGGACCGCTGGCAACAAAGGATAAGGGTTGCGCTCGTTGCGGGACTTAACCCAACATTTCACAACACGAGCTGACGACAGCCATGCAGCACCTGTCTCAGAGTTCCCGAAGGCACCAAAGCATCTCTGCTAAGTTCTCTGGATGTCAAGAGTAGGTAAGGTTCTTCGCGTTGCATCGAATTAAACCACATGCTCCACCGCTTGTGCGGGCCCCCGTCAATTCATTTGAGTTTTAACCTTGCGGCCGTACTCCCCAGGCGGTCGACTTAACGCGTTAGCTCCGGAAGCCACGCCTCAAGGGCACAACCTCCAAGTCGACATCGTTTACGGCGTGGACTACCAGGGTATCTAATCCTGTTTGCTCCCCACGCTTTCGCACCTGAGCGTCAGTCTTTGTCCAGGGGGCCGCCTTCGCCACCGGTATTCCTCCAGATCTCTACGCATTTCACCGCTACACCTGGAATTCTACCCCCCTCTACAAGACTCTAGCCTGCCAGTTTCGAATGCAGTTCCCAGGTTGAGCCCGGGGATTTCACATCCGACTTGACAGACCGCCTGCGTGCGCTTTACGCCCAGTAATTCCGATTAACGCTTGCACCCTCCGTATTACCGCGGCTGCTGGCACGGAGTTAGCCGGTGCTTCTTCTGCGAGTAACGTCAATCGCCAAGGTTATTAACCTTAACGCCTTCCTCCTCGCTGAAAGTACTTTACAACCCGAAGGCCTTCTTCATACACGCGGCATGGCTGCATCAGGCTTGCGCCCATTGTGCAATATTCCCCACTGCTGCCTCCCGTAGGAGTCTGGACCGTGTCTCAGTTCCAGTGTGGCTGGTCATCCTCTCAGACCAGCTAGGGATCGTCGCCTAGGTGAGCCATTACCCCACCTACTAGCTAATCCCATCTGGGCACATCTGATGGCATGAGGCCCGAAGGTCCCCCACTTTGGTCTTGCGACGTTATGCGGTATTAGCTACCGTTTCCAGTAGTTATCCCCCTCCATCAGGCAGTTTCCCAGACATTACTCACCCGTCCGCCGCTCGTCACCCGAGAGCAAGCTCTCTGTGTTACCGCTCGACTTGCATGTGTTAGGCCTGCCGCCAGCGTTCAATCTGAGCCATGATCAAACTCTTCAATTTAAGTTTGATGCTCGTGAATTAAACTTCGTAATGAATTACGCATGTTCACTCAGAGACTTGGTATTCATTTTTCGTCCGAGGACGTTAAGAATCCATGTCACTTTGAGTGCCCACACAGATTGTCTGATAAATTGTTAAAGAGCAGTTGCGACGCGCTTTTTCGCTGCGGCGCGGGGTGTGCATATTACGCTTTCCCGCCTCAGAGTCAACCCTGAATTTCAGAATTTTTCTCTTCAACCGAACCGGCTGTTTGTGTGAAGTGATTCACATCCGCCGTGTCGTGGAGGCGCATTATAGGGAGTTCTGAGACGTTGACAAGCCCTGTTTTCAAAAAACTTTTCAACCGTCTTTTTTTTGCGCAAAACGCCTTTAAAGCGGTAGTTTTTCCAGCGTTTCAAAGCCATAACGCTGTAAAACGGGTAAAAGCTGTTCAGTATCCGGGGTAATCGCCATGCAAAAAGCCTTATTGGCATCATTCGATTTGGCATCCGGCGCTTCATGCTCCAGCAACCAGGCGGTACGTCGAGCAATCGCCGCGCCGGAATCAATAAACCGCGTACCTTCCGGCATGACCTGTTGCAGTTCTTCCGCCAGTAGCGGGAAGTGCGTACAACCTAATACGACCGTATCGGGCGGCTCCTGCATCCGTAGCCACGGGCGCAGAATTCGACGCAGCTCTTCCAACGGTACCGCTTCGCCGTGCAGCTTCGCCTCTGCCAGTTCCACCAGCTCAGCGGAACCCAGCATTTCGATGCGGCATTCATTGGCAAAGCGGTCAATGAGTTCACGGGTATAAGGACGCTTGACGGTTCCGCGTGTCGCCAGCAGGCCGACAATACCGTTCGCCGTTAAGCGCGCGGCAGGCTTAATCGCCGGCACGACGCCTACCACCGGGAAAGCGAACTTTTCACGTAGGGCTGGCAGGGAAACGGTACTGGCGGTATTACAGGCGATGACCGCCAGCGCCAGAGGATAGCGTTGCTGAACGGCAGTCACGATTTCAACAACACGCTCAACGATAAACTCTTCGCTCTTCTCGCCATAGGGGAAGGCAACGTTATCGAAAGCATAAATATAATGTAGATCCGGCAACAGCTGCCGAATCTCGTTATATACCGACAACCCACCGACGCCGGAATCAAACACCAGCACGGTGGGACGTGGATCAGAAGGTGTAGCTGCCAGACAAGGTGTATTCCCGTCCTGCAGTTTGGTAGCCATATACTGTCTCGTAATCTTTATCGAACAGGTTGGCTATTTTACCACGAACTGTGAGATGTGAGGTGACTGGATACGAAACTGCGAGATCCCACAAGCTTACACCGCCCAACTTAACGCTCTCAGGCGCATAGGTTACCGGGTCGTAAGTGTTGTCATAACGGGTGCCAAGATAGTGATAGGTCACCCCCCAGTCGAAATCATAAACCTGCCAGTCCAACTGGTATTTCACCTGCTGTTTTGCCCGGCGCACCAGCAGCTCGTTGGTTTTCGCATCACGCGCATCGACATAGTCATAGCTGATGCTGTGCGCCAGCGGCCCGGTATCAAACGACGCCGTCGCTTCAATACCTTTAATACGCGCCTTGCCGACGTTATAATATTTCATCAACTGCGAGTCGTAGTCGATCAGATTATTGATGTCGTTACGATATCCGGACAGGCGCCATGTCACCCCAGACGTCAGGCCTTCAAAGGCCCCTTCCCACTGCTTGCTCTCTTCCGGGTCGAGATTCTGATTACCGTAGAAGCCGTACAGCTGGCCGAGATTCGGCGCTTTGTAGGCGGTACCATAAGAGGCGATAAAGCGATAGCCGTCGATAAATTCCCACGCGGCGCTGCTCTGCCAGGTACCATGCTGGCCAAACTGCGAGTTATCATCACTACGCGCCGCCCCTTCCAGGGTGAAATCGCCCAACTTTTGCAAGCCGGTGATAAACAGGCCGGTATTACGGATTTCATAGCCATCGGTCACATAGTTCGTGCCAGGCTCGGTGGTTTGTTTTTGCCAGTCAATTCCAGCGCCAACGTTGCCGTGGCCAACATCGACCGTGTTCGCCCACTGCACATTGTACTGTTTCACTTCATCCAGCGTCGCCGAGGTGTCATAGCGCCCCAGTCGCGGATCGTAATTGTAGTCCTTGCTGTGGCTATAGCTGGAAGTCAGCTGCGAGTGGAAGATATCCTGATTAAAACGCAGGCCGGCATCCCAGGTCTGGCTATACAACTGGCGAGTATCGACTAATACGCCGCCATAAGGAGAGCCGTCGTAGGCCGTCCGGTTGTCATAGCCGTACCCACGCACAAAGCCACTCCACTCATTGGAGAAGCTATGCTCCAGCGCGCCGTAGATCGTTTTGCTCATAAAGCCATCGCGATCCGGCTGGCGAACGCCGCCGGTATTGCCTTCGGCGACAACATCAAAGCCTTTGGTATAGGTATAGTCGCCCGCCAGGGTGACGCGGGTATGTCCGCCGAAAGTCTGCTGCGTGCTGCCGCCGTAGTTCTGGTAGCCATTTGAACCCACGCCGGCATTGAGCGTGGTGCCGTCCTGGTCGCGAGTGGTAATAATGTTCACCACCCCGCCGATCGCATCTGAGCCGTAGATCGCCGAGCGCGGGCCACGAACGTATTCAATGCGCTGTACCAGAGCGATAGGGAACTGGCTTAAGTCGGAAGAGCCGCTGACGCCCGCCTGATTCAGACGTACGCCATCCACCAGGATTAAGACATGGCTGGAGTTGGTGCCGCGTACGAAAAGAGAGCTCTGCTGCCCCATGCCGCCGTTTTGCGCGATGTCCACGCCCGGCAGGCGGCGCATCACATCGGTGAGAGAGGTTGACTGCCAGCGATCGATATCCTGCCGCGTCACCACGCTCACCGGCGCCAGCACGGTCTCGATAGGTTGCGCCACACGGTTTGCCGTCACCACTAACGTATTTGAATTGCTGTCCTGCGCCCAGCCGGAAAATGCCGTGACGGATAAAGCCGTCATCAGCGAAGCTTTTTTAATCATTGTAAAAGCATCCATAATATAGAGAGGATGCCGCCGGCTCTATCAGTAGCTCGCGATGATAGAAACCAAATGCGACGTATCCGGCAGGTCTTCGGGCTTGGAGGCTGCTTTAAGAAATAATGACTTCCCACGGCTAACCGCAGTGTCTGCACCGAGTGCGCTTATTTCTCGCCTTTCCTTACCGCTGCGCGTCAGCTCCAGATTCGCACTGGATTCCCTATTAACTCAGAGGACCGGTTGCAAGATGCTACAATTAGAAACATATAGATGTCCAGACTGCTATAACGATATTTCATCCGCAACCAGGGCTGGACATCCCCAATGCTTTCCCTACAATCCCCGCGTACTTATTTTATTCAGGATGCATCATGACCCCCGAACACCTTCCTACCGAGCAATACGAAGCGCAACTGGCAGAAAAAGTCGTCCGTTTGCAGAAAATGATGGCCCCTTTTGCCGCGCCGGTTCCGGAGGTGTTTCGTTCGCCGGTCAGCCACTACCGGATGCGCGCTGAATTTCGCCTGTGGCACGACGGCGACGATCTCTATCACATCATCTTCGATCAGCAGACCAAGTCGCGTATTCGCGTCGATACCTTCCCGGCCGCCAGCGAGCTCATCAACCAGCTGATGCCGGCAATGCTCGATGGCGTGCGCCATAACCCGGTCCTGCGCCATAAGCTTTTCCAGATTGATTATCTGACGACCATGAGCAACCAGGCCATCGTCTCGCTGCTCTATCACAAAAAGCTCGACGACGAGTGGCGCCAGCAGGCGGAAGCGCTACGCGATGCCCTACGCGCGCAAAATCTCAACGTGCAGCTGATAGGCCGCGCCACTAAAACCAAAATCGAGCTCGATAGGGATTATGTCGATGAACGTCTGCCGGTTGGCGGGCGCGAAATGATCTATCGTCAGGTGGAAAACAGCTTTACCCAACCAAACGCGGCGATGAATATTCAGATGCTGGAGTGGGCGCTGGACGTCACCAAAGGTTCCACCGGCGATCTGCTGGAGCTCTACTGCGGCAACGGCAACTTCTCGCTGGCGCTGGCGCGTAACTTCGATCGCGTGCTGGCGACGGAAATCGCTAAACCGTCAGTCGCCTCCGCGCAATACAATATTGCCGCCAACCATATCGATAACGTGCAAATTATCCGTATGGCGGCGGAAGAATTTACTCAGGCGATGAACGGCGTGCGGGAGTTTAACCGCCTGCAGGGTATCGATCTGCAAAGCTATCAGTGCGAAACCATTTTTGTCGATCCGCCGCGCAGCGGGCTGGATAGCGAGACGGAAAAAATGGTCCAGGCCTATCCACGAATTCTCTATATCTCCTGCAACCCGGAAACGCTGTGCCAGAACCTGGAAACCCTCAGCCAGACGCACAATGTCACCCGCCTGGCGCTATTCGATCAGTTCCCGTATACCCACCATATGGAATGCGGCGTACTGTTAACGAAGAAATAAACGCATAAAAAAACCCGGCGAACGCAACGTTGCCGGGTTATTGCCTGGCGGATTACTCCGCCGCGGTATCTTTGCGGTTGCGCATCTTGTAACCGATCCAGAACACCATCGCGACAGACAGCACCGCCGGGAAGAAGTTAGAGCCGATATCCGGATATTCTGCGCGCACCACGGTGCTATACAGCAGAACGCCGAGAATAAAGCAGGCGGCGGAAAGCCCCGGCAGCCCGACTGGCATACTGCGGTTCTGATAGCGCTGGTGCAGACAGTATACCGTCAGCAGCAGCGACAGAACCGGGAAGATGGAAAAGGGAACGATTGAGCTGAACAGCGCGACGAAGGTGCCATTAATGGACAGACCCGCGATCAGCGCCAGCAGTAGCGTACCTTTATCTTGAACTGAGTGTTTCATTGCTCGTCCTTCACGTTATTCGGAATGATGTGACATTTTTTCTTGTTCACGGCGATACCAGTAATACGCGCCTTTTGAAATCATTCTGAGCTGCAGTACCAGCCGTTCTTCCAGCTGTCGGCGCTGCTCCGGACTGACGTCCAACGCTTCCGCACCGGCGTTGAATACGATGGTGACCATAGCTTCAGCCTGCGCTTCGGTAAAGGCGCGCGGCATATGGTTTTCGAGTTCTAAATAGTCGGCAAGTTCCGCGATGAAATGCTGGATCTCGCGCGCTACAGCGGCTCGAAACGCCGCGGATGTGCCAGAACGCTCACGCAACAGCAGGCGGAAGGCGTTCGGGTTGTTACCAATAAACTCCATAAAGGTAGAGACGGAGGTGCGGATCACGCTGCCGCCTTTCGCAATGCGCTGGCGCGCCTGGCGCATCAGTTGGCGCAGCATTAGCCCGCTTTCGTCTACCATCGTCAGGCCTAACTCATCGACATCGCGAAAATGACGATAAAAGGACGTCGGCGCGATCCCTGCTTCCCGCGCAACCTCGCGCAAGCTCAGGCTGGCAAAGCTTCGCTCAGCGCTAAGTTGGCTAAATGCCGCTTCCACCAGCGAGCGGCGGGTTTTTTCTTTTTGTTGTGCTCTTACGCCCATCACGATGTATGAATCCTTCCAATAGCCCTGTCGGCACTATACCAGAGATTAAAACTAATCGGTTTGTACTGGATTGTGAATGATTGTTTATGAGCCGTTTCTGCTTTTATGCCGCAAAAAAGCACAACGATAATTGGGTTAAAGCTCGCCAAATGTTATCATCGTGTTTATTTTGTGTATAAAACAGGTGAGTAATGCCATGTCACACTCTTGGGATTATGATGCAATAGTGATTGGTTCCGGTCCTGGCGGCGAAGGCGCCGCGATGGGACTGGTGAAACAGGGAGCTCGTGTTGCCGTTATCGAGCGCTACCATAACGTCGGCGGTGGTTGTACCCACTGGGGAACCATCCCGTCAAAAGCGCTTCGCCATGCCGTCAGCCGTATTATCGAGTTTAACCAAAACCCCCTCTACAGCGACCATTCCCGTCTTCTCCGTTCTTCCTTCGCCGACATCCTCAACCATGCCGACAGCGTCATTAACCAGCAAACCCATATGCGTCAGGGTTTCTATGAGCGCAACCACTGCGAAATTCTGCAGGGCAACGCCCACTTTGTTGATGAGCACACGCTGGCGCTGGAGTGTCACGATGGCACCGTAGAAACGGTCACCGCCGAGAAATTCGTTATCGCCTGCGGCTCGCGCCCGTATCATCCGGCCGATGTCGATTTCCACCACCCGCGTATTTACGACAGCGATTCCATTCTTAGCCTGCACCACGAACCGCGCCACGTGATCATTTACGGCGCCGGGGTGATCGGCTGCGAGTACGCGTCGATCTTCCGCGGTATGGAGGTTAAGGTCGATCTGATCAATACCCGCGATCGTCTACTGGCGTTCCTCGATCAGGAGATGTCCGATTCGCTCTCCTATCACTTCTGGAACAGCGGCGTGGTTATCCGCCATAACGAAGAGTACGAGAAAATCGAAGGCGTCGATGACGGCGTGATCATGCATCTGAAGTCTGGTAAGAAGCTGAAAGCTGACTGCCTGCTGTACGCCAACGGTCGTACCGGTAACACCGATACGCTGGCGCTGGAAAATATCGGTCTGCAAACCGACAGCCGCGGCCAGCTGAAAGTAAACAGCATGTATCAGACCGCCCTACCGCACATCTATGCCGTTGGTGACGTTATCGGTTATCCAAGCCTGGCGTCAGCGGCTTACGATCAGGGACGCATCGCCGCGCAGGCGCTGATCAAAGGCGAAGCCTCCGCGCATCTGATTGAAGATATCCCGACCGGGATCTACACCATTCCGGAAATCAGCTCAGTGGGTAAAACCGAGCAGCAGCTAACCGCGATGAAGGTGCCTTATGAGGTAGGTCGCGCACAGTTTAAACATCTGGCGCGGGCGCAAATCGTCGGTATGAGCGTGGGTACGCTGAAGATTCTGTTCCATCGCGAGACGAAAGAGATCCTCGGCATCCACTGCTTTGGTGAGCGCGCGGCCGAAATTATTCATATCGGCCAGGCGATTATGGAGCAGAAAGGCGGCGGTAACACCATTGAGTACTTCGTTAACACCACCTTTAACTACCCGACCATGGCCGAAGCCTATCGGGTAGCGGCGTTAAACGGCTTAAACCGCCTCTTTTAACGCCTTATCGAAGTGGCCATCCATAGTACTGCGGATGGCCTCCGCCAGATGCTCATAGCGGCTACGCAGTGGCGAACCAGGACGATAAACCAGCCCGATGGTGCGTCTTGGTTCCGGCTTAATGCACGGAATATAGACCACGCCATCGCGTTTTCTCTCCTGCGGCACCGCCAGCGCAGGCAGCAGTGTAATACCACTTCCGGCGGCAACCATGTTGCGCAGCGTTTCAAGGCTGGTCGCGCGGAAGTGGGTATCTTCGTCCGCACCCGCTTCAAAGCAGAAGCCCATCGCCTGGTCGCGCAGACAGTGTCCGTCTTCCAGCATCAACAGCTTTTCACCCGCTAAATCCGCCATCGGCACGCGATCGCGCTCTGCCCACGGATGGTCTTCGTAGATAGCCAGCATCATCGGCTCATCGAACAGCGGCACCTCGATAAAGGCTTCACTCTCTTTGACCAGCGCGAGGATCGCGCAGTCGAGCTTACCGCTATCGAGCTGCGCCAGCAGCTGATGGGTTTGCGCCTCATGCAGATACATTTCCAGCTTCGGGAAAGTCTGATGCAGCATCGGAATTATGTGCGGCAGCAAATATGGCCCCACCGTTGGGATCAGGCCGATATGCAGCGGCCCGGACATGGTTTCCCCTTGCTGGCTTGCCATCTCCTTGAGCACTTTTACTTCGCGTAGCACGGTACGCGCCTGATCCACCAGCAGCAAACCCGCCTGAGTGAACAGAACCTTACGGCTGGTGCGCTCCAGCAACATCACCCCAAGTTCATCTTCCAGCTTGCGAATTTGTCCGCTAAGCGTAGGCTGACTGACGTGGCAGGAATCTGCCGCACGTCGGAAGTGGCGATGTTCAGCCAGCGCTACCAGGTATTCAAGATCGCGAATATTCATTATTCATCCTCCATCGCCACGATAGTCCATGGCGATAGATAGAATAGCAACGAACGATTATCCCTATCAAGTTTTCTGTTCAATAATAACCACAGAAACGAGGAGAACATCTGAAAATCATTGAGTCGCCTCACAGTTTCCCTACCCGAACAACTAAAGCCAACGTGAACTTTTGCGGACCTCGTGTCCGCTTTTTTTTTGCGTAAAAAAGCCCGGGGATTACCCAGGCTCATTCAACATCGGTGTAATCTCTTACACCAGGCGCTGTCTGGCGTCGGCAATCGCCTGCGCCACCTGCTGCGGCGAGACGCCACCTTTGGCCGCACGTTTATCAAGGCAGGACTGCAACGACAGGATCGGATAGACGTCATCGCCGATAACGCTGCTGAACTTTTGCAAGTCGCTTAACGGTAAATCTTCCAGCGCTTTGCCCTGAGCAATCGCTTCAACCACCGCTTCACCGACGATATGGTGTGCTTCGCGGAACGGAACGCCTTTTGCCACCAGGTAATCCGCCAGCTCGGTAGCGTTGGCGTAACCCTGCTGCGCCGCTTCCGCACAGCGCGGACGTTTCACCTGGATACCGTCCAGCACCAGCGCCGCCATGTGCAGGCAGTCAAGCCAGGTGTCCAGCGCATCGAACAGCCCTTCTTTGTCTTCCTGCATATCTTTGTTGTAGGCCAGCGGTAGCCCTTTCAGGGTCATCATCATGCCGGTCAGCGCGCCCTGCACGCGGCCGCATTTACCGCGGATCAGTTCCAGCGCATCCGGGTTTTTCTTCTGCGGCATCAGCGACGAGCCGGAAGTAACGCGATCAGAGAGTTCAACAAAACCCGCTTCGCCGGTATTGAAGAAAATCAGATCTTCGGCAAAACGCGACAGGTGCACCATGCCGATAGAGGCATCGGAAAGCAGTTCCAGCACGTGATCGCGATCGGAGACGCTATCGAGGCTGTTACGGGTCGCCGATGCGAAACCCAACCAACCGGCCAGCTGCTCACGGTCGATTTCATAAGCGGTTCCCGCCAGCGCGCCGCATCCCAGCGGGCTGACATCGAGGCGCTTGAGCGCGTCCTGCAGACGGCTTTCATCACGGGCCAGCATTTCAACGTAGGCCAGACACCAGTGCGCAAAAGTCACCGGCTGGGCGCGCTGCAGATGGGTATAACCCGGCATCACCGCATCCTGATTGTTGCCAGCGGTTTCCACCAGCGCGCTTTGCAGTTGGCGGGTCGCGGACAGCAACTCGGTGACGGTCTCTTTGCACCACAGCTTGAGATCGGTGGCGACCTGGTCATTACGGCTACGTCCGGTATGCAGTTTTTTGCCCAACTGGCCGACTTTATCGATCAGTTTCCCTTCGACCCAGCTATGGATATCTTCGGCATCGCTTTCAAGGATTTGCTGCGGGTTGGCGCGTACCTCTTCCAGCAAGACGTTCAGCGCCTCTTCCAGCTGCAGCTGCTCATCGGCGGTCAGTACGCCTACGGTTACCAGCGCTTTGGACCAGGCGACGGATCCCACGATATCCTGTTCCGCCAGACGATAGTCAAAGCGTAAAGAGTCGTTGAATTGTTTGAACCGCTGATCTGCTGCCTGTGTAAAACGCCCGCCCCAAAGTGCCATAACATGCTTCCTTTATTCGTGAGTTCTGCCGGGTCGCGCTGCGCTTACCCGGTCTACGGTCTTATCGCCCCGGCAAGCAACGCGCCGCCGGGCATTCAATCTTAAGCCAAAATACGCGTACCGATCGGGGTACCGTTAAATAATGCCGGCAGCTGCTCGGCATGGCGCCAGGAAGCGATATCCACCGGGCGGCCCAGCTCGCGCGCCGCGTCCAGCGCCGCGTTCACTTTCACGATCATGCCGTCGGTAATAATGCCCTGTTCAATCAGTTGCTCGGCCCTGGAGGCGGTCATTTCCGCAATCCGCTGACCTTTACCGTCGAGAATGCCGCTAACATCGGACAGCAAGATAAGATCCGCGCCCAACGTCGCCGCCAGCGCCGTCGCCGCCTGATCGGCGTTGACGTTCATCAGTTGTCCTTCGTCGGTGACGCCAATCGAGCTCACGACAGGCAGGTAGCCGCCCGCCAACAGCGTATTGATAAGCGTCGGCGAGCCTGCCTGCGCTTTACCGACGTGGCCCAGTTCTTCATCCAACTGAGTCACCTTCACGCTATCGCCATCGCCGAGGAACAGCCCTACCGAGGAAAGACCATGCTTTTTCGCCCATGCCAGCAGCGTTTTATTGGCAGTTCCCGCCAGCGCGCCGGTAATGATGTCAATCTGATCGGCAGGCGTTACGCGCAGGCCATTTTTCTTTTTCACCGGCAGATTAAGCTGTTTCATCAGCTCATCCACCACGCAGCCGCCGCCGTGGACGATAACCAGCGGACGCTGGTGTGTTTCGCGGTAGTGCACCAAGGCGGTAAACAGACGTTCCAGCGCTTCTTCGCTATCCAACAACACGCCGCCAAGTTTGATAATCAATGGATTGTTCATCATCACACCTTAAATTAAAGACTGCGTCTCAGCGAAGCCGAAACGAATGTTAGCGCACTGCACGGCCTGCGCTGCCGCGCCTTTCAGCAGGTTATCCTCTGCGGCCACGACGATAATATGTTCGTCCTGGACGGCAAAACCGATATCACAGAATGGCAGCCCAACTACGTTTTTCAGCGCCGGTACGCCTTTATCGTATAAACGGACCAACGGCTTATTGGCATAGGCCTGCTGGAAGACATCAGCCACCTGATCTTTACTGACGCCCGGCTTCAGGCGGCAGGTAATGGTTTCCAGAATACCGCGTTTAAAATTGCCCAAATGGGGAGTGAAGATCACCTCTGCGCCCAGATGGGTAGAAATTTCCGGATGGTGGCGATGATTGAAAACACCGTACGGCTGCAGGCTGACTTCGCAGAAGCTATTGCTCATCGCCGCCTTACGCCCGGCGCCGCTAACGCCGCTGGTGGCGTTGATCACCGGCCATTGCTTCAGATCCAACAGACCGGCATCGATCAGCGGTTTTAACGCCAGCTGCGCCGCCGTCGGGTAGCAGCCAGGCACCGCGATCAAATTCGCCTCTTTCAATGCTTCGACGTTCCACTCCGCCAGGCCGTATACCGCCTGTTTGAGCAGGTCCGGATGCTGATGCGTGAAACCGTAGTATTTTTCGTAGAACGCCCCATCGTTGACGCGAAACGCGCCGGATAAATCGAACACCACGCAGCCCGCGGCCAAAAACTGCGGCGCCAGATCGTGGCTGACTTCATGCGCGGTGGCGAGGAACACCACATCCGCGCCGGCGCTAAATTCGCTGATATCAGACATCGCCTGCAGCGGCAGGTCGACAATGCCTTTCAGCTGCGGATGTATATCGGAAATTAACTTTCCAGCATCATTGCTTTGCGCGGAGACGGTCAAAGCGGTTATGTTCATATGAGGGTGGCGATTTACATAGGCCACCAGCTCTGCGCCGGCATAGCCGCTAGCTCCCACGATCAGCGTATTTAGCATTGGAAGAGCATCTCCTTACATTCGATGGGTTTTATTGCGCTCAACGATATTGTATTTTTATTCACAAATACTGCATGAATATTGATACTATCATGACCTGAGGTGTGTCAACAATGAAAAACAATTTACCGCCCTTTATCGAGATTTACCGCGCATTGATCGCCACACCATCCATCAGCGCGACCGAAGAAGCGCTGGATCAAAGCAATGAGTCTTTAATCAATTTACTCGGCGGCTGGTTCCGCGATCTGGGCTTCAACGTCGAGATCCAGCCGGTACCTGAGACGCGCAATAAATTCAATATGTTGGCCAGCACTGGCCACGGCGCTGGCGGCCTGCTGCTCGCCGGGCATACCGATACCGTGCCTTTCGACGATGGTCGCTGGACCCGCGACCCGTTTACACTTACGGAGCACGACAACAAACTCTACGGGCTCGGCACCGCCGATATGAAAGGCTTCTTCGCGTTTATCCTCGATGCCCTGCGCGACGTTGACGTCAGTAAATTGAAAAAACCGCTGTATATTCTGGCCACCGCTGACGAAGAAACCAGCATGGCGGGCGCGCGCTACTTTGCCGAAACCACACAGCTGCGCCCGGATTGCGCCATCATCGGCGAGCCGACCTCGCTGCAGCCGGTGCGGGCGCATAAAGGCCACATTTCAACAGCGGTACGCGTACTGGGCCAGTCCGGCCACTCCAGCGACCCGGCGCGCGGCGTGAACGCTATCGAACTGATGCACGATGCGATTGGCCGCATAATGCAACTGCGCGATGATTTAAAAGAGCGTTACCACTATGCCGCCTTCACCGTGCCTTATCCGACGCTCAACCTGGGCGCCATTCACGGCGGCGATGCATCCAATCGCATCTGCGCCTG
Organism: Klebsiella aerogenes KCTC 2190; assembly: GCF_000215745.1. GTDB lineage: Bacteria > Pseudomonadota > Gammaproteobacteria > Enterobacterales > Enterobacteriaceae > Klebsiella > Klebsiella aerogenes. The sequence goes on along the minus strand of NC_015663.1, from coordinate 1,592,078 downwards.
CTGCGAATTGCACATGGATATTCGTCCATTGCCGGGGATGACGCTTAACGACCTGAACGGCCTGCTGGATGAAGCGCTGGCGCCGGTCAGCGAACGCTGGCCGGGGCGTCTGACGGTCTCTGAGCTGCATCCGCCGATTCCAGGCTATGAATGCCCGCCGGACCACAAGCTGGTCGAAGTGGTTGAAAAACTGCTCGGCGCGCAGACCGAAGTGGTGAACTACTGCACCGAAGCGCCGTTTATCCAGACGCTGTGTCCTACGCTGGTGTTAGGACCGGGCTCCATCAACCAGGCCCACCAGCCGGATGAATATCTGGAGACGCGGTTTATTAAGCCGACGCGCGAACTCATCACCCAGGTTGTCCATCACTTCTGCTGGCATTAATCGCTGCTAGTTTCCCGCCTTCACGTGCGGAGGCGGGAGAGTGACGATCGTCACACTTCCATAAGTAATGCTTATCCGCCGACCGCTGAGTTAACTTTCGCAAATTATCGCCATTTATTCGTTTGCTGAAGCGATTTCGCAGCAATTGACGCGGGGGTATTTACGTGGCTTTATAAAAGACGGGTTGCTTATCCACTGCTCAAATCACGGAGCGCCGGATATAACAAAATAAAATGAGATGGGGTGTCTGGGGTAACATGAACGAACAATATTCCGCTTTGCGTAGTAATGTCAGTATGCTCGGTAAGGTGCTGGGCGACACCATCAAGGATGCGTTAGGAGAAAACATTCTTGATCGTGTCGAAACTATCCGTAAGTTGTCCAAATCTTCTCGCGCGGGCAATGAAGCCAATCGCCAGGAGCTGCTCACCACGCTGCAAAACTTGTCCAACGACGAGCTGCTGCCGGTGGCGCGCGCCTTTAGCCAGTTCCTGAATCTGGCCAATACCGCTGAGCAATATCACAGCATTTCGCCCAACGGCGAAGCCGCCAGCAATCCGGAAGTTATTGCGCGTACCCTGAGAAAACTCAAAGACCAACCCAATCTCAACGAAGACACCATAAAAAAAGCGGTGGAATCCCTGTCGCTGGAGCTGGTATTAACCGCTCACCCGACCGAAATCACCCGCCGGACGCTGATCCACAAAATGGTGGAAGTGAACAACTGCCTTAAGCAGTTGGATAACAAAGATATCGCCGACTATGAGCACAACCAGCTGATGCGCCGCCTGCGCCAGCTGATCGCCCAGTCCTGGCATACCGATGAAATTCGTAAGCACCGCCCTTCTCCGGTCGATGAAGCCAAATGGGGTTTCGCGGTAGTTGAAAACAGCCTGTGGGAAGGCGTGCCGAACTATCTGCGCGAGCTGAACGAACAGCTGGAAGCCAACCTCGGCTACCAGCTACCGGTTGATTTTGTGCCGGTACGATTCACTTCCTGGATGGGCGGCGACCGTGACGGCAACCCGAACGTCACCGCCGATATCACCCGCCACGTACTGTTGCTCAGCCGCTGGAAAGCGACCGATCTGTTCCTGAAAGATATCCAGGTGCTTATCTCCGAGCTGTCGATGGTCGAATGCACCGACGAGCTCCGCGATTTGGCGGGTGCGGAAGGCGCGCAAGAGCCGTATCGTTATCTGATGAAAAAGCTGCGTAGCCAGTTGATGGAGACCCAGGCCTGGCTGGAAGCGCGTCTGAAAGGACAAAAACTGCCGAAACCGGCGGGGCTTATCACGCAAAACGAACAGCTGTGGGAACCGCTGTATGCCTGCTATAAATCGCTGCAGGCCTGCGGAATGGGCATCATCGCCAACGGCGAACTGCTCGATACCCTGCGCCGGGTGAAATCTTTCGGCGTACCGCTGGTGCGTATCGATATCCGTCAGGAAAGTACCCGCCATACCGAAGCGCTGGGCGAAATGACCCGCTACCTCGGGATCGGCGATTATGAAAGCTGGTCGGAAGCCGACAAGCAGGCCTTCCTGATCCGTGAGCTGAACTCCAAACGCCCGCTGCTGCCGCGTCAGTGGGAGCCGAGCGAAGAGACCCGCGAGGTCCTCGACACCTGTAAAGTGATCGCCGAAGCGCCGCGTGGATCGATCGCCGCTTATGTGATCTCAATGGCCAAAACGCCGTCCGACGTGCTGGCGGTTCATCTTCTGCTAAAAGAAGCCGGTATCGGCTTTGCCCTGCCGGTCGCGCCGCTGTTTGAAACGCTGGACGACCTGAACAACGCCAACGACGTTATGACTCAGTTACTGAATATTGACTGGTATCGCGGCTTTATTCAGGGCAAGCAGATGGTCATGATCGGTTACTCCGACTCGGCCAAAGATGCCGGCGTGATGGCCGCCTCCTGGGCCCAGTACCAGGCACAGGACGCGCTAATCAAAACCTGCGAAAAAGCCGGTATTGAACTGACTCTATTCCACGGTCGCGGTGGCTCCATCGGTCGCGGCGGCGCTCCGGCCCACGCGGCGCTGCTCTCGCAGCCGCCGGGCAGCCTGAAAGGCGGCCTGCGCGTCACCGAACAGGGCGAAATGATCCGCTTTAAGTACGGCCTGCCGGAAGTGACCATCAGCAGCCTGTCGTTGTACACCAGCGCGATTCTGGAAGCCAACCTGCTGCCGCCGCCGGAACCAAAACCGCAGTGGCGCGAAATCATGGCCGAGCTGTCCGACGTCTCCTGCAAGATGTACCGCGGCTACGTGCGGGAAAACAAAGACTTCGTCCCTTATTTCCGCTCCGCGACCCCGGAACAAGAACTGGGCAAACTGCCGCTTGGCTCGCGCCCGGCGAAGCGTCGCCCGACCGGCGGCGTCGAGTCACTGCGCGCCATCCCGTGGATCTTCGCCTGGACCCAGAACCGCCTGATGCTGCCGGCCTGGCTGGGCGCCGGTGCCGCGCTGCAGAAAGTGGTCGAGGGCGGTAAGCAAAGCGAGCTGGAAAGCATGTGCCGCGACTGGCCGTTCTTCTCGACCCGCCTCGGAATGCTGGAAATGGTCTACTCAAAAGCCGACCTGTGGCTGGCGGAGTACTACGATCAGCGTCTGGTGAAACCGGAACTGTGGAAGCTAGGCGAAGAGCTACGTCAGCTGTTAACCGCCGATATCAAAGTGGTGCTGGCTATCGCTAATGACTCCCACCTGATGGCCGACCTGCCGTGGATCGCCGAATCCATCCAGTTGCGTAACATCTATACCGACCCGCTTAACGTCCTGCAGGCCGAACTGTTGCACCGTTCGCGCCAGGCTGAAGAGGCTGGCGAGGAACCGGATGCGCGCGTTGAGCAAGCGCTGATGGTCACCATTGCCGGCGTCGCGGCAGGGATGCGTAATACCGGCTAGTCACCGTTTCCCCCGGCCGCCCGGCCGGGGGATTTTCCCTCTCATTTTAGTGATGCAACATCTCATCGACGATCTGCTCTTTATGCAGCGCATAGGGATAATAGGTCGGCCAGTTATCCATCTCTTTCAGCAAGGCCTCCTGTGATTCATTGCCCATAAATATATGGAAATGCTGCGATTTGCGCGGGCCAATAATATGGTCGCTGAACTGGACGAATTTCGGCGCTTTGCCATCAGCCTGCTGGCACTCAAACAGGTAGCGAACGCCCTTCTTGCCGGAGGCGTATTGCAGGATTTTGTAGCCTGAGTAGGTATATTTGCAGCTATTAACGGTCTTACCGACGTGGAACTCTATCACGTCATCTTCGATGCCAATCTGCTCCACGTCGGTGGCGTAACCCTTCTTATAATAGGCGCGATACTCTTCCACGCTCTTGCCGCCGGGCTTTTTCGCCTTCTGCTCCAGAACCGGATCAAGGTCGCCATTCAGCAGGTACGGATTAACGGACTGCCAGACGCCATCCCAATCGCTCAACGCGCGATCCTTCACATCTTTATCGGCAAAAATGCCTTCGCTAGCCTGGCGTTCTATGTCGGTCAACGCTGGGCCATGGCTATGGTTACCGTGGGCGAACGCCTGGACGCTCGCAAGCGCCATGCCGAAGCCAAGCGCGAGCATGGGGATCTTTCGGGTCATTACTCTCTCCTGAGTTGAATATCGATTGCGATAAAGTGTTACGATATAACATATCTTAATCAAGAAGCAATAACGACAAGCTCGCGCTTTTACCGCTGGAAAAATGTCCGGTATGATGAAATGCGTGGCGTTTTGGCGGGGTAAAGATGGATAACAGCATCAATCAGCTCATTGATTCATTCGTGAAAAAACAAACCTGCATTGCAGAAGTGCATTTTACCGGTGAGTCACGCCCCCCTGCCGACGCCGCGATCAAGGTTGATTTTCCTCGTCTGAATATTGTCATTGAGGGGCAGTTGTACGATCTCGCCCTCGGCGATAATGCCGCGCCGCTGCAGCCGCGCGATGTACTGTATATTGCGGGCGATAGATGGAACTGGCCGCAATGGCAGACACCCTGCCTGCTATTAAGCATCTTATTCGGCAAACAGCAGTTGGAATTTTCGCTGCAGCGCTGGAGCGGCGAGGCGCTAACTCTTGTCCAGAAGATCCAGGTACCGCGCCGCGGGCCGCGCGTGGGTTCATTCCTGCTACAGGCGCTAAATGAAATACGTATGCAGCCGCAGGAACAACAAACCGCCCGCAGCATCGTGATTAGCCTACTCAGCCACTGTACCGATCTGCTGGGTAGTCAGGCGCAAACTTCATCGCGCAGCCAGGCGCTGTTCGAGGCGATCCGCCAGTATATCGATCTCCATTTCGCTGAGCCGCTGAGCCGGGAATCCGTAGCCCAGGAGTTTTATCTCTCTCCCAACTATCTCTCGCATCTGTTTCAGAAGTGCGGACCCATGGGTTTTAACGAATACCTCAATCATATCCGCCTCGAACAGGCGCGCATGCTGTTGAAAGGCCATGATATGAAAGTGAAAGACGTTGCCCACGCCTGCGGCTTCGCCGACAGCAACTACTTCTGCCGTCTGTTTCGCAAGAACACCGAACGTTCGCCTTCCGAATACCGCCGCCAGTATCACAGCCAGTTGACGGAAAAATCCTCTGCGCCGTAAAACTAGATTTTTGTAAGTAACTGTCTGCTGATTGCTGGCCACGTACCTTTATAAGCAGGAACAGGCGGACAAATGTGATCTAAATCATCCTTAATCGCAATGCGTACATTTATCCAGTTTTTGGCAAATTTGTCATCTGGCGAGCAAGCAAACGAAAACCGTATCCTTTCCTCAACATCACTGAATTACACATCGAGGAATGGTTATGGAACTCTATCTGGACACCGCGAACGTCGCTGAAGTTGAACGTCTGGCCCGCATTTATCCGCTGGCTGGCGTCACCACCAACCCGAGCATCATCGCCGCCGGCAAAACCGCGGTTTGGGACGTGCTGCCGCGCCTGCAAAAAGCCGTCGGCCCGGAAGGTGTTCTGTTCGCGCAGACCATGAGTCGCGATGCGCAGGGCATGGTGGAAGAAGCCAAACGCTTGAGCAACGCCGTGCCGGGTATCGTGGTTAAAATCCCGGTTACCGCCGAAGGTCTCGCCGCCATCAAACTGCTGAAAAAAGAAGGTATCCCGACTCTTGGCACCGCGGTCTATAGCGCTTCCCAGGGGCTGCTGGCGGCGCTGGCCGGCGCGAAATACGTCGCGCCATACGTCAACCGCGTCGACGCCCAGGGCGGTGACGGCATTCGCATGGTGCAAGAACTGCAATCTCTGCTGGAAATGCACGCCCCGGAAAGCAAAGTCCTGGCCGCGAGCTTCAAAACCCCGCGCCAGGCATTGGATTGCCTGTTAGCTGGCTGCGAAGCTATCACCCTCCCCTTAGACGTAGCGCAACAAATGCTCGGCACCCCCGCGGTAGAGTCAGCCATAGAGAAGTTCGAGCAGGACTGGAATAACGCATTTGGCACGTTGAACCTGTAATCCGATCGTCTGCCGCCGTCCGGCGGCTTGCACGGTTATCTAGGAGGAATCGAAATGGATCGCATTATTCAATCACCCGGTAAATACATTCAGGGCGCTGGCGCCATCAAGCGCCTCGGCGAATATCTTAAACCGCTGGCCGAACGGTGGCTTATCATCGGCGATAAGTTTGTTCTTGGCTTTGCCGAAGAGCAGTTGCGTACCAGCCTTGGCGGCGCTGGCCTGGTGGCCGAAATCGCACCGTTTGGCGGTGAATGTTCGCAAAATGAAATCAACCGCCTGCGCGATATCGCCAGCAGCGCCCAATGCCATGCGGTGCTCGGCATCGGCGGCGGCAAGACTTTGGATACCGCGAAAGCGCTGGCTCACTATATGCATCTGCCGGTAGTCGTGGCGCCGACCATCGCCTCCACCGACGCGCCGTGCAGCGCGTTGTCTGTTATCTATACCGACGATGGGGAATTCGAAAGCTATTTGATGCTGCCGCACAACCCGAACATGGTGGTTGTCGATACGCAGATCGTCGCGGCCGCGCCAGCTCGCCTGCTGGCCGCCGGGATTGGCGATGCGCTGGCGACCTGGTTTGAAGCCCGCGCCTGCTCGCGCAGCGGTGCGACCACAATGGCGGGCGGTAAATGCACTCAGGCAGCGCTGGCACTGGCGGAACTCTGCTACAACACGCTGGTTGAAGAAGGCGAAAAGGCGATGCTTGCCGCCGAGCAGCATGTGGTTACCCCAGCGCTCGAACGGGTGATCGAAGCCAACACCTACCTGAGCGGCGTCGGCTTTGAGAGCGGTGGGCTGGCGGCGGCTCACGCGATTCACAACGGTTTGACCGCCATCCCGGACGCCCATCACTTCTATCACGGCGAGAAGGTCGCGTTTGGTACCCTGACGCAGCTGGTGCTGGAAAACGCGCCGGTGGAAGAGATAGAAACCGCGGCGGCGTTGTGTCACAGCGTCGGCCTGCCCATCACGCTGGCGCAGCTCGATATTAAAGGCGACATCCCGGCCAAAATGCGCACGGTCGCGGAGGCCGCCTGCGCCGAAGGCGAAACCATCCACAACATGCCGGGCGGCGCCTGCGCCGACCAGGTTTACGCCGCGCTACTGGTTGCCGACCAATACGGTCAGCGTTTCCTGCAAGAGTGGGAATAATCTGCCCCAAATGCCCGGCATTTGCCGGGCATAACGCTTAACGAGTAATACCTTGCCTGGTAATCTGAGGTTGACGTTTTTTAAGGCTGATTATCGCCAGCGCCGCGACGATCAGCACAATACCAGCGCCTTCCACTAGCCCCGGATTTTCACCCAGCAGCCACCAGGAAAACAGCACGCCGCAAACCGGTACCGCCAGCGTACTCAGGCCGGCGACGCTGGCAGGCAGGTTACGCAGAACATACAGCCACAGACTCCAGGCCACCGCCGTCGCCAGGATTGCGCTATAGGCCAGTGCCCAAAAAACCCCAGGTTGCCAGTCAATGCTGCGCTGCGGCACCAGCCACGCCACCACGCTCATCACCAGCGCGGCATACAGCATCTGCCAGGCGGTTAACGACAGTAAATCGAGGCGCGGATAGCGGCGATACATGCGTTTGGCGACAATCGCGCTCGCCCCCCAACTGATGCCGGAGAGGATCGCCAGCAGCGCGCTTTTCATCGAGGAGAAATCCAACTGCCACGGCTGCAATACCAGCAGTAGACCGCACGCCGCCAGTACGATAGCGGCATATTGTAGCCGCCGCATGCGCTCGCCTAAAAACAGCGCCGCCATGATCACCACCCAGAACGGCATGGTATAGCTGAGAATGGCGACTTTACCTGCGCCGCCACTCATCAGCGCCCACTGCGCCAGACCGACCATGCCGCAGGTTTGCAGCAGCGCAATCGCCAGGGTGTAACCAAACGGCGTTGGCCGCATGCCGCGCCCGCGCAGCGCCAACACCGCCATCAGCACAATCGCGCCGAAAATACAGCGCAGGGCGGTAAAATCGAAAGCGCCGATATAGAGCGTTACCTGTTTCATCGCAATCCAGCTGTAGCTCCAGATAAGCGTCAGCAGGACGAGGCCACAACCGGCCAGGAGATTGCTGTTCCTTGCAACCGTCATAACTTCTCCACCGTCATGATTTTTGCGGGCACTATACTCTCTTTGGCGGCAGGTTGCTTAAGGGCAGAGCGCACTTTTCGTGCGAAAAAAGAGGGCGGCGAATTGCAGTTCGCCGCCCCGACAGGAATAAAAAAATAGGTAAAACAGGTAATTACGCTGGACGCACACCCAGGGTATGGCAAATGGCATAGCTCATTTCGGCGCGATTCAGGGTATAGAAGTGGAAATCTTTCACTCCTTCGCGGCTTAAAATTTTCACCATGTCCATGGCGATATTCGCCCCTACCAGTTGGCGCGTTTCGGCATCGTTATCCAACCCTTCGAACATTTTCGACATCCAGGTCGGAATACGCACGTTCGTCATATCGGCAAATTTCTTCGCCTGTTTAAAGTTGGAGACTGGCAGAATGCCCGGAATAATTTCCACATCGATACCGGCGGAGACGCAGCGGTCACGGAAACGCAGGTAGCTTTCGACATCAAAAAAGAACTGAGTGATCGCGCGATTAGCGCCCGCTTCTACTTTACGTTTCAGGTTCAATAAGTCGGCCTGCGCGCTTTTGGCTTCCGGATGCACTTCCGGATAGGCGGCGACGGAGATATCAAAATCACCGACGTCTTTTAGCAGCGTCACCAGGTCGGCGGCGTACATCTCCGGCTTGCCGCTACCCGGCGGCAGGTCGCCGCGCAGCGCGACGATATGGCGGATACCGTTGTTCCAGTAATCCTGGGCAATCGCGCGCAGTTCATCACGGCTGGCGTCGATACAGGTCAGGTGCGGCGCTGCTTCCAGACCAGTGCGGTCTTTAATGCCCTTGATAATGCTATGAGTGCGGTCGCGCTCGCCGGAGTTCGCCCCGTAGGTGACGGAAACAAACTTCGGCTTCAGGCTGCTTAAGCGATCGATGGATTTCCACAGGGTTTGCTCCATTTCACTGGTACGCGGCGGAAAGAATTCAAAGGACACATTAATCTGGCCCTGGACTTCCGCCAGGCTCTGATTCAGGGCTTCCCGCTGATTGGCGTGAAAAAAGCTCATACCTTACCTCATCAATCGCATTATATTTATCAGTCGTGTTGCGAACTTCTATACGTTTAGACGTCCAGATGTAAAAATGACGGAAAAGCGGGCGGGCGTCAATAGAAAAATCTGCGTAAACAGTGAGGAATTTTCAGTCAAAGTGAAAAAAGTTCATCTGGCGTCAGGCCAGGCGCGTTAATTATCCGCAAGATCAAAGAGCCCACGCTGCCGACGCAGCATCTCACCCTCTCAGGGCAGCTGGTGGCGCGGGAATGAGCATAATGAAGGCCGGCCCTACGGGCCGGCCTGAGAGGAGAGATTACAGCAACTGCGCCAGACGATTAATATCTGACTGAATAGCCCCGGCGGTGACATCGCGACCCGCGCCTGGCCCGCGGATCACCATTGGGTTATCGCGATACCAGCGACTCTCGATAGCGAAGACGTTATCGCATGGCAGCAGCGCCGCCAGCGGATGTTCCTGACGCACCGCTTCTACCCCGACGCGCGCTTTACCGTTGGCATCAAAACGCGCCACGTAACGCAACACCAGCCCCATTTCACGGGCGGCTTCAAGGCGCTGCAGCATCTGTTCGTTCAGCTCTTCGCCGTTCTCAAAGAAGTGGTCAACCGAGCCCTCTTCGCAATGCGCCGGAACCAGCGATTCCACGCGCACCTGATCCGGCTCGATATTGTAACCAGCTTCGCGCGCCAGGATCACCAGCTTGCGCATCACGTCTTTACCTGACAGGTCAACGCGCGGGTCCGGTTCGGTCAGCCCTTGCTGCCAGGCCTGATCCACCAGTTCGGTAAATGGCACCGTGCCGTCAAACTGCAGGAACAGCCAGGAGAGCGTACCGGAGAAGATACCGCTCAGCCCCAGGATGGTATCGCCGCTGTCGATGAGATCGCGCACCGTATGGTTAACCGGCAAGCCTGCGCCGACGGTGGCGTTATACAGCCAGTGACGTCCGGTCTTTTCGAAGGCGTCGTGGATCTGGCGATATTTATCGCTGCTGCTGGCGCCCGCCAGCTTATTGGCGCTGATCACGTGAAAACCGTGGCTGGCGAAATCCAGATACTGATCGGCCAGCTGTTCGCTGGCGGTCACGTCCAGCACCACTAAATCATCATAAGGGTGCGCGCGCATCCACAGGAATAGCGATTCTTCATCCTGCTCAACCGCTTCATCTTCAAAGAATGCCAATGCGCGACTGGCATCCAGACCTTCATAGTTCAGTAGGCTACGGCGGCTATCCACCACCCCAGCCAGCAGGAACTCAAAGCCGGTGCGGGCGGAAAGCGTGCTCTGTTCGCGCGCGAACAACTCCAGCCAGCGGGAGCCGATATTACCTTTGCCAAACAGCACCAGACCGATGCGTTTCTCAGCGCGGAACACGGAATGATGCAGCCCCTGAATCAGGCTCTCGGTTGGGCCGGCGCGCAGCACCGCCACCAGGCTGATGCCCTCTTCCGATTGCCAGGTAAACTCTACCGGCTGCCCTTTCAACTGCTGCCAGAAACGGTGGCAATGCAGCGGATTGCGGGTCACGCCCGCGCCGACCATCGCCACCAGCGCCAGCTTCTGGCGCAGACGCAGCTCGCCCGGCAGGCCCGCCTCGTCCAGCAGCTTCAGCGCGCTGTCGGCCACTTCAGAGGTGTAACAGAACTGCAGCAGCTTACGGTCGGCATGCACGCCCACCGCCAGCGGGCGCAGCTGCGCGCGTTTGAAAATCTGATCCAGCTCTTTATGCGCCAGTTTGAAATCCTGACCGGCCGGCACCTGGAATTCAATCAGGCAGACGTCGTCGTGACTGGTGACAATACGCGCGCCGGTGCCGGATGCCAGCACGCGCTCAATGCGCGTCGAACCCTGGTCCGGGGTATAGCTGCAGCGCAGCTGTAAATCGATATCGCTGCCGGAAACCGGCTGTAGCGTACGCGCGTGCAGCACCGGCGCCGCCAGTCGAGCCAGCTCGCTGGCCTCATCAAGGCGCAGCAGCGGCAGCAGGCACGCATCTTTCACTTTACGCGGGTCGGCGCTATAGACCCCGGCCACATCGCTCCAGATGGTGACGCGGGAGACCCCGGCCAGCGCGCCAATTTGGGTGGCGGAGTAGTCGGAACCGTTACGGCCCAGCAGCACGGTTTCTCCGGCATTGTTGCGGGCGATAAAGCCGGTCACCACCAGCCGTTTGTTGGGGTGCTGCGCCATCAACTGTTGTAACAACGGGTAGGACAAGCCTTCATCAACCTGCGGCTGCGCGGCGCGTTCCGCGCGCAGGAAGGCGCGCGCGTCCAGCCAGGCGGCTTCAACGCCAAGGTGATTCAGTACCGCCGCCATCAGGCGTGCGGACCACACTTCGCCGTGGCCGACGACTTCAGCATATACCGCATCGGTGATGCCGCTATCCAGCAGGCCCGCCAGACGTTCAAGATCGTGAATAAACGTCGCGATCAGCGCGTCAGCGGCGTCCGCCGGCAACAGGCTGGCGATCAGATCCATTTGATAGCGACGCAGCGCTTGTTGCACCTGATGCGCAGAAAGACGATCGGTCTGGCTTAGCTGCAGCCAGCTAATCAGCTGGTTGGTGGTGCTACCGGCGGCAGAGACGACCATCATATCGCCTGCCTGCGCATAGTCGGTCATGATCCCGGCGACGCGCAGGTAACATTTCGCATCCGCTAAACTACTCCCACCAAATTTGTGCAGCTGACGACCCTTCGCCCCTGCCTGCGCAATCACACTCATCTTTATTCCTCGTTTGCTGCCCGGAAGCCATTTTCCAGGTCGGCAATTAAATCTTCACCATCTTCAATACCGGTCGAAATACGCAGGAGCGTTTCCGAGATCCCTGCCGCCGCACGCGCTTCCGGCGCCATGCCCGCATGCGTCATCGTCGCCGCATGGGAAATCAGGCTCTCAACGCCCCCCAACGATTCCGCCAGCGTAAATAGCGATAAACCGCTCAAGAAGCGACGCAGCGTCTGCTCATCGCCATCGAGCTCGAAGCTTAGCATCGCCCCAAAACCTTTTTGCTGACGCGCCGCAATCTCATGCCCCTGGTTTTCCGGCAGGGACGGATGATACAGCTTTTTCACCAGCGGCTGGGTTTTCAGATAGTCGACTATCGCCTGCGCGTTGCGCTGCGCCACTTCCATTCGCGGAGAAAGGGTACGCAAACCACGCAATAACAGATAGCTATCAAACGCCCCGCCGGTGACGCCGATATTATTCGCCCACCATGCCAGTTCGGTGACTGTTTCAGGATCTTTGGCAATCACCACCCCGGCGACCACATCAGAGTGGCCGTTGAGATATTTGGTGCACGAATGCAACACCAGATCGGCGCCCAGCGCCAGCGGATTTTGCAACGCCGGGCTCAGGAAGGTGTTATCCACCACGCTCACCGCGCCGGCTTCACGCGCCAGCCCGCAGATTTTCGCAATATCGACCACCCGCAGCAATGGGTTGCTCGGGCTTTCGACCAGCACCAGCTTCGGTTGTTCCGCTAGCGCTTCACGTAATGCCTGTTCATCGCTTTGATCGACAAAGCGCACGCGATAGCAGCCGCGTTTCGCCAGGCTGTCAAACAGACGATAGCTGCCGCCATAACAGTCGTGCGGCGCCACCAGCAGATCGCCCGGTTTCAGGAACACCGTGGTCACCAGCAGAATAGCCGACATTCCGGTATTGGTCAGTACCGCGCCCGCGCCGCCTTCCAGTTCCGCCAGCGCGCGCTGTACTACATCGCGAGTCGGGTTGCCGCGACGGGAATAATCGTGGGCACGAGGTTCATTGAAACCGGTGAAATTATAGGTGCTGGAGAGGTGGATCGGCGGGACAACGCAACCGTACTGTTCGTCGTCATTTAAACCGCTACGCACTGCAATGGTGGCCTGTTTACGCGTCATGTTGGACAGTTCCTGGGCTGTTCGGTGAGAAGTCAGGCCTCAGAGTAATCATTGTCACAATAGACGTCAATACATCTGGACATCTAAACTTCTTTGCGTATAGATTGAGCAAAACACAAATAGCCGTTAAAATTATATGCATTAGCGCACGTCGGCGGCGGCTTATATCATGTCGGAAAGCACGCTCATACGGTAAACTACGCGCAATTATGGTCGGGCGTAATGTTCTGGCCCTTAACTAATAAACAGAGGATTAAGGTATCTCATGGCTGAATGGAGCGGCGAATATATCAGCCCATACGCTGAGCACGGTAAGAAGAGTGAGCAAGTAAAAAAAATTACGGTTTCCATTCCTCTGAAGGTGTTAAAGATCCTCACCGATGAACGCACGCGTCGTCAGGTGAACAACCTGCGTCACGCCACGAATAGCGAACTGCTGTGCGAGGCGTTCCTGCATGCCTTTACCGGTCAACCGTTGCCTAACGATGAAGACCTGCGTAAAGAGCGCAGCGATGAAATCCCGGAAGCGGCGAAAGAGATTATGCGTGAACTGGGTATCGACCCGGATACGTGGGAATACTAAGACATAAAAAAAGCGGAAGATATCTTCCGCTTTTTTTATCCCTCGGCCTGGCCAGACGAAGGATACAAAAAAGCCGCCCTGAGGCGGCTTTTTCTGGCAACTTACTTGCTGCCCGGGATGCTGAAGCGCTTGTTGAAGCGGTCAACACGGCCACCGGTAGCAACATCACGCTGTTTGCCGGTGTAGAACGGGTGGCATTTACCGCACACGTCGAGGTTCAGGTCGTGACCAACGGTGGAACGGATTTTCATGACATTACCGCAAGAACAGGTAGCAGTAATTTCGTCGTAATTTGGGTGAATACCTTTTTTCATGGGAGAACCTCAGTTAAGGCCGCGTCGCTCTTCCAGCCCTAACGCCAGACACCACGCGATATTAATAATTTCCCGACGACCTTCGCGCCGCTGGCGTAAACCGGCTTAGCGAATTTCCCGGGTTTTGGGATGTTTGATGCGGCATAAAGCGCACCAAAGGCGGCGAATCATACAGAATTTGACCAGCAGATGCAAACTTATCCGCGTCACCTTCGGTAATGTGTATACTAACCCGCCAGATTTCAAGTCAGGAAGATTCCATGTCCGTCGCTCATGTCGCCCTGCCCGTTCCGCTGCCCCGCACCTTTGACTATTTGTTGCCTGAAGGCATCCCGGTCAAGGCGGGCTGTCGCGTACGCGTGCCGTTCGGCAAACAGGAGCGGATCGGTATCGTGGTGTCGGTCAGCGAACGTAGCGAACTCCCGCTCGCCGAACTCAAACCGGTCGCCGAAGCGCTGGATAGCGAACCGGTATTTTCCTCTACCGTCTGGCGCATGCTGCTCTGGGCCGCGGATTACTATCATCATCCCATCGGCGACGTGCTGTTCCACGCGCTGCCGATTATGCTGCGCCAGGGCAAACCGGCCAGCGCCGCGCCAATGTGGTACTGGTTTGCGACGGAACAGGGACAAGCGCTGGATATCAACAGCCTTAAACGCTCGCCGAAGCAGCAGCAGGCGCTGGCGGCGCTGCGCCAGGGCAAAATCTGGCGCTATCAGGTCGCAGAACTTGAATTCAATGACGCGGCGCTACAGGCGCTGCGTGGCAAAGGGCTGGCAGAGCTAGCCTGCGAAGCGCCAGCGATTATTGACTGGCGGACCAGCTTCGCGGTGCCCGGCGAACGGCTGCGCCTGAATACCGAGCAGGCGACCGCCGTCGGGGCAATTCATAGCGCCTCCGACCGTTTCTCCGCCTGGCTGCTGGCGGGTATTACCGGCTCAGGGAAAACGGAGGTCTATCTGAGCGTGCTGGAGAACGTGCTGGCGCAGGGTCGACAGGCGCTGGTGATGGTGCCGGAAATCGGCCTGACGCCGCAGACTATCGCCCGCTTCCGCCAGCGTTTTAACGCCCCGGTGGAGGTCCTGCATTCGGGTCTCAACGACAGCGAGCGCCTCGCATCATGGTTAAAGGCGAAAAATGGCGAAGCGGCGATCGTTATCGGCACCCGCTCGTCGCTGTTTACGCCGTTTAAAGACCTCGGCGTTATTGTCATCGACGAAGAACACGATAGCTCCTATAAACAACAGGAAGGCTGGCGTTATCACGCTCGCGACCTGGCGGTATGGCGCGCCCATAGCGAACAGATCCCGATTATCCTCGGCTCGGCGACCCCGGCGCTGGAGACGCTCTATAACGTGCGCCAGCGCAAGTACCGTGAGTTAAAGCTGACCAAACGCGCGGGCAACGCCCGCCCGGCGCAGCAGCACGTGCTGGATTTAAAAGGCCAGCAGTTGCAGGCGGGCCTATCGCCTGCGCTGATTAACCGCATGCGACAGCATCTGCAGGCCGACAATCAGGTGATCCTGTTTTTGAACCGCCGCGGTTTCGCCCCGGCGCTGCTATGCCACGACTGCGGCTGGATAGCGGAGTGCCCGCGCTGCGATAGTTACTACACCCTGCATCAGGCGCAGCATCATCTGCGTTGCCACCACTGCGACAGCCAGCGCCCCATTCCGCGCCAATGTCCTTCCTGCGGGTCGACGCACCTGGTGCCAGTGGGTCTCGGGACTGAACAGCTGGAGCAGGCGCTGGCGCCGATGTTCCCTGATGTACCAATCTCACGTATCGACCGCGATACCACCAGCCGTAAAGGGGCGCTGGAGCAATATCTTGCCGACGTCCATCGCGGCGGCGCACGCATTCTGATTGGCACCCAAATGCTGGCTAAGGGACATCATTTCCCGGACGTCACCCTGGTGTCGCTGCTGGATGTCGACGGCGCGCTGTTTTCCGCCGACTTCCGCTCGGCGGAGCGTTTTGCCCAGCTCTATACCCAGGTCTCCGGCCGCGCCGGGCGCGCGGGCAAGCAGGGTGAAGTGATCCTGCAAACCCATCATCCGGAACACCCGCTGCTGCAGACCCTGTTGTATAAAGGCTACGATGCGTTTGCCGAGCAGGCGCTGGCGGAACGGCAAACCATGCAGCTACCGCCGTGGACCAGTCACGTGCTGATCCGCGCCGAAGACCATAATAACCAGCAGGCGCCGCTGTTTTTACAACAGTTACGTAACCTGTTGCAGGCCAGCCCGCTGGCCGATGATAAACTGTGGGTACTCGGCCCGGTCCCCGCGCTGGCGCCAAAGCGCGGCGGTCGCTGGCGCTGGCAAATTCTGCTGCAGCACCCTTCCCGCATACGTCTACAACATATCGTCAGCGGTACGCTGGCGTTGATAAACACCCTGCCGGAAGCGCGTAAAGTGAAGTGGGTACTGGATGTCGATCCTATTGAAGGCTAAGTCTTCTCTTGCGAGGCGGATCGAAAAATTCAACAACCGTCACGTTTTTCATGAAAATTCTGTAACTCTCAGGCTGTACTATCTGTTAAAAATGTTGCTGATGTCAGCACGCAAGGGATGTGTCTGCGCAGTCAGCGAGGAGAAACCAGGTGAAGCCCAAAAAACAAATGGTTGCCGCCACCATGAAAGACGTCGCCCTGAAGGCAAACGTTTCAACGGCAACCGTATCCCGTGCGCTAATGAATCCCGACAAAGTGTCGCAGGCAACCCGCAGTCGGGTGGAGCAGGCGGCGCAGGAAGTCGGCTATTTACCGCAGTCGCTCGGGCGTAACATGAAACGCAATGAGTCGCGGACGATCCTTGTGATCGTGCCGGATATTTGCGATCCCTTCTTCAGTGAGGTGATTCGCGGCATTGAAGTGACCGCCGCCGACGAAGGCTATCTGGTGCTGATCGGCGATTGCGCCCATCAGAATCAGAAAGAAAAAACCTTTATTGATCTCATTATCACCAAACAAATTGACGGTATGGTGCTGCTGAGCTCGCGCCTGCCGTTCGACGCCAGCGTCGAAGAGCAGCGTAATTTGCCGCCGATGGTCATGTCGAACGAGTTTGCGCCGGAGCTGGAGCTCCCTACCGTGCATATCGATAACCTGACCGCCGCGTTTAATGCCGTTAATTATCTCCACGAACTGGGGCATCAACGTATCGGCTGTATCGCCGGGCCGGAGGATATGCCGCTGTGCCATTACCGGCTGCAGGGATATGTTCAGGCGCTGCGCCGCAGCGGTATCACCGTCGATCCGCACTACATCGCCCGCGGCAACTTTACCTTTGAAGCCGGGGCCAACGCGCTGGAGCAACTGCTGGCGCAGCCGGTGCCGCCGACCGCGGTATTTTGCCATAGCGACGTTATGGCGCTGGGCGCATTGTCGCTGGCCAAACGTCGCGGCCTGAGGGTGCCGGAAGATTTATCGATTGTTGGGTTTGATAACATCGCGTTGTCTGAATTTTGCGATCCGCCGTTAACTACCGTTTCACAGCCGCGTTTTGATATCGGCCGTGAAGGAATGCTGCTATTACTCGAGCAAATGCAGGGCCGTAACGTCAACAGCGGCTCGCGTCTGCTCGATTGCGAACTGATCGTTCGCGGCAGTACGCAAAAAATCAGACGATAACCATCAGGCTTTCGGGCCTGCTCTTCTGGTCAAAGGCCCGCCGCTTAAGTAACATGGCGGGCTGACGAACGAATCTAAGACAGCGAAACGATAGTGGCACAACGAGATTATGTACGCCGCAGCCAACCGGCTCCTTCGCGGCGCAAAAAGAGCAGCCCCCGAAGCTCAAGGAAAAAGCAAAGCAGCCTTCCGGCGATTTCACCGACTATGGTTGCGATCGCAGCGGCCGTGCTGGTGGCCTTTATCGGTGGTCTGTATTTCATTACCCATCACAAGAAAGAAGAAGCGGAGGCGCTGCAGAACCGTCAGGCGGCAGGCAACGGTCTCCCGCCGAAACCGGAAGAGCGCTGGCGCTATATTAAAGAGCTGGAAAGCCGCCAGCCGGGCGTTCGCGCGCCGACTGAGCCAACCGCCGGCGGCGAAGTGATGAAACCCGAGCAGCTTACCGACGAGCAGCGCCAACTATTGGCGCAAATGCAGGCGGATATGCGTCAGCAGCCTACGCAGTTGACTGAAGTGCCGTGGAACGAACAAACGCCGGCGCAACGTCAGCAGACGCTGCAGCGTCAACGTCTGGCGCAGCAGCAGCAGCAGGCACAACAGCAGCAGTGGGCGCAGACGCAGCAGCAGACCGCGCAGCAACAGCCGCGCGTCCAGCAGCCGAAGCCGGTGCAGCAACAGCAGCCGAAGCAAACAGCGTCCAACCAGCAGCCGTACCAGGATCTGCTGCAGACGCCGGCGCATAACACCACTGCGCAGCCGAAAACCCAGGCCGCCGCACCGGTCGCCCGCGTAGAAGAAGCGCCGAAAGCCGCGGCCGCCGAGAAGAAAGACGATCGCAGCTGGATGGTTCAGTGTGGTTCCTTTAAAGGCGCCGAGCAGGCCGAAACCGTGCGCGCTCAGTTGGCCTTTGAGGGCTTTGCTTCGCATATCACCACCAACAACGGCTGGAACCGGGTAGTGATTGGGCCGCTGAAAGGCAAAGAGAACGCCAACGATATGATCAACCGTCTCAAGATGGCCGGACACGCAAACTGCATTCGTCTCGCCGCCAGGGGTTGAAACCCCAAAAATCCCCCCCATCTATAATTGCATTCTGCCCCGCGTAACCCGCGGGGCCCCTATTCCGCTTTTGCAACCAAGGGGTCTGCTCGTGACAACAATAGTTAGTGTTCGCCGTAATGGCCATGTCGTTATCGCCGGTGATGGCCAGGCCACGCTGGGCAACACCGTGATGAAAGGCAACGTGAAGAAAGTGCGTCGTCTGTACAACGACAAAGTGATCGCTGGTTTCGCTGGCGGCACCGCTGACGCCTTCACCCTGTTCGAACTGTTCGAGCGTAAGCTGGAGATGCATCAGGGCCATCTGGTGAAAGCCGCCGTTGAGCTGGCGAAAGACTGGCGTACCGACCGCATGCTGCGCAAACTGGAAGCGCTGCTCGCCGTCGCTGACGAAAACGCGTCGCTTATCATCACCGGTAACGGCGACGTGGTTCAGCCAGAAAACGATTTGATTGCGATTGGCTCCGGCGGGCCATATGCCCAGGCCGCCGCTCGCGCGCTGCTGGAAAACACCGAAATGGGCGCTCGCGACATCGCCGAGAAAGCGTTGGATATTGCAGGGGATATCTGCATCTATACCAACCACTTCCACACCATCGAAGAATTACCTTCTAAAGCGTAAGGATCTCCCATGTCTGAAATGACCCCACGCGAAATTGTCAGCGAACTGGACAAACATATTATCGGCCAGGACGCGGCCAAGCGTTCTGTTGCTATCGCCCTGCGAAACCGCTGGCGCCGTATGCAGCTTAATGAAGAGCTGCGTCATGAAGTCACGCCGAAAAACATTCTGATGATAGGCCCGACCGGCGTCGGTAAAACCGAAATCGCCCGTCGCCTGGCGAAGCTGGCCAACGCGCCGTTCATCAAAGTTGAAGCGACCAAGTTCACCGAAGTGGGCTATGTTGGTAAAGAAGTGGACTCTATCATCCGCGATCTGACCGACGCTGCGATCAAAATGGTCCGCATGCAGTCCATCGATAAAAACCGCTATCGCGCCGAAGAAATGGCCGAAGAGCGTATCCTCGACGTGCTGATCCCGCCGGCGAAAAATAACTGGGGCCAGGCTGAACAGCCGCAGGAACCTTCCGCTGCGCGCCAGGCATTCCGCAAGAAACTGCGCGAAGGCCAGCTTGACGACAAAGAGATCGAAATCGATCTCGCCGCGGCGCCGATGGGCGTTGAAATCATGTCTCCTCCGGGCATGGAAGAGATGACCAGCCAGCTGCAGTCCATGTTCCAGAACCTGGGCGGCCAGAAACAGAAACCGCGTAAGCTGAAAATCAAAGACGCGATGAAGCTGCTTATCGAAGAAGAAGCGGCGAAGCTGGTTAACCCGGAAGAGCTGAAGCAAGAAGCTATCGACGCCGTTGAACAGCACGGTATCGTGTTCATCGACGAAATCGACAAAATCTGTAAGCGCGGCGGCAACGCCTCCGGCCCGGATGTGTCTCGTGAAGGCGTTCAGCGCGACCTGCTGCCGCTGGTGGAAGGCTGCACCGTCTCCACTAAACACGGGATGGTGAAAACCGATCACATTCTGTTTATCGCCTCCGGCGCGTTCCAGGTCGCCAGCCCATCAGATTTGATCCCGGAACTGCAGGGCCGTCTGCCGATCCGCGTTGAGCTGAAAGCGCTGACTACCCATGATTTCGAACGTATTCTGACCGAGCCGAATGCCTCTATCACCGTGCAGTACAAAGCGCTGATGGCGACCGAAGGCGTGAATATCGAATTCACTGAAGATGGTATCAAGCGTATCGCTCAGGCGGCATGGCAGGTTAACGAAACCACCGAAAACATCGGCGCGCGTCGCCTGCACACGGTGCTGGAACGTCTGATCGAAGACATCTCTTATGATGCCAGCGAAATGAACGGCCAGACGGTGACCATCGACGGCGATTATGTCGGTAAACACCTGGATGTTCTGGTGGCAGATGAAGATCTGAGCCGTTTTATCCTATAATCCGGTTCAATGCATTTTCATCACACACGGTGGGGCTATGATAGCCCCATTTTTTTGGCTGAAAGAAATGACTGAACAACCGATAACACGCACTAAGGCCTGGCTTGAAAGCCTGCGTCCAAAAACATTACCTCTGGCTTTCTCCGCTATCATCGTCGGCACCGCGTTGGCGTGGCAGCAAGGCCACTTCGATCCGCTGGTCGCGCTGCTGGCGCTTATTACCGCCGGTTTGCTGCAAATTTTATCTAATCTCGCCAATGATTATGGCGACGCCGTCAAAGGCAGCGATAAACCTGACCGTATCGGGCCGCTGCGCGGAATGCAAAAAGGCGCCATCACCCAGTCGCAGATGAAACGCGCGCTGATCGTAACGGTAGCGCTGATTTGCCTGTCCGGCCTGGCGTTGCTGTTCTCCGCCTGGCAGACAATGGCGGACTTCATCGGCTTTATGGTACTCGGCGGGTTGTCGATTATCGCCGCTATCACCTATACCGTCGGCACGCGTCCTTACGGCTATATTGGCCTTGGCGATATCTCGGTGCTGGTTTTCTTCGGCTGGCTGAGCGTTGTCGGCAGTTGGTATCTGCAGGCGCACAGCATCGAGGCGGTTATTTTCCTGCCCGCTACCGCCTGTGGCCTGCTGGCCGCCGCGGTTCTGAATATCAATAACCTGCGCGATATCGATAGCGACCGCCTGAACGGTAAAAACACGCTGGCGGTTCGTCTGGGGCCGGTGAACGCTCGCCGTTATCACAGCGTTTTGCTGCTTGGCGCTCCGCTGTGCCTGGCGCTGTTTAACCTGCTGGCGCTGCACAGTCTATGGGGCTGGCTGTTTATTCTCGCCATTCCGCTGCTGGTAAAACAAACGCGTTTTGTCATGCGTGAACGCGAACCGGTGGCGATGCGTCCGATGCTCGAACGCACGGTCAAAGCGGCATTATTAACCAACCTGCTGTTTGTCATCGGGATTATCGGCAGTAAGCTGGCGGCATAACTGACAAATATCAATTAACAATTGATGATTTTGCAAACAATGCAGTTCACGGGATATACTAAAAATTCTCGCAGCAACTGAACGTTAAGCCTATGAAATACGATACTTCCGAGCTTTGCGACATCTACCAGGAAGATGTCAATGTCGTGGAACCGCTGTTTTCCAACTTTGGAGGGCGGTCGTCGTTTGGTGGACAGATCATTACGGTAAAATGTTTCGAGGATAACGGGTTGCTCTACGATCTGCTCGAGCAGAATGGCCGTGGTCATATTCTCCTTATCGACGGCGGCGGTTCCGTGCGACGCGCGTTAATTGACGCCGACCTGGCGCGTCTGGCGGTACAGAACGAATGGGAAGGGCTGGTGGTCTATGGCGCGGTGCGCCAGGTTGACGACCTGGAAGATTTAGATATCGGTATCCAGGCGTTAGCCGCCATTCCTGTGGCCGCTGCAGGGGAAGGTATCGGCGAAAGCGACGTGCGCGTCAACTTCGGCGGCGTTACCTTCTTCTCCGGCGATCATCTGTATGCCGACAATACCGGTATCATCCTTTCCGAGGATGCGCTGGATATCGAATAACGCGCTCGATAACGCCCTAATAAAAAAGGCCTTCTCACTGAGAAGGCCTTTTTGTTATGCCGCGAAACTTAGTACAGTTTCTTCGCGCAATCCATCCAGTCAGACTTGAACGGACGCTTCATATTTTCGATAGCATCGATGATGTCGTGGTGAACCAGCTTTTCGTTCTGGATACCAACACAGCGGCCGCCAAAGCCCTGCAGCAGCAGTTCGATGGCATATGCGCCCATACGGGAAGCCAGAATACGGTCGTAAGGAACCGGAGAGCCGCCGCGCTGAATGTGACCCAGCACGGTCGCACGAGTTTCACGGCCCGTTTCTTTCTCAATGAAGCTAGCCAGTTCGTCAACGTCGCACATGTGCTCGGTGATGGCCACGATCGCGTGTTTCTTACCTTTCGCGATGCCGGCTTTGATTTCAGCCACCAGATCGTCACGGGTATATTCTACTTCCGGCACCATGATGAACTCACAGCCGCCGGCAATCGCCGCCGCCAGAGTCAGATCGCCACAGTAGCGGCCCATCACTTCCACCACAGAGATACGCTGGTGCGAAGAGGAGGTGTCACGCAGGCGGTCAATCGCTTCAACAACGGTGCTCAGCGCGGTAAAGAAACCGATAGTGTAGTCAGTACCTTTGATGTCGTTATCGATGGTGCCCGGCAGGCCGATGCAAGGGAAACCCATCTCGGTCAGACGCATCGCACCCATATAGGAACCGTCGCCGCCGATAACAACCAGCGCGTCCAGGCCGCGCTTTTTCATATTTTCAATGGCGACAGCGCGAATATGCTCTTCGCGGAATTCCGGGAAACGAGCGGAGCCGAGGAAGGTACCGCCACGGTTGATCATGTCGGACACGCTGTAACGGTCAAGCTGAACCATACGATCTTCATACAGGCCGAGGTAACCGTCATAGATTCCAAAAACTTCCAGACCTTCCGTTAATGCCGCGCGCACAACGCCGCGAATTGCTGCGTTCATGCCCGGCGCATCACCGCCACTTGTCAACACACCGATTTTCTTAATCATGACTACCTCTGAACTTAGGAAGCAAAAAATAATCCTGTTGCCTGAAGCGCTCCCATACCAGGAGTGCACGACGATAATTGCAATAGTATATCAAACGCTTCTGGCTGAATTGATTCAGGTCAGACCAAATGGCGGTAATTTATACAAAAAATGCCTACCCGCCCCACATTTTTACATCGAGTTTACAGACTATAACCGAAAGCTCAAAAAACGCCCTGCCGCGCCGGCGGCACCACAGAACAGGGATCCTGATGGATGATGACATCCGATCCCGGGAAACGGCGCAAAATAGCCTGCTCCACCTGGTCGGCGATTACGTGCGCCTGCACCAGCGGGAGGTTATCTTCCATTTCCAAATGTATTTGAATAAAGCGAGTCGGCCCTGACTGCCGCGTTCGTAGATCGTGCGCGCCGCTGACGCCGGGCCAGCTGTTCACGATACTGATGATTTCCTGACGTTCCTCATCCGGAAGCGCACGGTCTAATAACGATTGCACCGCGTCGTAACCCATACGCAGCGCGCTATATAAAATATAGATGCCAATCCCTAATGCAAACAGCGCATCGGCGCGGTGCCAGCCGTACCAGGAGAGGCCGAGGGCGATAAGAATAGCGCCGTTCATCATAACATCAGACTGATAATGAAGCATATCCGCACGCACGGCCTGGCTCTGGGTTTTTCTGACCACCCAGCGCTGAAAGGTCACCAGCATCAGGGTGCTTATCAAGGCGATCAGCGTCACCACCATCCCGACGCCCGCCGCCTGCATCGGTTCAGGGCGAATCAAATGCTGGATCCCGGTCAGGAACAGAAACAACGCCGAACCGGAAATAAACATGCTCTGCGCCAACGCCGCCAGCGATTCCGCTTTCCCATGGCCAAAAGTATGTTCTTCATCAGCAGGTTGTAGCGAGTAACGCACCACCAGCAGGTTGGTCAGCGAGGCGGCAATATCCACCAGCGAATCCACCAGCGCCGCCAGAATACTCACCGAACCGGTATACCACCACGCAAAAATTTTGATCAAAAGTAACACGGAGGCCATCGCCGTCGCGGCAATAGCCGCGCGACTCACCAGCCGCCCATAAGATTGATTCATAAACGCTCCTTTTCCGGCGATGCGCTTAGTATAACCTGAACTTTTACCCGGAAGATGAAAGGGCATGCGGCGGCTGAGGCGAAAAAAAGACAAAAAAAACCCCCACATCATGTGGGGGAAGACAGGGATGGTGTCTATGGCAAGGAAAACAGGGTTTGTTACTTGGGTTGCACGGTACTGCTACTACTGGAAAGCATCATGGCTGAGCCTTTCTGCATCCTTGCAACCTCACGCAACTGATCCATACGCTGCTGGTGCTTAGCATTTAAAACCGCTTGCTGCTCAGGGGTTAGCAGGTGGTACATCTGGTTGCGGACTTTCGCCATTTCTACCTGGCGGGCAACCTGTTCCTGCGCCATCTTTTCTGCCTGAGCGCGCACAGCGCTTTCATCAAATTTATCTGCGGTGACAAGGCTATGCATTGTCTCCAGTTCGCTAACATTAACAGGGAGCCGGTCATGGCGCGCCCGTTGCATAAGATCCCGTAACTGCTGTCGTTGCTGTTCGGTTAGACTTATGCCGTCAAACATATGGCTCTGGCCGCTGCGCTGGGCTCCCTCTTCACCGTGGAGCCAGTTAACGCCGGTAACGACTTCAGCGGCTTGGCTAGTAGCACTTAGCGCCAGCGTTGAGGCCATGACGGCAGCGATAACATTGCGCATCACATACTCCCAAAACGTTTGTGTCGCGATTCAACGAGAGACAGTTTACGATTCAGGCTGCAAACATGCGTCAGGGGGTGTAAAACAACGTAAAGTCATGGATTAGCGAGCCTTGATGACGTAATTTCTGCCTCGGAGGTATTTAAACAATGAATAAAATCCTGTTAGTTGATGATGACCGGGAGCTCACCTCCCTGTTAAAAGAGCTGCTCGATATGGAAGGTTTTAATGTGCTCGTTGCCCATGACGGTGAACAGGCGCTGGCGCTTCTTGACGACAGCATTGATCTCCTTTTGCTTGATGTGATGATGCCGAAGAAAAACGGTATCGACACGCTTAAAGAATTACGTCAGACACACCAGACCCCGGTTATCATGCTAACGGCGCGCGGAAGCGAGCTGGATCGCGTTCTCGGCCTCGAACTCGGGGCGGATGACTATTTGCCTAAGCCGTTTAACGATCGCGAGCTGGTGGCCCGTATACGCGCGATTCTGCGTCGTTCCCACTGGAGCGAGCAGCAGCAGACCACCGAATCCGGTTCTCCGACCCTGGAAGTGGATGCGTTAAGCCTCAATCCGGGTCGTCAGGAAGCCAATTTTGATGGGCAAACGCTGGAGCTGACCGGCACCGAGTTCACCCTGCTGTATCTGCTGGCGCAGCATCTGGGTCAGGTGGTGTCACGTGAACACTTAAGCCAGGAAGTGCTGGGCAAGCGGCTGACGCCGTTCGACCGCGCTATCGATATGCATATTTCCAACCTGCGGCGTAAGCTGCCGGAGCGCAAAGACGGCCATCCGTGGTTTAAAACATTGCGCGGACGCGGCTATCTGATGGTTTCTGCTTCATGATTGGAAGTTTAACCGCACGCATCTTCGCTATCTTCTGGCTCACGCTGGCGCTGGTGTTGATGCTGGTACTGATGTTGCCCAAGCTGGACTCGCGCCAGATGACCGAGCTGCTGGAAAGCGAGCAACGTCAGGGCATCATGATTGAGCAGCACGTCGAGGCCGAACTGGCGAACGACCCGCCGAACGACCTGATGTGGTGGCGACGCCTGTTTCGCGCCATCGATAAGTGGGCGCCGCCGGGGCAGCGGCTGCTGCTGGTCACCAGCGAAGGCCGCGTGATCGGCGCAGAACGCAACGAAATGCAGATCATTCGTAACTTTATCGGCCAGGCCGATAATGCCGATCATCCGCAGAAGAAGCGTTACGGACGCCTGGAGATGGTCGGCCCGTTTTCCGTCAGGGATGGTGAAGATAATTATCAACTTTATCTCATCCGCCCTGCCAGCACTTCACAATCCGACTTCATCAACCTGCTGTTTGACCGTCCGCTATTACTGCTTATCGTGACGATGCTGGTCAGCGCCCCGCTGCTGCTCTGGCTGGCGTGGAGTCTGGCGAAACCGGCGCGCAAGCTGAAAAACGCCGCCGACGAAGTTGCCCAGGGTAACCTGCGGCAGCATCCTGAACTGGAAGCCGGTCCGCAGGAGTTTCTGGCCGCCGGGGCCAGCTTCAACCAGATGGTGACCGCGCTTGAGCGAATGATGACCAGCCAGCAGCGGCTGCTGTCGGATATCTCGCACGAGCTACGCACGCCGTTAACCCGTCTGCAGTTAGGCACCGCGTTGCTGCGCCGCCGCAGCGGTGAAAGCAAAGAGCTGGAGCGTATCGAAACCGAAGCGCACCGGCTGGATAGCATGATTAACGACCTGCTGGTGATGTCGCGTAATCAGGCGAAAAACGCGCTGGTCAGCGAGACGGTGAAAGCGAATCAGCTGTGGGGCGAAGTGCTGGACAACGCGGCATTTGAAGCCGAACAGATGGGGAAATCCTTCACCGTTGAGTATCCGCCGGGCCCCTGGCCGCTGTACGGTAACCCTAATGCGCTGGAAAGCGCGCTGGAAAATATCGTGCGCAACGCGCTGCGCTACTCGCACACGAAAATTTCCGTCAGTTTCTCGGTGGATAAAGACGGAATCACGGTCAACGTCGATGATGACGGCCCGGGCGTCAGCCCGGAGGATCGCGAACAGATTTTCCGTCCGTTCTATCGTACCGACGAGGCTCGCGATCGCGAGTCCGGCGGCACCGGTCTGGGGCTGGCGATTGTCGAAACGGCGATTCAGCAACATCGCGGCTGGGTTAAAGCCGACGATAGCCCGCTGGGTGGGCTGCGTTTAACAATCTGGCTGCCGCTGTATAAGCGTACTTAACCCTGTCCCGGCTTGCGCTACGCTGAGCCGGGCTACTGGTTGCAACGTTCAATATGGGGGAATTATTTCCCCCATAATCTCCGCGAATTATCCTCGATCTGCCCGCTTAAACGCCGCTTCTGCATCGTTCTGCTCCAGCTTACCGACAGGCCCGCCGCCGATAACAGACGGTGATACTGCTCGTCGTCAAACGGCATATGCCAGGCAATCGCTCCGGCCTCATGTACGCTCACATCGCTTAGTCGCGATACCAGCTCCAGCGGCGCATCGCTGGAGACCCGGCCGCCGGCAATAATGCGGTAAAGCCAGCCAACCTTGCCGCTGTTCTGCATCAGTTGCGCCATGTCGCTAATGCCGAAATGGTAATTCAGTTTGAAGCAGGGAGAGCGCGGTTGAGTGACCTGAATCAGCGCCTCGCCCCAACGAAAGATATCGCCGATATAGA
The DNA here is from genome assembly GCF_000215745.1 of Klebsiella aerogenes KCTC 2190. Taxonomy (GTDB): domain Bacteria; phylum Pseudomonadota; class Gammaproteobacteria; order Enterobacterales; family Enterobacteriaceae; genus Klebsiella; species Klebsiella aerogenes. The sequence continues at coordinate 1,564,582 of NC_015663.1, read as the reverse complement.
CGTTTTTTTCCGTTAGCCCTTCGGTAGAAAGGTTTTCGCCGAATGCGGGTGCGCAGAACAGCTCGGCCTGCTGCGGGAATTCGCGGATCCAGTCGAGATAATGCTCGCGGGGATAGTGGCACAGCGCGCGATCCGGCCCGCCGTGAATTTTCTTTTCCGCCTGCTCGTCCCCTTCCAGCCCGAGATCGCCGAGCTGTAATTCGCCATCGACCTGGATTTTGCCAATTGCGCTGGGGCGGCTACCGTCGTAGTCCCTGATTTTGCCGACAAAGACATTCACCGGATAATGCATTGCTGCTCTCCTTGCTACGGATATAAAAAAAGCGAGTCATCAGACTCGCTTCTCTCTTAGCACAATGCAACCTTATTTTTTGGCGGCAAAACGCGCTGCTGCTTCGTCCCAGTTAACCACGTCCCAGAAGGCTTTGATGTAGTCCGGACGGCGGTTCTGGAATTTCAGGTAGTAAGCGTGTTCCCACACATCCAGGCCGATAATCGGGAAGCCTGAAGCGCCGGAAATGGCTTCGCCCATCAGCGGGGAGTCCTGGTTAGCGGTAGAAACGACGGCCAGTTTGTCGCCTTTCAGCACCAGCCACGCCCAGCCGGAACCAAAGCGGGTAGCTGCCGCTTTTTCGAATTCAGCTTTGAAGTTGTCCACAGAACCGAAATCACGCTCGATAGCGGCTTTCAGGTCGCCCTGCAGGGTGGTGCCGGTTTTCAGGCCTTTCCAGAACAGGCTGTGGTTAGCGTGGCCGCCCGCGTTGTTACGCAGTACGGTTTTTTTGTCAGCCGGCAGTTGATCAAGCTTAGTGATCAGCTCTTCCGCGGACAGGTTAGCGAATTCCGGCAGGCTTTCCAGCGCTGCGTTAGCGTTGTTAACGTAGGTCTGGTGATGCTTAGTATGATGGATCTCCATCGTCTGCTTGTCGAAATGCGGTTCCAGAGCATCGTAAGCGTACGGCAGGGATGGCAGTGTATAACTCATAATCATCTCCATTATTATCGGGCGGCAGAGGGTGTTAACGCCGCGTAAGCAGTCGGTTCATTATAGTTAATTAAATGATATTGAAAATGATTATCAATGCCGTAGTTTTACTAAGGTTATACCCAAAATAGATACACGCCGGTTTGTGAGCCAAAACAACCCATTAAGCCCCTGATTGCCAGAGTTTCGTCTGAGGTGGCAACAGCTCAAAGGCGTAAAAACTGCGCAATTTTTACACTCATCGCATCGGAGAGAGTCTATCCAACCCAACACAGATGAGGGTAAAGGCAATGAATCATGCGATTACGATGGGAATTTTTTGGCATTTAATCGGCGCCGCCAGTGCCGCCTGTTTTTATGCCCCTTTCAAGAAGGTGAAACACTGGTCGTGGGAAACCATGTGGTCGATCGGCGGGATTGTTTCCTGGCTAATTCTGCCGTGGGCGATAAGCGCCATGCTGCTGCCCGATTTCTGGGCCTACTATCACTCATTTAGCGCTTCCACGCTGCTGCCGGTGTTTTTGTTCGGCGCGATGTGGGGCATCGGTAACATCAACTATGGCCTGACCATGCGCTATCTGGGGATGTCGATGGGTATCGGTATCGCTATCGGCATTACGCTTATCGTCGGCACCTTAATGACGCCGATCCTCAACGGCCACTTTGATGTGTTGATTCACACCAAAGGCGGACAAATGACCCTGCTCGGCGTGCTGGTGGCGGTGATTGGCGTGGGTATCGTCACTCGCGCCGGCCAGCTTAAAGAGCGCAAAATGGGCATCAAAGCGGAAGAGTTCAACCTGAAAAAAGGGCTGATGCTGGCGGTAATGTGCGGTATTTTCTCCGCCGGCATGTCATTTGCGATGAACGCCGCTAAACCAATGCATGAAGCCGCCGCGGCGCTGGGCGTCGACCCGCTGTATACCGCGCTGCCAAGCTACGTGGTGATCATGGGCGGCGGCGCGCTGGTTAACCTCGGCTTTTGTTTTATTCGCCTTGCCAAAGTGAAGGATTTGTCGCTAAAAGCCGACTTCTCACTGGCAAAACCGCTTATCATCAGCAACATTCTGCTTTCCGCATTGGGCGGGCTAATGTGGTATCTGCAGTTCTTCTTCTATGCCTGGGGCCACGCCAGTATCCCGGCGCAGTATGACTACATGAGCTGGATGCTGCATATGAGCTTCTACGTACTGTGTGGCGGGCTGGTTGGGCTGGTGCTGAAAGAGTGGAACAACGCCGGACGCCGCCCGGTCAGCGTGCTCAGCCTCGGCTGCGTGGTGATTATCATCGCCGCGAATATCGTCGGCCTGGGAATGGCTAACTGATTTCCCCTTACGCGGCGGCGCGACTGCGCTGCCGCCACTGTCCCGGCGTCATGCCAATTTCCCGATTAAACACCACCGAAAAATAGTTACTGTCCTCAAACCCGCACTGCATGGCGATCTCGCCGATTAACCGCTCGGTATGCTGCAGTAAATACTGCGCATGGCAGATCCGCAGCTGGCGCAAATAGTGAGTTATCGTCATTCCCGTTTGCTGGCGAAACTGCTGGCGTAACGCACGTTCGCTGCAGCCTTCATGCAGACAGAAGCTATCCAGATTAAAGGGGCGATTCAGACTTCCGGCCAGCGCCGTTAGCAGTTTATCGAGCTGTGTTTCGCTTTGCGTCGCCGCCAGGTTATCAGTGGCGTAGCGATAGCGCTGGAGCGTCAACACCAGTTGGGCGAACAGCAGCTCCGCCATGCTATCCGCCTGCGCATCCTGCCGCGCGCTTTCGTGCTCCAGCTGGTTAATCACCTGCCTGACCTGCGCCATCCCGCTGCTGCCGATCCGCCAGTGCGGCTGCCACGGCGTGCCGAATAATCCCGGAATATGCGCCGCCCAGTCAAAATTGAGCCGCAGCCGATCCGGGCAATAAATAATATTCTGCAGCACCAGGTCGTTGACCGACGCATAAGAGTGTTTATCTTCCGCGCGAATATAAAAGAGATCGCCGCGGGTAATCCGCCACGGGCGATCGTTGAGGATATGCAGACCGTTGCCGCGCCACACCAGCACCAGCTCGCAAAATTCATGGGTATGCTCGGCAAAGACGTTTTGCGGGTAGCGGTCAGCCACCGCCACCGCCTGCGAGGGGGAGGCAAAAAACTCATCTTTGCGAAGCACCAGCTGACCTACCACAACTCTCACTCCCGACGCGGAAACCAACCATTATTCGCATTTTGGTGAGGCAATACGTTGACTCTTCTCGCGTTACTGAAGAATAGCGTCGCGCCCCTGGCGAATATCGCGCGGCGACCAGTCGAATTCACGGCGAAATAGCGTCGAAAAATGGTTACTGTCGCCAAAACCGCAGCGATAAGCGATTTCTGTCACGCTATCATCGCTGTGGCGCAGCAGGTGCCGCGCTTTCATCAGGCGCACCCGGTTGAGGTAGCGCTGGGGCGTCAGCCCGGTTTGCAGCTTTAACTGGCGATGCAGGGTGCGTAAAGAGAGCGAAAACTGCGCCGCTACCTCCTCCCAGCATATCTCTTCGGCAAAATGGTCTTCCAGCCAGGCCATCAGCTGATTCAGCCGCGCCTCGTGGTTGCCGGCGCCTTCCGCCAGGCTGTTGCTGTGCAGTAGCACCAGTAGCTGCATAAAAAGGATCTCACGGCTGGCGATGGTATGCGACTCGACGCCAGGGCCGACTTTTTCCATCTGGCCGACGATTTGCCGCACCTGCTGCAGTACCGTCTGGTTAACCCGCCAGTGTGAAAGATAGTTACCGTCCTGCTCCTGCGGCAGCAGTTGGTTCACGCCGGTCAGAAAACGAAAAGCATCCGGCGCGCGGTAGAGCACGTTAGTCAGGCATAGGTTATTGGTGTGTTCGTAAAGATGACGATCGTGATCGCGAATAAAGCAGACCGAACCGCCGCTGATGGTATAGGGCTGGCCGTTGAAAACGTGAATGCCCGTACCCTGCTCGACGATAACAATCTCATGAAAATCATGGTGATGCTCAGGAAAAGCCGCTTGAGGAAGCCGCGGTTCAATCGCCACCGCCGAGACGCCGGCCTTAAAGAAATCCGTACTGTGCAACACGGTCATAGCAGCCTCCACGAATGAGAAAAATTATCAACCGTCGTCGCAAATAGTAATTAAGGGCCGGCAATCCGGCCTTCAATTTTTGACCGCAAACCGCGTAAAGCCTGCCGTTTTTTCAAGAACCAGCCGGAAATATCCGGAACTGCGGCCAGCATCACACCCCGCCTCGCGCCGCCCATAAAACGAAACTGTGACGCTTCTCACGGTCACCTTTGCTGTGTTGCCAGCCGCCCGCTTTCGCTGTCAGTAGCGAGAAGGTGACGCAGAGACGCCTTTTTTAGACTGCCTGTAATGATTTTAAGAAGGGTCGTGCCATGAGTATTCGTCATTGTGTCGCCGTTGATTTAGGCGCTTCCAGCGGTCGGGTCATGCTCGCGAATTATGACACCGCGACGCGCGCGCTGACACTGCGTGAAGTTCACCGTTTCATTAATCGCCTGCAGAAAGTCGATGGCTACGATTGCTGGGATATCGATAGCCTGGAAGCGGAAATTCGTTGTGGGCTGGTGAAAGTATGCGAACAGGGGATCCTGATCGACAGCATCGGTATCGACACCTGGGGCGTTGATTTCGTCTTGCTGGATAAGCGCGGCCAGCGCGTCGGCCTGCCAGTTTCCTACCGCGATAGCCGCACTCACGGCCTGATGGCGCAGGCAATCGAACAACTTGGCCGCGCCAATATCTACTGCCGCAGCGGCATCCAGTTTCTGCCGTTTAACACCCTTTATCAATTGCGGGCGCTGGTCAGCCAGCAGCCGGCGCTGGCGGAACAGGTCGCCCATGCGCTGCTGATCCCGGACTACTTCAGCTACCGCCTGACCGGCGCGATGAACTGGGAATATACCAACGCCACCACCACGCAACTGGTCAATATCAATAGCGATAACTGGGATGACGAGCTGATCCGCTGGAGCGGCGCGCAGCCGGACTGGTTCGGTACGCCGACGCATCCTGGCAATGTTATCGGCCACTGGATCTGCCCGCAGGGTAACCGCATCCCGGTGGTCGCCGTCGCCAGCCACGATACGGCCAGCGCCGTGATCGCCTCGCCGCTGGCGGACAAAAATGCCGCCTATCTCTCATCGGGCACCTGGTCGCTGATGGGCTTTGAAAGTAAAACGCCTTACACCAGCCAGCAGGCGCTGAAGGCGAATATCACCAATGAAGGCGGCGCCGAGGGGCGTTATCGGGTACTGAAAAACATCATGGGCCTGTGGCTGCTGCAGCGGGTACTGCAGGAGCAGAACATTAGCGATCTGCAGGCGCTGATTGTCGACACATCGCAGCTATCGGCCTGTCGTTATCTGATTGATTGCAATAACGATCGCTTTATCAACCCGGCCAATATGAGCGCCGAAATTCAGGCCGCCTGCGCGGAGTCCGCCCAGCCGATCCCGGTCACTCCCGCCGAACTGGCGCGCTGCATTTTTGACAGCCTGGCGCTGCTGTATGCCCGGGTATTGGGCGAACTGGCGGCACTCCGCGGCCACCCTTTCAGCCAGCTGCATATCGTCGGCGGCGGCTGCCAGAACGCGCTGCTTAACCAGCTATGCGCCGATGCCTGCGGCCTGCCGGTGGTGGCCGGCCCCATTGAAGCCTCCACGCTTGGCAATATCGGCATCCAGCTGATGACGCTGGATGAACTGCACAACGTCGATGAATTCCGTCAGGTGGTAGGCGACAACGCGTCGCTCACCACGTTCACCCCACATTCAGATAGCGAAATTGCCCGCTTCGTCGCGCAATTTCAGCCACAACCTACAAAGGAGCTTTGCGCATGACCACTCAACTTGAACAAGCCTGGGAAATTGCTAAGCAGCGCTATGCCGCCATCGGCGTTGATGCCGAAGAAGCTCTGCGTCAGTTGGACCGCCTGCCGGTATCAATGCACTGCTGGCAGGGCGATGACGTGGCGGGCTTTGAAAACCCGGAAGGCAGCTTAACCGGCGGCATTCAGGCCACCGGCAACTATCCCGGCAAAGCGCGTAATGCCCAGGAGCTACGCGCCGATCTCGAACAGGCGCTAAGCCTGATACCGGGGCCGAAGCGCCTTAATCTGCACGCGATTTATCTTGAGTCCGCCACGCCGGTTGCGCGTAACGAAATCAAGCCGGAACACTTTAAGCACTGGGTGGAATGGGCCAAACGCCACCAGTTGGGGCTCGATTTTAACCCTTCCTGCTTCTCACATCCGCTAAGCGCCGACGGCTTTACGCTGTCGCACGCCAATCCGGAGATTCGTCAGTTCTGGATCGATCACTGCAAAGCCAGCCGCCGCATATCCGCTTATTTCGGCGAGCAGCTTGGGACGCCATCGGTAATGAATATTTGGGTGCCGGACGGCATGAAAGATATTACCGTCGACCGCTTCGCCCCGCGCCAGCGGCTGCTGAACGCGCTGGATGAGGTCATCAGTGAAAAACTCGATCCGGCGCACCATATCGACGCCGTTGAGAGCAAACTGTTCGGTATCGGCGCCGAAAGCTATACCGTTGGCTCCAATGAATTCTACATGGGCTACGCCGCCAGCCGTCAAACCGCGTTGTGCCTGGATGCCGGCCACTTCCATCCGACGGAAGTCATCTCCGACAAAATCTCCGCCGCCATGCTCTATATCCCGCGCCTGCTGCTGCACGTCAGCCGCCCGGTACGCTGGGACAGCGATCACGTGGTGCTGCTGGATGACGAAACCCAGGCCATCGCCAGCGAAATTATCCGCCACAACCTGTTCGACCGCGTGCATATCGGCCTCGACTTCTTTGATGCCTCCATCAACCGCATCGCGGCGTGGGTTATCGGTACCCGCAATATGAAAAAAGCCCTGCTGCGCGCGCTGCTGGAGCCGACGGCGCTGCTGCGCCAGCTGGAAAACGACGGTGATTACACCGCCCGCCTGGCGCTGCTCGAAGAGCAGAAATCGCTGCCGTGGCAGGCCATCTGGGAAATGTACTGCCAGCGTCACGATACGCCGGCAGGCAGCCAGTGGCTGGAAAACGTGCGGACCTATGAAAAAGACGTGCTGAGCCAGCGCGGCTAATGCCTGACTTCCCCGGATTGCACCGCACAGGGCTTATTCGGGGAGTCACACCTATTGCGAATCAACAGGAAAGACAAGACTATGCACAACATTATCAATTCATGGTTCGTTCAGGGCATGATCAAAGCCACCTCCGACGCCTGGCTTAAAGGCTGGGACGAACGTAACGGCGGCAATCTGACGCTGCGCCTGGATGAAGCGGATATCGCGCCATTCAAAGCCGATTTTCACCCCCAGCCGCGCTATATCGCCTTAAGCCAGCCGATGCCGGAACTGGCTAATCAGCCGTTTATCGTCACCGGATCCGGTAAATTCTTCCGTAATGTGCAGCTCGATCCCGCCGCCAATCTCGGGGTAGTGAAAGTGGACAGCGACGGCGCGGGCTACTTCATTCTGTGGGGGCTGACGGAAGAAGCTGTGCCGACGTCGGAACTACCGGCACATTTCCTGTCGCATTGCGAGCGCATCAAAGCCACCGGCGGCAAAGACCGCGTGATCATGCACTGCCATGCCACCAACCTGATTGCCCTGACCTACGTGCTGGAGAACAACAGCGATCTGTTCACCCGCAAGCTATGGGAAGGCAGCACCGAATGCCTGGTGGTGTTCCCGGACGGCGTCGGCATTCTACCGTGGATGGTGCCGGGCACCGACGAGATTGGCCAGGCGACCGCTGGCGAAATGCAGAAACATTCTCTGGTGCTGTGGCCATTCCACGGCGTCTTCGGCAGCGGCCCGACGCTGGATGAAACTTTCGGCCTGATCGATACCGCCGAAAAGTCCGCTGAGGTATTGGTGAAAGTCTATTCGATGGGCGGCATGAAACAGACGATAAGCCGCGAAGAGTTGATTGCGTTAGGCCAACGATTTGGCGTCACGCCGCTGGCCAGCGCGCTGGCGCTCTAAGAAAGCGAGCGCCCTTTAAGGAGAATAATCATGAGCTTTATGTTGGCACTGCCGAAAATCAGCCTGCATGGCGCGGGCGCGATCGGCGATATGGTGAACCTGGTGGCGGACAAGCAATGGGGAAAAGCGCTGATTGTCACCGACGGTCATCTGGTGGAAATGGGCCTGCTCGATAGCCTTTTCCAGGCGCTGGAAGCGCATCAACTGTCTTATCATCTGTTCGATAACGTCTTTCCGAACCCAACTGAAGCGCTGGTTCAGCAAGGTATCGCCGCATTCCGTGCGGCGCAGTGCGACTATATTATCGCCTTCGGCGGCGGCAGCCCGATCGATACCGCTAAGGCGGTGAAAATCCTCAGCGCTAACCCAGCGCCGTCGACGGCCTATTCCGGCGTGGGCAAAGTGAAAAATGCCGGCGTGCCGCTGGTGGCAATTAACACCACCGCCGGAACCGCCGCCGAAATGACCAGCAACGCGGTGATTATCGATAGCGAACGTCAGGTGAAAGAGGTCATCATCGACCCGAACATCATCCCGGATATTGCCGTCGACGATGCCAGCGTCATGCTGGATATTCCGCCGTCGGTTACCGCCGCGACCGGTATGGATGCGTTAACCCACGCTATCGAGGCGTTTGTCTCCGTTGGCGCCCATCCGCTGACCGACGCCAACGCGCTGGAAGCGATTCGCTTAATTCACCAGTGGCTGCCGCTGGCCGTCGATGACGGGCACAATCTGCAGGCCCGCGAGCAGATGGCATACGGCCAGTATCTGGCAGGGATGGCGTTCAACAGCGCAGGTCTTGGTCTGGTACACGCGCTGGCGCATCAGCCGGGCGCAACCCACAATTTGCCGCACGGCGTTTGTAATGCCATCCTGCTACCGATTATCGAAAACTTTAACCGCCCGAACGCGGTGGCGCGTTTTGCCCGCATCGCCCAGGCGATGGGCGTCGATACGCGCGGCATGAGCGATGAAACCGCCAGCATGGCGGCGATTAACGCGATTCGCGCGTTGAGCAAACGAGTCGGTATTCCTGAAGGTTTTAGCCAGCTTGGCGTGAGTAAGGCTGATATCGAAGGCTGGCTGGATAAAGCGCTGGCCGACCCCTGCGCGCCCTGTAACCCGCGCAGCGCCAGCCGCGACGAGGTACGCGAGCTGTACCTGGAGGCGTTATGATCCGCAAAGCCTTCGTAATGCAGGTCAATCCCGACGCCCACGAGGAGTATCGGCGCCGTCATAATCCCATCTGGCCGGAACTGGAAGCGACGCTGAAAGCGCATGGCGCGCACCACTATGCAATCTACCTCGACAAACAGCGCCATCTGCTATTCGCCACGGTGGAAATTGAATCGGAAGCCCGCTGGAATGCGGTGGCGGAAACCGAGGTCTGCCAACGCTGGTGGCGCTATATGCGCGAGGTGATGCCGACGAATCCGGATAACAGCCCGTTGAGCGCTGAACTGAGTGAAGTGTTTTACCTTGCGTAATAAAGAAAACGCCTGAGCAATCAGGCGTTTTTGCTACCAGAGGGATTAGGCATTTTTGCGCACAAAGAAACCGTAGCAGCAGGCGCCCATAAACAGCAGTATCCCACCGAGAATAAATACGTTGGTAAAGTGCCCGGTAGCATCAAGAATAATGCCGGTGATAATCGGCGCCAGCGCCGCGCCGAGAAAGCCGCCAAAGTTCTGGATAGCACCCAATGAGGCGACCTGTTCTTTCGGCGCCATATCGGTCGCTAACGTCCAGATCACGCCGGAAGGCATTTGTGAACAGAAGTAGCCCAGCGTCAGCAGGGCGATCGCAACGCCGCTATTATCAACAAACGGAATCGGCATCACGAAACAGGCCGCCAGCGCGGCACCCGCCACAATCGGCACTTTACGCGCGGTAACGGCGTTCATCCCTTTACGCACCAGTCTGTCAGAAAGCATCCCGCCACACAGCACGCCGATAATACCGGCAAAGAAAGGAATCGAGGCGATAAAACCGGTCTGCTTGAGGCTAAAGCCCAGCGAGGTTTCCAGATATCCCGGCAGCCATGTCAGATAAACCCAAATGGTAAACATGATGCAGAAGTTACCGGCAATCATGAACCACGTGGTTTTCCGGCGAAACAGTTCGCCCCAGCTGACCTTCGGCTGCTCACCTTCGGGACGCATGACTTTGCCGGTGTTTATCAACATCGCCTCGCGCGCGTCCGGGTCGCGATAAAATTTAAGCCACGCCAGCAACAATGGCAGTCCGAGCAGGCCGACAACCATGAACATGCCGCGCCAGCCGATCCATAACAGCAAAATAGTCAGCACCGGCGGCGCTATCGCATTGGCGATTTGCGAACCGGTATTGATAATCGATGTCGGCAGCCCGCGTTCTTTCTCCGAGAACCAGCTCTGGGTGATCTTGATACCGGAAGTGAAGAACGGTGACTCCGCCACGCCCAGCAGCATGCGCAAACCATAGAAGAAGCTATAGGTATTCACAAAACCCATTAAGAACGTTACCGCTGACCACAATCCCAGCGCGCCGCTGAACATTTTCTTCGCGCCGAAACGGTCTACCAGCCAGCCGGCGGGTAAATTCGCCAGCGCATAGGGCCAGAGAAACGCTGACAATAACAGCCCCATTTCAGTACCAGAGAAGCCAAACTCCCTGGCGATGGTGGTGTTCGCGATGCTCAGGTTGGCGCGATCGAGGTAATTGACCACCGCGGCCAGCAGCAGGATTAAAATAATGCCCCAACGTCGACGCGAGAGTTTCGGCGCCGCAATCGCTTCAGCCGCCGTTTGATTTAGCGAACTCATAAACCCTCCTCCAGCAAGGCGCGATCGATTTTCATCACCGCTTTACGGATATGTTGCCGCTCGCCATCGCGCGGATGGCAGCAGGGGCGATGGATGTCCTGGGGAAAGAAAACAGCGAACATGCCGGGCTTCAGGGTTATCTGCGTCTCCTCATCTTCGACGTGCCAGAACAGGATGTCCTGCTGCGGCGTCCGATCCTCGGTAACGCGAGGACAGCCGCTTTCTGCGCGGCTGACCCCCATCCGCTCCTCGCCGGAAATCAGATACTGAATATCAATAAACTGCTTGTGCGACTCCGGCCGCGCCTGCGCGAAAGGCACGCTCTCCATCTCCTGCAGCAGGCAGAAAAGTTTCCCGGGGATCAGGTCGATTTTCCCCGGCGCGAAGCGCTGGAAATCCTGGCTGGCGATAAACGCCAGCGCCTGGCGGATCGCCGGATGAAACGCGGCCTGTTGCGCAGGCCACGCCTGCAGACTCGATACGATCATAATGATCCCTCCCTTAGCCGGCGATCCGCTGCTGCCACAGTTCAGTCCCGGCGCGGATCTGGTCGAGGATCACCGTCAGCCCCCAGAATTTGCTCAGCACATCGTCTTTATTAACCCGGCAGGCGATACTGTCGAAGGTCCCGAGGCGCTGATGGTAAATTTTGGCGTTTTTCGGGTAGCCCAGCGTTTCGGTTACCGCGCCCAGCGACAGAAATATCGCCAGTTCATCGGCCAGCGCCCGCTGATTTTTGCCTTCCCGCCACAGCCAGCTATACAGTTCGGGATGGAAGTTGGTGAACACGCCGCTGAAACCTTCGGCGCCCGCCAGCATCGCCGGCCAGGCGATCGCAGCATTGGCGTTGATGACCTTTAGCGGGGTTCCCTGCGCCAGACGCACGCGGCGCTCAACGGTAGGCAGATCGCAGCTCACATCTTTCAGCACCACGAAACGACCGCTGTTAGCGCACCAGGCGAACTCGTCGTCGCTAAGCAGGCGGCGATACGGCGCCGGGCACTCATACAGCCCCAGCGGCATGGAAGAAGGTAAAGCCGCCAACAGCGATTGCAGGGTAGCGAAAAAGACTTCACTGCCCTCATTACGCGGATCAAGATGATTAGTGACCAACACCAGCGCATCAATGCCGGTCTGCGCCATTGCCAGCAACTCCTCTTTTTGCGCCGCCAGATCATCGCTGATATGGCCCGAGGCAATGACTGGAATGCGCCCCGCCACGCGTTGCACCACGAAACGCGCCAGCTCGACACGCTCCTGTAAGTTGAGATATTGCATTTCGCTGGACTGGCAGACGGCAAAAAGCGCATCCACGCCTTTTGCCAGATACCAGTCGATCAGCTTCGCCAGCGCCGGATAATCAATCTGGTCGTCAGCGATAAAAGGGGTCAGCATGACGGGTACAACACCGTTAATCGTTTTCATCTTATTTTTCCTGGATTAGAGGGTACGGAGTCGGGCATTTGCCTGCGCAAAGTCAGGCATGTTGGAAGCCCCCTCCAGCTCGACGGCCAGAGAGGCGAAAGCAGAGGCCCAGGTCGCAGCCTGAACCAGGGTGTTGCCGGCAGCCAGCGAGGCGGCGAGCGCGCCATTAAACGCATCGCCAGCGCCGGTGGTATCGACGGTGACCGCCGGAAAGACGCGAATTTGACTAAACTGGCGATTATCCAGCAGCAGCGCCCCGCGCGATCCCATGGTAATCAGCACTTTCTTTGCGCCTAATTCAGCGATGCGCAGCGCGGCTTCTTTGGCAGTATCAACATCGTGAATGTCGATACCGGATAATAATGAAGCCTCGGTTTCATTCGGTGTAATCACATCGATATAAGGGATGCTTTTGATTATTTCCGCCGAGTATGGCGCCGGATTGAGAATGACTGTCTTACCGAGTTCCCTGGCGATTTTTATTAGCGAATGGGTGGCGTCAAAATTATTCTCAAGCTGAACAAGTAAAACGTCGGAGGCGGACAACTCTGGAATAATCGCCTCAATCTCATTATGCGTTATTGTAGTATTGGCGCCAGAGTAAATAGCAATCATATTTTCGCCATTTTCCTGCGAAACATAAATAATGGCATTGCCGGTAGGTTCGCTCTCAGATTGATAAAGCGTATAGGAGTGTATTTCTGAACGAGTGAGATGATCGGCCGCCAGGTGGCTAAACTGATCCTTGCCCACCTTAGCGACAAAATGGACCTGTGCGCCGGCTTTACTGGCCGCCGTCGCCTGATTCGCCCCCTTGCCACCGGGCCCAAGGCTGCTGGCGAGCGCCAGTAGCGATTCCCCGCCGCGCGGAAAACGCTCCACTCGGGCCACGATATCCACATTAAATGAGCCGAATACACACACTTTTCCGTTCATCGATTTTCCTTTCTGCTGACCGCTCGCCGTAGGTTTCCGATGGTTAATCGGCTGCAGCAGCACGCCGAAACTATCACCGGTTTCAGAAATAAGTTCAGCCTTTAAATTGTGCCGGGAAATAATCGCTCCGCCATAACAACGTTGCACCAATCCCATTTCTGCAAGAATATTTAAATCACTGCGAATGGTTTCTTTTGAAACACTAAAATAAGCAGCAAAATAATTAACAAAACCACGCTCATGATCGTTTAAATATTTTAGGATATGCTTTCTACGTTCTTCTAAAAACATAATAGGCCCCAATGTCACGAATTAAGTATACGAACCCCTTCCGGCAGGAAGAGTGACATCAATCCCATGTTTTCAGGCAAAACGGAAGGAAACAAAAATGGAAAAAAAATAAAGAAAATGAGTGAATAAATAATTCACTCAATCATTAATGGGAAATGAAATAATCTTCTGCGCATCAGAATAAAATGCGCAGATTATGACTAATTTTGCTCTGCCACCAGCAGCGCCTGGGTATCCGGCTCCAGCGCCTGAAAGAGATGTTCCCGATCGGCCGGGTAGCAGATGTAATCCCCTTCCCCCAGCTCTTCTGGCGCTTCGGTGAGGCCAACGCGCGCGCGCCCCTGAGTGATAATAATATGTTCGACCGACCCGGGCGGGTGCGGGTGCGAGATCCGATCGGCGCCGGGCTGCGTCAACAGCAGATAGATGTCGCGACGCGCGCCGGGAGGGCAAGCCGCCAGCAAAATGGCCTGATAGTTGGCTTGTTCAGCAACCACTTTGGTGCCTTCGCCGCGGCGAATCACCTGGGTTTGGTTGGCCTGCGGTTCCAGCAAACGGGCGAAGGGAATATCCAACGCCACGCACAGCGCCCACAATGTTTCCAGGCTAGGGTTGCCATTGCCGGATTCCAGCTGTGACAGGGTCGATTTGGCTATCCCGGCGCGGCGCGCCACCTCCGCCAGTGAGAGTCCGGTGCGCGAGCGCTCGCGCGTCAGGCTTTTAGCAATTACGCTGATGGGCTGTGTCATACACCGCTCCTCGTATTTTATATCGAACGAATCGTTCGTCTTGAAAAACCATTCTGTTGCGTTCATTATAATGGAAATTCGTTCGATATGGCTAAAGCGTATGCGTTACAAATTTTCCTGTCTCAGTGGGGACACCATTAAAGCAATCGTTCTGGTATGCCTGGCGGTCGGTGTGGTCGGCATGTCTTACGGTTCATTAGCGATGGCCTACGGTTTTCCGCTGTGGGTGCCGTTTGTCCTTTCCATTACGGTGCTGGCCGGCGCCTCTGAGTTTATGTTTATCGGTATTGTCGCCAGCGGCGGTAACCCTCTCGCCGCCGCCGCAGCAGGCTTACTGGTGAACGCCCGCCACGTTCCTTTTGGCGTCACCGTGCGCGATCTGGTCGGCGCACGCGCCGCCAGCCTGCTCGGCTGCCACATTATGAATGATGAGAGCGTGGTGTTCGGCTTGTCGCAGAAAACCCCGGAGCAACGGAAAGCCGCCTACTGGCTCTGTGGCCTGGGTGTGGCGCTCATCTGGCCGCTCGGTACCCTGCTGGGCGCCGGGGTCGGGAAATTGTTACCCGCTCCAGAAACCATCGGCCTGGATGCGGTATTCCCGGCTATCCTGCTGGCGCTGGTGGTACCGGCTTTTAAAAAACGTACCACACTGATTCGCGCCTGCAGCGGCGCGGTTATTTCGCTGGCCGCCGTGCCCTTCGCGCCGGTTGGATTACCGGTTCTGCTCTCATTGTTTGGCTTACTGGCGAGGAAAAAATAATGGGCAATATGACGCTGTTTATCGCCGGGATCGCGATTCTGTCGATCGGCACATATCTGATGCGTTTGGGTGGGGCAAAGCTTGGCAGTCGTTTAGCGTTTTCCGAGCGCTCGCAGGCGCTGCTTTCTGATGCCGCGACGGTGTTGCTATTTTCCGTGGCGCTGGCGACCACCTTTTATGAAGGCGAGCATTTTTCCGGCATGGCGCGGGTACTTGGCGTCGGTTTTGCCGTGTTCCTTGCCTGGCGCAAGATGCCGCTTATCGTGGTGATTATCGCCGCGGCGGTGGTGACGGCGTTGCTACGCCTGGCGGGTATAAACTAAAAAAGCGCCCTAAGGCGCTCTTTCGACGGTAGTGGGTTGCTAACTTATTTGTTCAGTTCAGCGGTCATATGCACGCGGTTACCGTTAAACGCTTCGGTAATGGTGTAAGAAGACGCGCCGGCAGCCTGCGCCTGAGCGGCGATTTTCGCTTCCGCGGCGTCCATAGTGGAGGCGGTGGCGGTCACGGATTGCGCGGCGAAAGAACCGAAAGAAGCGGCCAGAGCGATAACAGCGACAAAAGTTTTGATGCTTTTCATGATATAAACCCTTTCATTTAGTTGTTTGGATAAGGCACCGTGCCTTGATGTGATAAATAATAGTCTTCACATCCCGTAACTAAAAGCGGAAGGATTTGCTGTCATCTTTCAAAAAAACTGACCAACATTTAACCGGCAATAAGACGCTGCGGATGAGTATAAATCGTCGCTCTGCCTGGCCTGCAGAACCCCACCAGCGTCAGATTACAACGTTCGGCGACTTCCACCGCCAGCGTCGTCGCCGCGGAGACCGCAAACAGAATTTCCACCCCACACATCGCGGCCTTCTGTACCATCTCATAACTGGCGCGGCTGGAGACTAAGGCTGCGCCCTGCTGCCAGCCCTCTCCTTCTGCACTACGGCGACCCAGCAGTTTATCCAGCGCAACGTGACGGCCTACATCTTCATGCCCGCCCGCCAGTTCGCCGTCAGGGCGCACCCACGCGGCGGCGTGCGTACAGCCGGTCAGGCGGCCGATTGGCTGAACCTCATTTAACTGTTTGAGCCCGCGATCGAGATGAGAGAGCGCAAAGGTCTGGCTAAAGGGCAGTGGCTCAACGGGCTTACCGATATCATTTAGCTGCTCGACGCCACATACTCCACAGCCTGTACGCCCGGCGAGCGCCCGGCGGCGCTCTTTCAACCCCATAAACCGGCGGCTGGAGAGTTCGATTTGCACTTCTACCCCGTTACAGGCCTGTACCACGTCCATCCCGTAGATCTCTTGTCGGCTTTGTATAATCCCTTCAGATAGGGAAAAACCGACGGCGAAATGTTCCAGGTCACGTGGCGTCGCCATCATGACGACGTGCGAGATGCCGTTATAAACCAGAGCGACGGGTACCTCTTCTGCTACCTCGTCTGGCTGAGGATGTTGCAAATCCTCACGTTTCCAGAGGGTAACCTGGCGATAACCTGTGACATCTGTCACATTTTTGATTTGTTCAGGAAGGTTCTTATTCACTTTCATTTAACCGTATTGGAACAGGCATACACACAATGTGGTATTCTGTTTTTATATCCCTCCAGGACCGAGGGAAATTAACTCAATTCTGAACCTTTGCGGCCTTCACCGCAAAGTAAATAACTACATGTGACAATGTCGAAACAAGGAGCGAACCATGCAGGTCAGCAGAAGGCAGTTCTTTAAGATCTGCGCTGGCGGTATGGCAGGCACGACGGCAGCAGCGCTGGGCTTTGCCCCGGCTACTGCGCTCGCGGAAACCCGGCAGTACAAACTGCTGCGTACTCGCGAAACCCGCAACACCTGTACGTACTGTTCCGTTGGCTGCGGGCTATTGATGTATAGCCTCGGCGACGGTGCGAAAAACGCCAAAGCATCCATTTTCCATATCGAAGGCGATCCGGATCATCCGGTAAACCGTGGTGCGCTCTGCCCGAAAGGGGCCGGTCTGGTGGACTTTATCCATTCTGAAAGCCGCCTGAAATTCCCGGAATATCGCGCGCCAGGTTCTGATAAATGGCAGCAAATCAGCTGGGACGAAGCGTTCGATCGCATCGCGAAGCTGATGAAAGAAGACCGTGACGCCAACTTTATCGCCCAAAACAGCGCCGGCACCACCGTTAACCGTTGGCTGACCACCGGTATGCTGTGCGCCTCCGCTTCCAGTAACGAAACCGGCTATTTAACGCAGAAATTCACCCGCGCCCTCGGGATGCTGGCGGTGGATAACCAGGCGCGTGTCTGACACGGACCAACGGTAGCAAGTCTTGCTCCAACATTTGGTCGCGGTGCGATGACCAACCACTGGGTTGATATTAAAAACGCCAACCTGGTCGTAGTGATGGGCGGTAACGCCGCAGAAGCGCATCCGGTGGGGTTCCGCTGGGCGATGGAAGCCAAAATTCATAACGGCGCCAAGCTCATCGTTATCGATCCGCGCTTTACGCGCACGGCGTCGGTGGCTGATTTCTATACCCCGATTCGTTCCGGTACCGACATAACCTTCCTGTCGGGCGTCATCCTGTATCTGCTGAATAACGAAAAATTCAACCGTGAATACACCGAAGCCTATACCAACGCCAGCCTGATCGTGCGTGAGGACTACAGCTTTGATGATGGTCTGTTCAGCGGCTACGATGCCGAAAAACGCCAGTATGACAAAACCAGCTGGAACTATGAACTGGATGAAAACGGCTTCGCCAAACGCGATACCACGCTGCAGCATCCACGCTGCGTCTGGAATCTGCTAAAACAGCACGTTTCCCGCTATACGCCGGATGTGGTCGAAAACATCTGTGGTACGCCGAAGGCCGATTTCCTTAAAGTTTGCGAATATATTGCAGAAACCAGCGCGCACGATAAAACCGCGTCGTTCCTGTATGCCCTCGGCTGGACCCAGCACTCCATCGGCGCGCAGAACATTCGCACCATGGCGATGATCCAGTTGCTGCTTGGCAACATGGGGATGGCAGGCGGCGGCGTCAATGCCCTGCGCGGTCACTCCAACATCCAGGGTCTGACCGACCTCGGCCTGCTCTCAACCAGCCTGCCGGGTTACATGTCGCTGCCTAATGAAAAACAGGCCGACCTGCAGACCTACCTGAGCGCCAACACGCCAAAACCGCTGTTGAAAGATCAGGTGAACTACTGGGGCAACTATCCGAAGTTCTTCGTCTCCATGATGAAAGCCTTCTTCGGCGATAAAGCTACGGCCGAGAATAGCTGGGGCTTTGACTGGCTGCCGAAGTGGGATAAGAGCTACGACGTGCTGCAGTATTTCGAGATGATGAATCAGGGCAAAGTGAACGGCTATATTTGCCAGGGCTTTAACCCGGTCGCCTCGTTCCCGAACAAAAACAAGGTAGTGGCTTCCCTGTCGAAGCTGAAGTTCCTTGTGACCATCGACCCGCTCAACACCGAAACGTCCACCTTCTGGCAAAACCACGGTGAGTCCAACGATGTTGATCCGGCGAAAATCCAGACCGAAGTGTTCCGCCTGCCGTCCACCTGCTTCGCCGAAGAAAACGGTTCTATCGTCAACTCCGGCCGCTGGCTGCAGTGGCACTGGAAAGGCGCAGACGCCCCGGGGATCGCCGTGACCGATGGTGAAATCCTCGCCGGTATCTTCACCCGCCTGCGTAAGATGTATGCCGAAGAAGGCGGCCCAACGCCGGAGCCGGTGCTCAACATGACGTGGAACTACTCTACGCCGCACGAGCCGGCGTCTGAAGAAGTGGCGATGGAAAGCAACGGTAAAGCGCTGGCGGATATCATCGATCCGGCAACCGGCGCGGTAATCGTTAAGAAAGGGCAGCAGTTGAGCTCCTTCGCACAGCTACGCGACGACGGCACGACTTCCAGCGGCTGCTGGATCTTCGCCGGTAGCTGGACGCCGGAAGGCAACCAGATGGCGCGCCGCGATAACGCCGACCCGTCAGGCCTCGGCAATACGCTGGGCTGGGCCTGGGCATGGCCGCTAAACCGCCGCATTCTGTATAACCGCGCCTCCGCGGACCCGCAGGGTAAACCGTGGGATCCGAAGCGTCAGTTGCTGAAATGGGACGGCGCGAAATGGGGCGGAGTGGATATTCCGGATTACAGCGCCGCCGCCCCTGGCAGCGACGTCGGTCCGTTTATCATGCAGCCTGAAGGGATGGGGCGTCTGTTCGCTATCGATAAGATGGCTGAAGGGCCGTTCCCGGAACACTACGAACCGTTTGAAACGCCGCTGGGGACTAACCCGCTGCATCCAAACGTGGTCTCTAACCCGGCCGCTCGCGTCTTTAAAGGCGATCTCGAGCAGATGGGCAAGGCCGAGAAGTTCCCGTACGTCGGCACCACTTACCGCCTGACCGAGCACTTCCACTACTGGACTAAACACGCGCTGCTTAACGCCATCGCGCAGCCGGAACAGTTTGTGGAGATCGGCGAAAAACTGGCGAATAAGCTCGGCATTGGCCACGGCGATACCGTGAAGGTCTCCTCTAACCGCGGCTATATCAAAGCCAAGGCAGTGGTGACCAAGCGTATTCGTACGCTGCAGGTTCACGGTAAAGAGGTGGATACCATCGGTATTCCTATTCACTGGGGCTACGAAGGCGTGGCGAAAAAAGGCTTTATCGCCAATACGCTGACGCCGTTTGTCGGCGACGCCAACACGCAGACGCCGGAGTTTAAGGCCTTCCTCGTGAACGTGGAAAAGGTGTAACGGAGACGACTTATGGCTTATCAATCGCAAGATATTATTCGTCGTTCCGCGACTAACGGTTTCACTCCCGCGCCTCAGGCGCGGGACCACCAGCAGGAAGTGGCGAAGCTTATCGACGTTACCACCTGTATCGGCTGTAAAGCCTGCCAGGTGGCCTGTTCCGAATGGAACGATCTCCGTGACGAAGTGGGTAACAACGTTGGGGTGTATGACAACCCGGCGGACCTGACCGCCAAGTCATGGACGGTCATGCGCTTCTCGGAAGTGGAACAAAACGACAAGCTGGAATGGCTTATTCGTAAAGATGGCTGCATGCACTGCGCTGACCCGGGCTGCCTGAAGGCCTGTCCGTCAGAAGGCGCGATCATTCAGTACGCTAACGGCATCGTCGACTTCCAGTCTGAGCAGTGTATCGGCTGCGGCTACTGCATCGCAGGTTGCCCGTTCGATGTACCGCGCCTGAACCCGGAAGACAACCGCGTCTACAAATGTACGCTGTGCGTAGACCGCGTGACTGTCGGCCAGGAGCCGGCCTGCGTGAAAACCTGCCCGACCGGCGCTATCCACTTTGGTTCGAAAGAGGATATGAAAACGCTGGCCGGCGAGCGCGTCGCAGAGCTGAAAACCCGCGGTTATGACAAGGCGGGTCTGTACGATCCGGCTGGCGTTGGCGGCACCCACGTGATGTACGTGCTGCACCATGCCGATAAACCGAATCTCTACCACGGTCTGCCAGAGAATCCGGAAATCAGCCAAACGGTGAAATTCTGGAAAGGTATCTGGAAACCGCTGGCGGCGGTCGGCTTTGCTGCGACCTTCGCAGCCAGTATCTTCCACTACGTCGGCGTCGGTCCGAACCGCGCAGATGAAGAAGAAGACAACCTGCATGAAGAGAAAGACGAGGTGCGCAAATGAGAAAACGTGACACCATCGTGCGCTACACGGCGCCGGAACGCATCAACCACTGGATAACCGCCTTCTGCTTTATTCTGGCGGCGGTAAGCGGGTTAGGCTTTTTCTTCCCGTCGTTTAACTGGCTGATGCATATTCTCGGTACGCCGCAGCTGGCGCGTATTCTCCACCCGTTCGTCGGGGTGGTGATGTTCGCGTCGTTTATCATCATGTTTTTCCGTTACTGGCATCACAACCTAATCAATCGGGATGATATCTTTTGGGCGAAGAATATTCGTAAGATCGTCGTCAACGAGGAAGTAGGCGATACCGGGCGTTATAACTTCGGCCAGAAATGCGTATTCTGGGCGGCGATTATTTTCCTGGTGCTGCTGCTGGTAAGCGGCGTGATCATCTGGCGTCCGTACTTTGCGCCTGCATTCTCAATCCCGGTGATCCGATTCGCGCTGATGCTGCATTCTTTTGCCGCAGTCGCGTTAATTGTGGTTATCATGGTGCATATCTACGCCGCCCTTTGGGTGAAAGGCACCATTACCGCGATGGTGGAAGGCTGGGTTACCAAAACGTGGGCGAAGAAACATCACCCGCGCTGGTACCGTGAAGTCCGCCAGAAACAGGAAAAATAGACTGCATGAGTATTCGCATAATCCCGCAAGACGAGCTGGGTTCGAGCGAGAAACGCACGGCGGAAGCAATTCCGCCGCTACTGTTCCCCAGACTGAAGAATCTTTATAACCGCCGCGCAGAGCGCCTGCGCGAGCTGGCCGCCAACAACCCGCTGGGCGATTACCTGCGCTTTGCCGCGCTGATCGCTCATGCGCAGGAAGTGGTGCTGTACGACCATCCGTTGCAGATGGATCTGACTGCCCGCATTAAAGAGGCCAACGATCAGGGCAAGCCGCCGCTGGATATTCACGTATTACCGCGTGATAAACACTGGCACAAGCTGCTGCATTCACTGATCGCCGAGCTGAAACCTGAGATGAGCGGCCCGGCGCTGTCGGTTATCGAGAACCTGGAAAAAGCCTCCGGGCCGGAACTGGAAGAGATGGCCAGCGCGCTATTTGCTTCCGATTTCGCCTCGGTCAGCAGCGACAAAGCGCCGTTTATCTGGGCCGCGCTGTCGCTGTACTGGGCGCAAATGGCCAGCCTGATCCCGGGGAAAGCGCGCGCCGAATACGGCGAGCATCGCCAGTTCTGCCCGGTTTGCGGCTCGATGCCGGTCTCCAGCATCGTGCAAATCGGCACCACTCAGGGGCTGCGCTATCTGCACTGCAACTTGTGTGAAACCGAATGGCATGTGGTACGCGTAAAATGCAGCAACTGCGAACAGAGCCGCGACCTGCACTACTGGTCGCTGGACAACGAGCAGGCGGCGGTGAAAGCCGAAAGCTGCGGCGACTGCGGGAGCTACCTGAAGATTATGTATCAGGAGAAAGACCCGAAAGTCGAAGCCGTTGCCGACGATTTAGCCTCGCTGGTACTCGATGCTCGCATGGAACAGGAAGGCTTCGCCAGAAGCTCAATTAACCCGTTCATGTTCCCCGGCGAAGGGGAGTAAGTTCTGCGCACCTATAACGGGCGACTCAGGTCGCTCGTTATCATTCATACGGCGTGACCACGCCGGAAATGCTCTCCTTATCCCGATCCTGCTTCTCCAGATATTGTTCAACAGAAGAAGCAGATCTTTGCTGAGAAATACTCTTTTGCGAGCCGCTTTCCACAATGCGATCGCAGCTCCATTCGGTATATCTTTTTCGCAAAAACCAGGCTATAACACTGGATATTAATCCAGTAAAAGGGACTTGCCATGACGTTGGAAAAAGGTATTGCTTCGCTGGTTGAGGAGTTTATTGCTGCGGGGCGGCCACCATCGCGAGAACAGAGTATTGATGACCGGAGAAACGGCTATCTCGCCAGCGCCGTTCTCGCAGGGGAAACGGAGACGCGTGTGCAGGTTGAAGACATCACGCTCGATGGCATAACCTTTCGCGTCGTCTCGCCGCCAAAAAGCAACGGCTTGCTACCCACCATTGTGTATTACCACGGCGGCTGTTTTGTGAGCGGCGACTTTGCCACCCATGACAACCAATTGCGCCAGCTTGCCTGGTTCAGTGGGTGCCGGGTGATCGCCGTGCAGTACCGTCTGGCGCCGGAGTACACTTTTCCGGCGGCGCACGATGATGCGGAACGAGGCGCCAACATTATCTATCGGTATGCGCAGCGGCTTGGCGTTGACGCCGCGCGCATCACGCTGGCCGGCGACAGCGCCGGCGGCCACCTCGCCCTGGTCACAGCGCTACGCCTGAAAGCGGCGGGAGTATGGCAACCTGCGCAGCTTATCCTGATTTACCCTATGCTCGACGCTACCGCCAGCATGGCAAGCTACGCCAGCAACGGCGAGGATTACATCATTACCCGGGATACGCTGCTTAGCGGCTACGAAATGTATTTAGCGGCCACACCCGCTACCCATCCGGAAGCCAGTCCGCTGTGGCGCGAAGATTTTAACGGGCTGCCGCCGGTTCATATCCTGACGGCCGAATTTGATCCTTTGCGCGATGAGGGAGAAGCGCTGTACCGGCGGTTAATAGCACAAGGGATAGAAAGCTCCTGCCAGCGCTATCTGGGCGTCATTCACGGTTTCTTTCAGTTAGGTGGGATAAGCCTCGCGGCAAAGCAGGCGATGCGCGATATCGCCTGGCGTACGCAAACGCCAGGCCAATAATAATGCCAGAGGCGGGTTACTCTTCCTCGTTCCCGCCCTCTTCATAAGAACCAAACGGCTTCGCGGGCAGTACGATATAGGTTCCCTCAAAAACGGCGCCCAGCTTATCGTTACCGAACAGTTCGACCTGAAGCTGCACGCGAGCCTTACGCCCGCGCGCCAGGCGATCGAGATCGCCGCTTAGCGAGCCCAAATCGGCCACGGCATTCGGCCTCCCGCTGATCGGCTTGCTGTAACGGATATGCGCATCGGCAAGGATAATCGTGCCGCCAAGGTGCCGCTCGCGCAGCATTAACCAGATTAGCCCCCAGCCGGTTAAGGTAGCGAGCGAAAACAGGCTGCCGGCAAATAACGTATGATGCGGATTCTGGTTTCCCGCTTCGGGCATGGTGGTGATAAATTTTTGCCCGGTATACTGCTGAATGCGCACCCCCATCTTTTCGCTCAGCGGAATGTGCTGATACCAGGCCTGCTGCAGTTGGCCGCACCAGTCGCCGCGGTGCAGGATGTCGTCCAGTGAAGCAATGGGTTTAATCATCAAGAAGTGGCGAATCGGCGTGGTTGTCGGCGTGGTGATTTCACCCTGGTTCACAAAGCCCAGTTTAGAGAAAAACTCCATCGCATCTTCACGGGCGCTACAGGTCACCCGCTTCACCCCTTCCTGACGGGCGACTGACTCAAGGGTCATCGCCATAAGGGTGCCTAAACCTTTATCCTGAACGGAAGGATGAACGGCCATAAAACGGATCGAGGCTTCATTCTCCGCATTAATATACAGCCGGCCGACGGCAACCAGATTGCCCTCTTCATCGACGACCATCTGGTGATGCGCCATGGCATCCCAGGCGTCGCGTTCCGACCCTTTAGGCTGATGCAGCGGCTTACGCAACATCTCCCAGCGGAACTGATAATAGCTTTCTAACTCTTCTTCTGTTTGCGGTACACGAAGGTGATACATAGCTGTACTCTCTTTTGTTACCCGCAGCCTGCCCGGAAGCTGACTCATACCTGCAACCAAAAGGTCACGGGACCATCGTTTACCAGCGAGACCTGCATATCCGCAGCGAATCTCCCGGTCTGAGTATTCATTTCTTGTTGGCGGCAGCGCTCAACAAAGTATTCATACAGCGCTTCCGCTCTGTCCGGCGCCGCGCCTTTGGAAAAACTCGGGCGCATGCCGCGCTCGGTATCGGCCGCTAGCGTAAACTGCGAAACTACCAGCACGCTGCCGCCCGCCTGCTGGACATTAAGATTCATTTTGCCTTCGGCATCGCTGAAAATGCGATAGCCGAGCACTCGTTCACACAGACGATTGGCCTTCTGTTCGTCATCGTCTTTCTCGACGCCCAGCAGCACCAGCAGTCCCGGACCGATTTCACCCGTCACTTCACCCTCCACGGTAACGCTTGCACGGGATACGCGTTGAATTAATGCAATCATGGTTGTTCTGTTTCTTCTTTTTTGAGTTTGCGGTATTCACCGAGAGTGACAGTTATTTCAGCGCCAAGCAAGACGATACACCAGGTCCAGTAAACCCAGACAAACAAAATGGGTACTACCGCAATCACGCCATAAATCAGCTGGTATGACGGAAACATGGTGATATATAAAGCAAAAGCCTTTTTACCGGCTTCAAAAAGCAGTGCCGCCACCAGCGAGCCGATTACCGCATCGCGATTGCGTACCTGGGTGGTGGGCACAATGCTATAAAGCATCCAGAACGCCGCCCACGATAAGATTAGCGGGAATATACGGAGTACATCATCAATGACGCTATTGAGATCGCTGGCCCAGCGTAGTGAGAGAAGATAGGAACTGATTGCCAGACTGGCGCCGGCCAACAGCGGCCCGAGAGTCAGGATCATCCAATAGACCGCAAATGAATAGATTTTTGGCCGCGTCCGACTGCTGCGCCAGATGGTGTTCAGCGCGCTATCAATCGAATACATCAGCAGTAATGAGGTGACAATTAACCCAAAGGCGCCGACGGCCGTCATCCTGCTGGAGTTCGCCACAAACTGTTCGATATATCCCTGAATGACATCGCCGGTCGCCGGAATGAAGTTGGCAAAGATAAAATGGCGGATCTGCACGCTGACGTCGGAGAACATCGGAAAGGCGGCAAACAGGGCAAAAACCACGGCGATCAGCGGTACCAGCGCAAGTAAAGACACGTAGGCCAGATTCCCCGCCAACGTCGTCATGTTGTCTTCTTCAATTCGCCGCCACAGCAGCTTAAGCCAGGCCACCAGCGGCCTGGTATGGTATTTGGTTTTTTGATGAACGCTTTTTAGCATAGCTGTTTCGCAAAGTAGTTGGGGATGGTCTCCTTATCCGTGACCAGAATACTGGTGATCCCCAACTGGTTAGCCCCAGCTATATTATCGGCGTTATCGTCGAAAAAGACCGCATCTTGCGGCGAAAATCCTTCCGCCTGCAGCACGCTTTGGTAGATACGCGTTTCGGGTTTGCGCATCCCCATCTCTTGCGAAAGATACACATGATCTGCGGCAGCACGTACTTGTGGATATTCGCTTGGCCAGAAAGTGGTATGTAAACGGTTGGTGTTCGAGAGTACGACCACGCGGTGCCCCTGGTCGCGAAGTTTTTGCATAATGTCGGTGACTTCTGGACGCAAGGCGACAAAAACGGCCTGCCAACCGTGGGCAAACTGTTCATAGCTCAGCGGCATGTTCATTTCATGACACATTGCAGCGGCAAACTCTTCATCGCTGATCTCCCCGCGTTCATGCTGGTGGAAGGCATCGCCCATAACAAAGTCTTGCTTTAGCGTCGCCAGCGGGATGCGGGTCAAATCGCTCCACGTTCCGAGCACCCGGTTGAAGTCAATGTCGACAATCACATTACCTAAATCAAAGATATAGAGCATTTTTGTCTCCTTCCGCGCCGTTGAAGATTAACTGTAGCGGGAAAGAAGAGGTTTGACTATGAACAAACGGGAAACGGCTCAAGACATCTCAGACGCAAAAACGACCAAAGCCGCATATCTGCGGCTTTGGTGAAATGGCTGAACGCTTAAAATCAGACCAATGCGGTTTCCAACATATTCTTTCTGCGGTTGATGCGTTTAACCAACATCACCGAAACGAACGCGCCGGCGCAAGCGAAGCAGGCCATGATGCCAAAGACTATCTTGTACCCCACCAGACCCGGATTAAGATCGAGAATGTAGCCGTACAGGCTATAGCAAAACATAGCTGGCGCATAGCCAATGAAGCTCCCCAGCGCCATCGCCGCGCCCGTCTGGTTTTCAGCGATTTTCGCTTCCCCAATCGGGGCAAAAAACACGGCTCGTTGCGTAAAAACAATGGCGCCGAACCCGAGAGTACACACCATACCCAGATAGACCGGCATACTTTCGTGCGGTAACAGAATTAACGCGACTAAAGCCAACGTACTGATACAGAAGGTATAAAACAGATATTTACTTGGCGATCTGAGGATCTTATCGGCAATTAAACCGCCAATTGGACCACCGATCATTTTTAAACAGTACTGGTTAATAATGCCGTATGCGCCAACCAGGGCTACCGGCAGCATGTAGATGTTCTTCAGGAACGGGATAAAGAAGGTGAGTCCACAGTACACGGCGTAGACAAAAAACACATTGAAGGCAATCAGCCAGATTGTTTTGTCTTTCAGCACCGAAGAGATGCTGGTTTGTTGCCTGGTGGCGCCTTCATCAGCGGCGGGCGTCGACTCATCCTTCTGCTTAAGCATGAAAAACAGCAAGATGCCTACAACAATGACAATAATGGCGTAGAACCAAATGCCGGCTTTAAAACCCAGCAAACCACTGCCAAACCAGGTGAAAATAGCCAAGGCTGAGAATGCGATGACGGTGTCAACAATACCGCGTCCCGTTTCGAAGAAGCCAAATAAGCGTCCCTGTTGTTCGCTATTTCCTAACCGACTCACCGATTTTAATAGTACCGGCCAGTTCATCATGTCGCAGGTGACGCCAAATAATGCCCAAACAAATAGAATGCCCCAATAGCCAGGCATCGTTGTCAGATAGATACCTAACAATCCCGTCGCTATCAGTGAAAATGACATGGTGTAGCGACGCGGAAGTTTATCAGCAAAGTAAATTGACAAGAAAAAACCAATGGTTGTCACCACTGAGTTTACCGACATGGCATTACCAATCTGACCATTGGTCAAATGAAAGTAATCCTGCATCGGTATATAAAACGCATCTTTTAATGAAGGCAGTTTATAAATGGTACCACCACAAAGCGTTAACAGGCTAAATATAGCCCATTTCTTTCTTGTGAGCATAAGATCCCCTGATGACTTAACATCATTTTATTTAAGGACATGGAATATTTCGCTATTAAATTAAAATAGCGGCCATCAATACCAAATTTAATTAAAAATTAACGCGAAAGCACTTTCAGAGCATCATTTTTTATGTCGTGTAAGGTGTCCCTGACAAAATTTAACTGGGCGATCGCATCCTGTTTTTCTTTATCCAGCCGGGCTTCAAGTTGCGTTGTATCAGGCAGAGGCGTTTCGCTCAGTTGTCTCCACGGGATCCACGGGTTATCGCCTTCGGTTGCAAAACGGAAAGGCGGCGCGTAATAATCAACCTCTTCTTCCAGACCGTAGGCCATCACCTGTGGTTGCTCCTGGCCCAGACAAATTAACTCAGTCAGCAGCGCTTTAAATGGCATATCGCCGTGACCCGAATTACAGGCCCGGTGCCCCAGTCCGCCATTTTCCGCAATGATACAGGCATCTTTAATGTGAACCTGAGTGACATAGGGCGACATGACCGCTAACGCTTCCAGCGGCTGTTCGTTGGCATTGATCATATTGGCAAAATCAAAAAGCAGTGATAGCGACGGCATCTCGCTTTGTTTAACCAGATTGACTAACTCAATACTTTTTAAATCTTCATGTTGTTCAATGGTAAAAGCGAGTCCAGAGTGACTATACGTCTCTTTAATATATTGAATATCAGCCGAAATACTTGCTAAAACATCCTGTAAAGGCCCTTCGTAACGAGGATAAAAACGAACGGAGGTTGCCCCGGTCTTTAATGCGATAGCGACGGCTTGATCGATGGTCTCTTTATCGGAGGCGCTGGTTTCTATATGGATATCCAGCCGTAACGCTTTTGCCTGCTCGCCAAAAGCGGCCAATTGCATATTATCCATACAGCTAAGAGAGTAACGCTCGCCATCGAGGACATGAATTTTCACACCTTTTAAATGATGGCTATTCGCAATTTTCAGTAAATCAACTGGTAAAATTCTCTCCAGCCGCATATTCAGGTGATATGCATAAGCATGAAGATAAAGAGGAATATTATCAATGCGAGAAAGGATCTTCTCAGCGTTATCTTTAGTGAGCATAAAATACCTACAAGTTAATAAAGAGATCCACAGCCTCAAATCGCCAATATTCGAGATCTATTTGCACGATATTACCTGCACTATCGGCACGATGTTTTTCTATCAGAATAGCGGGCATACCGGCAGAGCCGCCAATGAATTTACTTACATCGCCGGGCATTCTTACTGGCCTGAAGGCTAATTTTTTAATAACTACAGTTTTATGATAGTCATTCTCCCAAACGGTGGAAAAAGACTGGTTCTTGAGTCTGGTAATAAAATCCGGGGCAACATTCGGGTTGATAAACGTTTCATGATAAAAAACTTTATGCCCTTCCAGGGCCCCCCAGCCGGTTATCAGATATAAATCTTGCGCAGGACAGGTAGCAAAGAGAGCTTCTGCGACGTCGGGATACTCCGTCGTCCGTACCTTTTCGATAAAACCCCACGAAGGTTCTCTACCCTGTTCAATCGCTGCCCGCTGAAAGCTGGCCGAGAGCTCCGGGCTATAGTTAAAACGCGGCTGGGCAACAAACCAACCTTTACGGTCTTTACGAAATATTCTTGATTCCGCCTCCAGACCGAGCAGCGCCTGGCGCAACGTCATGCGCTTGATACCGAGCAACTCGCCAAGCTCGCGCTCGGACGGCAGTTTTCCACCCGATACCGTCAGCCCCTGCTTTAACCACAGGTCCAGTTTCTCTTTCGCATTTTCCACAGTGGATGGGTTATTCGTCATTGTTTAATCCATTTGGTTTAAACCAGATGACTCATCTTACTCTTGTGCAAAAAAAGAAAGCAATTGCTGTCGCAAGCTTTAAGAATAATTGTGACCAAGCTCTCTACCGGAGCCACACTGGCGCCGCCAGAAGATAAGTATGAGGAGCAGGCATAAAAAAACCCCGCCGGAGAGGCGAGGTTTGAAGGGTAGCAAGAAGGGTAAATTACTCTTCTTTCGCACCGCGCATAGCGCGTTTACGATCGTTCTCGGTCAGGTGACGTTTACGGATACGGATAGACGTCGGAGTAACTTCTACCAGTTCGTCGTCATCGATGAACTCCAGAGCCTGCTCCAGGGTCATCTTAACCGGCGGAACCAGAACCGTTGCTTCGTCAGTACCGGACGCACGCATGTTGGTCAGTTTCTTACCGGTCAGGCAGTTTACCGTCAGGTCATTAGAACGGCTGTGAATACCGATAATCTGACCTTCGTAAACTTCAGCACCGTGGCCGAGGAACAGCTTACCGCGATCCTGCAGGCCGAACAGTGCGAACGCAACCGCTTTACCCTGACCGTTAGAGATCAGTACGCCGTTGTTACGCTGGCCCACTTCGCCCGGACGAACGTCGTCGTAGTGGCTGAAGGTGGAGTACAGCAGACCGGTACCGGAAGTCATGGTCATGAACTCTGAACGGAAGCCGATCAGACCACGGCTTGGGATCACGTAGTCGAGACGTACGCGGCCTTTACCGTCTGGATTCATGTTTTTCAGGTCGCCTTTACGCTCGCCCAGCGCCTGCATGACAGACCCCTGGTGCTGCTCTTCGACGTCCAGCGTTACGTTTTCGAACGGCTCTTGTTTACGGCCATCGATTTCGCGGAAGATAACTTTCGGACGGGAAACCGCCATCTCGAAACCTTCACGACGCATGTTTTCAATCAGAACAGACAGGTGCAGTTCGCCACGGCCAGAAACGCGGAACGCATCGGCGTCTTCGGTTTCTTCAACGCGCAGCGCAACGTTGTGCACCAGCTCTTTGTTCAGACGGTCCAGGATCTGGCGAGAGGTAACGAACTTACCTTCTTTACCGCAGAACGGAGAGGTGTTGACGTTGAAGAACATAGATACGGTCGGCTCATCAACAGACAGTGCCGGCAGCGCTTCGACGTTCTGCGGGTCGCAGATGGTGTCGGAGATGTTCAGCTCGCCCAGACCGGTGATCGCGATGATGTCGCCAGCTTCGGCTACATCGCTCTCGATACGCTCGAGACCAAGGTGAGTCAGTACTTTACCGACTTTACCGTTGCGGGTTTTCCCTTCGCTATCGATGATAGTGATCTGCTGGTTCGGCTTCACTTTACCGCGCTTGATGCGACCAATGCCGATTACGCCAACGTAGTTGTTGTAGTCGAGCTGGGAGATTTGCATCTGCAGCGGACCGTCAAGGTCAACGTCCGGCGCCGGTACACGGTCAACAATCGCCTGGTACAGCGGGGTCATGTCTTCAGCCATGTCTTCGTGGTCCAGACCCGCGATACCGTTCAGCGCGGAAGCGTAAACGATCGGGAAGTCCAGCTGTTCGTCGGTCGCGTCGAGGTTAACGAACAGGTCGAATACCTGGTCGACAACCCAATCCGGACGCGCGCCCGGACGGTCAACTTTGTTGATGACCACGATCGGCTTCAGACCGTGAGCAAACGCTTTTTTGGTAACAAAGCGCGTCTGCGGCATCGGGCCGTCAAAGGCATCAACCACCAGCAGCACAGAGTCAACCATGGACATAACACGCTCAACTTCACCTCCGAAGTCGGCGTGCCCTGGGGTATCAACGATGTTGATACGGTAATCATTCCATTTGATTGCAGTGTTTTTAGCGAGGATGGTAATCCCACGCTCTTTCTCCAAATCGTTGGAGTCCATCACACGTTCTTGTGCTTCAGTACGTGCGTCGAACGTACCGGATTGCTGTAGCAGCTTATCAACCAGGGTAGTTTTACCATGGTCGACGTGCGCGATGATGGCGATATTACGCAGATTTTCGATCACAACTTTGCCTCAGGCATTAGAAATAGCGCGTTATTGTACACGTATTAAGCGAAGGACTGAACAGGATCACAAAGATCCTCCGCAAACAAGTATTGCAGAGTTTGTTTGTGACCGCTTTCACGGAGCGATAAAAGGGCACCGTAATAAAAATTGCACCAAAATGGTGCTCAACGTTCACATTGAAGCACTATTTTGGTGCATTATCTCCATCATGGTGCAGTCCTTTTGCACTATGGTGCGCATGATACAGCGTTTTACCGTACTTTTAAAAGTTGGCACAGATTTCGCTTTATATTTTTTAAGGCAACAACGCCACTTTTAAGCAGTAAGAAGTTCGTTACCACGACGACAATGACCAATCCGGGAGAGTTTAAGTATGTCCGCTGAACACGTTTTGACGATGCTGAACGAGCACGAAGTGAAGTTTGTCGATCTGCGCTTCACCGATACCAAAGGTAAAGAACAGCACGTCACGATTCCTTCCCATCAGGTAAATGCCGAATTCTTTGAAGAAGGCAAAATGTTTGATGGCTCCTCGATTGGCGGTTGGAAAGGTATTAACGAATCCGACATGGTCCTGATGCCGGATGCCACCACGGCGCTGATCGACCCGTTCTATGAAGAACCGACGCTGATCATCCGCTGCGATATCCTGGAACCAGGCACCCTGCAGGGCTACGACCGCGACCCGCGCTCTATCGCCAAGCGCGCTGAAGAGTACCTGCGCGCCACCGGCATCGCCGACACCGTGCTGTTCGGGCCGGAACCAGAATTCTTCCTGTTCGACGACATCCGCTTTGGCGCATCCATCTCTGGTTCCCACGTGGCCATTGACGATATCGAAGGCGCATGGAACTCTTCTACCAAATACGAAGGCGGCAACAAAGGCCACCGTCCGGGCGTGAAAGGCGGTTACTTCCCGGTTCCGCCGGTAGACTCCTCTCAGGATATCCGTTCTACCATGTGTATGATCATGGAAGAGATGGGCCTGGTTGTTGAAGCTCACCACCACGAAGTGGCAACTGCCGGTCAGAACGAAATCGCTACCCGCTTCAACACCATGACCAAAAAAGCGGACGAAATTCAGATCTACAAATATGTTGTACACAACGTCGCTCACCGTTTCGGTAAAACCGCGACCTTCATGCCAAAACCAATGTTTGGCGATAACGGTTCCGGCATGCACTGCCACATGTCCCTGTCCAAGAACGGCGTAAACCTGTTCTCCGGCGACAAATACGCGGGCCTGTCTGAGCAAGCGCTGCACTACATCGGCGGCGTTATCAAGCACGCTAAAGCGATCAACGCCCTGGCGAACCCGACCACTAACTCCTACAAGCGTCTGGTCCCGGGTTACGAAGCGCCGGTTATGCTGGCTTACTCCGCCCGTAACCGCTCTGCTTCCATCCGTATTCCGGTGGTTGCCTCGCCGAAAGCGCGTCGTATCGAAGTGCGCTTCCCGGACCCGGCTGCCAACCCGTACCTGTGCTTCGCCGCGCTGCTGATGGCCGGCCTGGACGGTATTAAAAACAAAATCCATCCTGGCGATGCGATGGACAAAAACCTGTACGATCTGCCGCCGGAAGAAGCGAAAGAAATCCCGCAGGTTGCAGGTTCTCTGGAAGAAGCCCTGCAGGCTCTGGACGCAGACCGCGAGTTCCTGACCGCAGGCGGCGTCTTCACTGACGAAGCTATCGATGCTTACATCGCCCTGCGCATTGAAGAAAACGACCGCGTACGTATGACTCCGCACCCGGTTGAGTTCGAACTGTACTACAGCGTCTGATTTTGCTGTAAATCCATGGTGTTCCCGTGTTGTGGCACGGGATACCAGGGATGTTTTGTTGCCGTGGAAACTTTCAGCCCATCTCAGGATGGGCTTTTTTCTCCAGCAACACGCTGATCTCTCGCGCTTTTTACCAATAAAAAGCTATACTGCACTAAAATAGTGCAACCATTTCAGGAGACTGTCAGATGGCAACAGGCACACAGCCCGATGCTGGGCAGATCCTCAACTCGCTGATCCACAGTATCTTATTAGTCGATGACGACCTCGCGGTGCATTACGCTAACCCGGCTGCCCAGCAGTTACTGGCGCAAAGTTCGCGTAAATTATTCGGTACGCCGCTGCCAGAATTGCTGAGCTACTTTTCGTTAAACATTGGCCTGATGCAGGAAAGCCTGCAGGCGGGTCAGGGCTTCACGGATAATGAAGTGACGCTGGTGATTGACGGCCGCTCGCACATTCTCTCCCTCACCGCTCAGCGCCTGCCTGAAGGCTATATCCTGCTTGAGATGTCGCCGATGGATAATCAGCGTCGTTTGAGCCAGGAACAGCTGCAGCATGCTCAGCAGGTGGCGGCGCGCGATTTAGTGCGCGGTCTGGCACATGAAATTAAAAACCCGCTCGGTGGCCTGCGCGGTGCGGCGCAGCTATTGAGTAAAGCGCTACCGGATCCCGCGCTGATGGAATATACCCAGGTGATTATTGAACAGGCCGACAGGTTACGTAACCTGGTCGATCGCCTGCTGGGGCCGCAGCATCCCGGTATGCATATCACGGAAAGCATTCATAAAGTCGCGGAGCGCGTGGTGGCGCTGGTCTCCATGGAATTGCCGGATAACGTCAAACTGATCCGCGATTACGACCCGAGCCTGCCAGAGTTGGCCCACGACCCGGAACAAATCGAGCAAGTGTTGCTGAATATCGTGCGAAACGCGCTGCAGGCCCTGGGGCCCGAAGGCGGCGAAATCATCCTGCGCACCCGTACCGCCTTTCAGCTCACGCTCCACGGCGTACGTTACCGTCTGGCGGCGCGTATCGACGTGGAAGATAATGGTCCCGGTATCCCACCCCATCTGCAGGATACGCTGTTTTACCCCATGGTCAGCGGCCGCGAAGGCGGTACCGGTCTTGGCCTTTCTATCGCCCGCAGTCTTATCGATCAGCACTCCGGCAAAATTGAATTTACCAGTTGGCCTGGCCATACCGAGTTTTCGGTATACCTGCCTATTCGGAAATAGAGGTGTTTATGCAACGAGGGATAGCCTGGGTAGTCGATGACGATAGCTCCATCCGTTGGGTGCTTGAACGCGCACTCACCGGAGCGGGTCTAAGCTGTACCACATTTGAGAGCGGCAATGAGGTGCTTGATGCCCTCACCACCAAAACGCCGGACGTTTTACTCTCCGACATTCGCATGCCTGGGATGGACGGTCTGGCGCTGTTAAAGCAGATTAAACAACGCCATCCGATGCTTCCGGTCATCATTATGACCGCACACTCGGATCTCGATGCCGCCGTCAGCGCCTATCAGCAGGGCGCCTTTGATTACCTGCCGAAACCTTTTGATATTGATGAGGCGGTGGCGCTGGTTGACCGTGCGATTAGCCATTATCAGGAGCAGCAGCAGCCGCGTAATACGCCGGTCAGCAGCCCGACAGCCGATATTATTGGCGAAGCGCCGGCGATGCAGGATGTGTTTCGCATCATTGGCCGCCTGTCACGCTCCTCAATCAGCGTACTGATCAACGGCGAATCAGGTACCGGTAAAGAGCTGGTCGCCCACGCGCTGCATCGCCACAGTCCACGCGCCAAATCGCCGTTTATCGCCCTTAACATGGCGGCCATTCCGAAAGATTTGATTGAATCGGAACTGTTCGGCCATGAAAAAGGGGCTTTTACCGGCGCCAATACCGTCCGTCAGGGGCGTTTTGAGCAGGCCGATGGCGGTACGCTGTTCCTTGATGAAATTGGCGATATGCCGCTGGATGTTCAGACGCGACTGCTGCGCGTGCTGGCTGACGGCCAATTTTATCGCGTTGGCGGCTATGCGCCGGTGAAAGTCGATGTGCGGATTATTGCCGCGACCCACCAGAACCTTGAGCTACGCGTGCAGGAAGGAAAATTCCGTGAAGATTTGTTCCATCGCCTGAACGTGATTCGCGTGCATTTGCCGCCGCTGCGCGAACGCCGGGAAGATATTCCGCGCCTGGCGCGCCACTTCCTGCAGATTGCCGCCCGCGAACTGGGCGTCGAAGCCAAGCAGTTGCATCCGGAA
Source organism: Klebsiella aerogenes KCTC 2190 (assembly GCF_000215745.1). GTDB lineage: Bacteria > Pseudomonadota > Gammaproteobacteria > Enterobacterales > Enterobacteriaceae > Klebsiella > Klebsiella aerogenes. The sequence goes on along the minus strand of NC_015663.1, from coordinate 1,529,017 downwards.
ACGGAAGCGGCGCTGACGCGACTGGCCTGGCCCGGTAACGTGCGACAGCTGGAGAACACCTGTCGCTGGCTAACGGTGATGGCAGCAGGCCAGGAGGTATTGACCCAGGATCTGCCGTCCGAGCTGTTCGAAACGTCGATTCCCGATAGCCCAACGCAGATCCAACCGGATAGCTGGGCGACGCTGCTGGGGCAATGGGCTGACCGTGCCCTGCGTTCCGGTCATCAAAACCTGCTATCAGAAGCGCAGCCGGAGATGGAGCGTGCATTGCTCACCACCGCGCTACGTCATACGCAAGGGCATAAGCAGGAAGCCGCTCGTCTGCTGGGCTGGGGGCGAAATACGTTAACGCGGAAGCTAAAAGAGCTGGGAATGGAATAACACCGGTCTTAGCGGCGAAATGAACGCCCGGTGAGCTGACTCACCGGGATTCGCTTAAATAACGCGAGAGAACTGCTGCAGGCGCGCTTTCTGTCGCAAATAGGCATCGAAGCACATACAGATGTTACGAATCAACAGACGCCCTTTTGCCGTGACCTGTATTCCTTTTTCATCCACATCCACCAGCCCATCTTTCGCCAGCGGCGCCAGCAATTTCATATCTTCGGCAAAGTAATCGTTGAAGATAAGATCCCACTGCGCTTCAACCGCCGCGAACTCAAGACGGAAGTTACAAATCAGGGCCTTAATGACATCCCGGCGGATGCAATCATCGCGGGTCAACGCAATACCCCGCCACAGCGCGGTGCCGCTTTCATCGACCTGCTGATAATACTGTTTCAGCTCTTTCTGGTTCTGCGCATAGCAGTCGCCAATCATACTGATCGCCGACACGCCCATTCCGAGTAGATCGGTATCACCTTGAGTGGTGTACCCCTGGAAGTTACGGTGCAGCACGCCTTCACGTTGGGCAATCGCCAGTTCATCGTCCGGGCGGGCAAAGTGGTCCATGCCGATAAACTGATAGCCCGCTTTGGTAAGCGAAGCGATGGTTTCCTGCAGGATATCCAGTTTCTGCTCTGCGCTCGGTAAATCCGCGTCTTTAATTTTGCGCTGCGCAGCGAATAACGTTGGCAGATGCGCGTAGTTAAAGACGCTCAGACGGTCCGGGTTGAGTTCAGCCACTTTCTGCAGCGTGAAGGCAAAGCTTTCCGGCGTTTGCTTCGGCAGACCGTAAATCAAATCGATGTTGGTCGATGTGAAGCCAATCTCACGCGCATGACGCAGCAGCGCAAAGATGAATTCTTCATCTTGTTCACGGTTCACCAGGCGCTGTACTTCTTTATTGAAATCCTGCACCCCCATGCTCAGACGGTTGAACCCTGCGGATCGTAAATGATCCAGTACATCCAGTTCGATTTCACGCGGATCAACCTCAATTGAGATTTCCGCATCGGCGTTGAAGTTAAAGTGGTCGCGCAGCAGATTCATCAAGCGGCTGATTTGCGCTTTGTTGAGATAGGTTGGCGTACCGCCGCCCCAGTGCAGCTGGCTAACCTGACGGCCGGCAAAAAGCGGCGCGCGGTGAATAATTTCCTGCTCAAGGACATCAAGATACTGATCGGCCTTATGCTGCTGACGGGTGACAATCTTATTACAGCCGCAGAAATAGCAGAGCTTATGGCAGAACGGGATATGGACGTACAGCGACAGCGGCCGCTGCGGGTAGCGGGCGACGGCGGCGGCAAAATCAGCAGCGCCGAACGCCGGAGAAAACTCCAGCGCGGTGGGATACGAGGTATATCGCGGCCCGGAATAGTTATATTTCTGGATAAGGGCCAGATCCCAGTCGATTAACTGCTCAGACATGCTCACTCCTTCCGATGATGCCGCCGACGGGTACGCCGTGCCGGCCCAACCGCACCTCGGGTCATGAGCCGGTTGCGCAGCCATTTTTGACGCCGCGACAACCGTCTTAGTTTAACGAATAACCACAGCAGATAACATATAACCAGAAGGGTTATAAGCAGGACCGGGAATCCGATGGGATGCAAACGTTAGTTTCCACCCTTCAGCAGACGCATCATATCTTCCTGACGCTCTTCTTCTTCCTCGTCCTCGTCGTCATAGGAGAGGCCAAGCTGCTGCATCAGCGCGTCAATACGATCCAGTTTGGCATCGACCCAGGCCTGCTCTTCAGCATTCAGGGTACCGCCCTCTTCCAGACGTTCCAGCAGCGCGTCCAGGCGCTCATCATTCTCCAGCAAATCCAGCTCAGCCTGCGGTGAAAGCATAGGTTTCTCGCTCTTCGGTTTGTGCTGCTTAACGGCCGGGGTGCTTTCTGTCACGCCCAGCGGGATCGGTTTTTTGCTGCCAATGCGTGGGTCCTGCTGCTGGCTGCGGCCTTTGCCTGCTGAAGCAGCATCGCCGCCGCTGGTGCGGCTGCCTGCGGCATGGCCGCGGTGTTTTTTCTGACGTTTACGGTCGCGTGCTTCCTGGTTCAACTCTTCACGCGACTTACCACGTGCTTTACCGCGCGATGCGGATGCCGGTTTTTTCATGATGTGTGATCTTCAGACAGTTTTCTTCAGTATAGAATTGAGGCGGAATCTAGCAGAAAGCAAGCAAAGAAAAAAGGCGACAGATTAATCTGTCGCCTTTTTCCGCACTCACAACCCTTAACGGGTTTCCACTTTCCATGTCAGCTATCGACTTACCCTGTCTTTCCCTTAGCTTCCAACGGTCCTTGTTTCTATCCCTTTCCCTTTTAAAACGTCTCCAGACGTTTGTCATCCTGACAATCCCGGTCTTCGCCTCCTGGCGCTCCTGACCCCTCGTCCTGAGTCGTAATCCTCCGGCATCCTCGCCTTTGCCCACTACTTTACCGTTTTGCCGGAAATCGACAACCACCTGTAGGATGAAAAGCCTGCTTAAGGGAATAGAGTTTCCTGTAACAGTATGATTTAACGATAATCTATGAATTTGACGTCAGGTTTTTCTCACAAATTTCGTATAGTCCTTATGGACAATGTCTCACAAAGCTCATGGTTTTTGCTTACAACGCCGACGTGCGGTAAAAACAGCCTTTTTCTGCCTTTCAGGTATAATCCCCGCCATAGCCTGATTTTACGGAGACGACAGTCTTGACCAACTGGAATTATCAACAGACGCATTTTGTCACGAGCGCGCCTGATATCCGCCATCTTCCATCCGATACCGGAATCGAAGTGGCATTCGCTGGCCGCTCAAATGCGGGCAAATCCAGCGCCCTTAATACGCTGACTAACCAGAAAAGCCTGGCGCGTACGTCAAAAACGCCGGGTCGTACCCAGCTTATCAACCTGTTTGAGGTTGCGGAAGGTAAACGCCTGGTCGACTTGCCGGGGTATGGCTACGCGCAGGTGCCGGAAGAGATGAAAATCAAATGGCAGAAGGCGCTGGGTGAGTATCTTGAAAAACGTCTGTGCCTGAAAGGCCTGGTGGTATTGATGGATATCCGTCATCCGCTGAAAGATCTCGATCAGCAGATGATCGAATGGGCGGTAGAAAGCGATATTCAGGTGCTGGTCCTGCTAACCAAAGCCGATAAGCTCGCCAGCGGCGCGCGTAAAGCGCAGGTCAATATGGTGCGTGAAGCGGTACAGGCCTTCAATGGCGATATCCAGGTTGAGCCTTTCTCTTCGCTGAAAAAAACTGGCGTGGATAAATTGCGTCAGAAGCTGGATAGCTGGTTTAACGACATCCCGCCGCAAGAAGCCGCCGAAGACGCAGAGTAACCCCCGCTTTTTCCGGATAATGGCGCCCAGCGCCCTATCCGGACGTTCATTTTACGCTGTTGTCAGCGCGTAAAACTTTTCTTTCGCGCAATAAAAAACGCCCCGGTCATAAATGACCGGGGCGGCTAAAATATTCAGCCAAATCCGATTACGTGAAGTAAAAGGTCTGAAAGATAGAACATCTTACCTCTGTACCCTACGCGAATAACTTTACTCTTCTTTCGGTTATGGATAAAGCACTTTTTGTAGTTTTTTTTCACTATTTACATAACAAATTCAAATGACCATCACAAAAATCTATAAGTTATGTTGCTAACTTACAAAAAAGAGCCTTACAGATTGCCCACTTAGTGCGCTTGATCCCAGTTTTCACCGCTACCGACTTCCACCAATAACGGCACTGCAAGCGTGGTGCTGTTTTCCATCAGCTCATGCACCTTCTTCGATACGCTGTCCAGATCGTCTTTGTGCACTTCAAACACCAGTTCATCGTGCACCTGCATGATCATCCGCACGCGCGGTTTTTCGCTCAGCAGCCAGTCATCAACGGCAATCATCGCCCGCTTAATAATATCCGCCGCCGTTCCCTGCATCGGAGCGTTAATCGCTGCACGTTCCGCGCCCGCGCGGCGCGCGCCATTGCTGGATTTGATATCCGGCAGATACAGACGACGCCCTTCCAGCGTTTCGACATAACCCTGCTCTTTCGCCTGCGCGCGGGTACGTTCCATATAGTCCAGTACGCCCGGATAGCGCTCGAAATAGAGATCCATGTACTTCTGCGCTTCTTTACGCGGGATATTCAGCTGACGCGCCAGACCAAATGCGCTCATACCGTAAATCAGGCCGAAGTTAATCGCCTTCGCGCTACGGCGCTGTTCATTACTGACGCTTTCTAACGGTAAGCCAAATACCTCTGCCGCGGTGGCGCGGTGAATATCCTTACCTTCCGCAAACGCCTTCAGCAGCCCCTCATCGCGCGACAGGTGCGCCATGATGCGCAGCTCAATCTGCGAATAGTCGGCAGACACAATCAGATAGTCCTGAGGCGCAATAAACGCCTGACGAATACGACGACCTTCGTCATTACGTACCGGAATATTCTGCAGGTTAGGATCGGTCGAAGAGAGACGCCCGGTCGCCGTCACCGCCTGATGATACGAAGTATGAACACGACCGGTTTTCGGGTTAATCATCAGCGGCAGCTTATCGGTATAGGTCGATTTAAGCTTCGCCAGCCCACGATACTCGAGGATCACCTTCGGCAGCGGGTAATCCAGCGCCAGTTCCTCCAGCACCTCTTCAGAAGTCGACGGCGCACCGCCAGGCGTTTTCTTCAGCGGCTTGATGCCCTGCTTTTCAAACAGGATAGTTTGCAACTGTTTGGTAGAAGAGAGGTTGAACTCCTCACCGGCAATTTCATGGGCGCGTTGTTCCAGTTCAACCAGACGCTTAGCGATCTCCTGCGAATGCGCGTGAAGCACCGCCGGATCGATTTTCACGCCGTTGCGCTCAACCCGCGACAGCACCGGCACCAGCGGCATCTCGATATTTTTAAAGATATTCAGCGGACCTTCATGCTGCTGCAGTTGCGGCCACATCTTCAGATGCAGTTGCAGCGTCACGTCAGCATCCTCCGCGGCGTAACGCCCGGCCTCTTCCAGCGCGATCTGATTAAAGGTGAGCTGATTTTTCCCCTTACCGGCAATCTCTTCAAAGGTGATGGTTTTGTGTTTCAACCAGCGATCGGACAGGCTATCCATATCATGTCGACCCGCGACGCTATCGAGGGTGTAGGATTCCAGCATGGTGTCGAAGGCAATACCACGCAGTTCAATGTCATAGTTGGCCAGGATGCCGCGATCGTACTTCAGGTTTTGCCCTACTTTTAGCACCTTGTCATCTTCCAGCAGCGGCTTGAGCAGCTCCAGCACGCGTTCACGTGGGATCTGGTCCGGCGCGTCGAGATAATCATGGGCCACCGGCACATAAGCCGCGACGCCAGGCTCAATCGCGAATGACAGACCCACCATATTGGCGGAAATGTTATCGAGGCTATCCGTTTCGGTATCAAAAGCGAATAGCGGCGCTTTCTTCAATCTGGCAATCCATTCGACCAGCGTCGCTTCATCCAGGATTGTCACATAATACTCAGAAGAGAGCGTCGCGGCGACCTCTTCTTCCATAATTACCGCGGCTTCAGCTGGTTTCGCCGCTGGTTTAGCGCCTTTCCCCTGTAGCCATTTGCCGGATTCGACATCGGTGATCCAACGTTTGAATTCATATTGCTTAAACAATGCCAGCAGCTCATCTGCCGCCGGCTGCGCAACTAACAGCTCTTCGCAACCCAGATCCAGTTCAACATCGGTTTTTATCGTCGCGAGTTGATAAGAGAGGTAGGCCACCTCTTTGTTCTGCTCCAGCTTCGCCGCCATCGTTTTCGCGCCGCGGAAGGTCAGCCCGGCGATTTTTTCCGGTTCTGCATAGAGCGTATCCAGACCACCCAAACCCTGCAGTAGCGCCTGCGCCGTTTTTTCCCCAACGCCCGGGACGCCAGGTATGTTATCCGAGGAGTCGCCCATCAGCGCGAGGAAATCAATAATCAGTTCCGGCGGTACGCCGTACTTATTCACGACCTCTTCCGGGCCGAGGATAGTGTTGGTCATGGTGTTGATTAAGGTAATGCCCGGCGTCACCAGTTGCGCCATATCTTTATCACCGGTGCTGATCAGTACCGGGCGGCCCACTTTTTCCGCCTCGCGGGCCAGCGTGCCGATAACGTCATCCGCTTCAACGCCAGGCACCGCCATCAGCGGCAGCCCCATCGCCTTCACCATCTTGTGCAGCGGTTCAATCTGCGCACGTAGATCGTCCGGCATCGGCGGACGATGTGATTTGTAATGCTCAAACAATTCGTCACGGAAGGTTTTCCCTTTGGCATCAAATACCACGACGGCATGCGTCGGCTGATACTGCAGGATCAGGCTACGCAACATATTCAGCACACCGTACATAGCGCCGGTAGGCTCCCCGGCGCTATTGGTTAGCGGTGGGAAGGCGTGGTAAGCCCGATATAGGTAAGAGGAGCCGTCGACGAGGATGAGAGGGTTTTCTGGGATCTGAACCATAATTTCCGTGCCTGTTTATCAGATTATGGGTAAAGGATGCCACAGACGGGCATGAAATCCTGAATTTTTCCCGCATTTAGCCGAAAAGATTCATCGCAGAGGGGAATCGCTGCACAATATTATCTGTGGATAACTTTGTGTATAGTTTTATCGCCTCAGCCCAAAAAGCCTAAGCCATGTAACATGTCATCTTATAACTCATTATATATCAAAGAATTAAATCTTCCCCCAAGGCTATATGCGATTCATGATGACTCAATGTTCCATGTGGATATAAGATTCGCGTTTTTTTCTGTTCTGGTAAGACCCGTTATTTACCGCGTTTTCTGGTAAAATCAGCCTCTTGCGCGGCTTAAGAAGGTTCTTTGCCGGCCTAACTTTCTGAATAAACTAACTATGTCGAGATTACTCGCTGCGATAACGCTCCCGCTGAGTATCGCCCTTACCATCTTAGTCACCATTATCTGTTCCGTACCGATTATCATCGCCGGACTGATTAAACTGCTGGTACCTATCCCGGCGGTATGGCGTTCTATTTCCGTTTTTTGCAATTTTATGATGTATTGCTGGTGCGAAGGACTGGCGCTGCTGCTGCATCTCAACCCATGGTTGAAATGGGATATTCAGGGGCTGGAAGGGCTGAATAAAAAGAACTGGTATCTGCTTATCAGCAACCATCATAGCTGGGCGGACATCGTGGTGCTCTGCGTTCTGTTTCGCAAGCATATCCCGATGAATAAATACTTCCTCAAGCAGCAGTTGGCCTGGGTACCGTTTATCGGCCTGGCCTGCTGGGCGCTTGATATGCCTTTTATGCGCCGCTATTCGCGCGGCTACTTACTGCGCCACCCGGAACGTCGCGGTAAAGACGTCGAAACGACTCGCCGCTCATGTGAAAAATTCCGCTCTCATCCGACAACCATTGTCAACTTCGTTGAAGGTTCAAGGTTTACCGCTGAAAAGAAGCGCGAGACGCGCTCGCCTTACCACAACCTGTTGCCGCCTAAAGCTGCGGGCATTGCGATGGCGTTAAACGTCCTCGGCGCACAGTTCGATAAGCTACTGAACGTTACGCTGTGCTATCCGGATAATAATGCCAGGCCGTTTTACGATATGTTAAGCGGCCGCCTGACACGTATCGTGGTACGTATTAATCTGGTGCCGATTGGCGAGGAACTACACGGTGATTACGTCAATGATAAAAACTTTAAGCGCGGTTTCCAGCGCTGGCTGAATGGGCTTTGGGAAGAAAAAGATCGTCAGCTCACTGACATTATGCAGGGTAACGAAAAGTCGTGACTATAGAGTCGATAAAAAAAGCCGGTCAGTGACCGGCTTTTTTTTTATTTCTTTTCAACCAGTTGTTTCACAGTATCTGCGTACTGGGAAACAAACGCGTCCATATTGCTGGTATCCATACCCTGCGGGTTCAGCTGGTATTTACCATTAACAAACATCGCCGGAACGCCCTGCAGCTGTAAATCGGCTGCGGCTTTCTCTTGCTGGGCGACCAGAGACTTCACCACAAAGCTGTTCCATGCCGCGTCGTAATCTTCACCTTTAACGCCCGCATCAACGAAGACTTTACGGATGTCGGCAGTGGACTGCACGGTTTGGGTTTTCTGTACCGCTTCAAACATCGGCGCGGTTACTTTATCTTCAACGCCCAGCGCGATCGCCACAGCCCACGCCTGGGTCAGGTCTTTACCCAACGGGCCCAGGAATTCAACGTGATACTTGGTCATTTTGGTGCCTTCAGGCAGTTTCTGACGTACATTGTCGGAAACGTGCAGCACTTCTTCAAACTGATAGCAGTGCGGGCAGTAGAATGAGAAGAACTCAAGGACCTGAGGTTCACCTGCAACCGGCTTATCAAGGGTGGTGTACTGCTTGCCGTCGGTGATCTGGGCAGCGGATGCACTGAAAGCCAGAATCATACCAGCCAGCGCCAGCCAAATTTTTTTCATGATTATTTCTCTCCTGATATATCACATTAATACATTGGCGTTAACTGAAGAGGGGGTTCCTGCAGAACCTTCACCTGCTCAAGAAATGTTTCAGTCTGCCCGCGCCAATAATCTTCCCCGGTTAACCATGGGAAATTTATAGGGAAAGCAGGATCGTCCCAACGCCTGAGCAGCCACGCCAGATAATAAACTAAACGCATGGCGCGTAAAGGTTCGATGAGAGCGATTTCGTCCGTGTTGAACGGACTGAATTCTTCATAAGCCTCAATGATGGTCTCCAGCTGCATGCGCTGTTCGGCTTTATCGCCATTCAGCAGCATCCAGAGATCCTGTACCGCCGGGCCACTGCGGGCATCATCTAAATCAACAAACAGCGGACCATCGCGCCACAGGATATTACCGGCGTGGCAGTCGCCATGTAGACGAAGCGTATCCGCACGCCCGTGCCACTGCGCCCTGACGGCATCGATGAGTTTATCAGCCGCACCCAGGAAATCAGCCTTCAGGCCAGATGGAATAAGCGTCGCCTGTTCGAATACCTGACGTGGTTCCAACAGATATTCTTGTACGCCAATCTCCGGGCGCGCATTAAAACGCTGCTTACGACCGGTCTGGTGCAGGCGGCCAAGATAGCGCCCGACCCATTCTATTTGGTCAAGATTATCCGCTTCGAACTGGCGGCCACCGAGGCTTGGGAAGACGGCAAAGAAGAATCCTTGATGTTGATGTAGCGTGCTGTCGTTAAATAAGAGCGGCGCGGCAACGGGCACTTCATCTTCTACGAGTTGAAGCGCAAACTGATGTTCTTCGAGGATCTGTTCTGCAGACCAGCGTTCAGGACGATAGAACTTCACCACGTAGCGGCGGCGATCTTCGTCCTGAAACTGGTAAACACGGTTCTCATAGCTATTAAGCGGGGTCAGACCGGAGTCGACCCGCATTCCCAGATCGAATAATCCATCAATGATGGTATCCGGGTGAAGCGTCTGAAAAGTAAAAGCCTTATCGTGCATCCTGACATCCGATAATCGTACGAATGCTTCAGGATATCATCTCGTAGCCGGTTTCGCGGCAGCACTTACAACCTTTTACTCTTTAATAACACCGCGCGCGCGTAACAGTGCGGTTTTAAAATCCTCTTCATAATCTTTCTGAATACCCGGGATGACAGCCTCTTTCGATGAATCACGCATCTTCAGGTGATAAATCAGAATATCATCAGAAAGATCGGCTAGTTCACCTTTGTAACCTGCTTCAGCCGCCAGTTTCTGCAAGAATTGCATCAGGTTCAGTTCAGGTTCTTTTTGCCAGGCTGGCTGGAGAAGCTCAATTACTTCATTCAGGCGTTTACATTTCATAGTCATGCTCCTTACTCTTGATAGGGACAAGTTAACAGGGTCAATCCCACAATGAAAGAGGCGATATTAATATGCAAAGCGAGGCAATAACCGGCGTCGTGCTGGCGGGTGGAAGAGCTACGCGCATGGGCGGTGTTGATAAGGGATTGCAGTTGCTGAATGGTCGTCCTCTCTGGCGTCACGTTGCGGATTCATTAGAGCCGCAGGTAGGCAGATTAGTGATTAGCGCTAATCGCAATCTTGAGTATTGGCATACTAGCGGATATGCCGTTTATCGCGATACCCAAGCTGATTTTCCAGGCCCACTGGCCGGAATGCTTGCCGTTATGCAGCAGGTAGATAGCCCATGGTTTGTATTTTGCCCCTGCGACACGCCGTTCATCCCCTCTTTTCTGGTCGAGCGCTTTCTACAACAGAAAGCTTCAGCGCCGGTGGTTTGGGTACACGATGGCGAGCGCGATCATCCCGCCGTTGCATTAGTTCATCGTCAAATCATTCCGGAACTGGAGACTTATCTGGCTCATGGAGAACGCCGGGTGATGGTCTTTATGCGTCAAGTAGGTGGGCACCCGGTGAATTTCAGCGATGTGAAATCAGCGTTCATCAATGTAAATACGTTGGATGAGTTGCAGCAGATGCAGGAGTCATCATGATCCCCTTACTGGCGATCGCCGCATGGAGCGGTACCGGGAAAACAACGTTATTAAAACGCCTTATCCCTGAACTCTGCGCTAAAGGATTGCGGCCGGGGCTAATAAAGCATACTCATCACAATATGGATGTCGATAAACCTGGCAAGGATAGTTATGAGTTGCGCAAAGCTGGCGCTTCACAAACTATTGTCGCCAGTAAGCAGCGTTGGGCGCTGATGACAGAAACCCCAGATGAACCCGAATTAGATCTTCAATGGCTGGTAAGCAGAATGGATCCTGACAAATTGGATTTCGTTTTGGTGGAGGGTTTTAAGCATGAACCTGTGCCGAAGATCCTGCTTTTCCGGCAAAATAGCGGACATCTTGTAGAAGAGCTAGTGATTGATGAACATACGATCGCCGTGGCCAGCGATGTACCCATCGTGACGTCACTTCCGCTGTTGGATTTAAATAATATTCCACAGATCGCGACGTTTATTGCGAGTTGGTTAGAGAGGCAATAGCGGTGATATAGGTGGGATTTCCCCGGAGGCGGTGCTACGCACCTTTTCCGGGCTACGGGGTCTGTAGCCCCGGTAAGCGCAGCGCCACCGGGGAAGATGGCGGAGTACCTGGCCGCAAAACACAAAAACAAAAGGCCCGGTCTTCCGACTGAGCCTTTCGTTTACGTTGCTATGACAGCGGCTTTCCCCGGAGGCGGTGCTGCGCACCTTTTCCGGGCTACGGGGTCTGTAGCCCCGGTAAGCGCAGCGCCACCGGGGGAGATGGCGGCGCGTCTGGCCGCAAAATACAAAAACAAAAGGCCCAGTCTTTCGACTGAGCCTTTCGTTTTATTTGATGCCTGGCAGTTCCCTACTCTCACATGGGGAGACCCCACACTACCATCGGCGCTACGGCGTTTCACTTCTGAGTTCGGCATGGGGTCAGGTGGGACCACCGCGCTATCGCCGCCAGGCAAATTCTGTTTTCAACACGTCCTCAGGACGCATCGAGTAATCTGTATCAGGCTGAAAATCATCTCAAATCGCCAAAACACCTTCGGCGTTGTAAGGTTAAGCCTCACGGTTCATTAGTATCGGTTAGCTCAACGTATCGCTACGCTTACACACCCGACCTATCAACGTCATCGTCTTTAACGTTCCTTCAGGAGACTTAAAGTCTCAGGGAGAACTCATCTCGGGGCAAGTTTCGTGCTTAGATGCTTTCAGCACTTATCTCTTCCGCATTTAGCTACCGGGCAATGCCATTGGCATGACAACCCGAACACCAGTGATGCGTCCACTCCGGTCCTCTCGTACTAGGAGCAGCCCCCCTCAATTCTCCAGCGCCCACGGCAGATAGGGACCGAACTGTCTCACGACGTTCTAAACCCAGCTCGCGTACCACTTTAAATGGCGAACAGCCATACCCTTGGGACCTACTTCAGCCCCAGGATGTGATGAGCCGACATCGAGGTGCCAAACACCGCCGTCGATATGAACTCTTGGGCGGTATCAGCCTGTTATCCCCGGAGTACCTTTTATCCGTTGAGCGATGGCCCTTCCATTCAGAACCACCGGATCACTATGACCTGCTTTCGCACCTGCTCGCGCCGTCACGCTCGCAGTCAAGCTAGCTTATGCCATTGCACTAACCTCCTGATGTCCGACCAGGATTAGCTAACCTTCGTGCTCCTCCGTTACTCTTTGGGAGGAGACCGCCCCAGTCAAACTACCCACCAGACACTGTCCGCAACCCCGATTAGGGGCCAACGTTAGAACATCAAACATTAAAGGGTGGTATTTCAAGGTTGGCTCCACGCAGACTGGCGTCCACGCTTCAAAGCCTCCCACCTATCCTACACATCAAGGCTCAATGTTCAGTGTCAAGCTATAGTAAAGGTTCACGGGGTCTTTCCGTCTTGCCGCGGGTACACTGCATCTTCACAGCGAGTTCAATTTCACTGAGTCTCGGGTGGAGACAGCCTGGCCATCATTACGCCATTCGTGCAGGTCGGAACTTACCCGACAAGGAATTTCGCTACCTTAGGACCGTTATAGTTACGGCCGCCGTTTACCGGGGCTTCGATCAAGAGCTTCTCCTTACGGATAACCCCATCAATTAACCTTCCGGCACCGGGCAGGCGTCACACCGTATACGTCCACTTTCGTGTTTGCACAGTGCTGTGTTTTTAATAAACAGTTGCAGCCAGCTGGTATCTTCGACTGATTTCAGCTCCACCCGCAGGGGCTTCACCTACATATCAGCGTGCCTTCTCCCGAAGTTACGGCACCATTTTGCCTAGTTCCTTCACCCGAGTTCTCTCAAGCGCCTTGGTATTCTCTACCTGACCACCTGTGTCGGTTTGGGGTACGATTCAATGTTACCTGATGCTTAGAGGCTTTTCCTGGAAGCAGGGCATTTGTTACTTCAGCACCGTAGTGCCTCGTCATCACACCTCAGCGTTAAAAGGTACCGGATTTACCTGGAACCTCCGCCTACATGCTTAAACCGGGACAACCGTCGCCCGGCTAACATAGCCTTCTCCGTCCCCCCTTCGCAGTAACACCAAGTACAGGAATATTAACCTGTTTCCCATCGACTACGCCTTTCGGCCTCGCCTTAGGGGTCGACTCACCCTGCCCCGATTAACGTTGGACAGGAACCCTTGGTCTTCCGGCGTGCGGGCTTTTCACCCGCATTATCGTTACTTATGTCAGCATTCGCACTTCTGATACCTCCAGCAACCCTCACAGGCCACCTTCGCAGGCTTACAGAACGCTCCCCTACCCAACAACACATAGTGTCGCTGCCGCAGCTTCGGTGCACAGTTTAGCCCCGTTACATCTTCCGCGCAGGCCGACTCGACCAGTGAGCTATTACGCTTTCTTTAAATGATGGCTGCTTCTAAGCCAACATCCTGGCTGTCTGTGCCTTCCCACATCGTTTCCCACTTAACTGTGACTTTGGGACCTTAGCTGGCGGTCTGGGTTGTTTCCCTCTTCACGACGGACGTTAGCACCCGCCGTGTGTCTCCCGTGATAACATTCTTCGGTATTCGTAGTTTGCATCGGGTTGGTAAGTCGGGATGACCCCCTAGCCGAAACAGTGCTCTACCCCCGAAGATGAATTCACGAGGCGCTACCTAAATAGCTTTCGGGGAGAACCAGCTATCTCCCGGTTTGATTGGCCTTTCACCCCCAGCCACAAGTCATCCGCTAATTTTTCAACATTAGTCGGTTCGGTCCTCCAGTTAGTGTTACCCAACCTTCAACCTGCCCATGGCTAGATCACCGGGTTTCGGGTCTATACCCTGCAACTTAACGCCCAGTTAAGACTCGGTTTCCCTGCGGCTCCCCTATACGGTTAACCTTGCTACAGAATATAAGTCGCTGACCCATTATACAAAAGGTACGCAGTCACACCCAAGGTGCTCCCACTGCTTGTACGTACACGGTTTCAGGTTCTTTTTCACTCCCCTCGCCGGGGTTCTTTTCGCCTTTCCCTCACGGTACTGGTTCACTATCGGTCAGTCAGGAGTATTTAGCCTTGGAGGATGGTCCCCCCATATTCAGACAGGATACCACGTGTCCCGCCCTACTCTTCGAGTTCACAGCCTGTGCATTTTGGTGTACGGGACTATCACCCTGTACCGTCGGACTTTCCAGACCGTTCCACTAACACACAAGCTGATTCAGACTCTGGGCTGCTCCCCGTTCGCTCGCCGCTACTGGGGGAATCTCGGTTGATTTCTTTTCCTCGGGGTACTTAGATGTTTCAGTTCCCCCGGTTCGCCTCGTTAACCTATGTATTCAGTTAACGATAGTGCAACGAATTGCACTGGGTTTCCCCATTCGGACATCGCCGGCTGTAACGGTTCATATCACCTTACCGACGCTTTTCGCAGATTAGCACGTCCTTCATCGCCTCTGACTGCCAGGGCATCCACCGTGTACGCTTAGTCGCTTAACCTCACAACCCGAAGATGTTTCGTAAAACACCCACGTGTTGCGAAAATTTGAGAGACTCGAACACACATTAACTGTGTGTCGTTTCAATTTTCAGCTTGATCCAGATTTTTAAAGAGCAAATATCTCAAACGTCACCCGAAGATGAGTTTTGAGATATATCGGCACGCGTCTTTCACTCACGAACCAGCAAGTGGCGTCCCCTAGGGGATTCGAACCCCTGTTACCGCCGTGAAAGGGCGGTGTCCTGGGCCTCTAGACGAAGGGGACACTGAAGTCTCAATCGCAAGACGCCTTGCTTCTCTACTTTCATCAGACAATCTGTGTGAGCACTACAAAGGCAGGTTCTTTAAGGTAAGGAGGTGATCCAACCGCAGGTTCCCCTACGGTTACCTTGTTACGACTTCACCCCAGTCATGAATCACAAAGTGGTAAGCGCCCTCCCGAAGGTTAAGCTACCTACTTCTTTTGCAACCCACTCCCATGGTGTGACGGGCGGTGTGTACAAGGCCCGGGAACGTATTCACCGTAGCATTCTGATCTACGATTACTAGCGATTCCGACTTCATGGAGTCGAGTTGCAGACTCCAATCCGGACTACGACATACTTTATGAGGTCCGCTTGCTCTCGCGAGGTCGCTTCTCTTTGTATATGCCATTGTAGCACGTGTGTAGCCCTACTCGTAAGGGCCATGATGACTTGACGTCATCCCCACCTTCCTCCAGTTTATCACTGGCAGTCTCCTTTGAGTTCCCGGCCGGACCGCTGGCAACAAAGGATAAGGGTTGCGCTCGTTGCGGGACTTAACCCAACATTTCACAACACGAGCTGACGACAGCCATGCAGCACCTGTCTCAGAGTTCCCGAAGGCACCAAAGCATCTCTGCTAAGTTCTCTGGATGTCAAGAGTAGGTAAGGTTCTTCGCGTTGCATCGAATTAAACCACATGCTCCACCGCTTGTGCGGGCCCCCGTCAATTCATTTGAGTTTTAACCTTGCGGCCGTACTCCCCAGGCGGTCGACTTAACGCGTTAGCTCCGGAAGCCACGCCTCAAGGGCACAACCTCCAAGTCGACATCGTTTACGGCGTGGACTACCAGGGTATCTAATCCTGTTTGCTCCCCACGCTTTCGCACCTGAGCGTCAGTCTTTGTCCAGGGGGCCGCCTTCGCCACCGGTATTCCTCCAGATCTCTACGCATTTCACCGCTACACCTGGAATTCTACCCCCCTCTACAAGACTCTAGCCTGCCAGTTTCGAATGCAGTTCCCAGGTTGAGCCCGGGGATTTCACATCCGACTTGACAGACCGCCTGCGTGCGCTTTACGCCCAGTAATTCCGATTAACGCTTGCACCCTCCGTATTACCGCGGCTGCTGGCACGGAGTTAGCCGGTGCTTCTTCTGCGAGTAACGTCAATCGCCAAGGTTATTAACCTTAACGCCTTCCTCCTCGCTGAAAGTACTTTACAACCCGAAGGCCTTCTTCATACACGCGGCATGGCTGCATCAGGCTTGCGCCCATTGTGCAATATTCCCCACTGCTGCCTCCCGTAGGAGTCTGGACCGTGTCTCAGTTCCAGTGTGGCTGGTCATCCTCTCAGACCAGCTAGGGATCGTCGCCTAGGTGAGCCATTACCCCACCTACTAGCTAATCCCATCTGGGCACATCTGATGGCATGAGGCCCGAAGGTCCCCCACTTTGGTCTTGCGACGTTATGCGGTATTAGCTACCGTTTCCAGTAGTTATCCCCCTCCATCAGGCAGTTTCCCAGACATTACTCACCCGTCCGCCGCTCGTCACCCGAGAGCAAGCTCTCTGTGCTACCGCTCGACTTGCATGTGTTAGGCCTGCCGCCAGCGTTCAATCTGAGCCATGATCAAACTCTTCAATTTAAGTTTGATGCTCGTGAATTAAACTTCGTAATGAATTACGTATGTTCACTCAGAGACTTGGTATTCATTTATTCGTCCGAGGACGTTAAGAATCCATGTCACTTTGAGTGCCCACACAGATTGTCTGATAAATTGTTAAAGAGCAGTTGCAACGCGGCTTTCAGCTCACCGTTGCGAGGTCACGTATATTACGTTTTCCTCATTCAGAGTCAAGCGTTTATTTTCACTTTTCTCTGTCGGTTTTCAGCGTTGTTATTTACCGCTGAAACCCTGCTGACCCGGCGGCTTGCTTGCCGTTGTTCCGTGTCAGTGGAGGCGCATTATAGGGAGTTCTGAGACGTTGACAAGCCCTGTTTTCAAAAAACTTTTCAACCGTCTCTTTTTTCACCAAAGGCGGTGTCAAAACCGTAAAAAATCGCCCTTTTGCTGTTTTAACCACCGAAACAAGCCGCCAGGTGGCATACTGATGAAGTAGAAAAGAGAAAGGAACGGCATTTATGTCTATAAGCGCACAGCAGCTGGCGGCACAAAAAAACATCTCCTGGGTCATCGCGGAGAAGATCGCCCAAAAAATTCTCACCGGCGAATATCCGCCAGAGAGCATTCTTCCTGGTGAAATGGAACTGGGCGAACAGTTTGGCGTGAGCCGGACGGCAGTACGAGAAGCGGTAAAAACGCTGGCAGCTAAAGGCATGCTGCTTCCGCGCCCGCGTATCGGAACTCGCGTTCTGGCACGCAGCAGCTGGAACTTTCTGGATAAAGAGCTGCTTGCCTGGTGGCTGACGGAAGATAATTTTGCCGAGGTGGTTAGCCATTTTCTGGTGATGCGTAGCAGCCTGGAGCCTCAGGCCTGTTTTCTGGCGGCGATAAACGGCACCTCCGAGCAGAAAGCGCAGCTCAATACGCTAATGGAAGAAATGATCGAGCTGAAAAGACATTTTATCCGCGAACGCTGGATTGAAGTCGATATGGCCTGGCATGAACATATTTATGCGATGAGCGGCAACCCGTTTCTCACCTCTTTCGCGTCGTTATTCCATTCGGTATATCAGACCTATTTCACCTCGATTACGCAAAATGAAGTCGTTAAACTCGATCTACACCAGGCTATTGTTGACGCCATTCAGGAAAGCGACGGTCCACGCGCGCAGCTTGCCTGCCAGACATTATTGAACACCCCAAACCACACAGGTAAATAAAGAAGGAAATGGCATGACCGGGAAGAAAGGGCTGAGTATGGCCGGACTGCCATGGATTGCGGCCATGGCTTTCTTTATGCAGGCGCTGGACGCCACTATTCTTAATACCGCGCTTCCCGCGATTGCGCATAGCCTCGGTCACTCCCCGCTGGCGATGCAATCCGCCATTATCAGCTACACCCTGACGGTAGCGATGCTGATTCCGGTGAGCGGCTGGTTGGCCGATCGCTTTGGCACCCGCAAGGTCTTTATCGTTGCCGTTAGCCTGTTTACCCTGGGCTCCCTCGCCTGCGCGCTTTCCACTTCGCTTCCCGAATTGGTTGTCTTCCGCGTCATCCAGGGGATCGGCGGCGCAATGATGATGCCGGTTGCGCGCCTGGCGCTGTTACGCGCCTATCCGCGTAGCGAACTGCTGCCGGTACTCAACTTCGTTACCATGCCCGGACTGGTCGGCCCCATCCTCGGCCCTGTACTCGGCGGCGTGTTAGTCACCTGGGCCAGTTGGCACTGGATTTTCTTGATTAACATCCCGATTGGCATCATCGGCATTCTCTACGCCCGCAAATATATGCCGGACTTCACCACGCCCCGCCGTCGTTTCGACACCAGCGGTTTTGTGCTTTTTGGTTTAAGCCTGGTGCTGTTCTCCAGCGGTATTGAGCTCTTTGGCGAGAAAATCGTCGCCAGCTGGATAGCGCTGGCCGTCATCGCCCTGAGCGTCGTGCTCATGCTGGCCTATATTCGGCATGCTCGTCGCCATCCCACTCCGCTGATTTCGCTCTCTCTATTTAAGACCCATACCTTCTCTGTCGGGATCGCCGGTAACCTGGCGACACGGTTAGGTACCGGCTGCGTGCCGTTCCTGATGCCGCTGATGCTACAAGTCGGTTTCGGCTACCCGGCCATTATCGCCGGCTGCATGATTGCGCCGACGGCCATCGGCTCGATAATCGCCAAGTCGACCGTCACGCAGATCCTGCGCTGGTTTGGTTATCGCAAAACGTTGGTGGGAGTCACCATCTTTATTGGTTTGATGATCGCGCAGTTTGCGCTGCAGTCGCCGGGAATGCCGCTGTGGCTGCTACTACTGCCGCTATTTGTACTGGGGATGGCGATGTCCACGCAGTTCACCTCGATGAACACCATTACGCTTGCTGATTTAACCGATGACAATGCCAGTAGCGGCAACAGCCTGCTCGCGGTAACCCAGCAGCTGTCGATTAGCCTTGGCGTAGCCATTAGCGCGGCGGTTCTGCGTTTTTATGAAGGGTTTGATAACGCCAGTACCATCGAACAATTCCACTATACCTTTATCACGATGGGTGCGATCACCGTGGTGTCAGCGTTGATGTTTATGCTGCTCAGAGCCAAAGATGGCCGCAACCTGATAACGGAGCGGCACAAGCACTAAGCTGAACCGCGAATCACCAGCTCTGGAGTGAGCTGCACGCGCTGCTGTTTTTGCCCGGGATCCGCCATGCGGTGAATCAGCACATCGATAGCGAGCTCTCCCAGTTCATCTTTAGGTTGATGAATGGTGGTGAGCGGCGGGGTCATATAGCGCGCCAGTTCAATATCGTCATACCCCACCAGCGCCATATCCTGCGGAATATGCAACCCGGACTGATACAGCGCCTGATACGCGCCGACCGCCATCGCATCATTACCGACAAAGACCGCCTGCGGCCGTGGCGTTAACGCCAGCAGTTGCTGCATCGCAGTAAAACCGCCGCCAAATTCAAAATCGCTGGTAATGACATAACCTTCGGCGACATCCAGCCCGGCGCGCGCCATCGCCGCATGATAGCCCTCCAGCCGCAGTCGCGACGGCGTTTTATCCAGCGGCCCGGCAATGCAGGCAATACGGGTATGACCGCGATCGATCAGATACTGGGTCGCCATATCGCCACCAAGCAACGAATTATCCTGAATCAGATCGCTGTCGCCGTCGAACGGCGCCCAATCCATCATCACCGTCGGCACCGACGGATAACGCTGCATGATCTCCTGGGAAGGTTGATGCGTTTCGGTGCACAGCAGCAGCAGACCATCGACGCGTTTTTGCATCAGCGTTTCCAGATTGCGGTTCATCCGCTGCTCATCGCCTTCGGTATTACATAGCACCAGGCTGTAGCCGCGCTCGAAACAGCTGCGTTCCACGCCGCGCACCAGCTCCGAATAGAACGGGTTAGTACTGGCGGTGATCAGCATGCCGATGGTTCGCGTCTGATTTAACTTGAGGCTGCGCGCCAGCGCCGAAGGCGCGTAGTTAAGACTTTTGATCGCCGCATCAACTTTGGCGGTAATCGCCTCGCTGACAAAGCGGTCTTTATTAATGACGTGAGAAACGGTCGAGGTGGAAACGCCCGCGACGCGGGCCACATCCTTCATGGTAGCCAAGCATTACCCCTGTTGACGCAAGAATTCGTCGATCTCTTTGCGCCACGGCACAGACGGTTGCGCCCCCTTACGGGTGACGGCAATCGCGGCGGCGGCATGGGCAAAACGGATGGCGTCTGACACTTCACGGCCTTCCAGCAGCGCGGTGACAAATGCGCCATTAAAAGTGTCGCCAGCGGCAATCGTATCGATGGCCTGAACTTTAAATCCTGGAACCCGGCGGCTTTCGCCCTCGCAGCTTAACCAAACGCCGCGGCTGCCGAGAGTAATCATCACCGTACCAATTCCCTTCGCATGAAGCGCACTGGCGGCTTTCGCGGCATCGTCGTCGCTCTCAACGCGAATACCGGTCAGCTTTTCCGCTTCGGTTTCATTCGGCGTAATAACATCCACCAGCGCCAATAGCTCATCCGAAAGTTCACGCGCCGGTGCGGGATTGAGTACCACCGTCGTCTGATGCTGATGAGCGATTTTCGCGGCAGCCATCACGCTCTCCAGCGGCGACTCCAGCTGCATTAACAATGCCTGCGCGTTGGCGATACGTTCTTTCTCCGCCTCTACCTGAGAAACCGATAGCGCTGCATTAGCGCCGGCATGAATACCGATGACATTCTCACCTTCCGCGTTAACGAAAATTAACGCGACGCCAGTAGATTCGCCAGCAACGGTACGCACCGGCGCCACGTCGATGTTATCGCTCGCGAGCTGGCGGCGGACGCGTTCGCCAATGTCGTCATCGCCGGTACAGGCGATGAAGGCAATATCCGCGCCGCTACGCCCGGCAGCCACCGCCTGGTTAGCGCCTTTACCGCCGAACGCGACCTGATAGTGGTTTCCGGTGACGGTCTCACCTGGAGTAGGGAAGGATTCAAGGTTAAGAATGTGATCGGCATTGATGCTGCCAAGGACGACAAGTTTGCCTGCGGTTTTCATCATCTTTATTCCCGGGAAAGCGCGCCACCGGACTCCGGTGGCGCATGCCCTGCTTTTCTTTTTATGTTGTCCCTCGGGCCGTTGCCGGCCCGAATCGCATTTTACTGCTTAATGACCAGTTTCAGCTCAACCGGATAGCTGGCATCCACTTTTTCGCCCTTCAGCACTTTATCAGCGGTTTCGACGCCTTTAACGCCGATCTGCTCCGGCAACTGGGCGATAGTCGCTGCCAGTTTGCCACTATTTACTGCTTTTTCGCCATCCGGAGTACCGTCAAATCCAACCACCATCACATCAGATTTTCCTGCAGTCTGCAGCGCACGCAGCGCGCCCAGCGCCATTTCGTCGTTCTGCGCAAACACCGCCTGCACGTCCGGATGCGCCGTCAGCAGGTTCTGCATCACGTTCAGACCTTTAGTACGGTCGAAGTCAGCGGGCTGGCTGGCCAGTACGTTGAACTTATGCGCCGCCACGGCCTGTTTGAAACCTTCGCCACGCTCGCGCGCCGCAGAGGTACCAGCAATACCTTGCAGCTCAATCACTTTCGCGCTTTCGCCGACTTTCTTCGCGATATAGTCGCCGGCCATTTTACCGCCCAGCACGTTATCGGAAGCAATATGGCTCACCACATCACCTTTAGAAGCCTGGCGGTCAAGGGTAATGACCGGGATTTTAGCCTGGTTCGCCATCTTCACCGCATTGCCGACAGCATCGGAGTCGGTTGGGTTAATCAGCAGCAGCTTAGCGCCACGCACCGTTAAGTCCTGTACGTTCGCCAGCTCTTTTGCCGGGTTATTCTGAGAATCCAGCACCACCAGGTTGTAACCCAGCTTATCGGCTTCTTTCTGCGCGCCGTCTTTCAGAGAAACGAAGAACGGGTTATTCAGGGTAGAGATAACCAGTGCGATGGTATCTTTCGCCATCGCGTTTGCGCTAACGGTCGCGCTTAGAGCAACAGCAGAGACCAGGGTCGCCAGTTTTTTCATATTCATAGTTAAGATGTCCTGTAGAGTTCTCAGTTACTGCTTTTTGTTATCTACCAGTACCGCCAGCAAAATCACCACCGCTTTGACGATCATCTGGTAATAGGAAGAAACGCCTAAAAGGTTCAGACCATTATTCAGGAAGCCAAGGATCAGCGCGCCAATCAGCGTGCCGACGATACGACCTTTACCACCGGCCAGGCTAGTGCCGCCAAGTACGACCGCTGCGATCGCGTCTAATTCATAGCCCGTCCCCGCCGTCGGCTGCGCAGAGGAAAGACGCGCCACTTCGATGATCCCGGCCAGTGAAGCCAACATTCCGCATAACGCATAGACGATGATTTTCACTCTATTTACGCTGATGCCGGAAAGCCGCGTCGCCGCTTCATTACCGCCCAGGGCATAAATATAACGACCCAGGCGAGTATGGTGCAGCATGTACCAGGCCGCCAGGAAGACAATCGCCATAATCCATACCGGCGTAGGGATCCCCAGCGGGCGTCCGATACCGAACCAGCCGAACAGATCGGCGTTATCGCTAAAGCCGGTGTTGATCGGGCTGCCGTTGGTGTAAACCATCGTCACGCCGCGCAGCAGCAGCATCATTACCAAAGTGGCGATAAACGCCTGCACACGCCCTTTCGCGACAATCACCCCGGTCACCGCGCCAATAGCCGCACCGAGCGCCAGAGCGGCGGCAACGGCCACCAGCGCATTCACTTCGATACCGACGATAGACGCCGCGACGGCGCCGGTCAACGCCAACAGAGAACCGACGGACAGATCGATCCCCGATGTCAGAATGACCAGCGTCATCCCGACCGCCATGATGGCGTTAACGGAAGTCTGCTGCAGAATATTGAACAGGTTATTGACGGTAAAAAAGTTGGGGCTCATGGTCGAAACGATCGCGATCAGCACCAGCAGGGCGATCAGCGATTTTTGCTCCATCAGCCACGCTTTAGTGAAATAGCGGCGACCAGTAACAGCCTGGGTAGTCATCTTTTTTACTCCTGATTCACACGGTTAAGCTTGCCCACAGCGGCAGCCATCAATACTTCCTGGGTGGCCTGCTCGCGTGTGAATTCACCGCCGAGATGCCCTTCATGCATCACAATGATGCGATCGCTCATGCCCAGCACTTCCGGCATCTCCGAAGAGACGAGAATGATGCTCAGGCCATCGGCTTTAAACTGGTTAATCAGTTGGTAGATTTCTTTCTTCGCCCCAACGTCGACGCCACGGGTCGGTTCATCGAGGATCAGCACTTTCGGCCGGGTCATCAGCCCGCGAGCGATAGCGACTTTTTGCTGGTTACCGCCGGAAAGCAGGCCGATTGCCTGCTCCATTGAAGGCGTCTTCACATTAAACAGCCGAATGAAATCACTGACCGCCTGCTGTTCATCTTTATGCTTAAGGCTGCCGCCCGCCCGGCTGAAGTAGCGTAGCGCGGTCAATGACATGTTTTCTTTGACCGACATTCCGAGCACCAGGCCATCACGCTTACGGTCTTCGGAGATATAGACAATGCCGTTCGCCAGGCCATCCTGCGGCGAACGGGTGACGACTTCATGGCCATCCAGCGTCACGGAACCGCTGCTACGCGGCAGCGCGCCGTACAGCACTTTCATCAGTTCAGTACGCCCGGCGCCCATCAGCCCGGCGACGCCGAGGATTTCGCCCTGACGCAGGGTAAACGTCACGTTTTCCACACCGGAGCCGCAGAGATTATCGACCTTCAGACGTACCGCGCCCGGCGCCTTATCGAGATGCGGATATTGATCTTCCAGCT
Organism: Klebsiella aerogenes KCTC 2190; assembly: GCF_000215745.1. GTDB lineage: Bacteria > Pseudomonadota > Gammaproteobacteria > Enterobacterales > Enterobacteriaceae > Klebsiella > Klebsiella aerogenes. Next base: position 1,505,046 of record NC_015663.1, on the reverse strand, counting down.
TACGGCCAACCATCATCTCGATCAGTCGATCCTCATCCAGCGAAGCCACTTCGCGCTCGGCAATAAATTGCCCGTCGCGAAATACGGTGACGTCATCGCAGATTTCGAAGATCTCTTTCATGCGGTGGGAGATATAGACGATACCGCGCCCCTGCGACTTCAATTCGCGGATGACGCGGAACAGCGATTCGGTCTCGGTATCGGTCAGGGCATCTGTAGGCTCATCCATAATGATGACCTTCGATTCGAAGCTCAGCACTTTAGCGATTTCCACCATTTGCTGATCGCCAATCGACAGATCGCCCACCAGCTTCTGGCTGTTAAAGCGTAAATTCAGCTTCGCCAGCAGCTTGTCCGCTTCGGCATACATCTTTTTCCAGTCGATTTTGCCAAAGCGGTTCACGAACTCGCGGCCGAGGAAGATGTTCTCGGCAATCGTTAATTGCGGGATCAGGTTGAGTTCCTGGTGAATAATGCCGATACCGGCTTCCTGTGAGGATTTTGGGCCGTTAAAGGTCGTTTCTTTACCTAACCACAGCAAAGAACCGGCATCACGGGTATAGATACCGGTCAGTACCTTCATCATTGTAGATTTACCGGCGCCATTTTCCCCTACCAGCGCCATCACCCGGCCGGCATAGACATTCAGCGCCGCGCCGGAGAGCGCTTTGACGCCAGGGAACGCTTTATCGATCCCTTTCAGCTGTAATAAAGCTTCCATGACGGCGACCTCAGAAAGTGACGCCGGCACAGAGAATAATATTCGCATACGGGGAACACTCCCCGCTGCGAATTACCGCCTGACTATCTGCGGTTTGTTTTTTGAACTGCTCATGACTGGTGTAACGAATTTCAATCGTATTTCCCTGGTGCTGCTGCAGCTGCTCAAGATGATTGAGCAACGTCGCGTGGAGTTGCGGATTATGGGTTTTAATCTCTTCCGCGATGACCGCCGCCTCAACCTGCATTTCCGCCGTTACGACTTCCAGTACCTGCATAAAAGAAGGTACGCCCTGAGTAAGCGCCATATCAATGCGCGCGCTGCTGCGGGGAACCGGCAATCCGGCGTCGCAAACAACCAGCGTATCGGTATGACCGAGGCGGGAGATAACGGAAGAAATATCAGCGTTAAGTACGGTGCCTTTTTTCATTTTGTCTCTTTTGCTCCACTAGCGAAACGTTTCGCTGCCCTAAGTATTGTCAATCAGCGAACAGAAAACCACCGGCAGAAGAGAGAAATGTGATCGCCATCGAAACGTTTCGCAACGCGGGGACAAGAAGTTACATCAAGATGTGAGAGACAAAAAAGCCCTTCGTTATTGAAGGGCTTTTTGACATCAGATTTCCACCTGCGTACCGAGCTCAATAACCCGGTTGGGCGGGATTTCAAACTGATCCGGCGCGCGCAAGGCGTTACGCTGCAGCAGCAGATACAGCTTGCCACGCAGGCGCAGATACCATGGCCGTTTGCCAATAATCAGCGACTCGTGGGACATAAAGAACGACGTTTCCATCATTCGACAGCTCAACCCTTCCAGGCCGCAGCGATGGAACACCTCTTCGACGTTCGGCGTTTCACGCCAGCCATAGCTTGCCACGACGCGCCAGAACGACGGCGACAGTTGCTCAATCTGCACGCGGCGAACGTTATGCACATACGGGGCATCTTCGGTACGCAGAGTCAGCAGAATCACGCGTTCATGCAGCACCTTGTTGTGTTTCAGGTTATGCAGCAGAGCAAAAGGGATCACGTTCAGGGCGCGAGACATATAGACCGCGGTACCCGGTACGCGCACCGGCGGCGATTTCTCCAGCGAGGAGATCATCGCTTCCAGCGAGTTGCCATGCTCGTGCATCCGGCGCAGCAGGCGGAAACGCTCGCTCTTCCAGGTGGTCATCACCGTAAACATCACCAGGCCCAGCGATAACGGCAACCAGCCGCCGGAGACGATTTTATCGAGGTTCGCCGAGAACAGCGGAATATCGATACACAGGAAGGCCACCAGCATCAGGCCGACAAACAGCTTATTCCAGTGCCAGTTTTTGCGCGCCACGGTCGCCGAAAGAATGGAGGTCAACACCATGGTGCCCGTTACCGCAATACCGTACGCCGCCGCCAGATTAGAAGAGTGCTCGAAGCTGACAATGACGATGACCACAGAAACGTACAGCAGCCAGTTAATGAACGGGATGTAAATCTGCCCGGACTCCATTTCCGAAGTATGGATAATGCGCATTGGTGACAGATAGCCCAGACGCACGGCCTGGCGAGTCAGCGAGAAGACCCCGGAAATCACCGCCTGCGAGGCGATAACCGTCGCCAGGGTCGCGATAATCAGCATCGGGATCAGCGCCCATTCCGGCGCCAGCAGAAAGAACGGGTTTTTAATGGCTTCCGGGTGCTTCAGCAGCAGCGCGCCCTGGCCAAAATAGTTAAGCACCAGTGATGGCAGCACCACCGAGAACCACGCCACGCGAATCGGTAGTTTGCCGAAGTGGCCCATATCGGCATACAGCGCTTCCACACCGGTAATCGACAGCACCACCGCGCCAAGCGCAATAAAGGATACCGTTTTGTACTGCAGGAAGAAATGTACTGCCCAGTAAGGGTTCAGCGCCTGCAGAACTTCCGGGTTATCGAGGATACTGCGCGCGCCAAGCACCGCCAGCAACAGGAACCAGATCAGCATAATTGGCGCGAACAGCTTGCCGACCATCCCGGTACCATGTTTTTGAATAGCAAATAGCAGGGTCAGCACAATAATGGAGATGGGGACAATCCAGGTATCCAGCTGTGGGGCGATAATTTCCAACCCCTCTATCGCCGACATCACCGATATTGCCGGGGTTATTACTACTTCACCATAGAAGAAGCTACCGCCAATCAGGCCGAGGATCACCAACACGGAGGTCATCTTTGCCGAGGTGTTACGCCCCGCCAGCGACATCAGCGTTAAGATCCCGCCCTCGCCGGCGTTATCCGCCCGCATCACGAAGGTGATGTATTTAATTGATACGGTAAAGATCAACAGCCAGAAAATCAGCGACAGAAAGCCAAACACCGCATCGCGTTCAACGCCAAAGCCAAACTGGCCTGACAGACATTCGCGAAGAGTATACAGTGGACTGGTACCGATATCGCCGTAAACCACGCCGATTGCCGCCAGCGTTATTGCCGGCAACGATTGTTTATTATCAGTGCTCATAGACTAGTCTTTTCGTTTATAAAACAAATGTGTGCCTAGTCCCTTGGCCCACAAAAAGCGCACAGTATGCACGATTATTTGCTGAATCGTACCCCTAACTGACACCATATTAACTTAGCTCAAAGAAAATAAATCGATTCTTCAGGCTATTACCACCCCTAATCAAACATCTATACTCGACGCAATAACGACACACGACAAAGCACGCAACTCTATTATGGCTCAATCACATTTACTGGCAGAAAGAATTTCCCGACTTAGCGCCGCCCTGGAAAAAGGACTCTTTGAACGCAGCCACGCAATACGTCTGTGCCTGCTGGCTGCGCTCAGCGGCGAGAGCGTATTCCTGCTGGGTCCACCCGGCATCGCGAAAAGCCTCATAGCCCGCCGGCTTAAGTTCGCTTTCAAGCAAGCGCGCGCTTTCGAATATCTGATGACCCGCTTCTCCACCCCGGAAGAAGTTTTCGGCCCGCTGTCGATTCAGGCGCTCAAAGATGAAGGGCGCTATGAGCGTTTAACGGCAGGCTATCTGCCAGAGGCGGAAATCGTCTTCCTGGATGAAATCTGGAAAGCCGGCCCGGCTATCCTTAATACCCTGCTGACGGCCATCAACGAACGCCACTTCCGCAACGGCGCCCATGAAGAGAAAATCCCGATGCGCCTGCTGGTTGCGGCGTCGAACGAACTTCCCGAAGCGGATAACAGCCTCGAAGCCTTATATGACCGCATGCTGATCCGCCTGTGGCTGGATAAAGTACAAGATAAAACTAACTTCCGCTCGATGCTGGTGAGCCAACAGGATGAAAACAGCAATCCGGTTCCCGAAAACCTGCAAATCAGCACCGAAGAGTTCACCCAGTGGCAGCATGACATTGGTACCGTGAAGTTGCCGGACAATGTCTTCGAGCTGGTTTTCCAACTGCGCCAACAATTAGATGACTTGCCTAATGCGCCTTACGTTTCCGATCGCCGCTGGAAAAAAGCCATCCGTCTGCTGCAGGCCAGCGCCTTCTTTAGCGGCCGCGACGCCATCGCCCCTATCGACCTGATCCTGTTGAAAGATTGCCTGTGGCATAACATCGAAAGCATGAATCTGATGTCTCAGCAGTTGGAATCCCTGATGACCAGCCATGCCTGGGGCCAGCAGGCGATGCTGACTAAACTGGGCGCTATCATCCAACGCCGCATCCAAATCCAGCAGCAGCACAGCGATAAAACCGCGCTTAAAGTCACGCGCGTGGGCGGCATGTTCAGCCGTAAGCCGCATTATGAACTGCCGGACGGAATTGAAGGCGAGACGTTGACGCTGCTTCTCCAGCAACCGCTGAAATTGCACGATCTCGAAGTCATTCATATCGCCTTCGAACGCGAAGCGCTGGTCAACTGGCTGGAAAAAGGCGGCGAGATCCGCGGCAAGCTCAACGGCATCGGTTTTGCCCAGCCATTGACGATGGATGTCGATGCCAGCCAGCACCTGGTGGTGCGCGACGTCAGCCTGCAAGGCTCACGCCTGTCGCTGCCAGGCAGCGAATCTCAGGAAAATATGCCAGCCGAGATCAGCCAGCAGCTGGAAGCGCTGGATGACGAGTGGCACCAGCAACATAACCGCTTTAGCGAACAGCAAAAATGCCTGTTTATTCCCGGCGACTGGCTGGGGCGTATCGAAGCCAGCCTGCAGGACGTCGGCGCGCAAATTAAACAGGCGCGCCAGCCATGACGCTCGACATGCTGAATGTCATGCTGGCGGTCAGCGAAGAAGGGATGATCGAGGAGATGCTGCTGGCGCTGCTGGCCTCTCCTCAACTGGCGGTGTTCTTTGAAAAATTTCCGCGGCTGAAAAATATCATCGCCGCCGATATTCCGCGCTGGCGAGAAGCGGTTCGCGCCCGGCTCAAAGAGACGCAAATCCCTCCCGAACTGGACGCCGAAGTGCAGATCTATCAGCAGGCTCAGCTGCTTTCAACGTCGCAATTTATTGTGCAACTGCCGCAGATCCTCGGCAAGCTGCATAAGCTACAGTCACCCTTTGCCGCTCAGGCGCAGCAGCTGGTGGACGATAACGCGACCTTCACCCCAGCGCTACATACTCTGTTCTTACAACGCTGGCGCTTAAGCCTCGTGGTACAGACCACCACCCTCAACCAGCACCTATTAGACGATGAGCGCGATCAACTGCTCAGCGAGGTGCAGGAACGAATGACGCTCAGCGGGCAGCTAGAGCCGGTGCTGGTGGAAAACGACAACGCCGCTGGCCGCCTGTGGGATATGAGCGCCGGCGAGCTTAAACGTGGCGATTATCAGCTGATCGTGCGCTATGGCGATTTTCTCAGCCAACAACCGGAACTGATGCAACTGGCTGAGCAGTTGGGCAGATCGCGGGAAGCCAAACTGGTGCCGAAGAAAGATGCGCCGATGGAGACCTTCCGCGCGATGGTTCGTGAACCGGCAACGGTACCAGAGCAGGTCGATGGCCTGCAGCAAAGCGACGATATTCTACGTCTGTTGCCGCCAGAGTTGGCAACGCTCGGCATCACCGAACTCGAGTTCGAGTTCTACCGTAAGCTGGTGGAAAAACAGTTGTTAACCTATCGCCTGCACGGCGACGCATGGCGGGAGAAAATAACCGAACGCCCGGTAACCCGGCAGGATTTTGATGAGCAGCCGCGGGGGCCATTTATTGTCTGCGTAGATACCTCAGGTTCGATGGGCGGCTTTAACGAGCAATGCGCTAAAGCCTTTTGTCTGGCGCTGATGCGCGTCGCGCTGGCGGATAACCGTCGCTGCTACATCATGCTGTTCTCCAGCGAAGTGGTGCACTACGAGCTAACCGGCCCGCAGGGGCTTGAACAGGCGATCCGTTTTTTAAGCCAGCGTTTTCGCGGCGGCACCGATCTGGCCAGCTGTTTTCGCGCGATCGTTGAACGTTTGCAAAGCCCGCAATGGGTCGATGCCGATGCGGTGGTGATTTCCGATTTTATCGCCCAGCGGTTGCCGGATGAGGTGGTCAATAAGGTGGGGGAGTTGCAGCACAAACATCAGCACCGTTTTCACGCGGTGGCGATGTCGGTACACGGCAAACCCGGCATCATGCGCATCTTCGATCATATCTGGCGCTTTGATACCGGATTGCGTAGCCGCCTGCTGCGTCGCTGGCGGCGTTAATCTTTACAACAGAGCGGCGACGCTTTCACGCACCTGCGTGGGCCATACGCCGCACTGTACCTGGCCGATATGGTCAAGCTGTAGCAACAGCATGGTTAAACGCGACTGGCCAATACCGCCGCCAATGGTCTGCGGCATCTCGCCGCGCAGCAGCGCCTGGTGCCATTCAAGCTGCAGACGGTCTTCATCGCCGGTCACCGCCAACTGGCGCTTCAGCGCCTCGGCGTCAACGCGGATCCCCATAGAGGAAAGCTCAAAAGCGTCTTCCAGCACCGGGTTCCACACCAGGATATCGCCGTTCAGGCCGGCAAAACCTTCCGCCGATGGCGAGCTCCAGTCATCGTAATCCGGCGCGCGAACATCGTGGCGCTTGCCGTCAGACAGTTTACCGCCGATACCGATTAAGAAGACGGCGCCAAGCTCTTTAGCGATCGCCCGCTCGCGGCCTTTGGCATCCAGACCCGGATAACGGCTCAGCAGCTCCTGACTGTGAATAAAGTGGATCTGTTCCGGCAGGAATGGCGTCAGACCAAATTCCTGACTTACCGCCAGCTCGGTGGCTTTGATCCCGGCGTAGATCGCCTCAACCGTCGCTTTCAACGTGCCAGTATGGCGTTCGCCGTCGCCCATGACGCGTTCCCAGTCCCACTGGTCAACGTAAACGGAGTGAATTGGGGTGAGGCGGTCTTCATCGGGGCGAAGGGCCTTCATGTGCGTGTACAGCCCTTCGCCCGCGCTGAAGTCGTGTTGTCCCAGGGTTTGACGCTTCCACTTCGCCAGTGAATGAACCACTTCGAATTGGGCGTCTGGCAGTGTTTTCACTTTTACCTGAACCGCTTTCTCGCAGCCGGACAAGTTGTCCTGCGTCCCATCTCCTACGCGGCTTAAGATCGGCGCCTGCACTTCAATCAGGCCAAGCTTCTCTTCCAGCTGACGGGAAAAATGGGATTTAACGAAACTAATCTGGCGTTGTTTTGCGATGTATGCGGTTTTCATTTTTTATTACTCCTGCGTCCTGTTGATATTGATTAAGCAACAGAAATGGCACTGAATTCAATAATCAATCAATAAAAAGACGCCTTGAGTTTTGATTCATTAAATTAAAAAGCTAAAATAGAAAGAATCATCAAACATCATAAGAAAAAACAATGGAAAATTATCAGATCGACAATCTGGACCGCGGCATTCTTGATGCCCTAATGGCGAATGCGCGCACCGCTTACGCCGAACTGGCCAAACAGTTCGGCGTGAGTCCAGGTACGATTCACGTACGCGTAGAGAAAATGAAACAGGCGGGCATAATTACGGGGGCGCGAATCGACGTCAGCCCGAAACAGCTCGGTTATGACGTCGGCTGCTTCATCGGCATTATTCTTAAGAGCGCCAAAGACTATCCTTCCGCTCTCGCCCGGCTGGAGAGCCTGGAGGAGGTGACCGAGGCTTACTACACCACCGGCCACTACAGCATCTTTATTAAGGTGATGTGTAAATCCATCGATGCCCTGCAGCAGGTACTTATCAACAAGATCCAAACAATCGATGAAATTCAGTCCACTGAAACCCTGATCGTGCTGCAAAACCCGATCATGCGTACCATCAAGCCCTGATCGTTTTTTTTAATCCCACATTTTTCCACAGGTAGATCCCAGCTCGCTCACAGCGTACAATACGCCACTCAGAATAGTTGAGCGAGCGATCGGCGATCATGGCAGACATTACACTTATCAGCGGCAGCACCCTGGGCAGTGCGGAATATGTAGCAGAACATCTGGCGGAAAAGCTGGAAGAAGCGGGCTACAGCACTGATATCCAGCACGGTCCGCTGGTTGACGATCTGCAGGCTGAAGGGATCTGGTTAGTTATCTCTTCTACCCATGGCGCCGGCGATATTCCGGACAACCTGGTCCCCTTTTATGAAGCGTTGCTGGAGAAGCAGGTCGATCTTTCTGCCGTTCGCTTTGGCGCGGTGGGTATCGGTAGCCGCGAATATGACACTTTTTGCGGCGCAATCGACAAACTCGAAGCAGCATTAAAGGCCAACGGGGCAAAACAGATCGGTGAAACGCTGAAAATTAATGTCCTCGAACACGAGATTCCTGAAGATCCGGCCGAGGTTTGGGTGGGATCCTGGAAAGATTTACTCTGAGTTTTGTAAAGATCCGCAGCTTCTTCTGTGGATAACCCTGCTCAAAAGCTTGGATCAACCGGTAGTTATCCAAAGAATAACCGGAGTACGCTTTTTGAGCTGTGCATAACCCTTCATTCTGATCCCAGCTTATACGGAACAGGATCACCGATCATTCACAGATTGCGATCCTTCTTAAGCGTTTGATCTTAAACAGTGGATCCGACTTATCCACAAAGAGAGTCGATCCTAATAAGAGATCACAATAGAACAGATCTCTAAATAAAAGATCTTCTTTTTAATACTCAGGATCCCGGCCCCTTTCTCGAAAGAGCAAAGTTGAGTAGAATCCACGGCCCGGGCTTCAATCCATTTTCAAACCGCGTTATGCGAGGCAGATCACCATGTTTTATCAGGATCCTTTTGACGTCATCATCATTGGCGGGGGTCATGCAGGCACTGAGGCCGCGATGGCAGCAGCGCGAATGGGCCAACAAACCCTGCTTTTGACACACAATATCGACACGCTGGGGCAGATGAGCTGCAACCCGGCGATTGGCGGCATTGGGAAGGGACACCTGGTAAAAGAAGTGGACGCGCTCGGTGGTCTGATGGCGAAAGCGATCGATCAGGCAGGTATTCAGTTTAGGATACTAAACGGTAGCAAAGGCCCAGCTGTTCGTGCGACCCGCGCCCAGGCCGACCGCGTGCTGTATCGCCAGGCGGTACGCACCGCGCTGGAGAACCAGCCGAACCTGATGATCTTCCAGCAGGCGGTAGAAGATCTGATTGTCGAAAACGATCGTGTCGTCGGCGCGGTGACCCAAATGGGCCTCAAGTTCCGCGCTAAGTCGGTGGTACTAACCGTCGGCACCTTCCTGGATGGCAAAATCCACATTGGGCTGGACAACTACAGCGGCGGTCGCGCTGGCGATCCGCCGTCGATCCCGCTGTCTCGCCGTCTGCGTGAACTGCCGCTGCGCGTAAGCCGCCTGAAAACCGGTACTCCGCCGCGTATTGACGCACGCACCATCGATTTTAGCGTGCTGGCGCAACAGCACGGCGATAACCCGATGCCGGTCTTCTCGTTTATGGGTTCCGCGGATCAACATCCGCGCCAGGTACCGTGCTATATCACGCACACCAACGAGAAAACCCATGATGTGATCCGCAGCAACCTCGATCGCAGCCCCATGTACGCCGGGGTGATTGAAGGTATCGGCCCACGTTACTGCCCGTCGATCGAAGACAAGGTCATGCGCTTTGCCGATCGCAACCAGCATCAGATCTTCCTTGAACCGGAAGGGCTGACTTCAAACGAAATTTATCCAAACGGTATCTCCACCAGCCTGCCGTTTGATGTGCAAATGCAAATCGTCCGTTCAATGCAGGGGATGGAAAACGCGAAGATCGTTCGCCCTGGCTATGCCATTGAGTACGATTTCTTTGACCCGCGTGACCTGAAGCCGACGCTGGAGAGCAAATACATTCAGGGTCTGTTCTTCGCCGGCCAGATTAACGGCACTACCGGTTATGAAGAAGCCGCCGCACAGGGTTTGCTTGCCGGTCTTAATGCCGCCCGCTTCTCAGCGGAAAAAGAGGGTTGGGCGCCGCGTCGCGATCAGGCCTACCTTGGCGTGCTGGTGGACGATCTGTGCACACTTGGCACCAAAGAACCGTACCGCATGTTTACCTCCCGTGCGGAATATCGCTTGATGCTGCGTGAAGACAACGCCGATCTGCGCCTGACCGAACAGGGGCGTGAGCTGGGGCTGGTGGACGATGAGCGCTGGGCGCGTTTCAACGAGAAACTGGAAAGCATTGAGCGTGAACGCCAACGCCTGAAAACCAGCTGGGTTAACCCGCTGGCGGAAAGCGCAGCCGAAGTGAACGCTCACCTGACTGCGCCGCTGTCGCGCGAAGCCAGCGGCGAAGATCTGCTGCGTCGTCCGGAAATGACCTACGAACAGCTGGTTCAGCTTTCTCCGTTCGCGCCGGGCCTGCAGGATCAACAGGCGGCAGAGCAGGTTGAGATTCAGGTTAAGTACGAAGGTTATATCGCTCGCCAGCAGGACGAGATCGAAAAACAGCAGCGCAACGAGAATACTTTGCTGCCGGCAACGCTCGATTACCGTCAGGTATCCGGCCTGTCCAACGAGGTTATTGCCAAGCTGAACGACCATAAACCGTCATCGATCGGCCAGGCATCGCGTATTTCCGGGATTACCCCGGCGGCAATTTCTATTTTGCTGGTGTGGCTGAAAAAGCAGGGGATGCTGCGCCGCAGCGCCTGATAATCGTCAGAGCGCGTTAATTTGGCGGATGCAAAATCAGCGTTCGCCTTTATAATTCACAGCCCGGTAAGCGTTAGCGCCTCCGGGCTCATTATTTTTAGAAGGTACTCACCGTGCTCAACAAACTTTCTCGTCTGCTGGATGAAGCGGGTATTTCGCTCACCGATCACCAGAAAAACCAGCTGGTGGCGTATGTCGGGCTGCTGGATAAGTGGAACAAAGCCTATAACCTGACCTCTGTTCGCGATCCTAACGAGATGCTGGTTCGCCATATCCTCGATAGCATTATCGTTGCGCCATATCTACAGGGCTCCCGCTTTATCGATGTGGGAACCGGCCCGGGCCTGCCGGGTATTCCGCTGGCTATCGTGCGCCCGGAATCTCATTTCACATTACTGGATAGCCTTGGCAAGCGTGTGCGCTTCCTGCGCCAGGTCCAGCATGAGCTAAAACTGGATAACATCACCCCCGTGCAGAGCCGTGTGGAAGCGTTTCCCGCCGAGCCGCCGTTTGATGGCGTCATTAGCCGCGCTTTTGCCTCGCTGAACGACATGGTGAGCTGGTGCCACCACCTGCCGGCGGCAGATGGGCATTTCTACGCGTTGAAAGGGCAGGCGCAGGAAAGTGAAATGGCAGACCTGCCAGAAGGTTACCAGGTTTGCGATGTGATTAAACTGCATGTACCCCAGTTGGAAGGGGAGAGACATTTGGTGGTCATTAAGCCAAACGCCTTATAATTTTTATCAAAAAATGTGGAAAAAATGTGGCCTGCGCATGTTACAAAAATCAAAGTTACCTGCGGGTATTATCTGGCCACTTTTAACCTTGTTTTTACTATGGCTTTTCTAGTGTTTAACTTTAGCGTGGTGGTTTACTGGCAGAATAGTCAACTTTGAAAATATCAGGGTGCTAAAAATCGATGAACTGTCAGTTCATATTGATGTTAAATTTTTATTATAAATGTCAATAAAAGGTTTTTATTGTATGTGGGGTTGTTTTACAAAAAGACCTCACTTTTTATCTTGAATATCAAAAAGATGAAAACTTACTGATTCTGTACAGATTTAATTCGATTGCGCCGAAAATGTTTATTATGTGATCTGATGCACGCTTTAATGGCCGCGTTTTCTCATTATTTGCACTTCTGGTTGATCCCTCACTGATTGACGAAATGCATGAAAAATTGCCGCTCAGAAAATAATTAAACATTTATTCACTATTTTGCTACTTAATGTTTGAAATCACGTGTTGTCACCGTATAATTTGTCCGCTTTTTGACGCTTGACTCTTGGTCTTAAAGAACGTTTTATACGACACGCGGCATACCTCGAAGGGAGCAGGAGTAAAAACGTGATGTCTATGTCGCTCGTGAGTCGAAACGTTGCTCGAAAGCTTCTGTTTATTCAGTTACTGGCAGTAATAGCAAGTGGACTGCTGTTCAGCCTCAAAGACCCCTTCTGGGGCATCTCCGCCATATGCGGAGGTTTGGCAGTTGTTTTGCCAAACGCGTTGTTTATGATTTTTGCCTGGCGCCATCAGGCGCATACACCAGCACAAGGCCGAGTGGCCTGGACCTTCGCCTTCGGTGAAGCATTCAAGGTGTTGCTGACCTTCGCCCTACTGGCGATGGCGCTGGCGGTTTTTGAAGTGGTATTTTTGCCGCTGATAGTGACGTGGGTTTTGGTGCTGGTGGTACAAATTCTGGCTCCAGCTGTAATTAACAACAAAGGGTAAAAGGCATCATGGCTTCAGAAAATATGACGCCGCAGGATTACATAGGACACCATCTGAATAACCTTCAGTTGGACCTACGTACATTCTCGCTGGTGGATCCGCACAACCCCCCAGCCACCTTCTGGACGCTCAATATTGACTCCATGTTTTTCTCGGTGGTTCTCGGTCTGCTGTTCCTTGCCATGTTCCGTAGCGTTGCTAAGAGAGCGACCAGCGGCGTACCAGGGAAATTCCAAACCTTCATCGAAATGATCATCGGCTTCGTCCATGGCAGCGTTAAAGACATGTACCATGGCAAGAGCAAGGTCATCGCGCCGCTGGCGCTTACCGTGTTCGTCTGGGTATTCCTGATGAACCTGATGGACCTGCTGCCAATCGACCTGATTCCTTATATCGGCGAACACATTTTCGGCCTGCCTGCACTGCGCGTGGTTCCGTCTGCTGACGTGAACATCACCCTGTCAATGGCGCTTGGCGTGTTCATCCTGATTATTTTCTACAGCATCAAAATGAAAGGCGTTGGTGGGTTCGTTAAAGAACTGACCATGCAGCCGTTCAATCACTGGGCGTTCATTCCTGTCAACTTAATCCTTGAAGGGGTAAGCCTGCTGTCCAAACCGGTTTCTCTCGGTCTGCGACTGTTCGGCAACATGTATGCCGGTGAGCTGATTTTCATTCTGATTGCTGGTCTGTTGCCGTGGTGGTCACAGTGGATTCTGAATGTGCCTTGGGCCATTTTCCACATCCTGATTATTACGCTGCAAGCCTTCATCTTCATGGTTCTGACGATTGTCTATCTGTCGATGGCATCCGAAGAGCATTGATTTTTACCAACACTACTACGTTTTAACTGAAACAAACTGGAGACTGTCATGGAAAACCTGAATATGGATCTGCTGTACATGGCTGCCGCTGTGATGATGGGTCTGGCGGCAATCGGTGCTGCGATCGGTATCGGCATCCTCGGGGGTAAATTCCTGGAAGGCGCAGCGCGTCAACCGGATCTGATTCCTCTGCTGCGTACTCAGTTCTTTATCGTTATGGGTCTGGTGGATGCTATCCCGATGATCGCTGTAGGTCTGGGTCTGTACGTGATGTTTGCTGTCGCGTAGTAAGTTGTTCGAAAGAAACCTAAGCCACAGAGTTAATTTAAGAGGTATTGTGCTGTGAACATGAACGCAACAATCCTCGGCCAGGCCATCGCGTTTGTTATCTTCGTATGGTTCTGCATGAAGTACGTATGGCCGCCGTTAATGGCTGCCATCGAAAAGCGCCAGAAAGAAATTTCTGACGGTTTAGCTTCTGCAGAACGCGCTAAGAAAGATTTGGACCTTGCACAGGCCAACGCGACCGACCAGCTGAAAAAAGCGAAAGCGGAAGCCCAGGTAATCATCGAGCAAGCGAACAAGCGTCGCTCTCAGATTCTGGACGAAGCTAAAGCTGAAGCAGAACAGGAACGCACCAAAATCGTCGCACAGGCGCAGGCTGAAATCGATGCCGAACGTAAACGTGCTCGCGAAGAACTGCGTAAGCAGGTTGCTATCCTGGCTGTTGCTGGCGCCGAGAAGATCATCGAACGTTCCGTGGATGAAGCTGCTAACAGCGACATCGTGGATAAACTTGTCGCTGAACTGTAAGGAGGGAGGGGCTGATGTCTGAATTTGTAACGGTAGCTCGCCCCTACGCCAAAGCAGCTTTTGACTTTGCCGTCGAACACAAAAGTGTTGAACGCTGGCAGGATATGCTGGCGTTTGCCGCTGAAGTGACTAAAAACGAACAAATGGCAGAGCTTCTCTCCGGTGCCCTGGCGCCGGAAACGCTCTCAGATGCGTTTATCGCTATCTGCGGCGAGCAACTCGACGAAAATGGTCAGAACCTGATTCGGGTGATGGCTGAAAATGGTCGTCTGAAGGTGCTCCCGGATGTTCTTGAGCAGTTCATTCACCTGCGTGCGGCCAGCGAGGCCATCGCAGAGGTAGATGTTATTTCTGCCAACCAACTGAGTGAAGAACAGCTTGCGAAGATCTCCGGCGCGATGGAAAAGCGTCTGTCACGCAAAGTTAAGCTGAATTGCAAAATCGATAAGTCTGTTATGGCAGGAGTTATCATCCGTTCGGGTGATATGGTCATTGATGGTAGCGTACGCGGCCGTCTTGATCGCCTGGCAGACGTCTTGCAGTCTTAAGGGGACTGGAGCATGCAACTGAATTCCACCGAAATCAGCGAACTGATCAAGCAGCGCATTGCTCAGTTCAATGTTGTGAGTGAAGCTCACAACGAAGGTACTATTGTTTCTGTAAGTGACGGTGTTATCCGCATCCACGGCCTGGCCGATTGTATGCAGGGTGAAATGATCTCCCTGCCGGGTAACCGTTACGCTATCGCACTGAACCTGGAGCGCGACTCCGTTGGTGCGGTTGTGATGGGTCCGTATGCTGACCTCGCCGAAGGCATGAAGGTTAAGTGTACTGGCCGTATTCTGGAAGTTCCGGTCGGTCGTGGTCTGTTAGGCCGCGTAGTGAACACCCTGGGTGCGCCAATTGACGGTAAAGGTCCTGTTGAGCACGATGGTTTCTCGCCAATCGAAGTTATCGCTCCGGGCGTTATCGATCGTCAATCCGTAGACCAGCCGGTACAGACCGGTTACAAATCTGTTGATGCCATGATTCCAATCGGCCGTGGCCAGCGTGAGCTGATCATCGGTGACCGTCAGACCGGTAAAACCGCGATGGCAATCGATGCGATCATCAACCAGCGTGATTCCGGCATCAAATGCGTATACGTAGCTATCGGCCAGAAAGCGTCCACCATCTCTAACGTGGTGCGTAAACTGGAAGAGCACGGCGCGCTGTCCAACACTATCGTTGTTGTGGCGACCGCTTCTGAATCTGCTGCGCTGCAATACCTGGCGCCGTATGCCGGTTGCGCAATGGGCGAATACTTCCGCGACCGCGGTGAAGATGCGCTGATCGTTTACGATGACCTGTCTAAACAGGCTGTTGCTTACCGTCAGGTTTCCCTGCTGCTCCGTCGTCCGCCAGGACGTGAAGCATTCCCGGGCGACGTGTTCTACCTCCACTCCCGTCTGCTGGAGCGCGCATCCCGCGTTAACGCGGAATACGTTGAGAAGTTCACCAATGGTGAAGTTAAAGGTAAAACCGGCTCCCTGACTGCGCTGCCGATTATCGAGACGCAAGCGGGTGACGTTTCCGCATTCGTTCCGACCAACGTAATTTCCATTACCGATGGTCAGATCTTCCTGGAAACCAACCTGTTCAACTCCGGTATTCGTCCGGCGGTTAACCCGGGTATCTCCGTATCCCGTGTTGGTGGTGCTGCTCAGACCAAGATCATCAAGAAACTGTCCGGTGGTATCCGTACCGCGCTGGCGCAGTATCGTGAACTGGCTGCGTTCTCTCAGTTCGCATCCGATCTGGACGAAGCGACTCGTAAGCAGCTGAGCCACGGTCAGAAAGTGACCGAACTGCTGAAACAGAAACAGTATGCCCCTATGTCTGTAGCACAGCAGGGCCTGGTACTGTTCGCTGCTGAACGCGGTTACCTCGAAGATGTGGAACTGGCGAAAATCGGTAGCTTCGAAGCCGCTCTGCTGGCTTACGTTGACCGTGACCACGCTCCGCTGATGCAAGAGATTAACCAGACCGGTGGCTATAACGACGAGATCGAAGGCAAGCTGAAAGGCATCCTCGACTCCTTCAAAGCAACCCAGTCCTGGTAAAGTCTGGCGGCTTGCCTTAGGGCAGGCCGCAAGGCATTGAGGAGAAGCTCATGGCCGGCGCAAAAGAGATACGTAGTAAGATCGCAAGCGTCCAGAACACGCAAAAGATCACCAAAGCGATGGAGATGGTCGCCGCCTCCAAAATGCGTAAAACGCAGGATCGCATGGCGGCCAGCCGTCCATATGCAGATACTATGCGCAAAGTGATTGGTCACCTTGCGAACGGTAATCTGGAATATAAGCACCCATACCTGGAAGAACGCGACGTTAAACGCGTGGGCTACCTGGTGGTGTCGACCGACCGTGGTCTGTGCGGTGGCTTGAACATTAACCTGTTCAAAAAACTGCTGGCGGATATGAAAGCATGGTCCGATAAAGGCGTTCAGTGCGACCTCGCAATGATCGGCTCTAAAGGCGTGTCTTTCTTTAACTCCGTGGGCGGCAATATTGTGGCCCAGGTGACCGGTATGGGTGATAACCCGTCCCTGTCCGAACTGATCGGCCCGGTAAAAGTGATGTTGCAGGCCTACGATGAAGGCCGTCTGGACAAGCTTTACGTTGTCAGCAACAAATTTATTAACACCATGTCTCAGGCTCCGACCATCACTCAGCTGCTGCCGTTACCGGCTTCAGAAGATGATGATCTGAAACGTAAGTCCTGGGATTACCTGTATGAGCCCGATCCGAAAGCGCTGCTGGATACCCTCCTGCGTCGTTATGTGGAGTCTCAGGTTTATCAGGGCGTGGTAGAAAACCTGGCCAGCGAGCAGGCCGCCCGTATGGTGGCGATGAAAGCCGCGACCGATAATGGCGGCAGCCTGATTAAAGAGCTGCAGTTGGTATACAACAAAGCTCGTCAGGCCAGCATTACTCAGGAACTCACCGAGATCGTCTCGGGGGCCGCCGCGGTTTAACCAGGTTATTTCGTAGAGGATTTAAGATGGCTACTGGAAAGATTGTCCAGGTAATCGGCGCCGTGGTCGACGTCGAGTTCCCTCAGGATGCCGTACCACGCGTGTACGATGCCCTTGAGGTACAGAATGGTAATGAGAGCCTGGTGCTGGAAGTTCAGCAGCAGCTCGGCGGTGGCGTAGTCCGTGCTATCGCCATGGGTTCTTCCGACGGTCTGCGTCGTGGTCTGGAAGTTAAAGACCTTGAGCACCCGATCGAAGTCCCGGTAGGTAAAGCGACTCTGGGCCGTATCATGAACGTCCTGGGTCAGCCGATCGACATGAAAGGCGACATCGGCGAAGAAGAACGTTGGGCTATCCACCGCGCGGCGCCTTCCTATGAAGAGCTGTCCAGCTCTCAGGAACTGCTGGAAACCGGCATCAAAGTTATCGACTTGATGTGTCCGTTCGCTAAGGGCGGTAAAGTTGGTCTGTTCGGTGGTGCGGGTGTAGGTAAAACCGTAAACATGATGGAGCTGATCCGTAACATCGCGATCGAGCACTCCGGTTACTCCGTGTTTGCGGGCGTTGGTGAGCGTACTCGTGAGGGTAACGACTTCTATCACGAAATGACCGACTCCAACGTTCTGGATAAAGTATCCCTGGTTTACGGCCAGATGAACGAGCCGCCGGGAAACCGTCTGCGCGTTGCGCTGACCGGCCTGACCATGGCTGAGAAATTCCGTGACGAAGGTCGTGACGTTCTGCTGTTCGTCGATAACATCTATCGTTACACCCTGGCCGGTACTGAAGTATCTGCACTGCTGGGCCGTATGCCTTCAGCGGTAGGTTATCAGCCGACTCTGGCGGAAGAGATGGGCGTTCTGCAGGAACGTATCACCTCCACCAAAACCGGTTCTATCACCTCCGTTCAGGCGGTATACGTACCTGCGGATGACTTGACTGACCCGTCCCCAGCAACCACCTTTGCGCACCTTGACGCAACCGTGGTACTGAGCCGTCAGATCGCGTCTCTGGGTATCTACCCGGCCGTTGACCCGCTGGATTCCACCAGCCGTCAGCTGGATCCGCTGGTTGTTGGTCAGGAACACTACGACACCGCGCGTGGCGTACAGTCCCTGCTGCAGCGTTATCAGGAACTGAAAGACATCATCGCCATCCTGGGTATGGATGAACTGTCTGAAGAAGATAAACTGGTGGTAGCTCGCGCTCGTAAGATCCAGCGCTTCCTGTCCCAGCCGTTCTTCGTAGCAGAAGTATTTACCGGTTCCCCGGGCAAATACGTTTCGCTGAAAGACACCATCCGTGGCTTTAAAGGCATCATGGAAGGCGAATACGATCACCTGCCGGAGCAGGCGTTCTACATGGTCGGTTCCATCGAAGAAGCCGTGGAAAAAGCCAAAAAACTTTAACGCCTTAATCGGAGGGTGATATGGCAATGACTTACCACCTGGATGTCGTCAGCGCAGAGAAACAGATGTTCTCTGGCCTGGTCGAGAAAATCCAGGTAACGGGTAGCGAAGGTGAGCTGGGTATTTTCCCGGGTCACGCGCCGCTGCTCACCGCCATTAAGCCTGGTATGATTCGCATCGTTAAACAGTTCGGTCAC
This sequence comes from Klebsiella aerogenes KCTC 2190, assembly GCF_000215745.1. GTDB lineage: Bacteria > Pseudomonadota > Gammaproteobacteria > Enterobacterales > Enterobacteriaceae > Klebsiella > Klebsiella aerogenes. Next base: position 1,486,266 of record NC_015663.1, on the reverse strand, counting down.
GAAGAGTTTATCTATCTGTCCGGCGGCATTCTTGAAGTGCAACCGGGCAACGTGATCGTTCTGGCCGATACGGCAATTCGTGGTCAGGATCTCGACGAAGCGCGAGCCCTGGAAGCGAAACGTAAAGCGGAAGAGCACATCAAGAGCTCTCACGGCGACGTGGATTACGCTCAGGCGTCCGCGGAACTGGCCAAAGCGATCGCTAAACTGCGCGTTATCGAATTGACCAAAAAAGCGATGTAACACCGGCTTGAAAGCTAAAAGCCAGTCTGGAAACAGACTGGCTTTTTTTATGCTTAATACGACAGCGGTGACGTCGGACAAAACACACTCCCCCTTAATTGTTATTGATTAGTTAAATGATGAAGCGTAGACTGATTTTTGTGATGCAAATCACAAAAAAAAACACTATCAAACCGCACCTGCAATCTGGAAATCATCATGAAACTGTTCCACAAAATCATCGCCAAATTTAGCGCCCTGAGCTTCTGATCGCCGCGCTACCGTCCTGCTTTCACGCACTATCGCTCATCAAAACGACAACACATGCGATGTGAAACAACGGAAAAGAGGTCACCCGAGGGTGGCCTCTTTGCTTTTTATGCCTCTCTTTAACCACTTTCCAGCCCAAACTCATTGACCTTTCCCGCCCGGGACAGGCTAAAATTCTGTCAGGTTATAAACTTACGGTTTATCAGCGATAACGGTAAACACTGCTTTATTCAAGTGGTAAAAAAACAGCAAAAGCAGTGAGATAGAAGGTCATTCCCCTCACTATCATCGTTTTTCAGCGTTAAACTGTTTTACGATGGTTAAAAATAGCGCCCTAAAATGGTGTATAGCATTGAGCCTGGACGTTTTCTCCGCGTCTCGTTTCATGATGAAAAATATGTAGCAATTTCAACGTGAAAGGCTTTTACTTTTCGTTCTAACAGCTGTCAGGATGCGTATGTCAAACAGTGCGATGAGCGTGGTTATCCTTGCCGCAGGCAAAGGGACCCGCATGTATTCCGATCTTCCTAAGGTGCTGCATACTCTGGCCGGGAAGCCAATGGTGCAACACGTCATTGATGCGGCTAAAGATTTAGGCGCTGCCGCGGTACACCTGGTGTACGGCCACGGCGGCGATCTGCTGCGTCAAACGTTGCATGAAGATAACCTCAACTGGGTGCTGCAAGCAGAGCAGCTCGGTACCGGCCATGCGATGCAGCAGGCGGCGCCGTTCTTCAATGATGATGAAGATATCTTGATGCTCTATGGCGATGTGCCGCTGATTTCGGTTGAAACCCTACAGCGCCTGCGCGCCGCAAAACCGCAGGGCGGTATTGGCCTGTTGACGGTGAAGCTGGATGATCCAACCGGTTATGGGCGTATCACGCGTGAAAATGGCCAGGTGACAGGTATCGTTGAGCATAAAGACGCCAGCGAAGCTCAGCGCCAGATTCAGGAAATCAATACCGGGATTCTGGTTGCTAACGGCGCGGACCTGAAACGCTGGCTGGCGAAGCTCACCAACAATAACGCCCAGGGCGAATACTACATCACCGATATTATCGCGATGGCCCATCAGGAAGGTCATGAGATCGTTGCGGTGCATCCTCAGCGCCTGAGCGAAGTTGAAGGGGTGAACAATCGCCTGCAACTTGCGCGTCTGGAAAGAGTGTATCAGTCAGAGCAGGCGGAAAAACTGCTGTTGGCGGGCGTGATGCTGCGCGATCCGGCGCGTTTCGATCTGCGCGGCGTGCTGAAACACGGGCGCGATGTCGAAATTGATACTAACGTTATTCTGCAAGGTCATGTCGTGCTGGGCGATCGCGTGAAGATCGGCGCCGGCTGCGTCATCAAAGACAGCGTCATCGGTGATGACTGCGAAATCAGCCCGTATAGCGTGGTTGAAGATGCGCAGCTGCAGGCCGCCTGCACCATCGGCCCGTTTGCGCGTTTGCGTCCGGGGGCTGAGCTGCTGGAAGGCGCTCACGTCGGCAACTTTGTCGAAATGAAGAAAGCGCGTCTGGGCAAAGGTTCGAAGGCAGGTCATCTCTCCTACCTCGGCGATGCTGAAATTGGCGACAACGTTAATATCGGCGCGGGTACTATCACCTGTAACTATGATGGCGCAAATAAGCATAAAACGATCATCGGCGATGATGTGTTTGTCGGTTCTGATACGCAACTGGTCGCGCCGGTCAGCGTCGGTAATGGCGTGACGATTGCCGCGGGCACCACCGTCACGCGTAATATAGCTGACAACGAACTGGTGCTAAGTCGCGTGCCGCAGGTCCACAAACAGGGCTGGCAGCGACCGGTGAAGAAAAAGTAGTGATTAGATTGTCGCCGGGTGAGAGATCGCCCGGCGAACCAGGATGAGAGGATCAATATAGGTCCCCGTCCGCAGGCAGTACTATAAAAATAACCCCACTCTCTACAAGGCTCGGGGCGCCCGTAAAGGGCAAATACAGGTCAGCGACAACGCATGGCATATCGCCATTATCAGGAAATTTAACTATGTGTGGAATTGTTGGCGCAGTCGCGCAGCGTGATATTGCTGAAATCCTTCTCGAAGGTTTACGTCGTCTGGAATACCGTGGCTATGACTCTGCCGGTCTGGCTGTGGTCGATAACGAAGGTCATATGACCCGCGTTCGTCGTCTCGGTAAAGTTCAGATGCTGGCTCAGGCGGTAGAAGAGCAACCGTTACACGGCGGTACCGGGATTGCCCATACCCGCTGGGCGACGCACGGCGAGCCGTCTGAGAGCAATGCGCATCCGCATGTTTCTGAACATATTGCGGTGGTCCATAACGGGATCATCGAGAACCATGAGCCGCTGCGCGCCCTGCTGCAGTCTCGCGGCTATGTCTTCGTCTCTGAGACCGATACCGAAGTTATCGCGCATCTGGTGCACTGGGAGCTGGAACAGGGCGGTACCTTGCGTGAAGCCGTACTGCGTGCAATCCCGCAGCTGCGCGGCGCCTATGGTACGGTGATCATGGATACCCGCGATCCGGGGACGCTGCTGGCGGCACGCTCAGGCAGCCCGCTGGTCATTGGCCTGGGCATGGGCGAAAACTTTATCGCTTCTGACCAGCTGGCGCTGCTACCGGTGACCCGCCGCTTTATCTTCCTCGAAGAGGGTGATATTGCCGAAGTTACCCGTCGTACGGTGGTGATTTTCGATAAATCCGGCGCGGAAGTGAATCGCCAGGAGATCGAATCTAATCTGCAGTATGACGCCGGTGATAAGGGGATTTATCGCCACTATATGCAGAAAGAGATTTATGAGCAGCCGAACGCGATTAAGAACACCCTGACCGGGCGCATCAGCCATGGCGAGGTCGATCTCAGCGAGCTGGGGCCGAATGCCAACGCGCTGCTGTCGCAGGTTGAGCATATCCAGATTGTTGCCTGCGGAACCTCGTATAACTCCGGGATGGTCTCCCGTTACTGGTTCGAAGCGTTAGCCGGCGTGCCGTGCGATGTCGAGATTGCTTCGGAATTCCGCTACCGCAAATCCGCGGTGCGCCGCAACAGCCTGATGATCACCCTCTCCCAGTCCGGTGAGACGGCGGATACCCTGGCGGCGCTGCGCCTCTCTAAAGAGCTTGGCTATCTGGGTTCGTTGGCCATCTGCAACGTTCCGGGCTCTTCGCTGGTGCGCGAGTCTGACCTGGCGTTGATGACCAAAGCCGGTACCGAAATCGGCGTGGCATCGACCAAAGCCTTTACCACTCAGCTGACCGTGCTGTTGATGCTGGTGGCGAAACTGGCGCGTCTCAAGGGCCAGGATGCGGCTATCGAGCAGGATATCGTGCATGGCCTGCAGGCGCTGCCGAACCGTATCGAGCAGATGCTGTCGCAGGATAAGCGCATCGAACAGCTGGCGGAACGTTTCTCCGATAAGCATCACGCGCTGTTCCTTGGCCGCGGCGATCAGTACCCGATCGCGCTGGAAGGGGCGCTGAAGCTGAAAGAGATCTCCTACATTCATGCTGAAGCTTATGCGGCGGGCGAGCTGAAACACGGCCCGCTGGCGCTGATTGATGCCGAAATGCCGGTCATCGTTGTGGCGCCGAACAACGAACTGTTGGAAAAACTGAAATCCAATATTGAAGAAGTTCGCGCCCGCGGCGGTGAACTGTACGTCTTCGCCGATGGAGACGCCGGTTTCAGCGGCAGCGACAACATGCACATCATCGAGATGCCACATGTCGAAGAGGTGATTGCGCCGATCTTCTACACCGTGCCGCTGCAGCTGCTGGCTTATCACGTTGCGCTGATCAAAGGCACCGACGTTGACCAGCCGCGTAACCTGGCGAAATCGGTGACCGTAGAGTAATCAGGCTGTACGGACCGACACTCTTGTGAGTGACGCTATAATCCGGTATTTCTGCAAGGGATACCGGATTTTTTTATCAGCTATCAACGGTTGATTGTGTGTTTGCGGATAGCGTTACCGCCATTGCTTATAAAAACCAATGAAATTTACTCAGTGGCGCTTCTAAAATGAAAAACTTATGTGGTAATAATTTCTTAGCGCTTCTCAAGCATGGTGTGGAAATCGATCAACTTATCAAGCGAAGAGATAGAGATGAGATCGCGCAGCATACAACAACAGATATGATGAGTTTGTCTCATGGGCAACGCTTATCACCTTCTCCGCTAGTTCCTGCTTGTATTTATTTGATATTAATTATTATTTTTTCAGTTAATGCGGCTTTTATATTGCAGAGTCTCCAACTTACTCCGCCCCGTTTTCTGGCTTTCTACTTTCCGCTGCTATTAGGGGTTATTGTTATAACCAGCTTAGCTGCAGGGTTAGTAGGTCGAGGTCATGCTGTTGGATTACGTATTTTTATGTACCTATATCTCGCCAATTTGTTTGTTTTTTGTCTAGTCCTGGCGCTTGCCGTCATCGCAGATGAAGCTATTGCTGCCAATAAGGTCATTCTTTTTATGTGTGAGATAGCCGTACTCTGGTTAGGCCGTAGATTGATGAATGGAACGGCTTTTACACTGTTTACGCTTTATCGCCGTACGATCAGGCTTGCTATGGTTGCCCAACATCTCAACGTTGCCAGATGATTTTACGCTATCCATAATGATGTAATAAAAGCAAAAACTTCCTGTCATATGACCAAAAGATAAAAGTGTAATCAATTGATATAATTAATTTTATTTTAGGTTTTCTTACTTTGCCCTGGCATGTCATAAAACTGTCATAATTCGTACATTTTACTGTCACCTGTTTGTCCTATTTTGCTCACCATAGCTTCGAAACAACGGTTTACGAATCCCAGCAGGAGACATTATGAACGTTATGCGTACCACCGTCGCAACAGTTGTCGCCGCGACCTTATCGATGAGCGCTTTCTCTGCTTTCGCAGCAGCAAGCCTGACTGGCGCAGGTGCAACTTTCCCTGCTCCGGTGTATGCCAAATGGGCTGATACCTATCAGAAAGAAACGGGCAATAAAGTTAACTACCAGGGTATCGGTTCCTCTGGCGGCGTTAAACAGATTATTGCCAACACCGTGGATTTCGGTGCTTCTGATGCTCCTCTGGCTGATGACAAACTGGCGCAGGAAGGCCTGTTCCAGTTCCCGACCGTTATCGGCGGCGTGGTGCTGGCGGTTAACCTGCCGGGCGTTAAATCCGGCGAGCTGGTGCTCGATGGTAAAACCCTCGGCGACATCTATCTGGGCAAAATCAAAAAATGGGATGACGAAGCGATCGCTAAACTCAACCCTGGCTTGAAACTGCCGGCTCAGAACATCGCCGTGGTTCGCCGCGCGGATGGTTCCGGTACTTCCTTCGTCTTCACCAGCTATCTGGCGAAAGTGAACGAAGAGTGGAAATCTAAAATTGGCGCAGGCTCTACCGTAAACTGGCCAACCGGCCTGGGCGGTAAAGGCAACGACGGTATCGCAGCCTTCGTTCAGCGTCTGCCGGGCGCTATCGGCTACGTCGAGTATGCTTACGCTAAGCAGAATAACCTGGCCTACACCAAACTGCTGTCCGCTGACGGCAAGCCGGTCAGCCCGACGGAAGATAACTTCGCTAATGCGGCGAAAGGTATCGACTGGAGCAAGTCCTTCGCTCAGGACCTGACTAACCAGAAAGGTGAAAATGCATGGCCGATCACCTCAACCACTTTCATCCTCGTCCACAAGGCCTCCAATAAGCCGGAGAATACCGCGGAAGTGCTGAAGTTCTTCGACTGGGCATACAAAAACGGCGGCAAAGAAGCGAATGCGCTGGATTACGCCAGCCTGCCGGACAGCGTGGTTGAGCAGGTTCGCGCCGCATGGAAAACCAACGTGAAAGACAGCAGCGGTAAAGCGCTGTACTAATACCCGCGGAATGTCGAGCTGCCGGCTAGCTTCCAGCAGCTCGAATTATTTCGGGTATAGCATTACCTTTGCCCGTAAGCTCAGTAAAATGCTGGCTTTTTGGGCCCGAACTTAAAGAGTAACCTATGGCTGCAACCAAGCCGGCATTCAACCCTCCGGGGAAAAAGGGTGACATGATCTTCAGCGCGCTGGTGAAACTGGCTGCGCTGATTGTGCTATTGATGCTGGGTGGCATCATCGTTTCCCTCATCATCTCTTCATGGCCAAGTATTCAGAAATTTGGCTTTTCCTTTTTGTGGACCAAAGAGTGGGATGCGCCGAATGAAATCTTCGGTGCGCTGGTACCGATTTACGGGACTCTGGTTACCTCAATTATCGCGTTGTTGATCGCCGTTCCGGTGAGCTTCGGCATCGCGCTGTTCCTGACTGAACTCTCCCCGGCCTGGCTAAAACGCCCGCTGGGTATCGCTATTGAGCTGCTGGCGGCAATCCCGAGTATCGTATACGGCATGTGGGGCCTGTTTATTTTTGCTCCGCTGTTTGCGACTTACTTCCAGGAACCAGTCGGCAACGTCCTTTCGACGATCCCGTTTGTCGGCGCGCTGTTTGCCGGCCCGGCGTTCGGTATCGGCATCCTTGCGGCCGGCGTCATTCTGGCCATCATGATCATTCCTTATATCGCCGCCGTAATGCGTGACGTCTTCGAGCAGACGCCGGTGATGATGAAAGAGTCCGCATATGGGATCGGCTGCACCACGTGGGAGGTAATTTGGCGCATCGTGCTGCCGTTCACCAAAAACGGGGTGATTGGCGGCGTCATGCTCGGCCTGGGCCGCGCGCTGGGTGAAACCATGGCCGTCACCTTTATTATCGGTAACACCTATCAGCTCGACAGCGCTTCACTGTATATGCCGGGCAACAGTATTACCTCGGCGCTGGCCAATGAATTCGCGGAAGCGGAAAGCGGCCTGCACGTAGCGGCGCTGATGGAACTGGGTCTGATCCTGTTCGTTATCACCTTTATCGTTCTGGCCGCGTCGAAGTTCATGATTATGCGTCTCGCTAAGAACGAGGGGGCACGCTAATGGCAACGATCGAATTGCAAACCACCGCCGCGCTGGCGGAATCCCGTCGCAAGATGCAGGCTAAGCGCCGCCTGAAGAACCGCATCGCCCTGACCCTGTCGATGGCGACCATGGCATTCGGCCTCTTCTGGCTTATCTGGATCCTGATGTCGACCATTACGCGTGGCATCGACGGCATGAGTCTGGCGCTGTTTACCGAAATGACGCCGCCGCCGAATACCGCGGGCGGCGGTCTGGCGAACGCCCTGGCGGGCAGCGGCCTGCTGATCCTGTGGGCGACCGTTTTTGGTACGCCGCTTGGCATCATGGCCGGTATCTATCTGGCGGAGTACGGCAGAAAGTCGGTACTGGCGGAAATCATCCGCTTTATTAACGATATTCTGCTTTCCGCGCCATCTATCGTCGTGGGGCTGTTCGTCTACACCATCGTGGTGGCGCAGATGCAGCACTTCTCCGGCTGGGCGGGCGTTATCGCGCTGGCGCTGCTGCAGGTGCCAATCGTGATTCGTACCACTGAAAACATGCTGAAGCTGGTGCCGGATAGCCTGCGTGAAGCAGCCTATGCGCTGGGGACGCCGAAGTGGAAGATGATTTCCGCGATCACCCTTAAGGCGTCGGTATCCGGCATTATGACCGGTATCCTGCTGGCCATTGCCCGTATCGCCGGGGAGACGGCGCCGCTGCTGTTCACCGCGCTCTCCAACCAGTTCTGGAGCACCGATATGATGCAGCCGATCGCCAACCTGCCGGTGACCATTTTTAAATTTGCCATGAGTCCGTTCGCGGAATGGCAGCAACTGGCATGGGCCGGGGTATTGATTATCACCCTGTGCGTCTTGCTGCTGAATATTCTGGCGCGCGTTGTCTTCGCGAAGAAGAAACACGGTTAATTTTTGCGGCGCGGCCTAAGCGGCGCCGAATGAGGAAGAGATTGAGATGAGTATGGTGAACGCGAATCCGGGTAAAATTTCAGTTCGTGACCTGAACTTCTACTACGGCAAATTCCATGCCCTGAAGAACATCAACCTGGATATCGCTAAGAACCAGGTAACGGCGTTTATCGGCCCGTCAGGCTGCGGTAAATCCACTCTGCTGCGTACGTTCAACAAGATGTTTGAGCTGTACCCGGAGCAGCGTGCGGAAGGCGAAATTCTGCTGGATGGCGACAATATTCTCACCAATACCCAGGATATCGCGCTGCTGCGCGCGAAAGTAGGGATGGTATTCCAGAAGCCGACGCCGTTCCCGATGTCTATCTACGACAACATCGCCTTCGGCGTGCGTCTGTTCGAGAAGCTGTCGCGTGCCGATATGGACGAGCGCGTACAGTGGGCGTTGACCAAAGCCGCATTATGGAATGAAACCAAAGATAAACTGCACCAGAGCGGGTATTCTCTCTCCGGTGGTCAGCAGCAGCGTCTGTGTATCGCCCGCGGTATCGCGATTCGCCCGGAAGTGCTGCTGCTCGATGAACCTTGCTCAGCGCTGGACCCGATCTCCACCGGGCGCATCGAGGAACTTATCACCGAGCTGAAGCAGGATTACACCGTCGTTATCGTTACCCACAACATGCAGCAGGCTGCGCGTTGTTCCGACCATACGGCATTTATGTATCTTGGCGAGCTGATTGAATTCAGCAACACGGACGATCTGTTTACCAAGCCCGCTAAGAAGCAAACTGAAGATTATATTACTGGCCGCTACGGTTGATTGCCCTTCTGCTTTCAGGTGCTAACCCGATGGGCAATCAGGAGACATCATGGATAACTTAAATCTTAATAAACATATTTCCGGCCAGTTCAACGCAGAACTGGAGTACATTCGCACCCAGGTGATGACCATGGGTGGGCTGGTGGAGCAACAGCTTTCTGATGCGATCACCGCGATGCATAATCAGGACAGCGATCTGGCGAAGCGCGTAATCGACGGCGACAAGCAGGTCAATATGATGGAAGTGGCGATCGACGAGGCCTGTGTGCGTATCATCGCTAAACGTCAGCCGACCGCCAGCGACCTGCGCCTGGTGATGGCGATCATCAAGACTATCGCCGAGCTGGAACGTATTGGCGACGTGGCGGATAAAATCTGCCGTACCGCGCTGGAGAAGTTTTCCCAGCAGCACCAGCCGCTGCTGGTGAGCCTGGAGTCGCTAGGCCGCCATACCGTACAGATGCTGCATGATGTGCTGGATGCCTTTGCGCGTATGGATCTTGATGAAGCGGTACGTATCTATCGCGAAGACAAGAAAGTCGATCAGGAATATGAAGGCATCGTGCGTCAACTGATGACCTATATGATGGAAGATTCACGTACTATTCCTAGCGTTCTGACCGCGCTGTTCTGCGCGCGCTCCATCGAGCGTATCGGCGATCGCTGCCAGAATATCTGCGAATATATTTTCTACTTCGTTAAAGGCCAGGATTTCCGTCACGTAGGCGGCGACGAACTGGATAAACTACTCGCGGGTAAAGATCCGAAAGAGTAAAAATCATGGTGGCCGATTCTGGTAAAGGAAATTATCAGAATCGACTATGATTTTGCGCATCTCTGAAATATTGCTGCGATTATCGTCACAATTAATACTCTGGCTATTTGAGTTTTAAATTTTCTCGCGTAACAATCCTTCTCACTGACTGAGCGCTGAAGCTCAGATGGTTAAAATGGATTGTTACTGCGACAGCAGGCAAAACCTGATATTGCCCCAGACGGCGATGTCAGGTTTTTTTGTTTTAGACGCTGAATGGTTTGCTGATAAGGGTTGCTACCGCAATGAGCGGGCAAAACCTGAAGAGGATTATCTGTTAATGCAGATGGTCTCCTTCAGGTTTTTTTTTGCCACTTATTCGGCATGAAAATAAAAGCTGCAGTTACGTGGAATGGTATTAATGCAGTTTATTAAAAACATAACGCTATTTATTCGTTACGTGTTTCATTTACGCCAATGCTTATATAAGGGATTATTATGATTAGAAGAAATATGATCGCTTCGGCGATGGTTTTGCTGGCGCCGCTTTCTTATTCAACAAATCTTATTGCCGGACAGCTTACGGTTGAACAACGATTGGCGCTTCTGGAAAAAGCGCTTCAGGACACGCAAAAAGAACTCAAGAAATATCAGGATCAGGAGAAAAAAAGAAACCAGGTTTGGGCCGCCTGGTCGCAACCGGTAAATAGCCAGAAGAGCCAGAGTGCGAAAGCGCCTACGGCGACCCAAGCGGCCGTTAAGCCAGACGCGGTACTGGTCAAAAATGAACAGCCGGCGCAGGGCGGTGAGCCAGCCTATAGCGCCATGACGCTGAAAGATTTTAGCAAATTCGTGAAAGATGAAATTGGCTTTAGCTATAACGGCTATTACCGTTCTGGCTGGGGAACCGCCTCGCACGGCTCGCCAAAATCGTGGGCCATCGGCTCGCTTGGCCGTTTGGGTAACGAGTATTCCGGCTGGTTTGATTTACAGCTTAAACAGCGTGTTTTTCAGGAAGGCGACAAACGTGTGGACGCCATCGTGATGCTCGATGGCAACGTGGGTCAGCAATATTCTGCCGGCTGGTTTGGCGACAACGCCGGCGGCGAAAACTACCTTCAGTTCTCGGATATGTACGTCAACACCAAAGGCTTTTTGCCGTTTGCCCCGGAAGCGGATTTTTGGGTCGGTAAGCACGGTGCGCCGAAAATCGAGATCCAGATGCTGGACTGGAAAACACAAAGAACCGATGCGGCAGCTGGCGTAGGGCTTGAAAACTGGAAAGTGGGCGCCGGTAAATTTGATATCGCGCTGGTGCGCGAAGATATTGATGATTACGACCGCTCTTTGACTAATAAGCAGCAAATTAATACCAATACCCTGGATGTGCGTTACAAAGATATTCCGCTGTGGGATAAAGCCTCGCTGATGGTGAGCGGGCGCTATGTCGCCGCCAATCAAAGCTCATCAGAGAAATATAAAGAGGGGAATGAAGGTTACTACCAATGGAAAGATACCTGGATGGTGGGAACTTCGTTAACGCAGAAATTTGATAACGGCGGCTTTAACGAGTTCTCATTATTACTGGCGAATAACTCCATCGCCAGCAGCTTCTCGCGCTATGCCGGTTCGAGCCCGTATACCACCAATAATGGGCGCTATTATGGCGATCATACCAACGGCACCGCCGTGCGCTTAACCTCGCAGGGGGAAACCTATTTGCGCGATGATGTCATTATGGCGAATGCAATCGTCTACTCATTTGGTAATGACGTCTATAGCTATGAAACCGGCGCCCATTCAGACTTTGAATCTATTCGCGCTGTGATTCGTCCGGCATATATCTGGAATAAATATAATCAGACCGGCGTTGAATTGGGCTACTTCAAACAGCAGAACAAAGATGTGACGGGCAAGAAATATAACGAATCCGGTTATAAGACCACCTTATTCCATACCTTCAAAGTTAATACCAGTATGCTGACCTCGCGCCCGGAAATCCGTTTTTATGCGACTTATATTAAAGCCGAAGATATCGACCTGGATAAGGCCGCTAACAATACCACCGCGGTTTTTGAAGATGGCAAGAACGACCAGTTCGCACTCGGCGCGCAGGCCGAAATTTGGTGGTAAGGCCGCAAGCGCCTGCTCATAAAAACGTAAAAAGGAATCAAGATGAAACGACATGCAATCTACTTCACCCTGGCGCTGGCTGGCGCCACATTTACGGCGCACGCCGCACCGCTGCCGACGATGCCTGATGCCGCCATTCCTGTCAGCCAATATATTACTCAGGTGAATACGGATAACAGTGTGACTTTCCGGTTATTTGCCCCCGATGCCAGGCGCGTTTCCGTCGTCACGGGGTCGACGCCGGATACCTTTGTCTCTCATGACATGACCAAAGATACCCAGGGCGTATGGACGTGGAAGAGCGATCGCCTGGCCGCCAATCTTTATGAGTACTACTTCGACGTGGACGGTTTTCGTTCTGTCGATACCGGCAGCCGTTATCAGAAGCCGCAGCGCCAGGTGAATACCAGCCTGATACTGGTGCCCGGCAGCATTCTTGACGATCGGGCAGTCCCGCACGGCGATCTGCGTACCGTCACCTACCATTCGACGGCGCTTAAGTCAGAACGCCGCGTCTACGTCTGGACGCCGCCGGGCTATAACGGCAGCGGCGAACCGTTGCCGGTGCTCTATTTCTACCACGGTTTTGGCGATAGCGGCCTGTCGGCCATCGATCAGGGACGCATCCCGCAAATGATGGATAACCTGCTGGCTGAGGGCAAAATCAAGCCGATGCTGGTGGTGGTGCCGGATACCGAAACCGATATTCCTCAAGCGATCGCGGAAAACTTCCCGCCGCAGGAGCGGCGTAAAAACTTCTATCCACTCAATGCGAAAGCCGCAGACAACGAATTGATGCACGACATCATTCCGCTGATCGACTCCCGATTTAATGTGCGTAAAGATGCCGACGGCCGGGTGCTGGCGGGGCTGTCGCAGGGCGGTTATCAGGCGCTGGTGTCCGGGATGAACCATCTTGAGAGCTTCGGGTGGCTTGCCACCTTTAGCGGGGTTACGACAACCACGGTTCCCGATGCTGGCGTGGAGGCGCAGTTGAATAACCCTGACGCCATCAATAAGCAACTGCGTAACTTTACGCTGGTGGTTGGCGAAAAAGACGCCGTCACTGGCAAAGATATTGTCGGCCTGAAAAGCGAACTGGAAAAGCAGAAGATCAAATTTGATTACCACTCTTATCCCGGCCTGAATCATGAAATGGACGTCTGGCGTCCGGCCTATGCCGAGTTTGTGCAAAAGCTCTTTAAATAACCGTCAGGGGGCATGGCGCCCCCTGTCTCAACCAGTAAAGGAAGATGAGATGAAATTGATTGTGACGGAAGATTATGAAGAGATGAGCCTGGTCGCCTGCCATCATCTTTTAGGCTATATCACGGTGCCGCGACGGATGAATCTGGCGGTGACGGCGGGGAGTACGCCAAAGCGCATGTATGAGCATTTGGTGGCCGCCATCAAAGGGAAATCATTCTATGATCGGGTTCACTATTACAACTTTGATGAGATTCCTTTTCGCGGCCAGCAGCGTGAAGGGGTGACGATTTCCAACCTGCGCCAGCTGTTTTTTACTCCAGCGCAGATCAAAGAAGAGAACATCCATAAATTGACGCTGGAGAACGCGGCTCAACACGATCGCCGCCTCGAAGAGGCCGGCGGTCTTGACCTGGTCGTGCTGGGGCTGGGTGCCGACGGCCATTTTTGCGGCAACCTGCCGAACACTACACGTTTTCATGATGAGACGGTCGAAGTACCGATTCAGGGGGAGCTGATTGGCATTGTCGCGAACGGCGAAATGGGGGGCGATTTCAATGTGGTGCCGGATAGCTATGTCACCATGGGGCCGAAAAGCGTGATGGCGGCAAAAAACCTGCTGCTGATTGTCAGCGGCGCGGCAAAGGCGCAAGCGCTAAAGCAGGTGGTGGAAGGCCCGGTCAGCGAACTGGTGCCGGCCTCTGTACTCAAGTTGCACCCTTCGTTGGTGATTATTGCGGATAAAGCGGCTGTGGCGGAATTGCAGCACTAAAAAGCCGCTGGCCAGCGGGGCTACCGTTGTGACCAACCGTAGCCCGACCGAGCGTAGCGACGTCGGGTCTTAACGAGTAATATCCCAGCCACGCGCTCTCCACAATGCCGGCAGCTCAGCTAAATCGGTAAAGGTCGTTACTTTCGGATGATCGATCGGTTGGTTGTGCGGGTCGGCGCAGAAGTAAAAGACTTCCATACCCGCGGCAATTCCTGATTGGGCTCCCGCGCTGGAATCATCGACCAGAATACAGTTTTCGACTTGTACCTGCATGGCCTCTGCCGCATGGAACATCAGCGCCGGGTCGGGTTTCCAGCGCTGAATGTCGTAACCGCTGAACAGCCGGTCTGGGAAGTGGTGCAGCATCTGCGTTCTACCGAGCGAATGCTGCATTTTACTGACCGGGCCATTCGACACCACGCACATGGGGATCTTCACCGCGTCCAGCAGCGCAGCGGCGCCGGGGATGATCTCCAGCTCGCTATCGAACAGACGGGCGACTTCGGCGCGATACACCGGCTCCAGAGTCTCTTTCTGCAGGTTAACGCCATATTCAGCGTTGATGGTGTCGATAATCTCGTACAGCTTAACGCCCTTGAAGCGCTTAAAAATTTCGGCTAAATCCAGCGTAATACCGAATTCCTGAAACATGTGAACATAGGCGCGTGAGCAAATCACCTCGCTATCGACCAGCGTGCCGTCACAATCGAAAAATACTGCTTGTGGTTGGGTCATACTCTTTCCAGTTTAACAAGTTTAACGTTTTCGTAATGCTCAATGCCGCGACGCAATCGTTGCCGTATAAGCAAAATAAATGAAAAAAATTACCATACAACCGCGCCTGGTGCCGTAATTTGGTATAGGATAGCCTCGAATTTTCCCTCCTTTACGTTCGGAAACCGATAATGAGTCAACAACCAACCAGCCAGTCTTCTGGCCAGGGTCTGCTGGAGCGCGTATTTAAACTGCGCGAGCACGGCACCACGGTGCGCACTGAAGCGATCGCCGGTTTCACCACGTTCCTGACGATGGTCTACATCGTCTTCGTGAACCCACAAATTCTTGGCGTGGCGGGTATGGATACCAGCGCTGTCTTTGTGACCACCTGTCTGATCGCTGCCTTCGGCAGCATTCTGATGGGTCTGTTCGCGAATCTGCCGGTGGCGCTGGCGCCAGCGATGGGTCTGAATGCCTTCTTTGCCTTCGTGGTAGTTCAGGCGATGGGCCTGCCGTGGCAGGTGGGTATGGGCGCGATTTTCTGGGGCGCCGTTGGCCTGCTGCTGCTGACCCTCTTCCGCGTACGCTACTGGATGATTGCCAATATCCCGGTGAGCCTGCGCGTGGGTATCACCAGCGGTATCGGGCTGTTTATCGGCATGATGGGCCTGAAGAACGCCGGCGTTATCGTGGCGAACCAGGACACGTTGGTCAGCATCGGCAACCTGACTTCCCACAGCGTGCTGCTGGGCGTGCTCGGATTCTTTATTATCGCTATCCTGGCATCGCGTAATATTCATGCCGCCGTGCTGGTCTCCATCGTCGTCACCACCCTGTTGGGCTGGATGCTCGGCGATGTGCACTATACCGGCATCGTCTCCGCGCCGCCGAGCGTGACCTCGGTTGTGGGTCAGGTCGATCTGGCCGGTTCGCTGAACCTTGGCCTGGCGGGCGTGATCTTCTCGTTCATGCTGGTTAACCTGTTCGACTCCTCCGGCACCCTGATTGGCGTCACCGATAAAGCCGGGCTGGCAGATGCGCAGGGTAAATTCCCACGCATGAAGCAGGCGTTGTTCGTCGATAGCGTGTCGTCTGTTGCCGGCTCCTTTATTGGCACCTCTTCGGTTACGGCCTATATCGAATCCTCCTCCGGCGTTTCGGTTGGCGGGCGTACTGGCCTGACCGCCGTTGTCGTAGGTATCCTGTTCCTGCTGGTCATCTTCCTGTCGCCGCTGGCGGGGATGGTTCCGGCCTATGCCGCCGCTGGGGCGCTGATTTACGTTGGCGTGCTGATGACCTCAAGCCTGGCGCGCGTGAAGTGGGATGACCTGACGGAAGCGGTACCGGCGTTTATCACCGCGGTGATGATGCCGTTCAGCTTCTCGATCACCGAAGGTATCGCCCTGGGCTTTATTTCCTACTGCGTGATGAAGATTGGTACCGGCCGTCTGCGTGAACTCAGCCCGTGCGTGATTATCGTTTCGCTGCTGTTCGTGCTGAAAATTGTCTTTATCGATGCGCATTGATCCGCACGCATGATGAAATGGCCCGGCATCGCTGCCGGGCTTTTTTTTATGCTTTAACCCGCTGAATATAATCGCCAAAGGCGGTCAACTGGCCGCGCAGATGGTCCAGTGTGCTCTGATCGACCACTTCACCCGCCTGCGGATCGACTTTGTTCTGAATCACACCGCCCATAAATTCCGGCTTGTTCATGACCATCGCATCGAGGAAGACCAGAATCTGGCGTAGATGATACTGGCAGCGGGCCCCGCCGATGGCGCCCATGGAGCTGGTCTGGATCAGCACCGGCTTACCGGCCAGCGGCTGTTCCGGCAGACGCGAGAGCCAGTCGATAGCGTTCTTCAGACCGCCGGGTACCGAGTAGTTATATTCCGGAGTAACGATCACCACGCCATCCGCTTCGCGGATTTGTTTCGCGATCGCCTGCACGCTCTGCGGGAACCCCTCTTCCTGTTGGATATCGGCATCGTACAGCGGGATATCGCCGATCGACGGCAGCGCGGAGATTTCCATGCCCGCAGGCGCAATGCCCGGCAGCGTGCGCGCAACCATGGCATTAAAAGAACCTTTGCGTAGACTTCCGAGTAACGTAACAACTTTCAACGTATCAGACATGAGTGCTCCTTTGCATCATGATGGCCGGCTAAACCGGTCAGTTGAGGGAGAATACTTTTTCTACCGGTAAGCTGGTAAAGCGCATCAGGCGCGCGTCAGTCTCTTTGGCGCGCGTTTGCGCATCAGGCAGGCAGCGCCAGCCCTCTTTACTATCATATTCCCAGACCTTCAGCGGCCCGATATTCGGGGTGACGGCGATTGACCACACCAGCAACGTTTCAGCATCACAGATGGCTTCAATCGATTGGGTGCCAGCGGTACGCAGGCGACCAGACCCCGGCAGCAGCTGTACTCGCACGGGGGCTTCACCGGTGAGCTTCAGCACGCTGCGGCGCAGCGCCACCAGTTGGGCGCGGGCCTCATCCGGATCGTGCTGGATGTTAATCCATAAATTCTCATTGCTATTGAAGACATAGCGATCGGCGGCATGTAGCGGATGGACGCCACGCGAGGTATGCTGCAGTTCCATATCGAGACCGCAGTCACCTTCGGTCGTCAGCGCTACGCCGACGATATTCCCGGCATAAGAGATGGAAAAGCGGGGAAGGTGGGGATCGCGAAATACGGGCCGTCCATTGGGTTCGCTGATGATTTCCGGCAGCTCGCCGATACCATAAAGCATGAAAAGCAGTTCAGCGAGCAGCGAACGCGAGGCGCGATAGCGGCTCTGTCGGTATTCGGGTAGGTTACGTGCGGATTGATGACATGCCGCCGACAAACGCGTCGATAGCGGCTCCCTGGTGTTGAGTATCCCTCTTGCAAAATGCGTTGCCATTCGTCGCTCCGTGATTAATGGTCAGAGATAAAAATTGTGAATGATATTATCGCTCACAATGAGCAGGTTTTAATGCGGAAATTCTTCCTTGAGAAGGGATAATGTCTGACTTTTACAATTTCTTGCGCAACAACGTGAGGATGATGGGCAATTTCCCTACAGCGTATTGGAATAGAGCTGTTTGAGGGTCTCTCTGAGCCATACGATCTTTGGATTATAGCTATTACGCTTGTGCCACAGCAGGGTGAACGGCACGCGCATTTTTTCCAGTAGCTGCGGCTCCAGCGGCAGCGGGCGCGATACCAGCGGCAGATGATGCTGCTGATTATAGTGCTGACAGTAGCGCGGCGCGGTGGCTATCATGATGTGATTCGGCTGTGCCGCCATAAACAGCGACTGCTCAAAGCCGGGCAGGGTCAGGGCAACGGTCCGTTTGTGGCCCAGATCATGTAGCACATCATCCAGCGCCCAGGTATCGCTTTGTTCCCAGCAGATATTGATGTGCGGATAGCGCAGGAAAGCCGCCAGGTTCCACTCTTCATTGAGCGCCGGATGATCGGCGCGCAGCCACACCTGCGGCAGGTCGCTAAACAGGACATCAAAATCGATATACCACGGCAGCAGGCTCAGCTGTTCGCGCGAACGCGGATGGGTTTCCTTGCCGCAAAAACCGATATCAACCTCGCCGCGAATGATGGCATCCAGCGAGTCGTAATCCCAGTTGCGTAAACGGATCAGCGCTTGTGGATAACGTTGATAAATTTGCTGGGAGAGGGTGTTGAGCAGGATCATCAGCAGCGGTGATTCTGCCGCCAGCTCGAACTTCAGGCCGCTTGGCATGGTGTGGTGCGGTTTATCGAGGATCTGATTGCCCATCTGCATCCAGTCGGCAAGATCCTGCTCCATGTTGCTCATTAACGGCGTTGGCGCCAGCCCTAGCGGTGTTTTAACAAACAGCGGATCGTCAAACCAGGTGCGTAGCTTGGCCAATGATTTACTCACCGCCGACGGCGAAACGTTCATCCGTTTCGCCGTGCGGGTGACGCTGCGCTCCTGGGTCAGAAGCTGCAAACATAACAGTAAGTTAAGATCGAGACTCGACAGGGATTTCTTCATTATCTTGCGTCGCGCGCGCCGGTGAGACGACCAGTATCAGAACAATACTGACTATGCTACAGGCAATGAGTATCCCGATCAGCATATTCATGGCGCTAAGCCCAATGATAGCCGCCAGCCAAATCCACAGCGAAGAACCACAGACCTGGGCGATGCCGAGGGCGGAGCTGGCGACGCCCGCCCGCAGCGTGAAAGGCCCCAACGCCTGGCTCATCGCGACGCCAAAGCCAACCGAGAAACCCGCGCAGATCATACCTAATCCCAGCATGGTGATGGGCTGGCTGGCGGCGAGGCTCAATACCACGCCAGCGATAAGGAACAACGTCTGCGAGGTCAGCATCAGGGTACGTGGTTTAAACAGCGTCAGAGCGAACGGCGTGGAGAACGACACGGCCATGCTGACCATTGCCATCAGCGCCATCGCCATTGAATAAGTTCCGCGGTCGAAACCCATCTCTTCCATCATCAGTACCGGTGAGACGTTTACGTAGGTCAAAATTGCGGTGACGCTGAGAGTCGTAATGACTATGCGGCTGAGGAAAAAACGGTTTAGCAGCGACTCAGCGGCGCCATTGTGCTGTGCGCCTGCCTGCGGATGCGTTGTCGGGCGCGTCTCACGCAGGATAAACACCGACAATAACCCCACCATCACCCCCATGCCTGTCATGGTGTAGAACAGGCTCTGCCACGGATATTTCAACATGATCAGATGGCCAAGTACCGGCGCGAGAACGGGAATAATGCAGGTAATGCCATTAAGCAGCGACAGTACCTTGGCGCGGCGGCGCTCGTCCAGCGTATCGCGCAGAACGGCAAAGGCGACGACGTAGCAGCTTCCCGCGCCGATCCCCTGGATAAAGCGGCCGATCAGGAAATGCGTGCTGTTATGCGCCTGCGAGCACAGCAACGAGGCCAGTATGAAGGTGATGGCGCCGAAAATCGCGACCGGTTTACGCCCGGATTTATCCGCCACTCGCCCGGCAAAAAGCATCGCGGTAGCCATGCCGGCTAAATAGACCGAAAAGGCGATATGCAGCTGTGCCTCGCTGGCGCCAAGATCCTGGGCGATGCGCGGTAGACCGACCAGATACATATCAATGCCGGATGGATAGAGCAGTACCAATGCGAAACTGCAGATAAGAAAGCGTGCCATAGGACCCTCGCAATAAGAATGGCGTACAGCATAGTGGCTAACGCCAGGGAGTACGAGTTGCCATTTGGACAACACTCTTTTCCTGCAGGGAAAAACAGTTGATTGCTTCACAGAGTTGATGTGATTAAGGCAATCAAATAAAAAACCCGCCATAACAGAAGGTTAAGGCGGGTTAGTAGATGCTTACCAGTAACGCTTACTTACCGATACAGAAACTGGAGAAAATACGGCCCAGCAGATCGTCAGAGGTAAATTCGCCGGTGATTTCGCTTAATGCCTGTTGCGACAGACGTAGCTCTTCCGCCAGTAATTCACCGGCCCAGGCGCCCAGCAACTGCGCTTTGCCCTGCTGCAGATGGTCCGCAGCCGTTTCCAGCGCTTGCAGGTGGCGACGACGGGCGAGGAAGCCGCCTTCCATGTTGGTATCGAAGCCCATGCTCTGCTTAAGGTGGTTGCGCAGCACCTCGACCCCTTCACCGGTACGCGCCGACAGGCGGATTAGTGAGTGGCCATTTACTTCGCTGAGCCCCAGCGCTTCGCCGGTGACATCGGCTTTATTACGCACCACGGTAATCGGCAGCTTAGCGGGCAGGCGCTCGATAAAGTCCGGCCAGATCTCCGCCGGGTCAACGGCGCTGGTGGTGGTGCCGTCGACCATAAACAGCACCCGATCCGCCTGTTCAATTTCCTGCCAGGCGCGTTCAATGCCGATTCGCTCCACTTCATCACTGGCGTCACGCAGGCCTGCGGTATCGATGATATGCAGCGGCATACCGTCGATGTGAATATGTTCGCGCAGTACGTCGCGGGTGGTGCCGGCGATATCGGTGACGATCGCCGCTTCTCGTCCGGCCAGCGCGTTGAGCAGGCTGGATTTACCGGCGTTTGGCCGTCCGGCGATCACCACTTTCATCCCTTCACGCAGCAGGCTGCCCTGACGGGCTTCGGCGCGGACGGCATCGAGATCGGCGATCACGTCGTTCAGTTGGGCTTCAATTTTACCATCGGAGAGGAAATCAATTTCTTCATCCGGGAAATCAATCGCCGCTTCCACGTAGATGCGCAGGTGAGTGAGCGCTTCCACAAGATGGTTCACACGCGCGGAGAAGGCCCCTTGCAAGGAGTTCAACGCCGAACGGGCCGCCTGCTCTGAGCTGGCGTCGATAAGGTCGGCTATGGCCTCTGCCTGCGCCAGGTCGAGCTTGTCGTTGAGGAACGCGCGCTCGGAAAACTCGCCCGGATTGGCGATGCGAACGCCGGGCAAGGTCAGAATACGTTTGAGCAGCAGATCCAGAATGACCGGGCCGCCGTGGCCCTGCAGTTCGAGGACATCTTCACCGGTAAAGGAGTTCGGCCCCGGAAACCACAGCGCAATCCCCTGATCCAGCGGCGTACCGTCGGCGTCTTTAAACGGCAGGTAGTCGGCATAGCGCGGCTTCGGCAGCTTGCCGAGTACCGCCTGCGCGACGTCGCGCGCCTTAAGGCCGGAGATACGCAGGATGCCCACACCCCCGCGTCCCGGAGGGGTTGCCTGGGCGACGATAGTGTCGTTATGGCTCATGGTGACTCTCTATGTAGATGTAAAAAAGGCGGTCCATTGACCGCCTTCTCTGGCATTAACGTTACCGTAGATACTCGAAATAATTCAAGTTGCAGAAAGGCGGCAAGTTAGTGAGGCCCCAGGAGCTTACTGTAGTAAGTGACTGGGGCGAACTAATGAAGCCAACGCATCTGCGGCTTGAAGAATGAAGAGTATCAGGATTTTTTCTTCTCGCGGCTATGTAGGCCACGCTTCTCCAGACCACGGTAAATCAGCTGCTGCTGAATAATGGTTACCAGGTTGCTGACGATGTAGTACACCACCAGACCAGACGGGAACCACAGGAAGAACACCGTGAAGATGACCGGCATAAAGGTCATGATCTTCTGCTGCATCGGGTCGGTCACGGTGGTCGGCGACATCTTCTGGATGAAGAACATGGTCGCGCCCATGATGATCGGCAGGATGTAGTACGGGTCTTGCGCGGACAGGTCGTGGATCCACAGGATAAACGGCGCATGACGCAGTTCAACCGAGGCGCTCAGCATGTAGTACAGCGCAAGGAAGATAGGCATCTGAATAATCAGCGGGAAGCAGCCACCCAGCGGGTTAACTTTTTCAGCTTTATACAGCGCCATCATTTCCTGGCTTTGACGTTGTTTATCGTCGCCCAGACGCTCGCGCATTGCCTGAATCTTCGGCTGCAGCATACGCATCTTCGCCATGGAGGTGTACTGCGCTTTAGTCAGCGGGTACATGATGCCACGAACGATAAAGGTGATGACGATAATCGAGAAGCCCCAGTTGCCGAGGAAGCCGTGGATGAATTTCAGCAGCTTAAACAGCGGTTGGGAGATGAACCACAGCCAGCCGTAGTCGACGGTCAGATCCAGGTGCGGCGCGACGGCAGCCATTTTATCCTGCAGAGCCGGGCCGACCCACAGCACGCTTTCCAGCTTGTCGGTTTGACCTGGCTGCACCAGTACCGGCTGTGATTTATAGCCGATAGCGACAACGCCATTACCGAGGTTAGCGGTATAGAAGTTGTTGGTGCCGTTGTTATGCGGAACCCACGCGGTGGTGAAGTACTGCTGCAACATCGCTACCCAACCGTCTTTGGTGCTGACGTTCAGGTTTTCGTTGTCGACGATAGTATCGAATTTATATTTTTCGTATTTCGAATCAGCAGTGGAGTACGCCGCGCCACGGAAGGTGTGCATGGTAGACAGACCGCCGGTTTGCGTATCGCGGCTTGATGGCAGCGCTGCCGTTTGCTTCAGCTGACCGAAGGAGGAGATCTCCAGCGGTTTTTCGCCGACGTTTTTCACGTTGTAGCCAACGTTCACCGCATAATCACCGCGTTTCAGGGTGAAGGTTTTGGTGAAGACGTTGCCCGCTTTGTCGGTGTAGGTCAGCGGAATAACGATTTCGTTCTGGCCGTCAGCCAGTACATACGCATCTTTATCAGCGTTATACAGCGGACGCGGGCCGTTAGCCGGGTTATCCGGGCCGTCACGACCAGTTAAGCCGCTCTGTGCCTGATAGATAAACTGTGGCGTGGTTTCCAGTAACTGGAACGGTTCAGTAGATTTCAGCGCTTTCGGGTAAGCCGGAAGCAGCGCTTGCTCAACATCACCACCGCTGGTGTTGATGGTCAGATCAAGCACATCAGTTTTAACCGTAATCAGTTTCCCCTGGCCACTGGCCGGTACGCCCTGGTCTGCGGCGCTACCCGCTGCTGTGGTCGTAGTCTGCGTGGTCTGCTGCTGGGTTTGCGGATTTTTGTCCTGCTCCCAGGCTTGCCAGATCATGAAAGACACGAACAACAAAGCGATGATAAGAAGATTGCGTTGCGAATCCATCGTTAGTGTTCTCTGGTATCAAATGGTCCAGGCGGGACGGGGTCGTCACCACCAGGGTGTAAAGGGTGGCATTTTAATACGCGTTTCACCGTCAACCAACTGCCTTTTATCACTCCAAACCTGCGCAATGCCTCAATTCCGTATTGAGAACAGGTTGGCGTGAAACGACAGTGCGGCCCGAGTAGCGGACTAATCAGGCGCTGATAGACCCTGATAAGGCCTATCAGGACCCGCGAGCCAGGCGACAATGGCGGCGCCATAATTTTTCCAACGCTTCCGAGAGAGCACGGTTATCGAGGTCGGCAACCCCTTTCTTTGCCACCACCACGAAATCCATTGGCGGGAGTTCATGTTGACGTAAACGGAAGCTTTCACGCGTCAGACGTTTAATCCGATTGCGTTCATGCGCGCGCTTAACGTTTTTCTTGGCGACGGTAAGACCGATGCGGGGATGCCCCAGCGAATTCAGGCGGCCGAGGATGGTGATTTGCGGCGTGCCAGCCCGTTGTGGCTGCTGGAAGACGAAAGTGAAATGACTGGGAGTTAACAAACGTAACTCCCTGGGAAATGCTAGCTTAACCACGCAGGGTTAGCTTTATTACTTGGAAACGGTCAGACGAGCGCGGCCTTTAGCACGACGACGTGCCAGAACCTGACGACCATTTTTATTAGCCATACGAGCACGGAAGCCGTGAGAACGGTTGCGCTTCAGTACAGACGGTTGAAAAGTGCGTTTCATGGCGATTTCTACCTAAACTTGAATAAATTCACTGACTTTTGCGTAGACCCGAACGAACTTCGAACGACTTACGCCTCAGCGTGGGTGATTAAAGAGGCCGGATTGTAATAATTGTACACTCCGGAGTCAATTCTCTTTCCTTATTTCTCGCACCTTGCCGCACAAAAAATAAGCTGAGACGAGTTGCGAAAACGGGCGTTACGCGCCGGGTGGGGGATTATACGGCCTGGCGGGTAAAGCGCAAGGATCGTAAAGGATCTTTGTTAGATCAATTCTGTTCAAAACCGGCATAGCTCATTAATTTTTCCAATATGCGGGCGAAATCGTGCCGCACTCTCGCCAGGATCGATTACACTTACCCGGTTTCGATCCTCCTGTGGATAAATCGGGAAGAATCTGTTGAGAAACACAAGATCTCTTTCTCAGTTTAGGCTATGATCCCCGGTCCCGATCGCGATCCACGGATCCGTCCCGGGTAAAACCGCAAATAGCGGTTCGCACGTCACCCCTTTTGCGCAGGGGCTTTTTCGGCTAATGCAGGGTCTTGCGACGTGTGCCAACAATCACGATTGTTTCAGTTTTTCTTTTATATCGATTTTATGTTCGAGTGGAGTCCGCCGTGTCACTTTCGCTTTGGCAGCAGTGTCTTGCCCGATTGCAGGATGAGTTACCAGCCACAGAATTCAGCATGTGGATCCGCCCATTGCAGGCGGAACTGAGCGATAACACGCTGGCACTGTATGCGCCAAACCGTTTTGTGCTCGATTGGGTAAGGGACAAATACCTCAATAATATCAATGGGCTCCTCAATGACTTTTGTGGTGCGGACGCTCCACAGCTGCGCTTTGAAGTGGGCGCGAAGCCTGCGGCGCCGTCCCACCAGGGGACGGCCAACGTCGCCACGGCGATCCCGGCCGCTCAGGTGCAAACCGCGCGCGTCGCGCCGGCTGTCGCCCGTCAGGGCTGGGATAACGTTCCGGCGCCGGCAGAGCCCACCTACCGTTCCAACGTCAACGTCAAGCATACGTTTGATAACTTCGTCGAAGGTAAATCTAACCAGCTGGCACGCGCGGCGGCGCGTCAGGTGGCCGATAACCCGGGCGGCGCGTATAACCCGCTGTTCCTTTATGGCGGCACCGGTCTGGGTAAAACCCACCTGTTGCACGCCGTCGGCAACGGCATCGTGGCGCGTAAGCCAAATGCTAAAGTGGTTTATATGCACTCCGAGCGTTTCGTGCAGGACATGGTTAAAGCCCTGCAAAACAACGCCATCGAAGAATTTAAACGCTATTACCGCTCCGTTGACGCCCTGCTGATCGATGATATTCAGTTCTTCGCCAATAAAGAGCGTTCGCAGGAAGAGTTCTTCCACACCTTCAATGCCTTGCTGGAAGGTAATCAGCAGATCATCCTCACTTCGGATCGTTATCCAAAAGAGATCAACGGCGTTGAAGATCGTCTGAAATCGCGCTTTGGCTGGGGCCTGACGGTGGCGATCGAGCCGCCTGAACTGGAAACCCGCGTCGCGATCCTGATGAAGAAAGCCGATGAGAACGACATCCGCCTGCCGGGTGAAGTCGCGTTCTTTATCGCTAAGCGTCTGCGTTCGAACGTGCGTGAGCTGGAAGGGGCGCTGAACCGCGTCATTGCTAACGCCAACTTTACCGGCCGGGCGATCACCATCGATTTCGTGCGCGAAGCGCTGCGCGATTTACTGGCGCTGCAGGAAAAATTAGTCACCATCGACAATATTCAAAAGACGGTGGCGGAGTATTACAAGATTAAGGTAGCGGACCTGCTGTCCAAACGCCGCTCCCGTTCGGTGGCGCGCCCACGCCAGATGGCGATGGCGCTGGCCAAAGAGCTGACCAACCACAGCCTGCCGGAAATCGGCGATGCGTTTGGCGGCCGCGACCATACCACCGTGCTGCACGCCTGCCGTAAGATTGAGCAGTTGCGTGAAGAAAGCCACGATATTAAAGAAGATTTTTCCAATTTAATCAGAACATTATCCTCGTGACGCTATGAAATTTACCGTAGAACGTGAACATTTATTAAAACCGCTGCAACAGGTGAGCGGTCCGTTAGGTGGTCGTCCGACACTGCCAATTCTCGGTAACCTGCTGCTTCAGGTCGCGGACGGCACGCTGTCGCTAACCGGTACCGATCTGGAAATGGAAATGGTCGCGCGCGTGTCGCTGATTCAGCCGCACGAAGCGGGCGCCACCACCGTTCCGGCGCGTAAATTCTTTGATATCTGCCGCGGCCTGCCTGAAGGCGCGGAGATCGCCGTGCAGCTTGAAGGCGACCGTATGCTGGTGCGCTCCGGCCGCAGCCGCTTCTCGCTGTCGACCCTGCCTGCCGCCGATTTCCCGAATCTCGACGACTGGCAGAGCGAAGTGGAATTTACTCTGCCGCAGGCGACGATGAAGCGCCTGATTGAAGCCACCCAGTTTTCGATGGCGCACCAGGACGTTCGTTACTACTTAAACGGCATGCTGTTTGAAACCGAAGGTAGCGAACTGCGCACTGTCGCCACCGACGGCCACCGTCTGGCGGTTTGTTCAATGCCGCTGGAAGAGTCGCTGCCGAACCATTCGGTGATCGTGCCGCGTAAAGGGGTGATTGAGCTGATGCGTATGCTTGACGGCGGCGATACGCCGCTGCGCGTGCAGATCGGCAGCAACAATATCCGCGCTCACGTCGGCGATTTTATCTTCACCTCGAAGCTGGTTGATGGCCGTTTCCCGGACTATCGCCGCGTATTGCCGAAAAACCCGGATAAACACCTTGATGCCGGCTGCGACATTCTCAAGCAGGCCTTTGCCCGCGCGGCAATTCTGTCGAATGAGAAATTCCGCGGCGTGCGGTTATACGTCAGCGAGAACCAGCTGAAAATCACCGCGAATAACCCGGAACAGGAAGAGGCGGAAGAGATTCTCGATGTCACTTATTCGGGCAGCGAGATGGAAATCGGCTTTAACGTTAGCTACGTGCTGGATGTGCTCAATGCGCTGAAGTGCGAGAATGTGCGCATTCTGCTGACGGATTCCGTATCGAGCGTGCAGATTGAGGATGCGGCTTCACAGTCCGCCGCCTATGTTGTCATGCCTATGAGATTGTAGAATCTGCAAAGGGGCTGGTTTACTTGCCATTTCGCCTTCCGGCAGTGCTCGAAATGCTCACGTACTTCGTGTACGCTCCGCTTTCTGCGCGCTGGCGGTAGACGAACTGGCTGCGACACCCACGCCCCTTGAATGATGACGAGCTGATATGTCGCTATCCCGACTCCTAATCAAAGATTTCCGCAATATCGAAAATGCGGATCTCGCTTTATCCCCCAGCTTTAACTTCCTGGTTGGCGCAAACGGCAGCGGCAAAACCAGCGTGCTGGAAGCTATCTATACGCTCGGCCATGGCAGGGCGTTTCGCAGTTTGCAAATTGGCCGGGTGATTCGTCACGAGCAGGATTCGTTTGTCCTGCACGGGCGTTTACAGGGCGAAGAGCGGGAAACCGCCATCGGCCTGACCAAAGACAAACAGGGCGACAGCAAAGTGCGTATCGACGGCACCGATGGCCACAAGGTGGCGGAACTGGCGCACCTGATGCCGATGCAGCTGATCACGCCGGAGGGGTTTACTTTACTCAACGGCGGCCCCAAATACAGAAGAGCGTTCCTTGATTGGGGATGCTTTCATAACGAAGCCGGATTCTTCACCGCCTGGAGCAACCTGAAGCGCCTACTGAAACAGCGCAACGCCGCGCTGCGCCAAGTGAGCCGCTATGCGCAACTGCGGCCGTGGGACCTGGAATTAATCCCGCTGGCGGAACAAATCAGCCGCTGGCGTGCCGAATACAGCGCCGCTATTGTCGAAGACATGGCGGATACCTGTCAGCAATTTTTACCGGAATTCACCCTCACCTTCTCTTTCCAGCGCGGCTGGGAAAAAGAAACGGGCTACGCCGAGGTGCTGGAGCGGAATTTCGAACGCGACAGAATGTTAACCTACACCGCCCACGGTCCGCATAAAGCGGATTTTCGCATTCGCGCCGATGGGGCGCCGGTGGAAGACACCTTGTCGCGCGGGCAGCTTAAGCTGCTGATGTGCGCCCTACGACTGGCGCAGGGCGAGTTCCTGACCCGCGAAAGCGGGCGGCGCTGCCTGTACCTGATAGATGATTTTGCCTCGGAGCTTGACGATGCCCGGCGCGGGTTGCTTGCCAGCCGCTTAAAAGCCACGCAATCGCAGGTTTTCGTCAGCGCAATCAGCGCTGAACACGTAATGGACATGTCGGACAAAAATTCGAAGATGTTCACCGTGGAAAAGGGTAAAATAACGGATTAACCCAAGATTAAATGAGCGAGAAACGTTGATGTCGAATTCTTATGACTCCTCCAGTATCAAAGTCCTGAAAGGGCTGGATGCGGTGCGTAAGCGCCCGGGTATGTATATCGGCGACACGGATGACGGCACCGGTCTGCACCACATGGTATTCGAGGTTGTGGATAACGCTATCGACGAAGCGCTCGCAGGTTACTGTAAAGACATCGTTGTTACTATCCACAGCGATAACTCCGTCTCCGTACAGGATGACGGCCGCGGCATCCCAACCGGCATTCACCCGGAAGAGGGCGTCTCCGCGGCGGAAGTTATCATGACCGTCCTGCACGCCGGCGGTAAATTCGATGATAACTCCTATAAAGTGTCCGGCGGTCTGCACGGCGTAGGCGTCTCGGTGGTTAACGCCCTGTCGCAGAAGCTGGAGCTGGTTATCCAACGCGATAACAAAGTTCACAAACAAATTTATGAGCACGGTGTGCCGCAGGCACCGCTGGCGGTAACCGGTGAAACCGAAAGCACCGGTACCATGGTGCGTTTCTGGCCAAGCCTGGAAACCTTTACCAACGTCACTGAATTCGAATACGAAATCCTGGCGAAACGTCTGCGCGAGCTGTCGTTCCTCAACTCCGGGGTCTCTATCCGCCTGCGCGATAAGCGCGACGGCAAAGAAGACCATTTCCACTACGAAGGCGGCATCAAGGCGTTTGTTGAGTATCTCAACAAGAACAAAACGCCGATCCACCCGAATATCTTCTATTTCTCCACCGAAAAAGACGGTATCGGCGTTGAAGTGGCGCTGCAGTGGAACGATGGTTTCCAGGAAAACATCTACTGCTTTACCAACAACATTCCGCAGCGCGACGGCGGTACTCACCTGGCGGGCTTCCGCGCGGCGATGACCCGTACCCTGAACGCCTACATGGATAAAGAAGGCTACAGCAAAAAGGCGAAAGTCAGCGCTACCGGCGACGATGCGCGTGAAGGCCTGATTGCCGTGGTTTCCGTAAAGGTGCCGGATCCGAAGTTCTCCTCTCAGACTAAAGACAAGCTGGTCTCCTCCGAGGTGAAATCGGCGGTTGAACAGCAGATGAACGAACTGCTGAGCGAATACCTGCTGGAAAACCCGTCCGATGCGAAAATCGTGGTCGGCAAAATTATCGACGCCGCGCGTGCGCGTGAAGCCGCGCGTCGCGCCCGTGAAATGACCCGTCGTAAAGGCGCGCTTGACCTGGCAGGCCTGCCGGGCAAACTGGCGGATTGCCAGGAACGCGACCCGGCGCTGTCTGAACTGTACCTCGTGGAAGGGGACTCCGCGGGCGGCTCTGCGAAACAGGGCCGTAACCGTAAGAACCAGGCTATCCTGCCGCTGAAGGGTAAAATCCTTAACGTTGAGAAAGCCCGCTTCGATAAAATGCTCTCTTCTCAGGAAGTAGCCACGCTTATCACCGCGCTGGGCTGCGGCATCGGCCGCGATGAGTACAACCCGGATAAACTGCGTTATCACAGCATCATCATCATGACCGATGCGGACGTCGACGGCTCGCACATTCGTACCCTGCTGTTGACCTTCTTCTATCGTCAGATGCCGGAAATCGTTGAACGCGGTCACGTTTACATTGCTCAGCCGCCGCTGTACAAAGTGAAGAAAGGCAAGCAGGAACAGTACATTAAAGACGACGAAGCGATGGATCAGTACCAGATCTCCATCGCGCTCGACGGCGCGACCCTGCACACCAACGCCAGCGCACCGGCCTTAGCCGGCGAGTCGCTGGAAAAACTGGTGGCCGAGTACAACGCGACGCAGAAAATGATTGGCCGCATGGAGCGCCGTTTCCCGAAAGCGATGCTCAAAGAGCTTATCTATCAGCCGACGCTGGCCGAAGCCGATCTGAGCAACGAGCAGACCGTCACCCGCTGGGTTAATCAGCTGATTAGCGAGCTGAACGAAAAAGAGCAGCACGGCAGCCAGTGGAAGTTTGATATTCGTGAAAACAGCGAGCTGCAGCAGTTCGAGCCTATCGTGCGCGTGCGTACCCACGGCGTCGATACCGACTACCCGCTGGATAACGAGTTCATCACCGGCGCGGAATACCGCCGCATCTGCACCCTCGGCGAGAAGCTGCGCGGGCTTATCGAAGACGACGCGTTTATCGAACGCGGCGAGCGCCGCCAGCCGGTAGCTAGCTTCGAACAGGCGCTCGACTGGCTGGTGAAAGAGTCGCGTCGCGGCCTCTCTATCCAGCGTTATAAAGGTCTGGGCGAGATGAACCCGGATCAGCTGTGGGAAACCACCATGGATCCGGACAGCCGCCGCATGCTGCGCGTCACCGTGAAGGATGCGATTGCCGCCGACCAGCTGTTCACCACCCTGATGGGCGATGCCGTTGAACCGCGTCGCGCCTTTATCGAAGAGAACGCCCTGAAAGCGGCGAACATCGATATCTAAGCCTGTATTTCCCCGGCGACATAATGTCTACCGGGGCCACGGCTTTGCTAAACCCGGTATGCGTTGCGCTGCCGGGTTTTTCTTTTGCGGCAAAAGAGGAATCCTCCCACGCAATCCATCCTCGTTTTCTCCCGTTGCGAGAGCTGTTTTTTGAGCGGAATCGCGTTAGCATGAGTGAAGACTCATCTTACCCGGGGATCCCATGGCTATTAAACTGATTGCAATTGATATGGACGGCACGCTGTTGCTGCCGGACCATACCATTTCTCCGGCGGTGAAAACCGCCATCGCGGCAGCGCGCGCCCGCGGCGTGAACGTGGTGCTGACTACCGGCCGTCCTTACGCTGGCGTCCATAGCTACCTGAAAGAGTTGCACATGGAACAGCCGGGCGATTACTGCATCACCTATAACGGCGCGCTGGTTCAGAAAGCCAGCGACGGCAGCACCGTGGCGCAAACGGCGTTAAGCTACGATGATTATCGCTTCCTTGAGCAACTCTCTCGCGACGTCGGCTCGCATTTCCACGCGCTCGATCGTAATACGCTTTATACCGCGAACCGCGATATCAGCTACTACACGGTGCATGAATCCTACGTGGCGACCATTCCGCTGGTATTCTGCGAAGCAGAAAAAATGGACCGTAATATTCAGCTGCTGAAAGTGATGATGATCGATGAGCCTGCCGTTCTCGATCGGGCCATCGCTCGTATTCCGGCGGAAGTGAAAGAGAAGTATACCGTGCTGAAAAGCGCGCCGTACTTCCTCGAAATCCTCGATAAACGCGTCAATAAAGGCACTGGCGTGAAGTCGCTGGCCGATACACTGGGTATTAAGCCGGAAGAAATTATGGCGATTGGCGATCAGGAAAACGATATTGCGATGATTGAATTTGCCGGCGTCGGCGTGGCGATGGATAACGCTATCCCGACCGTTAAAGAAGCGGCGAATTTCGTCACCAAATCGAACCTTGAAGATGGCGTCGCCTTCGCCATTGAAAAATACGTTTTAGCCTAAGCGCATTTCGGGCCCGGAATTCTCCGGGCCTCAGACTGCTGACAAAGAAGGAAAAAGCGTGGTTTTTCCTTCTTTGTGGTTATCAGCCGAAAATCAATAAATTGATTTTCCATGTTTTTTGTCTGGTGCAATTTGTAAGTGCAACGGTTGCATGAGGTTTGTCATCAATCTCAGGCCCAGAATTCTCCGGGCCTGTCTTCTCTTTTTTCATGAATAGATGTTAATCCGCATTTAAATCCCTTAATTAGCGCAGGGGATTCTATAAGCTACCCGCCCCATTTTATGAATTCTGTTCTTAAGAACTAACATCATATTTCCCATGAATAAAAATCACCTTTTGATGTTGGTTGCGCTGCCTTTTCTCTCTTTTCAGGCCTGCGCGGCCGCAGAACCAACGGCTCAACTTGAGCCCATATATGCCTGGCACGGTAGCGAACCGGCGGATCTGCCCGCGCCTGACAATAGCCAGGCCGCGGCGCCGGAATCGACATCGGTATTGCCTTTTTTAGGCGATGAAGCCCGAAAGCGTGGCTACGTCCTACCGCTGCCATTTGGCGTCGGCGTTAACTATATGGATATGCGGCAGAATATTAATGTCGATAGCATTAATTTTACCGGTTTATCGTTAGGTAATTTTTCACTAGATAATGCCTTCCAGATTGGCGTCGGTAATACGCGAGAAAGTAGCAAAACCGAGACCCTTAAGCTGGATGCCTGGCTGCTGCCGTTTATGAACGTCTATGGTCTGGTTGGACACACTAAAGGCCATTCTATCTCGCAAATCGCCGTTGGCCTGAAAGGGCCGAATGGTAAAGTGGTGCCTATGCCAGGTATGCAGAATCTTGATTTTCGTCTTGATTTTAAAGGCACTACCTACGGCGTCGGTACCACGCTGGTGGGCGGCGTCGGCAACTGGTTCACGGTATTAGATGCCAACTATACGCAGACGCGTTTTGATATCCTCGACGGCAGCATTGATGCTTTCACCTTTTCGCCGCGTTTGGGCTATCGTTTCAATACGCCGTCGGTAGATGCGCTGCATCTGCCGAACGGGAAGCTGAATGTCTGGGTCGGCAGCATGTATCAGGATGTGCAGCAAGAATTTAAGGGCAGCCTGAACGATCTGTCGATGCCGTCGACGATGCTGAAAAACATGGTCAATCTGGCCAACAAGAACGGCAACGGTCGCTTTGATGTGAAACAGCATCTGCAGTCGCCGTGGAACGTGCTGGTGGGCGCGCAGTATGAGATGACCCGGAACTTTAATATCACTACGGAGTTTGGTTTTGCCGAACGTAATAGTTTCTTTATCGCCGGCGAGTATCGCTTTTGAGCCGACCGTTTAACCCTATCCTGCTGTTGCTAACCTGCCTTGTTATTGGGCAGGCGCAGGCACAGGCGCTTAGCCGCGAAAAAATCGACGGCTGGTTGCAAAACCTTGGCGCCAGCGACAAGTTTGACGCCAGCAAAGGCATCGACTGGGGCGTCATGCCCGGGCCATTTTATACGCCGGAGCTGGGGCTTGGATTGGGTACGGCTGTTGTGGGCATGTATCGCCCGGACCCACATGACACCATCAGCCAGAACTCCACGCTGACGCTTAGCGGCTACGTCAGCTCCACCGGCGCGTTTGGCCTTAGCGTTAAAAACTATGCCTTTTTCGACAATGATTTGTGGCGGGTATTTGTTGAAGGCTCGATGGCCAACACACCGACTTACTACTGGGGACAAGGTTTTCACGCCGGCGACAAAGACAATGAGAAAGAAAAATATACCGCCCAGGTGCTGACATTGCGCCCGATGCTCTACCGGCAGCTCATCGATAATGTTTATCTGGGGGCGGGGTGGTCGCTGGCGGCGCAAAATGCCGATGAGATGGACCATGACGATCTGCCGAAAATAGAAAACACCCCGCAGGGGCCATCGGTATTCAGCTCCGGCGCCAGTATTGATATCAACTGGGACGATCGCGATTTTGTCCCCAACCCACGCAAGGGCCAATACGCCGATTTTCGCTATACCCACTATGCGCCGGGGCTCGGCAGCGACACGCGTTTTGATGAGTTTCGCCTGCACTACAGCCGCTATCAGGCCCTGAGCGATAAAAGCGTGCTGGCCTGGGAAGCGGATGGCACATTTACTCAGGGCGATGTGCCGTGGAGCATGATGCCGCTGCTCGGTAGCGATGAGCGTATGCGCGGCTACTACCAGGGGCGCTACCGCGATAAAAACGTGGTCAGCTCTCAGCTGGAATATCGTCGTCAGTTGACGTGGCGACACGGCGTTGTTGCCTGGGTCGGCGCGGGCACCATGGGGCCATCCATTGATTCCCTGAACGACGGACGCTGGCTACCTTCGGCAGGCGTCGGCTACCGCTTTGAATTCAAACCTCGCGTTAATATTCGCCTCGACTACGGTGTCGGCAAGGGCAGCAGCGGCTTTTACTTCCAGGTCGGCGAAGCGTTCTAACTCTTTTTTATCCTCCTTTCCAGCTTTGACGGCGCCAACTGTCGTGGCCACAGGCACTTTTATTTTTATGGATTGTTCTTTTTGTGATCTAAATTGTAGTACAACACAATCATGTTGTACTACATTGAGCTCATGACGACGACGCCTGACATCACGCTAGTAGTACAAAAGTGAGGCGAAATTCGACAGCGACGGTAAAGTAGAGCAGTACACATAGAGCATAAGGACTCTCCATGACTCTCAATAAAACCGATCGCATCGTGATCACGCTGGGCAAACAGATTGTCAGCGGTAAGTACGTACCGGGTTCGGCGCTACCGGCCGAAGCGGAACTGTGTGAAGAGTTTGAAACTTCGCGCAACATCATCCGCGAAGTGTTTCGCTCGCTAATGGCGAAGCGGCTGATCGAAATGAAGCGTTATCGCGGCGCGTTTGTCGCTCCCAGAAACCAGTGGAACTACCTCGATACTGAGGTTCTGCAGTGGGTACTGGAAAATGATTATGACCCGCGTCTTATCAGCGCGATGAGTGAAGTGCGCAACCTGGTAGAGCCCGCCATTGCCCGCTGGGCGGCAGAGCGCGCCACCTCGAGCGATCTGGCGGAAATCGAGTCGGCGCTCAATGACATGATCGCCAACAACCAAAACCGGGATGCCTTTAACGAGGCCGATATTCGTTACCACGAAGCGGTGCTGCAGTCAGTACATAACCCGGTTTTGCAGCAGCTTAGCGTGGCGATCAGTTCGCTGCAGCGGGCGGTATTTGAACGGACCTGGATGGGCGATGAAGGCAACATGCCAAAAACCCTGCAGGAACATAAAGCGCTATTTGACGCCATTCGGCATCAGGATAGCGACGCGGCGGAGCAGGCGGCGTTGACGATGATCGCCAGCTCGACACGAAGGCTCAAGGAAATCACATGACGGCTCGCTACATCGCAATAGATTGGGGATCGACGAATTTACGCGCCTGGCTTTATCAGGGCGAAGAATGCCTGGAAAGCAGGCAATCTGAAGCAGGCGTAACGCGCCTGAACGGTCGCTCTCCCGCTGCGGTGTTAGCGGAAATTACCCAACACTGGCGCGATGGCGCCACACCGGTGGTGATGGCAGGGATGGTCGGCAGCAACGTGGGCTGGAAAATCGCCCCCTATTTGCCGCTTCCTGCCGCTTTCTCGGACATTGGCCAGCAGTTAACTGCCGTTGGCGACAATATCTGGATAATTCCCGGTCTTTGCGTTTCCCGTGACGATAACCATAACGTCATGCGCGGAGAAGAAACGCAACTGCTGGGCGCACGCGCCTTAGCCCCTTCATCTGTCTACGTGATGCCGGGAACCCACTGCAAATGGGTACTGGCCGATCGCCTGCAAATTCACGATTTTCGTACCGTTTTGACCGGTGAGTTGCATCATCTGTTGCTTCAGCACTCGCTGGTGGGCACCGGCTTACCGCCGCAGGAAACGTCCGCTGCCGCATTCGCGGCCGGTCTGCAGCGCGGTATCAACAACCCCGCCGTCCTGCCGCAGCTGTTTGAAGTTCGCGCTTCGCACGTGCTGGGCGCGCTGCCTCGCGAGCAGGTTAGCGAATTTCTTTCCGGCCTGCTGATTGGCGCTGAAGTTGCCACCCTCAGCGACACATTCGCCGGACAGCAGGCGATCGGCCTCGTCGCCGGGTCATCATTAACGTCCCGCTATCAGCAGGCATTTCGCGCCATTGGCCGTGAAGTCACCGCGGTTGCGGGCGATACGGCATTTCAGACAGGAATAAGGAGCATCGCTTATGCAGTGGCAAACTAACCTTCCGCTTATCGCTATCCTGCGCGGCATTACGCCAGACGAGGCGCTGGCTCACGTTGGCGCCGTTATCGACGCCGGTTTCGACGCGGTCGAAATCCCGCTGAACTCGCCGCAGTGGGAGAAAAGTATTCCGAAGGTCGTCGATGCTTACGGCGAGCAGGCGCTTATCGGCGCGGGCACCGTGCTGCAACCGGAGCAGGTCGACAGGCTGGCGGCCATGGGCTGTCGGCTGATTGTGACGCCAAACATTCAACCGGAAGTGATCCGGCGAGCGGTGGGTTACGGCATGACCGTGTGCCCAGGCTGCGCCACCGCCAGCGAAGCCTTTAGCGCGCTCGATGCCGGCGCGCAGGCGCTGAAAATCTTCCCGTCATCGGCTTTTGGACCGGATTACATCAAAGCGTTGAAAGCCGTGTTGCCGCCGGAGGTTCCGGTCTTTGCCGTTGGCGGCGTGACGCCGGAAAACCTGGCGCAGTGGATTAATGCCGGTTGTGTGGGGGCTGGGCTGGGTAGCGATCTCTATCGCGCCGGCCAGCCGGTTGAACGTACCGCGCAACAGGCAGCCGCATTCGTAAAAGCGTATCGAGAGGCAGTGAAATGAAAATAACCAATATCACCACGTACCGTTTACCTCCGCGTTGGATGTTCCTGAAGATTGAAACCGATGAAGGCATTGTCGGCTGGGGCGAACCGGTGATTGAAGGGCGCGCCCGCACGGTGGAGGCGGCCGTTCATGAATTTGGCGACTACCTGATTGGCCAGGATCCGGCGCGGATTAACGACCTGTGGCAGGTGATGTACCGCGGCGGCTTTTATCGCGGCGGCCCGATTATGATGAGCGCCATCGCCGGTATTGACCAGGCATTATGGGATATTAAAGGTAAGGTCCTGAATGCCCCGGTCTGGCAATTGATGGGCGGGCTGGTGCGCGACAAAATTAAAGCCTACAGCTGGGTGGGCGGCGACCGCCCCGCCGAAGTGATTGACGGGATTAAGAAACTGCGCGGCATTGGTTTCGACACCTTTAAATTAAACGGCTGCGAAGAGATGGGGCTCATCGATAATTCCCGCGCGGTTGATGCGGCGGTGAATACCGTGGCGCAAATCCGCGAAGCGTTTGGCAATGAAATTGAGTTTGGTCTCGATTTTCATGGCCGCGTTAGCGCGCCGATGGCTAAGGTATTAATTAAAGAGCTGGAGCCATATCGCCCATTATTTATTGAAGAACCGGTATTAGCCGAGCAGGCGGAATATTATCCACGGCTGGCGGCGCAAACGCATATTCCAATTGCCGCCGGCGAACGTATGTTCTCGCGCTTTGAATTTAAACGAGTACTGGAAGCGGGCGGGGTGGCTATTTTACAGCCCGATTTGTCGCACGCAGGCGGTATTACCGAATGCTATAAAATTGCCGGAATGGCGGAAGCCTATGACGTTGGGCTGGCGCCGCACTGCCCGCTGGGGCCGATCGCGCTGGCGGCTTGTCTGCACGTCGATTTCGTTTCACATAATGCGGTCTTCCAGGAGCAGAGCATGGGGATCCACTACAACAAAGGCGCCGAACTGCTTGATTTTGTGAAAAATAAAGAAGATTTCAATATGAAAGGCGGCTTCTTTAAACCTCTGATGAAGCCGGGGCTGGGCGTAGAAATCGATGAGGCCCGCGTGATTGAGTTAAGTAAAAATGCGCCGGACTGGCGAAATCCGTTGTGGCGGTATGAGGATGGATCTGTCGCCGAATGGTAAATGCTCTTCATATTTCACGCCACAGGTGCGTTGGCTGCGATTGCGCACCCCAGTCACTTACTAATGTAAGCTCCTGGGGATTTGCAATCTTGCCGCCTTCCTGCGACGTGAACTATTTAGAGCATTCGTAAGTAAAAAATAAAAACAAAAACACCCTCTGTAAATTACCGGGCATGGTGAGCGGCTTCGCTATGCCCAAAATCTGGAGACAGATTGCGATGGATATTTCAGTTACCGCTGTAAAAACCGGGCGTCGCCGTTATCTGACGCTCATCATGATCTTTATTACCGTGGTTATTTGTTATGTTGACCGCGCCAACCTCGCCGTCGCCTCGGCGCATATTCAGGAGGAGTTTGGTATTAGCAAAGCGGAAATGGGCTACGTATTTTCCGCCTTTGCCTGGCTGTATACCCTCTGTCAGATCCCTGGCGGTTGGTTCCTTGACCGCGTGGGATCCCGGCTTACCTACTTTATCGCTATATTTGGCTGGTCCGTGGCGACGTTGTTACAAGGCTTCGCCACCGGCTTAATGTCGCTTATCGGTTTACGCGCCATTACCGGCATCTTCGAAGCGCCAGCCTTCCCGACCAATAACCGCATGGTGACCAGCTGGTTCCCGGAGCACGAACGCGCCTCTGCCGTCGGGTTTTATACCTCGGGGCAATTTGTGGGCCTGGCCTTCCTCACGCCGCTACTGATCTGGATCCAGGAGCTATTAAGCTGGCATTGGGTATTTATCGTTACCGGCGGGATCGGCATTATCTGGTCGTTAATCTGGTTTAAGGTTTATCAACCGCCGCGCCTGACTAAAAGCATCAGCAAAGCCGAGCTCGACTATATCCGCGACGGCGGCGGCCTGGTGGATGGCGATGCGCCGCTGAAGAAAGAGGCGCGTCAACCGTTATCAAAAGCGGACTGGAAGCTGGTCTTTCACCGTAAGCTGGTTGGCGTTTACCTTGGGCAGTTCGCGGTTACCTCGACGCTGTGGTTCTTCCTGACCTGGTTCCCGAACTACCTAACCCAGGAAAAAGGCATCACCGCGCTGAAGGCCGGTTTTATGACCACGGTGCCCTTCCTCGCCGCGTTTTTTGGCGTCCTGCTCTCCGGCTGGCTGGCGGATAAGCTGGTGAAAAAAGGTTACTCGCTGGGCGTAGCGCGCAAAACGCCGATTATCTGCGGGCTGCTGATCTCCACCTGCATCATGGGGGCGAACTATACCAACGACCCCGTGTGGATCATGGCGCTGATGGCGCTGGCATTCTTCGGCAACGGCTTTGCGTCTATCACCTGGTCGCTGGTCTCCTCCCTGGCGCCGATGCGCCTGATCGGCCTGACCGGTGGGGTGTTTAACTTTGTTGGCGGACTGGGTGGTATCACCGTACCGCTGGTGATTGGTTATCTGGCGCAGGATTATGGCTTTGGCCCGGCACTGGTTTATATCTCCGTGGTGGCGCTGATCGGCGCGCTGTCTTATATCCTGCTGGTCGGCGATGTGAAACGTGTAGGCTAAATTTTGGCGATACGCTACCCTGATGCGTAAGTCTCGCATCAGGGTATCGTCATGAAACAAGTCACTTTTGCTCCCCGTCACCATCAGCTTACCAATATCAATACCTGGACCCCGGACAGCCAGTGGCTGGTTTTCGACGTCCGCCCGTCGGGGGCCTCTTTCACCGGCGAGACCATTGAGCGGGTGAATATCCATAGCGGCGCCGTTGAGACGCTCTATCGCGCCGCTGACGGCGCCTGCGTTGGCGTGGTCACCGTACACCCGACGCAAGATAAATACGTTTTTATTCACGGCCCTGAACACCCGGATGCCAACTGGCATTACGATTTTCATCACCGCCGCGGGGTGGTGAGCTGGCAGGGTGAAACCCGCAATCTTGATGCGCTGGATATTACCGCGCCTTATACCCCCGGCGCGCTGCGCGGCGGCAGCCATGTTCATGTCTTCAGCCCTGACGGCCAGTTTGTTAGCTTCACCTATAACGACC
This sequence comes from Klebsiella aerogenes KCTC 2190, assembly GCF_000215745.1. Taxonomy (GTDB): domain Bacteria; phylum Pseudomonadota; class Gammaproteobacteria; order Enterobacterales; family Enterobacteriaceae; genus Klebsiella; species Klebsiella aerogenes. Next base: position 1,446,401 of record NC_015663.1, on the reverse strand, counting down.
ACGTACTGCACGAGTACGATCCGGCGCTGGATCTGCGCAACGTTGGCGTGGCCGCGCCCTATGGCCCGGTGAGCCCGCAGGGCACGCATCCCCGTGAATATGCCGGCAGCCACTGGTGCGTGCTGGTGAGCCGTACCACGGCGAACCCATTACCGGGCAGCGATGAGATCAATCGCGCCTATGAAGAGGGATGGGTGGGTAATCATGCCCTGGCGTTCATTGGCGATACGTTGGCGGAAAACGGCGACAAAGTGCCTGAACTGTTTATGGTGACGCTGCCGTGGGATGAGGCGGGCTGGAAGCGGCAGGGCGATATGCCGCTGGCCGGTACAGCAACGACGCTGCCCGCGCCGCCGGCAGGCATAAGCCAGCGCCGCTTGACCTTTACCCACCAGCGCCGCTATCCGGGGCTGGTGAATGTACCGCGCCATTGGGTACGCGCCAATCCGCAGGCCACCGAGATCGCCTTTCTGATGCGTGATGACGCAGGCGTTGTACAGCTGTGGCTTATCCCGCCTGCGGGCGGCGAGCCGCGCCAGCTGACACATACGGTAACGGGCATCCAGTCAGCATTTAACTGGCATCCGTCGGGCGCGTGGCTGGGATGTGTGGTGGAAAACAAAATCGCGCTCTGCGATGCCCGCAGCGGCGCGGTAAGTTATTTGACGACCGATCGCGAAAATCCGCCGTCCGCGGATGCCGTCGTATTTTCACCGGATGGCAAATACCTGGCGTGGATGGAAGACGTCGACGGTTATCGCCAGTTGTGGATAACCGAAACGCAGCGCTAGCTTAGCGCGAAGGCATTGGCGCTGGCGGGATGACGGAGTTGGTCGCCAGCGTCTCCTGCTCGCTTTTTTCGACGCGCGATTTGACCGAGCTATCGGTGCGGAACATATCCCACGGCAGCAGTAGCGTGTCCATGACCGCGGTGAACGGCATATCGAGGGCCACCAGCGATTTCACGCCCCAGTTAGTGTCGTCATCGCCCAGCGTATGGGCGCTGGAGCGTGTGCCTGGGTAGGTTCCTTCCTTGCCGCCGGTATGCGACATCACGCTGGAGCAACCGCCCAAACTAATCATCCCGCTGAACAGGACCAGCTTTAACAATCCGCTTTTCATCACTCTTCCGTCATTTTATCGGGGTTACTTCGGTTATAACGAGCCGTCCCGTGAATGCCTAGCGTTATTGCACTGCACTGTGGCGAGTATCGCACTTTGCCTTTTGTGCTTTGCAACCAGTCTAAGCATTCGCCAGCAAACTGCAAAAAAATTTGGCCGAAAAGGCCTTGAAAAGCGTCGGGGCACACCCATTTTAGTAGTGTCACCCAATGAGGATACGCCTGAGGGGTATTCCGGGTCATAACGGCTTGTCCATGATGGAAAGCCATTGAATTCTCGCTGATTTCAGGAGCTATTTACTATGCGTAATTTCGATCTCTCCCCGCTTTATCGTTCTGCTATTGGTTTCGACCGTCTGTTCAACCTGTTAGAAAATAATCAAAGCCAGGGCAACGGCGGCTACCCTCCGTATAACGTTGAATTAGTAGATGAAAACAATTACCGCATCGCGATTGCCGTCGCCGGTTTTGCGGAAAGCGAATTAGAGATAACCGCGCAAGACAATCTTCTGGTGGTGAAAGGCTCCCATGCCGCCGAGCAGAAAGAGCGCACCTACCTGTACCAGGGTATCGCGGAGCGCAACTTCGAGCGTAAATTCCAGCTCGCCGATAACATTCATATTCGCGGCGCGAACCTGGTCAACGGCCTGCTGTATATCGATCTGGAACGTGTGATTCCGGAAGCGAACAAACCGCGCCGTATCGAAATTAACTAATCGTCCTCTTCAGGCCGCGCGGCGGCCTGAATATACAACTTGCTCGCCGTCAGGGAGCAAATGCGAATTCGCTGAATTCGCAGGTACCTACTCGCTTCTCAGAAGGAGAAAACACGATGCGTAACTACGATTTATCCCCACTGCTGCGTCAATGGATCGGTTTTGACAAACTGGCTAACGCCCTGCAAACCGCCGGTGAAAGCCAAACCTTCCCGCCCTATAACATCGAAAAAAGCGACGATAACCATTACCGCATTACCCTCGCGGTAGCCGGGTTCCGTCAGGAAGATTTGGATATTCAGCTGGAAGGTACGCGTCTGACCGTTAAAGGCACGCCGCAGGCCGCTGAAAAAGAGACCAAATGGTTGCACCAGGGGCTGGTGAATCAGGCCTTCAGCCTGAGTTTCACCCTCGCGGACAATATGGAAGTCTCCGGCGCCACCTTTACCAATGGCTTATTGCATATCGACTTAACCCGCCACGAGCCGGAAGTCGCGGCCCCGCAGCGTATCGCCATTAGCGAGCGCCCGGCACTGAATAGTTAATTAAGCCACATCGCTTTCAAGCCCCGATAACTCGGGGCTTTTTTGTGCGCGGGACTACATACAGTATTCCCGCCTTCAGTCATAATCCCTGTTAATAATAATGTTATTCACAGGGAAAATAGTATGAGTGATATAGCATTGACCGTCAGCGTGTTGGCGCTGGTTGCGGTGGTGGGATTGTGGATCGGTAATGTCAAAATCCGCGGCGTTGGATTTGGTATCGGCGGCGTGCTGTTTGGCGGCATTATCGTGGGCCACTTTGTGGATCAGGCAGGGATTACGCTGAGCAGCCCGATGCTGCATTTTATCCAGGAATTCGGCCTCATTCTCTTCGTCTATACCATCGGTATTCAGGTCGGTCCGGGCTTTTTTGCCTCGTTACGCGTCTCCGGACTTAAGCTCAATCTGTTCGCCATTCTTATCGTCGTACTTGGCGGGCTGGTGACGGCGATCCTGCATAAACTGTTCAATATTCCGCTTCCGGTCGTTCTCGGCATCTTCTCTGGGGCGGTCACTAACACCCCCGCGCTTGGCGCCGGGCAGCAAATCCTGCGCGATCTTGGCCTGCCGTTTGATGTCGTCGATCAGATGGGGATGAGTTACGCGATGGCCTACCCGTTTGGTATCTGCGGCATTTTGCTGACCATGTGGCTGGTGCGGCTGTTCTTTCGCATTAATGTGGAAAAAGAGGTGCAGCAGTTTGATGAGAGCAGCGGCAACGGGCACGCTCATCTGCATACCATTAACGTGCGGGTGGAGAACCCGAACCTGAATAATATGGCGATTCAGGATGTGCCAATGCTCAACAGCGACAAAATTATCTGCTCGCGGTTGAAGCGCGATGAGCTATTGATGGTGCCGGCGCCGGGTACGCTTATCCAGCATGGCGATCTGCTGCACCTGGTCGGGCGGCCGGAGGATTTACACAATGCGCAGCTGGTGATTGGTAAAGAGGTGGCGACTTCGCTCTCAACGCGCGGAACCGATCTCAAAGTGGAACGTGTGGTGGTCACTAACGAGAAGGTCTTAGGGAAGAAAATCCGCGATCTGCACTTTAAACAACGCTATGACGTCGTGATCTCGCGGCTTAATCGCGCCGGGGTGGAGCTGGTGGCCAGCAGCCATGCCAGCCTGCAGTTTGGCGACATTCTTAACTTAGTTGGGCGTCCACAGGCCATTGACGCGGTGGCCAATGAACTCGGCAACGCACAGCAAAAGCTGCAGCAGGTACAAATGCTACCGGTGTTTATCGGCATTGGTCTCGGGGTGCTGCTGGGGTCTATTCCGCTGTTTATTCCCGGTTTTCCGGCGGCGTTGAAACTGGGGCTGGCCGGCGGGCCGCTGATTATGGCGCTGATCCTCGGGCGTATCGGCAGCATCGGCAAGCTGTACTGGTTTATGCCGCCGAGCGCTAACCTGGCGCTGCGCGAACTCGGTATCGTGTTGTTTCTGGCGGTGGTGGGGCTGAAGTCCGGCGGCGATTTTGTCGACACGCTGCTCCACGGCGAAGGACTCAGCTGGATAGCCTACGGTATTTTCATCACCGCTATCCCGCTGCTGACGGTGGGCATACTGGCGCGGATGCTGGCGAAGATGAACTATCTGACCCTCTGCGGCATGCTGGCCGGCTCAATGACCGACCCGCCGGCGCTGGCCTTCGCTAACAATCTACACGCTACCAGCGGCGCGGCGGCGCTCTCCTACGCCACGGTTTATCCGCTGGTGATGTTCCTGCGGATAATCACCCCTCAGCTACTGGCCGTGCTGTTCTGGGGGCTGAGTTAGCGGGCTCTGTGCCTGGACCCGGCGCAGGTGGTAATCCACCTGATACTCGCTGGCGTTGCGGAACATCACGGAATAGTTAAGAAATTCGCCGCTATCGCTGTAGGAAAGCGAGGTAATGCGCAGCAGCGGTGTCTGTTCCGGCACGTTCATTGAGCGTGCCAGCTGTTTATCCGCCAGTACCGGGGTGAGGGTTTCATAGTTGCCGCTGATGGTGATACCGCATTCTTTCTCGATATAGTCGAACTTCGACCCCTCCAGATGACCCAACGACAGATGGCGGAACAGTTTAACCGGCATATAACTGTCCTCCAGCATTAGCGGTTTACCATCGACGTAGCGCACCCGGCGTGAGAAATAGATCCGTTCATCAATTTTAATTCGCAGCTGACTGGCGATAGCCGGCGGCGCGGGCATCACTTCGAATATCAACACCTGACTCACCACTTCTTTACCCTGCTGGCGCAGAACTTCCGCCAGCCCGGTCAGGTTGCTGGTCTCATGGTGTACATCTTTGCGCGCGACATAGGTGCCGGAGCCGTGGCGGCGCACCACTAATCCACTTTCCACCAGCAGGTCAATGGCTTTGCGAATCGTCATGCGCGCCACGCCGAACTCCTGCGCCAGTTTTTTCTCGCCCGGTAACGGGCTGCCAATGTTGAAATCGGAAGAGTTGAGCCGTAAACGCAGTTTGTCAGCAATAGATTTGTAGATCACCAGTAGACCTCTATTCGTCATTGATGAATCAGCGATAGTCAGCTGAGGTGAATTTTAAATTCATAAAAAACAATAAAATAAAAACTATCGATGATGTTGATTTCATCACGTCAATTCATCGTGTCTATGTTTTATGCAAAAAGTAGACAACATTGACCGAATTAAAACCATGAATGCGATCACGAATCGCAGCGGCGCAGCATGTTGCCGACGGGGCGAATTCCTATGCTCGAAGCAGGCCGGTAAAGAACAAAAAAAGGCCACTTACCCTACGAGTTGTTACATGAGGATTTTCAAATGCTCAGTCAAATACAACGCTTTGGCGGCGCCATGTTTACCCCGGTTTTGCTGTTCCCATTTGCCGGGATTGTGGTGGGTATCGCCATTATGCTGCGTAACCCGATGTTTGTCGGTGAAGCGCTCACGGCACCCGATAGTCTGTTCGCGCAAATTGTTCACATCATTGAAGAGGGCGGCTGGACCGTCTTTCGTAATATGCCGCTGATTTTCGCCGTCGGCCTGCCGATTGGCCTGGCGAAGCAGGCCCAGGGCCGGGCCTGCCTGGCGGTACTGGTCAGTTTTCTTACCTGGAACTACTTCATCAACGCCATGGGGATGACCTGGGGCCACTTCTTCGGCGTTGATTTTACCCTGGATCCCACGGCGGGAAGCGGCCTGACGATGATTGCCGGGATTAAAACCCTGGATACCAGCATTATCGGGGCCATCGTTATCTCCGGCATCGTCACCGCGCTGCACAATCGTTACTTCGATAAACCGCTGCCGGTGTTCCTCGGTATTTTTCAGGGATCGTCGTTCGTGGTGATAGTTGCCTTTCTCGCGATGATCCCTTGTGCCTGGCTAACGCTGCTCGGCTGGCCGAAGGTACAGATGGGGATTGAGTCGCTGCAGGCTTTCCTGCGCTCAGCCGGCGCGCTCGGGGTGTGGGTTTACATCTTTCTTGAGCGCATTTTGATCCCGACCGGCCTGCATCACTTTGTCTATGGGCCATTTATCTTTGGTCCGGCGGTAGTGGAAGGCGGCATCCAGGTCTACTGGGCGCAGCATCTGCAGGAATTTAGCCAGAGCGTTGAACCGTTGAAAACGCTGTTCCCTGAGGGCGGTTTTGCGCTGCATGGCAATTCGAAAGTCTTTGGTTCGGTGGGTATTGCGCTGGCGCTTTACTTCACCGCCGCGCCGCAAAACCGGGTGAAGGTCGCTGGTTTGCTGATCCCCGCCACCCTGACCGCGGTGCTGGTGGGCATTACCGAGCCACTCGAGTTTACCTTCTTGTTTATCTCACCGCTGCTATTTGCCGTGCATGCGCTGCTGGCGGCCACCATGGCGACGGTGATGTATATCTGCGGCGTCGTGGGGAACTTCGGCGGCGGCCTGCTCGATCAGTTCCTGCCGCAAAACTGGATCCCGATGTTCCATCACCACGCGTCGATGATGTTTATCCAGATAGGCATCGGCGTCTGCTTTACCGGCATCTACTTCGTCATCTTCCGCACCCTGATCCTGCGCCTGAACCTGAAAACGCCGGGTCGCGAAGACAGCGAAATCAAGCTTTACAGCAAAGCGGATTATCAGGAGGCGCGCGGTAAAACCAGCGTGGCGGCAGCTGCGGAAAACAAGCTGGGTCAGGCCGCCGGCTTCCTGCAGGCGCTGGGCGGGGCCGGCAATATTGAAAGCATCAATAACTGCGCCACCCGACTGCGTATTGCGCTGGTGGATATGGCGAAAACACAAAGCGACGAGGTGTTTAAAGCACTCGGCGCTCACGGCGTGGTCCGCCGCGGCAACGGCATTCAGGTCATTGTTGGTCTGCATGTCCCGCAGGTTCGCGACCAGCTGGAAACCTTAATGAAAGATTCTTTATCGACCGAACACACCACCATGACGGAGGCAGTATCATGAAAAAATTCTCAGTTGTTATCGCAGGCGGCGGCAGTACCTTTACCCCCGGCATCGTTTTAATGCTGTTGGCAAACCGCGATCGTTTCCCGCTGCGGGCGCTAAAATTTTATGACAACGACGGCGCGCGTCAGGAGACTATCGCCGAAGCCTGTAAAATTATCCTCAAAGAACAGGCGCCAGAGATTGAGTTCAGCTACACCACCGACCCGCAGGCCGCCTTTAGCGATGTCGACTTCGTGATGGCGCACATCCGCGTCGGCAAATACCCGATGCGCGAGCAAGATGAAAAAATACCGCTGCGCCACGGCGTGTTGGGTCAGGAAACCTGCGGACCGGGCGGGATTGCCTATGGTATGCGCTCTATCGGCGGCGTGCTGGAGTTGGTGGATTACATGGAAAAATATTCGCCAAACGCCTGGATGCTTAACTACTCCAACCCGGCGGCGATAGTGGCTGAAGCTACCCGCCGCCTGCGACCTAATGCAAAAATTCTCAATATTTGCGATATGCCGATCGGCATTGAAGGGCGGATGGCGCAAATCGTCGGGCTGAAAGACCGCAAACAGATGCGCGTGCGTTACTACGGCCTTAATCACTTCGGCTGGTGGACCTCGATTGAAGATCTCGATGGCAACGATTTGATGCCGAAACTGCGCGAGTATGTGGCGAAATACGGCTATGTACCGCCATCGAACGACCCGCACACCGAAGCCAGCTGGAACGATACGTTTGCCAAAGCGAAAGATGTACAGGCGCTGGATCCGCAAACGATGCCAAACACTTACCTGAAATATTATCTGTTCCCGGATTACGTGGTCGCGCACTCCAACCTGGAGCGTACCCGCGCGAATGAGGTAATGGATCATCGGGAGAAAAACGTCTTTAGCGCCTGCCGGGCGATTATTGCCGCCGGTAAATCTTCCGCGGGCGATCTGGAGATCGACGAACACGCGTCGTATATCGTCGATTTAGCGACGGCTATCGCCTTTAACACTCAGGAACGAATGTTGTTGATTGTGCCGAACAATGGCGCAATCCATAACTTTGATGCCGACGCGATGGTAGAGATCCCTTGTCTGGTCGGTCATAACGGACCGGAGCCGTTGACGGTGGGCGATATTCCGCATTTCCAGAAAGGGATGATGAGCCAGCAGGTGGCGGTGGAAAAACTGGTGGTGGATGCGTGGGAGCAGCGTTCATATCACAAGCTGTGGCAGGCGATTACGCTATCGAAAACCGTACCGAGCGCCTCGGTGGCGAAAGCGATCCTCGATGACCTGATTGCCGCCAATAAAGCGTACTGGCCTGAGCTGCATTAACCCTCGTTTTACCGGCATCCATCGGGTGCCGGTTCTTCTCTCCTGTTCGTGATTTAGGCTATGCTGTGGCCTGTTTGCCTGACGAACAAGGACTGCTGATGAAAATTTCCCGCATTGGTGAAGCGCCGGATTACCGCTTTTCGCTGGCCAATGAACGCACCTTTCTGGCGTGGATCCGTACGGCGCTCGGCTTTCTCGCCGCGGGCGTCGGGCTCGATCAGCTGGCGCCGGATTTTGCCACTCCGCTTATTCGCGAAGTGCTGGCGCTGCTGCTGTGCCTGTTTGCCGGCGGGCTGGCGGTGTATGGCTATCTGCGCTGGTTGAGTAACGAAAAGGCGATGCGCCTGAAGCAGGATCTTCCCTATACCCGTACGCTGCTGGTGATTAGCGTCCTGCTGCTGGCGGTCGTGGCGGTGGTGATGCTGCTGGTGCTGTATGGCGGATAAACGCCGGGCGCGGCGGGAGAGTGATCCTGGTTTGCAGCCGGAGCGCACCTCGCTGGCGTGGTTCCGTACTCTGCTTGGCTACGGGGCGCTGATGGCGCTGGCGATTAAGCATAACTGGCATAGCGCCGGGCTGGCGTTCTGGATATCGATTGGCGTACTGGCAGTGGTGGCGATCATTCTCTGGCGCTACACCCGCAGCCGCCATTTAATGGATGTCGGCGAGAGCGATTTTTTGCAGCCGGGAGCAGTTCGTGACAAATTTTTGATCTCCCTCGCAGTGCTTTCGCTGTCATTATTGTTTGCTGTAACGCATCTACGGCAGATTATTTTATTTCTTAAGGATGTGACATGACAGGATGTCGGACAGAATGCCACTCCCTCGCTCATAACGAACCGGCAGTGCAGGAGGTGAAAGTTTATCGCCACCATTGCCAGCAACCGCTGCAGTTCTATCGGGAGCTACGCGCACAGGGCGTGCGCGCCGTTCGTTTTATTCCACAGCTCAGAGCGGAAGATGCCAATGCATGGGGAAATTTCCTTTGCGCCATTTTCCACATCTGGGCGCGGGAAGATATTGGCCGCATAACGATTACGTTATTTGAGGAAACCCTGCGTATCTGGTGCGGCGAACCGCTGCGCGAACAACGGCAGGTGGCCGCCAATAGCGCCTGTTTTGTCTGTGCGTGGCGGCGATTATGCGCAGGCGACGACGATCCGCTCTGTGAAGGCTACCGCCAGTTCTATGTCGCCAGCGCGCCCTGTATGCGGGTCATGCGCGATCTGCGTAAACAGCAGCGGTCACCGGGCGAACTGATGCCGCTGCTGCGGGCGATTTAACGCCCCTTCGCCAGATACTGCGCCATCTCTTCTTCCGGCACCATGCCGCCGCCGGTCGCCCATACCAGGTGGGTGGCGTGGCGTAGCCGTTCGTCGCTCAAACCTTGTAGCTGATGGTACGCTTTACTGGCGCAGACGCGCTGCGGCCCGGCCATACCGGCCAGCGCGGACGGCTCAAGGCGAATGTTTTCCGACGTTGCCAGCCAGCCCAGCATGTCGTACATCGTTTGATCGTTGAGGGTATACAGGCCGTCGAGCAGGCGCTCCATCGCCCGGCCAACGAAGCCGGAAGCGCGGCCGACCGCCAGACCATCGGCGGCGGTCAGGTTATCTATCCCTAAATCCTGCACCGCAATCTGGTCATGGAGCCCGGTGTAAATGCCGAGCAGCATGCATGGGGAATGGGTCGGTTCGGCGAACAGACAGTGAACGTGGTCGCCAAACGCCAGTTTCAGGCCGAATGCGACGCCGCCGGGGCCGCCGCCAACGCCGCATGGCAGATAGACAAATAGTGGGTGATCGGCATCGACCACGCGTCCTGCCTGGGCAAACTGCGCTTTCAGGCGCTCGCCGGCCACGGCATAGCCGAGGAACAGCGTGCGCGAGTTTTCATCGTCGATGAAAAAGCAGTTTGGGTCGGATTCCGCCGCCTTGCGCCCCTGTTCGACCGCCACGCCGTAATCTTCTTCATACTCAACGACCGTTACGCCGTGGCTGCGCAGTTTGGCCTTTTTCCATGCGCGGGCATCCGCCGACATATGCACCGTGACCTTAAAACCGATGCGCGCGCTCATGATGCCAATCGACATACCGAGGTTGCCGGTAGAACCGACGGCGATGCTGTATTGGCTGAAGAACTGTTTGAATTCCGGCGTCAGCAATTTGCGATAATCATCTGCGATGGTGAGCAGCCCGGCTTCCAGCGCCAGCTTTTCCGCATGGGTCAGCACTTCATAAATGCCGCCGCGCGCCTTAATGGAGCCCGAAATCGGCAGGTGGCTATCTTTTTTCAGTAACAGTTCGCCGTGAATCGGCTGATTGAATTGTTGCTCGAGGCGGCGTTTCATTGCCGGAATGGCAACCACTTCTGATTCGATAATCCCGCCGGTGGCGGCCGTTTCCGGAAAGGCTTCCGCCAGATACGGCGCGAAGCGCTGCAGGCGTTCGTGAGCGTCTTTTACATCTTCGGCGGTCAGGCCGACATAGGGCAAACCTTGCGCCAGCGTCGTCGTCGCCGGGTTAAACCAGGTGGTTTCTTTCAGCGCGATCAGCTCCTGCACAAGCGGGAAGGTCGCGGTTAATTGGGTCAGGTCAGCGTTTTTCATATTACGTCTCGTTCGCTTAGATGATGAAAGAAAGCAGGAAGGTGGCGGCGAGTGCAAGTAAAGAAGCGATAAATGTCGCCGTCGTATAATACTTGAACGTTTCGCTGAGGCTTGCGCCACAGTATTGTTTCACCAGCCAGAACAGGGAATCCGTTACGATCGTGCAGCCAATCGCGCCGGAACCGATGGCAATAGCGATGATCTCCGGACTTACGCCGGGATACAGCGGCAGCATCGGGGCGACGATAGCGGTGGCGCCCATCATGGCCACGGTAGCGGAACCGACGGCGGCGTGAAGGATCAGCGCCACCAGCCAGGCCAGCAGAATCGGATGCATATGCAGATTCGAGAGGATCACCGCCAGGCTATCGGCCAGGCCGCTGGATTTCAAAATCGCGTTGAACGCGCCGCCCGCGCCAATAATTAGCAGAATATTAGCAATCGATCCGAAGCCGTTTTCAGTATGGGTCAGCAGGACGCCCATCCCCATCTGGCGACGAATACCAAGAATGTAATAAGCGACAAAGACGGCAATAAACATCGCGGTGATCGGGTTGCCGATAAATTCCAGCAACATATACAGCGTGCCGCCTTTAGCCATGTTCAATTCAGCGACGGTTTTCACCAGCATCAGCCCAATCGGTAGCAGCACGGTAAATAGCGTAGCGCCGAGCGAGGGCAGCGTCGATTCTTCGCGTACTTCAAGGTTGGAAAACTCGGTCGGCACCGGTTTAAACGGCAGGCGGTTGCCGAGCAGCTTGAGGAACAGCGGGCCGCCAACCAGCGAGGCAATCAGGCCCACCAGCAGGCCATAGACGATGACCGTACCGATATCTGCGCCGAGTTTATTCGCCACGAACAGCGCGGCCGGATGCGGCGGCACCACGCAATGCACCGCCATCAGCGCGGTACACAGGGGGATGGCCAGCTTCAGTAGCGAGGTATTGGTTTTTTTGGCAATGGAGAACGCCAGCGGGATTAGCAGCACCACGCCGACTTCAACAAACAGCGTAATACCGCAGATCAGGCCAACCAGCACCATAATTACGTCTGCCGACAACCAGCGACAGCGCTGCAGCGCCAGGCCGATGCGTTCCGCCGCGCCGGAGACTTCCATCATCTTCCCGAGGATGGTACCGAGACCGATCACCGCCGCCAGGAAACCAAGCGTACCGCCAATACCGCTCTCAATGGCGTTGACCATATCCAGCGGCCCCATGCCCATCATCGCGCCGACGAAAAAGCTCGCCAGCAGGAGCGCCAGAAACGGATGAAACTTCAGTTTGACGATCGTTAAAACGATTAACACGATACTGATAAATAGCGTGCATACCACCCAGATTTGAGATTCCATACCCCACCTCGCCGTAAATAACGTGTGGTTATTGAACAGAAAAGCGACATAGGCTGACAAACGATATAAATCGCCTTTCAGGTGAGCCAAATTGATGCAAAAGCGTGATTTGGTTCTTAAATAGACCGTTAAATGTGTATTGGGTCACTTTTATTCATCTTTCAGGCGCGCTCCGGCTGCGTTTTTTTTACACTTACCGGCAAAGAAAAGGCGGGGAATCGTGATGGATGTGATGAAAGAGATGGGTAATCGGCTGCTGAACGGCTGGCAGTTATCAAAGCTGTACACCTTTGAAGTCGCGGCTCGCCATGAGTCGTTTGCACTGGCGGCGGAAGAGCTGTCGCTGACGCCGAGCGCCGTTAGCCATCGCATCAACCAGCTGGAAGAAGAGCTGGGTATTCAGCTATTTATACGTTCGCACCGCAAGGTGGAGCTGACCCGCGAGGGGCGGCGGGTATTCTGGGCGTTGAAATCCTCGCTGGATAGCCTTAACCAGGAGATTCTGGATATTAAAAATCAGGAGCTCTCCGGCACGCTGACGGTGTACTCGCGCCCGTCGATCGCGCAGTGCTGGCTGGTACCGGCGCTGGGCGATTTCACTCGCCGCTATCCGTCCATCTCGCTGACTGTGCTCACGGGCAACGATAACGTCAATCTACAGCGGGCGGGTATCGATCTGGCGATCTATTTTGATGATGCGCCGTCATCACAGCTAAGCCATCATTTTCTGATGGATGAAGCGATCGTGCCGGTATGTACGCCGAATTACGCGCAACAGCAGCAGTTAATCCACAATCCAGGCAATCTGCGCTACTGCACGTTGCTCCATGACCGCCAGGCATGGAGCAATGATTCCGGTACCGATGAGTGGTTCAGTTGGGCGCAGCAATTTGCGATTGAATTGCCGCAATCGTCGGGTATCGGCTTCGATCGTTCTGATTTAGCGGTGATTGCGGCGATGAATGACGTCGGGGTAGCGATGGGGCGTAAACGGCTGGTGCAGAAGCGGTTAGAAAGCGGGGAGCTTATCGCGCCGTTCGGCGACATGACGCTGAAGTGTCACCAGCACTACTATGTGACGACCCTGCCGGGCCGTCAGTGGCCGAAAATCGACGCCTTTATCGAATGGTTGCACAGCCTGACATAAGGCAAAAGCCGCCGCTGGGGGATAGCCCGGATAAGGCGTAAGCCGCTATCCGGGGAGCGCCAGCGGCGCTTAGACCGGCTGCTGGTGGCTGGTAAAGCGCGAGGCCAGCGGCAGCCAGCACAGCAGAATCAACAGACCCATTAACATCATCAGCAGGCCGAGGCTGCTTTGCCCGGTTTGCGGCATCATTGCCGACAGCCAGGCCAGCACGCCGGAGCCGATATTCTGCAGGCCGCCAACCAGCGCGCCAGCGGTACCGGCGAGGAACGGGAATGGTTCCATCGCGCCGCTGGTAGCCAGCGGGAACAACATACCCGCGCCGAAGAAGAACAGCGCCGCAGGCACCAGCAGTGTCCAGACGGTCATAATGCCGAACAGTCCCGGCAACCACATCATAATTCCCGCCAGCAGGCAGCAGATAACCGACTGCCACATCAGCGTTGAGAAGCGTTTATTCGGACGGCCAGCGAACCACGCGCCGAAGAACGCCGCCGGGATCGGCAGAATAAACAGAATACTGACCGCCATACTGCTCAGGCCGAGGACCGCGCCCATCAGCACGCCGGAACAGGCTTCGAACACCGCAATCCCGGCCAGCCCGCCCACCAGCATCAACAGGTAACAGTTAAAGGCGCCGGTACCGAACAGCGTTTTGTAGCTGGCCAGTAGTTTCGTCCGCGGCGCGCCTTGTGGGCGCGTTTCCGGCATCCATTTCGCCATACTAATCGTCACGCCAGCGCACAGTATGAGCAGGAAAGCGTAGCAGGCGCGCCAGTTCCACAGGGTATCAAGGATGCCGCCGAGCAGCGGCGCAATCAGCGGGCTGACCAGTATTCCCATATTTAACAAACTATTGGCGTGACGCAGCTGCGCGCCTTCATACAGGTCTCGCGGCAGGGTGCGCGCCATCACGCCGCCGACGCCGGTGCCCATCCCCTGCATGGCGCTGGCGGCGATCAACACCGGCAGGCTATGGGTGGTGATGGCAACCAGCGTCGCCAGCATAAAAATAGACATCCCTACGAGGATCACCGGGCGGCGGCCCACGCGGTCGGAGAGCGGGCCGTAGAACAGCTGGGAAATGCCGTACGTCAGGAGATAGGCCGCCATCACGCTTTGTACCGCCCCTTCGCGGACGTTAAGCGATACCGCCATGTCGGCGATAGCCGGAATATAAATGGTCTGCGCCATCTGGCCAACGGCCACCAGCAGTACCAGCATCAACAACAAATTGAAGTTCTTATGCCGTTTCATGTCGATGAATACTTCGTGAGCAATGAGAAATGAAGAATATGTGACTGGCACACCCCTTAAACGATGGAGGAATCTACCACAATAAAATGACAGAACAACTACATAGCACCGATTGTTGGGGAAAATTCAGGCAGGTTTTGTAAACAGGATCGGCAACTAATGTTGCCATTTTAATCTATGAGAGGCGCAGCAGGATTGCTCCGGCGGCAATACCGCAGGCGGCAACGATGCGCAGCGCTACCAGCTGTTCTTTCAGGACGATAAACGCGATCAGCGCGCCGAACAGAATGGAGGTTTCACGCAGCGCGGCGACCACCGCCAGCGGCGCCTGAGTCATCGCCCATAGCGCCAGGCCGTAGGATCCCATGGTGCCGACGCCGCCGAGGATGCCTTTTTTCCAGTGCTGGCGTAAATAACGGCTGGCTTCGCGCCGCCGCGCCACCATCGCCCAGCACAGCAGGCAGCAACCGTTCATAAAAAAGGTCCACAGGGTATAGCCGAGCGCCGATCCCGCCAGCCGAACCCCGGTACCATCCACCAGCGTATAGCCCGCGATAAAACAGGCGTTGATCAGCGCCAGCATGATGCCTTTGCGGGAACTGACGCGGCCGTTAAAGGCCATCGCCAGAATCGCCAGGCAGATGACGCCAATCCCCAACCAGGCTAGCGGCGATAAGCGATCGCCGAGAAATATCACGCTGATAGCCGCGACCAGCAACGGCGCGGTGCCGCGCATTAGCGGATAGGTCTGGCTCATATCCGACACCTGATAGGTCTTCGCCACCAGTACCGTATACACCACCTGTAATGCACATGACACCACCAGATAGGGGGCGCTGGCCAGCGTCGGCTGTGGCGCGAAGGGGAGCATCACCAGGGCGATCAGCGAGGCCGACCCGCTGACGCTTATCGCCGCGTACATTTTATCGCCGCTGGCTTTGACGATAGCGTTCCAGCTGGCGTGGAGCAGTGCGGCGAAAAGCAAAATGCAGAATACGGTGATGGTCATCGCAGGCAGATTCAGCAGTTAAGGTCAGCGGACTGTAACATGACCCCGTTCCGCCAGCCAGCCACGCTTACAGCGAGCAGAACAGGCGATGCGTGACCCGCGGCTCATCGTATACCGGGCGGAAACCAAAGCGTTCATAAAAGGGCCAGGCCTGCGCCGGGGCATGAGTGTTAAGGAAATCGAACCAGGCGCCGGAATGCGTGATGACCGAGACCAGCAGCTGCTGGCCAATTCCCTGGCGGCGATGGCTATCGCGAATATAGAGATGGCGAATGCGCCCGGCCCGCGGCTGCTGGCTGAAGGGGTCGACGTTCAGACCGCAGACCCCAACTAACTGGCCACGGACGAACGCGCCCAGCAGCTTTTCACCAGGGGCGTTAAAGCGGTTTTTGCCGCTTTGCCAGTTTTCCGCCAGACGGCGCAGCATATTGAAGTGCTGTTCAAGGCTTTCGGCGCGCAGCGCAACGAACCCCGGATCCTCCGGCGTTGTTGCGGCAATTAATAGCGGTGGCATGGTTCCTCCATCAAGTCTTCCCGGAACGCCCGAAGGACGCCTGTAGGGGGGCGGTATCCCGCCCCCCTCAGGTGCGACCTGAACCTGAATCAGCGGAACTGTTTCAGGACTGCATCAAGTAGTTGCAACACAGCAACCATGAGTTTCAGGATTAAAATAATAATATCCATTCCGCCCATACGCGCGTCTCCTGTGGTTAAGGAGCACAATAAGCTGACGTACCTTTCCGCTGCCTGTTGCCAGCTTATCCCTGTTCTCACAGGGGTTGCGCAGTGGTGGCCGTACGGGCCGGACACGACGCATTGTTGACGTAACACAGTGTGCTCTCTCGGGGTTAAGGCACTGACGGCACCACCCGTTTCAGCCAGGACTTCGTTGCGCCGGTCAAACTTGCGGCCCCCGAATGGCACAAAGTGAACACATCCAGTATAGATAAATACTGTATGCATGAACAGTATTTTTTGGACAAATTCGCACCCGCCGTCCATACTCTATGACAGAGAAATTTCGACCTTAAATTGCGCGAATTGCAGCGATCGCGTATACTTTTGTCGTTGACGTAATACAGTGTGCTTGCGGCTACCATCCGTAAAAATGCTGATAAAAACCTCGCTCCGGCGGGGTTTTTTGTTTTCTGCCGCTGATGTCGCGAATTGTGATCTTTCGCGCAAATTCTCGTGGATGAAAATAAATCCATTGTGAAAACGCAAAACCTGTGTTTGTATAAATTCAGCTTATTTTTCGACACAACAGGTCCCTAATGAACGCTGCCATGATGACTTCGACCCTACTAAAAACCGCGCCTGCCGCGGTGGTCGTCGTGTCTGTGGTGGTCGTCGTCGGCAATGCGCCGTAGGGTCCGGAACAACACGAATTCCAAACCCCGCCGGCGCAAACCGAGCGGGGTTTTTTGTTGGCGAGCCCCCCGGTAAAGTCGGCCCAGAATAAAAGGACTGGAGCATGGCAAGTTCGGGCACCACATCAAACACAATGCGCTTTACCGGCGCGCAGCTGGTTGTTCATTTACTGGAACGCCAGGGTATCACTATGGTCAGCGGCATTCCGGGCGGCTCCATCCTGCCTATCTATGATGCCTTGAGCCAAAGCACGCAGATCCGCCACATCCTGGCGCGCCACGAGCAGGGGGCGGGTTTTATCGCTCAGGGGATGGCGCGTACCGAAGGAAAACCCGCAGTTTGCATGGCCTGTAGCGGCCCTGGCGCCACCAACCTGATTACCGCCATCGCCGATGCTCGCCTCGATTCTATTCCGCTGGTCTGCATCACCGGCCAGGTTCCGGCCTCAATGATCGGCACCGACGCCTTCCAGGAAGTCGATACCTACGGCATCTCTATCCCCATCACCAAGCATAACTACCTGGTGCGCGACATCGCCGAGCTGCCGCAGGTGATGAGCGACGCCTTCCGTATTGCCCAGTCCGGGCGCCCCGGGCCGGTGTGGATAGATATTCCTAAGGACGTACAGGCGGCAACCATTGAACTGGAAACGCTGCCGGAGCCAGGCGAGCGCGCCCCGGCACCGGCATTCGCGCCTGAAAGCGTGCGTGAAGCGGCGGCAATGATCAACGCGGCGAAACGCCCGGTACTGTATCTGGGCGGCGGCGTGATTAACGCGCCGCAGCCGATTCGGGACCTGGCGGAAAAAGCCAACCTGCCGACCACCATGACCTTAATGGCGCTGGGTATGCTGCCGAAGGCGCACCCGCTGTCGCTGGGGATGCTGGGGATGCACGGCGCACGCAGCACTAACTTTATTCTGCAAGAGGCTGATTTACTGATTGTTTTAGGCGCGCGTTTTGATGACCGGGCGATTGGCAAGACCGAGCAGTTCTGCCCGAACGCGAAGATTATTCACGTCGATATCGACCGCTCTGAGCTTGGTAAAATTAAGCAACCGCACGTAGCGATTCAGGGCGATGTGGCGGAGGTCTTAGCCCAGCTTATTCCGCAGATTGAGGCGCAGCCGCGTGATGAGTGGCGCCAGCTGGTGGCTGATTTACAAAGAGAATTCCCCTGCGCCATCCCGCAGGAAAGCGATCCGCTCTCCCATTACGGCCTGATTAACGCCGTGGCCGCCTGCGTTGATGATGAGGCGATCATCACCACCGATGTGGGTCAGCATCAGATGTGGACGGCGCAGGCCTATCCGCTCAACCGTCCGCGCCAGTGGCTGACTTCCGGCGGTCTCGGCACCATGGGCTTCGGCCTGCCGGCGGCCATCGGCGCGGCGCTGGCCAATCCGCAGCGTAAGGTTATTTGTTTCTCCGGTGACGGCAGCCTGATGATGAATATTCAGGAGATGGCCACCGCCGCCGAAAATCAGCTGGATGTAAAAATTATCCTGATGAACAACGAAGCGCTGGGGCTGGTGCATCAGCAGCAGAGCCTGTTCTATCAGCAGGGCGTCTTCGCCGCGACCTATCCGGGGATGATAAACTTTATGCAGATAGCTGCCGGTTTTGGTCTGCAAACCTGTGATTTAAATAACGAATCCGATCCGCAGGCGGCGCTGCAGGCGATTATCGACCGCCCAGGTCCGGCGTTGATCCACGTGCGTATCGACGCGCAGCAGAAAGTGTATCCGATGGTACCGCCGGGTGCGGCCAATACTGAGATGGTGGGGGAATAAGCCATGCAAAAGCAACACGATAACGTCATTCTGGAACTCACCGTCCGCAACCATCCTGGCGTCATGACCCACGTCTGCGGGCTATTTGCCCGCCGCGCGTTTAACGTTGAAGGCATTCTCTGCTTGCCGATCCAGGGCAGCGAGTACAGCCGCATCTGGCTGCTGGTAAATGATGACCAGCGGCTGGGGCAGATGATTAGCCAGATTGAAAAGCTGGAAGATGTCACCAATGTGGCGCGTAACCAGTCCGATCCCACCATGTTTAACAAAATTGCGGTGTTCTTCGAATAGCGCTCAAGGCTTGAACAGCTACGCGCTTACCGCTAAGGTAAGCGCCTTTGCCGGATAAGGCGTTTACGCCGCCATCCGGCGCTTTCAGGCACCAGGAAACACCATGACTACCATCGCCCTTATTGACGATCATTTGATTGTCCGCTCCGGTTTTGCTCAGCTACTGGGGCTGGAAGCTGATTTTCAGGTTGTCGCTGAATTCGGCTGTGGACGCGAGGCGCTGGCGGGGCTACCGGGGCGCGGTGTACAGGTCTGTATCTGCGATATCTCAATGCCGGATATTTCCGGGCTGGAGCTGTTAAGCCAGCTGCCTAAGGGGATGGCGACCATCATGCTGTCGGTACACGATAGCCCGGCGCTGATCGAGCAGGCGCTGAACGCCGGCGCGCGCGGCTTCCTGTCGAAACGCTGCAGTCCGGATGAACTGATCGCCGCGGTCCGTACGGTGGCGGCGGGCGGTTGCTATCTCACGCCGGATATCGCCATGAAGCTGGCCGCCGGGCGCCAGGATCCGCTCACCAAACGCGAACGCCAGGTGGCGGAAAAGCTGGCGCAGGGTATGGCGGTGAAAGAGATCGCCGCCGAGCTCGGTCTGTCGCCGAAAACCGTTCACGTTCATCGCGCCAACCTGCTGGAAAAACTGGGCGTCAGTAACGACGTTGAGCTGGCGCGCCGCATGTTCGATAGCTGGCAATGAACACCGTCGTTTCACGATTGCTGTCGGTGATCGGCTGCGCCTTTATCTTCTCAGCCGCCTGGTTCTGCCTGTGGAGTATCAGTCTGCATCTGGTGGAACGCGCGGATTTAGCGGTGCTGCTGTTTCCCTTTGGCCTGCGTTTAGGGCTGATGCTGCAATGCCCGCGTGGCTACTGGCCGGTGCTGCTGGGAGCCGAGTGGCTGCTTATCTTCTGGCTGGCGCAGGAAGTGGCGCTGGCGCACCCGATAATATTGATGACCGGAAGTCTGCTGACCCTGCTGCCGGTGGCATTGATTTCACGCTATCGCCAGCAGCGAGACTGGCTGACATTGTTGCGCCAGGGCGGGGCACTGATCGCCGCCTCGCTGCTGCAATCGCTGCCGTGGCTGGCGCAAGAAGGCAGTGAGGGACTGACCGCGCTGTTGTTGACGTTGACCGGCGGCCTGACGCTGGCGCCGACGTGCCTGGTTATCTGGCACTATCTTACCAGCACCGTCTGGCGGCCGCTGGGACCGTCGCTGGTGTCGCAGCCGGTTAACTGGCGTGGCCGACATCTGATCTGGTACCTGCTGCTCTTTACCGTCAGCCTGTGGCTACAGCTCGGATTGCCCGCCGAACTCTCCCGCTTTACCCCTTTTTGTCTGGCGCTGCCGATTATCGCTCTCGCCTGGCACTATGGCTGGCAGGGGGCGCTGATCGCCACCCTGATGAACGCCATCGCGCTGATTGCCAGCCAGACCTGGCACGATCACCCGGTTGATTTATTGCTTTCACTGCTGGCCCAGAGCCTGACCGGACTGCTGCTGGGAGCAGGGATCCAGCGATTGCGCGAGCTTAACCTGTCGCTACAGAACGAGCTGGCGCGTAATCGGCGGCTGGCGGAACGCCTGCTGGAAACGGAAGAGAGCGTGCGGCGTGACGTGGCGCGCGAGCTCCACGATGATATTGGCCAGACTATCACGGCAATTCGCACCCAGGCGGGGATCGTGCAGCGTCTGGCGCCAAACAACGCCAGCGTACGGCAGAGCGGCCAGTTGATAGAACAGCTGTCGCTGGGGGTTTACGACTCTGTGCGAAGACTGCTTGGTCGTCTGCGTCCGCGCCAGCTTGACGATCTGCCGCTTGAACAGGCTGTACGTTCGTTGATGCGTGAAATGGAACTGGAAGACCGCGGTATCGTCAGTCATCTCGAATGGCGGATTAACGAGGCGGGGCTAAGCGAAAACCAGCGCGTGACGCTGTTTCGCGTTTGCCAGGAGGGACTGAATAATATCGTCAAGCACGCCAGCGCCAGCGCCGTCACCCTCCAGGGCTGGCAGCAGGATGGGCGATTGATGCTGGTGCTGGAGGATGACGGCTGCGGCCTGCCGCCGGGGTCGAATCTGCAGGGGTTCGGCCTGACCGGCATGCGTGAGCGCGTGACAGCGCTGGGCGGTACGTTAACTATCTCCTGCACACACGGTACCCGCGTGTGCGTCAATTTACCGCTGCGTTACGCCTGAAAGGAGCGCCGATGTTTGCCTTTTTAAAAGCGCCGCCGGACGCCGCGCCAATTAGCGATAAACGCGAGCTGGACGAGCGTTATCGTTACTGGCGTCGCCATATTCTGCTTACCATCTGGCTTGGCTATGCGCTGTTTTATTTCACCCGCAAAAGCTTTAATGCCGCGGTGCCTGAAATTCTTGCCAGTAACGTGCTGACCCGCAGCGATATCGGCCTGCTGGCCACGCTGTTTTACATCACTTACGGACTGTCGAAATTTTTCTCCGGTATCGTCAGCGACCGCTCCGACGCCCGCTATTTTATGGGGCTGGGGCTTATCGCTACCGGGGTGGTTAATATCCTGTTCGGTTTTTCTACCTCGCTGTGGGCCTTCGCGCTGCTGTGGGCGCTGAATGCCTTCTTCCAGGGCTGGGGCTCGCCGGTCTGCGCCCGGCTGCTGACGGCCTGGTATTCGCGAACCGAGCGCGGCGGCTGGTGGGCACTGTGGAATACGGCGCATAACGTCGGCGGCGCGCTGATCCCGATGGTGGTGGGCGCGGCGGCGCTGCATTACGGCTGGCGAATGGGGATGACCATTGCCGGTTGCCTGGCGATCCTCGCTGGACTGTATCTGTGCTGGCGGCTGCGCGATCGCCCGCAGGCGGTGGGGTTACCCGCCGTGGGCGACTGGCGTCACGATGCGCTGGAAATCGCCCAGCAGCAGGAAGGCGCTGGGCTGACGCGCAAAGAGATCCTGACCCGCTACGTGCTGGCCAATCCCTATATCTGGCTGCTGTCGCTGTGCTATGTGCTGGTGTACGTGGTGCGGGCGGCGATTAACGACTGGGGCAATCTGTATATGTCGGAGACGCTCGGCGTCGATCTGGTGACCGCTAACTCGGCGGTCACCATGTTTGAGCTGGGCGGTTTTATCGGCGCGCTGGTGGCGGGATGGGGCTCGGATAAGCTGTTTAACGGCAACCGTGGGCCGATGAACCTGATTTTCGCCGCCGGAATTTTGCTGTCGGTTGGCGGGCTGTGGCTGATGCCGTTCGCCAGCTATGTGATGCAGGCGGCCTGCTTCTTCACCACCGGGTTCTTCGTTTTCGGCCCGCAAATGCTCATCGGAATGGCGGCGGCGGAATGTTCGCATAAAGAAGCCGCCGGGGCGGCAACCGGGTTTGTCGGCCTGTTCGCTTATCTTGGCGCCTCGCTTTCCGGCTGGCCGCTGGCGCAGGTGATGGATATCTGGCACTGGACCGGATTCTTTGTGGTGATTGCGATTGCCGCCGGCATTTCCGCGCTGCTGCTGCTGCCGTTTTTAAACGCGCAGGCGCCGCGTACCGCCAGCGAAGCGTGATGTAGCTCACCCTTTCGCCGCGAACGGGGCAAAACTAAGAAATTTTCCCGGTTTTACCTGGAAGCCGTCTCAGGCCAGACGGCGCGCGGGTTTTTACAATGCCTGGTTATTACGCAGGCATAAAAAAATCAGCTCAGGAGATACCCATGCTGGCCTTTCTGAATCAGGTGCGCAAGCCGACCCTGGATCTGCCGCTCGATGTGCGGCGCAAAATGTGGTTCAAACCTTTCATGCAGTCCTATCTGGTGGTTTTCATCGGCTACCTGACCATGTACCTGATCCGCAAAAACTTTAACATCGCGCAGAACGACATGATCTCCACTTACGGGTTGAGCATGACGCAGCTGGGGATGATTGGCCTGGGCTTTTCCATTACCTACGGCGTGGGCAAGACGCTCGTCTCTTATTATGCCGACGGTAAAAACACCAAGCAGTTCCTGCCGTTTATGCTGATCCTCTCCGCCATCTGTATGCTGGGCTTTAGCGCCAGTATGGGGGCGGGTTCAACCAGCCTGTTCCTGATGATCGCCTTCTATGCGTTGAGCGGCTTCTTCCAGAGCACCGGCGGCTCGTGCAGCTATTCCACCATCACCAAGTGGACGCCCAGACGCAAACGCGGCACCTTCCTCGGCTTCTGGAATATCTCCCACAACCTCGGCGGCGCGGGCGCCGCGGGCGTGGCGCTGTTTGGCGCCAACTATCTGTTCGACGGCCACGTGATCGGCATGTTTATCTTCCCGTCGATTATTGCGCTGATCGTTGGCTTTATTGGCCTGCGCTACGGTAGCGACTCTCCGGAATCCTACGGCCTTGGCACGGCGGAAGAGCTGTTTGGCGAAGCGATCAGCGAAGAGGACAAAGAGACCGAAGAAAATGCGATGACCAAGTGGCAGATCTTTGTTGAGTATGTGCTGAAAAACAAAGTGATCTGGCTGCTGTGTTTCTCCAACATCTTCCTCTATGTGGTGCGTATCGGTATCGATCAGTGGTCCACCGTGTATGCCTTCCAGGAGCTGAAGCTGTCTAAAGAGGTGGCGATTCAGGGCTTTACCCTGTTTGAAGTCGGCGCGCTGGTTGGCACGCTACTGTGGGGCTGGTTGTCGGATCTGGCCAACGGCCGCCGCGCGCTGGTGGCCTGCGTCGCGCTGGCGCTTATTATCGCCACCCTCGGGGTTTACCAACATGCCAGCAACCAGTACGTCTATCTGGCCTCGTTGTTTGCGCTGGGCTTCCTGGTGTTTGGTCCGCAGCTGTTGATCGGCGTCGCCGCCGTCGGTTTCGTACCGAAAAAAGCGATCGGCGCCGCCGATGGAATCAAGGGCACCTTCGCCTATCTGATCGGTGATAGCTTCGCCAAGCTGGGTCTTGGGATGATCGCCGACGGCACGCCGATCTTCGGCCTGACCGGCTGGGCCGGCACCTTTGCGGCGCTGGACGCCGCCGCCATCGGCTGTATCTGCCTGATGGCCATCGTGGCTATCTTCGAAGAGCGTAAAATTCGCCGCGAGAAAAAGAATCGAGTTTTGCAGACTGCCTGATTCACCAGGTATTTGGTAACCTTGCCCGACCATTGCGCCGGGCTTTTTTATTTCTTGCGTAATATGCCAGGTCCGACAGTCGACAGCAGGCAAATTCCCATTATGATAGTGAGGCTGCGATTGGATGAGAGGATGCATGATCTGGATAGGACTGGCCACCCTGGTAGTGGTATTTGTTGTGGGATTTCGGGTGCTTACCTCTGATTCACGCCGCGCGATTCGTCGCCTGAGCGAACGCCTTGGCATTACGCCTGTTCCGTTGGAATCGATGATCGATCAGCTGGGAAAAACCGCCGGTAATGAGTATTTGCGTTACCTGGAGCGGCCGAATGAAGCACATTTGCAGAATGCCGCGCAGGTGCTGCTCATCTGGCAGGTAGCGATTGTCGACGCCAGCGAAAAAAACCTGCATTACTGGTATCGCCTGATGCAAAAAGCGCGTTTAGCGGCGCCGATTACCGACGCGCAGCTCCGCCTGGCGCAAGGTTTTCTGCGCGAGCTGGACCCGGATGTGAGCGATTTACATAACCTACAGCAGCGCTATAACGACCTGTTTCTCCCGGAAGACGGCGTGCACTGGCTGCACTGATCTCATTGTTATCCGGCCTGTGGTTCAAAACCATATCTCCCTTACGTTTTTTGTAGGCCGGATAAGCGTAAGCGCCATCCGGCAGAATGACTACAGTAGGATTTTCAGGCCGTGTTTTTGTACGACGCTAAGCAATTTTAATGACATTCCGCTCGGTCGTTTAGCGCCAGTCTCCCATTTTTGCACGGTAGACACGCTGGTATTCAGATAACGAGCGAACACGGGTTGGCTAACATTGAGTTGTTCACGTAGCGCTTTAATTTCAATGGGTTGAAGTGCGGCTACGCTACCGAGACATGATTCATCAAAATGGCGCATTGTTTCCTGCGGGATTGCGCCAACGCTGAATAGCCCCGACGCAGCGCTATGGATCGCTTCGAAAGCCGGGCTTTTGTATTTATTTTTTGCTGTCATCGCAAATCTCCACCAGTTCTTTACTTTTAACTAAGGCCGTCGTTTTCTCTTCAGAGAGATTGGCATAGTGTTTTGCTAACTCACGAAACCCCATTAATTCGCGATGGTTGATATTGGCCATATCCTGTTTGGCATATAGAAAGGTATAAAACCAATACCCTGCGCTTTTGGTAAGGATGATTGCGCGATCGCGATTCTTGTTGAGTCGCTTTTTATAAACCCCCCTCCTAAATCAACCACTTTGCCCTGAAGCGCAGATTGAATTGCCTGATAGAGCTCGTCGTCGGAAATGCCATGAGAGCTAGCCTCTCTGGCGAACCATTTGGTTTTAAAGATACGCATTGCTGACATCCTGTCGTTAAAAGTATAGCACATAGTGCTATATTAAATTCTCCTGAGATTTGTTAAAGCGATAGCAAGCATCGTTTTTTTAAACATGCGAGCAGCTACGCATCCTCTTATGAAAAGCGAGAAGAGTTGCGAAAACGTTAAGTACGTCACATACAAAATGTTACACTGCGCAGCTTTCCGCCACTTTCTTCGCAGGTCACTCATGAGTCATTCAAATGAAACCAAACCCCATGCACGCGATCTCGCGCGGCCAAACTGGTCGGCGGTCTTCGCGGTTGCTTTCTGCGTCGCCTGCCTGATTACCGTCGAGTTTTTGCCGGTCAGCCTGTTAACGCCGATGGCGCTGGATTTAGGCATCTCCGAAGGGATGGCCGGGCAGTCGGTGACGACGACGGCATTCGTCGCGATGTTTTCCAGCCTGTTTATCACCACGGTGATAGGTAAAACCGATCGCCGCTACGTGGTTATCCTGTTTTCGCTGCTGCTGACCCTTTCTTGCCTGCTGGTATCGTTTGCCGATAGCTTCACCCTGCTACTGCTGGGGCGCGCCTGTTTGGGCCTGGCGCTCGGCGGTTTCTGGGCGATGTCGGCATCGCTGACCATGCGTCTGGTGCCGATGCGCGTGGTGCCGAAAGCGCTATCAATTATTTTCGGCGCGGTATCAATCGCGCTGGTGATCGCCGCCCCGTTGGGCAGTTTCCTTGGCGGGCTTATCGGCTGGCGCAACGTCTTTAACGGCGCGGCGGTGATGGGCGTGCTGTGTACGCTCTGGGTGCTGAAAGCGCTGCCGTCGCTGCCGGGTGAATCGGCGGCTCAGCAGCAAAATATGTTTGGTCTGCTGAAGCGTCCGGGGGTGATGGCCGGGATGTGCGCCATTTTCATGGCCTTTGCCGGACAGTTCGCCTTCTTTACCTATATTCGACCGGTATACATGACACTCGCCGGTTTTGACGTCGACGGCCTGACGCTGGTGCTGCTGAGCTTTGGTATCGCCAGCTTTATCGGCACCTCGCTCTCCTCGGTGGTGCTGAAGCGCTCGGTCAAAGCGGCGCTGGCGATTTCGCCGCTGGTGCTGACCGCCTGCGCGGCGGCGCTGGTACTGTGGGGAGAAAGCAAAATCGTCGCCTCGACGGTGGCGATTATCTGGGGCTTCGCGTTTGCGCTGATCCCGGTGGGGTGGTCAACGTGGATCACCCGTTCGCTCTCCGATCAGGCGGAAAAAGCCGGGTCGATTCAGGTGGCGGTGATCCAGCTTGCCAACACCTGCGGCGCCGCGGTCGGCGGCGTTGCGCTCGACCACTTAGGGCTGCTGTCGCCGCTGGTGTTGTCAGGAATATTAATGCTGTTTACCGGCCTGCTGGTGACGACCAAAGTGAAGGTGAATTAACCCGCTTACGGCCGTTCGCCTTTTGCCAGCCGGGCGTTGATGTCGGCAATCACTTCCGGCAGATCCGCCAGGGTATCAACCACATAGTGAGCCCCGGCGGCATACAGTTTGCCTGCCGCCCGCTCGCGACGGGTGGCGATTTCCTCTTTCGACATCGCCTGGTACTCCTCCCAGGTAGCGCCGAATTCGTTACCGGACACCGCCAGCCCGACGCTCCACATCCCGGCATGTAACCCTTCGCTGATGCCCGGTGCGGCATCATCGACCTTCACGCAGTGGGCCACATCGTCTATGCCCAGGGTAATCACGTTCTGCAGCGCCATCCACGGGCCCGGACGACCGCCGACGGCAAGGTCATCGGTGGCGACCCAGTGGTCCGGGGCGTAGCCCTGGGCGGCAGCGGCTGGTACCAGCTTTTCCATCACCGGGCGCGGATAACCCGAGCAGGAGCCGATCTTCAGGCCCTCGGCGCGAAACGCGGCGATAGTGTCGACAACGCCGGCAATCGGTGCGGAAAAATCGACAACCTTAGCGATTTGCAGCGGCATAAACGCGGCGTAGATCGCATCGATATCGGCGGCAGTCATCGCGCGGCCGAATTTGGCCTGCCAGCGGCTATCGACAGCAGGGAGTTTGCCCAGCGCCTCAATGTGCTGCCACTTGCCAAGCCCCATCGGCACGCGGGCCTCTTCAAGGGTGATCTCAATATCGAAGGCCTTGCGGAAGGCCTCGACGAAAATTTGCGTCGGGGCGAAAGAGCCGAAGTCTACGGTGGTGCCTGCCCAGTCAAGGATCAGTGCGCTAATACGGTTCATGGCGGTTCCTTATTGTTTCCAGTACATGGCGTTGTCGATAGCCGCCAGCAGGGCGGTGATATCGGCGTCGTAGACTTCGCCAATGTTGCCGATGCGGAAGCAATCGCTTTGCGATACTTTGCCCGGATAGATAACGAAGCCCTGATCTTTCAGCTTCTGGTAGAAGGTGTGAAAGCGATACTGCGGCGCATCCGGTGAATAAAAGGCGGTAATGATCGGCGAGTGCAGGCTATCGTCGAGCAGTGGCCGGAAGCCGAGCGCGCGCATCCCTGCCACCAGACGGCGTTGATTGTTGCGGTAGCGCTGATAGCGGGCGCTAACGCCGCCCTCCTGCGCCAGCTCTTTCAGCGCCTGGGCAAAGGCCAGCACGGTATGGGTCGGCGAGGTGAAGCGCCACTTACCGTGGTTATCTTCCATGCAGCGCCACTGGGCGTACAGATCCAGTGATAGCGAGCGCGAACGGCCTTTGCAGGCGGCCAGTTCCGATTCGCGGGCAATCACGAAGGCAAAGCCCGGCACGCCCTGAATGCATTTGTTGGCGGAGCTTATCAGGTAATCAATATTCAGCGCGGCGATATCCAACGGAATGCCGCCAAAGCTGCTCATCGCATCGACGATATAGCGTTTATCGTACCGTTTTGCCACTTCGGCTACCTCTTCGATCGGATTCAGCATGCCGGTGGTGGTTTCGCTATGTACCATCGCGATATGGGTGATCGCCGGGTCGTTCTGCAGGATCTGTTCGATCGCGGCCGCATCTGGACGGGAGACTTCGCCGCAGTCGTAAGGGTGGCAGGCGATGCCCATCAGTTGCGCCATCTCAATCATACGCGCGCCATAGGCGCCATTGCTGACGATCAGCACTTTGCCTTGTTCGCCGATGACGCTGCCGAGCACCGCTTCGACCGCGTAGCTGCCGCTACCCTGCAGCAGCACCGCCGTATAACCGTCGGCCGGGGTAGCCAACTGCACCAGCTGCTGGCGAATGGTCTGTACCACGCCGAGATTGTAATCATCATCCCAGGTACAGCTATCGAACAACATCGCCTCTTTTACCGTACGGGAGGTGGTTAGCGGGCCGGGGGTCAGCAGCAAGTAGTTCCGTGAAGTCATTTGTCTCACCATTTGGTCTATACCAGATTTGTATTTATCATGGAGACAAAGCCGGGGCAGGGTCAAAGGAAATGTGGCGCTGCAACAAAAAATTCATCTGGCTATGTATAATGAGCGCACGAAAAGTGGCAGTGAGTAAACATGAAATCACCCTCTGGCGAGATGCCGCAATACCTGATGATTAAGGCGCAGCTGCAGGCGCGTATTCAAAACGGCGCGTTGAAAAGCGGCGATAAGCTGCCTTCAGAGCGCGAACTGTGCGCGCTGTTCAACACGACCCGGATTACGGTACGCGAGAGCCTGGCGCAGCTGGAGGCCAGCGGCGTGATTTACCGCGCCGACCGCCGCGGCTGGTTCGTGACGCCGGAGCGTCTGTGGTTGGATCCGACGCAGAACACCAATTTCCACAAGCTGTGTCTCGAGCAGGGGCGCGAACCGAAAACGGTGCTGCTTGAAGGGCGCTTAACCGCCGTGCCGCTGGACGTGATGGCCCCGCTGGCGCTGCAACCCTTCGATCAGGTCTATTTGCTGACGCGGCTGCGCTATGCCGACGGCCGGCCGGTGTGCTACTGCGAAAACCACTGTCTGCCCGCGCGGGTGCCGGAGCTGCTGCGCCACGATCTCAATGGCAGTCTGACCGAGATTTATCAAAATCAGTACGACCTGATCTATACCAGTATGCATTTGTCGTTCTATCCCACTTCAATGCCGCCGCAGGCCGCAGAGGCGTTGGGGGTGATGGAAGGGCGCCCGGCGCTGCTGTTGCGCCGGCTGAATTACGATCAACACGGGCGTATTCTCGATTACGATATTGAATACTGGCGGCATGACAGCCTGCGGATCGAAGTCGATACCCATTGATTTTATTAGTTAAATTTTTTGATCTCCCCGGTGGCGCTAGCGCTTACCGGGGCTACGCACTTCCCCTCGTTTAACTATTTCGACACACTTCTTTCATCGTTTTGTCATAAACCCTCGGTAGCGTGAAAGCAAATCTGGTCTACACCAGAATAACTGACTATCCGATGAGGCTTAAACGATGAAACTCTCCCGACTTGCTCTGCTGTCCCTGTTCGCGCTGACCAGCTCTCCGGTTTGGGCGGACGGCGTCGTCACGGTTTACTCCGCCGACGGCCTGCATGATGGCGATAACAGCTGGTATCAGAGCCAGTTCGACGCCTTCACCAAAGCGACGGGCATCAAAGTGCAGTATGTGGAAGGCGGCTCCGGCGCGATCGTCGAACGTCTGGCGAAGGAGCGCACCAATCCGCAGGCTGACGTGCTGGTCACGGTGCCGCCGTTTATCCAGCGCGCCGCGAAAGAGCAATTGCTGGCAACCTTTACCCCGCAAGGTAGCGCGCAGATCCCCGGCGCTAACGACCGCTACGCGCCGCTGGTGAATAACTATCTGACCTTCATCTATAACGGCCAGTTGCTGAAAACCGCGCCGGCCAGCTGGCAGGATCTGCTGGATAGCCGCTTTAAGAACAAGTTGCAGTACTCCACGCCGGGGCAGGCGGGCGACGGTACCGCGGTGATGCTGCAGGCGTTCCACAGCCTCGGCGGTAAAGACGCCGGTTTTGCGTATCTGGGTAAGCTGCAGGCCAATAACGTTGGCCCATCGGCCTCGACCGGCAAGCTGACTGCGCTGGTCAATAAAGGCGAGCTGTACGTCGCCAACGGTGATCTGCAGATGAACCTGTCGCAGATGGCGCGTAACCCGAACGTTAAAATTTTCTGGCCGGCGGATGATAAAGGCGAGCATAGCGCGCTGGCGCTGCCCTACACCATCGGGTTGGTACAGAACGGACCGAACAGCGAAAACGGCAAGAAGCTGATCAATTTCCTGCTGGATAAACCGGCGCAATCCAGCGTCAGCGCGCGCTCCTGGGGCCTGCCGGTACGCAGCGATGTGACGCCGGATGACGCTAACTTTAAGGCGGCGAAAGCGGCGCTCGACGGCGTGAAGAGCTGGGAGCCGAACTGGGATGATGTCGCGGTATCGCTGTCGGCTGACATTGCCCGCTGGCATAAAGTGACTGATAGCGAGTAAGCCTGATGTTGATGAAAACCTCCGTCACTTCTTCCCCGTCGCTGGCGGGGACTTCCGGGATCACCCTGGACTCGCTGCGCGTTTCATACCACGGCAACGTGGTCTTAAAACCGCTGTCATTGACCATTGAACCCGGTGAGGTGCTGGCGCTGATAGGCCCTTCCGGTTCAGGGAAAACCACGGTGCTGCGGGCGATTGCCGGTTTTGTGCAACCGGCTGGCGGTCGGATCCTGATCGGCGATACTGACGTCACCCAGTTGCCGCCGTACAAACGCGGGCTGGCGATGGTGGTGCAGAACTACGCGCTGTTCCCACATATGAAGGTGGAAGATAACGTTGCTTTCGGCCTGCGGGCGCAGAAGCAGCCCAGGGGGCTTATCGCCGAGCGGGTGACCGAAGCCTTAAAAATCGTCGGTATGGCGGATTACGCCACCCGCTACCCGCATCAGCTTTCCGGCGGCCAGCAGCAGCGCGTCGCGATAGCCCGCGCGATTGCCGTGCGTCCTCGGGTACTGTTGCTTGATGAACCGCTGTCGGCGCTGGATGCGCAAATTCGTCATAACATGGTGGAAGAGATTGCCCGTCTGCATCGCGAACTGCCGGAACTGACCATTCTCTACGTCACCCACGATCAGACCGAAGCGCTGACCCTGGCGGACAAAATCGGCATCATGAAAGACGGTTCGCTGATCGCCCACGGCGAAACGCACGAGCTCTATCACTATCCACCGAACCGCTTTAGCGCCGAATTCCTCGGCCGCGCCAATATCCTGCAGGCGACGGCGCTGAAAGACAGCACCGAGCCGGGGCTGGTTAGCGTGAGCTGTGGCGGCGGCCTGATTAACGCCTTCAGCCGGGGCGGCCTGCATGGCAACAACAAGCTGTTATGCATTCGCCCGCAGCACATGAGCCTGGCGCCGCGATCGGCAACCAGTAATCGTCTCAATGCTACCCTGACCTCGGTACACTGGCAGGGCGATCTGACGCATCTGCTGTGCGATGTTGCCGGCGAAGCGGTGCGGATTGTGATGACCCACGTGAACCCGCTGCCGCGCGCGGGGGACAAGCTGGCGCTCTACTTCGAACCTGGCGATGCGGTTCTGATCGAGGTGCAATAATGGCGCAAACCCTCACGCTTGCGCGTCCGGCGCGAAACTTACGCCCTTACCTGTGGCTGGCATTGCCGCTGCTGGTGCTGGCGACGCTATTTTTCTATCCGCTACTGTTGATCGCCGAACAGGCATTACGTGACGCCAGCGGCAATCTAAGCCGCGAAACTTTCTGGCAGGTGATTGACTCAAAACGCTTTATTGGCGCGCTGCTCAATACCTTACAGATTGCGGTGTTCGCCACCCTTGGCTGCCTGGTGCTCGGCAGCGTGCTGGCGCTGATTCTGGTCTTTATTCCGTTCCCCGGCAGCCAGCTGGTGAGCCGGGTCATTGATACTTTTATTGCGCTGCCGACCTTCCTGATTACCCTCGCATTCACCTTTATTTACGGCTCGGCGGGGCTGCTCAACGGCACCCTGATGGCGTTGTTTGCTTTTGAACTGCCGCCGGTAGACTTTCTCTATTCAATAAACGGCGTGATTCTGGCGGAGATTACCGTCTTTACGCCGCTGGTGATGCGCCCGCTGATGGCGGGACTGCGGCAGATAGATAAGAGCCAGCTGGAAGCGGCGAGTATTCTCGGCGCCCATCCGCTACGGGTGATTACCCAGGTTATCTTCCCGGCGGCGCTACCGGCGCTGATGGCGGGCGGCAGCCTGTGCCTGCTGTTGACCACTAACGAGTTCGGTATCGTGCTGTTTATTGGCGCCAAAGGGGTTAATACCCTGCCGATGATGGTCTACAGCAAGGCGATTCTGGAGTCGGATTACAGCGTGGCCTGCATGATTGCGCTGATTAATATTCTGCTGTCGCTGGGGCTGTTTATGCTCTATCGGCTGGCTGCGGCGCGCACTGGCGTAAGGAGTTAACGATGTTGATTTGGTCGCGTAAAGGCCGCGCGGCGGCGGGCGCGCTGGCGGTGACGCTTTTTGCCGGCGTTTTCCTGCTGCCGCTGGCGGTGATTTTACTCTCCAGCCTGAGTAAACAATGGAACGGCCTGCTGCCCACCGGCTTTACCTTTACCCACTTTGTTAACGCCTTTCGCGGCGCGGCGTGGGATTCGCTGTTTTCGAGCCTGATGGCGGGCTTCTGCGCCAGCCTGCTGGCGCTGCTGTGCGGGATGTGGGCGGCGCTGGCGCTGCGCCAGTATGGCGCGAAGTTACAGAAATATCTTGGCCTGGCGTTTTATCTGCCCAGCGCTATCCCCTCGGTTTCCGTCGGACTGGGCATTCTGGTGGCGTTCAGCCAAGGGCCGCTGCAGATGAATGGTACTTTTTGGATCGTCCTGGCGGCGCACTTTGTACTGATTTCCGCCTTTACCTTCAGCAACGTAACGACCGGGCTGGCGCGGATTTCCGCCGATATTGAAAACGTCGCCTCCAGTCTTGGCGCCTCGCCGTGGTATCGCCTGCGTCATGTGACGCTGCCGCTGATGACGCCGTGGATGATTTCAGCGCTGGCGCTGAGCTTATCGCTGTCGATGGGGGAACTGGGCGCGACGGTGATGATCTATCCGCCGGGCTGGACGACGCTGCCGGTGACTATTTTCAGCCTCACCGATCGCGGCAATATCGCCGATGGCTCGGCGCTGACCATTGTGCTGGTGGGCGTCACGCTGCTGTTGATGATGAAGCTTGAGCGCATCGCCCACCGATTAAGCCAGAGATAAAGAATTGATGACGCCACCTGGGCACGGGTCTGACTGCCCGGCGGCGCTACGCTTGCGCGGGCCTACGGGGAGGAGGTTTTCCGTAGATATTCTTCTGCGTTATGACTCTCATGGCACAGGGAGCGCACAGAGGGCGGCCAGTCGCCGCCAGGGGTTTTCCCGGAGGCGGCGCGTTGCGCCTTCTCCGGGCTACCAAATCGCACAGCGCTGTAGCCCCGGTAAGCGGCAGCGCCACCGGGGATTTTGAGGCCGCCAACACCGGCAGTTTCAGCCAGCATAGTGAATAAATTAAAGGTAGGTCGCACGGACCGTAGGCCGGATAAGGCATTTATGCCGCCATCCGGCATAAATGCGGGCACAGGTTATTACCTCAGAACCACGCCTCAAACATACCGCCGATGTTCAGCGAATCCAGCCGCTCGTCGCTGGTACCGTCTACTTTCGCGGTGTGTTCGTTATCCACCTGGCCGCCGGTCACATAGAAGCGCAGCATCGGGCGGAACTCCGGCCCCATACCGATGGCGATGTTCTGCGACAGCGTCAGCTTCCAGCCGTGGTTATCCCCGCCCTGGTCGTAGTCAACGCGCTGGTAGCCCGCTTCCAGCCAGGTCGAGTGCACATCGTTCCAGAAGTACATTGGCCGGACGATCGCGCCGTAGTTTTTACGGTTGTCGGTATTATCCTTGCCGTTGTCGTAGTCGTGGAAGGCCAGCAGATACTCGATCTGCGCCTGCTGGGTGAACTTATGGCTGCCCTCGAAGCTGGCGTAGACCGTGGTCAGGTCGTCGGTTTTGTTATAGACGCTGTTATCCGAGTTGTCGGAGTAGCGCAGGATCACCTTATTCACCCCGCTGTCGTTGGTGTGGCTCAGCACCAGCCCGCCCTGCCAGGCATCGAGGCGCGCGTCGCTGTCCACCGCTTTTGAGTCAAAGCCATAGTTGGCGTACACCTCGACGTCGATCGGCCCGGCCTTGATGTTGTGGGTTTTGGTGGTCAGCGCGTAGTGGCCGTTGTCGCCGGTATCGGAGCTGCCGGTACAGGTGATGCGCGACGGGTTGGTCTCATCGGCCATCACTTCCGGGCTACAGGATTTCACCTGCGACACCGTCGCCACGTCGAACTGCACGCCGCCGATATCGAAGTTCTTCACCCCCGCGCCCTGACCGTCGTGGTTCATCCAGAAGTAGTCGTTGATCCCCTGTTGCGGGCGCTGGTGGAAATCGCGGCCGGCCCAGATATAGGCGTTGGGGTTGGATTCGAGAACATTGGTGACGCCGACGTAGGCTTTTTTCAGGTTAACCTCGTCGCTCCAGTGGTCAAACATGACGTTGAGATCCCAGATGGCCCCCTGCGCGCTTTTGAACGCTTTGCTGATCTGGAATTCGCCGCCGTTGCTTTCGTTACCGAGACGGCCAATCGCCGAGGCGCCGTTATAGGAGCCGTCGACGCCGACATATTTCTGGTCGCCGGTCTGGAAATGGGCGCCATAGCGGGCGTAGCCGCTAAATTTCAGGCCGAAAGGGATCGCCAGATCCGGCGAAGCGGCGGTGGTTTGCGGGTTGGTCATCACGTCGACCTTTTTATCGGCCGCAGCGTCGATTTTAGCCTGGCGGTCGGCCAGCGCTTTATCGACGGCTTTCGCGACGATGGCGTCGATCTGTTCCTGAGTAAAATCCTGCGCCAGTACGGAAATTGGGCACAGCGCGGCGATAACCGCCATGGCCAATGGCAGCTTTTTAACTGTATTCATGGTTATCTCACTTTAATAATTAATATATGCAGACAATAACCGCCCCATTCTGGTTAAAATAAAAATAACCAAAATAAGCTGATTTGTTTTTTCAGGGTACAGCTACGCCGGAGAATAAATATCTTACTCTCAGTGGCGAAATTTAACGGCTAGTACAAATGCAGATGTATTAATTTTTTCTCAAAATATATTTCCTGAGGTTATTGCGTTTATAATCAGATTATTTGGCGAAAATCCCTTTTCCGCATAAATACATATTTTCAGGTAATACAGGAATTACTGGCTAACGGCCCCGGCGACCGGTGCAACGCTTTTCGCCTTTTCGACTTCATTCTTTATTAATGAACGCTCATAGGCGCGCAGGAATGGCAGATAAATCACTGCCGACATCACCATGCAGATAACGCACATCACCACCGGGCTTAAAGTCCAGTTAGCCGCCCACGAGGCGCCAATCGGCGCGGGCGTCGTCCACGGCGTCAGCGACACCACCTGGCTCAGCCAGCCAAGGCGGGTTGCGCCGTAAGCCAGCACCGCGTTGACCATCGGCACGCAGACGAAGGGGATAAACATCATTGGGTTCATGATGATCGGCGCGCCGAACAGAATCGGTTCATTGATATTAAAGAAGCTCGGCACGATGCCCATTTTGCCGATAGTCCGCAGATGCGTGACCCGGCTACGCAGCAGCAGGAAGGCCAGCGGCAGGGTCGAACCGACGCCGCCAATCAGCAAATAGTGATCCCAGAAGCCCTGCAGGTAAACGTGCGGCAGCGCCGCGCCGGCCGCCAGCGCCGCCTGGTTTGCCGACAGGTTGGCCATCCAGAACGGGTTCATAATCCCGGTAACGATAAGCGAGCCGTGAATACCGGCGAACCAGAAAATCTGGCACATCAGCACCGACAGCAGAATCGCCGGCAGCGAATCGGAGGCGGAGACCAGCGGTTCCAGCAGATGCATAATCGCCTGCGGCAGGATCATGCCGGTTTGCGCCTCAATGAACAGGTTGAGCGGATGCAGAGTACCGATGACCACCAGTACCGGAATGAGGATCTCAAACGAACGGGCGACGCCGGTCGGCACCTCTTTCGGCAGGCGAATGGTCACGTTGTTTTGCTTCAGCCAGGCGTAAACGCGGGTGGAGTAGATGGCGGTGATCAGCGCGGTGAAAATGCCCTGGCCGGATAAATATTGAGTAGAAATTTTGCCATCGGCATAGGGCGCGGCGACCAGCAGGAAGGCCATAAACGCCAGCAGGCCGGACATGACCGGATCGAGCTGGAACTGGCGTCCGAGGCTGGCGCCGATGCCGACCGAGATAAAGAAGGTCATAACGCCCATGCTGAGGTTAAACGGCAGCATCAGCTGTTCACGGTACTGCTGGGAAAAATCCAGCCAGCCGCGGGCAAAGCCGTTAGTGGTCTCCGGCGAGAAAGGCGGAAAGATAAATACCAGCATGAAAGAGCCGATGATCATGAACGGCAATGCGGCGGTAAAGCCATCGCGGATGGCGATAACATATTTCTGTTGCCCAAGGCGTCCTGCCAGCGGAGTAATAGATTGCTCGATCACGGCAATCATCGACTGATACAGAGAACTCATTTGAACACCTCTTAGTGCGCCGCGGCGATCAGCGACAGGGCATAATTCAGAACGTTATCTCCCCGCTGCATTCCGTAATCCATCGTATCGATAGGCTGGACGGGAATATTCAGGGGAGCGGCTTTCTCGCTAAGCATTTTCAGCATGTATTTGACCTGGGGGCCAAGCAGCACCACCTGGTATTGTGGAAACTGCATATCAAATTCGGCAACGCCATAGGCGTCAATCTGCACCGGCAGGTCGCGTTCCTTTGCGGCATCCACCATTTTCCTCACCAGCAGGCTGGTGGACATCCCGGCGGAGCAACACAGCATAATCTTGTACATCGACGGCTTTCCTCATATGTAAAAAGTTATTGCGAGGATGATTTGATATCAGACGGAAACCGGTTTCCATTTATAAAAAACAGAACTGTGAGCGCGGTCAATAACTCACCGTTAGCGGGCTTACTAATTAGATTTCGCTCACAAAATAATGTCGATTTGGCGTGGTTTTTTGCCGAAATGGAAAATCGGTTTCCAAATAAAAAAGGAAACGGCTATACTGCCGCTGGTTATAATTGAAGCGATTCAGGACACAGCGTTACAGGGGCTAAGCCGCACCTGCCAGGGGAAAAAAGATGTCGACAATCAATGATGTATCACGGTTAGCCGGGGTATCGAAAGCCACGGTTTCGCGCGTGCTGAGCGGTTCGCGCGGGGTAAAAGAGGCCAGCCGCCAGGCGGTGCTTCAGGCGGCGGAAACGCTGAACTACCGGCCCAATATGATTGCCCAATCCTTACTGAGCCAGTCGACGGGCTGTATCGGCGTGATTTGCGCGCAGGACAACATCAATCAGACCACCAGCTATCTCTACGCCCTGGAAAAACAGCTCAGCCAGCATCAGAAGCATCTACTGCTGCGCTTCGCCAATAACCGCGGCGACGTATTAAGCGCGCTGGATGAACTCACCTGTGGCCTGTGCGATGACGTGCTGATCATCGGCGCGCGCTTTCCGCTGCAGATCGAGCGCCCCGATGTGGTGCTGATTGATTGTCTGGAAAGCGATGGCGAGAACAGTATTCAGTTTGATCACGCCTTCGCCGCGGAAACCGCCTGTCATTATCTGATTAATCAGGGGCGGCGGCAGATTGCGCTGATCCATCCGCAGGGGAGCGGCTTTGCCGATCAGGTGCTGCTGGGCTATAAGCATGCGCTGGAGAAGAACTTCCTGCCGTTTAATCGCAACCTGGTCTTCCTGGACTGCGCCTCGTCGTCGGTGGCGGTACAGGAGTTGATGAATAACGCCACTACCCTGAACTTTAATGCGCTGTTGGTGAGCGATGAACTGCAGGCGCAGCGGGTAGTGCCGCAGCTGCAGGCGTTTAACCGCGCGGTGCCGGAAAAAGTAATGGTCTTCAGTCTCGCGGGTTCGCTGCAGATGCCGGGTATTCCGACCATCCCAGCGATTGAGTATTCGATGGATGCGATGGCTTCGCGGATCGTCAACTGGCTGATCCGCAAAAGCCCGCAGCCCGGCGGCAGCCTGCTGCGCGGCGACTTAATTATTCCCGAGCGTTGGGGGAAATAAAAAAACCGTCGCGGCAGGCAACGGTTTTCCTGATAATTCAGCCCGTTATTTACCCGGGCAGCGAATTTTATCAATGGCGGCCAGATAGCCTTTTTGATTATTGCGCTCTTTCGCCAGCGTCGCTTCGCGAACGTAACTCTGGTTGTCTTTCGAGGCGAGGATTTTATTGGCGAAATCGGTATCGCTGAGGGTGCTCGCCGGGGCGCATTTTTCCTTCACCGCTTTCAACACCTGCTGTTTTTGCTGCTCAAACTGCAGGCTTTGCAGCGGCGATTCGGCCCACGCCGCGCTGGCGCTAAGGGCAGTAACCAGACACAACATCCAACACGCTTTCAT
Organism: Klebsiella aerogenes KCTC 2190; assembly: GCF_000215745.1. Taxonomy (GTDB): domain Bacteria; phylum Pseudomonadota; class Gammaproteobacteria; order Enterobacterales; family Enterobacteriaceae; genus Klebsiella; species Klebsiella aerogenes. The sequence goes on along the minus strand of NC_015663.1, from coordinate 1,407,620 downwards.
GGCGCTTCTCCTTCACTTTTCGCTTCAGTCAACTATATGCGCAGCAGGTGAATTGCGCAAATGTTAGACACTTTTTGTTGTTTAAAATCAGATGATTGCTATTACGCCGCGCGTACCCGCCGCCGGGAATCCACCGCGATGAGAATGACCGAAGAGAGAATCAACAGCGTCCCCAGCCAGTCCGGCAGGGTAAAGGTAATGCCCAACAGCAATAGAGAGAGCAGGGCGCTGCTCAGCGGCTCTGCGCAGCTGAGAATCCCGGCCTTTGCGCCGCCAATCTGCTGGGCGCCGTTGAGATACAGGCTGAAGGTCAGCGAGGTACCGATCACCACGAGATAGAAAAACGCCAGCAGCAGACGGCCGTTCACTACAAAGTTCGCGCTCTGGCTGCCATAAAACGGCAACAGCATCGCCCCGCCAATCAGCATGCTCCAGCCGACGATCGGCAGCGTGCCGTAGCGGGCGATAAGCGTTGAGGGATAGGTGGTATAAAACGCCGCCGCGAAGGCTGAGGCGATCCCCCAGAACAGCGCCGCCGGCGAGATGGAGAGCGAGGTCGGGTTGCCGTGGGTGACCAGCAGGAAGGTGCCGGCAAGCGAGGTGCCAATCGCCAGTAGCACAAAGGGACTGGGCCGCGCCTTACGCGCCAGCGCGAACCAGGCGACGATAATCGTCGGCGACAAAAACTGTAGCACCGTGGCGGTGGCGGCGTTCGACTTCTCGATAGTCATCAGGAAGGTGTACTGCACGGTTAACGCGCCGACCAGCGAGAAAAACAGCAGGCTGAGGGCATCTTTGCGGTTTTGCATAACGCGGAAAATTTTGTCGCCGTGAACGAAGGCGAGCATCAGCAAAATCAGCCCGGCGAACAGCAGGCGGATCATGGTCAGATAGGGCGATGACATCTGACTTTGCTGCATAATGTACTGCGCGCAGACCCCGGAACTGCCCCACAGGACGGCGGCGATCAATACGTTCAACATCCCTCTTTTGCTGGAACCCATTTTTCCCTCGCGTGAAATAGCGCAAAGCAGGAATCATAGCATGGCGGCGACGCGGCGCGTGTTTTACCAGGGGTTTCGCGGAAAGCCCCTTCCTTTGAGGTCGGGGATGTAGAGCGAAGCGCCCGCCAGGGCGCTAATGAGGCCGGTTCTGATCCTCAATGTATTTCTTAATCACTTCAAGGGGCGCACCGCCCACGCTGCCAGCGAAATAAGACGGCGACCATAGAGCGTCTGACTTCCAGGCGGGTTTATGCAGGTCTGGATGATGCAACTTCATCTTGCGGCTGCTAACCCCTTTTAGGCTGTTAACTAGCTTGCTGATTGACACCTTCGGCGGGAAGTTAAGTAGCATGTGAACGTGATCCGACTCACCGTTAAACTCCACCAGTTCGCATTCAAACAGCTCGCAAACGTTGCGACAAATCCCCTCAAGCGTTTCCAGGTGCGCTTCATTAAAGACACGCCCGCGATACTTCGTTATGAAGATTAAATGACAGTGCAGCATGAAAACGCAATGTCGCCCCGTTCGATATGTTAAGTCCATAGACCAACCTTGCAAAAGTGATTTTATGCGAGTAGCGTAGCTCGTTATGAGCATTCAGACCAAAACTTTATCAGTCAGAGTTAAAGACCGCCACGCCGCCGTTTTGCGGCAGATGGCCTTTGAGGTCAATCAGGTCTTTAATCTGGCAAACGAGATAACCAGCGAGGCATACAGCAACGCTGGCGTTTTTGGTGCGCAGGTTCCAAAGTGGTTAACCGCGTTTGATGTTCAGAAGATGACAACCGGCATACAGCGTGAGCGCGGCTATTCCATCGGCAGCGCTACAGTGCAGGAAGTGATCGCTCACCACGGCAAGGCGCGGAAACAGTTCAAGCGTTCCCGCCTGCGCTGGCGCGTCAGTGGCGGCGCTCGCCGTTCGCTGGGCTGGGTGCCGTTCAAATCAAAGCAGGCGCAGTGGCAAAACGGCTGCGTTAAGTTCGCCGGGCACTACTTTAAAGTTTGGGATAGCTACGGTCTTGCGGGCTACAAATTCCGCGCAGGCAGTTTTTCCGAAGATAGCCGGGGGCGATGGTACTTCAATATCTGCGTAGAGGTTGCGACCGTCCATACCACGGGCGCGACCGCTGTCGGCATAGACCTCGGGTTAAAGGATACCGCCACGGTATCCGATGGCAGCAAACTGATCGCCGGTCGTTTTTATCGCGACCTGCAACCAGCATTAGGCAAGGCGCAACAGGCAGGCAAAAAAGCCCGTGTACGCGCCATCTACGCCAAAATTAAGAATCGCCGCAAAGATGCCCTGCACAAGTTCAGCACGGCGCTGGTAAACAGCCATGCGGCGATATTCGTAGGCGATGTGAGCAGCAGCAAGTTAGCCAAAACCAAAATGGCTAAAAGCGTCCTGGACGCTGGCTGGGCGATGCTCAAAACACAACTGGAATATAAAGCGATTGCGCGCTCAGTGGTGTTCGAAGTGGTCAACGAAAGGTATTCCACCCAGGCTTGTTCGTGTTGCGGGGCTATCTCCAACAACAGTCCGAAAGGTAGAGCAGGTTTGCGAATAAGAGAATGGACTTGTTGTGAGTGCGGAACCGCTCATGATCGCGACGTTAACGCCGCAAAGAACATTCTCGCGGCAGGACATTGCCGTCTAGCTGTAGGAATCCCCGTCCTTTAGGGCGGAGAGGATGTCAATGCCGACGCCACTCGCCCGGCGTCATGCCGTAGTGTTTTTTAAAGGTTTTCGCAAACGAAGCCTGTGATTGAAAACCGCAGCGTTCGGCAATCACTTCCAGCCGCGCCTGGCGATCGAGATGCAGCAGGCGAGCGGCCATCGCCATCCGCAGTTGCGACAGCCACGCCTGCGGCGTCAGATGATAGACGCGGGCAAAATGGCGGGCGAAGGTGGCGCGCGATAAAAACGCCCGCGCCGCCATGCTCTCGATAGTCCAAGGCTGTTCCGGCGCGGCCAGCACCGCGAGAACGGCCGGCATCAGCCGCGCATCGCTCATCAGGCGCAACAGGCCGCCCGGCGGCTCCTGCGCGCCGAGCAGGGTACGTAACAGCAGTACCAGCAGCGTATCGCCAAGACTGCGTACGATAGCGCTGCCGCCGGGATGTTCCGCCAGGCTTTCGCGTACCAGCACGTTAAGCAAAATATCCAGTTCCGGGCAATCTTCGCGCTCATCGGTATGTAAATGGATCAGCGCCGACTCTTCGGCGAACAGCCAGTTGACGTGCGGGCCGAAGTAAAACTCGCCGCACAGCATCTCCAGCGCATCGCTCTCTTCGGCGGTGCGGACTTCCGTCAGCGTGCCGTTAAAGCGGTGGGCGACGGGCAGTACCTGACCCCACTCCACCAGGCTCTCCATCAGATGCGGCGAACCGTGCGGCAGCAGGATCACGTCGCCGGCGCGCATGTGGCGGGTTTGATGACCGACGGTTAGGCGCCCTTCGCCGCGCAACACAAAGTGCCACGGCACCACGCCCGCTCGCATTTGATCGTGTCCGGCCTGCCAGCGGCCGCCGAAACGGCAATGCAGATTCACTTCGCAACGCGGGGCCAGCAGCGTCAACAGATGGCTCAAACTATCCATGCGACTCCTGAGACGATAAGACAAAAAAATGAGACGAAGAGCGCCAGTCTAGCACGTCGCCGACCACTAAGATGTCTCCATTGCCACAACATACCCTCAAATAACAGGAGTACACCATGAGCCGTTTAGCCGATATCCGTGAACAAGATGCCACCGGTAAAGCCGCCGATATTTTCGCCGGAATTAAAAAAGCGATGGGTAAAGTGCCGAATGCCTATCTGACCATCGGCGGCCACTCGCCGGCGGCGCTGCAGCAGGCGCTGGCGCACAACGCGATGCTGCATAAAAGCAGCCTCAGCGCGCAGGAGCTGGAGGCGATTAATTTATCGGTCAGCGAAGCGACCGGCTGTGATTACTGCCTGGCCGCCCATACCCTGATGGCCAAAAAAGCGGGCTTCAGCGGCGAGCAAATCCACGCCCTGCGCCGCGGCGAGTATACGGAAGATGCGCGCCTGGACGCGCTGGTGAAATTCGCCCAAACCCTGGTGACCACCACCGGTACGCTGCCGGAAGCGGACGTCGCCGCGCTGCGTCACGCCGGTTTTAGCGACCAGCAGGTGATTGAGATCATCAGCGCCGTCAGCGCCATCTTGTTCACCAACATGGTGAACCGGGTTAACGACACGGTAGTGGACTTCCCGAAAGCCGATTAACCCGTCGTCGCGCGCCTGTTTACAGTCCCAATTCGCTTAGCCCCGGATGATCGTCAGGGCGGCGACCCTGGGGCCAGTGGAACAGGCGCTCGCTTTCCGCGATCGGCAAATCGTTGATGCAGGCGTAGCGCGTGGACATTAGCCCGTGCTCATCAAACTGCCAGTTTTCATTGCCGTATGAACGAAACCAGTTGCCGCTGTCGTCGCACCACTCGTAGGCAAAGCGTACGGCGATGCGATTATCCTGCCACGCCCAAAGCTCCTTAATCAGCCGGTATTGTAGCTCTTTACGCCATTTTCGCTGCAGAAACGCCACGATTTGCCCCCGTCCGTGGACAAATTCGCTGCGGTTGCGCCATTCGCTATCCACGGTATAAGCCAGCGCGACTTTTTGCGCATCGCGGCTGTTCCAGCCATCTTCGGCGGCGCGCACCTTCTGCACGGCGCTGTCGCGGGTAAACGGCGGTAACGGGGGACGTTGTTCGCTCATCAAAACTCTCCTTTTGGGGATAATTGTTGCTGCAGGCGCTGATTCTCCTGCTCCAGTTCATGAATACGCTCTTGCAGGCTCTGGCTGTATTCCGCGACCTGCTGTGCGCTGTAGCGCGGCGTAATGTGCTGCGGGCAGTTCCAGTCAAAAGCCTGCAGATGAAAACGAAACAGGCGTTCGATGCGGGCGCGATAGTTTGTCGGCGTCACTAATGCCAGCAGCTCAGGCTGCTCTTCCGCCGCCAGCACCTCGACGGTGACGTAGATTTTCAGCCTGGCACGGCGCGGGTAATCCATCAAAAAGAGGCAGGCCCGGTCGCTGCCGCGCAGGTTGCCGGTGGTGATGTACTGGCGATTACCGCCGAAATCGGCCATGGCCAGCGTGGTGTCATCCAGCAGGCGCAGAAAACCCGGCGGGCCGCCGCGATGCTGAATGTAGGGCCAGCCGCTTTGCGACACCGTCGCCAGATAAAAACTGTCGCGGGTAGCGATCATCCCCTCTTCGCTGGCGCCGAAGCGATCCGCCTGACGGCGGCTGTGCGGCGTTTGCCACAGCTGGTCGCTGCCCATTTCATGTTGCACATCCATGACATCCGGGGTGATAGCGATATCGAGAAAGGTTGCTGCCATAACGCCTCCTGAAGGTAGGGGGCTATCATGGACTGTGCTGTGAAAAATGATAATACTGCTTATCTGGTAATCATCTTTCCGAAAAGCGGGAGAATAATGGACCGATTAAGCGCTATGGCGCTGCTGGTGAAAGTCACTGAACTGGGCAGTATGTCGGCGGCGGCGCGGGCGCTGAATACGCCGTTGACTACCGTGAGCCGTAATATCGGCGAGCTGGAGAGCGCGCTGGGAGTCCGTTTATTGACGCGCACCACCCGTAAACTCACCCTCACCGATGCCGGCGTCGATTATGTCGCCGCCGCGCGGCGAATCCTCGAAGAGGTGGAAAACGCCGAACGCCGGGCAACGGGTGAATACCAGGAGCCGAAGGGCGAGCTGGTGATCTCCGCGCCGACGATGTTTGGTCGCCAGCACGTTCTGCCAGTCATTAGTGAATTTATTGCCCGTTATCCGCAAATTCGCGTACGTTTGTTACTTAGCGACAGTAATGCCGATCTGGTCGACGACCATATCGATCTGGCGGTACGGATTGGCGAACTGGCTGATAGCAGCATGGTGGCGACCCGGCTCGGCGCGATGCGCATTGTCGCCTGCGCCCATCCCGCGCTGTTGGCGAAATACGGCGAACCGCAGCGGCCGCGCGATCTGGCGGCGCTGCCGATCATCCGTATTGAATCGCCGATGCCCTATCGCGGCTGGCGCTTTCGCGCCGTTGAGCGCGAGGACCAGCTCATTCATCTGCCGCCGGTGTTAGCCGTCACCACGCCGGAGAGCGCCGCCGATGCCGCGCGGCTGGGCGTTGGCGTGGCCCGCTTGCTACACTACCAGGCGCTGGATGGCCTGCGCTGCGGGGAACTGCGTCTGCTGCTGGAAAGCGTCGAGCCGGAGCCCGCGCCGGTTCATTTGTTATATACCGCGCGGGAGCTGGCTCCGCTTAAGCTGCGGAAATTTATCGATTTTGCCGCGCCGGCGCTGCGCCAGTCCTTGCTACGCATTGCCGGGGCCGCTTAATGCGCCGCGGTTTTCAGCGGCGCCTCCTTCAATAGCCAGGAAAGGACAAACGCGACGGCCATAATGCAGGCCGCCATCAGGAATGCCGCATGGATCGCCGCGCCGAAGGCGTCGAGATAATCGAGACGGATCGCCGCTGGCAGATGCTGTACCGCCACCGGGTTCATGGCTGGCGGCAGCACCGCGCCCTCCGGCAGCAGTTTCTGCAGGTTATTTTGCAGCACATGGGTAAAGACCGCGCCGAATAATGCCACGCCGATGGAGCCGCCAATCGAGCGGAACAGAGTCACGCCGGAAGTGGCGACGCCGTACATCTGCGCCGGCATCGCATTCTGTACCGCCAGCACCAGTACCTGCATCACCAGCCCCAGGCCCGCGCCGAGCACGCCGGTAAACAGGTATAACTGCCACATTGGCGAATGTATGGTGATGCGGGTCAGCAGCACCATGCCGGTCACGCCGAGCAGGGTACCGATAATCGGGAAAATCCGGTATTTCCCGGTGTGGCTAATCACCCGGCCGCTGATGATCGAGGTCAGCAACAGGCCGCCCATCAGCGGGATTAACTGTAACCCGGCCTCGGTTGGCGTCGCCTCTTTCACCACCTGCAGATAGAGCGGCAGGAAAGTGACCGAACCGAACAGCGACATGCCGATAACAAAGCCAATCAGACTACACAGCAGGAAGCTGCGGTTGCGGAATAGCGACAGCGGAATAATCGGCTCGGCGGCGATCCGTTCTTCGTAGATAAAACCGATGATCCCCACGATGCCGAAGGCCAGAATGCACCACAGCTGCGGGTCATTCCACGCATGGACGCTGCCGCCTTCCGAGGTAAACAGGATGATGCATAACAGCGCCATGCTGAGGTAAATCGCCCCCAGCCAGTCAATCTGATGCTGGCTACGTTTGTTGCTGCTGTGGAATACCGCGCCGATGACCAGCAACGCGAACAGGCCCAGCGGTAGGTTGATATAGAAAATCCAGCGCCATGAGGCGTGCTGTACCAGGAAACCGCCGATCAGTGGGCCGATAACCGTCGCCAGGCCGAAGACGCCGCCGAACAGTCCCTGATAGCGTCCGCGGTTGGCAGGTGGGATAACGTCGGCGACCGCCGCCATGCTGATCACCATCAGGCCGCCGCCGCCGAGCCCCTGTAGCGCGCGCATCAGTACCAATTGCGTCATGTTTTGCGCCAGCCCGCAGAGCGCGGAACCGGCAAGAAACAGCACGATCGCCACCTGCAGCACGATTTTACGCCCGAACAGATCGCCGAATTTACCGTACAGCGGCACCACGATGGTCGAGCTGAGGATATAGGCGGTAACCACCCACGAGAGTTTATCCAGTCCGCCGAGCTCGCCAACGATAGTAGGCAAGGCGGTGGAGACAATGGTCTGGTCCAGCGCCGACAGCAGCATCACCAGCAGCAGGGCGCTGAACAGCAGGCGGATTGACGGCGCCGGTTGGTTTGCGACTTCAGATGTCATTGCATCACTCGCTTGAAATTAATTAAATGCATAATTAATATTTAGGGAAATGATGAATCGGGTCAAGAGATCGCCAACATATGCCAGCACAAAAAGCTAATGAAGCGCCGCGCCGCCCCGGTCGGCCACGCGGTAAAAAACCGGGAACCGCTAACCGCGAGCAGTTGATAGATATCGCCCTGGCGCTGTTTGCTCGTCACGGCGCGGCCCGCGTGTCGCTCAATGCCATTGCCAAAGAGGCCGGGGTGACGCCGGCGATGCTGAATTACTATTTTATGTCGCGGGAAGCGCTGATTGAGAATTTGCTGGAAGAGCGCTTTATGCCGCTGCGCAACGATATCAGCCGCATTTTTGTCGACCATCCGCAGGATCCGGTGACGGCGTTGACGATGATGGTTGAGACGCTGGCGGACATGGCGGAGCAAAATGCCTGGTTCGCGCCGCTGTGGATGCAGGAGATCATCGGCGAGATGCCGCTACTGCGCCAGCACATGGATGCGCGCTTCGGCGAGGAGCGTTTTCAGGTGATGCTGGAGACGGTTCGCCGCTGGCAGCAGGAGGGGAAAATTAACCCGGCGCTGGCGCCGGAACTGCTGTTTACCACGGTGATTAGCCTGGTGCTGGTGCCGTTCTCGCGCATCCATAGCGACCCGCGTTTACAGGCGGTAACCCGGCAGACCATTGTTAGCCACGCGCTGGCGTTAATGGGCCACGGGGTCGGCGGTTAAGGCGTGATGTTGTGTTAATTCCGATGCTGATACTGCTTCTGCCTTATGGCTCTCCTGGCGCAGGGATTTTTCCGGAGGCGGCGCGTTGCGCCTTGTCCGGGCTACCAAAGAACTGTAGGCCGGATAAGGCGTAGCCGCCATCCGGCGCAAAAGTCGCGCCTTATCCACGGTTATCGTTACAGCGCTTTCGACAAGTAGTGGCGTTGCATACCCGCGTGCGGGAAATCGGACAGCGACATCTGCAACTGATAGCCTAATTTCTGATAAAACGGCAGCGCCTGGAAGCTGAAGGTATCGACCAGGAGATGGCTGCAGCCCAACGCCTGCGCCTGCCGTTCCGCTTCCTGCATAAGCTCACGGCCCAGACCGTTGCCGCGCGTCGCTTCGCTCACCCACAGGTATTCGATACACAGCCAGTTGCCTTTGTGTTTGGCGATAAGCCCGCCGCGCATCACCGCTTGCTCATCGCGGGAGTAAATGCCCAGATCGCCAAACTGATCTGCGTCGAGATACTGCTGATTATACTGCCGTAGGCCGGCAAACAATTCTTGTTGATCGTCGGGATTAATGCTTTTTGTAATTATTAGAGCCATTAAGTTTCTCCAGTTGCACAGGCTTTCGTTATATTTTCCTCTCCTGACTTTCACAAAATATTCTTATTTTCTCCATTATTTTTTGTCTTAATTTTGACCTTCAAAGTAAGCGAAATAACCTTTCCATGACTTTCGAAAGGGCGGGCTGAGAATCCCCACAATAATAATAGTGTTAAGGAACATCTGAGCTCTATTGCGATATTTCCATTGAGACGAAATGTCACCGCGCCCCTCTTTTCCTCGCGATTTAATTCACGGGGGGACGTCTTACATCTTGAGAAAATAAAATGAAACACATCATAGCCCCCATCGCGACAGCATTATTTCTCCTGAGCGGATGCGATAATGCGCAGACAACTGCGCCGCAACAACCCACGCCGGAGGTGGGAATTGTTACGCTGCAAGCCCAGCCGGTGCCGGTGGTCAGCCAACTGACTGGCCGCACTACCGCCTCGCTCAGCGCCGAAGTGCGCCCGCAGGTCGGCGGTATTATTCAGAAGCGCCTGTTTACCGAAGGCGATATGGTGAAGGCCGGGCAGGCCCTTTACCAGATCGATCCCTCCAGTTATCGCGCCACCTGGAACGAAGCGGCGGCCGCGTTGAAGCAGGCGCAGGCGCTGGTGGTCTCTGATTGCCAGAAAGCCCAGCGCTACGCGTCGTTGGTCAGAGATAACGGCGTCTCTCGCCAGGATGCCGACGACGCTGCCTCCGCCTGCGCCCAGGACAAGGCCAGTGTGGAGTCGAAAAAAGCGGCGCTCGAGAGCGCGCGCATCAACCTGAACTGGACCACCGTCACCGCGCCGATTGCCGGGCGCATCGGCATCTCCTCGGTTACGCCGGGAGCGCTGGTCTCTGCCGACCAGGATACCGCGCTGGCGACGATCCGCGGCCTCGACACCATGTATGTCGATCTGACGCGATCCAGTGTCGATCTCCTGCGTTTACGCAGGCAGAGCCTGGCCAGCAACAGCGATACCCTCAGCGTGACGTTAACCCTTGAGGATGGCAGTACCTATCCCGAAAAAGGGCGTCTGGCGCTCACCGAAGTCGCCGTCGATGAATCCACAGGCTCGGTGACTCTGCGCGCCATCTTCCCCAACCCGCAGCACGTCCTGCTGCCGGGAATGTTTGTCCGCGCGCGTATCGATGAAGGTATCATGAACGACGCGATCCTCGCGCCGCAGCAGGGTATCACCCGCGATGCCAAAGGCGACGCCACGGCGCTGGTTGTCGATGCCGACAACAACGTTGAGCAGCGTACCGTGCAAACCGGCGATACCTACGGCGATAAATGGCTGGTGCTGAGCGGTCTGAAAGCGGGCGACAAGCTGATTGTCGAAGGCACCGGTAAAGTGTCCCCCGGACAAGCGGTGAAGGCCGTTGCCGTCAAAAATAACGGAGGCAATGCCTGATGTTCTCCCGTTTCTTCGTGCGTCGCCCGGTCTTTGCCTGGGTGATCGCTATCCTTATCATGCTTGCCGGGGCGCTGGCGATCCGCACGCTGCCGGTGGGACAATATCCGGACGTCGCCCCGCCAGCAGTAAAAATATCCGCGACCTATACTGGAGCTTCCGCAGAAACCCTGGAAAACAGCGTCACCCAGGTTATCGAGCAGCAACTCACCGGGCTGGATAACTTACTTTATTTCACCTCCACCAGCAGTTCGGATGGTACGGTAAGTATTACCGTCACCTTTGAGCAGGGGACCGATCCGGATACCGCTCAGGTACAGGTGCAAAACAAAGTGCAGCAGGCGGAATCGCGTCTGCCGAGTGAAGTACAGCAATCTGGCGTAACGGTAGAAAAATCGCAAAGCAGCTTCCTGTTAATCCTCGCGGTGTATGACAAAACCAACCGCGCCACCAGTTCTGATATCTCCGACTGGCTGGTCAGCAATATGCAGGACCCGCTGGCGCGCGTGGAGGGCGTCGGCAGCCTGCAGGTATTCGGCGCCGAATACGCGATGCGCATCTGGATGGATCCGACCAAACTCGCCTCTTACTCGTTGATGCCTTCCGACGTACAGTCGGCGATTGAGGCGCAGAACGTGCAGGTCTCCGCGGGTAAAATCGGCGCGCTACCGTCGTCCAATGCCCAGCAATTGACTGCTACCGTGCGCGCGCAGTCGCGGCTGCAAACTCCTGACCAGTTCAAAGCGATCATTGTAAAGAGCCAGTCCGACGGGTCGGTGGTGCGCCTGAGCGATGTCGCGCGGGTGGAGATGGGCAGCGAGGATTACACCGCCACCGCTAATCTGAACGGCCACCCCGCCGCCGGGATTGCGGTGATGATGGCGCCCGGCGCCAATGCGCTGGATACCGCGACGCTGGTGAAAAGCAAAATCGCTGAATTCCAGCGTCAAATGCCGCAGGGCTACGATATCGCCTACCCGAAAGACAGCACCGAGTTCATCAAAATCTCGGTCGAGGACGTCATTCAGACCCTGTTTGAGGCGATTATCCTCGTGGTCTGCGTAATGTATCTGTTCCTGCAGAACTTCCGCGCGACGCTCATTCCGGCGGTAGCGGTACCGGTCGTGTTACTTGGCACCTTTGGGGTGCTGGCGCTGTTCGGCTACTCGATTAACACCCTGACGCTGTTCGCCATGGTGCTGGCGATCGGCCTGCTGGTGGATGATGCCATTGTGGTGGTGGAAAACGTCGAGCGTATTATGCGCGACGAAGGGCTGCCCGCCCGCGAAGCCACCGAAAAATCGATGGGCGAAATCTCCGGCGCGCTGGTGGCGATCGCCCTGGTGCTGTCGGCGGTATTCCTGCCAATGGCTTTTTTCGGCGGTTCGACCGGGGTAATCTATCGCCAGTTCTCGGTGACGATTATCTCGGCGATGATGCTGTCGGTGGTCGTAGCGTTAACCCTCACTCCGGCGCTGTGCGGCGCGCTGCTAAGCCACTCCAAACCTCATGACAAAGGTTTCTTCGGCACCTTTAATCGCCTGTGGGGGCGTACGGAAGATGGCTACCAGCGTCGCGTACTCGGCGGCTTACGCCGCGGCGCGGTGATGATGGGCGCTTACGCCTTGATTTGCGGGGCGATGGCGTTGGCGATGTGGAAACTGCCGGGCAGCTTTCTGCCGGTGGAGGATCAGGGCGAAATCATGGTCCAGTACACCTTGCCTGCCGGGGCGACGGCGGTGCGTACCGCCGAGGTGCGCCGTCAGGTGACCGACTGGTTCCTCACCAAAGAGAAAGCCAATACCGAGGTTATCTTCACCGTCGACGGCTTCAGTTTCAGCGGCAGCGGTCAGAACGCCGGAATGGCCTTCGTCTCATTGAAAAACTGGTCGCAGCGCAAAGGCGACGAAAATACCGCGCAGGCCATTGCGCTGCGCGCCAACAAAGAGCTGGGCGCGATCCGCGACGCCACCCTGTTCGCCATGACGCCGCCATCGGTGGACGGCCTTGGGCAAAGTAACGGCTTCACTTTCGAGCTGATGGCCAGCGAGGGTACCGATCGCGATAGCCTGATGAAGCTGCGCAGCCAACTGCTGGCCGCAGCCAATCAGAGCGGCGAACTGCAGTCGGTTCGCGCCAACGATCTGCCACAAATGCCACAGCTGCAGGTGGATATCGATAACAATAAAGCCGTCTCGCTGGGGCTGTCGCTCAGCGACGTGACCGATACGCTCTCCAGCGCCTGGGGCGGCACGTACGTCAACGACTTTATCGATCGCGGCCGGGTGAAAAAGGTCTATATCCAGGGCGAGAGCGACGCGCGCGCCGTGCCGTCCGATCTTGGTAAATGGTTTGTCCGCGGCAGCGATAACAGCATGACGCCGTTCACCGCGTTCGCCACAACCCATTGGGAATACGGCCCGGAAAGCCTGGTACGTTACAACGGCTCGGCCGCCTTTGAGATCCAGGGGGAAAACGCCGCGGGCTTCAGCTCAGGTGCGGCAATGGACAAAATGGAAAAACTGGCCAATAGCCTGCCGGCGGGTTCCACCTGGGCATGGAGCGGTATTTCGCTACAGGAAAAACTGGCCAGCGGCCAGGCGATGAGCCTGTACGCCATTTCGATTCTGGTGGTGTTCCTGTGCCTGGCGGCGCTGTATGAAAGCTGGTCGGTGCCGTTCTCGGTGATCATGGTCATCCCGTTAGGCCTGCTTGGCGCGGCGCTGGCGGCCACGCTGCGCGGCTTAAGTAACGACGTCTATTTCCAGGTGGCGCTGCTGACGACCATTGGCCTGTCGTCGAAGAACGCCATCCTTATCGTTGAATTCGCTGAATCCGCGGTGGATGAGGGCTATTCGCTCTCGCGGGCGGCGATCCGCGCCGCGCAGACCCGTCTGCGCCCGATTGTCATGACCTCGCTGGCATTTATCGCCGGAGTACTGCCGCTGGCCATTGCTACCGGCGCCGGGGCCAACAGCCGCGTGGCGATTGGTACCGGGATTATCGGCGGCACCCTGACGGCGACGCTGCTGGCGGTGTTCTTCGTCCCGCTGTTCTTTGTGCTGGTGAAGCGTCTCTTTACCCGCCCACGTCCTTCTCAGGAGTAAGTTATGTTTCGTTTGAGTTTAATGTTTATCGCGCTCCTGACCGCGGGCTGTGTCTCTCTTGACCCGCACTACGAGCGCCCGGCCGCGCCGGTGCCGGCGACCCTTCCCGGCGCGCACGGCGAATCAACGGCGGTGGTCGGCGACTGGCAAAAAGTGGTCAATGATGCGCGGTTAAAAAAAGTGGTCAGCATCGCGCTTAATAGCAACCGCGATGTGCAAAAGGCATTAGCCGATATTGAAGCCGCTCGCGCCCAGTATGGCGAAACGCGCGCATCGTTGTTTCCCACCGTCGATGCCGAGCTGAGCCATACCCGCAGCAAAACGATCGCCAGCGGCCTAAGTTCTACCTCGCAGGCTGACGGCGCGGTCTCGAGCTTCGAACTGGATTTGTTCGGCAAGAACCAGAGCCTGTCGCGCGCGGCGCGAGAAAGCTGGCTTGCCAGCGAATTCACCGCGCAAAATACCCGACTGACGATGATTGCCGATTTGACCACCGCCTGGGTGACGCTGGCGACGGATAATAGCAATCTGGCGCTGGCGCAGCAGACGATGGAAAGCGCGGAGAACTCGCGTAAAATCGTCGCTCGCCAGATGGCGGTGGGCACCGCCTCCGCCGGTGATTTAAGTTCGGCGGAAAGCGTCTATCAGCAGGCGCGAGCCAGCGTCGCCAGCTATCGTACGCTGGTGGCGCAGGATAAAAACGCCATTAACCTACTGGCCGGGGAAACCGTGCCGGAGAGCCTGCTGCCCGGTACGCTGGAGAGCCTGGGGGATAACAGCATCGCGCTGGTGCCGGCGGGGGTATCGTCATCGGTACTGTTGCGCCGGCCGGATATTCAGGAGGCGGAACATAATCTCAAGAGCGCTAATGCCGATATCGGCGCGGCGCGAGCGAACTTTTTCCCGTCCATTTCGCTGACCGCCAGCGCCGGGGTCGGCAGCGACTCGCTATCGTCGCTGTTTAGCCATGGCATGCAGGTGTGGTCGTTCGCCCCGTCCATCAGCCTGCCGCTGTTCACCGGCGGCAGTAATCTGGCGCAGCTACGCTATGCGCAGGCTGAGAAAAAGGGGCTGATTGCCACCTACGAGAAATCCATTCAGAGCGCCTTTAAGGACGTTGCCGATGCGCTGGCGCGCCGGGAAACGCTGAGTGAACAGCTCGATGCCCAGCAGCAGTATGTTGCCGCCGAGCAGAAGTCGCTGGATATCGCGATGAAGAGTTATCAGGCCGGGGTCGGCGACTATCTGTCGGTGCTGACCGCCCAGCGGACGCTGTGGTCGGCGAAGGCGACGCTGCTGTCGCTGCAGCAGACCGACCTCAATAACCGCATTACGCTCTGGCAATCGCTGGGCGGCGGCGCCAGTTAATGTTCCTCTTCGGACGCGTTATAGCACCTTAATCACTCCTGGCACATGCGTTAACTCCAGATTGCGGTAATAAAATATTCCACCTTTATTACCGCAATATCTCTGGCTATACCTACAATTCTCCTATTATCCCAAGCGTATTAATCGTGATACTCTTCACATGAATGGAATAAAAAATTCCTTATACTGCGCGCAACTGAGAATAACGAGGTTTTTATGAGTATCGACCTGAGCAAACTGCTGACCGAGCGACGCAACGCCAACAGCGCCAACATTGACACCCTCTCCACTGTCGACATGCTGACGGTGATAAACCAGGAAGATCAGCAAGTGGCGCAAGCGATAACGCCTTACTTGCCGCAGATAGCGGAAGTCGTGGATAAAGTGGCGGCGGCGCTGCGGGCCGGGGGACGGCTGATTTACATCGGCGCCGGCACGTCGGGGCGTTTGGGTATTCTGGACGCCAGCGAATGCCCGCCGACCTTTGGCACCCGTCCGGAGCAGGTGGTGGGGATTATCGCCGGCGGACATAAAGCGATTCTGAGCGCCGTGGAAAACGTGGAAGACAATAAAGCGCAAGGGGCGATGGACCTGCAGAACCTTAACTTCAGCAACCGTGATGTGCTGGTGGGGCTGGCGGCCAGCGGGCGTACGCCGTACGTCATTGGTGCGATGGAATACGCCCATAGCCAGAATGCGTTTGTCGCTATCGTCAGCTGTAACCCGCACGGTGAAATGGCGCAGCTGGCGGACGTGGCGATTACCCCGGTGGTCGGCCCGGAAGTGGTTACCGGATCGACCCGCCTGAAAGCCGGCACCGCGCAGAAGCTGGTGCTGAATATGATCTCCACCGGGGCGATGATCCGCATCGGCAAGGTCTACAGCAACCTGATGGTGGATGTCGAAGCGACCAACGCCAAGCTGATTGAGCGCCAGGTGTCTATCGTGATGGAAGCGACCGACTGCGATCGCGCCACCGCGCAGAATGCGCTGGATGCCTGTGGCCGCCACTGTAAGACGGCGATTGTGATGGTGTTGGCTGACTTAAGTGCTGCAGAAGCGCAGTCGCTGCTGGCGAAAAACAACGGTTATATCCGCAAGGCGCTAAGCAACACCTGAGCGCCGACAGACAGGTAACAGGCAATGGCAAAAATAACTAAAGAGATGATAGCGCGGATCCTGGCTCACGTCGGCGGGGCCGCAAACGTGGCGCAGGCGGGTAACTGCATGACGCGCCTGCGCTTGACCCTGCGCGATGAAAGCCTGGCCGATAGCGCCGCCATTCGCCAGATTGACGGCGTGATGGGGGTTATCGTCAGCGATGAACAGTTCCAGGTGGTATTAGGGCCCGGCAAGGCGCAGACCGCCGCGGAAATGATGAACGGCCTGATGGAAGCGGCGCCGCAGGCAGCCGCCTCGCTGGCGGATGTGGCAGCGGAGAAAAAGCAGGCGTTAAAGAGTAAGCAGACCAGCGGTGTACAGAAGTTTCTCGCGAAGTTCGCCACTATTTTTACGCCTCTGATCCCCGGCTTTATCGCCGTCGGGCTGTTGTTAGGCTTCGCCACGCTGGCGGAACAAATCTTCGTGCTGGAGAACGCGCATCCTAACGCCAGTCTGGTGGCGCTGATTGGTTATATGAAGGTATTCAGCAAAGGGATGTTTACCTTCCTGAGTATCCTGATTGGCTATAACGCTCAGAAAGCCTTCGGCGGTTCGGGCGTGAACGGCGCGATTATCGCCTCGCTGTTCGTGCTGGGCTACAACCCGGAAGCGACCAACGGATTCTACGCCGGAATTTCGGCCTTCTTCGGCCATAGTATCGACCCGCGCGGCAATATTATCGGCGTGCTAATCGCCTCGATTCTTGGCGCGTGGGTGGAGCGTCAGGTGCGGCGGATAATGCCCGCTAACCTCGATATGATCCTTACCTCGGCGGTGACGCTGCTGATTATGGGCGCGGTGACCTTTACGGTGATTATGCCGATTGGCGGCTGGCTGTTTACCGGTATGTCGTGGCTGTTCCTGCATCTTAACGGCAATCCGTTTGGCTCGGCGGTGCTGGCCGGGCTGTTCCTGCTGGCGGTGATGTTCGGCGTGCATCAGGGGTTTGTGCCGGTCTATTTTGCGCTGGTGGATGCGCAGGGCTTTAACTCGCTGTTTCCTATCCTGGCGATGGCCGGGGCTGGGCAGGTGGGTGCAGCGCTGGCGCTGTTCTGGCGCGCGAAGCGCGATTCGCTGCTGCGAACCCAAATCAAAGGGGCGATTATTCCGGGCTTCCTCGGTATTGGCGAACCGCTGATTTACGGCGTGACCCTGCCGCGTATGAAACCGTTTATCACCGCCTGTATCGGCGGCGCCTGCGGCGGCTTCTTCGTGGGCCTGATTGCCTGGCTGGGGCTGCCGGTGGGCCTGAACACGGTGTTCGGCCCGTCCGGGCTGGTGGCGCTGCCGCTGATGACCTCCGGTAGCGGAATTTATGCCGGGATGGCGGTGTACGCCGGCGGTCTGGCGGTTTCGTATTTATGCGGTTTTGTCCTCACCTGGCTGTTCGCCAGTAAAAACGTTGACCTGAGTTAAGCGTATTTCCCCGGATATGGTTGGGCATTCGGCCGGTAGCCCCGGTAAGCGTAAGCGCTACCGGGGAAGGGTCCCGGATGTCGGCTAACGCCTCATCCGGGCTACGATTGGGCATTCGGCCGGTAGCCCGGTAAGCGTAAGCGCTACCGGGGAAGGGTCCCGGATGTCGGCTAACGCCTCATCCGGGCTACGGTTGGGCATTCGGTCGGTAGCCCCGGTAAGCGTAAGCGCCACCGGGGAAGGGTCCCGGATGTCGGCTAACGCCTCATCCGGGCTACGATTGGGCATTCGGCCGATAGCCCGGTAAGCGTAAGCGCTACCGGGGAAGGCGCTTAGACGATTTTCATCTTATTGATACCTTTTCGTGTTTAAAAATCGAGCACAAAATCGTTATAGTTTTGCTCGAAAAATAATAATGATTTTCCATGGACTGATGGGGTACTGATGATGAAATTGCGTTTACGCACGGCGGCGGCAGTGATGCTGGCTGGCCTGCTGTTAGCGGGCTGTGACCAGAAGAATGACAATGCCAAACACATAAAAGTCGGCGTGATTAACGGCGCGGAACAGGATGTGGCGGAAGTGGCGAAGAAGGTGGCGAAAGAAAAATATGGCCTCGACGTCGAGCTGGTGGGCTTTAGCGGCTCGCTGCTGCCGAACGATGCCACCAACGCCGGGGAGCTGGATGCCAACGTCTTCCAGCATCGCCCCTATCTGGAACAAGACAACAAAGCGCACGGCTACCACCTGGTGGCCATCGGCAATACTTTTGTCTTTCCCATGGCCGGCTATTCGCGCAAGATTAAATCCGTTGCCGATATTAAAGATGGCGCGACTATTGCCATTCCCAACGACCCGACCAACCTCGGCCGCGCGCTATTGTTATTGCAAAAAGAGCAACTGATTACCCTCAAAGCGGGCACCGGCCTGCTGCCGACGGCGGTGGATATCACCAGCAACCCGCGCAACCTGAAAATTATGGAGCTGGAGGGCGCGCAGCTGCCGCGGGTGCTGGACGATCCGAAGGTCGATGTCGCCATTATCAGCACCACCTACCTGCAGCAAACCGGGTTATCGCCGGTGCGCGATGGCATCTTTATTGAAGACAAAAACTCGCCATACGTGAACATCATTGTGGCGCGTGAAGACAATAAAGACGCCGAAAACGTGAAAGAGTTTATGCAGTCGTACCAGTCGCCGGAAGTGGCGAAGGCGGCAGAAACCATCTTCAACGGCGGCGCGGTACCGGGCTGGTAATCATCTACGCTGCGCCATCAGGTGCAGTAGCGGCACCAGAGACAGCCCGTCCGGCATTTCGCCGCGGGCGATCAGCTGGTTTATCTCCTCGAAGGTAAACCAGCCGGTTTCCATCACTTCATCCTGATCTGCGTCCATGCCAACCCAGCTTAAATCGGTGGCGAGCCAGGTGATAAACAGCTGGTCGCTGCTGCCGTATGACGGGTTGTAGCGGATGATTTCCTCAGCGTGTTGCGCTTGCCAGCCGGTCTCTTCGCGTAGTTCGCGCAGCGCGGCGACGGCGGGCTCTTCCCCTTCATCGACGCCGCCAGAGGGAATGGCCCACACCACCTTATCGATCAGATAGCGGTAGTGGCGAATCAGCAGCACTTTGTCGTCCTGGAGCGCCACAATCCCGACCGCCGGGCGTGGGTAGTGAATGGAATAAAAGTCGCGCCGCTCGCCGGGGGCGACATCAATACCTACCTTGCGCATGCTGAACCACGGCGTCTCGGCGATGACCAGCGGATTATGCATATCGGCGGCGGTTAGTTTCTTTTTCATCCTGCCATTCCTGTAGAAAGTTTAACCTTCAGAACAACATAGCCGGCTGCGATTGGCAACCGTCGCAGGTTGGCCCGATTCCATCGATCATTGCCCAAACGCCCATATTGCGCCAGGCTGGTACTCAGTACGATGTTCGTCAGATTACCCCACAGAGGAACGCTAACATGAACATCACCCATATCCGCAATGCTACACAGATTATTGAATACGCTGGTAAAAAGTTCCTGATCGACCCTATGCTGGCTGACAAAGGCGCCTGGCCGGGATTTCCAGGAACCGCGCGCAGCGAGCTGCGCAATCCGCTGGTGGCGCTGCCGTTTTCCCGTGAAAAAATTATCGACGTCGATGCGGTTATCGTCACCCATACCCATGACGATCATTGGGACGAGGCGGCGATCGCCACGATCCCAAAAACTCTGCCGGTTTTCGTCCAGCATGAGGCCGACGCCGCGCTGCTGCGCAGCCAGGGATTTCAGGATATCCGCCTGCTGTCGGCAAACAGTGAATTTGCCGGCGTAAATCTGCAGAAAACCACTTCCGGGCAACATGGCAGCGACCGTACCTATGCGGTACCGGCGATGGCTGAACGTCTGGGCGAGGCTTGCGGCGTGGTGTTCCGTCATCCGCAGGAAAAGACGCTGTGGCTGGTTGGCGATACCATCTGGCGCGATGAGATTGAAGCCGACATGCTGAAGCTGCGCCCGGATGTGGTGGTGCTGAACGCCGGCTACGCTCACGTTATCGGCTTTGGCCCAATCATCATGGGCAAAGAGGACCTGCTGAAGGCGCATTTCGCCCTGCCGGAAGCGAAAATCATGGCCATCCACCTGGAGGCGGTCAACCATTGTCTGGTGAGCCGCGAAGAGATGCGCCAGTACGTCGCGGATAATCAGATTGCCGGGGTAGTGAGTATTCCGCAGGATGGGGAAACCGTTGTTTATTAACCTGCTCAAGGGGAAGGGATGATGACATTAACCGACGTGGCGATTGTCGCCGTAGAGGGCTTTAGCCCGTTTCATTATTCCGTCCCCTGTATGCTGTTTGGCGATACGGTCTCGGAAACCAAACGTTTTAATCTGCAGATTTGCGCCGAACAGCCGGGATTACTCAGCGCCCGCGACGGCTTCGCGCTATACGCCAGCGGTGATTTTACCGCGATGGAACAGGCGGATATCGTGGTGGTGCCTTACTGGGGCGAGGTCAACCAGCGCCCGCCGCAGGCGTTGATCGCGAGTTTGGTTCGAGCGCGCGATAACGGCGCGGAAATCGTCGGCCTGTGCCTCGGCGCGTTTGTCCTTGGCTACGCCGGGCTGCTCGACGGTAAGCGGGCGGCGACCCACTGGGAGTTCGAGCAGGATTTCCAGCGCCTGTTTCCGCAGGTGCGGCTCGATATCAACGCCCTGTACGTCGATGACCAGAAGGTGATTACCTCGGCGGGGACCGCTGCGGCGCTCGATTGCTGCCTGTATATCATTCGCCAGCGTTTTGGCAGCCTCGCCGCCAACCAGATCGCCCGGCGGATGATCGTGCCGCCGCACCGCGAGGGCGGCCAGGCGCAGTTTATTGCCCAGCCGGTGCCGCGCAACACCCGCGACGCGCGGATTAACTGCCTGCTGGATTATCTGCAACAGCATATTGCCGAGCCGCATAATCTTGATTCGCTGGCCGAGGTGGTGGCGATGAGCCGCCGTACCCTGACCCGCCACTTCGCCAGGGCGACCGGGATGAGCATTGCCGACTGGTTGACCGCTGAACGTCTGCGCCGCAGCCAGAGCCTGCTCGAAGCGGGGGATTTGCCGGTCGAGCAGGTGGCGGAAGCAGTGGGCTATCTTTCCGCCGTGACCTGGCGCCAGCAGTTTAAAGCGCGTTTTGGCGTTAGCCCGACGGAGTGGCGGCGGACTTTCCGCCGCGGCGTTTAGCCGGCGAGAGTCGAACTGTCGATCACGAAGCGATATTTCACGTCGCCCTTGACCATTCTTTCCCAGGCTTCGTTGATCTGATCGGCGCGAATCAGCTCGATATCGGCGACGATGCCGTGTTCGGCGCAGAAGTCGAGCATCTCCTGGGTTTCCGGGATACCGCCGATCATTGAGCCGGCAATCGAGCGGCGGCGGAAGATCAGATTGAACACTTCCGGCGACGGATGCGGCGTGGCCGGGGCGCCAACCAGGGTCATAGTGCCATCGCGTTTCAGCAGCGTGGTGAAGGCATCGAGATTGTGCGGCGCCGCCACGGTGTTGAGGATGAAATCGAAGCTTTTGACGTGGGCCGCCATTTCGTCTTCGTTGCGCGACACCACAACCTCATCCGCGCCCAACGCTCTGGCCGCGTCGCGCTTGGATTCCGAGGTAGTAAAGGCCACAACGTGGGCCCCCATGGCGTGGGCCAACTTGATCCCCATATGTCCCAGGCCGCCGATGCCGACGACGCCGACTTTTTTGCCCGGCCCGGCGTGCCAGTGGCGCAGCGGCGAATAGGTCGTGATCCCGGCGCACAACAGCGGCGCGACGGCGGCAAGCTGCGCTTCGGGATGGTTTATCCGCAGTACGTAGCGTTCATTGACCACGATCTGCTGTGAATAACCGCCCAGCGTATGCCCTGGCGCGTCCTGGGTCGGCCCGTTATAGGTCAGCACCATATGGTCACAGTAGTTCTCCAGCCCTTCAGCGCACTCCTCGCACTGTTTACAGCTATCCACCATACAGCCGACGCCCACCAGATCGCCGACGGCGTAACCTGAGACGGCATCGCCGACCGCCGTCACCCGGCCAACGATTTCATGGCCCGGCACGCAGGGATACAGCGTCCCGGCCCATTCCGCTCGCGCCTGATGGAGATCGGAATGGCAGACGCCGCAGTATGCAATAGCGATCTGCACATCTTGTGGGCCGGGTTCGCGGCGGGTGATAGACATCGATTCGAGCGGCTGGCTGGCGGAGTACGTACCTATAGCGTTGATCTGCATAGCATTACCTCTTGTGCAATAGCGTGATAAATCAAGCGGAAGGGGGTGAGTGTTTTTTGCGCGGCAAGGGTAAGCGTAGCCTGGTTAGGGCAGGATGAGAAAAGCGCAGCTCAAAGGGTTAAAGAAGGCGCCTCACCGGGGTGAGACGCTCGTGATATCAAGGCGCGATGGGTGTCAGATAATCCAGCCGCAGCGGCTCGGCGAGCAGGCTCTCCATCTGGCCGATAAAGGCCTGGAAGTAGGGCTGGGCGATATGCTCATCCAGCGCCTGCTGGTCGCGCCAGGACTCACGCATGTAGAAGGTATCCGGCGCGTCGCGCAGCTGAAACAGCGCGTAGTCGAGATTGCCCGGCTCCTCGCGGGTTGGCAGCAGCAGCGCCTGCAGCGCGTCGCGCAGGGCCTCGGTTTGCCCGGCTTTCGCCTTCAGAACCGCGATAAGCGCAATGGTGTCGTCGCGCATTTAGAAACCCTCCAGCACGATTTTGCCGACCGAGCGCCCGGTTTCCAGCTTAACGTGGGCTTTTTGCAGATTGGCGGCGTTGATAGTGCCGTAGTGTTCGCCAAGGGTAGTGCGCAGCGTGTTATCGTCAATCAACGCGGCGACGCGGGTCAGTAGCTGATGTTGGGCGATCATATCATCCGTCTCAAACATTGAGCGGGTGAACATAAATTCCCAGTGCAGCGAAATGCTTTTCGCTTTCAGCGGCACCACGTCCAGGCTCTCCGGGTCATCAATTAGCGCCAGCTTACCCTGCGGGGCGAGCGCGGCGATCAGTTCGTTAAAATGCTGATCGGTATTGGTCAGGCTGGCGACGTGGGTCACGGCATGAATGCCGATTTTCGCCAGTTCTTCACCGAGCGGCTTGCTGTGGTCAATGACGTGATGCGCCCCGGCCTCGCGTACCCACTTCTGGCTTTCCGGGCGCGATGCGGTACCAATCACCGTCATGTTGGTGAGTTTGCTGGCCAACTGGGTGAGGATAGAGCCAACGCCGCCCGCCGCGCCGACAATCAGCAGCGTATCGCCGGCGTTACCGCCTTCCTGCACGCCAAGGCGGTGGAACAGCAATTCCCAGGCGGTGATAGCGGTCAGAGGCAGCGCGGCGGCGGCGGCATTCTCCAGCGAGCGCGGCTTCAGCGCCACGATGCGTTCATCAACCAGCTGCAGTTCGCTGTTGCTGCCGGGGCGGCCCAGCGCGCCGGCGTACCACACTTCATCGCCCGGCGTGAACAGCGTCACAGCATCGCCAACGGCTTTCACCACGCCAACCGCATCCCAGCCCAGCACTCGCGGGGTATCGGCATTAAACCCGGCGCGCACTTTGGTGTCGACCGGGTTCACTGAAATGGCTTTGACCTCAACCAGCAGATCGTGCCCTTGCGCCTGCGGATCCGGCAGATCGATATCGCGTAAAAAGGGGATGTTGTTGCCGTCAGCGGCGGCCTGGGTAATGGCAATGGCTTTCATAGGTTCTCCGGTCTACAAAAAGGATTCATGGTGCGAATGTGTCGAGGATAGACCGGTCTAGCGTCGGGAAAAACGGCCCGGCGGCGATAACAGTTATATAAAAAAAGTGAAAATCGGCGAATGCGACACTACCCATCCTGCGCCCGCCTGCCACTATAGATAAACAGTGTGATGGTCAGGCACCAGGACCATGATGGTTCAACAATATAAATTATCACAAGCATAGCGTTTCATATTTGAGAAAGTTTCCTCCACCATGTCGCAAATATTAATATCACTCCGGCAGAATAATAATATTGCGTTATGGCTCAAGGTTTATACCTTGACTCCCGACATCCTGCGTGCGATTTTTCTTCTATCAAATAATAAACAGAGTTTCATATTTGGAACAAAAATAAAACCATCGTGCTATTTAATTAAGAGTTTCACCACTGAGACAAAATAATAAGTCGATATTAATCGACGGTCTTTTATCACTTATAAAAATAAAGTGAGGGATGTGCTATGCGTAAAATACTCCTTTCGCTGCTGCTGGCTGCCGCGACCAGTGGGCTGGCGCTGGCGGACGACGGCAAGCCGTTCCCGCATATCGGCTGGCGCAGCGCGGATAATCTTGCCGGGCTGGATTTCGGCGGCGCGCTGCGGGCAAACTATCGCTATGAAGACTGGAAAGGCAGTAATTATCGCAACCCGCCGCATCTGCGTTTTGATACCTTCCGTATCGACAGCAGTGGCTTCTATGATAATTATTTCTTTGATGCCGGGTTCTGGTTTCAGGATCACCGTAAATACGCCATCGACCGCGCTTACGTAGGGTATCGCTTCGACAATAATAATAATATCCAACTGGGGATCCCCGGCAAACCATTTGGCCTTGAACCTTATCCGCAATTTGGCTGGTCCTACGGTATTCCGTTTTATTTAGGCTTTGGCGTGAGCGCCGGTAGCGGCGTGAACTATCAATATCATGATAATAACTGGTCGCTGGATGTGGCCTATTTCCCGTGGATGGAACCGGAGAATTTGCGCTATGCGCCGGACGTTGGCGATTACGATCGGCTGAAAAACACTATCTATCCGACTCAGCATCAGCAGCATAATGAAAAGCGCGACCAGGTGAACGTGCGAATAGCGCGGGATTTTCACGGCGGCGGCTGGAATAACGAGCTGGGCGGCTCACTGGCGCTGGCGCGGTTGCACAACCGCGAGACCGATGACGACGGCACCTTCTGGGCGGCAGGCGTGCACGGCATGTTGCATAACGGGCCGTGGCAGCTGACCTCGCAGCTGATTCGCTACCAATACGATCCAAAGAACCCGGCGGGCGTCAGCGACGATACGATTCTGATGGGCGGCAACGGCCTGACGCCGGCCTACCTGATCCCGGCGAAAGCGACGACCGCGTCGCTGAACGTCGCCCGCGATGTCGACGTGAAGTGGGGCGGCGTATCGAAGCTGCGTTTTTACAACGACTACAGCGTGCTGTGGAAAGATAAAAGCGGCTGGAGCGATTCGCAGATGAACACCCTTGGCGTACAGGTCTTTGCGCTGCCGGTAATGTTCTGGGTCGATCTCAGCTGGGCGAAGAACGTTAATCCGTGGGGCGGCGCGCTGAACGCCACCGGCTGGACCAGCACCCAGTCCGAGGGCAGCGGCAAATGGTACTTCCGCACTAACGTCAATATTGGCTATTACTTCTGAGGCGGGAATTTTCCCTGCTCGCGCTGCGCTCAGCAGGGCTACGGTTCTGCGCCGTCTGGTAGCCCGGGTAAGGCGCTAGCCGCCACCCGGGGGCTTGCTCGAGCTATCAGACCGTAGGCCGGATAAGGCGCTAGCCGCCACCCGGTGCAAAAGCGGCTCTTTACTCGCGGTTATTGCCCGGCGGCGCTACGCTTGCGCGGGCCTACAGATCACATGCCGGGCGTAGCCCGGGTAAGGTGTCAGCCGCCACTCGGGGACTTGCTCGCGCTATCAGGCATCCTGAGCTACTTTTTAGGCTCTGTTTTCCACTGTAGCAAACCGGCGATATCCTTTTCACCTTCGGCTTCCTTTAAGCGCCGCTGTTGTTCAGCAAACTGACTATATTCCGCCTGCGCTTTTTCATCGGCCATTTTCTTACTGACTTTACCTGCGCCTTGCAAAACCTCACGGTCGTTAAATTGCAGGAACTGATCCAGCTTATCCTGCCAGTCGCGTAAAAAGACCTGCTGACGACGACGGGCCTGATCCTCGGCAAAATCCAGCCACATGTTAACTACGCGGTTAAGCTCGCTGACTTCATCCTGAGTGAGATAATTTTTTGCCACCGTCACGTCGCCCTTATTCACCTCTTCGCCTCTATAGCTGCTCAGCCCCATATGCGGCTGACTGGCGTCAGCACGTTGATGAATGAGTTCAGCGGCGGTATGCCTGGTACAGGCAAAATGTAACTTGTTCTGGATAGTTTGAAAAAACTGCGTGGTTTCTTTTAGCGATGGTTGATAGTCAGCCGCTAATGCAAAAATCTCTCGCACCCGCAAATAAACGCGGCGTTCGCTGGCGCGAATATCGCGGATACGCTCCAGCATCTCATCGAAATAGTCGGGCACTGCCGATGAACCCACAGGCGGATTCTTCAGCCGCTCATCGTCCATCACAAAACCTTTGATCAGGTATTCCTGGAGCGTCTGGGTCGCCCACTGGCGGAACTGCGTGCCGCGAGAGGAGCGAACGCGATAGCCAACAGCGAGTATGACAGGCAGGCTGTAGTGAAGCCGGTTTCGGCTTACCTGACGGCTACCTTCCTGTTGAACTTGTAAGTAAGACTTACAGGTTGCGTTTTGTTCAAGCTCACCTTCCTCATAGATCGCTTTAATATGCTGTGTAACTGCTTGTGGGGTGACTTGATAAAGGCTGGCGATAGTTGCTTGAGGGAGCCATAGTGTTTCTTGCTCAAAGCGGCATTCAACGCGCACTTCCCCGTCCTCGCTGGCAAACATAATGAATTCCCCTGCTGGGGAAGACGTTATATTTTCTTTTGCCATATGGTCTCCGGGTCAACCTGTTCACAACGGTAGAGTATGTCAGAAGCGGGGCATAAATTTCATTAGACGAACGATTAATCTGGCGCGTTTACGGGTGTTAAGGCAGCCGTAATCCGAGGAATTTCCCTGCTCGCGCTGCGCTCAGCAGGGCTACGGTTCTGCGCCGTCTGGTAGCCCGGGTAAGGCGCTAGCCGCCACCCGGGGATTTTTCTTGCTCGCGCTATCAGGTATGTTGCAGCGTGCCGTTGACGCTTTTCAGCGATTGTTGAATATGCCGTAATTCGGCTGTTAATTTCTCTTCTTTATCGCTGAGCGGCAGCAACACAATACAGCCATCCATCACCTTAACCGTGACCGCCTTCCCGGTATCGAATCCCGCTTCACGCAGCCACTTGCCGGAAAGGGTAAGACTTGGTGTACTGGTATCCCGGCCATTGGGCCGATAGCCAACCAGCAGCTGACGCTCGGTTCCGCTAACGGTGATATCTGGGGTAGAATGCAAATCAGCCATAATCAACTCCTTGATAGTTGGTGAGGTTAGCTCTCATCAGGTATTGCGAGTATCTGATGAGGGCGATTTAAGATCAGGACGGAATCTGGTTAGGTACGTACCTGTATGGTTATACATTGCTCTTTTAGGTACGTACATGTCAACAGCCAAACGTGATACCAATCAGTCAAAATGCGGCAAAGCTCCCACTTTCCAGATACGGATAACGCCGGAGCTAAAAGCGCAGTTTGAGGCTGCAGCAGCAGACGCAGGGATGAGTTTGGGAAACTGGCTCAAGACCCTGGGAAGAAAGGAGCTGGAGAGGCTGGGCATTGAGACTGCTGATAAGTAAGCTTTAACGATCGATTTAACTTTCTGTTCGACTAGGAATACCAACGATCTCCATTTTTATAGCGCCATCATCAGAGAATATTGATGCCAGGCCCTTTCTTATTTTTAATTGATCATTTTCAATTTCACCGTGTGCAATCGGCGAGTAGATAGCGGTTTGCAACTGAACGCGCTCAAAATCATAACCAATATCTTTGGCAATGGCTGAAAGAAGATCTACAAATAAATTATTGCTGTTTTGATTCCAGATAAGGCCGCTGGCGTTATCGTTGTTTGGATATGTTGTATTTAGATGTGAGAAATACAGCTTCCATGCTGATATTACCTGACTTTCTGCTTTGCTTCTTTTAGCTTGTCCTTTCCTTACCCGACCATAAAAAGCAATATCGATCATATTAAGTGCTCTGACATGTTCATTTGATAGCCTTGCGTTCTGCGACCTGGTGGCCATCAATTGTTTAAAAATATCTATTTTGAGCGTCTTTCTATCAGTATATCTTTTAATAAATTTCTGAACTTGAACGGCAACAACAGGGCTGATTAAAGTCACTATCACCATTGTGATCGATAGCATTAAACTCATTTTAGAATCCATATTTTTATAAGATATAAAGTTAGAATAAAAAAAGAATTCAATAGGATAGGCTAACTGTAAGATATTGGATACATGCCGAATGGCCGATAGAGGATGAGAAACTTTGGCGGAGATCACAGGAGTCGCATTTGATAAGTAATCACTTTGAATTTATTGATTATTTTTCTATGCGATTTTTAAGTGTGCCCCCAATTATGCCCCCACATGTTTTTCCTTGTCAGTTAACTGGTTAAATTATAAACGTTCCACGTTGAGTTTAAATCGTGCTCGGTGGACATCCATAGAAGTTAACCAAGGTTCTTGATCTTGCACAGAGAAGCCTTTTTGGTCAATACGAACTAGTTCATAGCGTTCAACCAGAAAATTTATGGCATCAGCCAAGGTAATACCTGCCTCAATGTGTTTCTGAATAACAGTTTCATCACTGAACGGCGTGTCGTTTAGCGTGAGACCATAGTGCTGGTCTAGCAGGATTGTCAGTAACATTTTCCAGACAGCCAGGGGCGACAGACATGGCTTCGCCGCCTGCGGAGTTGTTGCAGGTTGAGTATTCATGTTTGATCTCAAGAAATTAGTTAGCGTTGAGTAGGGTAAACAGCGATGTACACGTAGCCGCAACTGCCAAGGGTGTCAGCTTCGCAGGTAAAACCGTTGTGGTAGAGAGTGACACAGTGTTGGTGACAGGGGATCAGTTCACCAGTGGTCAGCATCGATTCCATCTGGCTGATAAAGTGTGGAAATGCGTCATTCAATTTGAAACATTCCGTATCGCTGAAATTGCCCATCAAACTAGCCCTGTCAGCCAGATAATGCAGCCGGTTGCCTTCCTGAACTAATCTGGCACCAAACCGTGGAACAATTTCTCTTTGTAGTCCCCATTCATGGGCTGGTATTAATGACATGAGAACCTCCTTTTAAAGTAATCCCAGCTCAGCAAATGAAATTGTCTCATTCCCGACTACGAGATGATCCAGCACGCGTACTTCCACCAGCGCCAGCGCTTTCACGATCCGCTGAGTAATGTGTTTATCTTGCTGGCTGATTT
This sequence comes from Klebsiella aerogenes KCTC 2190, assembly GCF_000215745.1. Taxonomy (GTDB): domain Bacteria; phylum Pseudomonadota; class Gammaproteobacteria; order Enterobacterales; family Enterobacteriaceae; genus Klebsiella; species Klebsiella aerogenes. The sequence goes on along the minus strand of NC_015663.1, from coordinate 1,378,217 downwards.
CTGTCGTACCAGAAGGATGGTTGTGCGCCAGAATTACCGCAGCAGCATTATGCTTCAGTGCCGATTTCACCACTTCGCGGGGATGTACCTCGGTATGGCTCAGTGTGCCGGTAAACAGTGTTTCGCGTTCCAGCAAACAGTGCTGATTGTCGAGATACATCACGATGAAAGCTTCACGCTCAAGGTGTGCCATCCTGAGTTGAAGCCAGGCTTTAGTAACGCTGGTGCTAGTAAATGATTCACTGGGTTGACGCTGATACTTCTCCAGCAATCGCAGTGCGCGTTGTATAACACGTTGCTCGTTTACAGGAAATTCCGGGAATAAATTGGGCGCAGACATAATTGTTCCTTAAAGCAAAAAGCCCTACCAGTTTAGTCGTAGGGGCAAAAGAGCCTTGTGATAGAGTTCATGAAGCAAATTGCAGCATATTCTCAGCCATAACCCACAGTGCTCGATTGAGCTTCACATCACCGTCGATACCTTTCACTGCGCGTGTATGAGCGCGTTTACCTTTGATGGTTCGTCCCGATAGCCCACCTTTAATCAGGTTTTCCTGAATGCGTTGGTAGGTAGTCCAAAGATCGTTACTTTCATCCTGCCATCGGCGCGGGGAAAGTATCTGTGATTCCGTGACTGGTTGATGCTCTTCACCAAAACGATAGGTTAATGCCGCTTTCGCAATGGCGTGCTGAGCAGGTGGCGGTAACATAAGTGACTGCATGGCATCGCGCTTCTCTTCTACTCGGTCAAAAATGCCCAGTATTTCGTAAGCCCCTTCAATGACTTTCTCCACTACGTTGCCTTTATGCGGCACACGCACTTCCCCAAAACTTTCACCGCAAATAAGTCCATTTTGGCAAACCGATCTAAATAAACCTGGTAGCATCTGGTATGAGCTTGAACCGTCGTGGCTATTAAGCAGAATAATTTCTGGCACCTGTTTGCCGGTAATTTGCCCTTCGCGACGCAGGCGCAGCATATGTTTGGTGTGCTCTCGTTTACTCAGATCTCGCACTCGGGTCTGGCAGGCAAAGAACGGTTGAAAACCCTCGCGTTGAAGGTTATCGAGGAGGGTAATAGTAGGGATGTATGTGTAACGCTCACTGCGGGATTCATGCTTTTCTTCACTGAAGACACTCGGAACGTAATGTGCCAGTTCATCGTGGGTTAACGGGCGATCACGGCGCACTAAATTGACCGCACCAAAGCGGCTGGCTAATCGGGTCATAATTAATTCCTTCGGGCATAAAAGTGAAAAGGCCATACTTCCCTAGGGATGCATGGCCTGGATGAAATGATTGCTAGCAGTTGAATGGTGTATTACTGACCTTCGTACTGAACCTGTGTGCCAGTCACTGCACCTGATGCGTTTAGGGTGACACGCACTTTGTCATAAGTTTTGTAGCCTGGATTAAAGACCTCATACTCCACGACACGCAATTTTTGTGTTTTATCTGCCGGATCTGGTACAGAAGGTGCTTGTTTGTATGATCCAAAGTCAGCTGATGCGAGGGTTTCTTGATCGTAATTAGCAGCATAAGCCTTTTTCGCTGCCGCTAATGCTGCCTGCATCTCTGGTTCTGTAATTCCAGTAGCGCTTTTTGACATATGATTTTGTGCTGCAAGGCGGCGTGCTTCGTTTGCAGCTTCAGCATCCTTTTGTGCCTGGCTACCCGGACCATAAAGATTTTTATTGGCTCCGTCTCCATAGAACCCTCCTTTTCCTGAATTTTCAGCAACCCCCGCTTTGGGATCATAGTTGGCGGCTATTTCAGGATCTGCTTCGCGTGAATATGCCTGTTTTGATTGTTTATGCCATTGGCCGTTTTCATCCTGTTTATAGCCCATCTTTGCCATGTCCTGTTGATAGGTTTTCTGGGGATCGAAGTCGGCCACTTTCTGGTTAATGATGGATGAACAAGCTTGTGCAAAATCAGCAGTATTAACTTCAGAACGTGAACCGAAGGTATTGATGCTGACCGATTGGTTATCTTGCAGCATGCTGATTATGTTTTGGATATCTTTTGTCGCCGTGGTGGTTTGCACTGCCTGATAGTTCGATTGGGCGTTACACATCACGCTGGAGGGATAAGACGAACCATTGACACTAAAGTTACTGCCAGCCAATTCGGTAGAGCCTCGTCCGTTGCATTGCGGTTGCTGCTCAATCAAACCTATTGTTGCGGGTCTTACGCGAACAAGTACTCGTCCATCATCAGTGTAAGACTGACAAAAAGTCCCACTTACTTGCCATGCTGCGGAAGCATTAAAAGTTGAGGCACCTAACATCACTGTCAGTATCGTAGTTTTAAGAGGTATGATCATTTTCATTAAAGGTTCTCCATAACGGATAAGATATACAGGCTAAATCAGGTCTTCCTGATAGCTGGGACTAATAGCGAAATGTGTCAATAACATCACTGATAAGAGGAAAATGCGGTAGTGCCGCAATAAAACCTTCACCAGCAGTTAGGTATGAAATATCTTCGCGACGCTTAAAGCGCACCTCATCAAGCGTGACAGCACCAATACTGGTCAGAGCAAACACACGGATTTTTCCCGACTGACACACCACCAGATACCATTCCTCCACATAGTGAATAAGACGATAAGGCTCCAATGCTTCATGACGCTGCCCTTCAACCAACACAGTGATTTGTCGTTTCTGGCTGATAGCCTGCACAAGACGGGAGAAGAACTCGGGTAATGCGACATGGGATTTCAGGGGGGCATGCCAGATCAGGCAGGGTGAAGTCCCGGACTCGTTCATTAGCAGGTTCATTAGTTGCCTGTCTTGCACTGGGATTATCCGAGCAATACCTGTAGTACGTATAAACGAGAATGCGCCCGATGAATGATCGGGTGGTTGGCAATCATTCAAACGGTATCGTCCATTTTCATCCAGAATATCCAGATGGATTAGCCTCTGATTGAAGTCACGTTGTAGAGTGCGTTCAGAGACACCAAATTCATCCACCAGAGATTTGAGTGAGAGTGTTTCTCCCGCAAGCAGGCGGCTAATAATGACCGATAATCTGATCGCCAGTCGGTCGTAACGTGAGTCTTGCTCGTTGACGGACATATGGCCTCTCAGGGCAACAAATATGGTTCTATTTCATGCAGTTATTATGCAGCACAGGCCGGACACGTTATGTCGGCAAAGATAGGTAAAATAATGAAATCTGAAAAATAGTGCGGCACGATAACGCCTTGTTAAGAAAGGTTTTGTCTGATAAACATTCATCATAGCGACACAACCTGACGGATGTGGTGTTAGCCAAAAAATCTGTCCCATAACACGGTGGCAAGCTGCACTAATTTTTGGCGCAGTTTTCTCAAAAAGCTGGTCCAGCCTGACGGGAAAGAGTCCGGGTTTATCACCGTATCAAATGCATTTCCTGCCATCTCACCAAACCGCTGGCGTACAGCATCGTTGCTCTCTTTAGTCAGGTGCTCTGGTTTCAATTGCCGATAAAAGGCGCTGCTAGCCTGTATCGGTAATGCATGCACCATAAGCTCTACAAGGACCGTCAAGTTGTAGCCAGTATGAGCAGAAACTGCTATTACCGGATAAGAAGATGGAAACTGACCCGCAATTTGGGCGCTGATGGTGGCCAACGAAAGGCACTGTGTTGGAGAAGGCCGATCCTGGCATTCAGAGTTAGTTGGTAACGGAGGAATACATTCAGCCTGAGTTATCACAAATAAGAAACGTGATGGATCTGCGCCATTAGAAAGTAGCAATCGGTGTGTTGTAATATCTATTGCCCGGGCGCGATCATCAGCCCGTAATACCCAAATAACTAGGTCCAGTTCAACAAACAAACGATGATAGAGCGCCATATACTCAGCATCGAACTCAGGAGTCTCACCAACGCCAGGAAGATCGACCAGGGTTATGCTGCGTTCGCCCACAGTGAGGACCAAGCGTTGTGGTTCTCGGGTACACGCCATAAGCTCGCTAGTCAGACAAGTTTGCTCCTGGAATAGTGCGTTGCAAAGGCTGCTTTTACCTGCACCTGTTTTACCCATAATTCCAATTACAGGCTCGTAGTCGATAGATTGCTTTAACTGCTTCAGGATGCGTTCGGTTGAAGAAGAGGGTAGGAAGCTAAGACAGGCTTGGAATGCGTTTACCGCATCATGTGAATTAGAGTGTTTGGACATAAGGCGCTCCTTTGAATGTATTACCTGAAAGTCTTTCGGTTCTTCAAAGGAGTAATGAGGGTGTGAAATTTATTGGGATAGTGATATTAAGTTAACTTACTGTATTTTAGCGATAAAGTGTGGAAAAGTGAGCGCCAAAAACGACAGTTTTGGCGCTATTTATTTGTGGTGTTGTATTACCCGTTCAGCTAAGTGTTGAACCAATCCCGAAAACGTCCCCTGACCTAGGCAGTGTGTCAAGCACATACTCTGGAATGATAAAAAAGGTATTCACTTTGCTCTGTCTTCCTTTGAAATAGGAAAAGCTTACGATTTCGCCTAGCTCCCCGACGTCAACAACCTGAAGTGAGAAAAAACTATTGTAGAGATCGACAATTTCTCGGGGACTCTCAATAGCTGAGCCAAAAAACAGCCGTAGATATCGCCTTAGGAGTAGGTACATGCATCTTTCGTAGTTGTCCCTGCCCCATGCCCGAAATGGATGCCTTGTGGATAAAGCCGTGTCGTCGAACCAACGCTGAATTCTCATGAAACGCATTAGGAAACGGTCACGATCACCAGTTAAAATCGCATAAAACATGATAATAGCCACTAATTCAACATATACTGGAAGAAGACTCTCATAGTCCCGCCGAATAGCTTGAAGAAATTTAACAATGTCATGGTGCCCTAAGCGTAATAATTCCGAAATTAACAGCATTAGTAGGGGAAATTCATGATGCATTCCCCCAAACTCCGGCTGTTTGGCGTAATTACCATGGAAGTGCTTTAGTTTGCCAATTGATGAAAGCTCTTCGTCTACAACCTTTTTTCCAAATCGTGCAACTAGACCATCGTAAAGGCTTCCATTCAGTGGCATTTTTTTTCTTAACACTTTCAATCCGGGAAAAAGCCTACCTTGATACGGAATTGTATCTTTTAACATGCGATTGATACGTAATGGGGCAATGATCACATTATCAGGTGTATTTTCACCACCACTATTCACCGGATAGAAATGGCAAATTTCTAACCTTAGAAGTGGTATAGGTTTAATTTTTAATTTCTCCTTCGATACTCCCCATTGTTCGAGTGCTAAAACATAGCTCCTTTGATGCTTCGTTTTACATTGGTACAGTTGGTATAAACCAGTAATGTCATGCACTCCATTAATTGAAGCCAGTTCTATTGGGCTTCGCTTAATATGATGTTGAATATGCCCCCAGTAAGAAAATCCAATAATATCCGTTATGATCTTCCCTAAAATTTTTCTGGAACCCAGCTGGCGGTGTGCTTTGCAACAGTATTTTTTGTTTCTCATCTTTGCGAGGGACAGGCCACAATAATAACAAACTGATAATGCTTTAGCTTCTTTAGCTATCCGGTTTTGGACATATGCGGCATAATGTCGTTTACAGAGACGTTTAGATCTCTCTTTATTATTACCCCAAACAGACGTAGTGCAGTTTTTACGGACACAGATGGCCATGATATTATCCTTTATACCATTAAATGGTAATGCAGTTTAGATATTAGTATTGTTGTGTTATAGTTAATTATTAACCAATAGATAATTAACTGATATAAATATAATGTTAAATTTAATTATCAACATACAAATTACCTAGTCAATTATCTTTCTAAATTGCTATTGGCCTCTATTATTTGCTCTTTGCTCAATCCATTGTTCATACTCACTCAGTTTCCACCGGGAAGAGCGCCCTAGCTTAATTGGTGATGGAAATAGGCCTTTTTTTATTTGAGCGTAGAAGAACTTATTTGTCAGACCTGAATTGCTTACGATGTACTTCATATCGATTAAGAAATCAATATTATCGTAATCATGCGAAATGGTATCAGTATGTATTTTTCCCGGGATCAAGCTTGCAGCCCCCTCCATCGCGGCTTGAGAGAGAGCATCTAGAGACAGATGCTCAGGAAAATAATTTAATCTAAAAGGTTGGCGACGGCGAAAGCACCGAGCATACTTATAAATTTCATTTATCTGTTTGTTTTTATTGTTGTTTTCTGTTTTTTCTGACTTTTCCATTTTATAGTCTCTTCGTTGAATTAGTCTTTTAAGTACCGGTTTTTTGCTACGAAGAAGATGGTATTAGATTCTTTTAGTGTGTAAAATTGGCAAATTAGAAATACTTTTTTAGACACTGGAGCTTATTAATGCCAAAGGTGACACAGGTTCAAAATGCTGTAATAGATATAATGGATTTTATACATTTCAAGAATGTCTATACTTCACTATTTTTAAGTAATGAACAAACTAAAGCTTGTTTAGTTATTTTTTCGTTAGTGGAAGAGGTCACAAATAGGATCTGTTCATCACTTATCGAGCGTGATATTTTAAATCACTATCTTCTATGTGGTATCGAGGTTGCCTTAAGTAATGATGAAATTGATACGTTTAAGGTTTTTGGCAATGTCGATAATATGTCTTATGAAGAATTGGAGAAGTTAATAAACAAAAGGACTGAAATATCCATTTCTACTCTCTCTAATTTAGCTGAGAAAAATGGAGTTAATAAAGCGGTTTTTCTTAATTCTTTAGAATATTTACTAGCTAAAGAGGAAATAGCAAATACTTCACCAGCGATAAGATTTAGACTTGCATCTAAAACGGTCAGTATTATTCATCCGCTAGATTCAATTTTATTTTTTAATTATTTAAATGATTTGGGTATTCTTTACGCTGCAAAATACAACGCCAAAACTTCTCGAGAAGAAAGTAAATGTGCTTTTATAAGAGTTGGACTTTTGATGGAGTTTGAGATTTTGAGATCTAATGTGAAATATATTGCTGGACCTGGGGGTTCTGATGAGTTAATAATAAAGGCTCCTCCTAAAGGAACCTCATCGATTGTATGTCGTGATATGGCTGATAATTATAAATATCTTATCGATGTACTATTCTCTAATACTACTGATTTATTTTGGTTCCAAGCATTACATATGGACCACCGAAAGTCAGCAAACTATCTATTAATAAACGTTAACCGCCTTTTTAGGCATAAAAGATTATTTAAGGGAACGTTTGCCAGGTGGCCAGGAACTTTGGGAATTTTTCTTATGAGTCTAATAAAAAAAGAAAATGTTAACCAACCTATTTATTGTGAAAGTGATAATAAAGGAAGTGTAAGTGAAAAGGCGTGTCGTGAATTAGAGAGGCTTGATATTACTCTGTCAGAAAGAACGTTATATCTTCGATATAGAAAAATTTTGAAAAATGAGTACTTAAAGGTGAGGTTTTACTGTGAACAGTGTGCAAAGTTAAATTATTATTTGTCTTGGGATTATGAGGATTTATATTATAATGATGCTGTTCTGTTGGATATATAAACAAATGAAATGATGCTAATTTATATGTTTATGTTGCAGTGTAATATTTAAATTACTCAGGATACATGCGAGGAAAACGTTGATTTTTTAAGAGCTAGCATAAGTAATGCTGTTATACCCAATAAACTTGAAGTTGCATGCTTAAGCAACAATGCAGCCCAAGCCTTATGGGCATGCCACGACACGGGCAGCATGCAATTTAAAGTATTATCGATATGAATGTAATATACCGGCTAACATAATGGATAAAAAACAATCATCCTGATGATTAAATGTCATCAACTGTATAAGTTATATTTTAATATTAATCATTATATTCTGATTGTCGTAAAACATCCTCTGCAGCTGGACCAAGATACCATCTGATTGTAGAAAAAAAAGGAGATAGCTTACCGTTATTATCCGGGCAAAGGTAAGCTTCAGATAACTCATTCAAAACTGCAGGAAGATTTTCTTCTGGAAATGAAAGTAATTCATCTCTTATTTTTTGGATTGTGGCGCTTCTAAATCTTTCAATTTTCTTTGTGTTAAGTTTTAAGTATTCAATAGTTTTATTTGCTTTTTCCTTAATTTCTTGTGGGCAACTATCAGATACAGAAATAGTTCCCTCCTCATTAAACTCAAAAAGCGATGGAAATGCTGGTATATCTACAGTGGGGTCGAGGATAATTGCTGTCCAATCATTATTCATTTTGGGTACATCACAATGAGTATGTGGGTTGCTATACCTTTCCTCGCTCTCTACTACATGTGGTACGTTCCCTCCAGTACAACATCCAAATAAGTTTGGCCAGTGCAAAGCATAATTTATACCATCACCTCTTGATTCGCCTGCCTTTGGATTTTCCGGAAAGAAATGTTCTACCCTGAAATCATCAAATCCAATTCCTCCAGAATCCTTAAGATCTATTTCACAATAAACGCATAAACCAAATTGCTCTTTTTTTAGAGCATCTCGAACTGACTGATTTGCCTCTGCTCCAGCATTTTGTCTGAAGCCATTCTTCCAATCACTGTTAGGATTTTCCCTTTTATATATAGATAATAAATTCGGCTCATCCCCTTTTTTTATTTTTTCATTATTTTTTCCCTCTTCTAAACTCACGAAGCCTAATATCCATTTGCAGTTTTTTCATTACTGGATCGTGTTTACCCGCCCATTTATCGAGCTCCTTCTTTAAATCTTCAGCCTCATCCGTATCCCACTTATCGAGTTCTATTAAATCTTTGTACCGGTTAAGCATTTTTACTTGCTCAATATTTTCCGGGCGAGAGTTTACAAGAAATATATCTTCAAGAATCATATCGGACTCGGAACCGAGAGAGAATTCAGGTTCGACAATATTTAGTATTCCATTTTCATCATTACGAATAACTTTAATGCAATGGCTCGGTGCGGTTGATAATACCTGAGGGCTATGAGTTGTTATAATAAATTGAATGTTAGGAAAAGTATCCTGTAGTTGTCCAATGATTTCCTGTTGCCATTTCGGGTGTAAGTGTAAATCAATTTCATCGATAATTACAACACCATGACCTTTTAAAGCATCAATCCCTTTTCCTGGATTTAGAAGAATAAGCCTACGGCTAATATCACTGACTAAGGAAAATAAAGCTTTTTCACCCTGAGAAAGGTCAGTTGCAGAAATAGTTATACCTTTTTTGTCAAGTAAGATTGATACGTTATCTTTATCAACTTTCATTCTTATATTGTCGATGCTCATAAATTTATATATTGCTTTTTTAACAACACTAACGATATTGCCATCGACATTATTTAGATTTAACTGGAATTCTGCAATTTTCATGCGAAGTTCATCTAATTCATTTTTAAGTTTTAATCCAATAGAGGATTCTTCTTTAGTCTCATCTGCTAAAAAGTTGTAGATTTCATATGTTGTATTATATTTAACTTCAAGAGAAGATAGTTTGTTTTTGATATCATCAACTTCATCATTGTTTTGAGAGCCACAAAACAACATCCACTTAATTAAATTCTTGAAATTCCTAGATTCTTCAAATGAAAAGCTGTACCCATCTAAGTTATTAAATGCAGTAATTTCACCATTTTTTTGTTCATCATCTGTTTTTATTTCTAAAGCTCTACTAACTGAATAGTGGCAAAAGAGAGGGAGACAGGATTCACCTTTATATTTACTGTTGAGTGAATAATACATTTCGGCTAAATTTTTAAACTCACTCAATGAGCTTCTGTTCTTATTTGTACTGTTTTTATTTTTATACAAGATGAGTGTGAATGTTGATTTCTCATCAAGAGTTAATGTTGCTGTAATTGCACAATCTTTTGCATCTTGAGAATTATTTATTTCAGCAGGATGGATTCCTTTACCATTTGCTCTATTTTTAATACCATTAACCAGCCAAGTAGATGCTTTTACTATAGATTCAATTATTGTCGTTTTCCCGCTGCCATTCACGCCTACAAAAATATTCAAGTATGGGTCAAGGGTGATTTTTTTTACCGTTTTTCTAATACCTTTATAATTTACTAACTCTAAGCTAGAAAAAAAAGGTCGTTTTGTTTGAAGGTTTTCATTTATATGATCGTAATATTCTTGGGCTTTAGCTTTATCTGTATTTAGAGAATAACGCCCTGACTCCATCCATCCTGCAACTTCAAACATATCCCCCAGATGTCCTTTTTCTGCACCTTCAATTTTTTCAGTTACAGTTCTGGTTGCCTTTTTATTTTTACCTTCCATTATTTCCTCCATTGACCAGAGATTATTTTATCTACCAAGTTAACTGAGTATTTTTTCATCATTCTTTCGATAAATAAAGGCTCTATATGTTTCGAAAAGGATAAGAGCCCCTGTAGTTTAGCCAGTTCAATATCGTCAGATTTTCCTAGGGAGTATTTATGGATCATTGACGATATTATCCTTTTTTTCTCTCGACCTAAAGATAGAGTGTCATTATTAGTAATGGTAACTCCTGCAATATGCCTGTTATGTGCTTTAGATGAAAAACTGGTTTTAACTTCATTAATCGTTAATTTTTTACCAAACTCAGTACTTAAAACATATTGGATTAGGCTTGGGATTTTAAAAAGTATATTTTTATTCTTAGTAGAAAAAAATAAATCATCGGCATATCTCGTATATGTGATCTTCAGAGGCGCACAGATTGAACTAATCGTTTCATCGAATGAAAACATAATGAAATTTGATATTAATGGCGATGAAGGTGCACCTATGCTGAGAATAAGGGTTCCTGTATTTGTCTTCTTGGGACTCCAAAACGCAGAACGACGGATTAATGCTTTGTCTGCTGCGCTTAGTTGGATTTTATGTTTCTCAATCCGCTCCTCAAATAGATTAACATCAATACTATTAAAGAAGTCAGCGAGATCCATTCTTAAAAAATATGGATTTGTCACATGTTGAAGCGCATTATCTTTAATACTAATATTTTTTCTATATGCATACGCAGCATCATGTACAGGTAATTTATCATTTAAGAATTCAACTAATCCTCTTTGGATCACCTTGAGAGCTCTTGACGGATGAGCAATTGTACGTTTGCCCCCATTTTTTTTGGGGATTGTATAAACTCTGTACATCTTGGGGCCACTTACCATCACCTTTGCAAGTGAGACAGTGAGCCATTTTTCCACATCCAATTTCGTCACTTTTTTAGACGAGGAGGTAGAGAGCAAACTGAACGCCTGTTCCGCAACTAAGGGGCTGGTGAGTAAATGATGTTTTAGAGTTGTCATTTTATCGACTCTAGAGTTAGAGCCCTTCAGATGAAGGGCTGTGTTGCGCTCTTTACTAGAGGAAGCGAAAGTCTCGCGACCTAAGTGAGTTAACGAACTTGGGTCGCGAGACTTTCGCAACCACAATGTCGTTCAATAAGTTGGTGTCTGGCGAAGCGCCCGACAAGGCTTTAATACTGAGCCACAAGCTAAAGAGCAATCAAAGCATATCAGACAAGCTAACTGTCCAGCAACACAGCAGCGATTTCAGCAACTGCTATTGATGGGGCTCGAACAAGAATGCACTGCGAGCTTAACAGGAGAGTGTAGTGCAAAAATAATAAATGTTAAAAAAACATATAGTTACCTTGTTTTGGAATATTTTTTGGAATAATTTGTTGTAAAAAATGTGGCTGAGTTTTATGCTTATCCATGACATTTCACAGCAAAAATTCCAGAGATTCTATATGTCTTTAATCAACAAAGAAGAAGCACATTCAGTCTGTCAACCCTACTACCACACCCTAACTTCAGTTTTCGACAATGTTTGGAAAAATTGGCTTCAAAACGATGTCGCACGACGGTTGATTGATAAGCGTGTTCGTTCAGCTGTTCTCCGCAATGACGCATTGTTTTTCCTTAAAGACAGTATTGAAACTTCTAATCTTAAAGGGATCAAATATGTAAAAATGCCATATCAGGTAGGCTTTCTGATTCAGGATCGATATTTTGTAAGGATTAAGAAAGGTGATAAGAGCCTTCGTTCTTCCAATTACCCTACTCAAAGAGCCTTGGATTTTCATAATCCTGAAATGGACATGTTTGGAGGATTAGTTCGTTTAGAGCTACTCTACATACTTAGTGACGATGGTGTAGGAATTGATAAAATTGTTCTCACGCAGCGCAATGGTAAGTTTGTTGCGTGGGCAATTGATTTAACAGATGAAAATCTGTACGAAATGCCTATATCTAAGCTTGAATTGAACATACCCCAACCACAGCCTGTTAAGACGGTTTCCCCAGCAAAAAGTGTTGTGAAACCAAGACGGGCTAGAAAGACAGAACCGAAGGTAGAAAATGGTCGTGGAGATTAAGTCAGCAGCCACAATACGCCCAGAGATGATTGAGTTGCGTCGGAAAATGTTGGGTATGAGCCAGAAGGATTTGGCTCAGATTATCGCCATTTCTCAAGGAACCTTGTCTAAGATTGAGCAAGGCCTTAAGCCGGCCACTGATGAGCAAATTGATAGCATCGCAAAAGCGCTCAACTGCCCCATTGAGTTTTTCATGATGTCTGAAAGGCTTTATGGCGGACCCATAAGTGCAAATCCCATGTATCGTAAAAAAGCGTCAGTCGGTATGAAAGTACTGGACAAGCTTGTTGCGGAAGTAAATGTACGCATAGCCCATCTCAGAAAACTTTTGCAGTTCGTTGATTTTGAACCTGAATATGAACTCCCGTACTATGATCCTGACGATTATGAAGACAATATTGAGCAAATTGCGCGTAACGTTCGTACAGCATGGCACATCCCACGCGGACCAATAAAAAATCTAGTCGAAGTGTTAGAAAGGGCAGGAGTCATTATCATCGACTGTGATATGGAAGATACGAGTCTTTCCGGCCTTAGTTATAACCTAGCTGGCCTGCCGCCACTGATTTTTATAAACAAAAACCAGCCAATGGACCGCTACCGATTTACCTTAGCTCATGAGCTGGGACATTTAGTCATGCATCGTGCTCCTACTCCTGAAATGGAAGAGGAGGCAAACACTTTTGCTGCAGAATTACTTATGCCCGCTTCCGATATTTATAATGATTTAAGAAATGTAAGTATTGAAAAGGCTGCCGCACTTAAACCATTCTGGCGAACCTCAATGGCTGCGTTGTTTTACAGAGCTAAAACATTAAAAGCTATTACGGCAGGCCAAAGTGATTGGATCTGGAGGCAGATGTCCATCAAACGTTACAAGGTTGATGAGCCTGTAAAACTCGATATAAATGGGGAAAAACCCACTTTACTGAATGCAATTATTGATCATGCGAAAGAAGAACTGGGTTATGATCAGAATGAACTTGCATCTATATTCAACCTATTTTTACCCGAAGTTAACCAGTTGTACTCACTGAGTACACAAAATCAGCATTTACGTTTAGTAAATTAAAAAGGTAATGGCTGAACATTTATAGTTTAGCCATTTTACTTAATACTATGTTTTCATTGGTTAAAATGATGTTCTAAGCAAGTGGGTAATATAGTCTGCATACCACTGCATCATCTCTTTCCTTCCATCCAGATACTGCGCATGGTTGTAAGCTCCACGAATCGCATTCTTGTCCACATGAGCAAGTTGAGTTTCAATCCACGCAGAGTCAAAACCTTCTTCGTGTAGTATGGTACTCATTGTGTGCCGAAAACCATGCCCCGTCACCCTTCCTTTGTATCCTAATAACTCGATCACCTGATTAATGCTTTCCTTTGAGATCGGCTTAGTGCGATCATTGCGTCCAATGAATACAAGTGGATATAGCCCAGTAATAGGTTTTAGTGATTCAAAGAGTGCTACTACCTGATCCGACATAGGTACGATATGCGGTCGTTTCATCTTCATTACTTCAGCTGGTATCTCCCAGAGTCGCTTTTCAAAGTTGATATCTTCCCAACGGGCGAAACGCAACTCCTGAGTTCGTACACCTGTAAGCATGATGATTTGGGTTGCCGTCTTGGTAATAATGCTACCAGTGTACCCAGCTAGATCTTTGAGGAAGTGCGGTAGTTCTTCAGCGGTCAGAAAGGGAAAATGTGTTTTCTTAGGTGTAGCGAGGGCAGTAGCGAGATCGGGGGCAGGATTGTATTCAGCACGTCCGGTCACAATCGCATGACGGAATACTTCACCACAGCGTTGCCTGACTTTGCGCATCTTTTCTAGTGCTCCACGTTTTTCCATTCGGCGCAGAGTTTCAAGTAACTCCATCGGTTTTATCTCTGCAATGGGACGCTTGCCAATGTAGGGAAAAACATCTTTCTCGAACGTATCAATGATTTCTTCACGATAGCGCAACGACCAACGGTCAGCTCTCACCTGATGCCATTCTCTCGCAATTGCTTCAAAAGTGTTTTCAAAGCCTAGCTTCTGAGCGATTTTCTCCGCTTTCTTTACTTCACCAGGATCGTTACCCGCCGCCAGTACCTTTTTGGCAGCTTCACGTTTATCACGCGCTTCAGCTAAGGAGACTTCTGGATATACACCAAAGGCCAGGCGTTTTTCTTTACCAGCGTAACGGTACTTCAAACGCCAGTAACGTGAGCCGCTGGTCGCTACCTCAAGGTAGAGACCACCGCCATCAGATAACTTGTAAGGCTTTTCTTTCGGTTTAGCAGTATCAACTTGACGGGCTGTTAACTTCATTGGGGGCACCTCAAAATGGGGGCATCTTTTATGCCCCCCATAATGCCCCCAGAATGTACTTGATTCTGGTAGACATGAGTTGACCTCAGGAGAACATAACTGATTGCAATAGCAGGTAGTATAAGGGATTTATTGACTGTGGGGGAATTCAGGGGAGGCTAATTGGCGGAAGATCACAGGAGTTGAACCTGCCCGGGACCGCTGGCGGCCCCAACTGGATTTGAAGTCCAGCCACCTCACCGGAGATGACGATCTTCCGCGCCTCGATTGCTACATGGAGGCGGGCGCATTATAGCTACTTTCAGGCATTTACCACATACCTAAACGCACTTTTTTACTGTTAAAACTGGACTTTGCAGAACAGTCTGAGACAAATCCGTTCAAAATCCATGGGTTACACTTTTTCACACTCTTTCGGGCTACCGCGATCACAGAAAACAAGAAACGTAATTTGATAACGAGATATCGCAATTCATCTTACTGCGCCAAAGGTTTAAAAAAACCGTAACCGGTACCAATCCGCGGTGCCGCTAAGGGAATAGTGCGCAAATGAAAGATCATATTCTGTCCGTCAAAGAGAAAATTGGCTACGGTATGGGTGACGCCGCCAGCCACATCATTTTTGATAACGTCATGTTATACATGATGTTTTTCTACACCGATATTTTCGGTATCCCCGCCGGCTTTGTCGGCACCATGTTCCTGCTGGCGCGGGCGCTGGATGCGATTTCCGACCCGTGCATGGGCCTGCTTGCCGACCGTACCCGCAGCCGTTGGGGTAAGTTCCGCCCGTGGATCCTCTTCGGCGCTATCCCGTTCGGCCTCGTCTGCGTGCTGGCTTACAGCTCGCCGGATTTAAGCCACAACGGCAAGCTGATCTACGCCGCCATGACCTACACGCTGCTGACCCTGCTCTACACCGTAGTGAATATCCCCTACTGCGCGCTCGGCGGCGTGATCACCGACAACCCGACGCAGCGCATCTCGCTGCAGTCCTGGCGCTTCGTGCTGGCGACGGCGGGGGGCATGCTCTCCACCGTGCTGATGATGCCGCTGGTCAACTTTATCGGCGGCGAAAATAAAGCGCTGGGCTTCCAGGGCGGCATTGCGGTGCTCTCGGTGGTCGCCTTCCTGATGCTGGCCTTCTGTTTTTTCACCACCAAAGAGCGTGTCGAAGCGCCGCCGAGCAGTACCTCGATGCGTGAAGACCTGCGCGATATCTGGCGTAATGACCAGTGGCGGGTGGTCGGCGTGCTCACCATCCTCAATATCCTCGCGGTCTGCGTTCGCGGTGGCGCGATGATGTACTACACCACCTGGATCATGGGCTCGGCGGCGTTGTTCACCGTCTTCCTCACCACCTACTGCGTCGGCAACCTGATTGGCTCGGCGCTGGCGAAGCCGCTGACCGACTGGAAATGTAAAGTCAGCGTCTTCTGGTGGACCAACGCCCTCCTGGCGGTGCTCAGCGTGGCGATGTTCTTCGTACCGATGGACGCCGAAATCACCATGTTCGTCTTTATCTTCATCATTGGCGTACTGCACCAGCTGGTGACGCCAATCCAGTGGGTGATGATGTCCGACACTGTCGACTACGGCGAATGGTGCAACGGCAAACGCCTGACCGGCATCAGCTTCGCCGGCACCCTGTTTGTGCTTAAGTTGGGGCTGGCGCTGGGCGGCGCGCTGATCGGCTGGATGCTGGCCGGCGGCGGCTATGACGCCGCCGCTAAAACCCAGAACAGCGCCACCCTCACCATCATTATCGCCTTGTTCACCCTCGTTCCGGCGGTGTGCTACCTGCTGAGCGCGGTAATCGCCAAACGCTACTACACGCTGAAAACGCCGTTCCTGAAAAAAATGATGGCCGAGCTGGCCGAGGGCGCGCGTCGCAACGAACAAGAATTCACGGCAGCCCCGATCGAAAAAGAATGGCAAAACTAAGAGGACGTTTTAATGAAAATCAGTGATGGAAACTGGCTCATTCAACCAGGGCTCAACCTGATCCAACCCGTACAGGTTTACGAGGTGGAGCAGCAGGGGAATGAAATGGTGGTCTATGCCGCACCGCGCGATGTCCGCGAACGCGCCTGGCAGCTGGATACGCCATTGTTCACCCTGCGCTTTTTCTCGCCTCAGGAAGGGATAATCGGCGTGCGCATGGAGCACTTCCATGGCGCGCTGGATAACGGCCCGCACTATCCGCTGAACGTGCAGAAAGACGTCCATGTCGAAATAGAAAATACGGCCGAGTTCGCCGAGCTGAAAAGCGGCAGCCTCAGCGTGCGGGTGACTAAAGGTGAATTCTGGGCGCTGGATTTTCTGCGCGACGGCGTGCGTATCACCGGTAGCCAACTGAAAAACAACGGCTACGTGCAGGATAGTAAGACCCAGCGCAACTACATGTTTGAGCGCCTCGACCTCGGCGTCGGCGAAACCGTCTACGGCCTCGGCGAGCGCTTTACCGCGCTGGTGCGCAACGGCCAGACGGTAGAAACCTGGAACGAAGACGGCGGCACCAGCACTGAGCAATCCTACAAAAACATTCCGTTCTACCTGACCAACCGCGGCTACGGCGTGCTGGTGAATCACCCGCAGCGCGTCTCCTTCGAGGTGGGCTCGGAGAAAGTCTCTAAAGTCCAGTTCAGCGTTGAAGGCGAATATCTCGAGTACTTCGTGATCGACGGCCCGACGCCGAAAGCGGTGCTTAACCGCTATACGCAGTTCACCGGCCGCCCGGCGCTGCCGCCGGCATGGTCGTTCGGTCTGTGGCTGACGACCTCGTTCACTACCAACTATGACGAAGCGACGGTAAATAGCTTTATCGACGGCATGGCCGAGCGCCATCTGCCGCTGCACGTCTTCCACTTCGACTGCTTCTGGATGAAGGCCTTCCAGTGGTGCGATTTTGAATGGGATCCGCTAACTTTCCCGGACCCGGAAGGGATGATCAAGCGCCTGAAGGCGAAAGGGCTGAAGGTCTGCGTGTGGATCAACCCGTACATCGGCCAGCGCTCGCCGGTGTTCAAGGAGCTGAAAGAGAAGGGCTATCTGCTTAAGCGCCCGGACGGTTCGCTGTGGCAGTGGGATAAGTGGCAGCCGGGGCTGGCGATTTATGACTTCACCAACCCGGAAGCCTGCCAGTGGTACGCCAGCAAGTTAAAAGGTCTGGTAGCGATGGGGGTCGATTGCTTCAAGACCGACTTCGGCGAGCGTATCCCGACCGACGTGCAGTGGTTTGACGGTTCCGATCCGCAGAAAATGCACAACCACTACGCATTCATCTATAACGAGCTGGTGTGGAAGGTGCTGAAAGAGACCGTCGGCGAGCAGGAGGCGGTGCTGTTCGCCCGTTCCGCCTCGGTGGGCGCGCAGCAGTTCCCGGTGCACTGGGGCGGCGACTGCTACGCCAACTACGAATCGATGGCGGAAAGCCTGCGCGGCGGGCTGTCGATCGGCATGTCCGGCTTCGGTTTCTGGAGCCACGATATCGGCGGTTTCGAAAACACCGCGCCGGCCCACGTTTATAAGCGCTGGTGTGCCTTTGGCCTGCTCTCCAGCCACAGCCGCCTGCACGGCAGCAAATCCTATCGTGTGCCGTGGGCCTACGACGAAGAGTCCTGTGACGTGGTGCGCCACTTCACGCAGCTGAAATGCCGCATGATGCCGTATCTCTATCGCCAGGCGGCGCTGGCCAACGAGTTCGGCACTCCGATGTTGCGTGCGATGATGCTCGAATTCCCGGACGATCCGGCCTGCGACTATCTCGACCGTCAGTATATGCTCGGCGATTCGGTCCTGGTGGCGCCGGTGTTCTCCGAAGCGGGCGAGGTGCAGTTTTATCTGCCGGAGGGGCGCTGGACGCACCTGTGGCATAACGATGAATTGCCGGGTAGCCGCTGGCATAAGCAGCGTCACGATGCACTGAGCCTGCCGGTCTACGTTCGTGACAACACCCTGCTGGCGCTGGGCAACAACGACCAGAAACCCGATTATGCCTGGCATGAAGGCACCGCCTTCCAGCTGTTCCAGCTCGACGATGGCCGCGAAGCTCTGTGCCAGGTTCCGGCGGCCGATGGTTCCGTGATTTTCACCCTGAAGGCGAAGCGCCAGGGCAACACCATCACCGTGAGCGGCGAAGGCGAAGCCCGCGGCTGGACGCTGTGTCTGCGCAATATCCCGCAGATAGCGGGCGTGGAGGGTGGGACGCAGGCGGGCAGCGAACTGGGCGTGGTGGTGAGCGCCCAGGGCAATGCGCTGACGATTTCGCTGTAAGTCAATACAACCCTCTCCGCCAGCGGCGAGGGTTTTTTTATTCCATTTATTTCACATATCGTAACGTTCGTTTCATTCTGGTGACTCATCCCACAGACCGATTTGCTCTCCGGTGGTAGCGTAATCTGCCGCTGAGAGGAGCCCGTAATGGACTTAGAAAATATCTTTCGTGACGTGAAGTTGAGTAAAACCGAAATGACCGTGCTGCGTTTTATTCAAAATGACCCGCAACTGTGTATCCGCGAAGGGATCCGCACCGTCGCGGAGCGCTGCTACAGTAATCCTTCTTCGCTGGTGCGGCTGGCGAAGAAGCTTAAGTTCAGCGGCTGGCTGGAGCTGGTCTATTTCATCAAGTTCAATATCACCATGCCAAAGCTCGATGTCACCAACGATATTGATTATATGAGCATTCAGCCGGCAGAAGCGCTGACGCCGCTGCTGGCAGGCCTTGAGCAGCAGCGTATTTTGATCCACGGCAGCGGTTTTTCGCAGCTAATCGCCCAGTATATTTATAATAAGTTTCTCGTTACCGGCGTGAACGCCAGCCTGGCGTTGTGGCCCGATTACGAAATCCTTGAGCAAAAAAACGCTGCCCGCTTTGATTCCATCTGGATCATTTCTAAATCCGGACGCAGCAGTTCGGCATTAAATTGGGTCAAGGCGCTGGAAGGCAAGGAGATAAACCTGGTTTGCTTTACCGGCGATTATCAAAGCCCGCTGGCGCAGGCCGCGAATACGGCGTTTATTATTCACGACCCGCAGAAGTTCGACGATGATATTTACTGGAGCAACCCGTTTTTTGGCTACTGCATATTGGGCTTTGAGCGGCTGTTAAAAATGTGGTTTACCAGCGTACCTAGCAATAGGTAGCCCCGCTAAGCGTAGCGCGAGCGGGGGGAGTTCCCGGATAGCGGCTGGCGCCTTATCCGGGCTACTCAATCAAGCGTGGGCTCGTTACCGCCACCCGGCGAACTGTGCATCGTCGAGATAGGCCTCAACCAGCTTCTTCGCCAGCGAATATGAACCGACCAGCGGATGAGCCATCAACGCCTGCAGCGCCAGCGATTTGTCCTGCTGCAGAATTGCCGCCACCGCCAATCGTTCATACTCCTTCACGCTGGCAATCATATTTTTCTGCGCCGTCGGCACGTTAACCGGCGTCACCGGCTTAAGACCCTCTTTGCTCAGATCGCAGCTGATTTCAATCACATCGTCGGGGCGTAAAAAATCGAGCGTGCCGTTATTCTGTATCGACACCACGATGCGTTTGGTGGTGGTGCTGTTGACCGCCTCCAGAATATCCAGCGCCACCCCGGCGTAGCCGCCGGTATCCGGCTCTTCAATAAACTGCCGCAGCGTTAACGGCTCGCGGGTATGGAATTTTTCCTGCTGCGACTCGTTTTGCATATAGCTGTTTTCGCGGCGTAGGTAGTGCTTCATCCAGATGGTAAAGGCCGCCTGCGGATCCGCTTTAACATCCACGCCGCTGAGCTCCTGACGCATATCGTGGTTGATACGGGCAATCTGCTCGCCGCGGGTCTCCGGCGCCTGTTGAATCGCCCGTAGCGCCACTTCGCGATAGTAGTAGTAATAGAGATATTCGTTAAGCAACTGGTTATCGCACAGTTTGACCAGCTCCGGCGAGAAGTACTGCATCGCCGTTTTGCGGTACAAATCCGGGTTGGCGACCAGCTGCGCGGTAACCTCTTCCCCGCGCACGGTGAAGTGCGTAAACCAGGAAAAATGGTTTAAACCGTAGCATTCCACGCTCAGGTCGTGCGGGTCGCAGCCGAGGATCTCCGGCAGCTCGCGGATGAGTTCCGACGGCGCATCGCAAATCCCGTATACCCGGCGTTTGAAACCGGATTTGATAATCGCTTCGGTGACCAGCCCGGACGGATTGGTAAAGTTAAACAGGATCGCGTCTTTGTCGGCATGTTCTTCGATCAGCCGACAGTAGCGCAGGATCGCCGGGATCGAACGCATCGCCATGGCAAAACCGCCCGCGCCAGTGGTCTCCTGGCCCAGCGTGTTATGCTCCAGCGCGATTCGCTCGTCGCGGATGCGGCTCTCATCGCCGCCGACGCGCAGCGTGGTAATCACGTAATGGGTACCCTGCAGCGCGGCAGCCGGATCGCTGGTGGTCGTAAAATGAATATCCGGGCGAATGGTATTAAATACATAGCGGGCGATTTCACCAAATAGCGATAAATTATCTGCTGAGCTATCCTGAAATACCACTTCCGTTAAACCAATGCGGTGCGCGTTATAAGCCAGCGACTTCGCCAGAAATGCAGAGCGTACGCCGCCCCCGCCTAATACGGTTAATTTCATACATCACTCCCAATTAATTTTCTGCTAGCCAGCTATCAACCCGGGAACGGACTTGCCCGACTTTGACGCCATAAATAACCTGAACTTCATTACGATTGCGTACTACGCCATTTGCGCCGGTGCTTTTTAATATTTCATCATCAACTAATGTCATATTATGGACAACCACCCGCAGGCGCGTGAAACAGTTATCAACGGAGATAATATTGGCTTTACCACCTAAGCCATTAATAATTTCATCCGTCATCGACTGCGGGCCGCTGACTTTTTTACGGTAGTCCGCCTTACTGTATAACTTAACGTTATCGTCATCCTCGCGGCCCGGCGTTTTCAGATTTAACTTCACTACCAGCGTGCGGAATATCGCGTAATAAACGATAAATTGGCCAATACCGATCAGCACGTACCCCGGCCAGCGGGTTAACGACACCGGCAGCGGCAGGTTGTAGATCAGAAATTCAATTAGGCCGGAGGCGCCCCACGGCCGCACGGTGAAGATGTCGCAAATTGCCTGCGAAGCGGCGGTTAACGTCGCATGGATCACCCACAGCAGCGGCGAGACAAATAAGAAGGTGAATTCAATGGGTTCGGTGATGCCGGTCAGCATCGAGGTGATAATCGCCGGCAGCAGAATCGCCTTTGCCATCGCTTTCTTCTCCGGCTTCGCGGTGTGATAAAACGCCAGCGATGCGCCCGCCAGGCCAAAGATGGTGGTCATCCCCTGTTGCGAGAAACGTAATGCATCGTTCATCACCGGCGTCAGATCGGGATGGCGCATATAGGCGAGGAAAATCGCCTGGGTGCCGGAGACGACCTGGCCATCGACATTTAGCGTGCCGCCGATTTGCGTGAGCTGGAAAGGCGACCACACGAAATGGTGCAAGCCGGTGGGAATAAGGAATTTTTCAAAGAAGCCGTAGACAAACACTCCCGCAACGCCGGCATTCTTCATAAACCCGGTCAGGGCGCTAATGCCGTGGGTCATAAAAGGCCAAATCCAGGTAAAAGCAATGGCGTAGCAGATAATGACTGGCGTCATGGCGACCAGCGTCAGCTTCGCCCCGCCGTACATCGATAGCGCGCCGGGCAGCTCAATATTGGAGACTTTATTATGTACCCAGGCAATGGTGCAGCCAAGAATGATTCCGAGGAATACCCCCATATCGACGACCACAAAGCCTAATAGCTGCGTTTGCCCGGTACCGTAATATTCGCCGTTAATTTTTTCCGCCACCGCATGAGTATGTTCCAGCCATGAATGGTTGGCGCCGAGAAACATGATAAAACACATCACCGAGACAAGTGCGACCTCCGTTTTTTTATCTTTTGCCAGGCCGTAACTTATTCCCACGCAAAACAATAATCCGAGGTTACCGAATAATGGCCAGAAGGTATCGCCAAGCAGTTGCCCTAATTGATGAAGGAAACTGGTTTCAGCAATAAGAGTCGGGTTAGTTAAGACGGAACTGAGAGCCAGAATTAATCCAATGACCGGCAAGAACAATACTGCGCCGATCATGGCCCTGGAGAATTTTTGCATATTCTCCAGAATACGTTGACGTATTACAGACATGGTTGTTCCTTTTATTTTTGTAGGTACAGGGGATCATTATTTTTATCAACTTCCAGTATTTTGGTTATAGCAATTCTGATATTTGAAAGGAACCTGTTGCGGGAAATAGGCACAGATAGCCGCTAATTGCATACAGGTTTCAGGGAGGGGGATTAGCCCTCTTCCGCCGGGAAGAGGGCAAGAGGAAAATGGCTACGGCGTTACGGGAACCGACGCGGCAGGCGCGTTGCTAACCTCGCCGTTGCGCATCACCTGCGCCGCCTGCTGCTTGTCCATATTGGTGGCGCTGAGCTGGCCGTTGACGCTCGGTTTCAGCGGCGCATTGGCCTGCACGCTACCGTTCGCGGTTAGCTGGAAGTTGCCGTCGCCGCTAATCGGCAGCGCAGGCCAGCCCCAGGCCTGCAGAATATTCAGCGGCACGCCGCGGCCGTTCAAGCTCAGATTGACCTGGCGTTGCGGCAATTGTGACACCGCGGCGGTCGCCTGCAGAATGCCGCGCTCGGTAAAAGCGCTCAGCTCGCTGATGTTGACCGTAGAAGCGTTCGCGTTCAGCTTCAGCGACGGACGGCGCACGTCGATGCGGTTGAAGGTCGCGGCGGCGGCATTGAGGGTGGCGCTGCCATTCCACACGCCCCACTGACCATCTTTCACCAGCTGTAATTCGCCGCCGTAACCGTCCAGCGCGGTGATCTGCCACGGGAAGGCTGGGTCGATATCGATAATCAGATTTCGGCTGGCGCTGAATTTCTTCAGCGTCAGGCTTTGCAGCCAGCCCGGCATCGGCTCCATCCACAGCTGTTTCCAGTTGGACGGTAGCGTATATTCCAGCCCGGCGAAGACGGCATCGTCGAGCACCAGCGCATTACCGGCGCGCAGCCAGTTGCCAGAGGTACGCACCATGCCGCCCTCCCAGCGGGAGCTGAACTGGCGTAGCGCAATGCCCTGCGGCGAGAATTCGGCATTGACGATGGGATCGAGGAAATTCAGCGAACCGTAGATAAACTCGCTGGCGTTCATCGATAGCGTCCCGTCGTCGCTTTGCCAGCCGTTATGGCTCAAGGTCAGATTGCGCAAGTTGAGGTCGAGGTCGGTCACCGCCCAGCCTGGCCCCTGCAAACGAGCATCGGTCACATCCAGCCGGCCAATCTGCAGCGAGGGCACCGAGGTGAGCGGCGCAAGGAACTCATTCAGCGGTTTGGCGCTCTGCAGACGAATTTCATTCAGACGCAGGTTATCAACCAGCCAGCTACCGTCGGCGCGGCGTTTGGCGTTGCCGGTCAGCGTGCCGCGCGCGATATCGGCGCCAAGGGTGTTCAGGGTCACCTCGCCGTTATCCATTGCCCCCTGGATCAGGACGTTGCTGGCTTCGACGCCGTTAATATTCATCGAGCCCGCGCTCATCTGAATTTGCGCTTTTCTGCCCAGCACGTCGCCCGCTTCCGGCTGCCATGGCATCACGCCGCCGGTCACCCGCTGCGCGCTCAGGTTCCACTCGCTGTCCGGGCTGTTAAAGGCCATATCGCGTAGCTGCAGGCGGTCGGCGGCAAACGGCATCGAGGCGGAAGCCGGAGAAAGATTCAGCGTGCCGTTGCTGAGAACGATTTCATCAGCGTGCAGCGGGTCGCTGAACTGGCGGGTGCTAAAACCGATATCCACCGTTCTGGCAACCAGCGTCGGTGGCTTGCCGTCGCGGCCAAAGGTGACATTTTGCAACTGCAGATGTAGTGGGGAAGAGAAGTCATGCGCCATCTTATCGAAGGCGATTTTCCAGCCGGTGCTTTCGCTTAACCAACTGCTCGCCTGGCGCGCCCCCCAGCGGGTTTGCAGCGCAAAGTAAGCGGCGACGATAACGACCAGCAGGGCGATCAGCAGCCAGAGAATCAGCTTTCCAAGAAATTTCATGATCTTCCATCCTGATAAGTACACATCACCGTGTTATGCACGATTTATGCGCAATCCTCAAGGCGGGAATAGTGAAATGAGATGAAGTGAGGTGAAGAGATGTTACCGCCGCCGCGCTCCCTGGTCGCCGTGGCGATACCGGGGAGCGCAACTTCAATGTGTTAGTTCTTCTCAGGCGGGAAGATTAAATTCAGAACAATCGCCGTGATACCGCCAGCGGCAATACCGGAAGAGAGCAGGTTTTTCAGCCAGTCCGGTGCGAACTGCAGGATCAGAGGCTGCTGCGATACGCCGAGACCCACCGCCAGAGAGAGGGCGATAATCAGGATAGCGCGGCGATTCAGCGGCTCGCGGGAGACGATGCGCACGCCGGATGCGGCAATGGTACCGAACATCACCAGCGTCGCGCCGCCAAGTACCGGCTCAGGAATATGCTGCACAAAGCCGCTTACCGCCGGGAACAGGCCGAGCACAATCAGCATCAGTGCCACCACAAAGCCCACATAGCGGCTGGCGACGCCGGTCAGTTGGATCACGCCGTTGTTCTGGCCGAAGCAGGAGTTCGGGAAGGTATTGAAAACGGCGGAAACAAATGAGTTCAGGCCGTTCGCCAGTACGCCGCCTTTCAGGCGTTTCATATACAGCGGGCCGGAGACCGGTTGTTCAGAAACGTCGGAGGTGGCGGTGATATCGCCAATCGTTTCCAGCGAGGTGATCATAAAGACCAGCATCAGCGGCAGCAGCAGGCTCCAGTCGATGCCCAGGCCGTAATAGAGCGGCGTAGGGATAGTGATCAGGCTGCTGTTGGTAGGCGCGGTGTTAGCCGGCAGCATATCGAGGAACCACGCCGCCAGATAACCGGCAGCCATCGCGATCACCAGCGAGGCGATGCGCAGGTACGGGTTGCGCTGGCGGTTGAGGATAATAATCAGCGCCAGCACGATGCCCGCCAGCAGCAGGTTTTTCGGCGCGCCGAAGGTGTGGTCGGCCATCGCCGCATAGCCGCCGCCGATAGAAGTCAGGCCAACCTGAATCAGCGACAGGCCGATAATCATCACCACCACGCCGGAGACCAGCGGCGTAATAATGCGGCGCGCCAGATGCAGAACCCGCGAGAGGACCATTTCGGTGCAACTCGCCAGCATCAGGGTGCCGAACAGCGCGGCCATCATCGTCGGCACGTCGGCGCCGCCGGTTTTCAGCGCGGTGCCGCCCATAATCAACGGGGCGACGAAGTTGAAGCTGGTGCCCTGGATGGAGAGCAGGCCGGAGCCAACTGGCCCCCAGGCTTTAATCTGGATAATGGATGCCACGCCGGAGGCGAACAGCGACATGCTGATGATGTGTTGCGTATCTTCGGCCGGGAGGCCGAGCGCCTGACAGATAAGCAGCGCCGGGGTGATGACCGCAACAAACATCGCCAGCAGGTGCTGGAATGCGGCAAACAGCGTTTGCGGAAGCGGCGGACGGTCTTCGAGGCGATAGATTAATTCGCTGGCTGGTTTATGCGCAACCGGTTGCGCATTTTCTGACTCTGCGGTCGTAACGGACATCACAAACAATCCCAAGGTGGCAAAGCGGGAATTTTATCGGACTGTAGACCAAAAGCAAACGTTTGCCACGATTTGGCGCAAAAAATATCCTCACTGAATAGATGTAACAAATTAATTAACATTTTGTATGCTTGATCGCATCAACGCTAATACAAAATATCTTTTTCTGTCATTTTTTGCGCACTTCTGCTTAAAATCGCTCTCCGACTCCTCAAGATGAGAAGTAATCGACACCGGGAATACCGTCGCGTGTGAATGACTCATGCGCCCATAAGGAGCTCTTTTTTATGTTGCATCTCGATACCTTATCGACGCTTGTTGCCGCAACCATGGTGTTGCTTTTAGGGCGAAAGCTCGTTCAGAACGTCCCATTCCTCAAAAAATATACCATTCCTGAACCCGTCGCCGGCGGCCTGCTGGTGGCGCTGGCGCTGCTGGTTTTGAAAAAAAGCATGGATATCGAAATCGATTTCGATATGAGCCTGAAGGACCCGCTGATGCTGGCGTTCTTCGCCACTATCGGCCTTAACGCTAACCTTGCCAGTCTGCGGGCGGGCGGCAAAGTGCTTGGCACTTTCCTGATTGTGGTGGTGGGCCTGCTGCTGCTGCAGAACGCGCTCGGTATCGGCATGGCGAAGCTGCTGGGGCTGGATCCGCTGATGGGTCTGCTGGCCGGTTCTATCACGCTTTCCGGCGGCCACGGCACCGGGGCGGCGTGGAGCAAATTATTCGTTGAGCGTTACGGTTTTGCCAATGCCACCGAGGTCGCCATGGCTTGCGCAACCTTCGGCCTGGTGCTCGGCGGCCTGATCGGCGGGCCGGTGGCGCGTTATCTGGTGAAGCACTCTTCCTCGCCGGACGGTACACCGGACGACCAGCTGGCGCCGACGGCGTTTGAGAAGCCGGATATGGGCCGCATGATCACCTCGCTGGTGCTGATTGAAAGTATTGCGTTAATCGCTATCTGCCTGACCGTAGGGAAGGTGGTTGCGCAACTGCTGGCGGGTACCGTGTTTGAATTACCGACCTTCGTCTGCGTGCTGTTTATCGGCGTGATCCTCAGCAACGGCCTGGCGCTGGCTGGGCTGTATCGCGTGTTTGACCGCGCGGTATCGGTACTGGGCAACGTCAGCCTGTCGCTGTTCCTCGCGATGGCGCTGATGAGCCTCAAGCTGTGGGAACTGGCGTCGCTGGCGCTGCCGATGATTATTATTCTGGCGGTACAGGCGGTGGCGATGGCGCTGTATGCGGTGTTTGTGACTTACCGGATGATGGGTAAGAACTATGATGCCGCCGTTCTGGCAGCCGGTCATTGCGGGTTCGGGCTTGGCGCGACGCCGACGGCGATTGCCAATATGCAGGCGATTACCGACCGTTTTGGCCCGTCGCATATGGCTTTCCTGGTGGTGCCGATGGTGGGGGCGTTCTTTATCGATATCGTCAACGCGCTGGTGATTAAGCTGTACCTGCTGTTGCCGATATTTGGCTGATAAAAAACCCGGAGGCGGTGCTGCGCACCTGTCCGGGCTACAAGATCGTGCTGTTTGGGGTTTTGTAGCCCGGCTAAGGCGTTTACGCCGCAAGCCGGGAATACCTCCACAATCTTACGCTTCGTCGTGCTCTTCCCACGCTAACGCGCGTTTCACCGCTTTCTTCCAGCCGCTGTAGCGGAAATTACGCTCGGTGGTTTCAATACCCGGGCGGAACTCACGTTCAATCACCGCTTTCTCCTGCAGCTCGTCGAGATTTTGCCAGAAGCCGACCGCCAGACCTGCCAGATAAGCGGCGCCCAGCGCCGTGACTTCACGCACTTCCGGGCGTTCCACGCGGGTGCCGAGAATATCGGACTGGAACTGCATCAGGAAGTTGTTGGCGACCGCGCCGCCGTCCACGCGCAGGGCGTGCAGACGAATACCGGAGTCGGCCTGCATCGCTTCCAGAACGTCACGCGTCTGATAGGCGATAGATTCCAGCGTGGCGCGGATAATATGGTTGGCGTTCACTCCGCGGGTCAGGCCGAAAATCGCGCCGCGCGCATACGGATCCCAGTATGGCGCGCCAAGACCGGTAAAGGCCGGCACCACATACACGCCGTTGGTGTCCTTCACCTTAGTGGCGAAGTATTCAGAATCGAAAGCATCGTTGATGAGTTTCATTTCATCACGCAGCCACTGAATCGACGCTCCGGCCATAAACACCGCGCCTTCCAGCGCGTAGTTCACTTCGCCGGTCGGGCCGCAGGCGATAGTGGTCAGCAGGCCGTGGGTTGAGGTCACAGCCTTTTCACCGGTGTTCATTAACATGAAGCAGCCGGTACCGTAGGTGTTTTTCGCCATCCCTTCTTTCACACACAGCTGGCCAAACAGCGCCGCCTGCTGGTCGCCGGCGATGCCGGAGATAGGAATACGGGTGCCGCCTTTACCGCCGATGTTGGTCTGGCCGTAAACTTCAGAAGACTTACGTACTTCCGGCAACATGGCGCGCGGGATATCCAGCGCGTCGAGCATTTTGTCGTCCCAGTCCAGTTCATGGATGTTGAACAACATGGTACGCGAGGCGTTAGTGTAGTCGGTGACGTGCACGCGCCCCTGGGTCATTTTCCAGATAAGCCAGGTATCAACGGTACCGAACAGCAGTTCGCCGCGCTTCGCGCGCTCGCGGGCGCCTTCGACATGGTCAAGGATCCACTTCACTTTGGTGCCGGAGAAGTACGGGTCCACCACCAGGCCGGTGGCTTTGCGGATGTACTCTTCCATGCCGTCGCGCTTGAGCTGCTCGCAGATATCCGCGGTGCGGCGGCACTGCCAGACGATGGCGTTGTAAATAGGCTTACCGGTCTCACGCTCCCAAACGATGGCGGTTTCACGCTGGTTGGTGATGCCGATGGCGGCAATTTCGTCGGAGTTGATATCGGCTTTCGCCAACACTTCGACCAGCGTAGAGCTCTGCGAGGCCCAAATCTCCATCGGGTCGTGCTCAACCCAGCCTGGCTTCGGATAAATTTGTTCGAATTCACGCTGTGACACGCTGACGATATTGGCGTCGTGATCCATCACGACGGCGCGGGAGCTGGTAGTGCCCTGGTCGAGCGCAACGATATATTTTTTCTCGGTCATAATTGGTGTCCCGTAGTCAGATTACAGCGAAGCTTTTTGTTGCGACGCGGAAGAAGCGGATTCTTTTTCTTCCTCGACGCAGGTGTCGCAAGGCAGATGGCGGCCAATGAATTTGCGGTAGCTGAATGCGCCCAGCGCCGCGCCGACCACCGGTGCGCACAGCGGCACCAGGAAATAAGGAATATCTTTGCCGCCGGTGAAAGCGACGTTACCCCAGCCTGCCAGCCAGGCGAAGGCTTTCGGTCCGATATCACGCGCCGGGTTCATCGCGAAGCCGGTCAGCGGACCCATAGAAGCACCGATAACGGCAATCAGCAGACCAATCAGCAGCGGCGCCAGCGGGCCGCGCGGCACGCCGTTGCCGTCGTCGGTCAGCGCTAAAATCACGCCCATCAGGATAGCGGTAATCACCATTTCTACCGCGAAGGCCTGCACAAAATTGATATGCGGGTTAGGGTAGGTCGAGAAGATACCGGCGAGCTCAAGGCTTTCCACGCTGCCGCGTACCATGTTGTGGGTGTGTTCGAAATCGAAGAAAAGATTGTAATAAAGCCCGTAAACTAATGCCGCAGCGCAAAAGGCGCCGGCGAATTGAGAAATAATAAAAGGAACAACTTTGCGCCCATCAAAGCAGGCGAATAACCATAAGGCGATGGTGACCGCCGGATTAAGGTGCGCGCCGGATACGCCCGCGGTCAGGTAGATAGCCATAGCCACCCCCAGACCCCAGATGATGCTGATTTCCCACTGACCGAAGCTGGCTCCTGCGACTTTGAGCGCAGCTACGCACCCAACGCCGAAAAAGATCAACAACCCGGTACCGAGAAACTCTGCGATGCACTGGCCTTTTAATGTTGATGTCTGGCTCATAATCGGATCCTGAAGCGAAGTGATTATTGTAAGTATGTTGGTCGCGGACGACCACGGTGCCTTGTAGGCATAGTGTTAATTTATCGTTAACGAGCATAAACGAGAAATATCGAAATTTAAATTTGTGTCCCTCGTCAAGAAAATGAGCGTTTTCGCGCCATAAACGCGTGTTGCGGCACATTTACCCACCTTTTTCTGCGTATTTTGTTATCTCATTGATTAACAATCGCCAGAGAAGTTCGGGGCAATTGCCGCGAACGCACCAGGTAAAGACTGAAAAGTGTTGCAAACCGCAATCTGCGCGGGTTGTCGCTGGACAGGTGAGGCGGGGATTCATACAATCGACGACAACACCGCTATTGTGCGCTAATTCGTTAAGGCGGGACCGCGTATACGAAACACGAGTTTCTATCAACGCCTTGCAAGATCAGGAGAGGTATGACGATGTCATTAGAAGTGTTTGAGAAATTAGAATCTAAAGTTCAGCAGGCGATTGATACCATCACTCTGTTGCAGATGGAAATCGAAGAGCTGAAAGAAAAGAACACCACGCTGGCGCAGGAAGTGCAGAGCGCGCAGCACGGCCGTGAAGAGCTGGAGCGTGAAAATAGCCAGCTGAGAGAACAACAGCAGGGCTGGCAGGATCGTCTGCAGGCGCTGCTGGGCCGCATGGAAGAAGTCTAATCGCTTCCCGCCCCTTCCCGCCCGGGAAGGGGTTTTCTCTATCCCCCCGCTTTATATCTCCAGGTTATAGCCAATCTTTTTTTATTCTTTAATCATTGATTCGCTTTCTGGCACGCTTAGTTCATCACAACACGACATAAAGAGAGCGGTGCGATGAATAAGTGGGGCGTAGGGTTAACTCTGTTGCTGGCATCCGCCAGCGTGCTGGCAAAAGATTATCAGCTGTTAAACGTATCGTACGATCCGACGCGCGAGCTGTACGAACAGTACAATAAAGCGTTTAGCGCGCACTGGAAGCAGGAAACCGGCGATAACGTGGTGATTCGTCAGTCGCACGGCGGCTCCGGCAAACAGGCGACGTCGGTTATCAACGGGATTGAAGCGGATGTCGTCACCCTGGCGCTGGCCTACGACGTAGACGCCATTGCTGAACGTGGTCGTATCGATAAAAACTGGCTGAAGCGCCTGCCGGATAACTCCGCGCCGTATACCTCAACCATCGTGTTCCTCGTCCGTAAGGGCAACCCAAAACAGATCCATGACTGGAACGACCTGATTAAACCCGGCGTATCGGTCATCACCCCGAACCCGAAAAGCTCCGGCGGCGCCCGCTGGAACTATCTGGCGGCATGGGGCTATGCCCTGCATCAGAATCACGGCGATCAGGCTAAAGCGCAGGAGTTCGTGAAAGCGCTGTATAAAAACGTGGAAGTGCTGGATTCCGGCGCACGCGGTTCCACCAACACCTTCGTAGAACGCGGGATCGGCGACGTGCTGATTGCCTGGGAGAACGAAGCGCTGCTGGCGACGAAAGAGCTGGGCAAGGACAAGTTTGAAATCGTGACGCCGAGCGAGTCCATTCTGGCCGAGCCGACGGTTTCCGTCGTCGATAAAGTGGTGGATAAGAAAGGCACTCGCCAGGTGGCGGAAGCGTACCTGAAGTATCTCTACTCGCCGGAAGGCCAGGAGATTGCGGCGAAGAACTTCTATCGTCCGCGCGATCCTGATGTGGCGAAGAAATATGCCAACGAGTTCCCGAAACTGAAGCTGTTTACCATCGATCAGGAATTCGGCGGCTGGGCTAAAGCGCAGAAGGAGCACTTCTCCAACGGCGGTACCTTCGACCAGATTAGCCAGCGTTAATCCTCTTGTCCCTGCTGGCGCTACGCTTAGCAGGGCTACAGTTCTGCGCCGTCCGGTAGCCCGGGTAAGGCGACAGCCGCTACCCGGGAGTCCCTGCTTGCGCTACGCTTAGCAGGGCTACAGTTCTGCGCCGTCCGGTAGCCCGGGTAAGGCGTCAGCCGCCACCCGGGAGTCCCTGCTTGCGCTACGCTTAGCAGGGCTACAGTTCTGCGCCGTCCGGTAGCCCGGGTAAGGCGTTAGCCGCTACCCGGGATAACTCCCCGCCCGCCATCTGTTTTTATTTAGTCATCAAATTACGTTACTCTTCCGGTTCAGGCTTAACAGGGAACAATAATGAGAAGAGTAAGATACCTTTTATGGGCGCTGCTGGTGGTTATTCTGGCGGCGCTGGCTGGCGGCTACTATTGGCTGCATTCCGGTAACCCGAACGCGTTACGTCATATTGTCCTGCAGCAGTGCGTACCCAATCAGCAGCAACATCAAAACCCGTCGCCGTGCGCGGAAGTGAACCTGAAAGGCGGCTACGTGTTGTTTAAAGATCGCAACGGCCCGCTGCAATATCTGCTGATGCCGACCTACCGTATTAACGGTACCGAAAGTCCGCTGCTGTTGGATCCGCTAACGCCAAATTTCTTCTGGCAGGCCTGGCAGGGGCGCGAAATTATGAGCCAGCGCCGCGGCGCGCCGATTGATGATAACGCGGTATCGCTGGCGATTAACTCGCGCAGCGGGCGCACGCAAAACCATTTCCATATTCATATCTCCTGCCTGCGTCCCGATGTCCGCGCGCAGTTAGATAATGATGCGGCGACAATTAGCAGCCGCTGGCTCCCTTTGCCGGGCGGTCTGCAGGGCCATGAATATCTGGCGCGTCGGGTAACGGAAGCCGAGCTGGCTCAGCGCAGCCCGTTCCTGATGCTGGCGGAAGAGGTACCGGAAGCGCGCGAACATATGGGGCGTTATGCGTTAGCGATGGCGCGGCAAAGCGACGGCTCGCTGGTGCTGTTGGCGACAGAGCGTAACCTGCTGACTCTCAACCGTGCTTCGGCGGAAGAAATTCAGGATCATAGCTGCGCAATTCTTAACGCAAACCACTAGTTCTGGCGTTTACCTGTCTTTCCTGTCGTCGTATTCTTGCTGAAAAAAACGACAGGAGACAGGCATGTCGCTCTGGCTAACCCACCCGCTGTTCCTCCCTTCGCTGATCGTCGGCATCACCATTGTGCTCTGGGCGACTTCGCTGTTACCGGAATTTATCACCGCGCTGCTGTTCTTCGCGGCGGCGATGATGACCAAAATCGCTCCGCCGGAGGTGATCTTCGGCGGTTTTGCTTCCTCCGCGTTCTGGCTGGTGTTCAGCGGCTTTGTGTTGGGGATCGCCATCCGTAAAACCGGACTGGCGGATAGAGCGGCGCAGGCGCTATCGGCGCGGCTCACCGACTCCTGGCCGCGGATGGTCGGCAGCGTGGTATTACTGAGTTATGCGTTGGCGTTCGTGATGCCATCAAATATGGGGCGCATCGCGCTGTTGATGCCGATTGTGGCGGCGATGGCCCGGCGCGCGGGGATAGCCGACGGCACGCGCGGCTGGTACGGCCTGGCGCTGGCGGTGGGCTTTGGCACCTTCCAGCTATCTGCGACCATTTTGCCTGCTAACGTGCCAAATCTGGTGATGAGCGGGGCGGCGGAAGGCTCTTACGGGATCCATTTGAATTACGTTCCCTATTTACTGCTGCATACGCCAGTGCTTGGCTGGTTGAAAGGGGCGGTGCTGGTGGCGCTGATCTGCTGGCTGTTTCCCGGCAAGCCGCATCCGCCGCGCGAGCTGGCGCCGCTGGCGCCAATGAGCCGTGACGAAAAGCGTCTGGCGTGGCTGCTGGCGGTGGTGTTGACGTTATGGGTGACAGAGAGCTGGCACGGCGTCGGCCCGGCGTGGACCGGCCTGGCGGCAGCGGTGGTCACGCTGCTGCCGCGAGTAGGATTTATCAGCGGTGAGGAGTTCGCCAGCGGGGTGAATATGCGCACCTGCATTTATGTTGCCGGCATTTTGGGACTGGCGATTACCGTGACCCAAACCGGGATTGGCGGCGCGGTGGGTAACGCGTTGCTGCAGGTGATGCCGCTGGATAAAGATAATCCGTTCACCAGCTTCCTGGCGCTGACCGGAATTACCAGTGCGCTGAACTTTATTATGACCGCCAACGGCGTCCCGGCGCTGTATACGACTTTTGCGCAGAGCTTTGCCGACGCGACCGGCTTTCCGCTGCTGAGCGTGATTATGATTCAGGTGCTGGGTTATTCCACGCCGCTGCTGCCATACCAGGCGTCGCCGATTGTGGTGGCGATGGGATTAGGTAAAGTCCCGGCGAAAGCGGGGATGTTGCTATGCCTGGCGCTGGCGGCGGTGAGCTATTTGATTTTGCTGCCGCTGGATTATGCGTGGTATCAGCTATTAGGGAAATTGTAGCGATAATATAAAACCCGGCTCGCGCTGCGCTAAGCCGGGTTTTCATTTGGCGAATTTGTCAGCAACCCCGGCAGCGTTTCACCACCGGGAAAGCGAATTACGCTTTTTTCGCCGCTTCTGCAGCTTTAACGATCACCGCGAAAGCGTCTGCTTTCAGGGAAGCGCCGCCAACCAGCGCGCCGTCGATGTCCGGCTGGGTGAACAGCTCTGCGGCGTTGCCGGCGTTAACGGAACCGCCGTACTGGATGATGACCTGCTCAGCGATTTTAGCGTCAGCTTTAGCAATGTGGTCACGGATGAATTTGTGTACCGCCTGAGCCTGCGCTGGGGTAGCGGATTTACCGGTACCGATAGCCCATACTGGTTCGTACGCGATAACCACGCCTTCAAAAGCGGCTGCGCCCTGAGTTTTCAGCACCGCGTCGATCTGACGTGCGCACACTTCTTCAGTTTTGCCCGCTTCGTTTTCAGCTTCGGTTTCACCGATGCACAGAACCGGCGTCAGCCCCTGCTCTTTCAGTACAGCGAATTTCTTCGCGATCAGCTCGTCGGATTCTTTGTGGTAGGTACGGCGTTCGGAGTGGCCGATGATGATGTACTGCGCGCCGATATCTTTCAGCATTTCGGCGGAGGTTTCACCGGTGAATGCGCCGGACAGGTTCACGTCAACGTTCTGCGCGCCCAGGTGGATGTGGCTGCCTTCTGCCGCACGCTTAGCCAGGTCGAGATACATTTCCGGCGGCGCGATTGCCACTGCACAGCCGCTTACGCCGGCCAGTTCAGTACGCAGGTTAGCAACCAGTTCGTTTACCATGTGGCGGCTGCCGTTCAGTTTCCAGTTACCCATCACTAAAGGATGTCGCATTTTAATTCTCCACGCTACTAAGCGAATTAAGGAATATAGCCGCCCCAGAGGGCAGCATGGTCTGTGAAACAGTATAGAGACTCGTCACTGGAAAGGCTTTGCTTTTTGTCATTTATTGTTGTCTTCCAGCGTTTCAGATAGCGCCAGCTTAATCGGTTCAATGGCGAAAGTTAGCCCTTTTTCCCCGTGATCTGCCACTACATAGCGCACCGCGCCTTCGGTTTCGGTGTAGTAGCGTTTGCCTTTGCCGGCGGTCAGCAGTTTTTGCAACTTTTGCTGGCTCTGCAGTGGACTTAGCGTCGGTACAAAAGCGCGAAGAATAGCGCTCATATACTCCTGCGCTTTCGCTTTCGCCGCTTTTTGTTCCGGCCCCTGAATCGGCAGCCAGGTTATCTGCATCGATTTAATCTTTAGCGTGCCGCGCTCCAGCGCGGTAGAGGCATACAGATTCTCGTTAATCTTGGTGGCGGCGCGGGTCAGGTTAGCTTTATCGCGGCTGGAGGCGATAGAACGAAACTCGTTAAGCGGCAGTTTCGGATTATCGGCATTAAATTTTTCGCGGAACTCGCTGATGCTGACATCAAAAATCGGCGCGCTGGGTAAAAGATAGGGAGCGGTGGCGGCGGATTCTGTTTCTGCGGACAACGCCATCGGGCCGACAGATAACGCTGTCAGCCCAATCAAACTTAAGATTGCCCACTTCTTCATGCCTGTCTTTCCTTTTTTTGCCTGCCGACGATTAAAACGGGAACCGTCACGCTTGTCAAAAAGTGACGCCTTCAGGGTAAACTACGCGAATGATGATGATAAGGAATAAAACATGACCCTACAGCAGTGGTTATTCTCAATTAAAGGCCGTATTGGCCGCCGGGATTTCTGGATTTGGATCGTTATCTGGGTGTTGACCATGAGCGCGCTGTTTACTCTCGCGGGCAGCAATTTGCTGAGTTTGCAGACCGCGGCGTTTATTCTCGTCTGCCTGCTCTGGCCGACGGCGGCGGTGGTGGTGAAGCGTCTGCACGATCGCGGGAGATCCGGCCTCTGGGCGCTGCTGATGATTCTGGCGTGGATGCTGCTGGCGGGCAACTGGGCGATACTGCCGCAGGTCTGGCAGTGGGGCGTCGGGCGCTTTGTACCGACGCTGATTATCGTCATGATGTTGATCGACCTGGGAGCGTTCGTCGGCACCCAGGGCGAAAATAAGTTTGGCAAAGAGACGCAGGATGTCCGCTGGAAAGCGGACGCCTGATTACCAGTAGTGCTCTGCCGTCATATGGCCCGGTCGGCGACGCAGATGTTTGGTCATCTGCCGGGTCTCTTTCAGCAACTGTTGGGTATCACGCACCATCTGCGGGTTACCGCACAGCATCACGTGGCTGGTATCGGCGGTCATAGCCAGGCCGACCGCCTCTTCCAGCGCGCCGGTTTCAATCAGAAACGGCACCCGGCCGGTCAGCGAACCTTCCGCTGTCTCGCGGCTGACCACGGTCTGGATACGTAATTTGCCGGCGTAGCGCTGCTCCAGCTCGCGCATTTGCGGTAAATAGCTGAGGTCGGCGGCATAGCGCGCCGCATGCACCAGCACCAGATTCTTGAAGCGATCCAGGTCTTTCCCTTCTTCCAGAATCGACAGATAGGGGCCGATCGCCGTACCGGTGGCGAGCATCCACAACGTGTCGCAGTCCGGCACCTCTTCCAGCACAAAGAAACCGGCGGCTTCGCTGACAATCTGAACGTCGTCGCCGGGTTTCAGCGCGGCCAGTCGCGGGCTGAGTTTACCCTCCGGAACGGTGACCAGGTAGAACTCGAGATCGGGATTGCTGGGGGCGTTGACGTAGGAGTAGGCGCGCTGCACGCGCTCGCCGTCAACATCCAGGCCCAGTTTAGCAAACTGCCCTGCGGTGAACGGCTCAACGGGCGCGTGAATGGTGAGGCTAAACAGTGCATCGGTCCAGTTTTGCACTTTTACAACTTTACCTGTAACCCAGTTTGCCATTGCGTCTCTCCTTTCAATCTCGTCAGTCTATCTTCACCGCGACGGGAGAAGATTTCCAGCCCGAAAAGGCTGGAAAGCTCGATTGATCAAATGTTTTACAGGATGTGTTGCTGGACGTCCGGGTCTTTTCGGTCGAGGTAATGAATCGACTGAATACGGCGGATAGTCCGCGATTTACCGCGGATCAGCAGCGTTTCAGTAGTCGCCATATTGCCCTTGCGGGTAATGCCGTCCAGTAGATCGCCTTTGGTAATCCCGGTGGCGGAGAAGATGACGTTATCGCTGCGCGCCATTTCATCAAGACGCAGCACTTTGCCCGCTTCGATGCCCATGGTTTTGCAGCGCGCCAGTTCGTTTTCACCGATACGGCGGTTCTCTTCGCTGTCGCCCTTCACGTGGTGACGAGCCAGCAGGCGGCCCTGCATATCGCCGTCCAGCGCGCGGATCACCGCCGCCGAAACCACGCCTTCCGGCGCGCCGCCGATGCCGTACAGCACGTCGACTTCGCTATCCGGCATGCAGGTAAGGATAGAGGCCGCCACGTCGCCATCGGGGATCGCGAACACGCGCACGCCCAACTGCTGCAGTTGCGCAATGACCGCGTCGTGGCGGGGTTTCGCCAGCACGGTGACGGTCAGTTCAGCGAGCGGTTTATTCAACGCGCGGGCGATGTTGCGCAAATTCTCTTCCAGCGGCAGATTGAGATCGATAGCGCCTTTAGCGCCGGGGCCGACAATCAGCTTTTCCATATACATATCCGGCGCGTTGAGGAAGCAGCCTTTATCGCCGACCGCCATCACTGCCAGCGCGTTGGCCTGGCCCATGGCCGTCATGCGGGTGCCTTCAATTGGGTCGACGGCGATATCTACCGCGTCGCCTTTGCCGGTACCCACTTTTTCGCCGATATAGAGCATCGGCGCTTCATCGATTTCGCCCTCGCCGATGACGATGGTGCCGTCGATATTGACGAGGTTAAGCATAATGCGCATGGCGTTAACCGCTGCGCCGTCGGCGGTATTTTTATCGCCGCGGCCCAGCCATTTATAGCCCGCCAGCGCGGCGGCTTCGGTGACACGCGAAAATTCGATGGCCAGTTCTCGTTTCATAATCCACTCATTGTGTAGAAAAGTTGCCCGTAGCGCGGCAAAAAGGACGCGCTACGCGTTGGAATAGCGTTCGGTTTCCGGCATCCAGCGCTCAATCAGCGCCTGTGCCTGCAGCGGATAGCGTTCGTGAATATGGCGAGCAATGCGCTGAACATCGGGGATCATGGCCTGATCGCGCAGCAAGTCCGCTACTTTAAATTCGGCGTTGCCGGTCTGGCGGGTGCCGAGAAGCTCGCCGGGGCCGCGGATTTCCAGGTCTTTCTGGGCGATGACGAAACCGTCGTTGCTGTCGCGCAGCACCTGCAGGCGCTTCTGCGCCGTTTTGGAAAGCGGCGATTTATAGAGTAGCACGCAGTGGGAGGCGACGGCGCCGCGCCCAACGCGCCCGCGTAGCTGGTGCAGCTGCGCCAGACCAAGACGCTCCGGGTTTTCAATAATCATCAGGCTTGAGTTAGGGACGTCAACGCCGACTTCAATCACCGTGGTGGCGACCAGCAGGTGCATCTCGCCCTGCTTGAAGGCCTGCATTACGGCCTGTTTCTCCGCTGGCTTCATCCGCCCGTGGACGAGGCCGATATTAAGTTCCGGCAGCGCCAGTTTGAGCTCTTCCCAGGTGGCTTCCGCCGCCTGGGCTTCCAGCAGATCGGACTCTTCAATCAACGTACAGACCCAATAGGCCTGGCGACCTTCCTGGGTGCAGGCGTTACGCACGCGGTCGATAATGTCGCTGCGGCGCGTGTCCGGGATAGCGACGGTCGTTACCGGGGTACGGCCCGGCGGCAGCTCATCGATAACCGAGGTATCGAGGTCGGCATAGGCGGTCATCGCCAGGGTGCGCGGAATCGGTGTTGCGGTCATGATCAGCTGATGCGGGTGGAAGCCCTGCTGCTGGCCCTTTTCCCACAGCGCCAGGCGTTGATGAACGCCAAAGCGGTGCTGTTCGTCGATAATCACCAGCGCCAGGCCGTTAAACTGCACCTGCTCCTGAAAAATGGCGTGGGTGCCGACAATCATCTGCACTTCACCGTTGGCGATGGCTTCCTGCTGCGCCTGGCGCGCTTTGCCTTTCTGTTTGCCAGCCAGCCAGCCGACTTCAATGCCCAGCGGCGCGAACCAGCTGCGGAAATTATTGGCGTGCTGCTCGGCCAGCAGTTCGGTCGGCGCCATCAGCGCCACCTGCTTACCATGGGCGATAGCGCGCAAGGCGGCCAGCGCGGCAACCAGCGTTTTACCGGATCCGACGTCGCCCTGTACCAGGCGCATCATCGGCACGTCCAGCGCCATATCGCGCTCGATCTCCGCGGTGACGCGCGCCTGCGCGCCCGTTGGTTTAAAGGGCAGGGAAGCCAGGAGCTGGGTTTTCAGCGTGTCGTTGGCGCTGAGCGGCAGCGCATGGTAGCGCTGGGCGCCGGCGCGAAGCGCCAGCATGCTGAGATTATGCGCCAGCAACTCTTCCAGGATAAGACGCTGCTGTGCCGGATGTTTACCGCTCTCTAGCTCGCTGAGCTGTAGCGACGGCGGCGGGCGGTGCAGCGTACGCAGCGCCTCCGGTAGGCTCATCATCCCCTGCGCCAGCTCCGGCGGCAGCAGTTCACTAATCGCGCAGGTTTCCAGCAGCTCAAGCGCCTGATCGGTGAGTTTGCGCAGCGTCGCCTGCTTAATGCCTTCAGTGGTTGGGTAGACCGGAGTGAGGGTTTCCTGTAGCTCCGGGGTACTCATATCACCCTGTACGCGATATTCCGGGTGGATCATCTCGGCGCCAAACTTGCCGCGTTTAGCTTCGCCGTAGGCCAGCACGCGACGACCGGTCGCCAGGCTGTTTTTCATCGCCGCGTTGAAGTTGAAAAAACGCATGGTCAGGATGCCGGAGCCGTCGCTGATCTGACAGGTCATCATCCGGCGGCCGCCGAAGGTGATATTGCTGTTGAGCACTTCACCCTCTACGGTTGCGTAGACGCCCGGCAGCAGTTCGCCGATTTGGTACAGGTGAGTCCGGTCTTCATAGCGTAGCGGCAGGTGAAGTAGCAGGTCCTGAACCGTATGCAGACCGATTTTCGCCAGTTTGCTGCTCTGTGCGGCGCCAACGCCGGTCAGCGAGTTGAGCGGGACGGCATCTAACAGGCGGCCTGACATTGGATTTACCTCGCCGCCTGCATCGTTGCCCACCACGAGGCATCGGCTTCGACTTCACCCTGCTCATTGACGTGGGGATAAGGCAGCCCTTTTTGTTTGGCGACGCGCGCCAGCACCGGGTAACCGCCTTCAAATAGCAGCCGCTGCTGCTCTTCAGGCGGCAGCATGCTATTGGCGCGTTGGTACATTCCAGCGTTCTGCCGCTGACGCTGCGCTTCGTAAAGGATCAGCGCGGAGGCGACGGAGACGTTCAGCGACTGCACCATACCGACCATTGGGATAATGATGTCCTGGTCTGCCAGCGCCAGCGCTTCCTGGGTGATGCCGGTTTTCTCCTGGCCCATCAGAATGCAGGTCGGGCGCGTATAGTCGATTTCGCGAAAATCGATGGCTTTGTCGGAAAGGTGCGTCGCGAGGATTTGCATGCCCCGGCCTTTTAAGTGGCTGACGGCATCGCCGATCGTGCGGTGCGTTTTCACCTGCACCCAACTATTGCTGCCGGCGGCGGCAGAGGCCATGGTGCGCATACGGCTGCCAGGCCAGATGGCGTGTACTTCGTGTACGCCGATGGCGTCTGCGGTGCGGATGACCGCAGAGACGTTATGGGGTTTATGGACCTGCTCCATGCAGACCGTCAGATCAGGCTGACGCCTGGCGAGCATCTCGCAGATACGCGCATAACGCTGTGAATTCATTCTACTTAATCCTTCGAACTGCCTCGGCGTTAGCTGCACTCACTCACCCCAGTCACGTACTTCAGTACCTTCCTGGGGATTCGATTTTTGTAAAAGCTAATTTCGGTTACGAGTGACTTTAATCACGTCCGGCATGACGCGAATTTTGCGCATGATATTCGCCAGATGCACGCGATCGCGCGCGGTCAGGCGGATAAAGGCGCTGTAAACGCGGCCATCTTTTTCTTCCGTATTCAGGCTCTGAATATTGGAAGACGCGGTGTTGATTGCGGCCGTCAGGTTAGCCAGCGCGCCCTGGTGGTTGAACATATCCACCTTAATTTCGGCGATAAATTCCTGCGCAGTTTCTTTATCCCATTCGACCGCCATAAACTTCTCAGGCTCTTTCTGGTAGCCGCGGATGTTACGACAGGATTCATGGTGGATAACCAACCCTTTGCCTGGGCTGACGTGGGCGATGATCGGATCCCCCGGAATCGGACGACAGCACTTGGCGAAAGTAATCAGCACGCCATCGGCGCCCTTGATCGGCAGATGGCCGTGATTCGACGCGTTGGCCGGCACCGGTGCGGCAGAGGCTTCGCCCTGCTGCAGGTTTTTCGCCACCACCACGCTCATTGCGTTACCGAGACCGATTTCCGCCAGCAGATCGTCAAGCGTGGCCAGCTTCATGCGGTCAAGTTCGCGCTGGATGTTCTCTGGCGGGATCTCTGCCAGCTTGCGGCTGCCGCCTAACGCGTGGTTAAGCAGCCGGCGGCCAAGGCTGACGGAATCGTCGCGCTTAAGGTTCTTCAGCAGTTGGCGGATCTTGGCGCGCGCTTTTGAGCTGACGACAAAGTTCAGCCATGCGGCATTCGGGCGTGCGCCCGGCGCGGTAATGATTTCGACAGTCTGGCCGCTGGAGAGTGGTTGCGACAGCGGATAGGGCTGACGGTCGACGCGCGCGCCGACGCAGGCATGGCCGATATCGGTATGCACCGCATAGGCGAAGTCCACCGGCGTGGCGCCGGCAGGCAGTTCGACAATGCGCCCTTCCGGGGTGAAAACGTAAATCTCATCCGGGAACAGATCGGATTTAACGCTCTCGATAAATTCAAACGAGCTACCGGCGCTCTGCTGCAGTTCCAGCAGGCTTTGCATCCAGCGCTGAGCGCGGATTTGCGCGGTCGTGCTGCTTTCGCC
The DNA here is from genome assembly GCF_000215745.1 of Klebsiella aerogenes KCTC 2190. Classification (GTDB taxonomy): domain Bacteria; phylum Pseudomonadota; class Gammaproteobacteria; order Enterobacterales; family Enterobacteriaceae; genus Klebsiella; species Klebsiella aerogenes. Next base: position 1,335,696 of record NC_015663.1, on the reverse strand, counting down.
GCCGTGCTCTTTATAAGCCCAGTGCGCCGCAACCCCCATTTCCGCCATCTGGTCCATATCTTCGGTACGGATTTGTACCTCGACCGGGACGCCGTGGGGGCCAATCATCGAGGTGTGCAAAGATTGATAGCCGTTCGCTTTTGGAATGGCGATGTAATCTTTGAAACGACCGGGACGCGGCTTGTAGAGGCTGTGCATTTGGCCCAGCACGCGATAGCAGATATCGGGATCGTGAACAATAACGCGGAAGGCGTAAATATCCATGATCGAGTGAAAACGCTGCTCTTTAAGCACCATTTTGCAGTAAATGGAGTACAGATGCTTTTCGCGACCGCTGACGCGGCAGGGGATCCCCGCTTCCTGTAAACGCCCTTCGATTTCAGAGAGGATCTTTTGAATCATCTCTTTACGATTACCGCGCGCTGCTTTAACCACTTCTTTGATGACGCGGTAGCGGTTAGGGTACAGTGCTTCAAAGCCCAGCTCTTCGAGCTCGGTTTTGATGTGATGGATACCTAAACGGTGCGCCAGCGGGCTATAAATTTCCAGCGTTTCGCGGGCGATGCGGCGGCGTTTATCCGGGCGTAGCGAGCCCAGGGTGCGCATATTGTGGGTGCGGTCGGCAAGTTTGATGAGGATGACGCGGATATCCTGCACCATCGCCATGATCATTTTGCGAAAGTTTTCGGCCTGCGCCTCTTTCTTATCGCGGAACTTGAGCTTATCAAGTTTCGACACCCCCTCTACCAGTTCGGCGACGCTTTTACCAAAAAGCTGTTCCATGTCCTGGTAGGTTGCAGGGGTATCTTCAATCACATCATGCAGCAGCGCGGCCATCAGCGTTTCGTAGTCGAGTTTCATCTCGGCCAGAATGCAGGCCACCGCTACCGGGTGCGTGATATAGGGTTCACCGCTTGAACGTGTCTGACCCTCGTGAGCGTCACGTGCAACGAGATACGCCTGCCGAAGGCGCTTGATTTGCTCTTCCGGCAGGTAGTTTTGAATCAGCTGATTCAGGCTTTCAAACAGATACAAGGGCGACCCGCTGTGTGATTAACGACGACCTTCAGCAATCGCGGTAACGGCTTGTAATTCAGCGGCTTCCTGCTCTTGCTGTTCCTGGCGCTCACGTACGTCAAGGATCTGGTTGTTGATCAGACCTTCTTCGATTTCGCGCAGTGCGATAACGGTGGTTTTATCGTTTTCTTCCGGTACCAGCGGATCCTTTCCGCCTACCTGCATCTGACGAGCGCGACGCGCGGCGACCAGTACCAGGTCAAAACGGTTACCAATTTTCTCTACAGCGTCCTGAACAGTTACGCGTGCCATACTTAAAATGCTCCACAGGTGAAGAAATGACTGGGCATGATACTGAATGTGGGTTCAGTCTGCCAATAGTTTGGTGATTAAAGCGCCATGTCGCTGCTTTTGGCGGCTCATGCGCAGACGTTCAGCGCGGATAATGTTTTTCAGATCGCCTAAAGCGGTATCAAAATCATCATTCACAATAAGGTAATCATATTCCGCGTAATGGCTCATTTCTGCAACTGCCTGCGCCATACGTTTTGCGATGACTTCCTCGCTGTCCTGACCGCGGCCGCGCAGGCGGCGGTCAAGCTCGTCTTTTGACGGCGGCAGAATAAAGATACTGCGCGCACCGGGCATTTTATTACGGATTTGCTGGGCGCCCTGCCAGTCGATATCAAGAAAAACATCAACGCCGGTCGCCAGAACCTGCTCGATAGCTTCACGAGAGGTCCCGTAATAATTGCCAAAAACCTCAGCGTGCTCAAGGAAAGCGTCTTCGCTAATCATCGACCTGAATTTATCGTGATCGACAAAGAAATAGTGTTCACCGTGAACTTCACCCGGGCGCGGATTGCGCGTGGTATGCGAAACAGAAACCTGGGAATCGTACAACGGTTGGGTTTTCAATAAAGCCTGAATCAGGCTGGATTTACCCGCGCCGCTAGGGGCGGAAACAATATAAAGCGTGCCTTGAGCCATGAGTGTCTTTTGTATGTGATTGTCGAAAGAGATCCTACATACGAGCCTATTATACACGCCGCCGCCGCGTGAGGCAGTCATTGTCACACTTTTTGCCGCTGTTTCTTTCATTTTGCCTGCTGCTTTCCTGATTTCTTAAGCAGTTGCAGCAACAAGGCGTAAATCCTGGAAAGCCGCTCGCAGCGTAATGATTTGCCTGTCGCCGCGGCTTCGGTCTTTAGCGCACGATGCCGCAAGGTAGAACAAGGAGGTAAAGGCATGTGCAGATGGCTGATAGCGGCAGCGTTATGGATGGCGGCGGCAATGGCAATGGCGGCCTGCCCGGCGTGGTCTTTGCAACAAGCCGGGCAGGAGATAGAGCGCCTGAGCCAGCAGATTGTCGACTGGAAAGCGGCCTACTGGCAGCAGGGCAGTAGCGAGGTCAGCGATGAGGTCTACGACATGCTATCTGCCCGGTTGGCGCAGTGGCGGCGCTGCTTCGGTCAGGAGACGCCTGAAGACGAGCTGCCGCCGCCGCGCGGCGAAGTCAAACATCCCATCGCGCATACCGGGGTGCGTAAACTGCCCGATGCCGCGAGCGTCGGCCGCTGGATGCGCGAGAAACCCAATCTGTGGGTACAGCCGAAAGTCGACGGTGTGGCGGTGACGCTGGTTTATCGCGGGGGTAGGTTAATACAGGCGATTAGCCGCGGCGACGGTCTGGCGGGGGAAGACTGGACGGCAAAAGTGCGCCAGATCCCCGGCGTACCGCAAACTACCGCAGGAGCGCTGGCAAATAGCGTGCTACAGGGCGAGATTTTTCAGCTGCAAGAGGGGCACATACAAAAACAGGCGGGCGGTATGAATTCACGGGCGAAAGTCGCCGGGATACTGATGCGCAAAGCGCCATCGGCAACGCTGAATACGCTGGGGGTGTTTATCTGGGCCTGGCCCGACGGTCCGGCCCGGATGTCCACCCGCCTGGCGCTGCTTGCCGACGGCGGGTTTCCTCTGGCGCAGCGCTATTCCCATCCGGTGAAAGACTGGCAGGAGACCGCCGTCTGGCGCGAGCGCTGGTTCGCCTCGCCGCTGCCCTTTGTCACCGATGGCATTGTGATCCGTGCGGAAAAAGAACCAGCCGGGGGCCGTTGGCTTCCAGGACAGGGGCACTGGGTGGCGGCCTGGAAATATCAGCCATTTTCGCAGGTGGCGGAAGTGACCACGATCCAGTTCACTGTCGGGCGCAGCGGCAAGATAGCCGTTGTGGCGCATCTCGAACCGGTAAAACTGGACGATAAGCTGGTGCGTCGGGTCAATATTGGCTCGGTGGCCCGCTGGCGGCAGTTAGACATCGTCGCCGGAGACCAGGTGCTAGTAAGCCTGGCTGGACAGGGGATCCCGCGTCTGGATAGCGTGGTCTGGCGGGCCAGCCACCGCGATGCGCCACAACCGCCTTCGCCCCGTTTTCATTCCTTAACCTGTTATTATGCGTCGTCCGAGTGCGCCGGGCAGTTTCTCTCCCGGCTGGTCTGGCTATCGTCTAAGCCAGTTCTGGATATGGGGGGAACTGGAGAGGCGCTATGGCGCACGCTAATAGACGATCGCCGCATGGCACATCTTTTTTCATGGCTGGCTTTGACGCCTGAACAACTACAGAGCGTACCAGGCATTACCAGCAAGCGTGGCCTGCGGCTGTGGCATCAGTTCAATTTGACCCGCGAGCAGCCGTTTATTCGTTGGGTGCTGGCGCTGGGGGTACCGATACCTCAGTCCGCGCAGGCGAGCGTTGCGGCAGAAAACTGGCAGCTATTGCGGGAGCGCAATGAGTCCCAGTGGCGGCAATTACCGGGGGTGGGGCAGGAAAGGGCGCGCCAGCTGGTCGTCTTTTTGCAAAACCCGGATATTGCCGCGCTGGCGCAGTGGCTCAGCGGGCAACGTATTCCGGGATTCTGAGGAATCAATGAGCGTCGTGCTTGTAGTAGAAGACCGGCAGGCCGAGCTTCCAGCGCAGGGCGAGCATACGCGCGGTAAAGCCGAAGAGCAGCGTGGCGATGACCACTACGTCATGGCTGCTGACGTAGTGCTGCAACGCGATATAAAGCACCGCGGCGGCAAAAGAGATGCCCGCGTACAGTTCTTTCTGAAACACCAGCGGGATACGCTTACAGAACATATCGCGCAGCACGCCGCCAAAGACGCCGGTGATCACGGCGGCAATAGACGCGATTATCGGCCCTTCACCCATATCCAGCGCGATTTGCGCGCCGATAATCGAGAACACGATCAGGCCCAGGGCATCCAGCACCAGGAACAGGCGGCGCAGGTGCGGCATCACCGGCGCAGCGATGGTGGTGAGGACGGCGGCAACCGCCACAATAATGACGTATTCCGGATGCTTCACCCAACCGAGCGGATAATGGCCGAGAAGGATATCGCGTACAGAACCCCCGCCGAGTGCGGTAGCGGTGGCGATAATAATCACCCCAAAGGTGTCCATACGGCGACGCCCGGCTGCTAAAGCGCCAGTCATCGCTTCCGCCGTAATACCAATCAGATAAAGAACATGAAGCAGCATAAATCCCCCACAATGATGGGCAAAGGGTAGCGATTTGTGCGGCAGATCACGATTGAGTTTTTCTAAAGCGAGCTCATTTACATGAAAAAATCTAATGCAAAAATGAAGGAGTAGTCCCCTGATATGGGGTTATGTATATTTTTCTTTTTTAAAAGTGATAAGAAAAAATAATGCTGGCCCGTAAGGCGAGCCAGCAGGAGAGGACATTACTCGATATTCTGGATCTGCTCGCGCATCTGCTCGATCAGCACCTTCAGCTCGATCGCTGAATTGGTCACGTCGGCATTGATGGATTTTGACGCCAGAGTATTCGACTCGCGGTTGAACTCCTGCATCATGAAGTCGAGGCGGCGACCCACGGCTTCTTTCTTCTTCAGAATGTTGTAGGTCTCTTTAACGTGCGCTTCCAGGCGATCGAGCTCTTCGGCGACGTCGATACGCTGAGCCATCAACACCAGCTCTTGCTCGAGACGGTTGTTTTCCAGCTGCACTTCGGCGTCTTCAAGCTTGGCGACCAGGCGCTCGCGCTGCCACTGCAGGATTTCCGGCATATGGGCGCGGACTTTGCTGACTTCGGCGCTGACGCCTTCCAGGCGTTGTTCGATCAGCGTTTTCAGTGCCTGACCTTCGGTTTCACGGGCGACGATAAAGTCGTCCAGCGCGCCGTTCAGGGCGTTGAGGATTTCAGCGGCAATCGCATCAAGGTCCTGTTCTTGCGCCGCCATCACTCCAGGCCAGCGCAGGATATCAACCGGGTTGATCTCGCCTTCATCGCTCTGCATTTTTACCCAGTTCGCGGCGTTCACCAGCTGCTTCGCCAGGTTCTCATTGAGGATCAATTCACCCTGGGCGCTGGGATCCTGTTCAAAACGCAGGGTGCATTCGATTTTGCCGCGAGTCAGACGAGAGCGGATGCGCTCGCGAACCACGGGTTCCAGGCTCCGGAACTGCTCCGGCAGGCGGAAGTAGGTTTCCAGATAGCGTTGGTTTACCGAGCGCAGTTCCCACGCGGCGCTACCCCAGTCACCCTTGATTTCACGCCGGGCATAGGCGGTCATACTGCGGATCATAGACGTTCCTGTTTTTTAAGGAGAGTGGGGAGGATTATAGCTTTCGAGGCTCTTTCAGGATAGGAATAAGCGCGCATTATCCGCATCGGCAGGCGTGCGTCGTCGCGATGCAACTTGGTCGAATTTGTGTATAATGCGCAGCCACATTCGTTTCAAGCCGGAGAGTAATCATGCGTCCAGCAGGCCGTAGCGCTAATCAGGTGCGTCCAGTAACCCTGACCCGTAACTATACAAAACATGCTGAAGGCTCCGTGCTGGTCGAATTTGGCGACACCAAAGTGCTGTGCACTGCCTCCATCGACGAAGGCGTACCGCGCTTCCTGAAAGGTCAGGGCCAGGGCTGGATCACCGCCGAATATGGCATGCTGCCGCGCTCCACCCATACCCGTAACGCTCGCGAAGCCGCTAAAGGCAAACAGGGCGGCCGCACTATGGAAATTCAGCGTTTGATTGCCCGCGCGCTGCGCGCCGCGGTGGATCTGAAAGCGCTGGGCGAGTTCACCATTACGCTCGATTGCGATGTGCTGCAGGCCGATGGCGGTACCCGTACCGCGTCCATTACCGGCGCCTGCGTTGCGCTGGCCGATGCGCTGAACAAGCTGGTTGCTGCCGGTAAACTCAAAACCAACCCAATGAAGGGAATGGTGGCCGCCGTTTCCGTGGGTATCGTTAATGGCGAAGCCATTTGCGATCTGGAGTACGTGGAAGATTCCGCCGCGGAAACCGATATGAATGTGGTAATGACCGAAGACGGTCGCATCATTGAGGTGCAGGGCACGGCGGAAGGCGAGCCGTTCACCCATGAAGAACTTCTCACTCTCCTGGCGTTAGCGCGAGGGGGAATCGAATCCATTATTGCGACGCAGAAAGCGGCGTTAGAAAATTAATGATTAAGGCGACTGAGAAGTCGCCTTTTTTTTGCGCTTTATCCCTCATTACACCTGCGAAGGATAGGGCGCGTAGTCCGACAATGATGACAGTACTAAAAGGAGCGAATCCATGAAGCCGTATCAGCGCCAGTTTATTGAGTTTGCGCTTAGCAAGCAGGTTCTTAAGTTTGGCGAATTTACGCTGAAATCCGGGCGTAAGAGCCCCTATTTCTTCAACGCCGGCCTGTTTAATACCGGGCGCGATCTGGCTCTGCTGGGCCGTTTCTACGCCGAGGCGCTGGTGGATTCCGGGATCGAGTTCGACCTGCTGTTCGGCCCGGCCTATAAAGGCATCCCTATCGCCACCACCACCGCCGTCGCGCTGGCTGAGCATCATGACCGTGACCTGCCTTACTGCTTCAACCGTAAAGAAGCGAAGACCCACGGTGAAGGCGGCAACCTGGTCGGTAGCCCGCTACAGGGCCGCGTGATGCTGGTGGACGACGTGATTACCGCCGGTACCGCAATTCGTGAATCAATGGAAATTATTCAGGCTAATGGCGCTGAACTGGCTGGCGTGCTCATCTCGCTTGACCGCCAGGAGCGCGGTCGCGGCGAGATCTCTGCGATTCAGGAAGTGGAACGTGATTATGGCTGCAAAGTGATTTCTATCGTCACTCTGAAAGACCTTATCGCCTATCTGGAAGAAAAGCCTGAGATGGCTGAGCATTTGGCATCGGTACGCGCTTACCGCGAAGCCTACGGCGTCTGAAGATGAGCCCGGCAGCCAGCGGCTGCCGGTATAGCCAGAGCACGCTGAGAAGGTGAATGATGAGCCATGCAGCCTTGCGGCTGCATATTGAGATTTATTGCAGTTGCGCCGCGACCAGCGGCCAGCGGGCATCGAAATCATCCGTAGGGCGGTACTTGAACTCGCTACGCACAAAACGCGACAGCATGCCTTCGCAAAATGCCAGCAGCTGGCTTGCCAGTAGCGTCTCGTCGAGGGTGTAGCCTTCTCCCTCACGCATTTTCTTTTCACGCATCACCTGACGCAATTGAACTTCGATACGTTCAAATAGCTGGTTGATACGACCCTGCAGACGGTCCTGTTCGAACATTAAGGCGTGGCCGGTGAGGATACGCGTCAGCCCAGGATTACGCTCGCCAAACCCAAGAATCAGCAGAACAATCAGGCGCAGACGAGCCGTGGTGTCCTTTTCATCTTTCAAAATCAAATTGATGCGCGTAATCAGACTGTCTTCAATGAACTCGATCAGGCTGTCAAACATGCGGGTTTTACTGGGAAAATGACGGTATAACGCCGCTTCGGAAACACCGACGGAGGCCGCCAGTTTCGCCGTGGTAATACGTTGACTACCATCGCTGGATTCAAGCATCAGCGCCAGAGACTGAAGTATTTCTTCGCGACGATTCCTTTTCGCAGTTTGTTTTTCTGCCATGTTTTAAAATACCCCTGAAAATAAGCACTTGTCAGGCAGGCATCCACAAAGCGACCGCAAACCTTAGTTTGCGGTGATGTTATTGCATTATGCGCTTTGGGATGCGGGTTCCGTATAGCCGGGCTTATTTGCGCCCTGAGTGGCCGAATCCGCCTTCGCCGCGGTCGGTGGCGTCAAATTCTTCCACCAGATTAAACTCCGCCTGTACCACCGGCACAAAGACCATCTGCGCGATGCGCTCGCCCGGCTCGATAGTAAAGCTCTGCTGGCCGCGGTTCCAGACGGACACCATCAGCTGGCCCTGGTAGTCGGAGTCGATAAGTCCGACCAGGTTGCCCAGCACGACGCCATGTTTATGGCCCAGGCCGGAACGCGGCAGAATCACCGCCGCCAGAGACGGATCGGCGATATGAATCGCAAGGCCAGTCGGCAGCAGGGTGGTTGCGCCCGGCGCCAGCTCTACGGCGTCGTCAAGACAGGCACGCAGGTCAAGTCCGGCTGAGCCGGAGGTGGCATAGGTTGGCAACGGAAATTGCTTGCCAACACGCGGGTCCAGAATCTTAACGTCGATTTTTTTCATCATAACGGGTAACGATCTCGTCGAGTAATAATTGGCCCAGGAATTCCTTGCGCTCAAGTGGTAAGCGCTTATCCCCATCCTGCCAGAAAAGGTGTAATGCGTTGTTATCGCTATTAAAACCTTGATTTGGCTGAGAAACATCATTGGCGCAAATCAGGTCGAGATTTTTGCGGGCACGTTTTTGCCGGGCGTATTCTTCCACATTATTTGTTTCGGCGGCAAATCCAACAACGTACGGGCGGTGATTTTTTAGTGCGGCCACCCCGGCGACGATGTCCGGGTTTTTGACCATTTTTATTGTTAATTCATCACCTTGTTTTTTGATTTTCTCGTCGGCGACAATCGCTGCGCGGTAGTCGGCAACGGCGGCGCAGCCGATGAAAATATGCTGCTGTTGCACGCCATTCTGCACCGCCGCTTCCATTTCCAGCGCGGTGCCAACATCGATGCGCTGCACAAACGGCGGCGTCGGCAGCGACACCGGGCCGCTAACCAGCGTGACGTTCGCACCGCGTTGTGCGGCGGCGGCGGCAATCGCGAAGCCCATTTTGCCGGAGCTATGGTTGGTGATGTAGCGCACTGGGTCCAGCGGCTCGCGGGTTGGGCCCGCGGTAATCATGATGTTGAGATGTTGCAAATCTTTGACAGGCGAGAAATGCTGCGCCGCCATCTCCACGATAGTCAGCGGATCGAGCATGCGGCCCGGGCCAACGTCGCCGCAGGCCTGGCTGCCGCTATCGGGGCCCCATACCAACAGGCCGCGGGCGGCAATAGTGGCAAGGTTGTCTTGGGTGGCGGCGGCGCGATACATCTGTTGGTTCATCGCCGGAACGACGACCACCGGAGAGGGCGTAGCCAGGCAAATCGTGGAGACCAGATCGTTCGCCATACCGGCGGCGACGCGGGCGATTAAATCGGCGGTTGCCGGGGCAAGGATAACCAGATCGGCCCACTTGCCCAGTTCAATATGGCCCATTGCCGCTTCGGCAGCCGGATCCAGCAGGCTATCGGAGACCGGGTAACCGGAAACCGCCTGCAGGCTCAACGGGGTAATAAAGGCCTTGGCGGCTTCGGTCATGGCGACGCGTACATCGGCGCCGCGTTCTCGCAGTCGGCGCACCAGTTCTGGCGTTTTATAGGCGGCGATGCCGCCGCTCACGCCGAGAACGATCTTTTTACCAGCCAGACTCATCATGATTTTGTCCTGTTGAAATACACCAGAATCCGCGCATCTTATCACAATCCCGGTGGCATCGTGCGTATGCCGGACACTCACTTTGCGAGGGGCTACGCAGGCCTTGAAATCACCGGTCGGCAGCGCGAAAAGGGTATGCCAGGATGGGCGAGGAACGGGAAAGGAGACAGGGTAATGGATATACAGGAATCATTGATGCCGCGGGAAAAAATGCTGCGCGACGGTATTGAAACGTTGAGCGACGTTGAGCTGCTGGCGTTGTTTTTGCGTACCGGTACGCGTACCCAGGATGTACTGACATTTTCACACAGCTTGCTACAGCGCTTCGGTTCGCTGTACGGGCTGTTATCGGCTGAGATAGAACAATTTGCAGATATCGACGGTATCGGCATTGCGAAATATGCGCAACTTAAAGGTATTGCCGAGCTGGCGCGGCGTTATTTTAGCCTGCGGATGAGAGAGGAACCGTCGCTGGTCACGCCGCTCATGACGCGAGAATTTTTACAAAGCCAGCTCGCCGATGAAGAGCGGGAGATCTTTATGGCGATCTTTTTAGATAATCAGAACCGGGTATTGAAACATAGCCGCCTTTTTTCTGGTACTCTTAGCCACGTAGAGGTGCATCCGCGAGAAATTGTACGCGAAGCAATCAAAGTGAACGCCGCCGCGGTGATCCTTGCCCATAATCATCCTTCAGGTAGTCCTGAACCGAGTAAGTCGGATAAGTTGATGACCGACAGGGTGGTTAAGTGTTGTAGATTCATGGAGATACGCGTGCTTGATCATCTGATTATTGGCCGCGGCGCGTACGTCTCTTTTGCCGAACGTGGCTGGATTTAGCCCCGATCATGCGATCTATCGGGATCTTTGTCTGTTCGGGACTTGAGCACACCGCCGAGTCAGCGTATACTACGCCACCTTTGAGAATCTCGGGTTTGGCATTTGGGCCTGGCAATCGAGAGTTCAATAGAACTATGCGATGACCGGGCTGTAAAGCCTGACGAGGCGCCAATACCCCATACGAAGCTCGAGCTAATTTGATTTTTGGAGAATAGACATGTCCCGAGTCTGCCAAGTTACTGGCAAGCGTCCGGTGACCGGTAACAACCGTTCCCACGCACTGAACGCGACTAAACGCCGTTTCCTGCCGAACCTGCACTCTCACCGTTTCTGGGTTGAGAGCGAGAAGCGTTTTGTCACCCTGCGCGTATCTGCTAAAGGTATGCGTGTAATCGATAAAAAAGGCATCGATACAGTTCTGTCTGAACTGCGTGCCCGTGGCGAAAAGTACTAAGTACTTAGAGGAAATAAATCATGGCTAAAGGTATTCGTGAGAAAATCAAGCTGGTTTCTTCCGCTGGTACTGGTCACTTCTATACCACCACGAAGAACAAGCGTACCAAACCGGAAAAAATGGAACTGAAAAAGTACGATCCGGTTGTACGTCAGCACGTTATCTACAAAGAAGCTAAAATCAAATAATTTTAGTCTCCTTGTACTAAAACCCCGCTCCGGCGGGGTTTTTTGTTTTATGCTTCATCCTTCGAGCTACAGGTGCGTTGGCTGCATGCGTTCAGCCTGGCCGCTTGCTTCGTTAAGCCTACCGGCCTCTCTTCCCGCTGCCTCCCTGTCACCCGAAACTGTGTGGTTAAGAGGAAAAAAATGCCTGAATTACCTGAAGTCGAAACCAGCCGTCGCGGCATTGAGCCGCATCTGGTGGGCGCTAACATCCTGCATGCCGTAGTGCGCAACGGGCGCCTGCGTTGGCCAGTATCCGAAGAGATTTACCGCCTCAGCGACGAACCGGTGCTGAGCGTGCGCCGACGCGCCAAATACCTGCTGCTGGAGCTGCGTCACGGCTGGATCATTATTCATCTTGGTATGTCTGGCAGCCTGCGCATCCTCAGTGAGGAGCAGCCGGCTGAAAAACACGACCACGTCGACCTGGTGCTGAGCAACGGTAAAGTACTGCGCTATACCGATCCTCGCCGCTTTGGCGCCTGGTTATGGACTAAAGAGCTGGATGGTCATCCGGTGCTGGCGCATCTCGGCCCGGAGCCGCTAAGCGATGAATTCAACGCCGACTATCTCCAGCAGCGTTGCGCGAAGAAGAAAACCGCCATTAAACCCTGGCTGATGGATAACAAGCTGGTGGTGGGCGTGGGCAATATCTACGCCAGCGAATCGCTGTTTTCCGCCGGGATCCATCCCGATCGGCTGGCCTCGTCGCTCTCGCATCAGGAATGCGAGTGGTTAGTGAAGATGATTAAGCTGGTGCTGCTGCGCTCGATTGAGCAGGGTGGAACGACGCTGAAGGATTTCCTGCAAAGCGACGGTAAACCGGGATATTTCGCCCAGGAACTGCAGGTATATGGCCGCAAAGGCGAGCCGTGCCGGATCTGCGGCACGCCGATTATCGCCAGCAAACACGCTCAGCGCGCGACCTTTTATTGCCGCCAGTGTCAGAAGTAGTGGAGAGGGTTGCGGATTATGCCAGGCCGGGTAAGCTGGTAGCCCCGCTACGCGCAGCGCGAGCGGGGGCAGGAAATGCTACTTCAGCTTATTTAACAGCGCCTGATGTACGTTAGGCGGCAGGAAGTGGGAGACGTCGCCCTGGTGGCGCGCCACTTCCTTAACCAGCGATGAAGAGATAAACGACCACTCTTTGCACGGCATCAGGAACACGCTTTCCAGCGTGGGCATCAAATGGCGGTTCATGTGCGCCAGCTGCATTTCATATTCGAAATCCGCCACTGCCCGCAGGCCGCGAATTAAAATATTCGCCTGCTGCGCGCGGGCGAAATTGGCCATCAAATCGCTGAAGCCAATCACCTCAACGTTGACCAGATGCGCCGTTGCCTGCTCCGCCAGCGCAATGCGTTCATCGAGGCTAAACATTGGTTTTTTGCTCGGGCTGGCGGCGATGGCCAGCAAAACCTTATCAAACATACCCGCCGCGCGGGTGACGATATCGATATGGCCGTTGGTGATAGGGTCAAAGGTGCCCGGATAGATCGCTTTTGTGCCCATAATTACACTTTCTCCGAGTAGCCGCGGCTGAGTGCCCACAGCTCGGTGTATTTATTAAACGTGTATTGCGCATTGACTACCGCCAGCAGCCAACCCTGTTTTCCATCCAGTACGCCGCCGCGCAGCAGCAGCGTTTTCACGAAGGCGCCCAGCGTATGGCTGAAAATCCCCGCCATCGAGGTCTTCTTGCCCTTCTGATGGCGCTCAAGCGCCCAGGCCGCGGCATAGGCGAGCTGTTTCTGCTGGAAGCCGGAGAAATCGCGACAGGTCAGGTGCAGCAGATCGCCGCTGAGCGGCACGACTTCGGCGCCGAGGCTATCCAGAGATTCATGCACCAGATTATCGTTATAGCGGTAACGCGCGCGTTCGTACAGGCGCATCACCCGATCGGGATACCAGCCGCTGTGGCGCATAAAGCGCCCGAGGAAGTAGTTACGCCGGGCGATGCTATAGATAACGCCGCGCTGCGGCGCGTCCAGTACCTTGAGGATAGACTCTTTCAGCTCAGGCGTAACGCGCTCGTCGGTATCAATCATCAGCACCCAGTCGTGAGTGGCGTAATCTTGCGCGCGCTGGCGCTGAATGCCGTAGCCTTGCCAGTCGGTGTTGCTATAGACCTGGGCACCGAGGCTACGGGCCAGTTCGACGGTATTGTCGGTACTGCCGGAGTCCAGCACCACCACTTCATCCGCCCAGCTTACCGACGCCAGGCAATCGGCGAGCAGGTCGGCGGCGTTTTTGACGATCATCACGACGGAGAGTCGGGTCGACATTAGTGGCTCCGCTGCGGCAGGTAGGGTTGCAATAACTGTAGCAGACGCGACAGCGCGCCCTGGTTTTGATGCAGTACTTCCACCGCGTGGCGACCGTACCACAGTCGATAATCTTCGTCCGTCAGCAGGGTAGAAACCTCTCTGACCAGCGAGTCGGCGTCCGTGACGGTGATCAGGCCATCGTCCTGCTGCAGCTTGGCGCAGATATCTTTAAAGTTGAAGGTGTGCGGACCCATTAGCACCGGAATAGCGTGGGCGGCGGGTTCGAGCGGGTTGTGTCCACCGCGTTCAACCAGGCTGCCGCCGACGAACGCCAGGTCGGCAATGCCGTAGAGCAGCATCAATTCGCCCATGGTATCGCCAATCACCACCTGAGTGCTGTTAGACGGAATTTCACCGGTGCTGCGCATCGTGAAGCTCATCCCGGCTTTTTGCACCATGTCGCGGGCGTCGCCGAAGCGTTCCGGATGGCGCGGCACGAGGATCAGCAGCAGGTCGGGGAAGGTTTCCAGCAGTTTTTTATGTGCCTGCAGGATGATTTGTTCTTCGCCGTCGTGAGTGCTGGTGGCTATCCACACTTTACGGTGCGGCGCCCATTGGCGACGCAGGGTAACGGCGCGGGCCGCCAGTTCCGGGGTGACGGAAATATCGAATTTCAGGCTGCCGGTCACCGCCAGTTGGTTACGTTTAAGGCCGAGCGCGAGGAAGCGGTTGCCGTCCTCTTCATTTTGCGCGGCGATAAGCGTAATACGGCTTAACAGGCGGCGCATGAAGCCGCCGAGTTTGGCATAGCCTTTCGCGGAACGCTCTGATAGGCGTGCGTTAGCGATAACCAGCGGGATTTTACGTTTGTGCAGCGCAGCGACCATGTTCGGCCACAGCTCGGTTTCCATCACGATGACCAGTTTCGGCTGTACGCTGTTGAGGAAACGGTTCATGGCGCAGGGTAGGTCATACGGCAGATAGACGTGATGAACATCTTTACCGAAGGCAGACATCGCGCGCTCTGAGCCGGTTGGCGTCATGGTGGTGACGGTGATCGGCAGTGAAGGATAGCGATGACGTAGCGCGCGTACTAACGGGATCGCCGCCAGCGTTTCACCGACGGAGACGGAGTGCAGCAGAATGCCATCCGGCACTACCTTGTTTTGACAGAAGCCATAACGTTCAGCCCAGCGTTTACGGTATGCCGGGGCCTTACGGCTGCGCAGCAGCAGTCGCAGCCACACCAGCGGCTGAATGAGGTAGAGTAGGGTGGTATAAAGCAATTCCAAACTATTTATCCGTTTTAGGTTTTTTGCGGGCAAATTCTAAGCATTTAACCCGCGTAAAGCTATCTCTTTGGCGGAAACCGAGGGATTTCGGCCTATGCGGCGTTGAGATAGCGCTTTATGCGCAAATAGCGGCGTCCCAGACGCCAGCGTAAACGGAACGTGCAGGCGTTAGTCCAGATCAGGCGCCAGATGCCGCGTTCGAAGAATTCTTTAATGATAATATGCTTTTTCGACTCATCTTTCATGCAGTCGAAGGTATGGATAATCCCCAACCCTTCTTTGGCTATCTGCCAGCGGCAGGCGGGAATGTGCCGTACCTTGTCTGGATAGCGCTGGTTGATGGCGCTGAGCATCTCGAGGATCTTCATATAATGGCGCGCTGAGCGCATCAGCGTATCGTCGTTGTCTGGCTTATGCGACACCGATTCCGAGTGAATGTAATAGTCGTAAAATTGCTCGCTGGTGTACTGCACACGCTCGGCGGCCAGTAACGCTTCCGTCGTCCAGGGAATATCCTGATGGCGCAGGCCCGGCTCAAAGTGGAAATGGTGCTGGTTAATAAAATCGCGGCGATAGATGTTCAACCAGGTGACGTGCAGGAACTTACGCGAGTCGAGCGCCTGCTTCAGCCAGACGTAACCCGGCAGGACGCCAGTGGACTGCAGGCGTTCTGGCGGGAAAATCGGATGAATGTCGTCGCGGCTTTCGTACACATAGCGGCCATTGCAGGTCGCGACATCAAGATTGCCCTTTTCCGCCATTTCCAGCAGCGTGCGGTACATGCCGGGATAGAA